>JBEVVY010000001.1:1989880-2122373 GCA_040506895.1 Sedimenticola sp.
GGATGATCATTCATCTGGGCCACGCGTCACCGCGCGCCTCAAGCAACCTACCCGGGAGCCGTGTGGGCCACACGTTGCGGTCGAGCCGCCTGCTCCCCTATTTGGTCTTGCTCCGGGTGGGGTTTACCATGCCGCCACTGTTACCAGTGACGCGGTGCGCTCTTACCGCACCATTTCACCCTTGCCGGTCCTTGCGGACTTAGGCGGTATACTTTCTGCTGCACTTTCCGTAGGCTCGCGCCCCCCAGGCGTTACCTGGCACCCTGCCCTGCGGAGCCCGGACTTTCCTCCACCCTTATATATAAGGGCAGCGATCACCTGGCCGACTCCAGGGGCACACCATAATGCGGTGCTAAAGGAACTGCAAGCCATATCGATCCCGCCTATTGCAATTGCCTGGGACGGTGGATAGAATCCCCCCTTTTTCCTGGTAATTCAGGGTAGTATCAGTATTTGGAAGGAACAGCCGCGGGCTGTTTTTTTTGTTTCAGGGAGCGGGCAGGCGATTTGCCCTTTATAGACAGCGTATGACGGATTCACTCATGGCCACCTACAAACGGCTACCGGTCAGTTTCCAGCGTGGAGAAGGCGTCTGGTTATGGGATACTGATGGCAAGCGCTACCTCGATGCCCTTTCGGGTATCGCCGTGTGCGGTCTCGGCCACGCCCACCCCGCGGTAAAAGAGGCGCTGTGCAACCAGGCCGGCGAACTGATCCACACCTCCAATCTCTACGGTATCGAGCAGCAGGAGAAGCTGGGGGATATGCTTACCCGCCTGTCAGGAATGGACAGGGTCTTCTTCAGCAACTCCGGCGCCGAGGCCAACGAAGCCGCCATCAAGCTGGCCCGCCTCTATGGTCATAACAAGGGGGTCGACAATCCGGTCATCGTGGTCACGGAAAACAGTTTCCACGGCCGCACCCTGGCCACCCTGTCGGCAACCGGGAACCGCAAGGTCCAGGCAGGCTTCGAACCTCTCGTGAAAGGCTTTGCGCGTATCCCCTACGGCGATATCGACAGCCTCCTTCAGGTGGCGGAGAACACCCCCAACGTGGTCGCTGTGCTGGTCGAACCGGTACAGGGCGAAGGGGGCATCAATATCCCTGACGAGGATTACCTCAACCGGATCCGCGAGATCTGCGACGACCACGACTGGCTGATGATGCTCGACGAGATCCAGACCGGCATGGGCCGCAGCGGCAAGATGTTTGCCCACCAGCTCAACGGCATCACACCCGATGTCATGACCCTGGCAAAGGGATTGGGCAACGGGGTACCGATCGGGGCATGCCTGGCCAAGGGCAAGGCGGCCGATGTCTTCGGACCCGGCACCCACGGTTCCACCTTCGGCGGCAACCCGCTGGCCTGCGCTGCAGCAGCGGCAGTGATCGAGACCCTCGAAAAAGATGATCTGCCGGCTCGCGCGGATCAGCTCAGCGGCAAACTGCTCGCCGACTTCGCTGACGCCCTTGAAGGCGTTGCAGGCGTTGAAGAGATCCGCGGCACCGGCCTGCTGATCGGCATCGAACTCGACCGCCCCTGCCCCGAGCTCGTGACCCAGGCACTGGAACAGGGCCTGCTGATCAACGTGACCGCAGAAAAAGTGGTCCGCCTGCTGCCCCCGCTGGTGATGAGCGATGACGAGGCGGAGCAACTGGTGAGCACACTATCCAACCTGATCAAGGAGTTTCTGAGCTGATGAGCACTTCAACCGCAGTCTCGGAATTCGGACAGACGATGACAAATAGCGACAGCAAACAACCCAGGCACTTTCTCTCCCTGCTCGACCTGACACCCGATGAGCTGCGCGCACTGGTCGCCCGCGCCTCGGAACTGAGAAAGATGCAGCATGCCGGCGAAATCCACGAGCCGCTGAAGAACCGCACCCTGGGTATGATTTTCGAGAAATCATCCACCCGCACCCGCGTCTCTTTCGAAACCGGCATGACCCAGCTGGGTGGACACGCCCTCTTCCTCTCACCCCGCGACACCCAGTTGGGGCGTGGTGAGCCGATCGAGGACAGCGCACGGGTGATGTCCCGCATGGTCGACTGCATCATGATCCGCACCTTCGACCACGAGACCGTTGAGCTTTTCTCAACCTATTCACAGGTCCCCGTGATCAATGCACTGACCGACCTGCTCCACCCCTGCCAGCTGCTGGCGGACATGCAGACCTATTTCGAGCATCGGGGCGACATTCGCGGAAAGACGGTTACCTGGGTGGGTGACGGCAACAACATGTGCAACTCCTACATCAATGCCGCCCGGCAGTTCGATTTCAAACTCAACATCGCCTGCCCGGAGGGATACGACCCGATCCCGGAGGTTATGGAACCAGCCGGGGATCACTGCCAGATCATCCGTGACCCCATGGAGGCAGCCAGCGGCTCCGACCTGGTGGTGACCGATGTCTGGGCCAGCATGGGCCAGGAGGAGGAGCAGGCCAAGCGCGAGAAGGCCTTCGCCGACTACCAGGTCAACGACCAGGTCATGGCCCAGGCCAACGACGACGCCCTGTTCATGCACTGCCTGCCCGCCCACCGCGGAGAAGAGGTAACCGCTTCCGTGATCGACAGGCCCGACAGCGTGGTGTGGGACGAGGCAGAGAACAGGCTGCACTCCCAGAAGGCGCTGCTGGAGATGCTGCTCTGCGGCTGACAAGCACTGTCCCGTCCTAAAATACGTTGACGTTTTTTTACACAGCCAGCTGCCTCGGGCAGCTGGCTTTTTCATGCACTTGTTCAGGCGTTTGCATCCCCAGGCTCAAGTGCGGCCTGATACGGTTGTAGGCATCTATCGACTCTGCCACTAACCTGCGCAACTCTTCGAACGTCTTGCAGCGATAGATCAAAAATTCCTGCTTCAATATTCCATTTACCCGCTCTGCCAGGGCATTTTGATAACAATCATAACCATCGGTCATCGATGGCCTAATGCCATTTTCACGCAGCGCCTGCTGGTAGGGCTCTGAGCAATACTGTATGCCACGATCTGAGTGATGAACCAGCTCTTTGTGGGTTCTTCGGCATACTACCGATTGGCGTAATGCTTTAACCGTGCTGTGCGCTTTCAGGTCATGGCTCAGCTCATAACCCATGATTTTTCGAGAGTAGGCATCTGTCACTAGCGATAAATAATGGACTCCCTGCTCACTCTCAAGATAGGTAATGTCACTGACAAAGACTTGCTCCGCTCTACATATCTCCATATCTTTCAAAAGATTAGGGTGTTTTTTCATCCAATGACGGCTGTTTGTTGTTTTGGTATAGCTGCGCCGCGCTCTTATCAGCAAGTTGTGCTGACGCAGATAATCAAATAACCCATCACGACCGAGTTTGATTCCTAGCTCTTCAAATCGGGGCTTGAGCAAGTAATAGAGCTTGCGGGTTCCCAGCCGGGGAAGTCGCCGACGCAACTCCAGCACCAAGGCCATGACCGGCCTCAGATCCTCCTGTCTCTGGCGCTGACGCCTGATCCACTGGTAGACACTCTGGCGAGAGATCCCAAACAGCCGGCATGACCGGCTCAAACTCACCTTTCCTTCAGCTTGGGCTTTTCTCGCAGTTTGGATAAGTACTTTTTTCTCAGAGAGGCTCCGTACTGCTGATCCATAAGGTCAATCATCCCATTGAGAATCCAGTTTTTCGCCCGCTCATCCTCGAGTTCCCGCTCCAGGCGTTTGATCTTCTCAGCGGGGGTCTCTGTTGCTTTTGCCATAGGCAGCTCTCTTGGGGGGGACCAATCTAGTTTTCCATGCTTACGCAGCCACACCAATACGGTGCTTCGACCTTGGATACCATATAGCTTCTGGGCCTGCTTGTAGCTCATCTCGCCTTTTTCAACGCGATCAACAACCGACAATTTAAAGCCTAGCGGATAATCACGCTGGGTGCGCTTTCTTCTTGAGGGGGATTGCTTGTCCATCAATAAGTCCTCTGGTTGTAAACTTATTTCAGGACGGGACACACTCAACAAAAAAGCCCGGCAACTGCCGGGCTTTTTGTTGCTTTCCCTCTCGCTGGAGGCTTAGATCGCCAGGTACTGCTGACGCAGCTCGGCGTTGTCCAGCACCTCCTGGGCCAGGCCGTCGAACACCACCTGTCCCATATCTAGGATAATGGCTCGGTCCGCCAGTCGCAGTGCGGCCACCGCGTTCTGCTCCACGATAATAGTGGTGATACCCAGCTCCTTGATGCTGTCGACGATCTTCTCGATCTCGTGCACGATAACCGGCGCCAGCCCCTCGTAGGGCTCATCCAGCAACAGCAGCTTGATATCCCTGGCCAGGGCGCGCGCCACTGCCAGCATCTGCTGCTCACCGCCCGACAGGGTGGTGGCCTCCTGCTCGCGGCGTTCGGCCAGTCGCGGAAAGTGCTCGTAGATACGCTCGATGGTCCAGCCGACGGGCGGTGCGATCTGGGAGAGGATCAGGTTCTCCTCCACCGTCATGCCGGCGATGATGCGGCGATCCTCCGGCACCAGGGCAACACCGTTCTGCGCTGCCTCGTGGGACTTCATGCTGTGCAGGGGCTTGTGATCCAGCCAGATTTCGCCATGGGTCACCTGGGGGCTGTCCACCCTGGCGATGGAGCGCAGGGTGGAGGTCTTGCCCGCACCGTTGCGTCCCAGAAGGGCCAGAACCTCGCCCTCGCGGACATCGAAACTGACACCCTGAACGATATAGCTCTCGCCATAGTAGGAGTGAATATCCCAACAGGAGAAGAATGCCGGATCCGATCCGGTACGCTGTACTGTTGGAACGGCAGGTACGTGTTTGGTCATAGTTCTGCTCCCCCCAGATAGGCCTCTTGCACCTTGGGGTTACCACGGATTTCATCTGGAGTGCCATCGGCAATGATACGGCCCTGGGCCAGCACGCTGATGCGATCGGCGAGACTGAACACAACATGCATATCGTGCTCGATAATCACCTTGGTCATGCCACGTTCCTTGATACGCTTCAACAGGTCGATGGTCCTGTTGGTGTCATGACGGGACATACCCGCCGTAGGCTCATCCAACAGCAGAAGCTTCGGGTGCTGTATCAGCGCCATGGCCAGCTCCAGGCGACGCTTGTCACCGCGCGAGATGTTACCCGCGTGGTGCTCTGCCTGGCTGATAAGACCAACGTCCTCGAGCACGTGCCTCGCCTCCTCGATGATCTCCTTCTCCTGGGTGATACGCTTGAAGGCATTGAAGCTGAAAGTGCCATCACGCTTGGAGAAGGCCGGCACCATCACGTTCTGCAGAAGCGACAGCTCCGGGAAGATCTCGGGCGTCTGGAACACGCGTACCACGCCTGCATGGTTGATCTCGTAGGGTTCCATGCCGGTCAGCGTGACACCGTTGAAGGTAACCGTGCCGGTATCCGGAGCAAGCCGGCCAATACAGACGTTGAGCAGGGTCGACTTGCCGGCACCGTTGGGTCCGATGATGGCGTGAATCGTCCCTTCCTCCACCTTCAGATTGATATCTGCCAGCGCATGAAGGCCGCCGAATGTCTTATCGACGTTATCGATATCTAAAACAATATCACCCATCTTTTACTCCTCCGGCGGCAATGCGTGAGCCGGCTTTTCTTCTTTCTTGCCGATGTTTTTGACAAAGGCACTGATACGTCGGATGCCTTCCATTACGCCGCCGGGCAGGAAGATCACGATCAGCATGAACAGCACACCAAGGGTAAGATGCCAGCCCTCACCCACGAAGTGACTGCTGATGGCGACCACGATATTCTCCAGCCAGTCCGGCAGGAAGGAGAAGACCTCGTGCAGGCTGCTCTCGTTGAGGGCCGAGAAGATGTTCTCGAAGTATTTGATGATACCCACGCCCAGCATCGGACCGATCAGGGTTCCGGTACCGCCGAGAATGGTCATCAGTACCACCTCACCCGAGGCAGTCCACTGCATGCGTTCGGCACCGGCCAGGGGATCGGTTACCGCCATCAGACCACCCGCCAGGCCGGCGTACATGCCGGAGATGACAAAAGCGGTCAGCAGGTAGGGCCGGGTGTTGTAGCCGGTGTAGCGCATACGCGTCTGGTTGGACTTGATCGCCTGCAGCTTCATACCGAAAGGCGAGCGGAAGATACGCAACGATACAAAGAAGGCCAGAATCAGTATCACGGCACAGAAATAGAAGCCCGAATAACCGCTCATCTCCAACCCGAACAGGGTGGTGGAGGGCAGACCCTCACCTGCAGGACCGTCGAGAATACGCGGATCCTGCATGGTCAGCTGCAGGCCGGTCTCACCGTTGGTGATCGGTGTCAGCACCGAGTAGGCCAGGTTGTAGGACATCTGTGCGAAGGCCAGGGTCAGGATCGAGAAGTAGATACCCGAGCGGCGCAGACTTATGTAACCGATCAGCACCGCGAACAGACCAGAAACGATAATCGCGAATATCACCGCCGGGATGACGTTCATGGTCAGCAGCTTGAACGACCAGACCGCCGTGTAGGAGCCGACACCCAGAAAGGCCGCGTGACCGAACGAGAGATAGCCGGTCAGGCCGAACAGGATGTTGAAGCCGATGGCGAATATGCCGAAGATGGCGAATTTCTGCAGCAGATCGGGATAGGCCGCACCGATGGGATCCAGCCAGATCGGCATGGTCAGCACGACCACCGAGAAGATTGCCAGGACCCACCATTGATTGAGTTTGTACTGTACGCTCATGATCAGTCCTCCATCACACCTTTACGTCCCATCAGGCCACGCGGCCTGACCAGGAGGATAACCACGGCGACCAGGTAGATGATGATCTGGTCGATACCCGGAATGATTGCCTTGACCTCGTTCATCGACGCGAATGATTGCAGGATACCCAGCAGGAAGCCTGCGGCAACTGCACCTCCAAGGGAGCCCATGCCCCCGACAACCACCACAACGAATGACAGCACCAGGAAGTCCATGCCTATGTGGTAGTCCGGCGGCAGGATCGGGGCGTACATCACACCGGCCAGGCCCGCCACCACCGCGGCGATTCCGAAGACGATGGTGAAACGTCGTTCGACATTGATACCCAGCAGACCGACTGTCTCCCGGTCGTGCATGCCGGCCCTCACCACCATTCCAAATGTCGTGAACTGCAGGAACGCGAATACCGCGAATATCACGATACCCGAGAAGAGCAGATAGATGAGTCGCCACCAGGGATAGACCAGGTCCGCACTGAGGCCCAACATCGCTCCGATCGGCGCGCTGCCGGAAACAATATCCGGTGCCGGCGTGGGAATCGGGTTGGCGCCGAACATGGATTTGATGATCTCCTGCAGCACAATGGCCAGACCGAAGGTCACCAGGATCTGTTCCGCATGGGGACGCTTATAGAAGTGACGGATCAAACCGCGCTCCATGGCAATACCCACCAGCAACATGATCGGTATCGCCAACAGGATCGATATGGGTACCGACCAGTCGATAATGAAGCTACCGAAGTCACCCCACCAGATTTCAAGGTAGGGCTGCTCTTTGTAGGCGTCGAAGAAGGTGATGCTTTCGTCTTTCACCTTTTTCGAAATGGTTAGAATGTTTTGCAGTGTCACTGCACAGAATGCCCCGAGCATGAACAGCGCACCGTGGGCGAAGTTCACGACCCCGAGGGTTCCGAATACGAGTGTCAGACCGAGAGCAATAAGCGCATAGGCGCCGCCCTTGTCCAACCCGTTAAGAATCTGTAGAAGAAATGCGTCCATCACCGTCACACAAAATGCATGGAGAACAAACAGGGTAAAGGGACTGCCGGCCTTGTGACCGATAGTCCCTGTCAGTTACCTGCCCTGCATATCAGGCAGGTTGGGCCCTATTAAACCTCGTAGGGACCGAGATCGCCACCCAGCATGTCAGCAGGGTACTCGACCTGAGCACGTGGCGTCTTCTCTACAACCTCGAGTAGGTCGAACTTGGAGCTCGGGTTCTCGTTACCACGTACGACCAGAACGTCCTTGAAGCACTGGTGGTCTTCAGCACGGTACTCGGTGGGACCGTTGCCCATGCCGTCGAACTTGAAGCCTTCCAGCGCCTTGATCACCTCGGGCGGATAGAAGGTGCCGGCACGCTGGCAGGCATCGGCATACAGCAGCGCCTGAACGTAGCAGGTGTGAGCAGCCTGTGAGGGTGGGAAACCATACTCCTGACCGAAGGACTTGACGAAAGCCTTGGAGCCTTCGTCGGTCAGTGACCAGTTCCAGTTGGTGGAACCGAAGATGCCCTTGATGTTTTCACCGGCACCCTGGGCCATCAGACGGGAGAACAGCGGCACAACGATCTGGAAGTCCTTACCGTTGACCTGCTTGTCACGCAGACCGAACTGTACGGCCTGGGTCAGGGAGTTCACCATGTCCTTGCCGTAGTGGTTCAGTACCAGTACGTCAGCACCGGAGTTCAGTACGGGGGTGATGTACTGGGAGAAGTCACCGGCACCCAGCGGGGTACGTACGGCAGCCTTGGTCTTCCAACCCAGTGCCTCGGTGTACTTCTTGATGGAGCCTTCCTGCGACCAGCCCCAGGTGTAGTCGGCGGTCAGGTGGTAGGCAACACGGTCATTACCGAACTCTTTCTCCAGTACCGGACCCAGCGCAGCGCCGGACATCTCGGTGTTGAAGAAGTGACGGAAACCGTAACGGCGCTTGTCCTTGCCGGTGGTGTCATTGGAGTGGGTCAGACCGGCCATGAAGATGATACCCATCTCCTGGCAGAGACCCTGAACGGCAATCGCCACACCGGAGGAGGAACCACCGGTAACCATCAGAACGCCGTCCTTCTCGATCATACGCTTGGCGGATGCACGAGCGGCGTCAGACTTGGTCTGGGTGTCACCGGTCACGTACTCGACTTTCTTGCCCAGTACACCGTCACCCTTCAGCGCGAGGGGCTTCATGGTGTTGAGCATACCGCCGTCACCTTCACCGTTGATGTGTTTGACGGCGAGTTTGTAGGCACGCAGCTCGTCCGCACCCTCATCGGCATAGGCACCGGTCTGGGGTACGTTGAAACCGAGTTTCACGGCGCCGGCCTTACCAGGATTGTTACGGAAATCCGCAGCCCAGGCGTCCTTCATAAAGAACATGGGCGAACTGGCAGCCGCCATGGCCGCAGCACTCACCTTCATAAAACCGCGACGAGAAAGCTCGCTGGTCTTGGACTTATCTTCACTCATTCGATAGTTCCTCTCTCCATTCGGGCTGAATGCCCATTTGTTGATACGCATCGAAGCGCTGATCACTCAGGTCCAGATGCCGTTTTTATCGATCCGGTTTCATAGCCGGACCCTTTCTGTTTCCAACCGGCAATGCCAGGGGCGTATGCCTTCGACCAGGATCCTCTTCCCTGCCCTGCAGTGGAGTGACCGACAGAGCCGACACTACACAAACCTGACCTGGATTTCCCGACCGTTCCGGATCAACACCCGGAAAGAATTCAACTTCCATGTGATACGGCCCTGCCGCTCAATTCCAGCATTACCGTAATTTGAGATCACCTGCCGAACCGCCAAAATAACGGATCGATAGATTTACATCCAACCCAGCAATATTTGCAAAATAGATGCCAGGAGCATTACCTCTATTGAATTCAGAGAGTTAATCGACACCGGGTAGAGATTGTTACCACAAACGCCTGTTCAGGCGGAAAATCGTGTTTCGATAGGTAACACAGGGTAACGACTGGTAACACCTGTTCCACTCAATGCAGAGTATTGAAAAATCTATACCTTGTTGTGATTGTTTTATCACAGAACAGCGTATATCTTTCCGCCTGTTCCGTGGTTCTTATAACCCCATTAATAACGAAATACACATTATTGTCCGACACAACCACACCATTGGGAAGCCGACCGATAGTGCCTGACGCACCCACGCAATGCCCGGGCTGCATGCAGCCCATCGCCGAACCGGACGCCCTCTTCTGTTCCCACTGCGGCTGCAGACTGCAGGGGGATCAGTGCTGCACCTACTGCGGTCATCTCCTGCCTCCGGAAGCAAAATTCTGCAGCTACTGCGGGAGAGCAACCGACCAGCTGACAGCACAGGAGCAGGAGACCCAGCACCTGCTGAAGATCGGAATCTCCGAAAGCGACTGGCAATCGATACCCGTGGGCATCTACACGATGGGTTCACCGGAGAGCGAGGCAGAACGTTTCGACTGTGAGCATCAACACGACGTCTCACTGGCCGCTTTCGAAATACTGAAGACCCCGGTGACTTTCGATATGTACGACGCGTACTGTACCCAGGATGCGGTGCAACAACCCGACGATGAGTCCTGGGGGCGCGGAGACAGGCCGGTGATCCATGTCAGCTACTGGGATGCCGTTCAATACTGTATCTGGCTTCAGAAGCAGACCGGCTGGCTGGTGAGGTTACCCACGGAGGCTGAATGGGAGTATGCCTGTCGGGCCGGAACCACCACCCCTTTTTCCACCGGGCACACCATCTCCCCCCAACAGGCAAACTATAACTGCCACTACCGCTACGGGGACGCACCCACGGCCGACCCCGTTCAGAAGACCACCCCGGTGTTTCAGTACCCCGGTAATCCCTGGGGGCTTCAGGACATGCATGGAAATGTCTGGGAGTGGTGCGCGTCACTCTACGACGAGGATTACGCGGGCCTGGAGCTGAAAGATGCAAGCTACGATGTCAACAATCACCATCCGAGGGTGGTGCGAGGCGGCTCCTGGTACAACCTGCCGGGCGCCCTGAGATGCGCATCCCGCAACCAACTGCCCCCGGATTACAGCCACTACCGGGTCGGGTTCAGACTGGTCAGAGAGCAGGGACCGAAATAAAAGAAGCGGCACAAACGGCCGAAGCTCACCATTCGTCAACCCGGCGAAGGCCGGGGGTCAACTACTTGCCAATGCTAATGGATTCCGGCCTTCGCCGGAATGACGATGAATTATTGATTTATCGACGCCGGGTTGTCCGGTGGCACAAGTAAAGCGCTCTACTTCAGCTTGCCGATGCCCAGCATCTTGAGGATGTACTTCTCGTAGATCGGCTCAGAGGTGCCCTTCTTCATCTTGCGGATAAAGTACTTCTCGAAGGCGATCTTCGCCATGTGCACCCACTTGCCCTTTTTGAACCAGGCGACATTGCGGGGCGGTATCTGGGGAAGCGCGACAAAGGCCGCGCCGGTGTCACCCATGTCCGCCAGGCAGATGGCGTTCCATGTGGCGTTGGTGGAGAGATCCCGGCCATTCAGATCATCGGTGATGTTGTGGACAATGGCGGTGACCATGGATTCGATCATGTAGCCGGTTTTGGGCGCACCGGTCGGGACCGCGGTGGCCTCCACCGGCGGAATGGCGATACAGACACCGGCTGCGTAGATGTTCTGGTAGGTCGGGTTGCGCTGATGACTGTCGACGAAGACAAACCCGCGGGGATTGCACAGACCCTCCACGTTGGCCACCGCATCGACCCCCTTGAAGGCGGGCAGCATCATCGAGTACTTGAATTCCAGGTCGTGCTCCTTGATCAGGTGACCACTGTCATCGAACTGCTCCACGTGCATCTTGCCCTTTTCCACCTTGATCACCTTGGCGTTGGTGATCCAGTTGATGTGGTGATTGCGCAGATCCGACTCCAGGAAACCCTTGGAGTCACCCACACCACCCAGGCCGAGATGGCCGATATAGGGCTCGGACGTAACAAAGGTCATGGGCACCCTGTCGCGCATCTTACGCTTGCGCAGGTCAGAGTCCATGATGAAGGCGAATTCGTAAGCCGGGCCGAAACAGCTGGCGAAAGGCATGGCGCCGATCACCACGTGACCCGGATCTTCCAGCAGCTCCTTATAGGCATCATAGGCATCCAGGGCATGGTCCACGGTGCAGATCGATTTCGTGTTGCCGGTTATAGGCCCGGCGCCCTCAACCTCCTCGAAGGCGAGCCTCGGACCGGTTGCGATCACCAGGTAGTCATACGCCACCACCTCACCGCCATCGAGCTCAAGCCTGTTGTTCTCTGCATCGATCTTGTCGCAACGCCTGGCAATGAAGTTGATACCCTTGCGCTCGACATGGGGACGGATGTCGAAGGTGATGCTTGAACGGTCACGCCATCCTACCGCCACCCAGGGATTGGAGGGTACGAACTGGAAGTAGTCCCTCTCGTTGACAACCGTAACCTCGTGCTCCCGGCCCAGTGACTCACGAAGCTCATAGGCACAGGGCAAACCACCCGTACCTGCCCCCAAAACGACTACATGAGCCATAGTTCCCTGCCTCCCGTGGAGAATTCAATGGTGAATTGCGTACAGCCTTTTTCAGCCGTCTTGTTATTCTTCTGGCTGCCGGATCGGACGTGTTGTTATTTTCTGCAGGCGCACGCCGTACAATGCCGATAAGATACCGTTTAGGTACTAAAAAATAAAGTATTTTATCCGTATAATCAGGAAGTTAATTAAATAAAGATAAACTAATTATCAGCCCTTGAATCGGCCTCTTCGGCCGCCTCGGCCTGGCTCAGATACTCGAACAGGTTGTGAAACCGGATCTTGTCAGGTGCATCGAAAACCGGGTCGTCGTAGCTGGGCATGTCCTCTTCGACACGCTGCCACTGCTCATCGCTCATCACCCGGTCCACCTCGGGGAACACTTCGCTCTCCTCTAGATCGAGATGCTGTCGCTGCAGGGCAATGTACTCGCGACCCTCCACTTCCAGCTCATCACGGCTCATCACTCCACCCTGGAGGATATTCTCCAGGGACCGCCTGAACTGCCGGGTCAGCTGGCCCAGCGCCTCGTGCTGTGACTGCAGGCGATCGAGCAGCTCCGTCTTGTCGCCCATGGTCTCTTTTGCGACATTGAAGATGCGATTCTCAAGGGGGTGGTGCCCCTGGTCTGCATAGGCCTCCAGGTACTCCATCAGCTCGATCTTGAGATCGAAATCTGACTCCCGCCCTGCATAGAAATGATCCAGTTGGGAGCTCAGCAGGTCCAGCACCTGCTCGAGGTTGACGTGATCCTTGTGAAGCTTTTCGAGTAGCCTGTGCATGAGGAGCGATCTCCAGGTTCTGTAAGGTTGCAGGGGAACTACTGAACTTCTAGCGGAGACCCTTGTAACGGCTTCCGTTAGCGATGTTACGAAATTTTCTCTTGCAGTGCAGCATCAAACTGCTGAAGCACCGGCGTCGCCAGGCTCACATCCATCTCCGCGGAGTGTTTCAGGATCAGGCCGAGAAACAGCTGGCGGGTACGCAGCAGGTGCCTCACATCCTTGGTGTAGTAGTAGACCGACCAGAGCACCGCGAAGTCTCCCGCATCGGCAGCCCGGACCTCGACCCCGGGGTGCTCCTCGATGGCGATATCCGCATCCTCCGCTGCCGACTGGAACGCTGCGCTGAACAGCTCCCGCACGCGCTCTTCCGGCACATCGTAGCCGATCTTGAACTGCAGCCTCTCACGCAGCCCCTTGGCCGAAGCAAACTTGGATAGATTGTGCAGGGTCTGCTGCCGCAACCTGGCGTTCTGCAGCATGATTCGATGGTTGTTCACCAGGTTGAGGATCTCGGTATGGAACACCTTGGTCTTGAACACCACGCCGATAACCCGGTCGCCATCGTTGAACTCGATGACATCGCCCTCTTCCAGCAGTCGGCTGTTGAGAATGATCAGGCCGCTGATCATGTCCGGCGCCCAGGATCCCTGGGTGAGCGCAAGGAAGACACCGACGAAGCCGATCACCCCGCCCGCTTCCAGCAGGCTGTCGAACCCCATGATCCTGACAATGGCTATCAGGCAGACGATGAAGATGAATACCGCGCCGATAAGACTCAGCAGGCGCGAGTTGTATGTTTCTGAGATTACCGTACCGCCATTGGCTTCGCGCTCCCGTCCAAAACGCTTCTTGATCAGGTAATCGGCGATGTGGAAAAAGAGATAACCCAGGTAGATCACCAGCAGTACGATCATCCCCTTGGTGGCCCAGGAGTGATCCGCAAGATGGCGCAGGTTGATAAAAAGGACGAACAGCAACATCAGCAGGTTGATGGCACGAAAGATATGCAGCCGCTTCAGCTCGACCACCCCTTCCTTCGCATGTGAGAACCGGCTGACGATAGGTCGGGAGAAGATCAGCAGGAGCCCATTGGCTACTATCAAGGTCATATCGAAAGGGGTCATGCCGTTGAGCACGCTATGCAGCGCCTGCAGAAAACTGTCCACGATAGATCGACTCCTTGCCGGCGGTTTAACCGGCCGGCTATGTATCCTGTCCGCTATTATCGGCCGCCTGGCGGCTCAACATGCGCCACACCCAGCCCTGGGGTTTGCTCTCCCCGGTGAGGATATAACTCAGGGCATTCTCGTTGAGCATTGTCCACTCCATCCGGCTGCGTGCCGATCCACTGCCACATAGCAGCAACTTGTCACCCGCCTTCAGCCAGGTGCCCTCTTCGGGCAGCATGATACGTCCCGTGCTTCTCATCAGCAGCAGTGGTATGCAGGGGAGCATGCGTTCCCGGTTGCGGTGATCCGTGATCAGGTGGGACAGGGTAACGGTACGCCCGTTGCCTTCATAGAGCAGGACTGCGCCGGCCTGCTCTTCGTTGATTTCGACTTCCCATACCTCCGGCACCTGCTCATTCACCAGCGCACCGACACGACTGATCAGTTCGCAGGCCCAGCCGTCATCCTTATACATTGCCAGGCTCATGAACTCGTACAGCAGGGGCGTTCCGAGCAATACACGCACCTTGTTGGCGATTATCGAACTGGGGTGCATGACGATATGCGCATCCACGGCATCGAACATGGACTGGTTATCCTGGTTACTCTGGCGCGCCACGAAAAAGAGATCCGGGTTCATCTCCCTGGCGGTCATGATAATCGACAGATTGTTCGTATCGTCGTCGGTACCGGCCACCAGTCCCACCGCATTCTCGATACCCGCCTCCTCGAGGGTATCCGCTTCAGTGCCTCGCCCAATGACAACACCCTCCTCCGGGGTACCTGTCCGTTCCGGCGTGGCTTCTATGACAACCGTCTTCACACCCCCCTCTTTCAGGCGCTGGTAGACCGCACGGCCAAAACGCCCGAAACCACAGATCACCCAAACCCCATCGGTTGGCGGATAGATGGGCTCACTCAAGGGCTGGTCGCTCAATTCGGTCAGCCACTCATGCAACAGGTAGAGCCCCGGTGTCTGCATTGCCGTCGCCAGGTGATTGGCGAACGTATCGTAGGGGTCGATGATGTAATTGGTACCGAAGGAGGCCATGTTGGCCTCGACGTCGTGGGAGTCTGCACGGCAGATCACCTTGATGTCCGGATGCAGCAGCTTGCTGGTCAGTGCCACCTTGAGATTGGCTTCATTTGAATTTGTAAGGGCGACCACCCCTTCGCACATCCTGTGTTCAAGTCCGGCCTCCTGCAGGTGTATGGGCCGCCGCGCGTCGCCATGCAGCGCCGGCACATACTGACGCAGGTTCTCCAGGCGCAGCACACTGATGCGCTGGGGGTCGATATCGATCGCCACCACGTGCTGATCGCGATCCGTGAGTGAACGCACCAGGGCGCTTCCTGTTTCGCCATAGCCACAGACCAGAAAGAAGGGCTCATGCAGGTTCCTGATACGACGGGCAAAACGCCGCTCGGTCATGGCCTGCTGAAAACCCTTGTCCTGAACCAGGCTGAGCAGGGTGCCTATTGCGTAGATCCAGACCACCACCGTGGCATAGAGGGAGAACGTGACCCAGTATCTCTGGGCATCGGTGAACTCGTAGGGGATCTCGCCAAAGCCGATGGTGGTGGCCATGAAGCTGACAAAATAGAAGGCGTGGAAGAAATCCATGTGCCAGGGGTTGCCCTGGGGATCCTGGCCGGGAATCAGCACCAGCCCCAGTACCGCCACGGCATAGGTCAGTACGAGGGTGAGCACGGGGCGGCGCATGCGCCGCATGACGATGAATACGATGTTATCCATGGCCTGTCGCGATCCGCCTGCAGATCAACGTCGCAGCATCACCGTCTCTATCACCAGCAACACCACCGAGACCACGTTCGCCAGCATGGCACCGCCGGAGAGTGAGACGATACTGGCGGTGGCCACCGGGGTGAGACCGCCGCCTGTGACGTGCTCTACGAACCCCCAGACCAAGGCCGCGGCAAAAAGCTGCAACAGCGCCACCAGGCTGGTCGCCAGCAGCACGGCGCCCATCTGGGTTCGGTCGCCGAACTTGAGGATGGTGGCGATGAGATTCACCACGATCACGGCAAACAGTTCATAGACATGATGGTGGTCCGGATTGTCGATCTCGCCAACGAAAAAGCCGAAATTGAGCGTCAGGGCGAGCACAATAAAAAAGCCAAATACCACTTTTTCCGGATTCATCAGGGACTCCTTCAGCAAATACCCGGGAGCATGCGCCCCCGCCAGACCGGTTAGCCGGCCCTTTTCTTCTTGTGGACCGAAACCGCCGGCCTCTGGAACAGATGATACTGACAATAGAGGATACCGCCAGAACTCTTTTCCGCTAACTGCCGCGAAACTGACGGGTATCACCGAAATGCGGCAGTGCAACGAAAGTGTTGTTACTTATAGTAACAGTTGTTACTCTAACCCGATGTTCAAGCGACCCGACCCGGAACAACAGAGAGAGAGCACCCTGCTGCTGACGCTGCTGGCGCTCTTCCTGTTCGCCTCGCCCTTCAATGTGCTGTGGGCGGCAGATGACAGCCCCTGGTTCCTGCCCTACCTCCTCTGGCTTCTGGTCATTCTGATCGGCGCCTGGCTCAGCCGCCGATATCGTCGCCATGACCTATGAACTCGAGGTCCTGTTCGGGGCCAGTATCTTCTACCTGTTGATCCTCTTCCTGGTGGCCTATGTCACCGACAGCGGCCTGATCTCCGAGCGCTGGACCGCCAACCCCCTGGTCTACGTACTCTCCCTGGGGGTCTATGCCACCTCCTGGAGTTATTACGGCAGTGTCGGTTTCGCGGAACGCGAGGGCTACCAGTTTATAACCATCTACCTTGGCGTCACCATCGCCTTTCTGCTCAGCCCGGTACTGCTGCGCCCCCTTCTCAGGCTGACCCGTGATTACCAGCTCATCTCGCTGGCCGATCTGCTCGCCTTCCGCTTCCGCAGCCAGCTGGCGGGCATCCTGGTCACCCTCTTCATGCTGGTGGGCTCTCTGCCCTATATCGCCCTGCAGATACGTGCCGTCACCTCCTCCATCCAGGTGCTGACCGAAGAGACCACGCCCAGCTCTTTGGCCCTGGGATTCTGTGCACTGCTCACCCTCTTTTCGATTCTCTTCGGGGCGCGTCACATCTCCCCCAGGGAGAAACATCGCGGGCTGGTCGCCGCCATCGCCTTCGAATCACTGGTGAAGGTGATCGCCCTGCTGCTGGTGGGTGCCTTCGCCCTGTTCGGCGTCTTCTCCGGCCCCGGCGAGCTGACCGAGTGGCTGAACAGGCACCCGGAGGCGACCCAGGCCCTCTATGAACCGGTGCGCGAGGGCCCCTGGATAACACTGCTGTTTCTCTCCTTCTGCGCGGCCTTCCTTCTGCCCCGCCAGTTTCACATGACCTTTACGGAGAACAACTCGTTCCGGTCCCTGGATGTGGCCAGCTGGGCCTTCCCGTTGCTGCTGCTTCTGCTCAACCTGGCCATCCCACCCATACTCTGGGCGGGCAACTACCTGCAGCTGGAGATGGATGCCGACTACTACGTGCTGGGCATCACCCTGGCCAAGGGCCCCGACTGGATGCCCCTGCTCGCCTTTATCGGCGGCGTCTCGGCCGCCAGCGCCATGGTGATCGTCTCGACCCTGGCACTCTCCTCCATGTGCCTGAATCACCTGCTGCTGCCGGCCAGCTACCCCGACCCCAAGGTCGATATCTACCGCTGGTTGCTGTGGGGCAGGCGACTGCTGATCGGCATCATCATCTTCGCCGGCTTCATCTTCTACGAGCTGCTGGAGCACAACCAGGGCCTGGTACAACTCGGTCTTATATCGTTTGTCGCCGTGGCCCAGTTCCTGCCGGGTATCGTGGGTGTACTCTACTGGCGGCGCGCCACCCGTGCCGGTTTCATATCCGGATTGATCGCCGGCATCGTGGTCTGGGTTCTCACCCTGCTGGTACCCCTGCTGGAGAACTCGGGCCTGATCGATACCGGCTTCAACATTCTCGCGCTTCGCAAAGCCTCCGGACTGGACCACTGGGAGTTCTCCACCTTCTGGTCCCTGGCCTGCAATACCCTGCTGTTCATTCTGGTATCGATCTATACCAAGCAGTCCCGGGAGGAGAGAGAAGCGGCCCTTGCCTGCCGCAGCGATGCAACCATTCCCGTCCCGGTGGGTGGCGCAGTGGCCGCCGGATCACCCGGACAGTTCACTGAAGGCCTGGCCGGACTGCTTGGCAAGGAGGCGGCGAGGAAAGAGGTCGAACAGGCCCTGCTGGATCTTGAACTGGATTCCGACGAGACCCGCCCGCGGGAACTGAAGCGGTTGCGTGAACGCATCGAACGCAACCTCTCCGGCCTTGTCGGCCCGCACATGGCACACATGATCATCAGCCAGCAGCTGGAGATCGACGGCGATGCAAAGACCGCCCTCGCCGACTCCATCCGTTACATGGAGGAGCGGCTGGAAGAGTCCCGCAGCAAGCTGCGTGGCGTCAACGCCGACCTCGACACCCTGCGCCGCTATCATCGCCAGATCCTGCTGGACCTGCCCCTCGGGGTCTGTGCCGTGGCCCCGGATCATACGGTGGTGATCTGGAACCTGGCCATGGAACTGATGAGCGGGGTATCCGGAAAAGAGGTGATGGGTCGCAAGCTCAAGGCACTCCCCAAACCCTGGAACGAACTGCTGGCCGGCTTCGCACTGGCCAAGGATGAACACATCCACCATATGGAGATCGAGCTGTCCGCACGTGCACGCTGGTACAACCTGCACAAGGCAACCATCCCCGATCCCGACCTCACCCGTCATGCGCCTGGGGAACGGGCAGGCCTGGTAATGCTGCTCGAGGATCTCACGGACCTGGAGACCCTCGAGGCCGAGCTGGCCCACAGCGACAGGCTCGCCTCGGTGGGCCGCCTGGCAGCGGGCGTGGCCCACGAGATCGGCAACCCGGTAACCGGCATCGCCTCCCTTGCCCAGAACCTGCGGGAGGAGAAGGATCCCGGAATCATCAGCGAGAGTATCGAGTCGATTCTGCAACAGACCCGTCGTATCAGCAGTATTGTCCAGTCCCTGATGAGCTTCAGCCGCAGTGGCAGTGTGGGCGGTGACTACGAGACCTTCGTACTCAACGACATCATCGAAGAGGCGATCCAGCTGGTGAAACTGACCCGCTCGGGCAAGCAGGTGAGCTGCGGCAACAGCTGCCCACCTGGTCTCATACTGGTGGGCGATCGTCAACGCCTCTCCCAGGTGATGGTAAACCTGCTGACCAACGCCTGTGACGCCTCGGCCATCGGCGACAACGTGGAGATCTTCGCCTTCGCGGAGCACGGCGAGATCCAGCTCGAGGTGATGGACCAGGGCGCCGGCATCTCCGAGGAGGCGCTGGAAGAGGTGTTCGAGCCCTTCTTTACCACCAAGGCGCCCGGCGAGGGCACCGGCCTGGGCCTGCCCATGGTGTACAAAATCATCCAGGAACATAACGGCCAGATCGATATCGACTCGGTGCCCGGAGTCGGCACACGGGTGGTCATCAAGCTGCCACAACATTCGGATCAACAGACCCATGAATAATATCCTGATCATAGAAGACGAAGAGGTGATCCGCAGCGCCGTCAAGCGCCTGTTGGAACGCAAGGGCTACCAGGTGGCTGAAGCCGGCTCCGTTGAGGAGGCCGAGTCCACTTACGACCTTGAAAACTTCAGCCTCATCCTGAGTGATGTCCGTCTTCCTGGTGTTCCCGGCACCGAGATCATCGAAAAGGCATCGGACGTTCCGGTGCTGATCATGACCAGCTACGCCAGTGTCCGCTCTGCCGTGGACTCCATGAAGAAGGGCGCGGTGGACTACATCGCCAAGCCATTCGATCACGATGAGCTGCTGATGCTGGTTGAGCGCACCCTCAAGCAGGAGAAGATGGAACGTCAGAACGAGGCGCTCAAATCCGAAGTGGATAAGGAGTATCCGGTGGACGGCATGATCGGCAGCTGCGGGGAGATGCAGGAGGTCTGTCGCCGCCTCAAGAAGGTCGCCCCCACCGACACCACGGTGCTGATCCTCGGCGAATCGGGCACCGGCAAGGAGCTTGTGGCCCGCGCACTGCACGAACAGAGCCTGCGCAAGGATGCGCCCATCATCACGGTCAACTGCGCAGCGATCCCGGAGACGCTCATCGAGTCGGAGCTTTTCGGCCACGAGAAAGGCGCCTTCACCGGGGCCGACACGGCCAGAACCGGCCTGGTTGAGGCCGCCGATGGTGGCACCCTGTTCCTCGACGAGATCGGTGAGCTGCCAGTGGCCGCCCAGGCCAGGCTGTTGCGCGTGCTGCAGAACGGCGAGATCCGCAGGGTGGGCTCTGAACAGTCCCGTAATGTCGATGTGCGACTGATCGCCGCCACCCACCGCGATCTGAAGCAGCGGGTACAGGAGGGCGGCTTCCGCAGTGACCTCTACTTCCGCCTGCGGGTGGTGGAGCTCACCCTGCCCCCCTTGCGGGAACGGGGCGACGACATCATCGAACTGGCCAAGGTGCTTCTCGACAAGGCACGTACCAAGTTCAACAGGCCTCCCGTCACCATGAGCAACAAGGCGGTTGAACTGGTGACCCGCTACGACTGGCCGGGCAATGTCCGCGAGCTGGAGAACACCATGGAAAGGGCGGTCATTCTCTGCGACGGGGATACCATCACCCCCGATCTGCTGGCCATCGATATTGCCGGCGAGCGGCACTCAAACCAGAAGAGCGCTGAAATGGGCGAACTCTCCCTCGAGGAGTATTTCAGGCAGTTCGTACTGGAGAACCAGGACAAGATGACCGAGACCGAGCTGGCGAAACGCCTCGGTATCAGCCGCAAGGCCCTGTGGGAAAGACGCCAGCGTTTCAATCTGCCAAGACCGAAAAAGGGATCGGCATAGTTGAACCCGGCACCATCCCAAGCGGCGTCATGCCGCCCCTCGGCGCCACCAGCAGGCGCAGAAGCCTCCCGATCCCTTAGGTAACACACGTCGTTACCCTAGGTAACAATAATTCCGAAGCAGCCTGTTGATAACCCAGGCCGATATTTTTATCCCTTTTTAATATCAATGAGTTAGATAATCGGCCCACATATTGCACAGCAGCATGGGTTGACCCGTCGCGCCCTGAGACCCAGGGCAGGAAGCCCAGATCCTGGAAAGCAGTCTTCAACCGGGGGATGTATTAGCGCAAACCTGGTCAACCTGGACGTCCATAACCAAACGAAATAAATCCGGAGGACTGTTTCATGAGCTCACCTCAAGACACGTCGGGCCAGGCCTATTGGAAGGCCAATATCCGACTGGTAACGATTCACCTTGTCGTATGGGCCTTCGTGTCCTACTTCTGCGGCATCATACTGCGCCCGGCATTCTCGGGAATTGCGGTCGGCGGAGCCGACCTCGGTTTCTGGTTTGCCCAGCAGGGTTCCATGCTCGTATTCATTGTGCAGATCTTTATCTACGCAGCCCAGATGAACAAACTCGACCGTCAGTTCGACGTGCACGAAGACTGATAAGGGGACGACTTCATGGAACTGCAAACATTAACTTATATTGTCGTGGGCTTTACCTTCGCCCTCTACATCGGTATTGCTATCTGGGCCAAGGCATCCAGCACCGGCGAATTCTACGCCGCGGGCCGCGGTGTACACCCGGTGGCCAACGGTATGGCGACTGCAGCCGACTGGATGTCCGCCGCATCCTTCATCTCCATGGCGGGCCTGATCGCGTTCAAGGGCTATGACGCCTCCATCTTCCTGATGGGCTGGACCGGTGGCTACGTGCTGCTGGCCATGCTGCTGGCACCCTACCTGCGTAAGTTTGGTAAATTCACAGTGCCCGAGTTCATCGGTGACCGCTACTACTCACAGACCGCCCGTATCGTTGCGGTGATCTGCCTGATCGTGGCCTCCATCACCTATGTAATCGGCCAGATGAAGGGTATCGGCGTGGCCTTCTCCCGCTTCCTCGAGACCGAGTTCGAAACCGGCCTGTTCACCGGCATGGCGATCGTTTTCGTCTACGCTGTACTCGGCGGCATGAAGGGTATCACCTATACCCAGATCGCCCAGTACTGTGTACTGATCTTCGCCTACACCGTACCGGCCATCTTCATCTCCCTGAACCTGACCGGCAATCCCATTCCGCAGCTCGGCCTGTGGGGCAGCCTGGAAGATGGCACACCGCTTCTGCAGAAGCTTGATGCGACACTGGTGGAACTCGGCTTCGCCCAGTACACGGCGCAGAAGGGCGGCACCCTCAACATGGTGCTCTACACCTTCTCGCTGATGATCGGTACCGCGGGCCTGCCCCACGTGATCATCCGCTTCTTCACCGTACCCAAGGTACGTGATGCGCGTGCATCCGCCGGTTGGGCCCTGGTGTTCATCGGCATTCTCTACACCACCGCTCCCGCTGTTGGTTCCATGGCCTTCTACAACCTGGCCAAGACCGTACAGCCCGGTCCTGTAGCTGCCGCTGACGGTGCCCTGCAGTACGAAGCGCGTCCCCAGTGGTTCAAGAACTGGGAGACCACCGGCCTGCTCAAGTTCGAAGACAAGAACAACGACGGCCGCATCCAGTACCGCAAGGGTGGCGACAACGAGTTGAAGGTCGACCGCGACATCATGGTTCTGGCCAACCCCGAGATCGCCAAGCTGCCCAACTGGGTTATCGCCCTGGTGGCGGCAGGTGGCCTGGCCGCAGCACTGTCCACCGCGGCAGGCCTGTTGCTTGCCATCTCGACGGCAATCTCTCATGACTTGTTGAAAGGCATCTTCATGCCGAGCATTTCGGAGAAGAACGAACTGTTGGCAGCCCGACTTGCCATGGCAGGCGCGATCATGGTGGCCGGTTATCTCGGCCTCAATCCACCAGGCTTCGCCGCACAGGTGGTGGCACTGGCGTTCGGCCTTGCAGCATCCTCGATCTTCCCGGCGTTGATGATGGGTATCTTCAACAAGAACATCAACAACACCGGTGCGGTGGTCGGCATGCTGGCCGGTCTGGGTTCCACCCTGCTCTACATCTTCTGGTTCAAGGGCTGGTTCTTCATTCCGGGTACCGCGATGGCAGCAAACACCACTGCCAACCACTTCCTGGGTATTGCACCCGAGGCGTTCGGTGCGGTGGGCGCGATGATCAACTTCGCATCCGCGATCATCGTATCCAAGATGACTGCACCGCCTCCGGAGCACATCCAGCACCTGGTTGAGGACATCCGCGTACCGAAAGGTGCCGGAGGCGCCTCCGACCACTAATCACATCCCGTGATGTGAGTTAGAATGGACCCCGCCTAGCGCGGGGTCCTTTATTTTGATCGGCGACCTTCCGGGAGATCGCATGGAGATTGAACTACTTGAGATTCGTGACTTTCTTGCAAGTCACCACCCATTCGACCAGCTCAGCGAATCCGCACTCTCTGAACTGCCGGAAAAGATCCAGATACGCTATTACCGTCGCGACAGCTCCATCCCGGACAGCGGCACCCTCGACAGTTTTCTCTACATTGTCCGCACCGGTGCCGTTGAGTTGTCCGGCGATGAGGAACTGATCGCACGCCTCGGCGAGGGGGACCTGCTGGGTTACCGCGCATCGAGCATGGGCAACATTCCCGAACTCCATGGCACCGCCATCGAGGACAGCCTGATCTACCAGCTGTCCGCGGCCGATGTCGACAGACTCTGCGACAAGCACACCCAGCTCGCCTACTTTTTCGGACCCGTCGGCGGTGACCGGTTGAGAGACGCCATAAACCAGTCAGCCAAGGAGTCCAACACCCAGCTCAACCTGATGACCACGCCGGTGAAGGACCTGCTCAGCCGCCGGCGCCCGATCAGCATGCCACCTGGCGCAACGATCCAGGAGACGGCCGCCGCCATGAGCGAAGAGCGGGTCTCCTCGATACTGATCACCGAGGGAGAGCAGTTGCTGGGCATTGTCACCGACCGAGATCTTCGCCGCAGGGTGGTCGCCGAAGGGCTCGACTACAGCACGCCCGTTGCCGAGATCATGACCCGTGATCCCTCCACCGTGGAGGAGGATCACTACGCCTTCGAAGCCCAGCTTCACATGGCCCGATTCAATATCCACCACCTTCCAGTCGTCAGAAATGGCAGGGTCACCAACATGCTGACCGCCACCGACCTGACCAAGCACCAGACAACCTCCGCCGTCTACCTGGTGGGTGACATCTACAAGCAGCGTGACATTGAACGTATGAAGGATGTCGCTGCCAAGATCCCCGACCTGCTGGTCAACCTGGCAGCGGCCGAAGCCACCGCGGACAGCGCAGGACACGTCATCACATCGGTGACCGATGCCATCACCACGCGCCTGCTGCAACTCGCCGAAGAGAAGCTGGGGCCGCCGCCGGTACCCTACGCCTGGGTTGCTGCCGGCTCCCAGGCACGTAACGAGCAGACCGCCAGATCCGACCAGGACAACTTCCTTATCATGGATGACCGTTACGACCCGGAGCTGCACGGCACCTACTTCAAGGCGCTTGCCCAGTTCGTCTGCGACGGTCTCAACGCCTGCGGCTACGTCTACTGCCCGGGTGAAATGATGGCCATCACCGACAAGTGGCGCCAGCCCCTCAAGACCTGGATACAGTACCTGAACAAGTGGATCGACCAGCCCGAGCCCAAGGCGCTGATGCTGGTCTGTGTCTTCTTCGACATGCGCTGCGTGGCCGGCGAAATGTCGCTTTTCAGGGAGATGCGCACCCACATGCTGAACCGGACACGGGGCAACCGCCTGTTCCTCGCCCACATGGCGGGCAATGCCCTCTCCCACCAGCCACCTCTCGGTTTCTTCCGCAACTTCGTACTCATCCGCGGCGGCGAGCACGACCAGACCTTCGACATGAAACACACCGGTATCGTGCCCATCGTCGATCTGACCCGCGTCTACACCCTGGCCGCCGGCAGCGAGGCGGTGAACACCCTTGACCGCCTCGAGGTGGTCGCCGAGGGCGGCGAGGTCTCCGCTGACGGGGCGACGGACCTGCGCGACGCCCTGGAATTCATCAGCGACCTGCGTATCCAGCACCAGGCCCGACTGATCAGAAAGGGGGAGAGGCCGGACAACTTCATGTCGCCGGAAGAGCTGTCACATTTCGAACGCAATCATCTCAAGGACGCCTTCTCGGTGGTACGCACCATGCAGAATGTCCTGAGCCAGCGGTACCAGAGATAATGTCGTTCTGGAAATACCTGTTCAACCTGGAGGAGCGGCGCAACTGGTATCTGCGCAAGATGCCGGAGTGCCCGCTGCGGGACTACTACGAGACCCCCTTCCCCGCCATGGATGCGGACTGGAAACAGGTGGACTATCTCGCTCTCGACTTCGAGACAACCGGGCTGGATCAGAAAAAGGACGAGATATTGAGCGTCGGTTTCACAACCGTTCGCGGGCAGAGCCTCTACCTGAGCGACGCCACCCACCTGCTGACCCGCCCCACCGGGGCGATACCGGAATCATCCGCCGTGGTACACGGCATCCTCGATGACGAAGCCTCCAGCGCACTGGGGATCAAGGAGGTTCTGCCGATACTGCTCAGCGCCCTTGCAGGAAAGGCGATGCTGGCCCACCACGCAGCCATCGAATACAACTTCCTGAGTAACGCCTGCAAACGCATCTACGGCTACCCCTTTATCGGGCCGGTGGTCGACACCCTGGCCCTCGAGGTCAGGCAATTCAGAAACAGGGACGAATCGATCAAGCAGGGAGACCTGCGGCTCGCCAATGCCAGGGATCGCTACGGACTGCCCCGCTACCCCGCACACAATGCACTGACCGATGCCATCGCCGCCGGCGAACTGTTCCTGGCCCAGGCCGCCTACCGCCAGGACAGACGCTCACCGACACTCAAAGACCTGACGGTTATCAGCTGAACCGGCAGACCGGCCCCTTGGTGGTCTAGCGTTTCTTACCGCCGGGCTTGCTGTCGTCGAGACCCAGCGCAACCCCGAGCACATTGTCCACCAGCCTGTAGCCCACCTTGCGCGCCATCAGCAGCAGAAACAGAAACTGCGCCCCGTACAGAAAGAGGTAAGCGCTGATGATCTGGAACGGCACCTCCATGTTTGCCAGCCAGCCTACAAGGAATACCCCCAGAAAGACGACCGACAGAAGATAGAGGTCCCGCAATATATGCCAGTGGAAGCGCGTGTTCATTACCACCGGCTTGCCAGCGTGCTTCCGATGAAGGCGATCCCAGGTATCGACCTGCACCTTGGGATTGAAACCTGAATCCTTCACCTCGGGGAAGGCCTGTACCAATTGACTGGTCTCGAACGGCTGTCTGCGGTTGGCCAGAAAGGCATTGAAGGCGGGGTGAGGATAGTTCATACGCATGTAGAGGATGCGGTTCTTCCACTCCGCACCGAGACGCCAGACCAGCAGAACGACTGCCACCATAACCATCAGCGTGATCATCACCACGTAACCGATCTGGGGGCTCAGCTTGTCCCAGTTGGCCAGGCTGATAAGAAATGGCTCCAACCCGTAGGGAAAGTTTAGCAGGAAGAGATGCAGCATCATGCCGTTGATCAGAACAAACAGGACGACCAGTGCCTGGTGCAGCAGTTTTACAAAATTCATCGGCGATGATTCCGGGCTGAAAAGGCCTCATTTCACGCCATTTAAACCCAATACGCAACCGCTTCCCGGGAGAGCGCATTTCGTTACCTTTATACACAGATCTCCACGCCCGGTAACAGTAAAAAGGTAACACTTGCCGCACTCTGTACGGACCCATGGGCCCTCACGGGCCGGCATGCTTTTCGCATCAATATTGGATTACGTTTCAGATTTATCCGGCGATGAAACCTGCATCTTTTACGATTGCCACGAGGAGGGGCTAGATGGAAGTCGACGCCAAGGTCATCTGGTTGTTTGTCTTCGTTGCGCTCTACTGGGCCTACTGCATCTTCTGGGGCATCAAGGGCGCCCTGACAGCAAGAACCGCCAGCGATTACTTCGTCGCCGGGCGGCAGATCTCCCTGTGGGTCTTTATCCTGGCGGCAACGGCCACATCGTTTTCCGGCTGGACCTTCATGGGACACCCCGGACTGATCTACCGCGACGGTTTCCAGTACGCCTACGCCTCCTTCTACGCCATCGCCATCCCCTTCACCGGCGTGATCTTCCTCAAGCGCCAGTGGATGCTGGGCAAGCGTTTCGGCTTTATCACGCCAGGCGAGATGATGGCCTACTATTTCAGGTCCGACACGGTCCGCCTGCTGGTGGTACTGGTGGCCCTGGTGTTTTCGATCCCCTATCTCGGCATCCAGCTGCGGGCATCCGGCTTTCTCTTCAACGTACTCTCCGACGGCCTCCTCGATGTGGAGGTTGGCATGTGGTTGCTCTCCATCGTGGTGATCATCTACGTCGCCTCCGGGGGCCTGCGGGCAGTCGCCTACGTCGACTCCGCCCAGGCCATTCTGCTCTCGGGCGGCATCATGATCATCGGCATCATCGCCATAAACGCCATCGGCGGCTTCGGACAATTTATGCAGGGCATCACCGCCCTCACCGCCATCAATCCCGAAACCGGCAAGGCGCTGTTCGGCGAAACCACACCGGAAGGGTTCAGTGCCTATATCGCCATTCCGGGCATGATCCAGTACAGCGCAGGGCTCGGCACCGACTCGGCGCCCATCGGCGGCGCCTGGACGGGCATCATGATCCTCACTTACATGTTCGCCCTGATGGGCATACAGTCCGCCCCCGCTTTCACCATGTGGGCCTTCGGCAACAAGAGTCCTGAGCCCTTCGCCCCCCAGCAGGTCTGGGCCTCTTCGGCGGGGATAGGCTTCATCCTGATGTTCTTCACCGCCCTGCAGGGGATCGGCGCCCACTTCCTCGGTGCCGACAGCGCCTTCATGGCCGCCCACCCGGAGCTGGTCAACCCGGTAATGGTGGAAGGCCTGCAGAAGATTGGCGCCGACGATCTTCTCCACAGCCCAAGCAATCCCGACATGCTGGTCCCCCAACTGGTGTACCTGATGTCGGACATGGCCCCCTGGCTGGTCGGTATTCTCGCCGTCTGCGCCCTGGCTGCAATGCAGTCCACCGGTGCCGCCTACATGTCGACCGCCGGCGGCATGCTGACCCGGGACCTGGTCAAGCGCTTCATCCTGCCCAGGGCATCCCATCTGCAGCAGAAGCTCTTCGGCCGTATCGGCGTGGTGGTGATCGTACTGACTGCACTGGTATTTGCCACCGCCTCCAATGATGCCCTGGTACTGCTCGGCGGCCTTGCCGTGGCCTATGGCTTCCAGATGTGGCCGGCACTGATCGCCATCTGCTGGTGGCCCTACCTGACCCGCCAGGGCATCATCGTCGGCCTGGTCGCCGGGCTGATCGCCGTCACGTTGACCGAGAATATCGGGGCCCAGTTCATGCCCTGGGGCCGCTGGCCGATGACCATACATTCCACCGGCTGGGGTATTTTCTTCAACCTGGGACTGGCCATCCTGGTCTCGGCCATCACCCAGAATGCCGATGATCACAGGCACCGCATGACTTTCCATAACTTCCTGCGTGAGCATGCCGGACTGGCACCGGGCAAACGGTCACTGATACCCATCGCCTGGATCATGACCATCACCTGGTTCTTCTTCGGTATCGGTCCCGGTGCGGTTATCGGCAACTGGATCTTTGGCGACCCCACGGATGCCGGGACCTGGCTCTTCGGCATCCCCTCGATCTGGGCATGGCAGCTGATCTGGTGGCTGCTCGGCATATTCATGATGTGGTTCCTGGCCTACAAGATGGAACTCTCGACCGTACCCGAGAACGAGATACATGCACTGCACGAGGATATAGGTGATGTCCAGATGGATCTGGACCGTCCCAGTTGACCCGTTTATACGATTGTCTGTGGCTTTGGGGGGAGGCACCTCCCCCATTTTTTTTCACCGGCAGGCAATACCGAGAACAGAACAGGATGCCTTTATCAGCCACTGGAGTTCGATCAGAGACAGACTTGGAAAAGATGCATGGGTAACCGCCAACACAGATTCTTCATACGTCTCGCCACCGTGATGACCGCCTGCTGGATAGGCTGGAGTCTCTATGACATGGGCTGGCATCATGGCACCCAGGAGACGCGCACCCTCTCCGCCGGCGCAAGATACCTGGAAGACAGCCAGTACCGGGATGCCCTGCAGAGTTTCGATAGCGTACTTGAGCACTCGCCTGACCACGCCGGCGCCCTGATGGGAAAGGCCCAGGCACTGATGCAACTGGGAGCGGCCGAGAAACT
This sequence comes from Sedimenticola sp., assembly GCA_040506895.1. Lineage (GTDB taxonomy): Bacteria > Pseudomonadota > Gammaproteobacteria > Chromatiales > Chromatiaceae > Sedimenticola_A. Next base: position 2,019,314 of record JBEVVY010000001.1, read on the forward strand.
GCATCGACTGTCGGGTAAACCGGGAGACGGGAGACCAGGCGACGCCCCATCCGCCATCACCCGGGATTACAACGCCGAGGCACTGGAGGCGTTCAACCGGGTAATCGAACTGGTGGAGCGTGAAGGCGAGACCCCGGCTGACCCCACCTTTTCCGCCGTGGCCTACGCCAACCGGGGCATACTCCAGGACCGCATGGGCAAACACAGGCTGGCGCTGATCGATTACCACCACGCCCTCCGGATAGCCCCGGAAGTCGGGGAAGGCCCAGGCTTTATGACCCGTTTCCTGAGGAATCAGCAGCGAAAGCCAGCATCCATCGCTGATCGTGCGGAGTATCTCGGGGAACAGCTGGCGCTACCCGAGCATGAGCGGGTACTGCACCAGGCGGATGAGGATGGCAGGCAGCGGGCCTATTCACTTTGATCCCGGCAGCGGAATGTGATTTCAGAACAGGCCCAGAATATCGATCACCAGGACCCTGAAGAAAAACAGCAATGCGATGGCACCAAACAACATATGCCCAACATCGTTCCCCCCATCCTCGTTGCGATGGGTCAGGGCATGCCAGGCAATCGCACCTGTCACCAAGAGAAAAATCCAGTCAAACACCGATACACCTTGTAAAAGCATTGAACTCCAGGGTCCGTCAGCACCAATGATACAGAGCGCGGAAAAATTAAGCATTGAACAGGTCCTCTCCGGGACCCGCTCATTCAGTGATGTCTCCCTGGAGACAATCTCGCTGCTCGTCTCGGAATCCGAAAGCCGGATGTACACCGCCGGCAGTGCACTCTTCTTTCCCGGCGACCCCTACCAGAAGGTGGTCTACGTGCTGCTCGAAGGCTGCATCGTCATGCACCGCCCCAGCGGCAGACAGGACAGGGTCCTGCCGGGAGACTTCGTCGGCCTAGCCAACTACCTCGATGGCAATGATCACAGCACCAAGGCGGAAGTGACCCGCCAGTCGAAGGTACTGAGGGTCCCCGAGCCTGTTCTGCAACACCTGGAACATGAGCGTCCCGACCTGTTCAACGCCCTGAACCGAGTGATCGCGGCGAAACTGCGTGAACGCAGTCCTGACAGAAGTATCTCCACCGGCATCCTTGCACAGCCGGTGACCCGGATCATGAAATCACCGGTCTCCTCCTGCGGCCCGGAGACCACCATAGCCGACTCCCTGGCACTCCTGCAGGAGCGCCAGATCGGCAGTCTCGCGGTGACCAATGAGAAAGGCACCCTGCAGGGCCTGCTGACCTTTGCGGGCCTGGCGGAAGCGGTCATCAGCAATGGTGCAAAACCCGGGGACAGTGTCCTGGGCGTCGCCTGCGAGACCCCCCATATCGTGGATTCGGACACCCCCCTGTGGGAGGCCCAGGAACTGCTTAAACGACAATACTCCAAGTACCTTCTGGTGGTGGACGCGAGCGCTCCCATCGGCATGGTGACCCAGAGCGACATCCTGCGGGTATTGATATCAAGACCCAGCATATTGACCAGTCGCCTACGCGAAGCGAACAGCATGAAAGAACTGATAAGCCTCTCCACCAGGATCATCGAAGCTGCAGTGGACGCCCAGAAGAGCAACCACCGCCCCAGCGATGCGGTACGGCTTCTGAGTGAAACCCACCTGATCATCCAGCGCCGGGCAATCGAACTGACCCTTCGCTGGATGGAGCGCAAAGGGCTTGGTAAACCCCCGGTTGAGTTCGCGGTTCTGGTGATGGGATCAGGGGGACGCAGGGAGATGCTGCTCAACCCCGACCAGGACAACGCGCTGATCCTGCAGGACATACCCGAAAAAGAGCTGAAGGCAGCAGAAGAGTGGTTCGCCCGCTTCACCAAGCGGATGAACAGGAACCTGGCCCGGGTGGGCTATGCCCTCTGTCCCGGGGAGATCATGGCCTGCAATCCGCGTTTCAGAAAAACCCTTTCCGGCTGGAAGAAGGCGCTGTCCAGGGCGATACGGCAACCCACGGCGAAGTCGGCACGCTGGTCAAACGTGATGCTCGACTTCGATACCCTCTATGGCAACGACACACTGACCTCCGAGCTGAAGCAACACCTGTTGAGTGAAACCTCAAGCAATCCCCAACTGTTCAAATTCATGGCAGAGGACGATGCGGAGGGAAAACCGGCCATCGGTTTTTTCAACCAGCTGCTGACCACCAGCAACGACAAAGGGCAATGGATTGACATCAAGCGCAACGGCCTGCGGATCATTGCGGATGCCACCCGCATCTATGCGCTGGACACCGGCATAGCCGTGCAGAACACGAGCGACCGCCTGGAGGCACTGCTAAGGGCGGGCAGGCTCTCGAAGGACTTTACCGACGCCATCCAGGAGGCCTACGAAGAGCTGCTCGACCTGCTGCTGAGTCACCAGATAGAACAGCACGGAAAATCCCAGAAACCGGACAAGCAGATCGATCCAACCCGGCTCTCACGCCAGAGCCGAAGCACCCTGCGCATGGCGATGCGGGCCGTGAAGCGGTTCCAGCAGCAGTTGCAGGGAGATTACGGTGTCGATGTTTAAGAGAGCGCCATGAACGACGCCCCATAGTCATTGACAGGACATACGCATAAGGCAAAATGAAACGTTACATGCTTTCAATAGAACTCACTCATCCACTGACAGAGAGGATCTGGTGGGTGCCTGGTGGGCCAGGCGTGAAGATCCATAATTATCTGCCGGCCCACAAGCGTCAATCCGACATGCATGGTTGATTGGCATGTTAAACGCACTGTTCGAACTGATAACAACGAAAACAGATCCTGACCGGTTACCACCCGGTGATAACCGGAAAACAACATTTGTAAAGCATAGGTGACGGCCAAGCCGCACCAACCACGCAACAAGGAGACAATAAAATGTCTGAAGATAAGGTCTATCCAGTCCCTGCCGACTTTGCGGCCCAGGCCAACATCAACGAAGCGCAATACCAGGAGATGTACCAGCGTTCAGTAGAGGACCCCGAAGGTTTCTGGGGTGAACAGGCGGAGAACTACCTCTCCTGGTACCAGCCCTGGGACAAGGTGCTGGACTGGAGCTACGACGAGAATGACCTGCACGTCGAGTGGTTCAAGGGTGGCAAACTCAACGTCTCCTACAACTGTCTCGATCGCCACCTCGAGACTCGCGGCGACCAGACCGCCATCCTGTGGGAGGGCGACAACCCTGAAGAGAGCCGGGCCGTCACCTATGCGGAATTGCACGCGGACGTGAACAAATTCGCCAATGCCCTCAAGGCCCGCGGTGTGAAGAAGGGTGATCGCGTATCAATCTACATGCCGATGATCCCCGAGGCGGTTGTGGCCATGCTGGCCTGTACCCGCGTCGGCGCTGTCCACTCCATCGTATTCAGCGCCTTCTCCCCCGATGCACTGGCCAGCCGTATCCAGGACTCCGACTGCCAGGTGGTAATCACCTCTGACGTCTCCGTGCGTACCGGCAAGGCACTGCCACTGAAAGCCAACGCCGACAAGGCCATAGCCCAGTGCCCCAACGTCCATACCTGCTTCGTGGTCAAGCGTGGCGATGGCAACTGCGACTGGGACGGCGACCGTGACGTCTGGTACCACGAGGCCAACGCCGCTGCCGATCCGGTCTGTGAACCCGAGCAGATGGACGCCGAAGACCCCATGTTCATCCTCTACACCTCGGGCTCCACCGGCAAGCCCAAGGGTGTACTGCATTCCACCGGCGGTTACCTGCTGCAGGCGGCGATGACCCACAAGACCGTGTTCGACTACAAGGACGGCGAGGTCTACTGGTGCACCGCCGACATCGGCTGGGTCACCGGCCACAGCTACATCGTCTACGGTCCCCTCACCAACGGCGCCATCAGCCTGATGTTCGAGGGTGTACCCACCTATCCCGATGCAGGCCGTTTCTGGCAGGTGTGCGACAAGCACAACGTGTCCAGTTTCTACACCGCCCCCACTGCCATCCGCGCGCTGATGGCCGTCGGCACGGATCCGGTCACATCCACTTCGCGCAAGTCGCTGCGTCTGCTCGGCACCGTGGGCGAACCCATCAACCCGGAAGCCTGGGAGTGGTATCACAAGGTGGTCGGCGAAGAGCGCTGCCCCATCGTCGATACCTGGTGGCAGACCGAAACCGGTGCCCACATGCTAACCCCACTGCCCGGTGCCACTCCGCTCAAGCCGGGTTCCGCGCAACAGCCGTTCTTCGGCGTGCAGCCGGTGCTACTGGATGACCAGGGCAAAGAGATCGAAGGCAATCCCGCCGAGGGCAACCTGGCCATCAAGCACCCCTGGCCTTCCCAGATGCGCACCGTATACGGCGACCATCGCCGCTTCTTCGAGACCTACTTCCAGATGTATCCCGGCTACTACTTTACCGGCGACGGTGCTCGCCGTGATGCCGATGGCCACTACTGGATCACCGGTCGCGTGGACGACGTGCTCAACGTCTCCGGCCACCGTCTCGGCACTGCAGAGATCGAGTCCGGCCTGGTGCTGCACGACAAGGTGGCAGAGGCCGCGGTGGTGGGTTATCCCCACGAGATCACCGGCCAGGGCATCTACGCCTATGTCACCCTGATGCAGGGCGAAGAACCGAGTGACGACCTCAAGGCGGAACTGGTCGCCCTGGTGCGCAAGGAGATCGGCCCCATCGCCAAGATCAATATCATCCAGTGGGCGCCCGGACTGCCCAAGACCCGTTCCGGCAAGATCATGCGCCGCATCCTGCGCAAGATCGCTGCCAACGAGATCGATGGCCTGGGTGACACCTCAACCCTGGCGGACCCGAGCGTGGTTGACGACCTCATTGAGAACCGGGCCAACAAGTAATCTTCGGACCAACGGCACCAGCTGAACCCGGTGCCTGCCAGTTAAAAGGGGCGGATTCACACAGAATCCGCCCCTTTTTTATTGCCCATTCAAATCATGTAACATAATTGACAGTATCAAGTGTTAGCTGATCTGGATACCGCGGCAAATGATCAGAACCACGGTTCCTCTCAGTTAACCATATCAACCGGCAGCGACCCTTTTCATTAAATCAAAGCTGTCACCAGTCACCATTATTTTCATTGTTTATCACCTTAGGGAGCATCGTTAAATTGAGTGAACTGAAAGTTGGCGTATTCGTCGACGCCGAAAATATAAAATTCAATGGCGGATACCAGCTGCGTTACGACATCCTGAGACGCTTCGCGGCACGTAACAGCGGCACCCTGTTAAGACTCAACACCTACCTCGCTTTCGACCAGGAACGGGCACGCGAGGATAATGAGTACGCAAAGAAATCCAACATCTACCAACAGATGGTGCGGGACTACGGCTGGAAGATCACGGTAAAGACCGTGCGCCGTTTCACCGATGAAGAGGGTAACGTCACCACCAAGGCCAACGCCGACCTGGATCTTGCCGTCGATGCCATGCTGCAGGCTGAAAACCTCGACCTCATCCTGCTTGTCACGGGAGATGGCGATTTCCTGCAGGTGGTGACTGCCCTGCAGAACAGGGGCTGCCGGGTCGAACTGTTGGGATTCAAGAATGTCTCGAAGCAGTTGCAGCGCCAGGTGGATGCCTTCTACCGCGGCTACCTGATCCCGGATCTCCTGCCCTTCCCCCATGAACCGAGAAACGAGTGGGGAAAACCGGGCTCCTGTGTACGCGGTGTCTGCACCAAGTGGTTCCCGGACAAGGGATACGGCTTTCTGCGATTCATCCGGGAGATCTCTCCGAATCTCTGGATCACCGATCCCCGGGATCCCGAGTCACCCTACGAGAGCGTCTTCTGCCATGCCAACGAGCTGGCTGAAAACGTGACGCCCGAAGAGCTGATGAACCGGGACACCATCGTGGAGTTCTACCTGGAAGAGAGCGAGGTGGACGAGGGACTCATCGCCACCAACGTAAGACAGGTCTACTCTCCGGGACGGGGCTGAGAAACAGGCCGGCGATCAGCCGTAGTGGCGCTCCACGTAGCGTTCCACTATCTGCTGAAACTCCTGGGCGATATTCTCCCCTTTCAGCGTGACCGTCTTCTCCCCATCCTCGTAGACCGGGGCCACGGGCACCTCGCCGGTGCCCGGCAGGCTGATGCCGATATTGGCATGCTTGCTCTCACCCGGCCCGTTGACCACGCAACCCATCACCGCCACGGTCATATCCTCCACCCCGGGATAACGGCCATGCCATAAAGGCATCTGCTCTCTCAGGTAGCCCTGGATATCCTGGGCCAACTGCTGGAAAAAGGTGCTGCTGGTACGGCCACAACCGGGACAGGCGACGACCATGGGGGTAAACGAGCGCAATCCCATGGACTGCAGAAGCTCCTGGGCCACCACCACCTCCTGGGTACGGCTGCCGCCCGGCTCAGGGGTGAGGGATATGCGAACGGTATCCCCTATTCCCTGCTGCAGGAGCACTGCAAGGGCCGCGGTGGAGGCGACGATCCCCTTGGATCCCATACCCGCCTCGGTGAGTCCGAGGTGCAGGGCATAATCGCAGCGCGCTGCAAGCTTCCGGTAGACACCGATCAGGTCCTGCACCCCGCTCATCTTGCAGGAGAGTACGATACGGTCGCGCCCAAGCCCCAGCTCCTCGGCCCTGCGCGCACTCTCCAATGCGGAGGCCACCATGATTTCACGGATCACCTCCTCATTGCTGAGCGGTTCGGCTGCATTGGCGTTCTCATCCATCATGCGCACCACCAACTCCTGGTCCATGGAGCCCCAGTTCACACCGATACGCACCGCCTTGTCGTAGCGGCAGGCGGTCTCGATCATGCTGGCGAACTTCTCGTCCCGCCTGGCGCCTCGCCCGACATTTCCCGGGTTTATCCGGTACTTGGCCAGCGCCTGGGCACAGTCGGGATACTTCTCCAGCAACTTGTGTCCGTTGAAATGGAAATCGCCTATCAGCGGGACATCGCAACCCTGCCTGTCCAGGGCCTCACGTATCTGGGCAACGGCACGGGCCGCCTCCTCGGTATTGACCGTCAGCCGAACCAGCTCTGAACCCGCCTCGGCAAGGGCCCTCACCTGGGAAACGGTGGCAGAGACATCCGCGGTATCCGTATTGGTCATGGACTGGACAACAATGGGTGAGGCGCCACCCATGACAACATGGCCGACACGGACACCCACGGTGTCATGCCGCTTAACTGGTGATTCAGACATAATCCGGATAAATCCCACTCACAGAGTTCAATCTGCCGATTTTCTCAAATTACCCCCCTGATCGTATACCTCGATATTCAGGGGGAAACAGAAAAGCCGGCCGCGTGATCCGGCAGGCGATGTGGGAAACAAGGTAAGACTCAGCCGGCCCACTGGCGCAACAGCCGGCTTGCATCCAATCCTGAAGTGATAGCAGGTTATTGAAGACGTTATTTGAAGAAGCGCTTGAAAAAGCCGCCGCCGCTCGTACCCTTGATCTTCTTCATGTTGGCCTTCACGATCTCGCTGTAGTCACCATCCTCGTTGCGGATATGGTTGACCAGCCAGCGCTGCAGCATGCCGAGCAGTTCACCGGTGACATCCTCACCCGCCTTGAAGCGCTCTACGAAACCACTCACTTTTTTCACGAACAGGGCATGCACTTTCTTGTGCGGCTCGAGAAACGGATAGCCCGCCTGCTCCATCAGGCTCTCTTCGAATGCGAAGTGAGAGACCGTGTAATCGACGAGATCTTCGATCACCTCACCGATATTCCCGCTCCCGGAGGCCTGAGCATCATGTAATTCGTTGATATACTGAACAATACGCTTATGCTGCTCATCGATAACGTCGACACCGGTATCCAGGGAACTGGACCATTGAAGATAAGCCATTAATCTTCTCCTTAACCACGAACAAGGTAACACCACAAACGGTTTGCACACACACCAAATGGCCAACCAAGCCCAGATTCAGGATGTGATGCAACCAGTCCCCGAAAAAAAGGGGCCAAAAAATCCTTTCTACACCGGAACGGGATTCACAACAAGCCATAGCATAGATGACGCCGCAGCCCTCTACTCCTGCTCCGCAACGGCCAAACCACAATAAAAACAGTGTTTAGCGTGCAGTACTGACGTTAACGGCAGCAGTCCTGAAAGGTTTACAAAAAATTTTCACCCGGTTACTGGGTAGGAGTTCGTATCGGCAAGATTGCCGCTACCGGGTAGTGGATCGGGATAAAGACAGGAAAAGAGCGCAGGGCGGCATCGCTGCCGCCCTGCCTGATCGGAGATCAGTCCTCTTCGTTCATCAACTCTTCGTGCCAGCCTGTATCCAGACCGAACTCGAATGAGTGGATGTGAAGACCTTCGGGGAAGGCCTCTTTCAGGCGCCGTTCGAACTCCTGATAGACCTCTACCTTGTGCTGCTGCACATCGTAGTCGCGGCTGCTGACATCCACATTCGCCACGTCGACATCCATCTTGAACTCGATCTCAGGGGCCATCTGTACCCTTATTTTTGACATCTTATTATCCTCCCTCGTCTACTAATAACTTTAGTACTTTTCTCACCTATTTATAGGAGAGGTACGATCATCAGCGCGACGATATTAATGATTTTAATCAGAGGATTGATTGCCGGGCCTGCGGTATCCTTGTAGGGGTCGCCTACTGTGTCACCGGTTACCGCCGCCTTGTGAGCCTCTGAGCCCTTGCCGCCGTGGTTGTCATCCTCGATGTACTTCTTCGCGTTATCCCAGGCGCCACCACCGGTGGTCATGGAGATTGCCACGAAGAGACCGGTGATGATGGAGCCAAGCAGTACACCGCCCAGTGCCTGGGGACCCAGCAGCAGACCGACAAGAATTGGCACCGCTACCGGCAGCAGCGAGGGTACGATCATCTCCTTGATGGCCGACTTGGTCAGCATGTCCACTGCCTTGGAGTAATCGGGCTTGGCTGTACGCTCCATGATGCCCGGGATCTCCTTGAACTGGCGACGCACCTCGCGCACGATGCCGCCAGCTGCACGTCCAACCGCCTCCATCGCCATGGCACCGAACAGGTAGGGAATCAGGCCGCCGATGAAGAGACCCACGATCACCAGGTGATTGGAAAGATCAAAGGTCAGTTCCTGGCCGGTATGGTGCGCAAGTTCGCGGGTATAGTCCGAGAACAGCACCAGGGCTGCCAGCGCCGCAGAACCGATAGCGTAACCCTTGGTCACCGCCTTGGTGGTATTACCCACGGCGTCGAGCTCATCAGTGGTGTTGCGGATCTCTGAGGGCAGCTCGGCCATCTCTGCGATACCGCCGGCGTTATCCGTGATCGGACCGTAGGCGTCGATCGCCACGATGATACCGGTCATGGAGAGCATGGAGGTGGCCGCGATGGCGATACCGAACAGGCCTGCCAGATTATAAGCGAGCAGGATGCCGATACAGATCACGATCAGGGGCAGAGCCGTGGCGCGCATGGAGAGCGCCAGGCCGGCGATCACGTTGGTACCGTGACCGGTGGTGGATGCCGCTGCCAGGTGTTTTACCGGCTTGTAGTCGGTCGAGGTGTAGTAGTCGGTAATCACCACCAGCGCCGCGGTAACCACCAGGCCCAGAATAGCGGTCCCGTAGACATTCATCACTGAATAGCTGCCGTTATCCGCCATCAGGGCATTGGTGACCGGGTAGAAGAGCACTGCCGACAAGCCCGCCGAGACGGCCAGGGCACGGTAGAGCGCCTTCATGATACCGCCGGACTCCTTGACAGAGACCACGTAGCTGCCTGCCACGGAGGTCAGGATTGAGATACCACCGAGTACCAGGGGATAGATCACCGCGTTGGCACTGCCGCCTTCAAAGGCCAGGGCCGCCAGCATCATGGTAGCGATGATGGTCACCGCGTAGGTCTCGAACAGGTCTGCCGCCATACCGGCGCAGTCACCCACGTTGTCACCCACGTTATCGGCGATCACCGCCGGGTTGCGAGGGTCATCCTCGGGGATTCCAGCCTCGACCTTACCCACCAGGTCAGCACCCACATCTGCGCCCTTGGTGAAGATACCACCACCGAGACGGGCGAAGATGGAGATCAGGGAGCCACCAAACGCAAGACCGACCAGGGGGTACAAGCCAACAGGCTCTCCGGCTGGTGTCATTATCTGGAGGATCGCGTAATAGCCGGCAACCGAAAGCAGACCGAGACCCACCACCAGCATGCCGGTGATGGCACCACCCCGGAAAGCGACGGACAATGCAGGGTTGAGACCCTCTTTTGCCGCCTCGGTGGTACGCGCGTTGGAACGCACCGAAACGTGCATACCGATAAAACCGGCGAGTCCGGAGAAGACCGCACCGATCGCAAATGCGAAAGCGGTGGGTGCACCGAGCAGGCCGAGAATCAGGCCAAACAGGATGACACCAACGATACCGATGGTTGTGTACTGACGGTTTAGATACGCTGACGCACCTTCCTGGATGGCACGCGCGATATTGCGCATCTCTTCAGAACCGTCCGGCTTTGCCAATAGCCATCGAATCGAGTAGACGCCGTATACGATTGCCACCAACGAACAGGCCAGGGCAAATATCAGACTGGTAGACATTTATTATTTCCTCCGGACAGACAACAAAAGTTGTTAGTCTGTGGTTATGGTTGCTCGCTTTCGCGATCTCCTGGGATTATCAATTTTCTTCTTAATGGCCGGTACCCGTATGATTTTCATCAAGAGCCCGATTGCATTATTTAATGCCGCCATTTACCCCATTGAACTCATGCTATCGTCACCTAAATTAATAGGAAAATCAGAATAAAGCAGCCAGCAATAAGAAAAACGTATGCTGCCCTGCAATAAACCACAGGCGATAAAATGAATTAATGACTTGGGATTCAGGCAGTTGCAGCAGGTCGGCCTGAACACGATTACCAAGATAACCTGTCGATTATTACCCGCCGACAAGACAAAGACTTTGCGATAAATCAAAAAAAACCCCGTAATCATGAGATTACGGGGCTTTTTGGGCGGGAACCGCGGTGGGCTCCCGGGATCCTCCAACCTTGGTGATCAGCCGTTTCTCTTCGCCGCCACCCGCAGGCGCAGGGCATTCAGCTTGATGAAGCCGGCGGCATCCTTCTGGTCGTAGGCCCCCTCGTCGTCCTCGAAGGTGGCGATGGATTCATCGAACAGGCTGTGAGTCTCGGACTTACGACCCGCCACGATCACGTTGCCTTTGTAGAGTTTTATGCGGACCACACCGTTGACCACCTCCTGGGTCTGGTCGATCAACGCCTGCAGGGCCTCGCGCTCCGGACTCCACCAGTAACCGTTGTAGATGATGGAGGCGTACTTGGGCATCAGTTCATCTTTCAGATGGGCAGCCTCGCGGTCGAGTGTCAGGGACTCCATGGCCCGGTGTGCCCTCAGCATGATGGTCCCCGCGGGGGTTTCGTAACAACCGCGGGACTTCATGCCCACATAGCGGTTCTCGACGATATCGTCACGCCCGATACCGTTCTCACCACCCACCTTGTTCAGATACTCCATCACGGCCGCGGGGGTCATCGCCTCGCCGTTGATGGCAACGATATCGCCCTTCTCGAAGGTCAGCTCCACGTAGGCGGGCTCATCCGGTGCCGCCTCGGGGGAGACGCTCCAGCGCCACATATCCTCTTCGGGCTCTGCCCAGGGATCCTCCAGGATATCCCCCTCGTAGGAGATGTGCAGCAGGTTGGCATCCATGGAGTATGGGGATTTCTTGCTCTGCTTGGCGAAATCCACGGGAATGCCGTGCTCGGCAGCGTAGTTCATCAGCTTTTCACGGGAGAGCAGATCCCACTCGCGCCAGGGGGCGATCACCTTCACATCCGGTTTCAGTGCATAGGCACCCAGCTCGAACCGCACCTGGTCGTTGCCCTTTCCGGTGGCACCGTGGGAGATGGCATCCGCACCGGTCTCGTTGGCGATCTCAATCAGGCGCTTGGCGATCAGCGGACGGGCGATGGAGGTACCCAGCAGGTACTCGCCCTCGTAGATCGCATTGGCACGGAACATGGGGAATACATAGTCGCGGGCAAACTCCTCACGCAGATCCTCGATGTAGATCTCTTTGATACCCGCCGCCTCGGCCTTGGCACGTGCCGGCTCGACCTCTTCACCCTGACCGATGTCCGCGGTGAAGGTCACCACTTCGCAGTTGTACTCATCCTTCAGCCACTTGAGAATGATCGAGGTGTCCAAACCGCCTGAATAAGCCAGAACGACTTTCTTTACACCGGACTCTGACATGCCTGTTGCTCCAATAGTTACGGCCGCCATATGGGCGGCAGTGAAGTTCACGGGAAACCGGGAATTATAACGTAGGTCGGGGGGTAAAGACCAAGTGTTTAGGAGGAGTTCGGGGGAATTGACGCCAGTTTGCGGGAGTACCTGGTTGGGAACCAGGTGGTCGCACACTCATGCTAGGCAGAATGTGCAAAACAATTCAAAGACCTACCGATTCCCGGCAGACGTCCTTATCGCTGACGTAGAGAAATCGTAGGATTCGGCTCTACGATTTCAAGCCGCTGCTCAATCCGAGCCGCTGCTTCCGCCAGGTGTTCCGGGGCGAGATGGGCATAGCGCAGCACCATCTCATACGACTTCCAACCGCCCAGCTCCATCAACTCCTGGAGACTGGTGCCGCTCATCACGTGCCAACTGGCCCAGGTGTGGCGCAGATCATGAAAACGGAAGTTCTCAATCTCAGCCTGCGCCAACGCCCGTTTCCAGGCCGAGCCGACCCGTTCCATGCGCCTCCCCTTGAAGGTAAAGCACCAACGCTCATGCTGGCCCCAAAGCCCTCTCAAGGATAACAGCGCCTCTCTGTTTAGCGGTATGCCCCGACCTTCCCCATTCTTTGTGGTTCCAGGGTCCAGCCAAGCTACCCGCCGCTCAAAGTCCACGCGCGCCCACTCCAGGCTCAGGATCTCCCCCATCCGACAGCCAGTCGCCAGGGCAAACTGGACCACCGACTGCAAGTGAGCGGGCAACACCCTGAGGAGTTGGCCGGCCTCCTCTCGCGTCAGGAAGCGGACTCGGCGCTTCGGTTCCTTGAGCATGCGTATGCGGGGGAACCGCTCCAGCCAGCCCCATTCATCCCGGGCCAGGTGGAGAATACGCCGTACCACTTCCAAGGCACGGTTGATTGTCGCGTTCGAAACACCATCGCGTTCCCTGCGATCATTAATAAACGGCCAGAGGGTATCCATAGTGATCTCTCTGAGCCGCTTTCCGGCGAGATAGGGATCGAGCTGACGTAGATGGGCTATATCACAGTCCAATGTCCGTTTGCCTTCACTGACTTTGACATAACGGACAACGGCATTTTGCCAATCACGATCAACCAGAACCCCTCGCCGAATCGCCTCATAAGCCTCCGCCTTGAGACGTATCAAGTACTCTTCGGCTGCTTCTAACTCTCTACACCGAGTGCTTTTGCATACTCGGCGTCCATCTGGGAGGACTGTATCAATCCACCAGTAGGGCGAGTCTTTACGTCTATAGAGTCCTTTTTCACGGGCCATAACACCTCCTTTCTGGCCCGTCCTCGGGATTTATAGTCGTCGAGCCAAGCATCGAGGTCAACCACATCATAGAGACAACGACGCCCCAACTTGATCGGCAGCGGCCCGATTTGCGTGAGCAAAGTGACCCCGATCCCCAAGTACTGCGCGGCCTGCTGCTTGGAGAGGCAGCGCGCTGAGGGGAGCGACAGGGTGTGGTTTTCGGTCTCATTCTCCATCGCTCCGTCTCCGGTATTCGCGGGCCACAGCAACGTCTGCTGGGTGTGGCTCGTCTTCGGGTAGGTTGTGCAGGGTGCCGTAGCGCCTGGCCTTGAGCCGAACCTTCAGATCGATGTAGTCATCGAACGAAAGGCCCGTGAAATACTCCCGCCCCTCATGGAAGGCCTTGGCGGCCCGGAAAAACGCCGGAGCCCCAGAGTAAGGATCGGTAATCCCCTCGCGAGCCATGAACGAGGTCAGTCCACTCAGGCCATTGATAAAGAGCGACTTATCCGAAGGTGGGGTGTTGGTGGGGGTGTGCTGGCGGTAACAGCCTTGCTCAGTGCCCCAGTCGGCAGCGGATAGGACCTCCCACAGGGGATGGGTAGGCCAGCGGCTCTGGGTCTTGTCTGAGGGCGTGGGGCACGTCAGGCGTAGCCACTCTGTGGTGGCGTACTGCCAGAGGCCGCCAAGCCTGGGGAGAAGGGAGGAAAATTCCCTAATGCCAAGCTGGCGCAGGACGGCGCGGCGAAATTGAAACTCCAAACGCCAAACCTGATCCACCCCATTCCAGCCCAGATCCCGCCAGATATCGAGCATATAGGCCTTGTCACTGGAGAGAATCTCCAAAAGTTTGTTGTAGAGCCTGGCAGAGAGATCCCCACCCTTACCGATGGTAAGCCCACTGAATTGACGTTGAACCGAGTAGACATCAAACAGGCGAGCCCGCGTGACCCAGTTGCGCTCAGGAATGGCGCTGATATCCATAGAGGTGGTGAAATCGACACACAGATCGACCCGACTGACCGTAGGTTCACCATCCAACTGCCCCAGGGAGCCAATCACAGCCCTCAGATCGGCCTCCATAGTCTGAGGCCCCTCAAAGGTCAGGGGTTCACTCTTGAGCTGGATATAGGCCAAGGGTGTGCGCTCTGCGTGGCTGCCGGACAACTCCATCCGATACCAGCCATTTTGCAGAATGTACTGGTAGGGGAAGTGCCCTCGATCATTGACCTGAAACAGGTGATCCCCAACTGTTGATTTGCGTTTAATACTGACCCAGGTTTTGCATCTAATTTTGACCCGCCCAGATAGCCGGATTATGGCCTGAGTTCACTTCCTTTTTCCAGTTTTTCTATCCTCCTGTTGTTGTGAAGTTGAGTGCCTGAAGCGGTAACTGTCATTGCCGGTTTCAATGATATGGCAGTGATGGGTTAGCCGGTCCAGCAGTGCTGTTGTCAGCTTGGGATCACCAAAGACAGATGACCACTCTGAGAAGCTCAGGTTGGTTGTGATAATGATGCTGGTCTTTTCATAGAGCTTGCCGATCAGGTGGAACAGCAATGCTCCACCGGATTGACTGAACGGCAGGTAACCCAGTTCGTCGAGTATCACCAGGTCAGTATGCATCAGGCGGTTAGCGATACGCCCCTGTTTGCCGTTGAGCTTTTCCTGTTCCAGCTGATTAACCAGTTCGATGGTGGGCAGGAAGCGTACGCGCAGATGGTGGTGCTGTATGGCCTGCACCGCAATGGCCGTAGCCAGATGGGTTTTGCCCGTGCCCGGGCCACCTACGAAGACCACATTCTGGGCATCTTCAATGAACTCACAGCGGTGTAAAGCGCGTATCAGGGCTTCATCTACCTGGCTTTCCCTAAACTCGAAGCCAGCCAGATCCCGATAGGCCGGGAACCTGGCGGCTTTCATCTGGTAGTTTATTGAGCGCACTTCGCGTTCAGCCACTTCGGCCTTGAGCAGTGTTTCCAGGATAGGAACAGCCTGTTGATAGATCGGTGCCGCCTGTTTTGACATGGTGGCAACCGTATCGGCCATACCGAACAGCTTGAGGGATTTAAGGGTGGTAACCATGGCATCTGCCGTCATTGCTGCTTCCTCCTGAGTCTGTCATAACGGTGGGTATCTGCTGTCGGCTCTGTGACCAGCTTCAGAGCAGCAGGTGGTTGAGTAGGTTCTGGCTTGGGCTTATCTGTGATCCTGCTCAGACAGTTGATGACATGCTGCTTGGAGGGGCGGTCGATCTTTAACGCCTCTTCTACCGCACGTTCGACCAGCGCTTCATCATGCAGCAGCACAAGCGCTAGTACGTCGACCATCTCCCGGTCACCGCTGGGACGCTTGAGCAGCTTGCGTTGTAGCCGCTTAAAGCTCTCGGGTAGCTCATGGAATGGCGCACCATTGCGTAAAGCACCGGGCTTCCGCTGCACGACTGACAGGTAATGGCGCCAGTCGTAGATGGTTTTCCCGGGGAAACTATGATCACGGCTAAAGACGCGTTCATGAACGGCTACCACCTGGGCTTCGGCCACAATGACCAGCCGGTCGGCATACACGCGTAGACTAACTGGTCGGTTGGCAAAGCTGGCCGGCACACTGTAGCGGTTGTTGTCGTAGGTAATCAGACAGGTGGAGCTGACCCGCTTGTTGTACTCGACAAAGCCATCGAAGGCTGCAGGCGCCTCCATCAAGTGTTCACGCTCTGCCTGCCAGTAATCGCCTATGGTGCGACGCTTGTCTTCCGGGTGCGGCAGCTCCTGCCACAGATCAAGACAGCGCTGCCTGAGCCACAGGTTCAGTCCTGCCAGTGATTTGAAGGCGGGTGCGCCCTGCCAGATGCGTCTCCTGGCATCGAGTACATTCTTCTCGACCTGGCCTTTCTCCCAGCCTGCTGCCGGGTTGCAGAACTCGGCCTCGAACAGATAATGGCTGACCATGGCGGTAAAACGCTTGTTTACATCCCGCTGTTTGCCTTTGCGGACTTTATCCACTGCCGTCTTCATGTTGTCGTAGATGCCACGCTCCGGCACGCCACCGAAGGTGACAAAGGCATGATAGTGAGCGTCGAATAGCATCTCATGGCTTTGCATCAGGTAAGCACGCATGAAGAACACGCGGCTGTGGCTGAGCTTGAAATGAGCAACCAGCAGCTTGGTGTTGACGCCATTGAGCTGAACGTAGTCTTCGCTCCAGTCGAACTGAAACGCCTCTCCTGGTGCAAAGGATAACGGCACAAAGGTGTTCTTGGCGGCGGTCTTCTTGGCTTCCTGCTGCTCAGCCCGCCAGTTGCGGGCAAAGGCGGCTACCCGGTCATAGGACCCGGTATAACCCAGTTGCACCAGGTCACTGTGTAGCTGCTTGACCGTCTTGCGCTGCTTGCGATGTCGTCTGGACTCACGAAACAGCCAACTGGTCAGCGTCAGTTCATAGTCATCCAGTTTGGAGGGACTTTTACGGTTGGGGTAGCGTGGTTCCACCACGCCACTGGCTAAATACTTGCGGACTGTATTTCTACTTAGTCCTGTTCTTCGGGTTATCTCCCGGATCGGCATTCCTTCCCGGAAATGCCATCGTCTGATTACGCTTAATAACGCCACGTCGATCACTCCTGTTTACTCCTGCAAAGCCTTGATGCAGGTAGAGTTGTACGTGGGTCAAAATTCGATGCAAATTATGGGGATAGGTGGGTCAGTTTTGGGTGCAATTCAACAGATCCCCAACGGCATACTGAGCCAATTTCTGGCTATCGGCCTGGCGGGACTGTGCGAGTTCCTTTAGAACCTTGAGGCGTATCGCTGCATCGTCTGATAGAGAGCCAGGGTAAGATAGGTAGAGACTGTCCACTCCTACCCTTAGAAGGGAGGATTTATGAGGTTCCATGCAATTAGCAGGTGCAGTGTTACTAGACGGCGCACCTGCAGAGTGAGTCTCACCGCCGCTTTGCGCGCGGGGCGTCGTGGCGGACGCGCCGCGTGCATGCGCGGCTGCTTCAGCTTCGTTGGTACTCGATTTGACCATGTTCCTTCTCCTGTTGGTTGAACATGGTCAGTTAAATTATGCAGACTTCTTAGGAGGAGCCAGGACATGAAAACGCGATGTCATGTCCCAGGCCTTCTCCTGCGCTGTATGAACTTTCGAAATCCGTCGCGCGAGTCCTCCTCATCATTGCCAGAATAGAGCTGGAGTTCCTCTTCCAGAAGTTTGTATAACTCCTCCGCGGGGATCTCGGTCAAGGGCTTTGCCTGCTCCAGAATAAGCGTCATAAATCGAAGGTCATCAAACTTCTCGGCGGGTCTTCGGGGGCGCGTACGTTTAATGGCCTTCGAGAGCTTGTCCATAAACCCTTCATCACCCTGAAGGCTGGCCATCTGGATTCTGAAGGCGATGGAGGGGCAGGAGACAGCACTGCGGTCTACCAGTACGGCATCAAACAGCGCGTCATCATCTTCGCGTGCCTTCTTGACCAACTCATTCATTGTTTGGCTGAAAATACGCTGAGCCTCGAAATTCCCTTGCTGAGCAAAGAACAAAGAAGCAATAAGACCCGCTTGCTCCGCTGAATACCTTTCGGTGCAGGATTTTGATTCATCTCCGTACCGGGCGATTAGATCTAACGCAGCCTGCTCAGGATCATCCGCTTTGGCTGCCGCTAGATGCTCTTCCAGCATGCCGAATTTATGAAGCATGATTGCCAGGAATACTCTGTATTCACGCTCGTACCACCACGACCAAGGCCTACCTTTGAGCAGAACTTCTGAAAAAGCATCCGCCTTGATATTGGAGAGAGCAGAGATTTCTTTACGCTGTTCAGTAATTTGATGCTGGTACGCAAACAGCTCACGCAGCTGCTGGCGGGAGAGCTTGCCGAATTCCTTTTCCATGTTAATTCCATTCCTATAACGACAGGAGGAATAAGATACAGGAAAACGTCACCAATGCGACCCAAGTGAATGTATCGCATCGTCAAGAGCGGACATTATTTTTGTGCGTTGCAATAGGCAGAGAACGGCCATAAGGGGAAGTTGGGCTGCTTTGGCCAATGTGGCAGCTATTGCTGAATAGCGGGCATAAGGAATCAAAGTCTTCAGGCAACTGGCGGCCAGATACGGACATTTGTACTATTGTTAAACATAGGAGCAGGGCTAGACAGGATGTGAATCTTAGGGATTGTGTTTGACCAAGGACAGGGTCAATCTTCCTAAGGAGATGAAGTATGGCACTTGCTCAGGGCTTGGCATTAAGCCAATTTCTGTCCCGAGGCGGCCGCATCAGCATCCGCTACAAAATCCTTTCTGTCCTTTTGCTTATCACTTTGACGATACTATCCATTATCGCGGTCGCGTACTACTTCCACTGTAGTGGTCAAGTCATTTTGGCCACGGATTTATAGGTATTCCAGTAATGCTGTTCGGCCACAATCGGTGGCATTCCACCATTGTGACTGTGCGGCCTGAGCCGACTGTAATACCCGATTACATACGCCATGATATGGCGCTTCGCTTGTTCGAATGAGCTGTAACCGACCTCCGGCACCCATTCGGTTTTTAGACTGCGGAAGAATCGCTCCATCGGTGCATTGTCCCAGCAGTTTCCCCGACGACTCATACTTTGGCTCATCTGATAACGCCATAGCTGTTGTCGAAACGCCAGAGCCGTGTACTGACAGCCCTGATCAGAGTGGAACATCACGCCCTCCGGCTCGCCCCGTGATTCATAGGCCATCATCAATGCCTTTCTCGTCAGCGCACTATCCGCGTTCAGCGATAGTGCCCAGCCAATCGGGCGTCGTGCGTACAGATCCAGCACCACTGCCAGGTACGACCAGCGTTTACCGGTCCAGACATAGGTGATGTCACCTGTCCAGACCTTGTTGGGTGCATCGACATCAAACTGTCGATCCAGCCGATTCGGAATGCCAAGATACGGCTGCTCGGCCTTCCTGTAGCGATGTTTCGGTTGCTGGGTACTGACAAGACCCAGTGCCTTCATCCTCCGCCCCGCGCGATATCGACTCAGCGGGATCCCCCGGTCAGTGACCATCCGGGCAATTGCCCTGGCTCCTGCAGAACCATTACTAAGCGCATGGACGGTCTTGATCTCTGCCCTGAGTTGCCTCTCCAGTGCCGATATCTGTTTTGGCCGGGATAACCATGCCCGGTAGCTGCTGCGATGGATATCAAATACCTGGCACAACTGCTTGACCGGGTAGCGCTCTCGATGCAGTCGTCTGACTATCTGGAATTGTTCAGCGAGTCGGACATCAAGAGCGCGGTAGCCTTTTTTAGGATTTCTTTCTCCGTCTCGACCTGGCGTAAGCGTTTCTCCAGTTCCTGAATACGTCGCTGATCGGGCGTCAGTGCCGTGCCCTTAGGCGTCTTGCCTTGGCGCTCCTCTCGCAACTGTCGAACCCAGTTCTCCATGGAGCCTTTGCTCACACCCATCGAATCAGCCGCCGCCTGGAGGGTATAGCCCTGGTCTACAACTAGCTGCGCGGCTTCCAGTCGAAATTCCGGGCTGTAGTTTCTGTTTCTCTTACTCATCTTGCCACCTGTTCCACTCCTGGGACATCATATCACCCAGGTTCAGGTGGCCAAATTAACTATGCCACTACACACACCCAGGAATCAATTACACAACAGGCGACCCAAAATCTCGAAGCGATGGCCAATGTCCAACACCATCGATTGAAGCAATTCATAAAGAGCAATGAGCAGAAACTGAGCTTGATTAGCAGTCGAACGCAGATGCGAATCTCGCTTGAACGTTATCAAGACAAAAAAGATGATAAAGATCTTGCGATGGTGAACAGGATCATTGCCGATGCCGCTAAGGCATCCAAGGGGGTCGATGACATCTTAGTGATGGGATTGGATGGCAAGGTTTTAGCGTCAGT
Source organism: Sedimenticola sp. (assembly GCA_040506895.1). Classification (GTDB taxonomy): domain Bacteria; phylum Pseudomonadota; class Gammaproteobacteria; order Chromatiales; family Chromatiaceae; genus Sedimenticola_A. The sequence goes on from JBEVVY010000001.1 coordinate 2,039,675, forward strand.
TACTCACCGGCATGATGGAGAGTCTTTGGCGTATCTTCCGCTGTACACATATGGCAAAGAGATGCCAACGGCCTCGATTGTAAGTGTCGATGAGAGTAGTGCTCCCCAGTTTTTTCACTCAGCGCCTTTGGTACTAGAGGATAGTGTCATTGGTTTGATCGCCATGCAGGTGAGCATAGATGATCTGTATGCCCTACTCGAAGATTACACGGGGCTGGGTGAAACCGGTGAGGTCCTAATGGGGATTAAGACCGAAAACGGCGATACATTACTCTTTTCGCCACTGCGTTTTGAAAAATCCCCAATGCTAGTCGCCAAGAATTCAAACTATGCCGTTGCAATGCAAAATGCTCTATCAAAGCGGGATATGCTGTTGGACGGTGTTCAGGATTATCGTCAAAAGAAAGTCATAGCGGTCACTCGTTATCTTAGCGAACTTGACTTGGGTATCGTGGTCAAGATCGACAGCGATGAAATTTTCAAAGCCCAGCATGACCTTCAAATGTTTATGCTGCAATCTGTTATAGCCATGGTACTGGTTGTTTTCATAGCATCTTTTCTTTTGGCTCGCATAATTACAAAGCCAGTTATTGATATTACTCATGTGGCGACTTTAATCAGCGAAGGCGATCTTGAACGACGCGTTCATGAGATGTCACAGGATGAACTTGGCCAACTTGCGAAAGCCCTGAATAGCATGGCTGACAGCTTGATCGATACAAATACTCTTCTGGAACAGAAAGTGAAGGAGAGAACCGCCGACCTGATGGGCGCCAATGAACGATTGAAGAAAATGGCCAGACTAGATGGTTTAACTGGAGTTGCCAATCGCAGGAGCTTTGATGACAAGTTGGATGAGGAATGGCGGCGCTGCATGCGCTCCCAAACACCGATTTCACTGATCATGGTCGATCTTGATTACTTTAAGAAAGTGAATGATATCGCCGGCCATCAAATTGGTGATGAGTGCTTAAAAAGCATCGCATCCGCGTTAAGTCAATCAATTAATAGGCCAGGCGATATGGTAGCTCGATATGGCGGGGAAGAGTTTGCACTGATTCTTCAGGACACACCCGAAACATTTGCCGAAGTAATGGCAGAAACGATGCGTAAAATGGTTCTTGAATGCAAAGTGCCTCATCCTGATTCGGATATCTCTCCCTATGTTACGATCAGTGTGGGTGTTGCTACAACAGTCCCCCAAAAAAACGAACAGGCATCATCTCTTGTTACCAATGCTGACAATGCTCTATACCAGGCAAAGCAGACTGGTCGAAACAAAGTGGTTGTTTGGCATAATGCTGAGAAAAGATAACGGGTGATTCTCCGCCGAAAGCGACGAAGTATTTTCCAGATTAGTCTGCTCAGAGGCGGTTTCGGAAGTTGTGTATATGGAAATAAAGGCCTGGTATTAGGGAAAAGGGAGTATAAAAAAAGCCCCCTGACGAATCAGGGGGCTCTACCTGGTGCCGGGGGCGGCTTTCGATCCCTCAACAGGGCTTACTTGCCGGCGAGGGTATCCTTCATGTACTGGCGGATCACGTCGCCTCCGGCATCCAGTACTTCGCAACGGGTCTCCTTCTCCATCAGGCCCTGCAGGGAAGGCGGTGGCGGGGCTTCCACGCCGATCGCCTCGTTCACCGCATCGCCGAACTTGGCGGGATGGGCCGTGGCCAGGCAGACCGAGCCGGGATAATCCTCTGCGGCCTTGACGCCCACCGCGGTGTGGGGATCGAGGATATAGCCGCAATCGGTATAGGTCTGCTTGATCTGCTCCAGGGTCTGCTCTTCGCTCACCGCGGCGGCGACGAATATCTTCGCCACTTCGGCCCGCTTCTCTTCAGAGACCTCGAGCTTGCCCTGGGTGGCCATCTGCTGCATCAGCTCGCGGACCTTGGCGGGGTCGGAGTCCATCAGGAAGAAGAGTGTCGTGCTTCAGTTGTTTATGGCAAGTATGGTGACAGTTGTAGAGACTGCCGCCCGAATGAAACCTATACTAGCTATATGCGGATCAACGTATTGATGAATATTCCCTGCATGTCTCTTAAAACAAGGCGAAGGTGAGGTAGATAATGCCGCAACAGCCGACAAAAGCGGTCTCCATGAGTCGACGCCTGGCGCTAGCGCTGGCAGCAACTGTAACCCTGGTAGTGATACTGGTCGCCGGTGTTTTTTATTGGTACACAGCGAACGAGATGGAGCGCAATTTCAGCCGGCAGGCGGATGAGACGCTGAGCCACCTGGAGGGAATGCTGGGCCTGATATTATGGAACTACGACCATAAGACAGCGCAATGGGTGGTCAAAGCGACGATGAATGACGCTATGATTGTTGGCGTAACCATTCGTGACGATCGTGATCGACCGATCTACGCACTCAGTGAGCCGGGTGCAGAAGCTACCGTTACCCGCAGCCATTCGATCCATTATCAGGATACCCTGGTCGGTAGTTTAGAGCTGACTTTCTCGCGCGAGTTGTTGCACGACACTCTCAACAATATCCTTCTGATCAGCCTCAGTGTATGGTTGTTAGCCTTGCTTGGGATTGCGTTGCTGACCTATGGTTTTATCCGTATTTACTTCCGCGGTCCGTTGCTTTCATTTATTGAACTGGCTAAATCCTATCGGCGCGATCCATCATTCAAGTCCGTCAAAGAGACACCTTTTATCGAATTCCAGCCGATAGAGGCGGTTGTGAAGAATCTTGCTGATGAGGTATTCCAACAGCTGCGCGAGCTAGAACATCACCGTGAAAACCTTGAACTGGAGGTTTCCAAACGTACCCACGATCTGGAAATTGCCAGAGACGCTGCTGAACAGGCCAGGGTGAAGGCCGAAGTAGCCAATCAGGCCAAAAGCACCTTTCTGGCAAATATGTCTCACGAACTGCGCACACCGCTCAATGCCATTCTCGGTTTCTCCGAAATGATCGGTCGGGATCATTATACCCCTCCATCCACTCAGGAAAAGGTGAGCATCATCAACCACAGTGGGGAACATCTACTAGGCATGATCAACGACATTCTCGATCTGTCCAAGGTAGAGGCCGGACGCATCGAGCTGGAACCGGAAGCTTTCGACCTGCCGCAAATGTTGGAAGATATCGGCCGGATGTTCGAAGCACGTGCAGTAGAGGCCGGATTGAGTTTTCAGCAGGAAACCGAACCGGAACTCTGTCAGTTCATCAAGAGTGATCCAGGTAAATTGCGCCAGATTCTCATCAACTTGTTGGGCAATGCAATCAAGTTCACCCAGGAGGGCGGCTTCTCCCTGCATGCCCGTACCGAGCCTTTGGCCTATGACTCGGATATGGTACTCCTGCAATTCGAGGTGGAGGACAGTGGGCCCGGCATACCGGCAGGGGGGTTACAGCGCATCTTTCAACCTTTTGTGCAGTCAGATCAAACTTCCGCCAAGTCCAAGGGCACCGGCCTGGGCCTCGCGATCAGTAAATCCTTTGTCGAGTTGATGGGCGGCGAGATTGGCGTCAAAAGTGAGCCGGGTAAAGGCACGCTTTTTCGTGTCGAACTGCCGGTGGCCGTGGCGCAAGCGGCTGATTCATCGACTATCGAGTCCGACAGGCAGGACGTTGTGGGGCTGGAAGCCGACCAGCCTGCATGGCGTATCCTGGTGGTTGAGGATATAGCCGAAAACCGTTTGTTGCTCAGCACGCTATTGCGCCAGGCCGGATTCGAGATCCGCGAGGCGGAGAACGGTGAACAGGCCGTTGCCCGGTTCGAGGATTGGCATCCGCATTTCATCTGGATGGATATGCGAATGCCGGTGATGGACGGTTACCAGGCAACCGCCAGGATTCGATCATTGCCCGCTGGCGACAAAGTGAAGATCGTGGCCCTCACGGCCAGCGCTTTCAAGGAACAGCGGCCTAAAATCATCGAGGCCGGTTGCAACGATGTGTTGCACAAACCTTTCCAATCTTACGAGTTTTTCGATGTTATGGCCGAGCAGTTAGGTGTGCGTTACCTATATGAATCGAATGCGCCGGCCGAGGAGGAGCATGTGACGCAATTGACCGCCGAGATGGTGGGCGAATTGCCGGAAGCCTTGCGGGCACCACTGCATAAAGCTTGCCAATTAATTGACATTGAAACAGTGGGTGAGTTGATCGGGAACATTCGCCAGCAATCGCCGCAACTGGCAGCGGGTTTGCAGGCTTTAGCTGATAACTATGAGTGGGGCAGAATCCGGCAACTGTTGGATGCAAGCGCTGAACGTGATGGTAAAAAAGAGCAGCCAGATTCTAAGTAATTCTTTTCGCTAAAGGGTTGTGATTATCGCACAGTTTTTGATCTATGGCCGTGTTCCGGCGGCATTTCGAACTTGTAAAAAACGGGATTCAGCATGTTGTACTATAAATAGTATTGGATACGTGTATTTAATGGCGGAGGGTTAAGCGATGAAATCGAAATGCCAGTTGGCTGTAATGATTTTATTGCTCGGACTTTCGGCACCATGCGCAAACGCCGGGGACGTCATCAAGGTTTGTGGTGAACCCTGGCCCCCGTATTTATATTATGAAAATCAAGGCGAAGGCGAGCAAAAAATCGTCGGTGCGAATCTGCCCGTGTTCGAGGCAATCAGTAAACGTACCGGCTACGAGTTTTCCTTTGAGTTGCTGCCCTGGAAGCGCTGTCTCGATTATGTGGCCAATTTTGATCACTACGCCAGTTTCGAAATCGCTGCCGATGCAACCCGCAACGCAGAGCGCGAAAGGCTCTACCATATTGTGGGCCCCGTATACGAAGCCACCACGAGTATTTACTATTCGCTCAAGAAGTACCCGAGCGGGCCGGTTTCGCCGGAAACCGGCAAGCCGGTTTCAACCATTCATGCGATGAAGGATTTCAAGGTCTGCGGCATTCATGGAAGTAACTATGAAGGCTATTATACGCGGCATGGTTGGTCCCGAGATATTCCTATTGATACCGGCTCGAAGGATTTTAAATCCCTGTTATTGAAGATTTCTAATCAGCGCTGCGACATGATGGAAAAGCAGACCAATATCATCGCGGGCGCGATCGTTTCGGGAACACTGGATATACCAGACGATATAGCCTGTGTGCGGATCCGTAATGGCACAGGTAAGTTTAATCTGTTGGTCTCCAAGACCTCCCCCCGTGGTGCTGAAATGGCAAAACGGATGACTGCAGTGTTCGACGAGATGCGCGAGTCAGGCGAACTTGAACGGATTGTTGAATCGAAAATTGACGAGTTAGTGAAGCGCAGCGGCAAAACGCTGCCCAGGTGCCAGTAAAACAAGGGCCCTTGACAAGGGAATGAATATCTTCTGTCCTGTTGCCAGGGCCTGTTAACACTAGCAGGAGATACACGTTTAATGGTGAGACTTCTTTAGATATGAAAACAAGGGCTTTCAGCAATGTAAGCCCTGCCGGGCGGAGGAGATTTTCGAGTGCATGGCACGCCGTCTGGACCTGGAGTATGTCTATTGCGATGTGGCCGAGGAAGCAGCCGCAGGACAAGGTGGCGTAACAATGCTTGTTTCGGAAGAGCAGTTTGCTGCTCTGCCTGCCGATCTGAAGGATGTCCTCAAATATGCAGTAACATTGCTGGACAAAAATGAGATGCACCACGTTTTTGAAAAATTGAACCAATTGATTCTGAATTGGCTGCAGCATTGGATCAGATGGTTGAAGCGTTCGATTTATCGAAAATCAAACGACTGCTGTAACCAGGCGCGGATCATGAAGCCTGAAAAGATGCCAGGATGGTTCTTACGCATGACAAAGAGTCATGCTATGTCTGTAGATAGAGGGAGCGCAGGTATCTTTAAGAACGCATTGCAGCAGAAGGCCGATACAGAATGTATGACGCTATCAGTAAAAAGAAAGCCGATATCATGGTGGTGGATGATGTCCCGGCCAACGTCAAACTGTTGAGTGAATTACTGATACGGGAGGGCTATACAGTTCGTCCTGCTACCAGCGGTGCAGATGCGCTTGATGCCATCAGAATGAAAAAGCCCGACCTGGTATTACTTGACATCAGAATGCCTGGCATGACCGGCTTTGAGGTCTGCAGCAAGCTCCATGAGGATGCCGGGACTGCCGATATACCCGTAATTTTCGTCACCGCATCCATAGACCCCGAAGGCGCTGCCAAGGGACTCACACTGGGTGCCGTTGACTATATCAACAAACCTTTTCGTGAAGAGGAGGTTCTGGCCAGGGTTCGCACCCATGTTGAGCTCTATCGCATGCGACGCCATCTGGCCATGGAATCCAAGGAGACTAAAGCACGATATCGCCGCCTGGTTGAAGGGCTTGAAGACGAGTTTTTCTTCTACTCATATGGCGTAGATGGTGTATTCACCTATCTGAGCCCCTCCATTGAAAATGTTCTGGGCTATAGTCAGCGGCAGTTCATTACCCACTACACTGAATATCTAAGCGACAGCGAAATCAATCAGGCAGTCAAAGCGTATACCGATGCTTCACTGCGTGGAGAGAAGCAACCATCCCACGAAGTCGATATCTACCACAAGAACGGCAGTGCACGCCGGTTATTGGTCAAGGAAACCCCTGTCTTCGATGATGCTGGGCAAGTCGTGGCTGTGGAGGGCATTGCCCACGATATAACCGATCGGATACTGGCAGAACGGCAACGGGAAAGTGATCAGAGGAAACTGCAGTATGCCTTACAGGATACCGTTCAGGCAATTTCGAATACCGTAGAAAAGCGTGATCCCTATACTGCCGGTCATCAGAAAAGGGTGGCAGAACTTGCCTGCGCCATTGCCCGGGAGATAGGGCTAGAGTCGGATATCATCGAAGGAATCCGAATGGGCGGTACGATTCATGATATTGGAAAAATTCACATCCCTACGGAGATACTCAATCGGCCTGGTAAGCTTAGCAATATCGAGCTTAACATTATCAAAGGACATCCAGAGACAGGCTTCAGCATCATCAAGGAAGTGGTTTTTCCATGGCCGGTAGCCGATATAGTCTATCAGCATCATGAACGGCTTGACGGCTCAGGTTACCCGCAGGGTCTGCAGGGTGAGGAGATCTGTATCGAAGCCCGGGTACTTGCAGTTGCCGATGCGGTCGAGGCCATGGCTTCACACCGTCCATATCGCCCAGCCCTGGGCATTAAGGCTGCACTGGAAGAGATTGAACAAGGCAGTGGCCGCATATACGATCCACAAGCAGTCACTGCTTGCCTGCGTTTATTCCGTGAAAAAGGGTGTCAGATCAATCAAGATATAAGTGTATCCTTGTTTACGAAAGATGCTGAATAACCGTTTCTCAAAGTCCCTTCTTTCGTGGTTTGGTTGAATGTCTCTTCAGGGTCGAAGGCTGGCGGTTGCACAATATTGCGATAGTCAGCTTAATACACATAGCAGTAGTTAGAAAATTGATCGCCAATAGTCCGCTTTGGTCGCTTTGCGGAAGTGATGCAGGTTAGTCATGAAGGCCTGCTTCGGGTCGACAGCAGCGCATTGCAGTGCACAATACCGGAGTCTGCTTTCGAGTGATTGGGAAACCGAACCATTGGTGTCTAAAACACCCGCCATTGCCAGATAGCTGACCCCAGGGATCAACGTAGGAGATGAGCGCGCATCTGCGTGTATTGGTGAGAGGACGGACCAGCTAAGTTATTGATTTACCAATATCACACTACGATTGGGAACCCGGTGGTCGGTCGGTCTTGTTATAGCACCAGGGTATAATTTCGTGGCCTATCGATGAGCGGTACTACGTAGTCCTTTTTCTTTGTTGGCCACGAGTGACTTTTGTTACAGCAAAAGTCACCAAAACCACTGCTCCGCCCTGCCACCCTGCGGGTGCTCTGCGCTACTCAAAGCTTCAGGGGTTATTTTTATATAGGCTTGGTAAAAAATTTCGTAGCCTAACAGCGGTTCACGCTGTAGTTGATTCTCTACCACGGCTACGAGCTACTTTTGCAAAGAGGCAAAAGTAGCCAAAAACTCTTCTCCCCGGTGTCCCGCCCGCTATCGCGGGTTCACTGTGCTTCTCACCTTCGCTGGGGGTTGTCAGACGCGACGTCCCTGTCGCGACTGACAACGGCCGGCCTCCCTGCCGGCCCCCTTCGGGCCTTGTCCAGCGAAGCCTGCGATGCTCGTCGGGACAAAGGGGCCCCTTTCCCATTAGTTAACCACCTCCAAAACTGGAGCATGTAGGGTGTTGTTGAGCGTAGCGAAACACACCATTTGAGCTATCCGGCGCATTTCCAGGGCATTGGAACTGCGACAGTTTCCCTCGATGCAGCCGAGCATCGGAGGAATTTCAGGAAAGGCCCGAAGGGGCGCCGCAAGGATGCGGCGCATTCACAGTCAGCACAGGGAAGTGCTGTCTGTGAATCCCCTGAAATTTCGAGAAGCGCAGGGGACCCGAACGTTAGTGAGGGCAAATCTTGGGAGAAGGCGCTTTTGGGTACTTTTCGCGCCAACGAAAAGTACCTCGTGACCGTGTCGAAGAAATAACGACGGAGAAAACACCTTCCCAGGTCACGAAATTTTTTACCAGGCGGTCAATAGCGCAAACAGGAGATGCGACCACCTGGTTCCCAATCGTAGTGTGATATTGGTAAATCAATGGCTTAGCTGGCCCACCCTCTCACCAATACACGCAGGTGATCGCCTATCTCCTACGCCAACCCTCCAAGGTCGGTTATCGCCACTGACAGACGAAAACCGTGGTCTGTCCCGAAGAATGGCACTTGAGATGCTTACTGCATCAGGGCCAAGCAGCTGAAGGGGATTGGTAAATCTCCTTAACTTGGTACTAATTCTGGTGCTTCCGCTATTATTCCAATATGCAGGGGTGAGGGATGTTGCATTTATTCTTCGCTATGCTTTGAAAACGGAGCCCAGCCGTGGCGCGATTAATCAAACAGACACGTCTCGTTGCCTACGTCTGCCCTTTCCTTTTCGTGGGCATGTTTCTTACGGCAGCGAACGTCCATGCACAACAAGCCGAAATCAAGATTTCTTCTGATCCTTGGGTTCCTTGGGTGTTAAGCGCAGAAGATGACGGCGCGCCCAACGGTATCGCAATCGATTTGGCTAACGAAATTTTTAGCCGCATGGATGTGCCCATCGACATATCAATTTATCCCTATAAGCGCTGTCTATTTCAAATGGAAACAGGCAAAAGGGACATGCTGCTTATGGCGAAGAAGACGCCTGAACGTGAAAAGTTCATGTTGTATTCCAATGTCGTAGTAAACGACCCGCAGCTCCTATATTACGCCACCCAGCATAAAGAGGACTTCGAGTGGTCCGAGTTGAGCGATTTAAAAGGAGCGACAATTGGTGTCGTCTTGGGTTTTGATTACGGACAACTTACCCAATATGCCCAAAAAACCCATGATTATTCATTGATCGTTTCTAGTGATGACGACACGAATCTGAGAATACTTCTGGCTGGACGCATTGATCTGCTGGCCATGAACCGGTCCACCGCCGATCATTTGATCAAAAAAAATCCTGAACTTAAAGGGAAAATCCGGGCGGCGACGAATCCAATTTCAGTGGCGGAATTCCATTTCGCCATATCAAGAAAGGGCAACGCGACACACCTATTGCCGCGGATAAACGAAACGATAGCGGAGATGAATTCCGATGGCTCCCTGGAACGTATTTTGCGCCAGCAATGAGGCCTCCCCTATCCCACTTTGGGGGCCACTTTAGCGTCCACACGCACTATAAGCCTTATATCCAACCAGGCACCCGCCCCCGCTAGCGATACTGCCTCCGCCACCGATCCACAATATCATCCACATCGATATCATCCGGCCCGTCTATCCACTGGCCGTAGTAGTCGATGTCGTTACTGTTGGGTACCGGGTCGGGCTGGTAGAACTGGAACCGCGTGGGAATGGGCACCGCCTCACCCAGCGCCAGGGCCTCACCGCGACCGAGGGCGGCGAGAATCTTCACCAGGTCACCCTCGGTATCGGGTACCAGGTCACGGATGTACTGCTGGTCGTCGGGGTTGGTGACGCGCAGGCAGACGAAGCTGCCGCACTGGGCCAGCACGGTTTCGGAGAGCTCATGGGGCCGCTGGCTGACGACCCCCAGACCGACACCGTACTTGCGCCCCTCCTTGGCGATACGCTCCATTGAGGCACGGGTTCCCTCGTACTGGGTGCCTCCCGCCCTCGGGATATAGGAGTGGGCCTCTTCACAGACCAGCAGAATCGGGAACTCGCGGGCCCGCGGGTTCCAGTAGTTGAACTCGAAGGCCAGCCGGCCGATCTGGGCTGAGACGGTTGGCCGGACATCGAAGGGTACCGGGCTGAGGTCCACCACGGTGATCTGCACCTTGGGGTCCGCCAGGCCGACAAAATCGCGCAGCAGGTCACTCAGGGTTTCTGAACCCTTGCGCTTTTTCGGCTTGAACAGGAAATCGTAGCGCACATCGTTGAAGCGGCTCTGCATCTTGATCAGGAACTCGTCGAACTGTCCGTAGAGCGGCCCTTTCACCTTGCCGAAGTCGGTGACCTGCTCGTTGGCCCGTTTGAACTGGTGGAAAAGTTCGGCCAGTGAGAACGAGACCGGTGAGTCGATGGATATCTCGACCCCCTGCAGATCCTTGTTCGCCTTTTTACGCAGGGCCAGCAGCACCTCGCGCAGAAAGGCCATCTGGGTCGGGGCCTTCTCATCAGAGCGGTCCACCAGCAGGTCCACCAGCTCACTGTAGGTGAGCAGCCAGAAGGGTATCTCCAGTTCGCGGGCATCGATCGCCCGATAGGTGCCCTCTTTGAAGGCGGAGTACTGATTACCCTCCTTATCCTTCCATACGTACTCCCCGTGCAGATCGAGCAGGATGATATGCGCCTTGGGCATCACCTCGATAGAACGCTGGATCGTACTGGCGACACTCCAGGACTTACCGGAACCGGACTGACCCAGAATGGCGAAGTGACGGCCGAACATGGCGGAGGGGTTCATGCACACCCCCATGTCCGGTACCGATGGCAGGTAACCGAGTTCGAACTTCATCTTGCGGAACGCCTCGAACAGCGCCTCCACCTCGGACCGCTGAATCACGTGAACTTCGGCGCCGGGAGTCGGGTAGCGGACAACACCACGCATAAACCGACCCTTGGAGTCGATCTCTCCCAGGGGGATCAGCTTCATCATGCCCCGCTTGACGATGCGCCCGGTCTCTCCAGGCAGGAAATGCTCGTCCTGGTATGCGTGCATCACCATGGTGACCACCTGCACACCCCGCTGCTTTACCATCACGTAGTTGCCGAGCCGTCCCACGGCGATCTTTTCACCTTCGAACTCGATCTCGGGGAACTCACCATTTCCGCCACGCACCAGGGCCGCGGTCATGGCATCCTCCTGGACATTGGTTATCTTGCCGATCAGGGTGTCTGGACTGTCGCTCATGATGGTATCCGTCTGCATCTGTTGTAGTTATTTCCTGGGAGGGTGCAAACCGGCAGGGGAAACCATGCCGCTGCTTCCCTGAAAAGGGAAACGCCTCCTCATGTAAGAGTAGCAGTGAACAAAGGATAAAGAGAATACCCGAATCAATGAAAATGATCCGGGCAAGGTACGCAAAACGGGGATCAGAGCAGTTCTTTCTGCAGAAAGCCCTGCAGTGCCTGCAGAAACTGTTCGGGCTTCTCTGAATAGACCCAGTGACCGGCACCGGCAATACTGCGCAGACGCGCAAAGGGAAATGCATCGCGGATGATCTTCTCGTGCTCGGGCAGCACGTAGTCGGAGTTTCCTCCATACAGAAACTGTACCGGTCCCAGGTACTGGCTGCTGTCGCTGACATCCGGAAAACCGATGATCCGCTCCAGGTTTCTGCCGATCGCATCCAGGTTCACACGCCAGCGCCAGCGCCCCTTCTCCTGGACCAGGTTCTGTAGCAGGTAATTTCGCAGTGCCTTCGGTTCCAGCAGGCGGGCCAACTCGCCATCGGCCTGGTTTCTGTCCTGCAGGCTCTCCAGGTCCAGTGAACAGAGGGCATCGAAAATGGTACCGAAACGGTTAGGGTAACGAACAGGGGATACGTCCACCACCACCAGCCCATCGACCAGCTCGGGCTGCTGAAGTGAAAGCCACATGGCCGCCTTGCCCCCCATGCTGTGTCCTATCAGGATCACCGATTCGAGACCGTGATCATCGATAAGGGCGGCGACATCCTCCGCCAGGGCGGGATACCCCCCCTCGGGATCATGGGGTGAACTGCCGTGATTGCGCAGATCGGGAACGATCAGGTGGTAGTCAGGCTCCAGGGCCCTGGCGATACTGTGCCAGTTGGATGACGAACCCAGCAGGCCGTGCAGCAGGACCAGCGAGGGGCGATCCTCCCGGTAAGTGCCATATTCCCGGTAGTTGAGCTTCATGGATGGTGTGACCGCCAGGGGATGACCAAGGGGCGGCTCCCGGGTCAGAGCCACCCCCAGCCGGTTCATCGTTTCCTGGGCGGCATCAGATCGGTAATACTGCCTTCCGCCATTTCTGCCGCCATGCAGATGGTTTCATTGAGTGTCGGGTGGGGATGGATGGTGAGCCCGATATCCTCGGCATCGGCCCCCATTTCGAGCGCCAGTACCGCTTCACCGATCAACTCGCCGGCATTCACGCCGACAATGCCAGCACCGAGAATGCGCTTGGTCTCCGGATCGAACAGCAGCTTGGTCATCCCTTCATCGCGACCAATACCCAGCGCACGACCGGACGCAGCCCAGGGGAAGACACCCTTCTCGTATTCTATGCCCTGCTCCTTGGCCTCTGTCTCTGTCAGGCCCATCCAGGCCACCTCGGGGTCGGTGTAGGCAACGGAAGGAATGGTCAGGGGATCGAACAGCGAGGGCTGTCCGGCGATCACCTCTGCAGCCACCTTCGCCTCGTGAGTCGCCTTGTGTGCCAGCATGGGATTGCCCACCACGTCACCGATGGCATAGATATTCGGCACATTGGTGCGCATATGGGCATCGACAGAGATAAAGCCGCGCTCATCCACGTTCACGCCGGCATGCTCTGCACCGATCATCTTTCCGTTGGGCGCACGGCCCACCGCCACCAGCACCTTGTCGTAGGTCTGGGGTTTGTCCGGTGCCTGTTTACCCTCGAAGAAGACCTTGAGTCCCCCTTTCTGAGCCTTGATCTCGGTCACCTTGGTCTGCAGCATGATGCTGTTCAACTTACCCTTCATGCGCTTCTGCAGCGGACGTACGAGATCCGGATCGCAGCCCGGAATCAGGCTCGACTGCAACTCCACCACGTCGATCTGGCTGCCGAGGGTGCTGTACACGGTACCCATCTCCAGGCCGATGATGCCTCCGCCGATAACCAGCATACGCTTGGGCACATCCTCAAGGGCCAGCGCACCGGTGGAGTTGATAAGTCGCGGATCGTCATTCGGAAAACCGGGGATCTCCACAGGGCGTGAACCACATGCAATGATCGCGTTATCGAAAGAGATGGAGACTTTCCCCTCCTCGCTGTCCACCGCGATGCGGTTGGGCGACTCGAAACGCCCCCAGCCACGTACCACCTCGACCTTGCGCTGCTTGGCCAGCGCAGAGAGCCCCTGGGTCAGGCGGCCCACCACCTTGTCCTTACCCGCGCGCAGTTTGTCCAGGTCCACCTTCGGTTTACCAAAACTGATACCCATGTGCTCCATCTCGGCGGCCTCGTTGATCACATCCGCAGCATGCAGCAGCGCCTTGGAGGGGATACAGCCAACATTCAGACAGACACCCCCGAGAGCGGCATGGCGTTCGATCAGCACTGTCTTCAATCCCAGGTCCGCTGCACGGAAAGCCGCGGTATAACCGCCCGGCCCGGCACCCAACACGACAACCTCTGCGTGGATATCAGCCGCACCGGTGACCGCTTCGGAGACCGGCGCGACACTAGGTTCATGTTTGACCTCCGCACTCTCGCCCTCGGCCAGTTCGAGCATCAGGATCGGGCCACCCTGGGAGATCTTGTCACCCACCTTCACGAGCACCTTACTCACCTTGCCAGCATGGGGAGAGGGAATGGACATGGTCGCCTTGTCACTCTCCAGAGTGATCATCGAATCCTCGACCTCGAGCGTATCACCCGGTGCCACCAGCACTTCGATGATATCGACTTGCTCAAAATCCCCGATATCCGGCAGTGTGACTTCAATCAGGTTGCTCATGCTCATTCCTCAAAATTTATAGGGGTAACGGTATTATTTATGGAAACGCACAAAGATTAGCGCAACCGCAGCAAAAAGAGAAATGCTTTTTCAGTTTTCCACAGGACGATCGTCCTAAAAGTGACTTTCTCTAAAATAGACCCTGTTTTTTTGCGTTTTCTTTCCGCGAAAGAGAAAAAGCACCCGATTTCAGAACAAATCTCCCGAATCGAATGCTCAATCCCTCCCACTAAAGGAGTAATTTTCGCAAATCACCAAGCAATCCGGACAACAGCGTGCTGAACCTTGCCGCCTGCGCACCGTCGATGACCCGGTGATCATAGGAGAGCGACAGGGGCAACATCAGCCGCGGCTGAAACGCCTCACCATCCCACACCGGTTTCATGGCGGAACGGGAAACACCCAGGATCGCCACTTCCGGCGCATTCACGATAGGCGTGAAGGCGGTTCCGCCGATCCCGCCCAGGCTGGAAATGGAGAAGCATCCCCCCTTCAGATCCGCCGGTGCCAGCTTGCCATCCCGGGCACGGCCGCTCACCTCAACCAGTTCCTGTGCCAGTTCGAAGATACCCTTCTTGTCCACATCACGGATCACCGGCACCATCAGGCCATTGGGCGTATCCACTGCTATACCGATATGGAAGTAGCGTTTGTAGATCAGGCTCTCGCCATCGGCACTGAGGGAGCTGTTGAACTCCGGCATCTGCTGCAGGGCCCCCACACACGCCTTCATGAGAAAAGGCATGAAGGTGAGACGGATATCCTGTTTCGCGGCAATGCCCTTCTGCTCCTGGCGGAACGCCTCCAGGTCGGTGATGTCCGCCTCATCGAACTGGGTGACATGGGGAACATTGAGCCAGCAGGCGCTGAGATGGGCACCACTGATCTTCTTGATGCGGCCGAGTGGCTGCTCATCGATCTCACCAAAGGCGGAAAAATCCACTTCGGGGATGGCCGGCAGGGTTAATGCTCCACCCTTTGCAGGGGCCGCGCCACCACCGGCCAATACGCTCTTTACGAAGTTCTGCACATCATCCTTGGTAACACGCCCCTTGGAGCCCGAACCTCTCACCTGTAGCAGGTCGACGCCAAGCTCCCTGGCAAAACGGCGCACAGAGGGGCTGGCATGGGCAGTCACCGCCGGGGCGTCCGAGGGCCGCACCAGTACCGGTGGCTGCTGGGGCTGCTTCTCTCCCGGCAGTCGCTTGGCTTCTGCAGGCTGTTCCACGGGTGCGGGGGCTGGCGCCTGAACCGGCTCCACCTCTTCCGCTGCGGGAGCCGGTGCACCACCCTGATCTGCAGGCTCCTCGGCGGCGGCCTCCTGGTCCACGTCCATCACCAGCAGTATGTCACCCTCGCTGACGGTATCGCCGACCTTGATGGAAATGCTCTTCACCTCACCCGCGTGAGGTGACGGGATCTCCATGGTCGCCTTGTCGCTCTCCAGGGTGATCAGAGATGCCTCCACCTCGACCCTGTCGCCGGGATTGACCAGCACCTCGATCACTTCCACTCCGGAAAAGTCTCCGATATCCGGAACCAATACTTTTGTTTCAGTACCCACTCTGTGCACTCCAACACGCTGTAGAATCCTGTCCTGCGGGACAGGATACTGATGAATCTTGATCAAACCGTTACCGGGTTCGGCTTCTCGGGATCGATGCGGTATTTCTTGATCGCCTTGTTCACTTCGGACACCGGCACATCGCCCTGGTCTGCCAGGGATTTGAGTGCCGCCAGAACGATGTAGTAACGGTTGACCTCGAAGAACTTGCGCAGCTGTGAGCGCATGTCACTGCGACCGTAGCCATCGGTACCGAGCACACGGTAGTCCGCCGGAACGAAGGTACGGATCTGGTCCGCGTAGGAGCGCATATAGTCGGTCGCCGCCACAACAGGTCCCTTGCGCTTGCCGAGCTGTTCCTCCACGTAGCTGACCCTGGGTTTCTTGTCTGGGTGCAGCATGTTCCAACGCTCCTTGTCGAGACCCTCTTTTCTCAGCTCATTGAAGCTGGTGACGCTCCAGATGTCCGCGGAGACGTTGAAGTCTTTCTCCAGCAGTTCACCGGCAGCAATCACTTCGCGCAGAATGGTGCCACTGCCGAGCAGCTGCACCTTGGTCTTCTTGCGACCACCGGCCTTGTACAGGTACATGCCCTTGATGATGCCGTCCTCGACACCCTTGGGCATTGCCGGCTGGGTGTAGTTCTCGTTCATCACCGTGATGTAGTAGAAGACGTTCTCCTGCTCCTGGTACATGCGACGCATACCGTCCTGAACCACCACGGCGAGCTCGTAGGCGAAAGCCGGATCGTACGAGATGCAGTTGGGGATGGTCGCCGCCTGCAGGTGGCTGTGGCCATCCTGGTGCTGCAGACCCTCGCCCGCCAGGGTGGTACGTCCCGCCGTTCCACCGATAAGGAAACCGCGGGCCTGCATGTCCCCTGCCGCCCATGCCAGGTCGCCGATACGCTGGAAACCGAACATGGAGTAGTAGACGTAGAAAGGAATCATGCTGGCGCCATGATTACTGTAGGAGGTGGCCGCGGCGATCCATGACGACATGGCGCCCGCCTCGTTGATACCCTCCTGCAGCACCTGGCCCTTCTTGTCCTCGCGGTAGTACATCACCTGGTCGGAATCCACCGGCGTGTAGAGCTGGCCGACGGAGGAGTAGATACCCAGCTGGCGGAACATGCCCTCCATGCCGAAGGTACGTGCCTCGTCCGGGATGATGGGCACCACGTACTTGCCGACCTTCTTGTCCCTGATAAGGGTGGTCAGCATGCGTACGAAGGCCATGGTGGTGGACATCTCCTTCTCGCCGGTACCTTCCAGAAGCGCCTTGAAGAAATCGAGTTCAGGCACCTCCAGCTTGGGCGCCTCGGTGAAGCGCGCCGGCAGATAGCCGCCGAGCTCCTGGCGCCGCTCCTGCATGTACTTCAGTTCAGGACTGTCCGACGCCGGCTTGTAGAAAGGCGTCGCATTGATCTGCTCATCGGGGATGGGAATATTGAACCGGTCACGGAACGCCTTGAGGGCCGCCTCACCCATCTTCTTCTGGGAGTGGGTGATATTCTGTCCTTCACCCGCGACACCCATACCGTAACCCTTGACGGTCTTGGCCAGGATCACGGTGGGCTGACCGGTGTGCTTGACCGCCGCCGAGTAGGCGGCGAACACCTTGTGGGGATCGTGACCACCGCGGTTCAGACGCCAGATATCGTCATCGGTCATGTTGGCCACCATGTCGGCCAACTCCGGATACTTGCCGAAGAAGTGCTCACGGGTATAGGCGCCACCCTTGGCCTTGTAGGCCTGGTAATCACCGTCCACGCACTCTTCCATGCGCTTGATCAGGGTACCGTTCTTGTCCCGGGCAAGCAGTGGATCCCAGTAACCACCCCAGACCACCTTGATCACGTTCCAGCCGGCACCGCGGAAGACACCCTCCAGCTCCTGGATGATCTTGCCGTTGCCGCGCACCGGACCGTCCAGGCGCTGCAGGTTGCAGTTGACCACGAAGACCAGGTTGTCCAGGCGCTCACGACCTGCGAGTGAGATCGCACCCAGGGCCTCGGGTTCGTCCATCTCGCCATCGCCCATGAATGCCCAGACCTTGCGCTTGTCGGTGTTGAGTACACCGCGATCATGGAGGTATCGCATGAAACGGGCCTGGTAGATCGCCATCAGGGGCCCCAGCCCCATGGAGACCGTGGGGAACTGCCAGAAACCGGGCATCAGCCAGGGATGGGGATATGAAGAGAGACCCTCGCCATCGGCCTCCTGGCGGAAATTGTAGAGCTCGTCCTCGCTGATCCGCCCTTCCAGGTAGGCGCGGGCATAGATGCCGGGCGCAGAGTGCCCCTGGAAAAAGATCAGGTCGCCATCCCTGGAGTCGGTACGGCCATGGAAGAAGTGATTGAAACCCACATCGAACAGGGTTGCCGAAGAGGCGAAGCTGGAAATATGACCGCCCAGCTCCGTGGAGATACGGTTGGCCTGCACCACCATCGCCATGGCGTTCCAGCGGATAAAGGAGCGGATTCTGCGTTCCATGGCGCGGTCGCCCGGGAAACGCTCCTGCTGGGTTACCGGAATGGAGTTGACATAGGCGGTGTTCGCGCTGAACGGGAGATAGGCACCGGAGCGGCGCGCCTTGTCCACCAGCTTCTCGATCAGGTAGTGAGCCCGGTCAATGCCCTCGTTTTCGAGGACGCCTTCCAATGCATCGAGCCACTCCTGTGTCTCCTGAGGATCGATATCAGGTTTCATAGCCATAAATTCTCTCTTGGCTTAAATAAATTAATCTTTCATTTACCCAGTAACAAAAGGAAATATTCGGTATATCTATAACAGAGAACCCTATTATTGATATATTTAATCCTTTGTATTGCGTAGTGCAATATACAAGATTCCCCCCCCGGATCCAACCCCAAATAGTTCGGGGATAAGCAGAAAACAAGAGAGAAAGCAGCCTGGTAGAGAGAATAGAAGGTCTGAAGGGAAATTTTATTGTTTTCGAGGATCAGGGTTGGTGGAAGTGCAGGAAATGCATTCCGACATGGATGTCGGTATTAGAGCAACTCAGGAGCAATCACCTGCAGGACGCAGGTGAGGAGCGATAGCAGGATGCGGTAGCTTTGCAGAGAGCAATTTCCTGTCCGTACAGTCGCTTTCGGCATCCTGCCTTACGCGACACCTGCACATCCCTGTGCAATGTCCCGTACATGCGCCGCTCCTCGGCTCTGGCATCCTGCTTCGCTCTACCTCCTGCATCTGACCCATATGGATGTGGGAAATGCAAAAGGATTGCCGGGAGCAATCCTTGCCCTGCAGTCGTGCGCCCGCGGCATACGACCGCCAGGGATGGCGGAAGTGCAGGAAATGCAGGAGCAATTTCCTGCCCGTACATCCTGTACATGCGCCGCTCCTGCGCATCCCTGCGCATCCCTGCGCCCGCGGCATACCGTACATCCTGTACATAAAAAAAGCCTGCAGGATATTCCTGCAGGCTTCTCATCTGATCCGAAACGTCCGGATTAGATCGGGCGATGGATGCGACGCTCTTCCATCTCTTTGCGCATGGAAGCGTGGCGCTCACGTGCAGCCTCGCGACGCTCCTCAACCTGCTTCATCATCTCGTCACGACGGGTCTGCATCTCTTTGCGCAGCTCATCACGACGGGCACCGAACTCGGGCGCCTCGAAAGGACGACGGGCAATGGAAGGAAATTCAGGTGCTTCGAAAGGACGACGGGCCAGCGGCGCAAACTCGTTACCGAAAGGCGCAGCAGCGAACTGCTCGGCAATCTTGCGCTGGGCTTCAACCGCATCCTGAATCATCTTGGCCTGCTGCTCGGCAAATGCCTTCTGCTGATCCGCGATGGCCTTGGTCTGATCTTCGCTTACACCGACGTAAGGCGCGCCGTAGGGGGCGTAGCCGTAAGGGGCATAACCGTAATGGTAGGGGTGGCCGTAACCATACCCACGACCGTATGCACTGGTGCGAGCGCTGAAATTCATGCTGAAGGCACCATCGCCCCAGCCATCACCAAGGCCGTTCCAGGGACCGCCTCCCCACCAGGCGCTGGCGGTCATCGAAGCGGTAGCAAGTACTGCAGCAGTAGTCAGTTTGCTTATCTTTTTCATGAGATTGATCCTTATAACCCTGACGGGCCAAAGGGCCGGCAGGTCAAATTCTGTAGAGGCACCTCCGTGTGCCCAAACCGTCCCTGGCTCTCTTTGAAGACTAGGCTAGTCTTACTTGGCTTCTGCAGCAGGAGCAGCAGGTGCTACCGGAGCAACAGGAGCGTAGGGGTAGCCGTAGCCACCGTAGGGGTAGCCGTAACCACCGTAGGGGTAGCCGTAACCGTAGTAGGGGTGGCCATAGCCGTAACCGCGACCGTAGCCGGAACCACGACCGCTGAAGTTCATGTTGAAATCACCCCAGCCGTCACCCCAGCCGTCACCGAGACCATTCCAGGGACCACCGCCCCAAGGACCGCCCCACCAGGCAGATGCAGAAGCGGAAGCAGCGAGCATTGCAGCAACAGCAGCAGCTTTAACGATGTTTTTCATAATCTTCTCCGTATATATATCTGATTCATTCAGTTTGTAGACGGGAGAGCTTATTACTCCTTCGCTCTCCTGGAGATACACTTTATTAGTAATTACTTAAATTATCTAATTACAATTTTTTATTTTTTTTTATAGAAAAAATATATGAGATTCAGATAGTTATTTAATTCCCAGGAATTAACGGAAACGTAAAGAAGTGCACATTACTCCACAGCACGCACATCACCCCACCAGGTAAACCGCTGCAGCAAAAAAAAGCCCCTTCAACAATGAAGGGGCTCATCTGTCTTGTTACCCGGGATTCTGTTCTTACTCTTCGAACTCTTCCGGCGGTGGGTTGCCGTCGTAGACATCGTTTCTGCGTTTCTGCAGGTATGCATCCCGCGTAAACTCGTAGGGATCGAGGGCGGCCTCTTCGAGAACCCGGCTGGCACCCAGAAGATCAGCACGCTTGTCGATCCCCCTCAGCACCAGCAGACCGTTACGCCAGCGGTTGGGGGTCACGATGCGTACAGGGTCGGTATACCAGTCCACTACGATGCCGAAAATACCGCGTCCGCTGGTGGATCCGAGAACCGGCAGAACGATATATGGACCGGGTCCCGCCCCCCAGACGCCGAGGGTCTGATCGAAGTCCTCACCGTACTTGTCCATGTTCAGATTGGAGGCGACATCAATGAAGCCGAGAATACCCACCGTGGAGTTGACCAGCACGCGTCCCACATCACTGGCAGCCCTTGTCAGCTTCAGTTGGAGCAGGTTGTTGATCGCGGAGCCCACGTCGGCGAGGTTGCCGAAGAAGTTGGTGATACCCGTATCCACAGGCGCCGGCATGACCGCCTTGTAGCCTTCGGCCAGCGGCTTCACGATTGCCCGGTCCAGGGCATCGTTGAATTCGTACATCGCCCGGTTGAATCCCTCGATCGGATCTCTCGGGTCACTGTAATCGCTGGTCGTCGCGCAGCCGGTCAGCAACGCCAGCATCGCCGAAAGGAGGATAACCCTGAATCTGTTCACCAGGCCTCTGTTAGCCATCTATTGTTATTCCTTTAGCTTGTCACTCTATCCACAAAGAGCCTATTGACCGAATGCCTCGGCTGTTTCCTGGAGAATCTACCACAATAAACCCACTTACAATACCCACTTAACCCATGACTTTAGGTTTTCGCAGCTCAATACACCAGCTCAACCCCGAACCCCTTTTCTCTCACAAGCTGCAGCAGCCCCTCCCTGCCCGGCAGGTGCAGCGCACCGACCGCGACGAAGACGCCTCCATCATGGAGCAGGGCCTCGATTCTCTCAGCCATCTTGCGGTTCCGGTCATCGACCACCCGCTCCTGGATACGCTGACTCAAACCCTCGCCGTTCAACTCCATGGACTGCTCGCTGAGTTCCGCCAGGCGCCGGAGATCTCTCTCCAGGTAGGCTTCAAGCAGTTGTTGATTCAACATCGGCAGCTCGTCGAGATTATTTAGGGTATCCACCAGCAGGGCGACCTGATCCGCTACATCCATACCGTCGAAGACCTCCAACTGCTCCTGAACGGTCTCCAGCCCGATCACCTCCCGTCCCTGCTCGATGGCCAGCCGGTTGAGCATGAAATCCAGAAACTCCCCGGTCTCCGCGGGGGGCACGCTCAACATGGTCGCCAGGGTCCAGGGTTTGAACTGGCGCACCACCGCCTCGGGCACTCCCCGGGGTGCCATCGCCTCCACGCAGCGCCGGAAGATCTCGTCACCGACCACCGACTGCAGGTCCCTGCCATCGGAATAGACCATGACGCTCATCGAGGCGAGCAGGAGCGCCGCATCGGGCTTTACCTCGATGGCCAGCAGCCGGCTGCTTTCGAAAGCCTCCCGTACCGGACGGGGCAGTGTGAGCACCCGCCTGTCTTCCGAGTGGATGGTGCCAAACAGGTAACTGACCGCGCCACCGGGCGCATGCACGCGGAACAGCAGGCCGTTGCCGCCACGCTCCTCCGTCGCAAAGGCTGCCCCACCCTGCAACAGGAGCAGGAGCAATCCCAACAGCCAGGCGTGGATCCCGCCTGTAAAACCTCTCTTCACACTCATCTCCCGAGAAATTCCGCACAAGATTCCTACACTATAGCATCGTAAAACCCGCTCACATCCATTATCCTTTGCGGCCATGACAGATACCCCCTACAACCCGGATATAGCGCAACGTTTCAGAGGTTTTCTGCCCGTGGTGGTGGATGTTGAGACCGCCGGCTTCAACAACCAGACCGATGCACTGCTAGAGATCGCGGCCGTCACCCTGCGCATGGACGACCAGGGCCTGCTGCACAAGGCGGAGACCATCGCCTGTCACGTCGAGCCCTTCCCTGGCGCCAACCTGGATCCGAAGGCCCTGGCGTTCAACGGCATCGACCCCCACCATCCGTTCAGGGATGCTCTGTCCGAGTTGGACGCCCTGAAGAAGATCTCGAAGCCGGTACGCAAGGCGATCAAGGAGAGCGGCTGTACCCGTGCCGTCCTCGTGGGGCACAACGCGTTTTTCGACCTGGGATTCATCAACGCCGCGGTCGAGCGTACCGGTTACAAGCGCAGCCCGTTCCACCCCTTCAGCACCTTTGACACCGTCTCGCTGTCTGCCCTCGCCTATGGCCAGACCGTGCTGGCCAAGTCGGTGCAGGCCGCCGGCATCGAGTGGGACAACAGCGAGGCCCACTCCGCCATCTACGATACCGAGAAGACCGCCGAACTCTTCTGCACCATTCTCAACAAGTGGCACGCCTGCTGCCCCGAAAGACCCTGGATTGATCAACAGCCAACCTGATCAGGGTCGCCGCTCTCGCACATCCATGTGCTTTCCTGCATAAGGCCATCCATGGCATAAAAAAACCCGTCGATGAAGACGGGTTTTTTATACCGTGCAGCGCAGCCCTCAGCCCTGCTCTTCCTCGGGCCAGTTCTTGGCGGCCTCTGCCGTCATCTGCTGCAGCTCACCGCTGGCATGGAGTTCCATGGTGATATCGCATCCCCCGACCAGCTCACCGTTGATATAGAGCTGCGGGAATGTGGGCCAGTCGGCGTAGCGGGGAAGATTTTCGAAGATCTCTGCATCCGCCAGCACGTTGACGTAGGCGAACTTCACGCCGCAGTCCTGCAGGGCCGACGCCGCGCGGGAAGAGAAGCCGCACTGGGGAAACTGGGGGGTACCCTTCATGTAGAGCACGATGGGATTGCCTTCCACCTGCTCCCTGATCCGATCCAAAACATCCATTACACACCTCGCTACCGAGAAAATCACAAAACTCTTATATGTGGTTCTGCACCAGGGTTTCAACCCCCCGGGAACCGATTCGATATACCCCTCAGGATCTCAGAAATCCGTCCCGCAGACTATTGGTAAAAATACCAGTAACTTACAGTTCAAAAGGGCTTGGCCACGGCGATCACCGTGGTGATCAGCCCCAGTACCAGGTTGAGACCGATCAAGCGGCGGATCTGGGCCATGCTAGCTCCGGCCACGGGCAGCTTCCCGACCGCCAGGGCGGCGCCCATGCGCCGGTAGGGCACGCTGTAGATATATACGAAGATGGCCGCCATTACCGTTCCGACCCCCAGCATGATCAGCACATGCATGGCCCCCTCGCCCTTGAACGGGCCGAGGAATATCCAGTAACCGGTCACCAGGATCAGCACAACCGCCAGCCAGACCCAGCGGAAGAAGCGGTCCAGCACCCCCTTCAGCAGGGGCAGCCTCTGGGGAGGCTCCAGCAGCTCGGCAGCCACCGGCCGAAGCGCCATGTGGGCGAAGAACATCCCCCCCACCCAGACTACGGTACCCAGCAGATGCAGGGTCAGAGCAATCGTCAACATATTCGTACCTGGATTATTGTTGGACTTCCGGACACTCAGGCTGCGTCCACGTTGCGTTGCAGCCAGAACTCCAGCAACGCGGCATGCCAGAGCTTGCTTCCCTGGAGCCGGGTGTGGTGCATCTCCGGGGCCGACAGCAGCATATCCACGTAGGCGCGGCTGTAGATTCCGCGCTCGAGACAGGCCCTGGAGTTCAGAATATCGCTCATGAACTCGAGAAAATCTCCACGCACGTATTTCAGCGCCGGCATGGGAAAATACCCCTTCGGCCGGTCTATCACCGCATCGGGCAGTATGCCCCGCGCCATCGCCTTGAGGGGATACTTACCCCCCTCCCTGAGCTTGAATTCAGGGGGACAGCGGGCCGCCAGCTCCACCAGGTTCTGATCGAGAAACGGCACCCTCGCCTCCAGACCCCAGGCCATGGTCATGTTATCCACCCGCTTCACAGGATCGTCCACGATCAGGGTGGTGACATCCATGCGCAGTACCGCATCCATGAAGGTATCCGCCTCGGGCTCCGCCAGCAGTTCGGCTATTTTGCGGGAGGTATGGTCATCACCCCGGTAGTCGGGGGAGACGGCATGCAGAAACTCCTCGTGGTCGCGATCGAAATAGTGCTTCGCAAAACGTTCCACCGGCGTCCCTTCGATCTCCGCCATCATGCGTGGATACCAGAAATAGCCGCCAAACACCTCGTCCGCCCCCTGGCCCGACTGCACCACCTTGATCTGTTTCGAGACCTGTTCGGCCAGCAGGTAGAAGGCGACCGCATCCTGGCCGAACATCGGTTCGGCCATGGCATCCACCGCTTCCGGCAACCGCTTCAGCACTTCGGCGTTGGGGATGTGATACTTGTGATGGTTGGTACCGTGGTAATCGACAACCTGGTCCGAGTACTCGAATTCACTCCCCTTCTCGTCGGGGTGGTCCTCGAAACCGACCGAGAAGGTACGCAGGTCACTCACCCCCGCCTCTGCCAGCAGGGCCACCAGCAGGCTGGAATCCAGCCCCCCCGAGAGCAGCACACCCACCGGCACATCGGCAATCTCGTTACGCTTCTGTATTGCAGAACGCAGGGCGTCATGGATCGCCTCCAGCCACTCCTCGTCACCGAGCGGTTTTTCCGGACGCAGCGCCGGCAGGCTCCAGTAGCGACGCAGGGTCTGCTTTCCATCACTGTCGATCTTCATACAGTGACCTGGTTGCATCTTGCGCACACCTTTCATGATGGTGTGCGGCGCCGGAATCACCGCATGCAGGGTGAACTGGTGGTGCAGGGCCACGGGATCCACCCCCGTATCGATACCGCCACCGGCAAGTATCGACTGGGTATTGGATGCAAAGCGGAAGAAACCCTCACCTTCGCTGTAATAGAGCGGCTTGATACCCATCCTGTCCCTGGCCATGAACAGGGAGTTGCTGCGTTGATCCCAGATGACGAAGGCGAACATGCCGCTGAGCCGCTCAACACACTGTTCACCCCAGGCGTGGTAGGCCTTGATGATCACCTCGGTGTCGCCCTCGGAGAAAAAGTGATAGCCCAGACCACGCAGCTCCTCGCGCAGCTCCGGGTAGTTGTAGATGGTGCCGTTGAACACCAGGGCCAGGCCGAGCTGCTGATCCACCATGGGCTGGTTGGCATGCTCAGTCAGATCGATGATCGCCAGCCGCTGGTGACCGAACGCCAGGGGGCCGTCGCCGAAAAAACCCCCATGATCGGGGCCCCTTCGCTCCAGCCTTGCAGTCATACGCTGGATAGCTCCCATGTCGGGCCTGCGCCCGTCGAACCTCAGCTCACCACACAACCCACACATCAGGCCAACTCCAAAACAAAAGGGGCGCTCCGCCCCACACGTCCGCTACGAATCAATTATAGTATGCTGCCATACTCTACCGCCTGCCGGGATCATTTCAAACCGCAAGCCAAACGAGGGAGTTGTCATGCCGAAAGCGGATATCGGGTTGATCGGATTGGCCGTCATGGGCCAGAACCTGGTCCTCAACATGGACGATCACGGGTTCCGTGTCGCCGTCTACAACCGTTCCCAGGAGAAGACCGACGCCTTTCTCGAAGGCCCGGCAAAGAACACCCAGGTCACCGGTACCGCCTCCCTGGAGGAGCTGGTGGCAAGCCTGTCGACACCCCGCAAGATCATGCTCATGGTGCGGGCGGGTGACGCGGTGGACAGTGTCATTGCACAACTGATGCCCCTGCTGGAAGCAGACGATATCGTCATCGATGGCGGAAACTCCCGCTTCACAGATACCGAGCGGCGCATGGACGAGCTGTCGAAACGGGGCATCCGCTACCTCGGCTGCGGAATATCCGGGGGCGAAGAGGGAGCTCGCCACGGCCCCTCGGTGATGCCCGGTGGCGACGAGGCCGCCTGGCCCGAGGTGCGTCCCATACTGCAGGCCATTGCCGCCAAGGTGGAGGGGGAACCCTGCTGCCAGTGGGTGGGCGAAGGAGGTGCGGGTCATTACGTGAAGATGGTCCACAACGGCATCGAGTACGGCGACATGCAGCTCATCAGCGAGGCCTACCACCTGATGAAGTCGGGGCTCGGAATGCACGCCGACGAGATGCAACAGGTGTTCAGCGGATGGAACAGCGGTGTCCTCGACTCCTACCTGGTCGAGATCACCGCGGAGATACTGGGCACCAGGGACAGCGACGGTGAGCCGCTGCTGGAGAAGATCCTCGACAGCGCGGGACAGAAGGGTACCGGCAAGTGGACCGGCATCAGCGCCCTGGAGCTTGGCATCCCCCTCACCCTGATCGGCGAAGCGGTCTTCGCCCGCTGTCTCTCCGCACTAAAAGATCAACGCCTGCGTGCCGAGAAAGTCCTGGGCAGCGGCGTAAACAGCTTCAGTGGAGACCGGCAGCAGGCGGTCGAAGACATCCACGACGCCCTCTACGCCTCGAAGATCATCTCCTACGCCCAGGGTTACATGCTGATGCAGGAGGCGGCAAAGGAGTACGGCTGGAATCTGAACTACGGCAACATCGCCCTGATGTGGCGCGGGGGCTGTATCATCCGCAGCCGCTTCCTGGGCAACATCAAGCAAGCCTTCGAGGCCACCCCCGACCTGGAGAACCTGCTGCTGGACGACTTCTTCACCCGGGCCGTACAACGTGCCGACAGCGGTTGGCGGCGTACCGCCGCGCTGGGTATCGAACTGGGTATCCCCCTGCCCGCTTTCACCTCGGCGCTCTCCTTTTTCGACGGCTACCGTTGCGGTCGCCTGCCGGCCAACATGCTCCAGGCCCAGCGTGACTACTTCGGCGCCCACACCTATGAACGGATCGATCGCCCCCGGGGGGAACACTTCCATACCGACTGGACCGGTGAGGGCGGAGACACCTCATCGACCAACTACGAGGTCTGAAGACCATGAGCAACCCATGCACATACGTGATATTCGGTGCCACCGGCAACCTCTCCCGGGTCAAGCTGATGCCCGCCCTCTACCACC
Organism: Sedimenticola sp.; assembly: GCA_040506895.1. Lineage (GTDB taxonomy): Bacteria > Pseudomonadota > Gammaproteobacteria > Chromatiales > Chromatiaceae > Sedimenticola_A. The sequence goes on from JBEVVY010000001.1 coordinate 2,067,247, forward strand.
TCGAGGCGGCTGGCAAGCTCACGGAGGAGACCCGCATACTGGCCATCGGCCGGCGCCCCTGGGATGACGAAAAGTGCCAGTCCGAGGTTCGTGAATGGGTCAGTGCCAAGGCCAGGGGGGGACTCGATGACGCCATCTTCCAGCGTTTTACCCGGCGCCTCAGTTACTTTCGTGGCGACCTCACCGACAGCGAGATGTACAGCCGGCTCAAGCAGCATCTCGATGACAGCGCCGACCTGTCCGACAACATCGCCTTCTACATGGCGATCCGTCCCGCCGAGTTCGGGGTGGTGGCTGAAAAACTGAGCGATGCCGGCCTCCTCGAGGAGGAGCATGGCTGGAAGCGCGTGGTGATCGAGAAGCCCTTCGGCTACGACCTGGAGAGTGCCCAGGCATTGCAGAAAAGGATAGGCCGCTACCTGCGCGAGGACCAGGTCTACCGCATCGATCACTACCTGGGTAAGGGCACGGTGCAGAACGTACTGGTATTCCGTTTCGCCAACACCATGATGGAGCCCCTCTGGAACCGCAACTACATCGACCACATCCAGATCACCCACTCGGAAACCCTGGGTGTGGGCAGCCGGGGCGACTTTTACGATGGCGCCGGCGCCATGCGCGACATGATCCAGAGCCACCTGCTGCAACTGCTGACCCTGGTTGCCATGGAACCACCGGTCTCCATGGAGGCAGAAGCCCTGCGCGACGAGAAGGTGAAGGTGCTGAAATCCATAAGGCCCATACCCCAGTCGGCGGTACATGCCCACGCCTTTCGCGCCCAGTACACAGAAGGCAGCGTCAACGGTGACAAGGTGGCGGGCTACCTGCAGGAGGAGAAGATCCCCCCCGAGAGCGTCACCGAGACCTACGCCGCTCTCAAGCTCTACATCGACAACTGGCGCTGGCGCGGCGTACCCATCTACCTGCGCACCGGCAAACGCATGGCGGAGAGCCAGTCCCTGGTCTCAATCTGCTTCCGCCACCCACCCCAGCAGTTCTTCCGCGGCACCCAGGTGGAGCGCATGAAACAGAACTGGGTCCTGCTCGGCATCCAGCCATCCGAGTGCCTCAAGGTGGAGATGACGGTCAAGGAACCGGGACTCGAGATGCGCACCCGACCCACCAGCCTGGATGCCAGCCTGCGCCGAACCGACGAGGCATCCACCGACGCCTACGAGGAACTTTTGCTGGACGTGATCCAGGGTGACCGCTCCCTCTTCCTGCGTTATGACGAGGTGGAGTACGCCTGGCGGGTGGTCGACCCGGTGCTGCGGGTCTGGTCCACCGAGCGGGATTTCATCCCCGGCTACAGCGCAGGCACCTGGGGCCCGGAGGAGAGCCGCCGCCTGTTTGAAAAGGAGGAGCACCACTGGCGCCACAGCATGTCACCGGAAGAGGATTGATGCCCGTGAAATGGACCCTGCTGGAAGATGCTGACGCGGTGGCCCGCACCGCCCGTGACCGCATTCTGGAAGCAGCGCGAACAGCCATACTGGAGCGGGGCCACTTCAGGCTGGTGTTGGCCGGTGGCACCACCCTGACTCACACCTACCGCCTGCTGGCGGAAAGCGATGCCGATTGGCGGAAGTGGCATATCTATTTCGGAGATGAGCGCTGCCTGCCAGCAGATCACACGGAAAGAAACAGCCTGGCGGCGGAGCGGGTACTCACTTCCCGGGTACCGATACCGCCAACACAGATCCACCCCATACCGGCCGAACTTGGCCCCGAGCGGGGGGCGTCCGCTTACCAGGCAACCGTCAGGGAGGCCCTTCCCTTCGACCTGGTGCTGCTGGGCATGGGTGAGGATGGCCATACCGCCAGCCTGTTCCCGGGACATACCCACCCCCCCGATCCGCTTGTCGTGCCTGTCCATGAGGCGCCGAAACCGCCATCGGAGCGGATCAGCCTGGGCAGAAAGGCGCTTTCAGACTGCCGCAGCCTGCTCTTCCTGGTAACCGGCAGTGGAAAACGGGAGGCGGTAAAGCGCTGGCGTGGAGGCGAAAAGCATCTGCCGGTTGCAGGGATCCCCTGCCCGGAACAGTGCGAGGTGCTGATCGATGCCCCTGCCTTGGGCCAGGGCGTTAACTAATAATTCAGTCTTTTCCGATACTTAGAGCATCATCACCCAGACCAGGGTGGCGGCAGTCACCACGGCAATGGCGATGATCCCGACGACGGTACACTTGGTGCAGAAGTTACCTACTGATTTGATATCAGTACTCATGATTTTCTCCTCCAGTCTGCAGCTGCTTCCGCCTTTTTGACGGTAAGTGGGGCCGGAACAGCGGTCTGCTCCGTCACTGCTATAGTTTTATTCCATGCTTCACCCGGCGGGGTTCACACCCTTCAGGCAGAACAGGCTATATTTACCCCTGTTTGGCGTAAATATCCCTACACTTATAGTTGATATATTGAGAAATGCAAAATCCGGGCGGGAACCAAACGCCTGGCCGGAAGGGAATTGAGATAAATAATTTATGAAACCATTGCAAATGAGGTGTAAAACCCCTACTTGATAATCTAGTCAGCAAAGGTTGCCGAGCAGTGGCGGCGCACAATCTTGCATTGCAGTTGGCCACCAATTAGAATGCATTTAATTATTACCTAGAATTTTGGTTGGTTATTGACCGGCCGAGCCGATACTTTTTTTCTATTTTCAGGAGAATAACAGCAATGGCACACGAATTACCTGCCCTGCCTTACGAAATGAATGCGCTGGAGCCCACCATCTCCCAGGAGACCCTGGAGTTCCACTATGGCAAGCACCACCAGACCTATGTCACCAACCTGAACAACCTGGTCCCCGGTACCGAGTTCGAAAACGCCTCCCTGGAAGAGATCGTGATGAAATCCTCCGGTGGCATCTTCAACAATGCCGCCCAGGTCTGGAACCACACCTTCTACTGGAACTGCCTGAGCCCCAACGGCGGCGGCGCACCCTCCGGTACCCTGGCCGTTGCCATCAACAGCGCCTTCGGCTCTTTCGAAGAGTTCAAGAAGCAGTTCGCCCAGTCCGCAGCCACCAACTTCGGTTCCGGCTGGACCTGGCTGGTCAAGAACGGCGACGGCAGCGTGGAGATCGTAAACACCTCCAATGCCGCCAACCCCATGACCGACGGCAAGACCCCGCTGCTGACCATCGACGTCTGGGAGCACGCCTACTACATCGACTACCGCAACGCCCGCCCCAAGTATCTCGAAGAGATCTGGAGCATCGTCAACTGGGACTTCGTTGGCGCCAACTACGATGCCTGATTCCCTGCACGGGCTCTATAGAAAACCCGGCCATCTGGCCGGGTTTTTTTATGTACAGGATGTACGGTATGTCGCGGGAGGCAGGGATGCCGGGAGCGACGAGGTACAGGATAATCAACAACCACCCCGTCACAACACATTCAGTCACCCCATCACGAACGGCGAATATAGTGTAATATTATAACATTTCATATATCACCCAGTTGCCCCATGAATACAGCCGTCCGACTTCTGCTCGTCATATCACTCTCTCTGACACTTACAGGCCACCTGCTGGCGGATACACCCCGCGTACTGGTCAGCATCAAACCAATCCACTCACTGGTGGCGGGGGTCATGGCGGGCGTTGCAGAGCCAGAACTGCTGATTAGCGGAGGCGAATCCCCTCACGACTTTACCCTGCGCCCTTCCGATGCACGAAAACTGAACCGGGCCGACCTGGTATTCTGGGTCGGCGAAGAGCTGGAAGCGCCTTTGGAGCATATCCTGGAGAACCTGGCCGGTGAAAACCGCGTATTCGGGCTGCTGGAAGCGCCAGGTATCGAGCAGTTGCCTACGCGTGAAGGCGGCGTATGGGAGGCCCATGCCCATGCGGAAGATGACCACCATCACGAGGCCGGGGATGAAGAACACCGGGAGATCAACCCCCACATCTGGCTCTCACCATCGAACGCAACCCGGATCGTCAACCTGGCAGTTCAGGAACTGAGCCGAATCGATGCGGCCAACGGCAGTCAATACAGGGCCAATGCCGATGCCGTGTTGAACCGCCTCGGCAGTCTGGATTCGGAACTCGAAAAGAGAGTCACGCCAGTCCTCCAGACACCCTACATTGTCTTCCACGATGCCTATCCCTATTTCGAAAACCACTACGGCCTCAATTCCGTCGGCTCGGTAACCCTGAGTCCGGAGCGTATCCCCGGCGCCCGACGTGTCCACGAACTGAGAGTAAAGGTGCGAGCCCTTGGCGCCAGGTGTGTCTTCAGTGAACCGCAGTTCGAACCGAAACTGGTGCGCACCATTACCGAGGGGACAGATGCCGGCATCGGCGTTCTAGACCCCCTGGGCGCAAACCTGAAAGCAGGAGAGGATGCCTACTTCAAGCTGATGTACAACCTGGCAGACGCCCTGGTCGACTGCCTGGGCAGCAGCTCGCGGGAGCAATAGATGGAGACGGTAAAAGAGAAAGAGAACTTTCCTTCAGCCTGCCATGACCACAAGTCGTGCATACGTAAGGCACTTGCCGAAGCCGAACGCTACTGTCTCGCAAACGGGCTGCGCCTCACCACCCTGAGACGAAGGGTTCTCGAACTGGTCTGGTCGAGCCACCGGCCCGTTGGCGCCTACGCATTGATGGAGCTTGTCGGCAACGACGGACGCAAGGTGGCACCACCCACTGTATACCGCTCCCTGGACTTTCTCCTGGAACACGGACTGATCCACCGTATCGCCTCGCTCAACGCCTACGTGGGTTGCAGCCACCCCAGCCATGAACATGCACCCCGCTTCTTTATCTGTGACCATTGCGGCGAGGCCGCAGAGCTCAATGACCCGGTGATCGATGATGCCATTTCCAGGGACGCGGAACGACTGGGGTTTCGGGTGGAACGCCAGACCCTCGAGATCAGCGGCGTATGCGCCGCCTGCGAGGAGAAGGACGGATGAAGAGCGCGCCCGGAGAGACGCTTATCACCGCCAGGGGGATCGGTATCCACCTGAACGGCCGGGAGGTGCTCGAGCACGTGGACCTGACCGTCGAGCGGGGAGAGATCGTGACACTGATCGGCCCGAACGGCGCAGGCAAGACCACCCTGGTGCGCATACTGCTGGGACTGCTCAAGCCCGACCATGGAGATGTAGAGCGCAGGACGGAGCTGAAGATCGGTTACATGCCCCAGCGGCTCACACTGCCCGAGAACCTGCCACTGACCGTGCACCGTTTCCTGAACCTGGCACGGGGCGCCAACAGGAAAGCGCTCGATGACGTTGCACGCGAACTCACCATCACGCACCTGCTGGAAAACCCGATGCAGACACTCTCGGGTGGAGAGCACCAACGGGTACTGCTGGCCCGTGCACTGCTTGGGGCACCCGATCTGCTGGTGCTCGATGAACCGGTGCAGGGGGTGGATGTCACCGGACAGTCAGAACTCTATTCATTGATCGCCCACATCCGGGACCGCCATCAGTGCGGCGTGTTGATGATCTCCCACGACCTGCACCTGGTGATGGCAGCTACCGACCGCGTGATGTGCATCAACCGCCACGTCTGCTGCTCAGGCCACCCCGAGGCGGTGAGCCGCGATCCCGCCTACCTGGAGCTGTTCGGCACCCATGCCAGCGCCAAGCTGGCGGTCTACACCCACCACCACGATCACACCCACGATATCCACGGTGACGTGGTCTCATCTGAAGAGGCGCATCACCATGGATGACTTTATGCTGCGCGCACTGGCTGCCGGCCTGGGAGTGGCCCTGGTTGCCGGCCCACTGGGGGTCTTCGTGGTCTGGCGCCGCATGGCCTATTTCGGCGACACCCTGGCCCATTCCGCCCTGCTGGGCGTTGCACTGGGCTTTCTGTTTGGACTCAATCTCAACCTCTCGGTTGCGGTGGTGGCCATCACCATCGCCCTGCTGCTGATCGGCCTGCAGGGAAACCGGCAACTGGCCACCGACACCCTGCTGGGCATACTGGCACACAGCGCCCTCTCCCTGGGCCTGGTGGTTATCTCATTCCAGGAGAGTGCACGGATCGACCTGATGGGTTACCTGTTCGGAGATATCCTCGCGGTAAGCGCAATGGACCTGCTCTGGGTCTGGGCTGGTGGCGCACTCGCGGTAACCACCCTCGCACTGATCTGGCAACCGCTGCTCTCACTCACGGTGCACCCGGACCTGGCACAGGTGGAAGGCGTGCCGATAAACCGCATCCGCCTGATATTCATGCTGCTGATCGCCCTGGTGATCGCGGTATCCATGAAGATCGTCGGGGTGCTCCTGATCACCTCCATGATGATCATCCCTGCGGCCGCCGCCCGCCGGTTCACCCGCAGTCCTGAGCAGATGGCCATGGCAGCCGCACTGGTGGCCGCAACTGCAGTGGTGCTGGGCCTGGGTGCCTCCTGGCAGTGGGACACACCGGCAGGACCCTCGGTCGTCGTGGCCGCTGCACTGCTGTTTGCCTCCAGCCTGTTGGCACCTTCCGCTCATAGCTGACGCGCACCAGAAAAAACAGGGCAACATATATCCACAGAAATACCGGCCTCTGTCTGGACTGCCTAACGGTGCTGACGATGCAGCCATGCACAAAACAGTAGCGCTGGCACACAGGAGTAATTCCGCCTTACACAGAACGTGGCAATCAAGCACTCTTCGACTAACATATGATTAACCCTGAACACGGCAATGACATCAATCGGAGAGGGAGAAAGCTGACATGGCGAAGGCGAAGGCGAAAAAAAAGAAGAAGGCGAATAACAAAGATATCAAGCAATACAAGAAGCAAGTCCGTGCGGCGGAAGAGAAAGCGAAAAAGCTGCTGAAGAAAATAGACCGCCTGGATAAGAAGCTGGCCAGGCGGAATGAAAAAATAAAAGACCTTAAACGCCAATCCGAGAACAGTGCTGAAGAGCATGAGGAGCAAGAGGTAACTCCCTTGGAAAGCATTCCGGATTTCGCCACCACAAATGTCTCCCGCGATGCATTACGGAAAGCGGGATTCCTGCGGGATCGCTATGAACACCACCTGGGACTGAACAAGTCCAAGCGTGTGGCACGGCAGGATGCAAACAGGGACCTGGTCGAAAATTACGGTCCCGAGAGTGGCTTCTCCGTCCAGGAACTGGAGGATGTTCTTAGCTAAAGTCGCGTGAGCGAGGACCTCTGAAATTCAGCCCTCACCTATTGTCATCATCCCCTGGTACAACGTCATTACTGACCTGAACCAGTTCCGACGGGCAGATATGACAGTTTGTCTGCTTTGGGGTAGTATCAGTGGCATCCCTTCCAACAGCGGACAACCGCAGCCTTCAGAAAATGAAAAAAATCGTTTGGAAAGAAGAGTTCAGCGTAGGTGTCGAGGAACTGGATCGGCAGCACCAGCAGATCATCGGGATCATCAACTCCCTGGTCGACAAGCCCCGCATTCTTCTCAGGTTCCAGAATGTTTCATCCGCACTGATGGAGCTGACCAACTATGTCTCCGAACACTTCCTGCTGGAAGAGCGCCTGCTCCAGGAAAACGGATATCCGGACCTGCTGAACCACTCCAAGAAGCACACGGCCTACAGCAAGAAGATCGCAGACTTCTGCATGGAAGAGTTGCAGGGAAAAAGCGAAGTGCCATCTGAACTGCTAAATTTCCTCACCGATTGGTGGACCAATCACATTCTTCATGAAGATATGCAGTACAAGGCTTTCTTTAACGACAAGGGTGTCAAATAACTCTGCGCCGTGAGATCAAATGTAGAAATCTCGACTTGATCTGGCATCTATTGAAATAGGGTCTGATGTCATCTGACAGCAGAGATAGAGGAAGCCCAAAGCCGACCCAACGCAAAACCTGTTGAACCAGCGGGAAACGGCCAAGAACGGACGTCAGAGGAACTTGCGGTGTAAGTTTCAGATAACTCTAGAGCAGACATTAGATCGGCGCATTTCAATAGGCCGTAGACGCCCGATTCTGTTGAAAAACTCCATTGATGAAGACGGCCGGAGCTTCCGGCGAGTATAAATCGCTTCGTTTTTTCCCTTTCAGGGCTTGCCATCGGTTTTCGATGGCAGTTTTTGGATTAATCGGTTTGGTTTTGCCTCATGTAGGCGCACTTACCCCGTAATCAGGAGGTTTGTATCGCAATTGAGCCAGCTTTTTAAGGTTCTGTACCGTAGCTGCCAACAAGAACTCATCGTTCGCACCAGTGAGTCCTCGCAGCCTCAGCCGATCCATCTTCATAATGCGCTTGAGATGAGCAAACAACACTTCAACTTTCTTTCTGTCTTTTCGTGATTGCAGGTATTGCGGTGTTTCGGAGATTTTCCTAGCGGCATCGCGTGAGTCTTCATAGATGCTGCGGGCAATCTTCCGGAATGTAGTATTGGGACAGCATTGGGATTTAAGCTGGCACGACTTGCAATCTTGTATGCTGGCACGATAGATAATGGTGTTTGCTTTCGTGACAGTCGTACGAAGCTTTTTAAAATTACGCCGCCTGCCCTCTAAGCGTTTACCTGCCGGGCATTGATAACAGTTTGCACTTGCATCCCAGATAAAATCAGATCGACTGAACGTCTCTTTGTTTCTATCTGATTTATCCCATACTGGAACATGGGGCTCAATCTGTTTGCCCTTGACGAGCCATTCAAGCATCGGTGCAGTACCATAGGCTGTATCACCAATAAGTCGATCAGGCTTTAGTTCATACCTCGCTTCAACCCGTTCAAGCATCTGCTTGGTACTGTTGACCTCGTCGGTTCGATGAGCCGGTGTTGGCTCAACATCCAAGATAATATTGTGCTCGATATCAATCAGGTAATTGGTGGAGTAGGCATAAAAGGCTGGGCCGCCTGGCGCAGCTGTCCAGCGTGCCTGGGGATCCGTGAGGGATATGTTCTTGGGTGGCGTTCTAGTGGCGTTTTCTTTATCTAAAGCATCGAGATATTCACGTACCGGCCGACTGGCTTGTTCGATATCGAGCCAATCCATGGCCTTACTGCCAGGGACGCCTCGCTGGCGATTGGCATCTGCCTTGATAACGCTCGCATCAGTAGCGAAGCCTTCGCCCGCAACCAAGCCCTCTGCCATGCAGCGTCCAACAACATCTTCAAACAGAAACCGAAAGGTATCACTGTCGCGGAACCGGCCATGGCGGTTCTTTGAAAATGTGGAATGATCCGGCACATGGCCTTCCAGGCCGAGACCGCAAAACCAGCGGTAGGCCAGGTTTAAATGTACCTCTTCACAAAGACGCCTTTCTGAACGGATCCCATAGCAGTAACCCACAATGAGCATACGCAGCATGAGTTCTGGATCAACAGAGGGGCGGCCAGTGGTGCTGTAGTAAGAGGATAAATGATGACGCAGTTCGCTGAGATCAAGTACCTGGTCAATCTGCCTTAACAAGTGATCAGGTGGGATGTGTTGTTCAATGCAGAAATCGTAAAACAGAGTATTCTGATCTGGTGGTTGCTGCCCCATCATCAGTGACAATCCTCAGATTAATCAACTAGGAAAGATTATCTCATTAGAGCAGCCAGGTCGGGGAGTTTTTCAACAGAATAGCCCCATAGCTGACTATTGACGAAGATTACAAAAACTACTGCATGTGGTAAAAGCGGACGGTAAATACAATTACTGATTGTGAATATCTATACTATCGGCTTCTCTTGCTCTATTTACACCGCCTCTCATTTGATTAAATTTAGTATCTCTCAAGTTTATTTCTACTGCTTCTTCTGCAAGGATAGCTTCTTCTGAATGAGTTAATATATCTGCATAGACTTTAGCTGTTATAGTTGCTTCGAATCCTTCATTCATATTTTTGTTATAGAAAGAATCTTTATTTTTCACTCTTTCTCCTTTAAAAGTAACTTTGCCACCTGCTTTTGCTACTTTAACGTTTACATTTAAATCCGTTAACGTAACTTCATTAGGAACCCCTTCTTTTTTGTTGCTTAAGCTATTAAGCCAAGGCAATTTTTCTCTCGCATACTCGACTATTATTTCTTTGTCGGTTTTGTGTTTATAAGATGGAGTATATTTTTGGTCAATTGAAATGTTTTCCCACTTGTTCCTCCTGATTGCTCTATCAAGAATTTCCTTGTTCGTGAAGGTTTTACCTGCATCATAGGTCTCCCCGCATGCAAATAGGTCTCCTGAGATAGAGAAAGATATTAGTGCGAATGAGCAAATCAGAAGAGAGGTTAATATTTTGGTAGTCATCCAATAAACCCCGTTTGTTTATTTAAAGTATCGTAAAATTCATCTCTTGAACTTGGTAATTCAATGAGTTGCCCATTCACAGTTAAAGCTGGTGTCTTTGTAAATCCAAAACCATCAAAAGCCTTTCGAAGTAAATACACCCCGAACAATGCTTCTTCTGGGGCCACTAAATCATTTTGATAACCAAATCTCTTCAAAAGCTTTTCAATACGACGCTTTGTTATTCTTTTCTTCTTTTCAACCATCCATTGTAGCGTTTGAAAACATGCTGAAGGATAGTTGTCTTTTCCAACTGACAGCAACTTCAAGCATATATCCACCTCACTTTTATCAATCGCTGTGTGATGAAAAACGATAGAAGCATTGTTTTGAAGGAAAGTTGTTTTAGTAAATTCTAAGATGTAATCCTCTAAAACTTTCTTGGTATCTGAACAGCTTGCAGACCAGAAAAATTCAACATTAGTTTCAGTATCAATATTACCAACAACAAAAGAAGGCAAAATGATATCGCTTGCATTTTGTTGAATAGAGTCAGACGCATTACTGACACAAGTTTGGCCAAATAGTCCTGCAGAAGCGGCCAGAGTGGCTGTATGCTTTAGAAAACCCCTTCTTGTTAATAAAAACATACTTACATATCTCTTGAGTTGCCTTCAGCCACAGAATGGAACTTCATGATTACGATTTTTTTGGGGCCTTTAGTCTTATATCTATCATATTTACCATTACCCGCTTGTTTTACAGGCAAACAAGACCAGCCGCCTTTATGTTTTGTGATACACAGATTGCCTTTACCATCGACTTTCCATGTGGCATCTCGTCCACCACCAGCATCATCTTCAATCAACACATTACCGTCTTCCATGAAGTAGTAGTGGACTTTGAGATCGCCCTTCCTCTTAGTTGTTGCAGTTAGCGTATTACCTTTAACTAATTCGATTACCTCAGATTCAGAAAGGTCGGCTGCATACGCATTGGCTGAAAGAAAAGCAACTGTTATAGAAATCAAAAGCAATTTAGGTTTAAGCATTCCGTGTCTCCTATTCATTAGTAAACTTTTATAGTTGCAATGATAAAGAAAGTGTAATTATTCAACTTAAAATTGGGCTAATTTTTAATTGGTATATTTGACATTTTGAGGCTCCATCCATTGAATTATTATTTTCTTTCAACGAAATTAACAAAATTATGTATCTTTTCCAAATTCAAATCTGAGAATCAATTCCATATATTATTTATATAATAATCATCTGAATTTAAATGAATGTCTGCTTATATTCATAGGTAGTCCGCTTTCAGTATCAGTCTGAAATCCCGCTGTTGGTCGCTTATCGGAAATGATATAGGGTATATCTGAACTTCAATATATCCCCGCCAAAGCGGGGATATATGTCACCTTAAATAATTCGAGTTGTTTATCCTTTAACACATGTAAACGGTGTTCCGTTTCCGGTCACACCGACAACCGTATTATCATCCTTTTTCGTGACCTTATAATTGTCACCCCTAGAGTAGGCAAGCAAATGGATATACGCAGTATCTCCACCAGAGTATGACCCTGATGCCATACCCTTAGCACTGCAATTCCACCCACCAGCATCAGAACGACTTGAATTAGATTGGCACCCAACAATAAACAAAGATGCTAGTACTAAACTGATAACTATTCTTTTTCTTTCCATGTCTAATAAATCCTTCGTTAATTTTTTATCCTTACAGGATCATATTCTTGATACAAAAGTGATTGATACATATGATCCAATTTAAAAATACAGCATATGAAACTATCTGTCTAAAAAACTAATGTTGCTGTATTAATGCTCGCTCAGATTACATAAAACTTAGTCTCAAAAACCCTCACGCCTGCTTCTGCGTAGTACCTGATCCTGTTTATTAATAAAAATGAGTTCGGTTCAGGAGGGTCTGCAGTTTATGGCTACGCGGCATCATGCAGACGGTATTCTCAGATAGAAATTCGATTTAGTTTCACTGACAAAATGTCAGGCGCAATGGGCAGCAAGAAAACTCTTTCTGAGTAAATTCTAACTACGAGCTATAGAAAACTTATTTCAACTAAATTGACATAAATCATCTATTTATTGTCAGGAAATTTTACAACTCACGACCAGGAAATCTGTAACTTATTGATTTTTAACGACGGTGCGGTAATTGCTTTAATTCTCGAAACATAATAGAGGGAACTACCTTGAAAAAGCTTGGATCGCGAATCTCAATCATACTTTTGTTATCTGTTATTTGGATTGCTCCATTAAAGGCTGCAATTATTTATGATTTGGTTTCAGATGTGGTTACATTGCAGTACGAAACACCAACTTTCGTTGATAATACTCCATACATAAATGCTAGTTTGGCTAATAGTTGTACAGCAATAACAGGGGATTGTGCTTACTTCTACTTTGGTGACGCTTACAATTATGACCGACTTCTCCTGGTGGTCACAGCTCCCAATAATATCGCCGGAACCCACGAATTTAATTTCCCATTAAATACATTCTCTACTGTTGGTACTTTCAGTGCTGTTTATCCTAGTGCAACAACTTTGACAATCACAGATACTGAGCGTGACAATGAGCTTCCAACACCAACTCCTCTAGCACTTTTAGCCCTTGACCTGGTAGCTATCAACTTCACCGTTAAGAAAAGACACTGATTTAATTAACTGCTCGAAGGTTTTCACTTGTCGGGCTTTTATGTCTGTATCAATGTCAGCTTTTACCACATAGAAGCAGCTAGAATAGTAGTCGCCAATTGTCTGTTCCGGTCGCGTAACGGACATTTAATCAGAAGCCTTTTATGTCCGCTTTTGCCAAAATTGAAGCAGAGACTGTCAGATGACATTAAACTAGATTTTCAATCTGCCTGATCAAGTCCAGATTTTCACAGATCAAAGGCAACGATTTCGATCTAACCCGCCCCAGCCCCCCGGTTCAATACTGAAAGCCTGTCATCCACCAGCACCATTCAACGCCTGCTGAAGCTTCTGCTGGTTGAGGCGTTCCATGCGCTTTGATTCAAGGTACTCTTCCCGCTCCAGTTCATGCAACTGGGTCGCATGGACCTCGCTCAGATCAAACCACGTTTGAATACGGGCCTCGAAACGGCTGTCGGGAGGCAGCTTGCAGGTATCGAGGTATGCCTGCAGGGCCAGGTAGTAGCGCATGGCATTTCGTTCGACGACCCCTTTCACGCCGCCTATATAAATGGGCTCTCCAGTCTCTGTATTACCCACCACGGTAAAGCCCATCTTGTCACTTCCAAGGGTTGCCAGGTATACATCCGTGGCCAATCGACTGAGAAAACTCGAGTCATAGGATGAATGGATACGCAGAAAGGTGTCACTATCGACGGGAATGGCATCCAGTTCAATGCGATAGTTCGTTGTGCCCATCGGGCCTGCATCGGCACTCAGCACAATGCGCACGTAATCATCACTCCTGTTCGTAATCGCGTAGTCATAATGCAACTGGTAAGCCTTGTCCGGTGTCTCGTAAAACTTGCGCCCGGCATAAAACGTCAAGCTGAACCGGTCGTTCAGGGCTTGATGGGTACAGGCCTTGACGTTGAAATTCAGTGGTACGAACTGACACCAGTTGGCTGGAACGGTCAACTCCTCGACAACATCATCAAATGCGCTGCCGACTATCCCATAGGCATCAGCAGCAAACCTGTCCTTCACAACAGCTGATGAGACAAAGATCGGTTTCCCGGACAGGCTTATACTCGCCCCCCGATCTATCTCTTTATACAGGGCGGCCAGTTCGGACGCTGTCTCCGCATTGCACCAGGAGACATAGTGCAGCCCCAGACAGATCCAAAAGGCTGAGCGCAGAATAACGGGTAGCTTTATAAGTGTTACGCCCATCTTCATAAGGATATCTTTTTGGAACTCATTCCACTCGCCAGCGGTAAAGTGACACACAAGAGAGAAAGGAGAGGCGTTATTTTCCCCGCACCCCTTTAAATATAGCCCACCGGCTCTTCGATTGAATGGTGACATCGACCACGCGGGTTATACTTCCATTATCCCCGCATCACCGGCAAGGTTCATTGGAAGTCTGCGAGATGAGAGTGGGCATTCACAATTCATGGCATAGCCGCAGGAAGCCAGCGCAGATCAACCGCTGGTTATTGATTCTGCTTATAGGCCTGACCTGTTTCGGCAATTTGCCCGCCGCCACCGAGCCACCCCTGGATCTTGTCATCGATGCCACGGAGAACCTGGTAAACCAGTTGAAAACCAATGGCAATGCCATCGGTAACAATCCCCGACTCGCCTTCGAACTGGCAAACGAGGATATTATTCCGCTCATCGACTTCCCCACCATTGCCCGATCCGTACTTGGTCACCACTGGCGCCACGCCTCGCCCGAGCACAGGGACGACTTCGTCAACAATTTCAGGACGTTCATCATCAATCTCTACACGAGCGCCATGGTCACCTACTCCCGGGAAATTGTCACCACGGCGGACAGCTTCAGATTCTCCTCCCGTGGCTGGCGGCTGGGCGACACCAGGGCCACGGTGGTAATGGAGTTCAAACTCAAGGGCACAGCGCCGGTCAAGGTGGGGTACAACATGCACTGGAAGGGGGATGCATGGAAGGTCTATGACGTCCACGTGCTGGGAATCAGCGTGGTATCCCTCTACCGCAAGAACTTTGACGCGGAGATCAGGCGCCATGGACTTGCAGGATTACTGAAGCGCCTGGCAGCGAAGAACAGAACAGGCACTTTTTCTGCTTTTATCGATAATTCCAATTTTTCAGACTGACAGACGAACTCCATTCCCTGGAGATGAAATTCAGCTCCTTTAGCCATCCGGGTTCAGGATCCGATACTGTCCTACAATAAGATCAGGACAGGGAGTTCCTGATGCCATTCGCCCAAACATGCCGATACGTTCTGATTGGCCTGGCCTCTGTGGTGCTGCTATGCGCCCTGAAGAACTACATTGTCATCATCATCAACGACACACCGTTATGCCCCTATCTTTGTCCTGCCGTTTTTGAACAGCAGCCCCTTGGCAGCATCCCGGGTATTGGCCAGTTATACCTGGCGCAAGAATGGCTGCAGACTAGTGCCCAGGAGCTTGCCAACAGGTTTCTGTTCGACCATTGGGGTGTGTTCAGCGTCCTGGTAGCCACCCCGATCATCAAGGAGGCGATCTATCGGGGCCCCATGTACCTGGCCCGAAAACATTCGCACAGTCCGGCGTGGTGGCTGGCCGGCATGGTACTGGTGCTGATCTTCGCCCTGAGCCACGGCCGGATCGGTATTGCAGTGATGCCGATTATCGCACTGGGTGCATACAACCTGTGGCTGGTCGCCAAAACACAACGATTCTGGCCAGCCCTCTGCCTGCACTTTCTCCACAACTTTATCTTCCTGTCATTGACGCTTTCACAATCCATGTGGATAGGCGACTAGGGCCTGTTAACACTAATTCGATTGACTCTGCTGGGGCTGTTTTTTTGGGTCAACAAGGCTGAATGAGCGTAGTGTAGTCGCTCTACATGAGCGAATGAAAACGCCGCTGGGCGAAAAAACAGGCCCTAGTTTCCCGCAGTGCCATAACCCCCGCCCCCCGGCGTCTCGATCGTGAACAGGTCACCGGCACCCATGGCCAGCTCTTCACTGCCGGAAAGCTCCACTACTGTGCCGTCGACACGTTCGACCGCATTGCGGCCAACCCTACCCGGATCGCCACCGGACATTCCGTAAGGCGGTATGACCCGATGCCCGGAGAGTATGGCCGCCGTCATGGGCGCCAGAAATCTCACCCGCCGCACCACGCCGTCTCCTCCCCTGTAGCGGCCATCCCCGCCACTGCCACGCCGTATGGAAAAGTCTTCGAGCAGCACCGGGAAACGCCACTCCAGCACCTCCGGATCGGTGAGTCTCGAATTGGTCATGTGGGTATGTACGGCATCTGCCCCGTCAAAACCGGGGCCCGCGCCGGCACCGCCGCAAATCGTTTCGTAGTACTGGGAGTTGTCATCACCAAAGGTGAAGTTGTTCATGGTGCCCTGTGATGCACCCATCACCTGCAACGCACCAAACAGGCTGTCCACAACGGCCTGGGATGTCTCCACGTTACCGGCCACCACCGCGGCGGGATGCCTGGGATTGAGCATGGATCCTTCCGGTATGATCAGCCTGAGGGGCTTCAGACACCCCTCGTTCATGGGAATCTCATCATCCACCAGGGCTCTGAATACATACAGCGCCGCCGCCCTGCAGATGGAAGCGGGTGCATTGAAATTGCTCTGCAGCTGATCAGAGGTCCCGGTGAAGTCGATCACCGCCTCCCGCAGACCAGGGTCGACGCTGATGTCCACCCGGATCACCGCCCCGTTGTCCATCGGGTACTCAAAGCGACCCGAGTGCAGCCTGACGATAACCCGCCGAACCGCCTCCTCTGCATTGTCCTGCACATGCTTCATGTAGGCGCGCACCACGGCCAGGCCAAACTGATCGATCATGCGCCTCAGTTCATGCACACCCTTTTCGTTTGCCGCGATCTGGGCCCGAAGATCGGCCAGGTTCTGATCCACGTTGCGCACGGGGTATGGACCACCGAGCAACACGCTGCGTATCTCATCCTCGAGCAGCCTGCCCTGCTCCACCAGTTTCAGGTTATCGAGAAGCACCCCCTCTTCAGTCACTGTTCCGCTCGACGGCGGCATGGAGCCGGGCGTGATACCCCCGATATCCGCATGGTGACCGCGGGAGGCCACGTAGAAGAGGACTTCACCCTCCCCCGACACGACAGGTGTCACCACGGTCACGTCCGGCAGGTGAGTGCCCCCGTTATAGGGGGCGTTGAGCACGAAAACATCACCCGCCTCGATAGTGCCGCCCCACTTGCGGATAACCGTGCGGATACTGTCACTCATGGAGCCGAGATGCACCGGCATGTGGGGCGCATTTGCCACCAGGTTCCCCCCGTCATCGAACACGGCACAGGAGAAATCGAGACGCTCCTTGATATTTACCGAGTAAGCGGTGTTGGCCAGCACACCCCCCATCTGCTCGGCGATGGACATGTAGAGATTGTTGAAGATCTCCAGCATGATGGGATCCGCTTCGGTGCCCATAGCATATTGTTGCAGTCGTGCCTCCACCCGTTCCAGAACCAGGTGATTCCTGTCGCTTATCCTGGCGGCCCAGCCGGGCTCCACAACGGTAGTGGCGTTGGGTTCCACCAGGATGGCCGGCCCTGGCAAACGGACTCCGGGCCAGAGTGTGGTCCGGTCGAATACCGGGGTCTCGTGTTCATGGCCATGGCTGTACATCCGGACCCGACCGAAGGGATCCGGATCCCCGTCCGTCCTATCACTGGCCAGGACCGGGTCCTCCACGGGGTCGCTACCACCCGCAGCCTCTACGGAGATCGCCTCGACAACCAGGGAACGGCCGGTCATCACGAAACCGAACTGCTGCCGGTGCAACTGCTCGAAGGAGGTCGTCATCTCCGACGCACTGCCGGCCACCACCGCCAGCGCGGTATCAGTGCCGCTGTAGCGCACCATCGCCTTGCGTATCACCTCGATCCGCTCAGTGGCAACGCCCTGGGCTGCAAGCTCTTCGACAGCCTCGTCACTCAAGCTGTCATATGGCACGGACAACGCCTCAACGAGCTGCTCGGTCAGCGGCGCCTCCACGGACTGTTCACGTATCGCCCGCAGATCCGCCAGCCCCATACCGTAGGCCGACAGCACGCCGGCATGGGGGTGAATGAAGATACTGTTCATGCCCAGGGCGTCCGCCACCAGGCAGGCATGCTGGCCACCGGCACCACCGAAACAGCAGAGGGTGTAGCGGGTGACATCGTAACCCCGCTGAACAGAGATCTTCTTGATCGCATTGGCCATGTTGTCCACGGCGATCCTGAGAAAACCTTCAGCCACCTCTTCAGCCGTCTTCCCCACCTGTCGGGCGAGCTGTTGAAAGTGCGAAACGACCACATCCCTGTCCAGGGGCATGTCTGCCTCCGTGCCGAACACCTTGGGGAAATAGTCAGGCTGAATCTTTCCCAGCATCAGGTTGCAATCGGTCACGGCCAGCGGACCACCCCGGCGATAGCAGGCCGGCCCCGGGTTGGCGCCTGCAGAGTCCGGCCCTACCTGGAATCGTTCACCATCGTACTTGAGGATTGAACCACCACCGGCGGCCACGGTATGAATGCTCATCATCGGTACCCGCATTCGCACCCCGGCCACCTCGGTATCGAAGGCACGCTCGTACTCGCCGTTGAAATGGGAGACGTCGGTCGAAGTCCCCCCCATGTCGAAACCGATCAACTTGTCGAAACCCGCCATCCTTGCCGTACGCACCATGCCCACGACACCACCGGCAGGACCGGAGAGGATCGCATCCTTGCCCTGGAAATAGTCCGCCGATGTGAGCCCGCCGTGGGATTGCATGAACATCAGGCGCGCATCACCGGTCTGCGAGGAGACCTGCTGCACGTAGCGGCGCAGTATCGGCGATAGGTAGGCATCCACCACCGTGGTATCGCCGCGTCCCACCAGCTTGATCAGGGGACTCACCTTGTTGGATACGGACACCTGCTCGAAACCGACCCGCTGCGCAATCGCCGCCACCCTGGCCTCGTGAGCAGGATAGCGATAGCCATGCATGAAGAGAATGGCAACGCTGCGGATTCCATCGGCATATGCCGCTTCCAGTTCGGCCTCTGCACCCGCCTCATCCAGCGCCCGCAGCACCTTGCCGTCAGCCCTCAGCCGCTCCTCCACTTCCGCCACCCGCTCGTAGAGCATCTCGGGCAACCGGATATTGCGGTCGAACAGCCTGGGACGATTCTGGTAACCAATACGCAGGGCATCCCTGAAGCCGCGGGTCACCAACAGAAGGGTACGGTCGCCGTCGCGCTCCAACAGGGCGTTGGTGGCCACGGTAGTGCCCATCTTCACCGCCTCGATCCGCTCACTGGGAATGGGCTCTCCGGCAGCCAGCCCCATCAGATCGCGGATACCCTGGATGGCAGAGTCGCGGTAGCGTTCGGGATTCTCTGAGAGCAGTTTGCGGGTCGCGATTGAACCGTCGGGACGTCGGGCGACCACATCCGTGAAGGTCCCTCCGCGATCGATCCAGAACTGCCAGCGATTCATACCTGCCCCCTCGATTAAACCCGCTAACGGTACCGCCGGGCGCAGGAGAATTCAAACCGGAGGTTGCAGCCGGTTTATCCGATCATCGTACTGCCGGTGGGCATCACTTGCCGTGTCACACGGGCAGCAGTGTTATTCAACCGTGAGACTGACCTGGAAGGGTCCGTTGCCGATACCGATCCGGGTGGGGCTGCCGCCGTTTACATCCGAAACCGACATACCCTGGCTTACGGTGAACTGTGCATCCATGATCGAGCTTGAACTTGTGATCACGATGGGGCTGCTGCTGAAATCCTGGACCCCGACCACGCTGTAGACATCATCTTCATCCGTGGCCAGGTAAGCCGACGTATCCACCAGGTAGGCGGTCACCGTCCCCTCGGTACCGGTGGCGCTGAAACCACTGCCACCGGCCAGGTTGTCAAGGGGGGCCGTCAGGGTGCCGGGACTGGACAGTATATTCGAATCACTGGAGCAGACCGTGGAGGACTGGTAGGTCACATCGACACCCCCCCCGGTATTGGCACCCGTTCCCGAGGAGGTGGCCGTGGTGGTTACGCAGTACTGGCCACTGCCAAGGGCGGAGTAGTCACTGGCATCCTCTTCCGTGCCGCTGGGATCGTCCTGGACACTGGCACTGAAGGTGATGGCCGCCTTGATCACGAAGTTCCTGTTGAGCTTGATGTAGCCATAGTTGTAGGTGCCGTTCGACGGCTTGCTGGTGGTTCCGCTCAACGCGGAGGAGGCTCCCTTGTTGACCACCACGTCGAACCCGGACGCGTTGGTAAACACAACCTCGCAACCGGTCAGGTCCATGGTCGAACTGGTGGTGGGCGGCGTGGGTGCCGAGGGACACAGACCCATCTCGTAGATCTTGATGGAGTAGTAGTCGGGCTCTCCCTGGCAATAGCTACCGCTGGGCACGGTCATCACACCACCGGTGACACTGCAGACAGGTGAAGCACCACTTGCCAAAAGAGGAAAGACGGACAACAGCACAAGAGGAGTGAGCGTTTTATTCATCGTTACAATCCATTAACTATTTTGACATGCCCAACCGGTTAAATACCGCTGACCGTGGCGGTGAACGAACCGCCGCTCGTCTGCTTCTGGATGATGTTTTCCCTGCGTACCTTTTGGTAACGCTGATCACGCATGGAGTCCAGCCGGTAGGCCGTATCGCTCAACAGCGGGGTAGATCTGGCGCTACCCCTGGTCAGTTCGATGAAATCCACGGTGAGCTTGGCGAAGTTGGCATCCTGCTGTGAACTGTCCTGGTAGTTGTTTCGACCCACCTCGACGGTAACGCCGGGATAAAAGCTGCCCGCAAGGCTGTAACGTGTCCCCTTCAGATCCGTAGCGCCGTCGATCGCATTCCACTCGAAGTGCCTTGCATAAGCTCTTACCGAGGGCATGTAGGGCAGGTCGACACCCACCTCCAGGTCATACCCGTCCATTGCCCTTTCGTTCAGTCCGTCACGGCCGGACCGCCAGCCCGAAAGCCCTTCATAGAAATTCATATTGAGTTCGGCAACGGAAGCACGCGCCTCAAGGCCTATGCTTGCCCTGCGGTGATCGTAGGGAAATTCGTGGTCATAGAAGGCGTTGGCACCCAGTAGCACCTTGTCATCCGAAACCAGCCAGCGGTAGCCCAACCCCAGGTTGATGGTACTGCGATCATCCGAATGGAAAATGCTTCCCTGGGTAAAGAGCAGTTCATGCTCATCCTCCACCAGGGGGACAAGGCCCAGCATTCCGAAGACCGGCTTGCCCTCGTGGGTTACCTGGGCACTCAGCTCGAAGGTGGGAATCCACTCATCGACCTGCCCTTCTGCAAGAGATGTTGCCCTGGAGAGGGCCTGGTTGACGACCTGGTTCCCAAGCTCTCCGGTACCGGAGGCTTGCGCCAGTTCGATTATGTTCCTGATGGCGGCTTCGGCAGGCTGATCTTCCGATGAGGCACTCTGCACCGAGAGGGATGCCAGAGACACCAGGACTGCGACGGAAACTGCGCCAGCCAACTCAAAACGCCTGCACGAATGATTTTCCATTTGGCTCCCCTTGACCATAACTCCATATGGTTCTCACGGATATTACGACATACTGCACGAACACCCAAGCACCACCAGTCGTCCAGGAACGATCAATGGATGTTACTGAAAACCCGGTGCAGGGAGGTAGATTCTTGTCGCTGTTGATTATCGCTTTCCCGAAACAGATGATACGCTTCGGCCCAGTCAAACAAATCGCTTCTTGACGTATTCCGATGTCATGGCAGCCAGCAGGGCACTGTAGTTGAGATCGAACACCAGTTCGTCACCCAGGTCCGCCTCCCCTTGGGCCGCGGTCACGTCAACCACCAGGTAGCCACTCGATGCACCGAGTATCCGCATGCCCGGGTCCCGGCACACCAACCCGTCTATGTCCGCATCCTCGCGACCGATATTGACCAGGGCCCGGAGCACGGTACCTCGCGGCTCGAACGACGGAGTGTGACCGAAGGCATCCTCGGACCGCTCTCCCAGGGGAACCGAGGGTTTATGCTTGAGTTCAAGGATCTCACCGTGGAGCTGAAAGGCGTCCTGGAAGGTATCCGGCCATGGGTACCTGCGGGTCGTCTCCCGACCCAGAAGTATCGCCTCGCCTATACGCGCGTGATTGATGCGTTCCGGCATCCTGCCGGCTGCGATCAGCTCCAGGCCGCTGGAGTTTATGCCCGAGAGCCACTTGAACCGGATATCGAATGTCGCCTCAATCTCATCTGCCAGCGTGACAAGCCGGTTCATCGTCTCCTCTGTTGGCACCACGCCACCAAAGCAGGCGAGATTGGTACCGAGGCTCACAAGCCTGGTTCCCTGGCAGCCGATCACCTCCTCCACGACAGCCGGAAGATCGTCGGGCCATATGCCCTCACGCAGGTCTCCAAGGTCCACCATCAGCATCACATCATGGACAAGCCCGCGCGCCAGTGCGGCATCGGAGATCGCCCTGATAACCACGGCTTCGGAATTGAGACTGAGCTGGGCGCCTGCAACCGCCTCCGACACACCCGTCAGTGGCGGAAGCCTCAGCAGCATGAAGGGCACCTCGATTCCCGCTTCGCGCAACCGCCTGATATTCTCGAAACGGGAGTCCGCTATGGAGCCCACACCACCCCGTATCATCGCCCTGGCGATCTGCGGGCTGCCGCAGGTCACCTTGGTCACACCCGTCACCTCGATACCGTGATCTGCACACAGCCTCACGATGGTGCGCGCATTGTGTTCGATCTTCTCCAGGTCGATGGTGAGATAGGGGTAGGTCATTTTCTAGACACCCCTCTCCTTCAATGCCTCGACCAGAAAGCTGGCCACATCCCAACCCCGGGTTCCGCGACCGAAACCCGCATCCATTCCGCATTCACGGGCCAGTTCATCGGACACGTGGGCGCCCCCCGATACCAGCAGCAGCCTGTCACGCACACCCCGCTCCCTGGCCATACGATCGAGATTGAGCATGTGGGTCTTGTGAATGTCGCCATGGGTGACAACGGTCGATACCAGAACCGCGGACGCCGCCTGCCTGTCCGCCTCCTCGAGCACCTCTTCAACGGGCACCGAGGTGCCCATGTCATGACAGATGAAGCCGTACTTCTCGATGCCGCCGTGCTTGATATCGAGTATCTCGTGCAGCCCGACGGAGTGCTCATCCTCACCCACCGTGGCCGCGATGACATGGACTTCCCTCGGCCTGACCCACGCCTCGATCTCGCTCTCGCTCAGCAGCTGCACGCGCTTTTCTTCGGGTAGCAGATCGATGCGCATGGGGATATCGAAAACCCCCTTGATCTCGAACAGGCTGCCCTCTGCCGGATGCATGATGCGCCGGCTGATCACCTCGGGCTCCTGCAGCCCCATGTGACGTACCATCTCGAGTGCCGCCGCCTCGGCCACCTCGGGAGGTTCGGGAACGAAGAGGGTGACACAGACCACCCCGTCGCCATGTTTCTCAACCTCAGGAAACACCAGGCCGGCATCCCGGTCTGAGAGGGTCCTGGCCAGGCGCAGGTCGACGTTGTCTGCAGGATCCTGCTCATCGACATACTGGATCTTTTCGGGGTTGCAGAGACTGCAGCCGCCATGCGCATCGCACACCCTGCCCTCGGCATCGGCATAGCTGTTGTTGCCGAAATGGCTACAGACCGGCGCACCGTAATCGGCCTCTCTCGGTATCACGGTGCCAGCACCGTCACCGCCAGCCGGATCACGGCTGATGCCGTCTCCCTTCCGTTCGGGAAAGAAGCCCTGGTCAACGAACATACCCGCCTCCACAGCCTTGTAGTAGCCACCCAGCTCGACGATCTCCTCCAGGAACAGCACTGCCCGCTCCTTCAGTTCCCGCGCCTGCTCCCGCAACTCCCCCTCGTCCTTCAGCGCCACCTGTTCCAGAATGCCATCCAGCCCCATCAGGGCCTGGCGGGTGGTATTCACGCCTGCAATATTGTTGTAGTGCCAGGGGATGTTGCGCCCCTCGTCCGGGGTGATGCTGCTCTGGATATCGGCGGATGTAAGACGCGACACCAGGGTATCCAGCACATGGGAGACGATGGTCTCCTGGGTGTCGGTCTCCATGTAGCGGGTATTCTGCTGGGCGCGAAAACGGAAACCCGTGAACAGTTCGCGCAGTGCCACGGCATAGGGAAGGTCGAGACGCATCTTCGGTGCAGGAGGTGCCATGGGGGGCACCGTGGAGAGTGCTATCAACGCCCTGGGCATGCCCGCCGCAAGCGAGTACTGGCAGTTTATGGCGTGTTGCACAAACAGCTCCGGCGTCACCTTCCACGCCTCCTTTGCGGTGGCATTGGCATTGTGTGCGCCATCCAGCTGCAGGATACCGCCATCGGCGAGAATACGCTTGGCCTCGGCAGCATCGACAAAGGAGCGGTGCATATTGATATCACGGTACAGCACGTTGTACTGGGGGTCCTGGTGGGCACCATTGACCCCCTCCTCCGAAAAGAGCACCGCCATCTCGGGTCCTGCAAGACCGCTCACGTAGGAGTGAAAATTGATCGGGCGCCCCACCTCTTCTTCTATGGCATCGAGGGCCTTGCGTGATGCCCTGATCTGTTTACGGGTTACCGGTATGCCTCCAGTACCTTCAGGTGTGCCCTCTATCAGGCCATCGAAATGGGATTGACCGGTGGTCCGGATCACCATGATGTGATCGGCCCCGTGCCAGGCCGCCATGCGCATGCGGCGCAGGTCGTCCTCGAAACGTCCCGATGCGATCTCGGTGGTGATGACATAGTCGCACTGGGGATCGATTCCGCCGAAGTAGTGGGCGGCAGGCAGGGGAACGGAAAGGTCAAGCCCGTCGGATGCATCCTTGTAGACGAATGGGCCGAGCTGCTGATCTTCGAGCTTGCGCCGCCAGGTCCAGCCCTTGCGCTTGGGGCGGTAGAGGTGGAGATCCCTGAGAACCTCCTCGATATCCAGTTTACGGTCGGGGGAGAGCTTCATAGGGGCAGATCCTCCCAGTAACGCCCGGCCAAAAGTGCCGCGCCTGCCTCGGCGACTGAAATGTCCCTCGATCTGGCCAGCTCCAGCACCAGCCGCCCTGCCCCGTGACCGAGCAACCCCCGATGATGCATGCGATCCACCAGCGCCTTGGCATCCATGCTATTGAAACCCATACGCAGCAACACCGACCGTTCGATTGCCGGCGTGGTATGGGTGCGGGCCTCCTCCACCAGGGGGCTGACGATATCTTCCACCAGGCGCCAGAAGCGGGCATGCAGTTCATCATCGGTCAAACCGCTCAGACGCTGCCTGCGTGCATTGAAATCGTCAGGACGCTCCATCCCCTTCATCGATCATCTCCTGAACCTGTTCCTTGTCACTGCGTGTTTCGATAGCGAGAAAAGCGACATCTTCTTCACCGAGTTCGACCCCCTCGGGCACCGTCTCCATGGCATTATGGACGTAAGTGCGACGCAGATGCCCGAGATCCACATCCAGCACCGAGACCTGGGAGGGGTGCGCGGGTATCACGATCCGTTCTCCCGGCAGGTTCTTCCACGGGTCACCGCGAGACACTTCGATACCCATCTGTCTCGCCATATTGAGCTGGGCCAGGGGGTGCTTGCCCGCCCCTGTGTACTCGGTCTCCTGGACCACCAGGATCTGTTCCCTGTCCATCTTCTGCACCATGGCAAAGGCAGCCGCCAGGGAGGTGTTGCCGGCGGGCCCCCGCTCCATGCCTTCCAGCACCGCCAGCAGCTGGGTCATGTAGAACACCTCACCCTGGGTGACCGTCACGAAACGGTCGAGATAACGCAGTGGCCGCGCCGCATTGCGCGGTACGTCCGCCCGATCCGGCCAGCTGGTGAACGGCATTGAGAAACCGGTGTGGCCGGTGGTGAATGACTTGCGGTTGAAGTCACGGTCCGAGGCCATGTGCAGTCCAGCGAGATCCACGCTGGCACCCACCATCCCGGTTGCAGTGGCACCGGCCTTGATCAACCCCCTGGCGGTGCCGGTGACGTTACCCCCACCGGCGTGGGTGGCGATCACCACGTCAGGAAAGCGACCGCAGCGTTCTAACACCTGCTCGGCCAACTCATAACCGAGCGTCTCGATACCGAGAATCGAATAGGGCGTGTAGAGCGACGCGTTGAAATAACCGGTCTCCTCGAGCACCTGGAGAAAGACATAGAAGAGTTCAGGGCCCACGGAAAGGCGTATCACCTCCGCGCCATAGGCTTCACAGGCCCGGGTCTTCTCCGCAATCTCGGGCTGGGCGATGCGCTGACTGTCGAAAGCCTCCTGCACCACGATGCATTTGAGACCCGCCTTGGCCGCCTGGGAGGCCACCGCGGCGCCGTAGTTGCCACTGGTCGCCGCCACCACCCCCGCGTAGCCCTGCTTCGCCGCCTCGTGCACCGAGAGGGATGCACGGCGATCCTTGAACGAGCCCGAAGGATTGGCCGCCTCGTCCTTGACGAAGATCCGCGCACCTTTCCCCGGCAGGGCAATACGACGCGCCAGCGCCGTGATGTTAGGCAGCTCCACCAGGGGGGTGTTGCCCACAGCCGTCTGCTGCTGTATGCCGAACACCTGGCCGATGTCGTAGCCCGGATCGGCCATCATCCGCTCGTAGTCGAAAGAGAGCAGTCCGGTTGCGTATTGCCCGTAGTCGATACCCACCGAAGCGCGCATGATCTCGTTGCGTCGATCCATAACGGCCTGGTAACTGCGCGTATCACTCATCATCCGCCTCCCCGCCGCAGAGCAGCGCTCTCACTTCCGAGGCGATATTATTCAGCTCCGGTATCTGTTCCCCGAAGCTGTGCGCGTAACGGGGGCTGGCATCCACCAGCAGACCCTTCAGCCTTCGGCCCGTCACCGTTTCGATCACCGCCATGTCATCCTGTGCGGCGGACTCGACAAGAAATCCCTTCACGCGCATCACCAGCGGCAGTTGCCGGGTATCGTCAGGTACCTGGGGGGCCCGCTCAGCTGCCCTGAGCACGATACGCTCGATCTCCACCCAGGTTCCCTTCTTGATCAGATGGTCCATCCTCAACTCCCCCTGCCGTGGAGCCTGTGCCGAAGATCTCCGAGGATTGCCGATGGGACAGGCAGATCGGCCATGCTGTAAAGCCCCGGCCGGGCATCCAGCACTCTCGGGATCATATTCACCGCCAGGGAAACGGTGGCCTTGCCACCGGCGATCTCCGGACGTACCGACAGGTGTACCGGCGGCGTCCCATCAATACGGATCTCATCGCCGGTCTCCACCCCTTCGAGTTGGGGGTGGATCTGCTGTGGATGAACAAGCTCGATGACAGGCTGCCCATCGACATAGGCCACGGCACTGTGATGGCAGCCAGCCACCTCACCGGGTTCAACCCTGACAAAGGGCGTCTCACGCACGACGGAGGAGACAATCGGCTCCCGACGCTCCTCGATATGTTGAATCTGCCAACCCAGGGCATCGGCAATCATGTGAAGTGACTCCCGGAAACCGAAGTGCCCAGCCACGGCACCGGATCCGACACCGTCCATGAACGCTTTCGGCGTCAGGCCGACACCCTGTGCATTGAGTACCGACGGGCCGTAGGGCGACAGATCGTTGACCCTCTCTGCAGTAATCGACCTGATGTCGGAACAGACACCGCTCAGGGCAATAACAAGCAGATCGAGCACGAATCCGGGATTGACCCCGGTACCCAGCAACGAAACCCCGTTGGCAATCGCCAGACCTTTCAGCTCCTCCGCGATCACCTCGGAGCTGGCGGCAGGCCAGGCCATCTCCTCGGCAATGGAGATCAGGTTCACCCCCTGGCCGAGTACACTCCTCGCCTCGCCGGCCGCATCCTCCAGCCGGGAGCAGGTCGCCTGGATGGCGATATCCGGTTTCACCTGTCGCAACAGGGAGGGAAGATCATTGCTCACGGCAATGCCGATATCCTCCTGGTGCCCTATCGCCTGCCCCAGGTCCATTCCTGCACGCCCACCTCTCCTGGCAAACCCACCGACAAGACGTACCCCCTCTTTCTCGAGCAGCAGGCGCGCAATACCCGACCCCATCTGGCCCGTCCCAAGGATCACTACACGGACAGGATCGACCATATCACCGTCCTCCATCGGCACCTGTTTGGTTTCCGTCACTGCCCCGACCGTGGGTGCCTCTCTTAACTATAAGATTAGTATAGAGTTTGAATGAGAAAGATAGATTTGGCAGCTGGACGAGAGGCGGGTTGCAGGGAACCAGGGGGCGACCGTCCATTTCAACAGCCAGTCGCATATGGCAGCACCCCCCCGAAGTCACAGAATATTCACATCAACCTGGTATAAAACCCCTGTAATTCATTAGCTTGACGGGAGTAGCTCATTGGATAATGCATTCGACTTCGAACTTGAAGAGTACGAAGAGATCGACCTGGACGACTTCGATGACGATGAGGACGAGGAGGAAGAGGAGTCTTTCCATGACTGATCACACTGCCTTGCAGGAATGTGAAACGCATCATTGCAGGGATCCGGTTTTGGACCTATATATAAATTGTAGAGAGAAGCTTTTTGTAAGGTTACGAACCGGGAGAGTGGTTAGTACCTAACAGGCCCACAAGCAGTTTGCGGGCAGGTAGAGGCGCCATCAGCCAGGCTAGCCGCTCTCCTTTTCCACCCATGACAAAGCCGCCTTGTAGAGGCGGTTCTTTTTTTCCCCCGATATCTTTGCTGCAACCGCTGCAGCCTGCTTCAGGGGCATCTCCTCCATCAGTATCCGCAACACCCGTTCGGTCTCGCTGTCGAGTGTATCGCCAGCCTGTTTCTCCGCCCCTGACACCAGCACCACGAACTCACCTTTCTGCTGGTTTGCATCCTGGTTCACCTTTTCCAGCAGGTCCTCCAGGGGCGCACTGATGATCGTTTCATGCAACTTGGTCAATTCCCGGGCAATGACCACCTGGCGATCCCCCCCGAACACCAACAGCATATCCTCCAGGCAGTGCCTGATGCGATGACTCGACTCGTAGAAGACCAGGGTCCTGAATTCCTTGAGCAGGGCCTGAAACTGCTTCTGCCTGGCCTGGGATGTCCTGGCCGGAAACCCTTCAAAAATGAAACGATCCGTCGGCAGCCCCGCAGCGGAAAGGGCGCACACCGCGGCACTCGGCCCGGGCACGGGAGAGACCCTGATACCCTTCATATGGCACTCGCGCACCAGGGGGAAACCGGGGTCGCTGATCAACGGGGTACCAGCATCCGAGATAACCGCCACGGACTCACCATCGTCCAGCCGCCCAAGGATACGGCTCATCACCTGACGCTCGTTGTGCTCGTGAAAGGCGGTCAGCGGGGTGGAAATGCCGTAGTGCTGCAACAGGGGGCGGCTGTGGCGGGTATCCTCCGCGGCGATCATCGCCACCTGCCTGAGGGTTTCCACGGCACGCGGAGAAAAATCATCGCGGTTGCCGATAGGCGTGGCAACTATGTATAAAATACCTTTTTTCATTGACACGCCTCACCCCGAAACTAGATACTCGTCGCCTCACCGCACCAGCCGAAATGCTACCATGCAACCGATGCTAAAAAATATTCTTACTCTTCTTTCCGCGCTCCTGTTTCTCGCGGCATGCGTGCCCTCAACGGTAATCAAGGAGCCCGAGCCCAAGCCGGCCCACGAAGCGGAACTGGAACAGGCCACTGCCCTGGAGCAGGCTGGAGCGTATGCCGAGGCCGCCATTCTGCTCGAGACCACGGCAGCCGCCATGCAGCCGCCCCAGCAGCAGGCTGCACTGTTGCGGGCGGTGGACAACTACCTGAAGGCCGGTGACAACGACAACGCCAACCGCCTGCTCACCACAATCGACACGCGCAGTCTGCCCGGACTCGACTTTCACCGCAGGATACTGATCGCAGAGTTCGCCCTGGGCAGAAACCGTCCGGACGAGGCGCTCTCTTACCTTACAGATCCCCCCGCCGAAGAGACCGCACCGGAGCTGGTGATCCGCTATCACCAACTGCGTGCCGAGGGCTTCCGCCTTTCGGGCAATATCCTGGAGAGCGCCCGGGAACTCGGGGACCTGGACCTTATCATCAGCGACCAGGAGGCGAGGCTGGATAACCAGCTGGCCATCCTGCAGACCCTCGCCACCCTCACGGACACCGCGCTGGACCTGCTTCAGCCCTCCCCGCCCGGCATTCAGGGCGGATGGATGGAACTGGCGCGCATCATCAAGAGCCACTCCACCCGGGCAGGCGCCCTCCAGCCCCTGCTGGAGGGATGGCGCGAGCGCTTCCCAAGCCACCCGGCAATGCCGGAGTTGCTGGGAGGATACTTCGAGCAGCTGAAGGCCCAGTACCTTCGCCCCAACCACCTGGCGATCCTGCTGCCCACCAGTGGCCCCTACGGTGATGCCGCCGCCGCACTGCGCGATGGATTCATGGCCGCCTATTACCAGGACAGCCCCGAAAACCGCCCCGGCCTGGTCTTCTACGACACAAGCAACAGTGCGGACACCTGGCCTCTCTACCGCCAGGCGGTGGATGCCGGGGCCGATATGATTATCGGTCCCCTGAGCAAAAACAGCGTGGACCAGCTTGCCCATGCCGGTGAGCTCGACATACCTGTACTGGCTCTCAACCAGGTACCCCCGACGGTGACACCTCCGGGCGATCTCTACCAGTTCGCCCTCTCCCCCGAGGACGAAGCGCGCCAAGTGGCCGAGAAGGCCTGGCTGGACGGCCACACCAAGGCGGTCATTCTCACCCCGCGTGGCCACTGGGGAGACCGTATTTTCAATGCCTTCGCCAACCGCTGGGAGCGCCTGGGCGGCCTGATTGCAGAGCACCAGAGCTACGACAGCAAGGCCCACGACTTCAGCCAGCCGATCCGCTCCATGCTCAATATCGACGAGAGCTATGCACGCAGGAAGGCGTTGCAGCGCCTGCTCGGGAAAAAACTGGAGTTCGAACCCCGTCGCCGCCAGGACACCGACTTTATCTTCCTCGCCGCGAAGAGCCAGAAGGCGCGCCAGCTCCGCCCCCAGCTTCAGTTCCACTACGCGGGCGAACTGCCGGTCTACACCACCTCCCATATCTATTCCGGTAAACGCAACGTCAAGGAGGACCAGGACCTCGAAGGCCTGATGTTCCCGGATATCCCCTGGCTGCTGGTTTCAGAGGGCAACGACCCCCTCTCCCGCCAGAATCTCGGCGAGATTCTCCCCCGCAGCCAGCACAGTTACCGCAGGCTCTACGCCATGGGCATGGACAGCTACCGCCTGCTGCCCCATCTCGCCCGCCTGCAGAACAGCAGCAACGAGATGCTGGACGGAAAAACCGGCAACCTCTACCTGGATGACGTAAACCACGTGAGACGCCAGCTGGTGTGGGCGGAGATGCGTGCAGGCATGCCTCGGGTGATAGGCTACGCACCCAGAATGGAAATGGACCAGGGCAGTCTGTTCGGGGAGGATGAAGCCGCCCCCCTGCCGGAGAGCGAACCGGTCGAAGAGGCGTTGCCGGAGGACGCCGAGCCACAGCCAGCGGAAGCCGGGCAGGACTGAGCAATGATCCGCCTCCTGGCCGACAGGGAGCGGGGGCCGGCCGCAGAAAAACTGGGGCGGCACTACCTGGAGAAGCAGGGACTCTCCACCCAGGAAGCAAATTACCGGGGCAGACGCGGCGAGATCGACCTGATCATGACAGATGGCGAAACGCTGGTCTTCGTGGAGGTGCGTTATCGCAGCAGCACCGGCTTCGGATCCTCGGCAGAGAGCGTCGACAGGTCGAAACAGCGAAAGCTGATCGATACGGCAAACCAGTATCTGCAGCAGAAATTCAGGGGAAATCCACCGGCCTGCCGCTTCGATGTACTGGCTATCTCCGGCAAAGCACAGGAGAATATCCACTGGATCAGGGACGCCTTCCGGCCCGAATCCTGAGAAACCTTGAACCCGGGACACCCATGGACCTTACAGAGCACGCCAAGCAGAGTTTCAACCACAACATCCAGACAGGCATGGAGTCGCTTCCGGTCCTGGTGCAGCCACTGGTCAACACCGCCGAACTGATCGTCGGCCGGCTGCTGGAGGGGGGCAAGGTGTTGAGTTGTGGCAGTGGCGCCGAGGCGGCCATTGCCCAGCTGTTTGCGACCCACATGCTAAACCGCTTCGATCGTGAACGCCCCGGGCTTCCCGCCCTCTCACTGGCGGTGGATGCGGCAACCCTCACCTCCATAGCCGACGACTACGACTACGATGAGGTGTTCGCCAAGCAGGTGCGCGCCCTGGGCCACCCCGGCGATCTGCTGGTGGCCATAACCACCGGCGGCAATGATGGCACGGTGAATGCAGCCGTGGAGGCAGCCCATGAACGGGAGATGTTCACCATCGCCTTCACGGGAAAGGATGGCGGCAGGGCCGCCTCACTGCTGCGCGAGGTCGATATCGAGCTCAGGGTACCAAGCGATAACGACGCGCGAATACGCGAAACACACCTGCTGGGTATACACTGCCTTTGCGACCTGATAGACAAGCAGCTGCTCGGAAGCTGAACGGTACCGGTTAACAGCATGCGAAATTCCATTGACGGAGATTCCAGATGAACAAACTCACCTACACACTCGCCCTGGCTCTGCTCGGCCTGTTCGTGATGCAGGGCTGCGCCCCTGTTGTCGTCGGCGGTGCCGCCACCGGCGCCGCCGTGGTACATGACCGCCGCTCAGCGGGAACCGCCCTCGACGATCAGACCATCGAACTGCAGGCGGTCTCTGCCCTGTTGAATGCCGGCACGCTCAAGGAGCGCGGCAATTTCAGCACCACGAGCTACAACCGGGTGGCACTGCTGACGGGCGAGGCGGATTCGGAAAGCGATCGCCAGGCGTACGCCGACCTGGTGAAGCGTATAGAACTGGTACGTCGCGTGGTCAACGAGATCAAGATTGCTCCCAAGGCCTCGCTGAGCGAAGAGAGCAAGGATGTCTATCTCACCACCCGGGTCAAACTGGCCCTGTTCGATATCAAGCTGCCGGACTTCGACCCGACCCGCGTGAAGATCGTCACCAACCGCAGCGTGGTCTACCTGATGGGGATGGTCACCACCGAGGAGGCCGACGCGGTGGTGGAGAAGACCCGCTTTGTACGTGGCGTGAAACAGGTCGTCAAAGTCTTTGAATACCTCTGACCAGGCACCCCTGCCAGGAGCCATTGCTGACCAGTTGAAGGAGATCGCCGGGGAGAAGGGTGTTCTCACCGACCCCGGTGACTGCTGGCCCTACGGCTACGACAACAGCCGCCGTCATGCCCTGCCCCAGGCCGTGGTTTTCGCCACCAGCCACGAGCAGGTGGCGGCGATCGTGCAGCTGTGCAACCGGGAGCGGATCAACCTGATCGCCCGCGGCACCGGCACCGGTACCACCGGCGCCACGGTGCCCGACCGGGGAGGTATCGTGCTCTCGCTGGAGCGCATGAACCGAATCCTCGAGATCGATCCGGCCAACCGTATTGCCCGGGTCCAGCCCGGCGTCAGCAACAAGGCGTTGCAGGACGCCTTGAAAGCGCATGGTTTCTTCTGGCCCCCGGATCCCACCAGCGCCGCCATCTGCACCGTCGGCGGCAACCTGGCCTACAACTCGGCAGGACCCAGGGCGGTGAAATACGGCACCCCCAGGGAGAACACCCTGGGACTCAGGGCTGTAACCGGCTCAGGCGAGGAGATCCGTACCGGCGTCAACACCACCAAGGGCGTGGTGGGTTACGACCTGACACGCCTGCTGATAGGCTCCGAGGGCACACTGGCCATCATTACCGAGGCGGTCCTGAAACTGACACCCCAGGCGGAGGCCAAGTCGACCCTGCAGGCCACCTACCGCGATATGCACGCCGCCGCCAAGGCGGTATCTGCGATCATGGCCCAGCCCATCACACCCTGCGCCCTGGAATTCATGGACAGCACTGCCATCACCATGGTGCGTGACTTCTCGGACCTGGACCTGGGTGCAGACGTAGGCGCCCTGCTGATGATCGAGGTAGATGGACCGGCGCACTGTCTCGACGAATCCGTGCAGGCGGTGATCGCTGCCGCCCGGGTGGATGGCTGCCTCGAGGTGCACCAGGCGCGCACCAGTGACGAGATCGCCCATCTCTGGCGCACCCGCAAGTCACTCTCACCCGCCCTGCGCAACGTGGCACCCAAGAAGATCAACGAGGATGTGGTGGTACCGGTCTCACGCATACCCGAACTGATCGACGGTCTAGAGAACATCTCCCGCGAGAGCGGCATCACCATTGTCAACTTCGGCCACGCCGGCAATGGCAATATCCACGTCAACCTGCTGGCCAACCCCGATGACCCGGAAGAGATGAAAAGAGCTCACCAGGCCCTGGATGCAACCTTCTCCCTGGTACTCGATCTCGGTGGCACCATCTCGGGCGAACACGGTGTCGGGATTGAGAAAAGGGACTTCGTCACGCGGGAGATAGACCCGGTGACACTACGCATAATGCAGGACATCAGGCGTCAGTTCGATCCCAATGGTATTCTCAACCCGGGAAAGACCATCCCGGACTAGGGTCCCGTTGTTACCTGCTGCTACCGGACGAGAGCCGCAACCAGAGGTAACCCGCCACGCCGGCGATCAACGAGGCGAACAGCACCCCGGTCTTCGCCATCAACAGGTTCTCTGCCTGGCCTGCAAAACCCAGTTCCGCGATAAAGATGGACATGGTGAACCCAATACCACCGACAAAGCCCACACCTA
Source organism: Sedimenticola sp. (assembly GCA_040506895.1). Taxonomy (GTDB): domain Bacteria; phylum Pseudomonadota; class Gammaproteobacteria; order Chromatiales; family Chromatiaceae; genus Sedimenticola_A. The sequence continues at coordinate 2,101,848 of JBEVVY010000001.1, forward strand.
CCAAGTGGCGGAAATTCATACCTTCAGGCAGATTCCCGAGACCCAGTTTTACAGCAAGCCAGGTGAGACCGGCGATCCCGAGCAGCTTTCCGACCACCAGTCCGAACATGACTCCCAGGGCAACGGGATGGGTCAAGGTCTGCCCCAACGCCGACAGCTCTACCGGGATACCGGCATTGGCAAGAGCAAAAAGCGGAATGATCAGGAACGCCACGGGCATGTGCATCGCATGTTCAAGACGCTGCAAGGGCGACTCTACAGAGTGAACGCCATTTTCCAGCGTCTGGAGCACGCCTCTGGAGTGGGTGTCATGGATAATGCAGGCACTCCTGGGTTCATCTTTTTTGCTCTGATGCGCTTTGAGGGATTCCAGCAGTTCACTCATGTGTGCGACGAAAAGCTTGTGATCGAACTTGGGTTTCACCGGAATCGTCAGGGCAGTCAGTACACCCGCCAGGGTTGCATGAATCCCTGACTGCAACATGGTGAACCACATGACCGTTCCGACAAGAAAATAGGGCAGCGGCTTGCGGAAACCAAACAGGTTCAGCACGATCAGTAACGCAAATGCCGCGAGGGACATGAAGAGCCAGTTGGTGTGAATCTGCTCTGTATAGAACACCGCAATAACCACCACGGCACCCAGATCGTCCACAATCGCCAGGCCTACCAGGAATGTCAGTACAGTCTTGGGAACCCTGGAGCCGAGCAGAACCAGAACGCCAACGGCAAACGCGATATCGGTCGCCATGGGTACACCCCACCCCCCGGCACCATCTCCACCGATGTTCATTGCGAAGAAAAGCAGGGCGGGAACCACCATGCCCCCAACAGCCGCCACGATAGGCATCAGGGCCGCATTGAAATCCGAGAGTTCACCCACGATGACCTCCCGCTTGATCTCCAGGCCGACCACCATGAAGAACAGGGCCATCAGCCCGTCATTGATCCAGTGGTGCAGCGTATGGCGCAGTTCCCAGCCACCGAGACTTATGGCGATCTCTGTATGCAGTACATGTTCGTAATGGTGATGCAGGAAACTGTTGGCCAGAAACAGCGCCACGACGGTGCACACCATCAGGATCATGCCGGATGCTGTTTCCTCGTGAATAAACTCTTCGAAAGGGGTGGAAATCTTATCGAAGGCCTTTTCCCAAGGCTGGTAATTTGCGTGATTCTTATCCATAAAAACTCGATCTTCTTGGTTACATGTGATTCCGGAATCACACTTATGCATTACCGGATTATACGCATAGGGTTTGCCCTAGTGTCCCATTGGAACCCGGGATCACACCGGTAAACACCAAAAGCCATAACACCTGTTTCTGGTAACGACCAATCCGGCAAAAAATTTAGTTCCTGTTATTCAGTACCAGACCTCAGGGAACCAGATGCCCCTGATGGTCGACAGGTTCAGTAGCCCAGGATTTACAGGTAATAGAGGACGAGAGAGAGGCCGAGCAGCACGGCGACCCAGATCACCATGCTGCCTGCCGGCCAGGACCTCGCCAGAACACCGTAAGAACCATGGTGGCGGGCAAGAGCCAGCAAGCCCAGGTCAACCAGGGCCAGCCCCTGCTTACGCACCGCACGATCAATCGGCGCCAGTTTGGCCATCAAAGAACGTACCCAATCAGGCAGCACGCGACGATACAGCCATTCGGCATCCAGGTTGACGGACTTGAGTTCCGGGGGATAGATATGCGCCAGCTTCAGCCAGGTAAAGGCGAGAGCCGAGAAGGCCAGCAACTGCATCTGCGCGAGCACATGGCTAACATCATAGGCTGAGTAACCGGTATCATAGGGCAGCAGTGAGTAGAGGAATCCAGGGAAGCTGCCGATGCCGACGCACAGAACCGCGGCGATGGTCATGGCGATCAGCATATTGGTGGGCGCTTCGTGGGCCTTCTCCACGTAACGTGAATCGTGATGGAAGAATGCAAAGAACGGGATCTTGATACCGGCGTGATGGAACACGCCCGCCGAGGCAAACAGAAGTGCCAGCCAGACCAGGGTATGCCCCTCCTGGATGGCAGCACTGACCACCATCGATTTACTGACGAAGCCGCTGAAGAGCGGGAACGCCGAAATCGAGGCGGCACCCACCATGCAGAGAATCGCGGTTTTCGGCATCTTCTTGTAGAGGCCACCGAGCTCTGAACCACGCATCTCCCCGGTGACATGCAATACCGCGCCCATACTCATCATCAGCAGGCCCTTGAAGATGACATCGTTGAAGGCGTGGGCAACAGCACCGTTCAGTGCGAGTTCGGTGCCGATACCGATACCTACCACCATGAAACCCAGCTGGTTGATCAGGCTATACGCAAGTACGCGACGCAGGTCGTTCTCGATCACGGCATAGAAGATCGGGAAGCAGGTCATCAGCGCGCCGATAGTGATCAGCAGTTCGGTGCCGGGGAACCCCCGCGCCAATGCGTAGATCGCAACCTTGGTGGTAAAGGCACTCAGAAAAACCGTGCCGGTAGGCGTGGCCTCCGGGTAGGCGTCGGTAAGCCAGCCGTGCAGCATGGGGAACGCGGCCTTGATGCCAAAGGCAATAAAGATGAGCCATGCACCGGGGGCATCCAGACCGATGAAATCAAACGTTATTCCGTTGCCTGCACTGGCGTACATGATGGCACCGGCCAACAGCAGCACGCCGGAACCGATCTGCATGAACAGGTAGCGCATGCCGGCCTTCAGCGAACGCTCATTGCGCCGCGCAAAGATCAGGACAGCCGAGGTAACAGCCAGCAGTTCCCAATAGATGAACAGCGTCAACAGGTCACCGGCAAACACGGCACCGATGGCACTGCCCGCATAGGCCAGCGCCGCCACATCCTGCATCCGGTCTTTGACATGCAACGCATAGATCACGCCGATAAAGGCGGCGAGATGAAACAGGTAACCGAAAAGAATGGAGAGCGAGTCGACCCGCAGCGGCGTCAGCTCCAGCCCCATCAGCTGAAAGGTGAAGGTCATACCCGGTTCAAGCTGGTAAACACCGTAAGCGCCGAGAAGCGGCGCTGCCAGCATAACGATTGCGCGCAGCTGTCCGCGGGTAACGCCCGCCAGCACAGCACCGAGGAACAGGGGCAGCGCAGGCCACAACTCAATCATGTCGACCCTCCTGCTGATCCTCCGATTCCGGCCCTGCCGGCTCATCTCCAAAGTAACGCTCGTCACGCATCACCAGCTTACGCATCTCCTTGGCCAGCAGAACCAGCAGCACACAGGCGACGAAGCCGTACACCGCGTAGAAGGCAAACATCTCTTCCCAGGGATGTTCCGTGTGGCGATGCACGACCAGGTCCAATCCCACAAGCAGTACACATGCCACAAGCAGGGCGCGCACGACCAGGCGCACATTGCGCGGATCGTCGAACAGGTGTTTCTTGTTCTCTTGCGAACTCATTGGAGTACTTTACCCATCAGCTGGTAAATAGGTTCAGGCCAGAAGAACAACAGGACGCAACCTGTCGCCACGACCCCGATGGCCAGCAGGCTGGCAAGCGGCGCCTCTTTGACCCCTTCTGCAGTGTCGGCAGACCTGGTGAAGAAACTGCGCACCGGTATGATCACCAGGTAGGCGACATTGAGCAGTGAACTCAGCAGCAGTACTGCCGTCAGCATCCAGATACCGGTATCCAGTGTGCCCTGCACCAGCATCCACTTGCTCCAGGTCCCCCCAAAGGGCGGTAAACCGACAATAGAGAGCGCACCGATCAGGAACGCCAGCATGGTCAGCGGCATGCGCCGGCCCAGGCCGTTGAGCTCACTGACATTGGTTTTGTGCGCGGCGACCAGGATGGCGCCGGCGCAGAAAAAGAGGGTGATCTTGCCAAACGCATGCATGGCGATATGCATGCCGCCACCCACGACACCTGTAGCGACGCCGAGCATCGCACCCAGAACGATGTAGCCAAGCTGGCTGACGGTCGAATAGGCCAGTCTCGCCTTCAGGTTATCCTTGGTCATGGCCACCAGGGATGCCAGCAGGATGGTCAGTGCCGCCAATCCCGCCAGCCAATCCGCCACGGCCAGGTCTGCAATGGTATCTATGCCGAAGATATAGACACTGACCTTGAGAATCGTGAACACGCCTGCCTTGACCACCGCAACCGCGTGCAGCAGTGCGGATACAGGGGTCGGTGCAACCATGGCGGCAGGAAGCCAGCGGTGGAACGGCATTACCGCCGCCTTGCCGGTTCCGAAAACGTAGAGCGCCAATAGCACGCTCAACACCATCGGGCTCACATCGTCAGTGAATACGCCACCCTGGGTAAAGGTCAATGTACCGGCAACCTGCCAGGTCCAGATCATGGCCAATAGCAGGAAGCCGACAGATGTACCTATCAATATTCCCAGGTAGACCCGGCCTGCACGGCGCGCCTTGTCGTTGCCCGCATGGGTCACCAGAGGATAGGTGGACAGGGTGAGAATCTCGTAGAACAGGAACAGTGTCAGCATGTTGCCTGACAGGGCTATGCCCATAACCGCCGCAATGGAGACGGCAAACGCGGCATAGAAACGTGTCTGGTTCTGCTCGTTGTGGCCACGCATGTAGCCGATGGCATAGATGGTTGTCACAGGCCACAGGAAGCTGGCGACCAGGGCAAACAGCAGGCCCAGGGGTTCGGGGGTGAAAGCCAGCTCCAGCCCTGGCAGGGGTTCGGCCAGAACGAGGGTGGCCGGGTTGTCCCAGTCGATATTCGCACCGAGCGTTGCCACCAGCGCGAACAGGATCAGGCCGGCGATTATGGTCACCGTCTCACGCAGATTGGGCGATTTACCTGTGACGATTACGCCCACAGCCGCCAGCAATGGCACCAGGGGAATCCAGGTGAGTAGTTGCATCTCGCTCATCCTGCACCTCCCATCAGCGTGGCAGCGGCACGGCCGGCCAGCCCCACACTAAGATCGGTGTGAATACCGAAGTAGATATTCGCCACGACGAGAACCCACATCGGCACCAGCATCGACAACGGTGCCTCTTTGACCTCGACCGGCCCCTCGGGGGTTCCGAAATAAGCGGCCTCTACCAGTTTCCAGACATAGATGACGGCCAGGATGGAACCGATGAGGACCAACAGCGCCACGGGCCAGAGCCCCTGCTCCAGGGTGGCCAGCACCAGGTACCATTTACTGATAAAGCCGACCGTGGATGGAACACCGATGAGGCTGAGACCGCCGAGCACGATACCCGCCATGGTCAATGGCATCGTCTTACCCAGCCCTGAGAAATCCTTGATAGTGGTGGAACCGATGCGATAGGCGATACCACCCAACGCAAGGAACAGCGCGCCTTTCATCAACGCGTGATTGAAAAGGTGCAAAATGGCCGAGGTGACACCGGTGCTGGTTGCCAGGCCGATACCCAGAACCATGTAGCCGATCTGCGCAACACTAGAGTAGGCAAACATGCGTTTGATATTGCCCTGGTAGACCGCAACCATGGAGGCGGAGAGAATGCCGATCAGACCGAGCACCAGCAGCAGAGAGTCCAGCGGCATCAGGCCGAGGGAGAAATCAACGCCGAAGATCTGCAGCATGAAACGCAGTAACAGGTATACCGCCACCTTGGTGGCCGTAGCCGCCAGAAACGCCGTAACCGAGCATGGAGCATAGGCGTAGGCGTTGGGCAGCCACAGGTGCAATGGGAACAGTGCGAGTTTCAGCCCGATACCGACAGTGAGGAATGCGAAGCCGGCACGCACGGTGCGCGTATCCGCCACCTCGGGCAGACGCGCTGCCAGGTCAGCCATGTTGAGTGTGCCGGTCATCATGTAGAGGAAACCGATACCTATCAGGATGAAGGTGGCACCGATGGTGCCCATCACCAGGTAGTTGAATGCCGCGTTCAGTGCCCGGCGGTCTTTGCCCATGCTTATCAGGGCATAAGTGGCGAGTGACGATATCTCGAGGAAAACGAATACGTTGAAGGCATCGCCCGTAGCAACGATACCGGCCAGTCCCGCGAAGGCCAGCATGAAGGCGGCATAGAAACGGGAGATACGCTCTTCAGGTATATCTTTGCTCACACCCTCCCTTGCAGCAAGCAGCACCAGCGCAGCCATTGCCGTGACGATCAGCAGCACGTAGGAAGCGAGCACATCGATGCGGTACTCGATGCCCCATGGCGCTTCCCAGTTACCCAGCAGGTAACTGATCGGGCCCGTATCGGAAACCTGCAGCACCAGGCCGACAGCTGCCCCAAAACTCAACCAGGACGAAACGACCGCAGCAAGCCAGGCCAGGCGTGGATGATCCAGCAGCACGCACAGCGGCGCTGTCAGCAGTGGAATGATGACCACAAGAACCGGCAGATGATCCATTACGCTCACTGCTTATTACCCTCGCTCTCAATGAACGGAGGATCCTCTGAAATGTCGTCCTCAACGAGATCCAGTTCGTGTATCTCGTCCTCCTCCACGCTGCCGTAGGCCTCGTATATTCGAACCGCGAGCGCCAGGCCCACGGCCGTCGTTGCAACACCGACCACAATGGCTGTAAGAATCAGAACATGAGGCAGAGGGTTGGAATATGCCGTCACACCTTCCACGGCGATCGGCGCCTGTCCGCCGCTCACCTTGCCCATGGTGATATAGAGAATGAACACGGATGCCTGGAAGAGGCCGAGGCCCACCAGCTTCTTCACCAGGTTACCCTGGGAAATGACCACGAAGAAGCCGGCCATCATCAGGAATACGACCACCCAGTAGTTAAACAGGCCAGGTGTTTCCATCATGCTTGACTCCTCCGCCCTGACAACGCGTAAAAAATCGACAGTATGACGGAGAACACCGTGATACCCACGCCGACTTCAACCAGCAATACGCCGATATGCTGTCCATGCACGGGATCATGCGCGAGCACCGAGTAATCGAGAAAGGGCTTGCCGCGCAACAGGGCAACCACCCCCACGCCACCGTAGATGAGCACACCCAGAGCAGCCAGGCGGTGCAGCCAACCAGGCGGAATTACCGCCCGCGCCTGGCCCTCGCCAAACACCATGTCATACAGGACAAAACCCGCTGCGAAGATAACCCCCGCCTGGAATCCCCCCCCGGCGCCGAAGTCGCCATGGAACTGAACGTACAGGGCATAGAGAAGGATCAGCGGGATCAGCAGTTTGACGACGCTCTTGAGAACCACCTGGTCCCCGATGGCATTGCGACCGCGACGCGCCTGGGGACCCTCCTGGATACCCAGCAGCAGCATGACCGCCAACCCGGCGGTGAAGATAACAACCGTTTCGCCAAAAGTATCGTAACCACGGTAACTGGCCAGAACAGCGGTCACCATGTTCGGCATGCCCACTTCCACCGGCCCCTGTTCAATGTAGCGCGGCGCCACGTGCTGGTGTACCGGGGCCGACGCGTCGCCAAGCAGGGGGGCATCGATAGTAGCGTAGATCAGCACCGCGCCGGTAACGCCCACGACCAGCAGAGGCAGCAGGGGATTGTGCCTGGGCACATCTTCCCAGCGTCGGGTCAGGTGCAGGGCCGAGAGCATCAGTACCGTGGTCACGCCGGCACCGACGGCGGCCTCGGTGAAGGCGACATCCACAGCGTCGAGATCCATGAACAGCGCCGCGGTGAGAAGACTGTAGATACCGAACAACATAACGACGGCAAACAGGTCCCGCAGGCGGATCGCTGCGATGGCGATCAATACCAGGAATCCGAGCAGGACGACATCAATCAGGTTTTCGATGACCCTTCCCCCTTTTCATCATCATTGGGCTCTTTAACCAGCGGACGCAGTCCGCCATGCAGTGCGGCCTTCGCCATGGCATGGGTGGCCGTCGGGTTGGTTGCCAGTATCAGAATGAGAATCATCAATACCTTGACCAGGTCGAGAGACCACTCCATCTGCAGCATCAGGCCAAACAGCAGCAACGGCGCCGCCAGGGTCTCGGTCATGCCTGCGGCATGAATTCTTGAGAAGAAATCAGGCATGCGCAGCAGGCCCACACCGCCTGAAATGCACAGAAAACCGCCGACAAGCAAGAAGAATCCACTCACCCACTCCAATAAAACGCTCACGATGCCTGCTCCCCCTCTTCAGACGACTCGACAGGCGTACTGTATTCAAAGAAGCGCATGACGGCGATGGTGCCGACAAAGTTCACCAGGGCATAGAGCAGGGCAACATCCAAAAAACTGTTCCATGACAAGGCGTAACCGCCGAGGGCGATAAGCAGAACCGTTTTGGTGCCAAACGAGTTGGCCGCCAGCATCCGGTCATACTCCGTGGGGCCTAGAAAAGCCCTGATCAGGGCAAGAACCATGGTTACCAGTATTGCAACGATTGCGGCGGTCAGCATGCTCATATCCCGATATCTTTAATACGGCGTTCCATCTCGCCCTGGCTCAACTCCTCAAGCTCTTCCGGTGACAGGCAGTGAATCATGAAATGGTCATCGTTCACGTCGGTCGTCAATGTACCTGGGGTCAGGGTAATGGAGTTGGCATAGAGGGTTTTTTCAAGAGGAGTGGAGACCTGGGTATCCAGTTTCCCCCAGGTGGGCTGGATGGGCAGTGCCGGATCCCAGACGCGACGGGCAAGCGCGATATTGGATAAAACAACCTGTCCCAAAAGCCACCCGATGTATGCCAGAAATTTCAGGGTGGGACGTAAAGTACTCGGCTCACCATCGACCCTGTCCATACGGCGCAGGAAAAAAACCACGATCAGCACAGATAACCCCCCGAGCGCAAGCAACAAGGCGACATAGTGCCCGGAGAGGAGCAACCAGAATGCATACAGTAGGATAGCTATGAATGGGTAATGCATATTTCTGTGTGATGGATACGGGAATAGAGGCAGGAGGACATTCGGCGATCTGAACACCGGACTGCCCATTGCGGCGGCAATTGGCAGTCGCTTGTATTACCTGATCAGATCTACGCTGGACTCCTACTACGTTGTTTTTCTTACCGGCCAATAAAAAGGGATTATAACTTGGCTAATTTAATGCGTAAATTGAAATAGTGAACAAATGATCTTAAAACCAGGGCTATTTCCTCAATTGGCGATCGATTATCCAGCTGAACAGTTTTTCACTGACGTGGACGAGGTGAATAACCAACTGTTTTAAAGAATTTTATTTACCTCGGTCAGTCATAAACACCCCCAAAGAACAGAGTAACGCCGAACGCCAGCCACCCTCCCCGGTCAATTCGCCGGTATATAGATCCGGACGCGGCTCAATCATCACCATATATAGAGATGAAAACCAGATCATCTGAATCTGAAACTCAAGATATATTAGATTTTACTAATATAAGTTCTGGCTATTGCTAGGGAAGAATATTGTTATTTTTTCTTTATACCCGGCACTGTCAAAATGAGGCAATTTTTCGGGACTAACCCATGAATTGTAGGGGGACCTTATGTCAAAGAAACACCCAATCGTTGCAGTAACCGGCTCCTCCGGTGCAGGCACGACCACAGTCAAGCGCGCTTTCGAACACATCTTCTACCGTGACGGTATCACCCCCGCCGTAATCGAGGGCGACAGCTTCCACCGCTACGATCGCGCCGAGATGCGCGGCAAAATGGCTGAGGGCATGAGCCACTTCGGCCCCGAGGCGAACCGCTTCGACAAGCTCGAAGAGCTTTTCAAGACCTACGGTGAGACCGGTGGCGGCGAGAAACGCTACTACCTGCACAGCCCGGAAGAGGCCGATGAGCACAATGCACGCCTGGGTACCGACAAGAACCCCGGTGAGTTCACCCCTTGGGAAGCCGTTCCTTCCGGTACCGACCTGCTCTTCTACGAAGGCCTGCACGGCTTGGCCGTAGATGACAGCAACAACGTTGCGCAGCACGTGGACCTGGGCGTGGGCGTGGTACCCATCGTCAACCTGGAGTGGATCCAGAAGATCTTCCGCGACAACGCCGAGCGCGGTCATAGCGAAGAGGCCATCGTCGACACCATCCTGCGTCGCATGCCCGACTACATCAACCACATCACGCCCCAGTTCTCGCGCACCGACATCAACTTCCAGCGCGTACCGACCGTGGACACCTCCAACCCGTTCATCACCCGCGACATCCCGACGCCGGACGAGAGCTTCGTGGTTATCCGCTTCAAGGACACCAAGAAGTTCAACACCGACTTCCCCTACCTGCTGAACATGATCGACGGTTCCTTCATGTCCCGCCGCAACTCCATCGTGGTACCCGGCGGCAAGATGGGCTTCGCCATGGAGATCGTTCTCCAGCCGATCATCGAGCAGATGATGGACGAGAAAGGCTGAATCTGACTCCAGCCTTCAATAAAAAAAGCCGCCTTTCGGCGGCTTTTTTTATGTCCATGTCCCGTCCTGAAATAAGTTTACAACCAGAGGACTTATTGATGGACAAGCAATCCCCCTCAAGAAGAAAGCGCACCCAGCGTGATTATCCGCTAGGCTTTAAATTGTCGGTTGTTGATCGCGTTGAAAAAGGCGAGATGAGCTACAAGCAGGCCCAGAAGCTATATGGTATCCAAGGTCGAAGCACCGTATTGGTGTGGCTGCGTAAGCATGGAAAACTAGATTGGTCCCCCCCAAGAGAGCTGCCTATGGCAAAAGCAACAGAGACCCCCGCTGAGAAGATCAAACGCCTGGAGCGGGAACTCGAGGATGAGCGGGCGAAAAACTGGATTCTCAATGGGATGATTGACCTTATGGATCAGCAGTACGGAGCCTCTCTGAGAAAAAAGTACTTATCCAAACTGCGAGAAAAGCCCAAGCTGAAGGAAAGGTGAGTTTGAGCCGGTCATGCCGGCTGTTTGGGATCTCTCGCCAGAGTGTCTACCAGTGGATCAGGCGTCAGCGCCAGAGACAGGAGGATCTGAGGCCGGTCATGGCCTTGGTGCTGGAGTTGCGTCGGCGACTTCCCCGGCTGGGAACCCGCAAGCTCTATTACTTGCTCAAGCCCCGATTTGAAGAGCTAGGAATCAAACTCGGTCGTGATGGGTTATTTGATTATCTGCGTCAGCACAACTTGCTGATAAGAGCGCGGCGCAGCTATACCAAAACAACAAACAGCCGTCATTGGATGAAAAAACACCCTAATCTTTTGAAAGATATGGAGATATGTAGAGCGGAGCAAGTCTTTGTCAGTGACATTACCTATCTTGAGAGTGAGCAGGGAGTCCATTATTTATCGCTAGTGACAGATGCCTACTCTCGAAAAATCATGGGTTATGAGCTGAGCCATGACCTGAAAGCGCACAGCACGGTTAAAGCATTACGCCAATCGGTAGTATGCCGAAGAACCCACAAAGAGCTGGTTCATCACTCAGATCGTGGCATACAGTATTGCTCAGAGCCCTACCAGCAGGCGCTGCGTGAAAATGGCATTAGGCCATCGATGACCGATGGTTATGATTGTTATCAAAATGCCCTGGCAGAGCGGGTAAATGGAATATTGAAGCAGGAATTTTTGATCTATCGCTGCAAGACGTTCGAAGAGTTGCGCAGGTTAGTGGCAGAGTCGATAGATGCCTACAACCGTATCAGGCCGCACTTGAGCCTGGGGATGCAAACGCCTGAACAAGTGCATGAAAAAGCCAGCTGCCCGAGGCAGCTGGCTGTGTAAAAAAACGTCAACGTATTTTAGGACGGGACACCATTCCATATTGGACGTGAGGGCGTTAGCCGACCACACCCTGTTATTGAGCCTGGGCGGCGCCGGGCACCGGCAGGGGAACACTCTTGCCATTGACGGTTAGCAGTCCCGACGAGAGGCTTGCCCGGGTTGAAAGCAAACCACCATCCCGCACCAGCACCTCCTGGGAGATCAGCCGCTGCAGTTGCTGCTCAGCGGCGGAATCGGCCATGGCATCCAGTTGATGTGGCTCGGGCAACTCCACCTCCTCTCCCATCTGGCGGCGCATCTCCAGTTGTTGGGCGATCTGGTTGCGCACCTGCTGGACGAACATGAAGCGGAAGAACGGCTCGGGCATGCTCAGTTCCGCCTCGGCCTCCAGCTTTTCCACCACCGCCTGTACGTTGGATATCTCCTGCCACTGCAGACCAACCGGCTGGATGGAGAAACGTCCCTGAATATCCCCCCGGGGAGTCTTCACACTCAGTCGGTCAATCGAGAGCCTGGGATCACTCTGTATCAGTTTGGGGCCGTTGCTCATCAGCAGGGTCATGGCAGCGAACGCCTGTTGGTTCTGGGGCAACTGCTGACGCTGTATCTCCTCCATCCCCTGCTGAATCCCGACCAGCACTTCAGCAGGCAGATTGGCCATGCTCAGCTCCAGTACCGCGGGCCCGTAGTGTTCACCGTTGACGTCAGCGGATTCGAGACGGTAGGTGATAGTGCCCGATACATTCTCACCCTGCTTCGAACTGTCCACGTCGGCACCGATCTTTTCCACGATCACGGAGGTGAGCGTGTCGATCATCACCAGTTCGAACAGATCCACTTCGAACATACCGCTGCCGAGCATAAGGCCACTCTCATCCAGCCAGGACTTCGAATCGGCCCGCACACCCTGCACCACCAGGCGCTTCGCTTCGCCCTCGCTGATTTCCAGGCCCGGCATTTCAAGGGTGGTATCCAGTTTGCTGAACCCTGCATCGAAAACCATCTGCCCGTTCATGCCACCGAAATCGATCTGTGGCCGTTTCTGCTGGGCCGGAATCACCGTTGCCGGAAGATCCACCAGGGTCTCGCCTGCACCATTCCATGCGACACGGGTCTGGATCTTCGCCGGGTAGTCATCGGGGAACACGTTCTTACCATCCACCAGGATGCGGGTATTGATTTCCGCCAGACCGATCCCTCCCGCGGGCATCAGGGGCCCGTGCACGATATCGCTGTTGATGGTGAAGCCGAACTCCTGGATGTTGTTCTCACCGTTGGGCCCGGGTGCAGGTATGGGCAGCACGAAGTCACTCTCTGCAGTGGCACCGAACCAGCCCCGCTGGTAGACATGCTTACTGACCCTGAAGCCGCTCATCTCGAGACGATCCACGAGCACCTGGTAGCGCGCCTGCGCCTGGTATCCGACGTAACCGGGTATCGCCAGCAGCACCGCCACCAGCAGTACGAACAGCACAAAGAACTTCTTCATTGAGAATCCCTTAAATCCGGCACAGACATACCGATTGTTGTTGTTTCCATTCTAGGCGGAGTGCAGCACCGTGGAGCCATCCGATGGCATGGCACCTGAAACCGTGCGGACTATTCCCTCGACATCGAGGCCCGCAATACTCAGCTGTTCAGCGGACGTGGCGTGCTCGATGTAACTATCGGGAAGCCCCAGGTTGAGGGTGCGTACTTCGCGTCGTTTCCCGGCCAGGTATTCGTTCACTGCCGAACCCGCCCCGCCGGCAACCACGTTCTCCTCCAGGGTGACCAGCAGCTCATGGCTGGCAGCCAGCTCATCCAGCATGCTGCCGTCAAGGGGCTTGACGAAACGCATGTTCACCACGGTGGCATCCAACTGTTCAGCCGCCTCGAGCGCCGGGGCAAGCATACTGCCGAAGGCGAGCAGGGCAAGCCGGCTCCCCTTGCGACGCAGCTCCGCCTTGCCAAGCGGAAGGCTCTGCAACACCTTGTCCACCGCCACACCGGGTCCCGTGCCTCTCGGGTAACGCACCATGGACGGCCCCTTGTAGAGGTAGGCTGTCTGCAGCATCTGGCGGCATTCCGCCTCGTCAGCCGGGGCCATGATCACCATGTTGGGCAACGCACGGGCGTAGCTCAGATCGAAGCTGCCCGCATGGGTGGCACCATCCGCTCCCACCTGTCCGGCCCTGTCCACGGCAAAGGTGACATCGAGATTCTGCAGTGCCACATCGTGGGCCAACTGGTCATAGGCCCGCTGCATGAAGGTGGAATAGATGGCCACTACCGGCTTGCTCCCTTCGCAGGCCAATCCCGCAGCGAAGGTGACCGCATGCTGCTCCGCAATGCCCACGTCAAAGTAGCGATCCGGATAGATCTTCGAGAACTGCACCATGCCCGAGCCTTCGCACATCGCGGGCGTGATCGCCACCAGCCGCTCATCCTCTGCCGCCAGGTCACAGAGCCACTCTCCGAACACCTGGGTGTAGGTAGGCCCTGTCGCGGCTTTCTTCTCCATCATCCCGGTCTCGGGATTGAACGGGGTGACGCCGTGGTAGACACAGGGATCCCCCTCCGCCGGCCGGTATCCCTTTCCTTTCTGGGTGACAACATGAAGCAGTCGGGGACCGTGCATCTTCTTCATGTTTCTCAGGGTGGCGACCAGGGTATCCATATCGTGGCCGTCGATGGGACCGATATAGTTGAAACCCAGCTCCTCGAACAGTGTGCCGGGCATCACCATGCCCTTCATATGCTCTTCCCAGCGGCCCATCAATTCACCCAGCGGAGGGATATGGCTCAGCGCGTGCTTGCCACCTTCGCGAACGGTGGTATAGAGCCTGCCGGAAAGCATCCTCGCCAGGTGGTTGCGGAATGCGCCGACCGGCTGGGAGATGGACATGTCGTTGTCGTTGAGCACCACCAGCAGGTCGAGATCGAGTGCACCGGCGTGATTGAGCGCCTCGAACGCCATGCCGCCGCTCATGGCCGCATCACCGATAACGGCGATCACATCCCGCTGCTCGCCTTTCTGCTTGGCCGCCGCTGCCATGCCCAGGGCGGCACCGATGGAGGTACTGGAATGACCGGTACCGAAGGCGTCGTATTCACTCTCCTCGCGACGCGGGAAGCCCGACACCCCGTCCTTCTGACGCAGGGTATGCATCTGATCCCTGCGGCCGGTGAGAATCTTGTGGGGGTAGGCCTGGTGACCCACGTCCCAGATCAGTCGTGCCTCAGGGGTATTGAAAACGTAGTGCAGGGCGATGGTCAGCTCGACCACGCCCAGGCCGGCTGCAAGGTGGCCGCCGGTACGCGACACGGTCTCGATGAGGAATTCCCTCAGTTCGGAGGCGAGACGCGGAAGCTCAGCCCCGGTCAGCTGCCTCAGATCGGCAGGCAGATTTGCACGCTGCAACAATGGCCAGGAAGCAGCTTCAGAATCAGGGCTGTTAACGGGGTCGTCAGACATAAGATTGCACAAATCCGGCAACAAACGGAAGTTCAAAACCATGGGCTGGACACCCAGCCCGTCGGCCATGACCGGCGACTCAACAGGCCGGCAGCTCCCCCGCCACCTAATATAATGGGGGAGTGACGGGCTAGTTTACCCCTCTTGTTCCTCAAAGTCGCCCGGAATCTGCCCGGAAAAGCTGCCATCCGCGATGGCCTCACGTAATCCGTCTCCCAGCAGGAAATCCCGGAACGCCTGGGCGGATGGGGAGAGGCGCTTGCCCTTGCGGTGCACCACGTACCATTTACGCCGCAGGGGAAAGCCCGGCACATTGAGTACGACCAGCCGCCCGGTCTCCAGTTCCAACTGGATGGAGTGGAGCGAGACAACTCCCAGCCCCAGGCCGGAACGGACACCCTGCTTGATCGCTTCGTTACGGGTCATCTGCATGCCCCGGTTGATCGCGACCCCCTTGTCCTCGAAGAAGCGCTCCATGGCCAGTCGGGTACCCGAACCCTCTTCGCGCATCAGGAAGGTCTCCCCCGCTATCTGATCGAGCGAAACCCTCTTTTTGCCCGCCAGCGGATGATCCGGGGGAGCGATAATGACCAGGGGGTTCTCAAGAAAGGGCTCAGACTCCAGATCCAGGTCCTTGGGTGGCTGTCCCATCAAAACCAGGTCTTTCTCGTTCTGGTCGAGCATCCGCATCAGGCTCTTGCGGTTTGTGACCTCGAGGCTCAGGGTGACACCGGGGTAGATCTTGGAGAAGACCCCGAGGGCGCGTGGGGCGAAGTAATTTATTGTACTGGCCACGGCAATATCTAGCTTCCCACGACTGAGACCCTTCATCGACTCCAGGACCTCCTCCATCTCCTCCAGCTGTTTGAAGATAGATCTGCCGTAGTGGTGGAGCTCCTTGCCGGCATCGGTAAGATGGATTTTCTTTCCCAGTTTTTCAAACAGCGGCAGCCCTATACTCTCCTCTAACTGCTTGATTTGCATGGAAACAGCCGGCTGGCTCAGGTAAAGCTCCTCTGCCGCCCGGGTAAAGCTGAGATGGGTGGCCACCGCTTCAAAAACTTTCAATTGGCGAATGGTGAGATGCATGAAACAGGCTCCGAGGACATAAAGTTTAGCTTATCACACCAATTAAAAACTTTTAATTTCGTTTATATCTTTGTGGATTTATAGTTCCCCCACAATTTTCGCGGTAGTTTGTTGGCTTGGCTGTTTCAAGTTGATGTACGACTGCCGCATTTACAACAAAAGAGGTTCCTAGCATGGATCAATCAGCACGTTATACAGACTTGAGTCTGAAAGAAGAGGATCTGATCGCAGGTGGCAAGCACGTTCTCGTTGCTTACAAGATGAAGCCTGCTGCCGGCTACTCTTTCGGTGAAGTGGCTGCTCACTTCGCTGCAGAGTCCTCCACCGGCACCAACGTTGAGGTTTGCACCACTGACGACTTCACCAAGGGTGTTGACGCCCTGGTTTACCACCTTGACGAAGCCACCGATGACATGCGCATCGCGTATCCCATCGACCTGTTCGACCGCAACATCACCGACGGTCGCACCATGCTGGTATCCTTCCTGACCCTGTGCATCGGTAACAACCAGGGCATGGGCGATTGTAAAGAAGCCAAAATGTACGACTTCTACATGCCTGAGCGCATGATCCAGCTGTTCGACGGTCCCCAGAAGGGCATCCACGACATGTGGCGCATCCTGGGCCGTGACGTCAACAACGGCGGCTACATCGCCGGTACCATCATCAAGCCAAAGCTGGGCCTGCGTCCCGAGCCTTTTGCCGAGGCGGCTTACCAGTTCTGGCTGGGTGGCGACTTCATCAAGAACGACGAGCCCCAGGGCAACCAGGTCTTCTGCCCCGCCAAGAAGGTTTACCCCCTCGTTTACGATGCAATGAAGCGCGCACAGGACGAGACTGGCGAAGCCAAGCTCTTCTCTGCCAACATCACCGCTGACGACCACAACGAGATGATCGCTCGTGGTGAGTTCATTCTCGAGACCTTCGGTCCCGACGCTGACAAGGTTGCCTTCCTGGTCGACGGCTACGTTGGTGGCCCCGGTATGGTTACCACCGCCCGTCGCTACTTCGCCGACCAGTACCTGCACTACCATCGTGCCGGTCACGGTGCAGTGACCTCTCCCAGCGCCAAGCGCGGCTACACCGCTTTCGTTCTGTCCAAGATGTCCCGTCTGCAGGGTGCTTCCGGTATCCACGTAGGCACCATGGGCTACGGTAAGATGGAAGGCGACGCCTCCGACAAGAACATCGCTTACATGATCGAGCGTGACGAGTGCCAGGGTCCGGTTTACTACCAGAAGTGGTACGGCATGAAGCCCACCACCCCGATCATCTCCGGTGGCATGAACGCCCTGCGTCTGCCCGGCTTCTTCGAGAACCTGGGTCACGGCAACATCATCAACACCTCCGGTGGTGGTTCCTACGGCCACATCGACAGCCCCGCAGCTGGTGCTACCTCCCTGCGTCAGGCTTACGAGTGCTGGAAAGAGGGTGCTGACCCCATCGAGTACGCGAAAGACCACAAAGAGTTCGCGCGTGCATTCGAGTCCTTCCCGCACGATGCCGACGCTATCTTCCCCGGCTGGCGCGACAAGCTGGGCGTACACAAGTAATCGAAAGGTTACCGTACGTTCTGTACAAAAAAGCCTCGCTTCGGCGAGGCTTTTTTTTCGCCTGCACAGTGGACGCAGGTACAGGTGAGGGCAGCCGGAGGCGACTGAATATCGGCATTCCCGGCAGCCACGATACCACTCTCCTTCCCGCCCCATCCATTTGAGCCAGGACAATAAATTTCCCAAGCTTTATTGAGCCTTCTCAACTAGCCTGAAGACTGTCAGCTGCCGGACACAAAAAAAGTGTAAATTACCCCTTTTACCGAAGTCAATTATCCGGCCACCTGTCATCCACAAGAGCCGGTGAACAGAAAAACAGGAACTGTTGCATGTCTGATACAAGAAAATACGTCTACGCATTTGAAGAAGGTGATGGAAAAGACAAGATGCTGCTGGGAGGCAAGGGCGCAAACCTCTGCGAGATGACCCAGATCGGCCTCAATGTGCCACCCGGTTTTGTCATCACGACCGAGACATGCCTCACCTACCTGGACGACCGGGACCAGGACCTGCCTGCAGCCATGATGGACCAGGTGAAGGCCAACATGCTCTCCCTCGAAGAGAAGACAGGCAAGGGCTTCGGAAGCTCTGACAACCCCCTGCTGGTCTCCGTCCGTTCAGGCTCAGCCATGTCCATGCCCGGCATGATGGACACCATTCTCAACCTGGGCCTCAACAGTGACACCCTGCAGGGCCTGATCACGCAGTCCAGCAACGAACGTTTTGCCTACGACGCCTACCGCCGTTTCATACAACTCTTCGGCAAGGTGGCCCTGGGCGTTTCCGACGAGGCCTTCGACGAGGAGTTCGAGGCACTCAAGCAGCGGGTTGGCGTAAAAGAGGACGTGGCCCTCTCCGCCCGGGACCTGCGGGAAGCCTCAGATATATTCCTCGACGTGGTGGAACGCGAGACCGGCAAGCCCTTTCCGGTCGATCCCTACGAGCAGCTTGAGATCGCCATCAAGGCAGTCTTCAACTCCTGGACGGGCAAGCGCGCAGTGGATTACCGGCGCGAGTTCAACATCACCCCCGACATGGCCAACGGCACCGCGGTCAATATCTGCACCATGGTCTTTGGCAACCTCGGGGACGATTCGGCAACCGGCGTGGGTTTCACTCGCTACCCGGACACCGGAGAGAACCGCATGTTCGGCGAATACCTCACCAATGCACAGGGCGAGGACGTAGTGGCCGGTATCCGCACCCCCAAACCCATCGACGCCCTGGCAGACGAGATGCCTGAGCAGTACCGTGAGCTGGTGGAGCTGCGCAACCGCCTGGAGAACCACTACCTGGAGGTCCAGGACTTCGAATTCACCATCGAGCGCGGTCGCCTCTACTGCCTGCAGACCCGCAACGGCAAGATGAATGCCACCGCCCTGGTACGCACCTCGGTGGAGATGATGCGCGAAGGACTGGTAGACAAGCAGCAGGCGCTGCTGCGTATTCAGCCCGAACTACTGGAGCAGCTGCTCTTCCCCCGCCTCGACCCTACCGCCAAGGCGACCCCGCTGGCACGGGGGCTGCCCGCCTCTCCGGGCGCAGCAGTGGGACACGCCGTGTTTGACGCGGACCGGGCAGAGCAGGAGGGCCGCGCCGGACAGAAAGTGATCCTGGTTCGCGAGGAGACCAAGCCCGAGGATATCCACGGTTTCTTTGCCTCCCAGGGCATTCTCACCTCCCGCGGCGGCAAGACCTCCCACGCGGCGGTTGTGGCCCGTGGCATGGGTAAACCCTGCGTGGCCGGCGCCGAGGGGATCCACGTGGACGTGCAGATGCGCAAGGCCTTCGTTGGCGAGGCCACCATCAGCGAGGGTGACCTGATCACCATCGACGGCACCACAGGCGACGTCTACCTGGGCGAAGTAGCCATGAAAGAGGCAGAGTTCAGCGCCGAGTTGGAGACGCTGCTGGGCTGGGCCGATGAGACAGCCTCTCTCAAGGTGATGGCCAATGCGGACACCCCAGATGACGCTGCCAAGGCAGTGGAATACGGCGCCCAGGGAATAGGCCTTTGCCGCACCGAGCGCATGTTCAATGCCGTGGAGCGCCTGCCCATCGTGGTGGAGATGATCCTGGCCGAGGATGCCTCCAGCCGCCAGGCGGCACTGGACAAGCTGCTGCCGATCCAGCGCAGTGATTTCAAGGGGATGCTCAAGGCGATGGCCGGAAAGCCGGTTACCGTGCGCCTGCTTGACCCCCCTATCCACGAATTTCTGCCCTCGGAGAGCCAGCTGGAAGAGGAGTTGGAGCAGCTCAAGCATTTGAGGGATACGGTACTGGGCATGAACATCCTCTCAGACACCGTGGAGTTCATGTACCGCACTGCCGACACCCATCCGGCCATCGACAAGATGGCTGACCCCCGACTGGTGGACGAGGCGATCGAGAAGAAGACGGTGATGCTGAAAAAGGTGCGCGCACTGCACGAGGTGAACCCGATGCTGGGTCACCGTGGTGTGCGGCTGGGCATCACCTTCCCGGAAATCTACTCCATGCAGATCAGGGCCGTGCTGGAAGCGGCCGCCGAATGCGCCAAGGAGGGGCTGGATGTTTGCCCCGAGATCATGGTACCCCAGGTCTGCACCAAGCAGGAGCTGGTCCGAGTGAAATCCATCGTCGACTCGGCGCAGCAGGCGGTGGAGGCACACTATGGTGTGTCGACCTGCTTCAAGTTCGGCTCCATGCTGGAGGTGGTACGCGCCTGCATGCGCTCCGAAAGCCTGGCCGAGGTGGCCGAGTTCTTCTCCTTCGGCACCAACGACCTGACCCAGGCCACCTTCTCCTTCTCCCGCGAGGATGCGGAGAACAAGTTCCTGCCCATGTACA
>JBEVVY010000001.1:2122573-2195369 GCA_040506895.1 Sedimenticola sp.
GAGTTCTTCTCCTTCGGCACCAACGACCTGACCCAGGCCACCTTCTCCTTCTCCCGCGAGGATGCGGAGAACAAGTTCCTGCCCATGTACAACGAGAACGAGATCCTGCAGGACAATCCCTTCGAGGTACTCGATATCAAGGGTACTGGCAAGCTGATGGAGCTGGCAGTGGGCTGGGGACGCAGCAAGCGTAAGGATATGAAGATGGGTATCTGCGGCGAACATGGCGGCCATCCCGCTTCCATCCGCTTCTGCCACCGCATCGGACTGACCTACGTCTCCTGCTCGGGTCCCCGGGTACCTATCGCCCGCCTGGCCGCTGCCCACGCGGCCCTTAGCGAAGGACCTGGCGGCACCCAGTCGATGTAACAGGCGAAACACTGCAGTGGGCCCGGTTCAACGGGCCTCTGCAGCTTGCCTGCCTGCCCATTCGGTACTCCCGACCCCGCCTTTCGCCCTTCAGGGGCATGAATTTCAGAACATAAGAAAATATTTATGACTGAAATTATTAATTTTTAGTGTTGCTTATAGTTGTTTCCGATTATCCTACCCTACAATTTCAGGTGTAATTATTTTTAACGGAGCAGTCATGAGTCTCGACATCGATCAGTACCGGATTACAGAGGAACCTTTCTACCAGGCCCAGGGCGACGAAGTACCCCTATACGAAGCCGCCTACGAGGAGCGCCTGCCAGTAATGATCAAGGGGCCCACCGGCTGCGGTAAATCCCGCTTCGTAGAGCACATGGCCTGGAAACTGGGCAGGCCCCTGATCACCGTGGCCTGCAACGAGGACATGACCGCTTCTGATCTTGTGGGCCGCTACCTCCTCGACTCCGACGGTACCCGCTGGGTCGATGGCCCACTGACCACAGCCGCCCGGATCGGGGCAATCTGTTACCTTGACGAGGTTGTCGAAGCCCGCCAGGACACGACCGTGGTGATCCACCCGCTGACCGACCATCGCCGTCAGCTGCCCCTGGACAAGAAAGGCGAGCTGATCGATGCCCACGAGGACTTCCAGCTGGTTATCTCCTACAACCCCGGTTACCAGAGCCTGATGAAAGACCTGAAACAGTCCACCAAGCAGCGCTTTGCCGCCATGGACTTCGACTATGCCGCCTCCAGCGTCGAGGCCGGTATCGTCGCCAGCGAGACCGGCATCGACGAGGAGACCGCCAACAAGCTGGTCAAGGTTGGCGAGAATGCCCGCAACCTCAAGGGCCACGGCCTGGACGAGGGCATCTCCACCCGTCTGCTGGTCTATGCCGCACAGCTGATAAAACGGGGCATCGAACCCCGCTCCGCCTGTCGCATGGCCATGGTGCGCCCCATAACCGACGATGCCGATATCCGCTCCACCCTGGATCACGCCATCGACGCCGTCTTCGCCTGAGCGCGATTACGGACACGACAATTACGTTAGGGGCCCCGTTATTCCGGCACCTGCCGGAATCCAGGATCCAGCTGACCTGAAACAGATTCCGGTAGGCACCGGAATGGCAGCGCAGATGGATTCAGCTGACGACCAGGGAGTCCCTGGTGAGAGTCTTCGACGCAGGAAAATTTAATGAGTCTGAGTGAAGCCGACCTCGAGCAGTACCGCAGCCAACTGACCTGTAACTTTGGTCAGCTGGAGGACGTATTCGGCGACTGCATGACCGAAGCCGCAACCCTGCTCTCCGAAAAGGGGATCAAGGACTACCTGGACGGCGCCTCCCTGATCTGCATGATCGGGCGCGGCTTCGAACCGGTACTGGTCTACCTGGAAGAGATGCCGTTCGTGGCCCACAAGCTGGGCGAGGAGATGCTCTCCTATGTCTCCCAGACGGTGTGGCAGATCACACGCACCCCGAACGGGCGCTCCATCCCCGATTTCATGCAGACCATGCCGGAGGCTGCCCGCCGCCTGCACAGCCGGGAACAGTTCGAACACTTCGTGGAACTGGTGATGGACATGATGGAGCGCACCAGCACCTCCATCCACGGTAACCAGAGTAACACCTTCCCCAGCCCCGGCATGCCGGAGCTGCTGAAACAGACCCCCTACCTGTTGCACCAGCTCTCCCTGGAGGGCATCCGCAACTGGGTGGACTACGGCGTGCTCCATTACAGCGACCACCCCGAGCGACAGATCGACTTCTTCAGCCTGCAGTCCGCGGACAGCAAGGCGGTGCTCCAGCGTGAACGCCATGGCACCCTGTACGCCGACAACGAACGCAAGCTGGATCTCTACACCAAGTCCCTGTGGCATACCAAGGTACACTTCGTACCCTACTCCGAGGGCTGGGACGAATTACGCAAGCCGATGCCTTATTACGATCCCCTGGGTATGCGAATCCCCGATGTGTACGATGACAAAAGCGGCGTCAGTGGCATCGACCGCTATCGCGCCACCGTGGCCCACATGTCCGCCCACCAGCGCTGGACCTCCAAGATCGTGGCTGACAACTACAGCCCTTTCCAGCGTGTGGCTGCAGAGCTGTTCGAAGACTGCCGCGTTGAATACCTGGCGATGCGGGATTATCCCGGCCTGCGCAACCTCTGGCTTGCACTCCACCCCAAGCCGGGCGAGGACGACTGCAATCCGGAGAAGGAGTCCTGCATCCGACACCGCCTGGCAATGATGTCCTACGCCATCATGGACCCGGATCACGGTTACAAGAACCCCGACATCCTGGAGTTTGCCGAGCGCTTCCACGAAATGATGTCCAAGGGTGAGTCGAGCACCAAGGAGGTCGCAGGCCTGGCCCTCTCCTTCACCGCCCGTACCCGGCGCCAGGAGGACCTCTCGGCCAACGTCTACTTCACCGATACCGAGGTGGACTACCGTGACGACAACCGTCACATGTGGGTATACATCGAAGAGAATGATGAGCCGGATGACTTTGAAGCCACCCGCGAGGTCCAGGAAGAGGAGGAGGAGCTCGATGGTCTGCCCCCGCGCCACTACCCGGAGTGGGACTACACCACCAAGACCTATCGCCCAGACTGGGTGAGCCTCTACGAGCGGCTACACCCCTCCGCCGACGGCACGAAGATCGACGAACTGCTCTCCAAGCACGAGGCATTGGCCAAGCGCCTGAAGCAGCTCCTCGACATGCTAAAGCCCCAGAACTACGTGCGCATCCGATACCAGGAGGAAGGGAGCGAACTCGACCTGGACGTGGCGATCCGCTCGCTGATCGACTTCAAGTCCGGTCACACCCCGGACCCGCGCATCAACATGAGCCACCGCCACGACGGTCGCGACATCGCAGTTATGCTGCTGCTGGATCTCTCCCAGTCCCTCAGTGAGATCCCGGAGGGGGCGAGTCAGACCATCCTGGAGCTGAGCCAGGAAGCGGTAGCGCTGCTGGCCTGGGCAATCGAACACCTGGAAGATGAGTTCGCCATCGCCGGCTTCTCCTCCAACACCCGTCACGAGGTGCGCTACCAGCACATCAAGGGCTTCGAAGAGCACTGGGACGACCGGGTGAAAGACCGCCTGGCCGCCATGGAGGCGGGCTACTCCACCCGCATGGGTGCCGCCATGCGCCATGCCGCCCACTACCTGGGTGCACGCAAGGCGGACAAAAAACTGCTGCTGGTGCTGACCGACGGCGAGCCTTCCGATATCGACGTCAACGACCAGCAGATGCTTATCCAGGACACCTACAAGGCGGTACAGGAGCTTGATCTCGAAGGGATCTACACCTACTGCATCAATCTCGACCCCAATGCGGACGAGTATGTAAAGGATATCTTCGGCAACCAGTACTCGGTGATCGACAAGGTCGAGCGACTGCCGGAGAAGCTTCCCCAGCTGTTCATGGCTCTCACCAAGTAAGCGGGTCCTGTCCCCCCTACGCGGGGGGGGGGGGGGCTATGCGGACCTGATCACAGAGATCAGGAAGGCGGCAAACAGTCCCAGGGTTATGGTCGCCCCGTACTGGAATGGTGATATCGAGTGCTTGAAGAAGTGCTTCAGGCTTAAGATCTTCCGCCGCACTTTCAGGCGGGCGATCTCCTCTCTGTTGTTCTCCGCATCTTCGATTTTCAATTTGAAGATGAGCAGATCCAGCTTTCTGATCTTCTCCTTCTCCGGGCTGTAGCTTATCGGCTCCTGATCCGGGGTAGACATGGTATTTTCCTGACTATCAGCAACCCTCGTCCCGCATTCCTGCTGAAGAGAGCAAAGCCACCTATCCTGGTGATTCCCCGCCCCTTCCCGGGACAGTAATTTTTTTGTTTTTCCACCGCTCAGGCCCCGCCCTCCCGGTGAGGAGTTAAATTTAATGCGCGGAAAGGAATGAAGTAAATGCATGTAGGCGATTGTTTTGTAACAAATCTTCGATACATTGCACCACTCCCAGCCCATGCTGATCCATCACTAGCCCACTGATTCAGCAGATGCACGCATCCATTCCACACCGGAAACGGACAAGACCCTGTCACCACTTAAAACAGGTCCCACTCTGGCAACCGATATCCAGCACGTTATAATCTGCGGGTTTTCAACCCTCTATTCCCTGCGAGCATCTCAGAGCCGACATGAAACCCGAGACAGACGATCTACGTATCCGTGCCATAAAAGAGCTGGTTTCACCTGCACAGCTACAGTCCGATTTCCCCATCACGGACCGGGCAGCCACCACCGTCTACGAGGCTCGCCAGGCGATCCACAGAATCCTCCACGACGAGGACGACCGCCTGCTGGTGATCATCGGACCCTGCTCGGTGCACGATCCCAACGCAGCCCGCGAGTATGCTGAACAGCTGAAGAGAGTGGCCGATGAACTGAAGGATGACCTGATGATCGTGATGCGGGTCTACTTCGAGAAACCGCGCACAACGGTGGGCTGGAAAGGGTTGATCAATGACCCGGACCTGGACAGCACCTTCCATATCAACAAGGGACTGCACCTGGCACGCCAACTGCTGCTGGATGTAAACGACATGGGACTGCCGGCAGGTACCGAGTTCCTCGACCTGATCAGCCCCCAGTATGTCGCGGACCTGATCAGCTGGGGCGCCATCGGTGCCCGCACCACCGAAAGCCAGGGACACAGGGAGTTGGCATCGGGTCTCTCCTGCCCCGTCGGCTTCAAGAACGGCACCAACGGCACCCTGAAAATCGCCCTGGACGCCATGCGCTCAGCCTCCCAGCCCCACGTCTTCCTATCGGTGACCAAAGAGGGGAAATCGGCCATTTTCGCCACCAATGGCAACGAGGACTGCCATGTCATCCTGCGCGGCGGCACCCGCCCGAACTACGATACCGAGAGCATCAATATCGCTTCTGAAGAGATGGAAGGTGCCGGTTTCAAGCCCAGGATGATGGTCGATTTCAGCCACGCAAACTCCCGTAAGCGGCACCAGAAACAGATCGACGTGGGCCGTGATGTGGCGGGCCAGGTCGCCCGTGGAGACAAACGCATCATGGGCGCCATGATCGAAAGCTTCCTGGTGGCGGGACGCCAGGACTGGCGCGCCGGTGAGGAGCTGGTTTACGGCCAGAGCATCACCGACGCCTGCATCAACTGGGAAGAGAGCGAACCGTTACTGCGCGAACTGGCCGCTGCCGTGCGCAAGCGAAGGGGGTGTCGCTGAGCGCAACCGGTCGAACGGTTACTCGAATCCGGCCATCCGGTACCAGCGCTTGGCCTCTTCGGGGTCGGGATCCACACCCTGGCCCTGTTCGTAGATCATGGCCAGGGTGGTCTGGGAACCGGCCATACCCTGCTCTGCCGCCTTCTTGAACCACTCGATCGCTTTCAGCGGGTTCTTATCAACGCACTCCCCCTCCAGGTACATGAATCCAAGGCCATGCTGGGCCATGGCAAGTCCCGCCTCTGCGGCAGACTTCATGTACTTGTAAGCCAGCAGTTCGTTGACCGTCATACCGAGTCCGTTCTGGGCCATGATGGCCATCCGGTACTGGGCTTCGACATTACCCAGCTCGGCCAGTGGCGACAGCGTCTGCGCCGCGACGGAGAAGTGCTTGGATTCGAATGCGGCGATACCGCTGCTCAGCTCCATATCGAGCTGGCCATTCTGATCACTCATCTACATATACCTCCAGCCGGTGATCCGGCCTAAACATCATCTAAATTAACCCGGCTGATCGGTCGCCCTGATCGCAACCCGGGACTCCACCCTGGCACATAGCAGGCCGTCCCCGAGATAGAAGCCGTACCTGAACAGCGGATCGCTGCGACCCTTCTGCTCCAGTTCCGCTGAGATTTCGGCAAGCTGCCGGTCTTCCATTTCAAATCTCAACTCCAGATCAGTGCGGCCTTCGCGTAAAAATTCAAGATGCAGACTGCGTGTCCACACCGTGTATTCCGTGAAGATCTTGGCACAGGCCAGTGCCGGAACCGCATCCGCAACCGAGGCCATGGCGCCACCGAACATGCTGCCGCCAGGGTTGCGGGTCCGTTCTGACAGGGGCAGCCGGATGCGTGTCCGACGCCCTTTCTCTTCAAGCTCCAGCACCCTGATACCCAGGGCCCGAAAGGGCGGAAACCACTCCAGCCGCCGTTCAGGGGAGGCCAGGTTCAGCTTTCGCAGCCAGTCAGTGGGCCTCAGCAGCATCCAGCCACTCCCGCCATTGTGCCAGCAGTCCTGGTTCAACGGCACCAATGGCAGCCTGGGAGCCCAGCTGGCTGGCCGGTGTTCCGCACTCGCCACCCAGCACGTCCATCAGGCAGCCGGCGCCACCTGCCTCCTCGAAAATCAGCAGGCCTGCCGCGTAATCCCAGGGCTTCTGGGAACCGTGCAGGTAGAGCTGCCCCCGCCCCGCCGCCAGCCAGCACCACTCGAGGGTGACAGATCCGAGACTGCGCTGGGAGCGGTAGGGTGCCCGCTGGGCCAGCGCCAGCATCAGCTCCTTGGGCAGGCGCTTGAAATCGACGATGGCCACGCACTCGGCCAGTGACTGGGCCTGGCCCGGCAGTTTCATGGGTTGGTCGTTCAGAAAAGCTCCCGCACCACGATCCGCCCGGAAACACTCGTCCCGCACAGGATCGTAGACGACACCGACGACAATCTCTCCATCACGGATCAGGGCAAGTGATACGGCAAAGAAGGGGATTGCGTTGGCGTAGTTGGTGGTGCCATCCAGAGGATCCAGGCACCAATACTCGCCACGGCGCAGTACGCTCTCCTGCTCAGCCGTCTCCATCTCCTCTCCAAGCAGCGGAATAGCGGGCCAACGCGACTTGAGCGCCTGCCTGATCCCCTCCTGGGAGGCAAGGTCCGCATCCGTCACCAGGGAACCGTCGCGCTTCTGGTGGACATCCACCCCCATAAAACGCGACATAATCTCTTTTTCAGCAACCTCTTTGATCAGCTGTTGCAGCTCCGCACTCTCGATCTGCGGAGTCGTATCATTTTCACTACTCATCCCCGGATGATCGCCAATTACTCCCTCCGACACAACCGCAAGGCGGAGGGAACAAGCCGCACCCGATCAGTATTCCCTTGATGGGAATAGAAAAAGTCACCACAATGCATCTTGAACAACACACTGCTCCGCTCTAAGCTTCTCCTAAAGTTGTAGCGGCACTCACTCAAGAGGGGCCATGGAAATTACAACCCGCCATTACATTCTCCTGCTGCTTCTGATGCTGTTTGCCACAGCAGGCCTACAGGCCGCCGTGAAGAGCGGTGATACCGGCCTTACCCCCCTGCAGCAGGATTTTCTGGCCGCTGAAAAAGCCCTTGGCAAAGATCCCCTCAAATACAACACCCTCAAGACCCGGCTGGAACATAGCAACTATCCCCTCCTGCCCTACCTGGAACTGCAGGAGCTTCTCTCCAGGCTGAAACAGCTCAAGAGCGATGAAGTGGAGCGATTTCTGAATCGCTACGCTGACACCCCCCTCTCCTACCGGTTACGCGGCAAGTGGCTGTCACACCTGGCCAATAAGAGACGCTGGTGGACCTACCGCGCATTCTCCAAACCCTCGGGGAACACGAAGCGGCAGTGCACGCACCTCTGGGCACTCCACAATACCGGTCACCAGGAGGAGGCGCTGTCAGGCGCATCCAGGATCTGGCTATCCGGCTCCTCCCTGCCCAAGGCGTGTGACCCGCTGCTCGAGGCGCTCCAGCAAAGCGAACGCTTCAACCCGGAGCTGGTCTGGAAACGGATCGACCTGGCGATGGCCAAGAACAACAGCCGCCTTGCCCGCTACCTGGGTCGTTTTCTGCCCAAGAAGCAGAAGGTCTGGCTCGATCAATGGCTGCAGCTCCACCGCAAGCCGGAGCAGGTGGCCCGATTGAGCACCCGCCACGACGGGCATCCCTATAAACAGCAGATGATTCACCACGGCATGAAGAGGCTTGCCCGAAAGGATCTCGATGCCGCCCTGAAGAGCTGGCAGAAGATCAGCAGCCAGGCCGGCCTGAACGAGGATACCGGCTATAAAATCGAGCGCTACCTGGGTTTCCGCATGGCCAGCAAGAATCACAAGGATGTCTTGAGCTGGATGGAGCGTGTCTCCCCCCGGGAGGGCGACCTGAAGTATGCGGAGCGGCGCCTGCGCATGGCTCTGTCCCTGCAGCAGTGGGAGCACTTTCTCTCCTGGCTGGACAGCACTCCCGAGAGCCTCCGTAAGCAGGAGAACTGGCGCTACTGGCAGGCTTATGCACTCGCCGAAACCGACCAGTGGGACAAGGCCTACCTGCTCTTCAGGGAACTCGCTGCAGAGCGCAGCTACCACGGCTTCCTGGCCGCCGACCGCCTGAGGCTGGATTACCACCTCGAACATACGCCCCTTGAGCTCGACTCATCCAGGCTGGAAAAGGTTTCGAAGCATCCCGGGCTGCTGCGGGCCAGGGAACTGCTCGCCCTTGACCGCCTGCCTGATGCACGCCGCGAGTGGCGCTACGTGACCCGCGGAATGGATCAGGCCGAACTGCAGGCCGCGGCCAAACTGGCCCAATCCTGGAGCTGGCACGACCGGGCGATCTTCACCCTGGCCCGTACCGGTTACTGGGACGACCTGGAGCTGCGTTTCCCGCTGGAGCATCACGCCAGGATTACAGGAAACGCCGAGGAACAGCAGCTGGACGAAGCCTGGGTATTTGCCGTGATACGCCAGGAGAGCGCTTTCTCCCGCGATGCGATATCCCCCGCGGGTGCCATGGGACTGATGCAGTTGATGCCCAAAACAGCCAAGTCCGTTGCCAAACGGCTGCGTCACCCGAAACCCCGCAAGCGCGATCTGCTCAATCCGAAAACCAACATAAAACTCGGAACGGGCTATCTTCGACAGGTCATGAATCAGCTTGGTGAACACCAGGTGCTGGCAACAGCAGCGTACAATGCCGGCCCCCACAGGGTGAAGAGCTGGCTGCCCGAGAAGCCGGTGGATGCGGAGATCTGGATCGAGACGATCCCTTTCACGGAGACCCGACGCTATACCCAGCGGGTACTTGCCTACTCGGTCATCTATGAGCAGAGACTGGGGGGGGAACCGGCGCGCATGAGCAACAAGCTGCGCCCCGTGCTGCCGAAACAACGTCTCGTACCCGCCAGTATTGCCAAGACAGAAGGGACGCTCAGTGCAGGTAGCTCTTCCCTGTAGTCTCCCCGTCCCCGGCGGATGACCGCAAGCCGTTGCCGATCTCTCTGCGACGCTCCCTGACCCTGTCGATCACTGCCCTGAGCGTATCGGGATCGGACACCACCTGGTAATAACTGCGCCCGTGCTCCTCCTGGGCTCCGGGCTCCTCCCCGTTCCACTTGCGGATTGGCGCCTCCCTGACCACGAGCCAGTGCATCTTTCCGTCGAGATCGGGGTAGCGAGCCGCCAGGAAGCGTGCCTCGGTACCGTTGAGGTCGAACTGCACCTGCTTCAACACCAGTTCCGATTTGAGCTTGTAGAATGCGGGAACGTCAAGTTCGATACCGTTGACGTTGTACCGTACAAGCCGGTCACTGGCCTCCTTGTCCTGGCCGCCCGGATCCGCGGGCGAGTAAACCTCGACCCCCCGGCCGAGACGCTTTCCATAGTCGGACTTGCGTACAGCAGCTGAGCAGGAAGAGAGCTGATCCGCCCTGTTGATGGCAGAGGAGATCATGATCTCCCGCTCTTCATCGTAGAGAAAGGCAGGCTCCTGGTCGCTGAAGGCGATACCCAATCCCAGTTCAAGTTCCGGCAGACCATACTTCCTGTTCTCGATATTTTGCCTGTCGACCACCTTCAGGATATTCACCGCAAGCCCACAGGCGTGGGAGACACACAGCCACTGGTATGGCGTATCCTCGTACTCGAAGACGCTCAGGATCACCGCGTCACCCTCGACGAAAACCTTGTTCGCACCATAGATCGTCAGCAGCTTGTTGATCGGGTCGAAAAAATTGAGACTGAAATGGGATGCCGGATTGAGCCCCTTCTCCAGCAGCTGGGCAGTAATCCTGGTTGAGCCGCGCAGATCGGCTTTCAGAATCACGTGATTTCTGATGCGGTGTTTTTCAGGCTGCTGCTCCTCCCGCAAAACGAACTCGTGCAGGGTCCCGTTGCTACGTGACAACTCGATATCCTGGGGATTGTGCAGCAGGCGGATATCCGCCATCGCCTTGTGACCAAGATAAGCGAGCTTCAGGTCGTGACGCAGGCGGAGGAAGTGACGCATAAAGCTGAAAATCCTTTTATTTCGCTGCACCCCCGGTGTCTTTTTTATAGCCGATGCAGCCCGGTCCAGTATCTTCTGAACCTGCACCGGGTCATCCACGCCCTGCATACTGCCAAGACGTCTCAGCAGGTCCTTGCGTCTTATACGGCCCGAAAGGTACTGACAGATAAAGCGTACGGACAGCTTTCGATCCAGTTCAAGATAGAGCGAGGTGGCGACATGGCACGCCAGTATCTCCAGGTCCAGTCCACTCGTCTTGAATCGCTTGAGTACTCTCCTGATCAGCGAGCGGTGAAACTCGGGCCACTGGGGCATATCCCATCCCCTGCTTCGCCCCCTGTCTCCTGCCGGCGCCCCGCGCTCCGAGAAAACGATCTTATCGATGTTCTCGGGCGAATCGAGCCAGGAGGTCAGGCCCTGCTCGAATTCGATGGACTGAAGCGCGCTTTTCAACACTCTTTCAATCTCGTTGAACGCCAGGGACTTGCTGGCCTTACTTTCGGGAACCTGCCCCAGGGCGAGGTCGGAATCCACCGGCTGGCACCAGTGGGGCAGAAAATCTGCAAAGAGCTCCACCATCAGGCGATTGACCCTGTCGAAGCCACCGGGGTTTTCACGGTCGGTGCAGACCAGGGTGTAGTGGCGCATCATCAATTCGTCAGCCCACAGCGAGGGCAGCTGCAGCAACGGATTGAAGAGAATGGCACGGGGTGCGGGCCAGGACCTGCCCAGCACCGATTTGCGTAGCTTGCTGAGACGCGTATTCTCCAGCTTCAAGAGCTCCCTGAAGAGACTGCGCAGGATTCTGTAGCGGATGATATCGGTGTTCTTCGACAGGATCACCAACCGCTCATGCGTAACCACCGAACGGCTGCTGGAGGCTTGGCCGTCCCCGCCACCTGCCCGCTTCATCTGCCCCTTGAGACGATCAATCTCGTCGTTGACCAGGCCGGGAAGGAGTTTTACAACCGAACACTGGAGCAGCTGAATAAGTGCGACATGGGCACTCTTTCGCGCCCGATCCACCGCCACCTCCATCATCCCGACGTAGCTCTCTTTAAAGGCGTGAATATCCTTGTTGTCGGGCGGAGATGGAGGTTCTCCCCAGTAGTTGACCGCCACCTCGTGCATCAGTGTTCTGCGCACCAACAGCCGGGCACGACTGATGAACTCGGCGCTCAGCATCACGTCGATGTGTACGTTGTCTATACCTTTGGGAAACTGCTCGAGATGGGACTCGAAGCTCTTTTTCAGGCGCAGGGGTGCGACGAACTGATCCGAGTCAGGCTGCCAGTGGAAGAATTTACCAAGCCCAGACACCATAATACCCTATCGCCCCGACACCCCGCGCAATCAGTTTCGGGCTGCCGACAAAGAAATAACCGTGACAGGTTGCCCGGCGGACACATCAGCCCGTGGCTGATCAGACCCCGCTGCAGGCAGACAGGTCACTTCTGCATTGCGGCGACCAGGCGATCTTCCATTTCAATAAGGCCGGCCAAATCCTCTCCAAGAGTGGACAGATCCTGATCCAGGTGGTCCAGCGGCTGCTCATGGTCAGAGGTATCGTATTTGTCGTTGAAGGCGACCACCGTTTCGGTAACCTCAACAGCCCTGGGGTAGATCTCTTCAGCCATATCCAGGACTTCCCTGCGACGCTCTTCCCCCTGGGCAATACGATCGTAGACCTCGAAGTGCCCAAACGCCATGTAATCCACCAGCACCTGGCAGTAGTCTCTCAGCAGCTGCTTGTTCGGCTTGTCGGGCTCGAAGGGTTCGAGTCCCGCGAGCTGGCAGTAAAGCACCAGCATCTGTTGACGCTCCGATAGCCAGTTGTCGATCACATCCTGGGTTCGCCCGCGGCGCTCTTTATCAGGATTATCTGTTGCAGTCATGATTTCGCGTCCTGAAACCTTTTAATAATTATTATCCAAACTACATTAATATCCTGCCACACAACCGTTTACGATGACAGTGAACTATAGATCAAACCACCATCCAACCCCCATGGCAAGCCCGAACAGGAATCTTTTTGTAGCATTCTCCTGCCCCTGCATAGAGGACTTGAAAGAGTACCCGGCTCAGACCACACTATCCTCTCAATCACCGGGTCACAACACAGGCTTAACTTTTGAAAACCAGAATCATCCTGCTGACACTACTCTGCCTTGCAGTTTCGGTAACCAGGGCAGAAAGCCTGGATTATCCGAACCGCTACAACGGCATGGCCGAATCCATGATGGATATGATGGACGCCTTTTCATCCGCTTACGAGAAACGCAAAGGCAGCGGGTCGATGGGCTTCAATTCACCCCAGAGCGGTTTTGGCAGCATGCCCGGCTTCGGCAACCCGATGTCTCCGATGAGCGGTTTTGGCATGCCCAACAATTTCAATCCCGGAAGCATGCCCTTCAACTCCTTTGGTGGCGCGCCGGCGTACAACCCCTGGAGAGCCATGCCGCAGTTTGCACCCGCACCCAGCATAACGGAGCAGCTTGACGGAAGCTGGCAGGGACAGGCCGGTGACATGCTGGTGATTCGCAACGGCCGCTTCCGCATCTACAGGGACAAGGACAATTTCAGGGAAGGCCGCATCCACATAGAGAACGAGCAGATACTCTCCATGCAGGAACTCTCCTCAGGGCAATCGCTGCGATACGAATACGCGGAACAGGAGGGGCGCCTGGCGCTGCGCGACGAGTGGGGCAACCTGTTGCTGTACAGGCGCGTCAGCCAATAAGCATCTTCAGCCCAATCACCAACAGCAGAAGAGAGAAGACACGCTTCAGGGTATCCACGGGCAGTGTATGTGCAAGCCTTGCACCCAGGGGCGCGAACAGCACACTGGCGCTCACCACGGCCAGCAGTGCCGGCCAGAAGAGATAACCACTGCTCCACTGCGGCAGCCCTGCTGCACCCCATCCGGCCACCACGAATCCAATGGCACCGGCAACCGCAATAGGCAACCCGCACGCAGCGGAGGTTGCCACCGCATTACGCATGTTCACACTGCACCAGCTGAGGAAGGGGACCGTCATTGAGCCACCGCCAATGCCAACCACTGCGGATACCAGCCCGATAATCCAGCCGGCCAGGCCCATACCTGCACCACCCGGCAGCTGGCGGTGGGCTTCAGCCTTGACCCTGAAAGCCATCTGCAATCCGACCATGATTGCAAAACATGCAAACACCCTCTGCAACCAGAGGGTGGGAAGAGAGTCCGCCACCAGGGCACCACACCAGGCACCGATTACGATACCCGGGGAAAGAGCCATCACCTGTCGCCAGAGAACGGCCCCTCTCTTGTGATGCGCGGAGATGGAGGAGATCGAGGTGACCACGATGGTCCCGAGCGAAGTCCCCACGGCCAGGTGCATGATGGCATCGGGAGAGAACCCATTACTGCTGAAGACCCAGACCAGCGCGGGCACGATGATCAAGCCCCCACCCACGCCCAGCAGGCCGGCAAACAGCCCCGCAGCAGCGCCAACCGACAGGTAGACCGCAATATCGACAAGTTCGGGCAAATTATTCTCCAGCAGACAGACAAGCCATTATTAACCCGGCCACTAAATATGTCTCTTTCAGCTGTAGCGTGCTCACCGGCAGCAAGGCATCAATGCGCCGCTGTAGCCCCCCTACAACAAGTATTGATAACGCAGTCTGCAGGTGGGCACGCTACAGCCTGTCTTTCATATTCAATAGGTTAGGTGCTTCAAGCATTCCCTTGATCAAGGCGCGACTCGCAGGTAATAGCCGCTCTATTGGCAAGAGTCGCAACACTGAGCAAGGGAATGCTTGAAGCACTGAAAGCGACATATTTAGTGGCCGGGTTAATAGTGACAGGCGTAAAAAACGACTATATTCTTTCTTGCACTCAAACCGAAACCAGCGGAGTCCAGCGCGTGAAGAGTAACAAAGTCTGCATCCTAGGCGGTACCGGTTTCGTGGGGCGCCACCTGGTTGCCGAACTGAACAGCCGCGGCGTACAGTGTCTCGTCCCCAGCCGCCAGCCCCAACGCCATCGCAACCTCCAGGTTGCCGGGATGGCTGAACTGGTGCAGGTCAATCCCTTCGATACCGATGAACTAGCAGACTCTCTTTCAGACTGCGATGCGGCGGTCAATTTGGTCGGCATCCTCAACGAAAGCGGCGCAAAAAGAAGCTTCAAGCGACTGCATGTCGAATTGAGCAACACGCTGGTGGAGGCATGCAAAAAGGCCGGCGTGGGACGCCTGCTCCACATGAGCGCGCTGAACGCCAACGAGTCAAACGGGCCGAGCAACTATCTCAAGACCAAGGGCGAGGCGGAAAATCGCACCCTGACCCTGGGCCAGCCCCAGATCAAGGTCACCAGCTTCCGCCCGTCGGTGATCTTCGGAGAGGATGACAGTTTCTTCAACCGCTTTGCCGATCTGCTGCAGCTCGCCCCCGGCCCCTTTCCCCTGGCCTGCCCCAACGCCCGCTTCGCCCCGGTATTCGTAGGCGACGTGGTCAAGGGCATGTGCAACGCACTGGATGACAGCAGCACCTGGGGCAAGCACTACGCGATGTGCGGCCCTGAGATCTACACCCTCAAAGAGCTGGTGGAGTACACCGCGAAAGCCATCGGCAAGCGGAAGATGATCATCGGGCTGAGCAATGGCCTCTCGGCACTTCAGGCGCGCATGCTTGGTCTGCTGCCGGGCAAACCCTTCAGTTACGACAACTATCTCTCCATGCAGGTGGACAGCGTCTGCGACGAGGACGGCCTGAAACAGCTGGGCATCGAGGCAACCTGCATCGATTCCGTGGCGCCCTATTTTCTCGCGGATCGTTCAGAAAGACTCCGTTACTACAACCTGATCACCCGGCTGTAGAGCAGGTGTCAGCGGCCGGCCGCCTGCCTGCTCTGCACAAGCAGACGGTCAAGCGCTTGCTGGCGCTCCTGGTAGGGTAACCGGGCCAGTCGGCGACAGGCCGCGTAGAAATCCTCCATCACCCGTTCACGCCGCAGCAGATAGAGAAATGCAGGCACCCACTGCTCATAGGTTGCGATGGATGCCAGGCGGGCATTGTTCAGCCCCCTGCTGAACCAACGGTCATAGCCCCCATATCCCCCCCAACGCTGACGCAGCGCCTTGTAATCACGTTCAAGCCCACGAAATACGGCGGCCTTCCGACGACGCATCTCGTCTTTGTCGTGCGATTGCGCATAGAGACCCTGCAACTCCTCACGGGTTGAGAGCAGCAGTTCCACAAACGCCTCCTCACGCTGTAACGTATCGCGCCAGGAGGTTATCGCAGCCTGATCACCCTCCCGCTCCAGCCAGCGCTCGACACCCACCTGCTCGATCGCCGAGGCGAAGGATTCATTGAAGGTACTGTCATCCTTTACGTAGATAAGCTGGTGGGCCAGCTCGTGGTACATAAGGCCCGCCACCTGCTCCTCCGGCCAGTCGATGACGGTACTGGGCAGGGGATCATCGAACCAGCCCAGTGTCGAGTAGGCGGGTACCGGCTCAACCGCCACATCCAGTCCCTTGTCACGCAGATCATCTGCATGCCGCTCGGCATCAGCCTTGTCGAAATATCCACGGTAGCTGGCACAGCCGATAAAGGGATAGCACCAGGTCTTCGCCTGCACTGAAAACTCGGGAGCGGCCACCAGGCTCCAGACCACCGCTTCACGGTTCAAATCGGCGTAACTGTCGTAGCTGCCATTCTCCGGCAGCCTGAGGCTCTCTACAGCGAAACGCCTCATCTCACGGATCTTCTGCAAACGAACCTTCAGCCTCTCGGGTGTGGACGGGTCTTCGATCACCGTGCCGATAGGCCGGCTCTTTCCCATCAGCGAGAGGTGACCTCCGACGGACTGTGCGTAGTACTCCAGGGTGCTGCATCCCTGAAGGAGTCCACAGAGCACAAGCAATAGAAACAGCCGTCTGTTCATAGCCACCACATTAAGGGAATCCTTCCATCACCGGCAAGCCAGGCGTGGATAATTTTTACCCATCGACTCAGGGCCTGTTCACATTATTTGAATTATGCCTGCAGCGACCATTTTTTCGTTCAGCAAGGCAGAAGGAGCGCAGTGTATGCGCATACATAAGCGACTGATAACGCCGCTGAGCGGAAAAATGGCCGCTGCCCTTCGGGTTGCCCCTGAAAAAACGCGACTCTGCGTTGCTCGTTGCTTATATGGAGCGACCAAACCGCGCGCCTCGCGCCTTGATTCACATTTTTTCAGGGGCAACAGGTACAATTCAAATAATGTGAACAGGCCCTGGGATGCCCGGATGAGATGTTACCTGGTAGGCGGCGCCGTGAGAGACAAACTGCTCGGCCTTCCCGTTGAAGAGCGGGACTGGCTTGTCATCGGTGCCTCTGGCGACGAGCTGACAGCGATGGGATACCGCCAGGTCGGCCGCGACTTTCCGGTCTTCCTTCACCCCGAAACCTCGGAGGAGTACGCGCTTCCGAGAGGAGAGGCGGCTGCAGACGGGGATAACGGGGAGATCGCCTCGGACCTTGCCTGCCGCGACCTCACCATCAACGCGATGGCCCTGACCCCGGAAGGGACACTGATAGACCCCCTGGGGGGGAAACGGGATCTTGAGAAACGCCTGCTGCGCCACACCCCGGCATTTGCGGAAGATCCGGTACGGGTCCTGCGCCTGGCCCGTTTCGCCGCCCGGCTGCATGGCCTGGGATTCACGGTAGCCGATGAGACGCGGAAACTGGTGCGGGAGATGTGCCGGTCAGGCCAGCTGAAATCACTGGTTGCAGAGCGGGCCTGGTCTGAGATCGGGCGTGCCTTGAACGAACAGTACCCGGTGCAGTTTTTCGAGACTCTGAGAGCGTGCGGCGCCCTGCATGCAGTGCTACCGGAACTCCACAACCTTTACGGCGTGCCCCAGCCTGAAAAACATCATCTGGAAATCGACACCGGCATTCACACCATGATGGTTCTGGAGCAGGCCTGCCGCCTGAGCGACGAGGGGGCCACCCGGTTCGCCGCGCTGGTCCACGACCTGGGCAAGGGCAGTACGCCAAAAGAGCTCTGGCCTGGCCATATAGGCCACGAGGAGCGAAGCGTATGGCTGGTGACCTCGCTTTGCGCAAGGCTGCGCATACCCAACAATTACCGGGACCTGGCGGTGCTGGTGGCCCGCTACCACACCCATCTCCACAGGGCGCTCGAGCTCAAGCCATCCACCCTGCTGCGTACCCTTATGGCGGTTGACGCCCTGCGTCGTCCGGAGCGTTTCGAACAGTTCCTTCTGGCCTGCGAGGCCGATGCCCGGGGGAGAAAAGGACTCGAAAGCCGCCCCTATCCCCAGGCCGACCTGTTCCGCTTCGTCCGACAAAAGGTTGCCGAGCTCGATCTATCCGGGTTATACCTTGACGCCGAGAAGAAGAACAATCTGCCGCAGCTTATCGAGCGACAACGTCTCCTCGCCACCAAGGGCGCAAGGAGCGCATGGCAGGAACAGAACCCGAACGCCAGTTGAAGGGCTTAAACCAGAAAGCTATCGGGCACAACGCACTCTGATCGATGAATAGCGATATCGACATTAAGGTACCGGGGTACCGCCTCGAGAAGCTCCTTGGCCGGGGCGGCATGGCCACCGTGTACCTGGCAACCCAGACATCCCTGGGACGCCCGGTGGCACTGAAGATCCTCACCGATCCGGAGACCCCCCAGTTCTTTGAGCGATTCTTCAACGAGGGGCGCTACCTGGCCCGTCTCAGTCACAACAACCTGGTATCGATCTACGACATCGGCCAGGGCGACGGCTTCTACTATATCGCCATGGAGTATCTTCCCGGCGGCGATCTGAAATCCAAACTGAGCGAGGGAATCCGGCCGAAGACCGCGCTCAAGCTGCTCGCCCAGCTCGCCGCCTGCCTCGGCTACGTGCACAGCCAGGGACTGGTCCACCGTGACATCAAGCCATCCAACATCCTTTTCCGTGAAGACAGCACACCGGTACTCACCGACTTCGGTATCGCCAAGCTGGTGCAGGCCGACAACGATCTCACCGTTACCGGCACGGTGATGGGCAGCCCCCATTACCTGAGCCCGGAACTCGCCCAGGGCAGCCGTGAACTGGATGGCCGGTCTGACATCTACAGCCTGGGTGTCCTGCTCTACCAGATGCTGACCGGCGAAAAGCCCTACACGTCCGACAGCTACGCTGCGACCCTGATGGCGCACATTCAAAACCCCATACCCACCCTGCCGGAGAAGTTCAGCCAGTACCAGGCCCTGCTAGAGAAACTGATGGCCAAGAATCCGGACGAGCGCTTGCAGACCGGCGGCGAGGTGATCAAGGCGATACAGGAGCTACAAGCCGAGTCCCACAGGAAGCACAAAAAGGACCAGGCCGCCAAAACCAAGCCATCCGAAGAGGGACACTCCCCCGGCTTCAGGTCCAGGAGGGTATCGGTTGCCCTGGCACTGCTGGCAGGCGTTGCCCTTGGTGTCTGGCTGTTGATCCCTGGGGAGGAGAAACCGGCCAATGACACCCCATCAGCCACAAGCCCGGACAAAGCGACTGACGACGCTGTCCAGCCCAAGGAGCTTTTCGCCACGGTGAAGCCTGAATCAGCCATCAGCATAACCACCGAGACAGAACCTGAAGAGGCGGACACACCCTCATCCGAAACCCCGCCCGACGCAGCCACGACCAGCCTGCTCGAGATGGCGGACAAACGCCTGGCAGAAGACAAGCTCAGCCTGCCGGCGGGTGACAGTGCGCGGGACTACTACCGCCAGGCACTGGAACGCGACCCCGGAAACGAGAGAGCCCGCTCAGGGCTCACAGAGATTGCAAACCGCTATGCCCGGTTCGCCAGGCAGAGCCTGCGGAATAACCGCATGCTGAAGGCGGAGCGTTACATCACCCAGGGACTGGCGACCCAACCCGATCATGCGGGCCTGAAAAAACTGCAACGTGAAATCGAGAACGGCAGCTGGTACCAAGCCCCGCCTGCCGCAGAGGCCGACAAGATATTCGATCAGCTGCCGGGCGACTGATCCAACAGGTCAGATTGGCAGAAACACGGCCGAGGCGACGGACTGGATCACGTTCTTTATCCGCCGATTGCTCTTTTCCGCCACGATACGTGCGGCACTGTCCTGCAGGGCGATCATCTTTCCGAACAGGCGCTCGAAACTGAGATTCTTGACCGGGCCGGCCGTTTCGTTGGCCACCAGAAAAAGTCGCCCGTCCGCATCACGGTTGGTGTTGAGCTTCCATGCCGCAATCTCGATATTCCGTGCAGCGTTGTAGAGCTTCTGGGGATCGAGATCGTCCGTGATGAAGATCTGCCGCTTACCGTTGTATGACGCGATAACCATGCTGCGCAAGCCCTCGACCAGTGCCAGCACACGATCGCCGCCGTAGGCCGGATCAAATGCAAGTCGTACCGCCGCCACCGAGCGCTTTCCGTCGAGTTCGGGATAGATCCCTGTCCTGGCGGGCCCGAAGACCCTGTCGACCGCCGCCTCGAGACTCACCGCCCCGGATCTTCGCCACTCCCTGGGGTTGCGCTTGTAGAGCTTCTCCATCAACGTCTGCAGCAACTCGAGCGTGAAGCGCTGTTGTGCCTCGGCCACCAGGTCCACGTCACTCTTTGCCAGATCCTGCACCTGGAAGTCGCGCGTCTTCACCGGCGACTTCTCGGACGGCATGCTGAAACAGGCCGTCACTAGCAGTGCCGAGAGCATCGAAACCAGCAATGACCTACAGACGCTCACGCTGATCCCTCATTCTGAAGCCGAGCAACGGCTCATCCACCCCCTTGCCAAGCCCGATCACCTTGAACCGCTCCCCCATCTCGGTGGGTAGCGTAAGACGCTTCACACCCTGCGCCATCGCCATATGGGCCTGCACATCATTCGGATCCGACTCAGCGACCAGTTGGTCGAGACCGCAGCTCATAAGGAAAAAGGCCTGGGTGGTATAACCCGAAACCGAGAAGCCGCTCTGGACAGCCGCCTCGGCCACTGTACTGAAATCGACATAGGCGGTGATATCCTGCAGACCGGGATAGACGAAAGGATCAGGGTGGGCACGGTGCCGGTAGTGGCACATCAGCGTTCCCCTGTTACGTTGCGGATGGTAGTACTCCCGCCTGCCGTAACCGTAGTCGACCAGCAGCACCAGCCCCGCCTCGATACGGCCGGCCAGTTCGTTGAGCCAGGAGACCGACCGCAGATTGATCTCCGACTCGTAGTCATCCGGCAGGCCGACCTGCTCCGCCAACCGCCTCACCGCGGACGCCAGGCCAGGCGTCACCGGCACCGACCAGCTATCGGTAAACTGCTGCCCGTTGAAGCCGACGAACTGCTCCATCACCTCCCCCCCGTGCCAGCGAAAACGCTGCACAGGCATCGCATCCAGCAGTTCATTGGCCACCACCACGCCCCTGAACCCAGCTTCCGGAAGGCCATCCAGCCACTCGACCCGGGAGACCAGTTCCGGCACCCTGCTCTCCAGGGTCTCGCACTGGCGCTGTCGCAGCTCCGGACTCAGATCGACGATCAGGTAGCGGTCGGGCAGCGCGTCCAGGGCGGCCAGCTCTGCCAGCAGGTCCGCCG
This sequence comes from Sedimenticola sp., assembly GCA_040506895.1. GTDB lineage: Bacteria > Pseudomonadota > Gammaproteobacteria > Chromatiales > Chromatiaceae > Sedimenticola_A. The sequence goes on from JBEVVY010000001.1 coordinate 2,143,788, forward strand.
CCAGGGCACCGGAGCCTGCACCGAACTCGAGCAGGTCACCACCGCCCAGGCCGTCCAGTGCCTCCGCCACCTGGCGCGCCATGCAACGACCGAACAGAGGGGACACCTCCGGCGCGGTGATGAAATCCCCCGACTCACCGAACTTGCGTGCACCCCCGGTGTAATACCCCACCCAGGGAGCATAGAGCGCCAGCTCCATGTAGCGATCGAATGGCAGTGAACTCCCTGATGCATCGATCTCTGTACGGATAAGATCGATCAGGCGCTCGCTCTGGACACGGGCGTCTTCACCTGGCTCTGGCAAACCACCACCATGGGCAGCCCTTGGGTTTAGGGGTTCAGGCATCTTGTTTTTAAAAACCACCGTTTCAGTTTAGAGTTGAGTTATCAACCCGATATACTAGGTTGCCGTGATAATAGTTTACCAAGCCTGGAATGACGAAGTGACAGAAAGAACAGACATACTCAGCGGGAAAGTCGCCCTGGTCACCGGCGCTGCCCATCGCATAGGCGCCACCATCGTGCGCACGCTTCATGGCGCGGGTATGGATGTGGCGCTTCACTACCGCAACTCGGAGAGCGCAGCGCAGGCGATCAAGACGGAACTGGAACAGACCAGGAGTGATTCGGTGCTGCTGGTGCAGGCTGACCTGCACGACACCTCGGCCCTGCCGGGTATCATTTCAGAGATCGAAAACTGGAGGGGCCGCCTGGACCTGCTGGTGAACAACGCCTCGAGCTTCTACCCCACCCCCTTGGAAGAGGCCGGCGAGCAGGCGTGGGACGACCTCATCGGCAGCAACCTGAAGGCGCCTTTTTTTCTCGCCAAGGCCGCCGCGGCGCTGTTGCGCACCAACCGCGGCTGCATCGTCAACCTGGTGGATATCCATGCCGAGCGCCCCCTGTCGGGACACCCCATCTACTCCATGGCCAAGGCGGGCAACGCCATGATGGTGAAGACACTGGCCCGGGAACTGGGCCCGGAAGTGCGCGTCAACGGCGTCGCGCCGGGGGCCATTCTCTGGCCGGAAGAGGGGCTGACCGACGATGCCAAGGAGACCATCCTCTCACGCACCGCGCTGAAACGCCCCGGAGACCCGGACGACATCGCCCGCACGGTGCTGTTTCTGGCCCGCGAGGCGGAATACATCACCGGCCAGGTGATTGCCGTGGATGGCGGCCGTTCCGTCCAGCACTGATCAGCATCAGTACTCGAACGCCACCGGCCAGAGTTTCTGATCCGGGTCGTCGAACGCCTGCCAGAGCTGGGCGAAGCTCCTCCCCTCCACGGGATGGATCTCGTCGGGCGCCACTTCAGCCAGGGGCTGTAGCACGAAGGCGTACTTCAGGATCTCGTCTCTCGGCAGCTCCAGCTTGCCATCCTTCAGAACAGTGCCACCGTAGGTGAGCAGATCGATATCCAGTGTCCGGGGCGCAAACTTGTCACCGCCACGTACCCGGCCGTATCCCGCTTCGATCTCCCTGAAACGGGCCATCATCTCCTGGATCGGCTGCTCGCTGTCCAGGCCGACCACCAGGTTGTAGAAGGGGTCACCCTCGAACCCCACCGCCTCGCTCTCGAACACCCGGGAGATCACCAGCGGGCCGAATTGTGCTTCCAGTGCCTTAAGGGCGCCCCGTATGTTGGCTTCCCGGTCGATATTGCTGCCGAGACTGAGCCAGATTCTGGGCATTAGCTGCTGCCTCTCTCGATGATCACACCCACATCCCTGGCACTGCTCACCGCACCGATCTTGTTGAGGGTGAGCTTGACCCAGGGTACGTTGAACTCTTCGATGACGATCTCCGCACAGCGCTCTGCCAGGGTCTCCACCAGCTGGAAACTGCTGGCCTCCACAAAGGCGATCAGGCGCTTGGAGACCGCCTTGTAATCCAGCGTGTCCTCGATACTGTCGCTGGCGGCGGCCTTGCGGATGTCCGCACCCATCTCCAGGTCGAGTACCACGGTCTGCTTGATCTCCCGCTCCCAGTCGTAGATACCGATAACGGTCTCAATCCGCAGGTCACGCAAAAAAACTATATCCATAAAAAGGGCTTCCGGAATTGATTCGAACAGTTTGGCGACAGTCTAAAGCAGTGCCGTTGAATAGCAACCCGACTTGACCCTCACCGCAGAGCACACACAGAATGCAACAGGAGACACCCGGGGATATGTATCGTGAAACCCATTCTTGAATCGACCATCACCTGCCCCCACTGCGGTACCCGACGCCGCGAGCAGATGCCCACCGACGCCTGCCAGTGGTACTACGAATGTACCGGTTGCGGTAAACTGCTGCGTCCAAAACCCGGCGACTGCTGCGTATTCTGTTCCTATGGAACCGTTCCCTGTCCACCCGTACAGATGGACCCCGGCGGCTGTTGCACCTGAATCAGAACATGCGGACCTGAGCCATGATCGACACTCTATTAATACTGGGCGCCTACCTGCTGGGCTCCATCTCCAGCGCCATCATCGTCTGCAAGCTGATGGGATTGCCCGACCCGCGCACCGAGGGATCCAATAACCCGGGGGCCACCAACGTGCTGCGCATCGGCGGCAAGAAGGCGGCTGCCATCACCCTGCTGGGTGACAGCCTCAAGGGCTTCATTCCGGTACTCATTGCCAACCTGATGGGCGTGGACCCGATGGTCCTGGCCGGCGTCGCCCTGGCCGCTTTTCTGGGACACCTCTACCCTGTGTTCTTCGGCTTCAAGGGAGGCAAGGGTGTGGCCACAGCACTGGGTGTCCAGTTCGGGCTGGGCTGGCAGATCGGCGGGACGATCGCCCTCCTCTGGCTGTTCATGGCCAAGGTGGTCAACATCAGCTCCCTCTCGGCCCTGGTCTCCATGGCCCTGGCCCCGATGGTGGTCTGGTATTTCTCGCCCTACCCTGAACTGGTGGGCATGCAGATCATCCTCTCGCTGATCCTCTTCTGGCGGCACCGCAGCAACATCCGCAACCTGCTGCAAGGATCGGAAGGCAAGATATCCAAGCAGTCGGGATCCGACTCCCCGGATTAGGCTCAGAGCGCGGGCAGATCCGCCATCGGCCAGCGGGGTTTTGCCCCGAACACCAGGGGCTCATGCTGCCCGGCATTGAGACGCTGCCAGCCGGCATAGGCGATCATCGCACCGTTATCGGTACAGAATTCGGGCCGCGGGTAGTAGGCACGTCCACCCTCTTTCTCCATGATCTCCTGGATCCGGGCCCGTAGGCGCTGGTTGGCACTCACCCCCCCGGCCAACACGAGGGTCTTCGAGCCGCTCTCGCGCACCGCCCGACGGCACTTGATAGCCAGGGTCTCCACCACCGCATCCTCGAAAGCACGGGCGATATCCGCCTTCGTCCGCCCCTTTTCAAACGCCTCGCCCTCTTCCCGTTGCGCCTCCTGCAGGGTGTTCAGGGCGAAGGTCTTTAGGCCGCTGAAGCTGAAATCGAGCCCGGGGCGATCGGTCATCGGGCGGGGGAAACGGTAACGGCCCGGGTCGCCCTGCTCGGCCAGGCGCGCCAGCTCAGGCCCACCGGGATAGGGCAGACCCAGCAGCTTGGCGGTCTTGTCGAAGGCTTCTCCTGCGGCATCATCCAGTGATTCGCCCAGCATCCGGTACTGGCCCACCCCGCGCACCTCCACCAGTTGGGTGTGCCCACCCGAGACCAGCAGGGCCACGAAGGGAAATTCCGGCGCCTCCGCCTCGAGCATCGGCGCCAGCAGGTGCCCCTCCATGTGGTGAACCCCGAGTGCCGGCACATCCCATGCCCAGGCCAGGGTACGGCCAATGGCACCACCGACCAGCAGGGCACCCACCAGGCCGGGCCCGCTGGTATAGGCCACGGCGTCGATATCCCCCTTCTCCAGGCCCACATCAGCCAGCAGCCCGCGGATCATCGGCAGTGTCTTGCGCACGTGGTCGCGGGAAGCCAGTTCCGGCACCACGCCACCGAACTCCGCATGCACGTCGGTCTGCGTGTAGACACGGTGGCCCAGCAGCCCGTTTTCGCCATCGTAGATGGCCACTCCAGTCTCGTCACAGGAGGTCTCGATACCCAGAACCCGCATTTACTCCGCCTTTTTCCCAATAAAATTTTGCAAACTACCAAATCTGGCAGTAGAATTCGCGCTCTTATGCTTGACGCATTGTCAGAAACGAACTTTTGAGGTTACAAATGCCCAACGTACGAGTCAAAGAAAACGAGCCCTTCGAAGTCGCACTTCGCCGCTTCAAGCGTGGCTGCGAGAAGGCCGGTATCCTGGCTGAAGTACGCCGTCGCGAATTCTACGAGAAGCCGACCGCTGAGCGTAAACGCAAAGCTGCCGCAGCAGTAAAGCGCCACCTGAAGAAGGTATCCCGCGAGAACCGTCGCTGGGAACGCCAGTACTGATCGAGCTGACCAAGACTCCACGCCACGACTGACCAGCCATGCTGAAACAGCGCATCCAGGATGACATGAAAGCAGCCATGAAGGGCGGCGACAAGCCCCGCCTGGCCACTATTCGTCTCGTCATGGCAGCGATCAAGCAGCGCGAGGTCGACGAACGGATCGAGCTGAACGACGAGCAGGTACTGGCCGTTCTGGACAAGATGGTCAAACAGCGCCGCGACTCCATCGCCCAGTACGAGCAGGCGGGGCGCACCGAGTTGGCCGACCAGGAGTCTTTCGAGATAGGCATTCTGCAGGAGTACCTGCCGGAAGCCCTCGGCGAGGATGAGATCGCCGCCCTGGTCGCCGAAGCCATCGCCAACAGCGGCGCCGAGTCCATCCGCGACATGGGCAAGGTGATGGGACAGCTGAAACCGAAGGTCCAGGGCCGTGCTGACATGGGTGCAGTAAGCGCCCTGGTGAAGCAACAGCTCAACGGCTGACAACCTCTCAGCCGAACAAAGAAGCTTCAGTGCCGCAAGGCCCTGGGGCTTTTTTGCGTTATGCAGATACCTCTGCTTAAATCCCTCAACGCTAAACGGACACCCTGAACAGGATAAATGGCTGGACGAATCCCAGAACAGTTTATCGACGAACTGGTTAACCGGGCCGATATTGTCGACCTGATCAACAGCCGTGTGCCCCTGAAAAAAGCGGGTAAGGAGTACCAGGCCTGCTGTCCGTTCCATGACGAGAAAACCCCCTCCTTCACCGTAAGCCGCGAGAAACAGTTCTACCACTGCTTCGGCTGCGGCGCCCACGGCACCGCCATCGGGTTTCTCATGGAGTACGACAACCTGGGTTTCGTGGAGGCGGTGGAAGAACTCGCTTCGACCCTGGGACTGGAGGTACCGCGCGAGGCGGGGGATCGACCGGGCCCCGACTTCAAACCCCTCTACGAGGTGCTGGAGAAATCGGCACGCTACTACCAGTGGCAGCTGAGGAAACACCCCCAGGCCGGCCAGGCTGTCGACTACCTGAAGCAGCGGGGACTCAGCGGCGAGATCGCCAGTGAATTCGGCATCGGCTTTGCGCCACCAGGGTGGAACAACCTGGAAAAGGAGCTGGGCAGCGACAAGGAGCAGTCCCAGCGGCTGCTGACCACCGGCATGCTGACCCGCCCCGAAGAGGGTCGCGAGCCCTATGACCGCTTCAGGGAGCGCATCATGTTCCCCATCCGCAACCACCGGGGCCAGGTGATTGCCTTTGGCGGCCGCATACTGGGCGATGGCAAACCCAAGTACCTCAACTCCCCGGAAACCCCGGTATTCCACAAAGGACGGGAGCTCTACGGACTCTACGAGGCCCGCAAGCACCTGCGCAGGATCGACCGGCTGCTGGTGGTGGAAGGCTACATGGACGTGGTGGCCCTGGCCCAGTTCGGCATCCGCTATGCCGTGGCCACGCTTGGCACGGCGACCACACCCGAACACCTGGAGCGACTCTACCGCACCTGCCCCGAGATCGTCTTCTGCTTCGACGGGGACCGGGCCGGACGTGAGGCGGCCCAGAAAGCGCTCGAAACCGCGCTGCCCTTTATGCGCGACGGACGGGAATCGAGATTCCTGTTCCTGCCCGAGGGCGAAGACCCGGACACCCTGATCCGCAAAGAGGGTGCAGAGCGGTTCGAAGAGCGCATCGGCAACGCCACCCCCCTCTCCGACCACCTGTTCGACAGCCTGTCGGCCCAGGTGGACATGAGCTCTCTCGGCGGCAGGGCACGCCTCTCCGAACTGGCCAAGCCGATGCTCGAGAAGCTCCCAGGCGGGGTCTTCAGGGAGATGATGTACAAGCGTCTCAGCGAAAAGATCGGCCTTGAAGTCGGCACGCCCCAGAACCCGCAGACCAGCCGAAGAAAGGCAAAGACCGGCAACCGCACCTTCCTGGGTACCATGCCCCCGGTAAGGCGGGCCATCGCCCTGCTGATTTCCAATCCAACGCTGGCATCGCTGGAGGGGCTCCCGGATCAGTGGAAAGGCTCAAACCTGCCTGGCATCACACTTTTAAAAGAACTTCTTGAATTACTTCAATCCCAACCTAACCTTAGTACAGCGGCAGTGCTGGAGAGATGGCGAGACCGGGAGGATGGCAAACACCTGCGCAAGCTGGCCGGTGTGCTCATCGACCTGTCAGATGAAATGCAGGCCCGGGAGTTTGCGGACACCCTGAAGAGCCTCTCGAACCAGCACCTCGACCAGGAAGCTGAACTTTTACTCCAGAAAGCTGCCGAAAAGGGACTCGGCGGGCTCTCGCAGGAGGAAAAAGAGCGCCTGAACCAGGCACTTATGGAGAAAGCACGCCGCAAAAACGATTCCGCGGAGGTGGATGAAAGCCAATAACCATGCTATAATTGGTGGCTTCGCATTTCATTCGCCCACTAATCTCTAAGGTTGGAAATGAACCAGGAACAGCAGCAATCCCAGCTCAAGCAATTAATCGCTAAAGGTAAAGAACAGGGCTTCCTGACCTATGCAGAGGTGAATGACCACCTGCCTGACGGCATCGTTGAACCGGAACAGATCGAAGACATCATCCGGATGATCAACGACATGGGCATCAACGTCTATGAAAGCGCGCCGGACATTGAAGATCAGAACCTGACGGACAACGCCGTCACCACCGACGAAGATGCCGCCGAGGCCGCTGCTGCTGCACTGGCATCCGTCGACAGTGAATTTGGTCGCACCACCGACCCGGTCCGCATGTACATGCGCGAGATGGGTACCGTGGAGCTGCTCACCCGCGAAGGCGAGCTGAAAATCGCCAAGCGCATCGAAGAGGGCCAGAACCAGGTTCTCGCCGCCCTCTCCACCTACCCCGATACCGTCGAGCGCCTGCTCGAGCTGTTCGCAAAGGTAGAGGCCGAAGAGATCCGCCTGACCGACGTGATCAATGGTTTCGCACAGCCTGAAGAGGTTGCCATTCCCACCCCGAAACCCCAGCCCGAGGCCCAGAACAAGACCGACGGAGGCGATGACGATTCGGAAGAAGAGGAAGAGGTTGATCGCGGCCCCGATCCCGTAGAGGCCGCCAGCAAGGCAGCCGACCTGCGCAAGCAGTTCAAGGCATTCTCCAACGCGCTGAGCAAGCACGGCCGCGAAGACGCCAAAACCATCAAGGCACTGGATAAAGTCACCGAGGCCATGATGGAGTTCAGGTTCATACCCAACGTCTTCAACGAGCTGGTCGAAAACCTGCGCTCGGCGATCACCTTTATCCGCAGCCAGGAACGCAACATCATGGACCTCTGCGTCCTCGATGCCAGAATGCCCAGGAAAGAGTTCATCACCTCCTTCCCGGACAACGAGACGAACCCTGACTGGATCGACGACCAGATCAGTGCAGACAAGAGCTACTCGCCTGCCCTGGACGAGACCAAGAACGACGTCACCCGCGCCCAGAAAAAGCTTCGCGAGCTGGAAACCAAGAGCAGGCTGACCATCAGCGAGATCAAAGAGATCAACCGCAAGATGTCCATTGGCGAAGCCAAGGCACGCCGCGCGAAGAAAGAGATGGTCGAGGCGAACCTGCGACTGGTGATCTCCATCGCCAAGAAATACACCAACCGCGGCCTGCAGTTCCTGGACCTGATCCAGGAGGGCAACATCGGCCTGATGAAAGCGGTGGACAAGTTCGAGTATCGCAGGGGCTACAAGTTCTCCACCTACGCAACCTGGTGGATCCGCCAGGCGATCACCCGCTCCATCGCCGACCAGGCACGCACCATCCGTATCCCGGTGCACATGATCGAGACCATCAACAAGCTGAACCGCATCTCCCGCCAGATGGTTCAGGAGATGGGACGCGAGGCGACCCCAGAAGAACTTGCCCAGCGCATGGACATGCCTGAAGACAAGGTACGCAAGGTCCTCAAGATCGCCAAGGAACCGATCTCCATGGAGACACCCATCGGCGACGATGAAGATTCACATCTTGGCGACTTCATCGAAGACGCCGGCGTGGTATCGCCCATCGACTCCGCAACCGGCGAAGGCCTGCGCGAGTCCACCCAGCACATGCTCGGCGGACTGACCTCAAGGGAAGCCAAGGTACTGCGCATGCGCTTCGGCATCGACATGAACACCGACCACACCCTTGAAGAGGTGGGCAAGCAGTTCGATGTTACCCGCGAGCGTATCCGCCAGATCGAAGCCAAGGCACTGCGCAAACTGCGTCACCCGTCACGCTCGGAAAAGCTTCGCAGCTTCCTCGATAACGATTAAGATAGACTCGTTCACAGGGCCTATAGCTCAGTTGGGTGAGCCGGGACCGTTTGTCCGGCGGACAAACGCAGCCCTGCGAACGACCGGCCATGGAGGGCCGGGCAGGAATACAACACCAGGGAAGGTTTAGTACACTATCGCACAATGTCACTACACAAAGGGCCTATAGCTCAGTTGGTTAGAGCAGTGGACTCATAATCCATTGGTCCCAGGTTCGAGTCCTGGTGGGCCCACCAATCAATAACAAGGAGTTAGGAGAAATCTTAACTCCTTTTTTTTATTCTCCAGTGTATCTCTCAATCCATATTGCTCCTCAGATTCCAAGATCCCAGGAATAATATCTGCCCCGCCACACCAGGCGTCATCGATAACTGTTCTGTCGTCGAAGCGATTCTGCTTGCCCTCACGTTAACGAAATAATAGCGAAAAAAATCTTAGGCTGTAGAATTGATCCTGACTTGCGACGCCCCTAATGGAAGTCAGCCATAACCAAGAAAAAGGAATGACAAGTAGTGGCCGCCTCTGTAGTGAATCACATCATAGGATCTCGTGTCGAGATAACCATCTTAGTACTCTATCTGCTTGCCGTCTTATATTGGCGTGCGAATATTCGAGAATACTATTGGAACAGGCTTGCAATTATCTCTACTTCGATAAGTAGTATTGTGGCTTTCACCATCCTGCTGGCCGGCTCTATAACGTATTTACTCTATGGGTCGTATTTAGACCATATCGAGCCATCCATCTCTGTCATCGCGGAACTCCTCAAACGCGATCAGCCTTTATACCATCCGCTTGATACCGGAAATAACGCCTACAGCCTGTTGTATGGCCCGCTTATTTTTCAGGTCACCGCGGTATTTCAGCACTTTGCACCTTCCGTCCTGGGTTCCAAATTACCCGCTTTTATTGCATTTTGGGGGGCTTGCATTGCGATACTTCTGGGCACCAGGAATATCTGGAAAAACCGAATTCTTACTATCGCCGTATATACACTGGCTGGCTATATCCTCTTATCACTTGGATATCACAATTATTGGAACAGGCCCGACCCATACTTATTGCTCTGCACTTCATTAGCAGTACTTGCCTATCTACGCCTCACACCCCTCGGCTCAGCAGTAGTCATTGGCGCTCTTGCAGGAATAGCTGCCGGCTTCAAGGTTCACGCCTTCCTTTACATTACTCCTCTTGCCCTATCTTTAGTGCTGTTGAGTTCAAATGAACATAAACGAGGAAGGATCTTATTGATTGGAATTGGATCAGCGATTGTTCTATTCCTTGTTCCGTTTCTAGATCCAAATGTCTCTCTAACAGCATATCTCGATTATCTGCTGAACGCCTCAAAACATGGCTTGGTTTATCCACTGTTTTTGACCAACATGAAGCTGGCAGTAATTATCACCACTCCAGGGTTAATCTTGTTAATCGTCAGAAGAATCACACTATCTGATCAAATTGAAGCGATTACCCTCCCTTTTGTAATATCAGTATTTGTTACTGCTGTAGTTTCAGCAAAAGCCGGCTCTGGCCCCCATCATCTAATTCCGTTTATTCCGATTTCGGTAATTCTCAGTTTATATCTGGTTTCGAAATTCCATAATCATAAACTTGTCGGCCCCGCCATGTTTGCCGCTGTTGCTTTAACAATGAGCTCTTATGGAATGAAAGAAGCAAATGCAGTAGTAAAGCGCGCAAAACACGCATACAGCATTAACTCCACAATCACCGAAAAAATTCATGAGCTTCGAAAGATACAAACCGAGTATCCGAAAGCCGAAATGGGAATAGGCGGCATAAAGGAAAATGAAGACACATTTCTTAGAGTCGAGCTAATCCTACAAGGGGGCAATGCGACTGTAGAATTTGGCCCCTGGATGGACTTGCACTTCTCAGGAATACCCAAAAAGCGCCTCGACCCCCTGACGGCAGAGTGTGAAGTCCCCCAGTGGATCATTCCAAAGGAGTCAGATCCTTTTTCTCTTCCAAATGTCTTTATGAAAGCAGGCTCAAAGGAAAAATTGGTATCCGATGAGTTTCTTGCCAGTTTTACACGTAATTACAGCCAAGCGTACAAGGGATCATTCTACGATGTATGGAGCTGTACCAATATGAAATAGGACTCGGTTAAATATACTTCCCAGAAAGAATAAGCAGGATAGTGAGATATTATGTGACTGGCAGATACACACCAGCATGGCAACTTTATCAATCACTCTTAGAGCAGAGAGGAGCCACGTTCATCCACAGCCCTTACATTTTCACTACTTTGTAGACAGCCGTGACGGCTTGATGGGGAAGATAAATGTAAATAGGATCTTTTTCTCGCATGCTTGGGGATGAGGACCTATGAAGCGTTTGAATTCGACCTGTCGATTCTTCTCTTTTCTCGCCGGTTTATCTGCCGCATTTTCCCTGATGGCGTTTCAAACACCATCAGTCAAAGCGTGCCAGCTGTATAAAGACAAGATTGAATACTACTCAGAGCTGATCAGGGCAAAAGAGATGATTGGGATCAAGGTCAGCACACTGGAGTTGTGGACTAAGAAACGTGAAGAGTTCTCCAATCTCTTTACTGAGTACAAGTGCCCGGAAATACGCACCCGCCTGAATTGATCCGCGCAGACACAATTCGACCACATATTACTTTGTAACCTCCCCGTCACTTGATGGGAATTAAACTAATATTTTATGCTCTATCCGCCAATGCAACAAAGAACTGGCAAAGGAGCCTCGGCCGGCGCGATCCTCCCCACAGCGCCCGGCGGCGCCTCGAGTTCCAACCAACATCCGACCCAAAGCTCGAGGCGTTGCTCCTCCTTTTTTCAACAACAGCTGGAGTGGGTACGCAGCCAGGACCTACACCAACAACCGGACGGGCTTGGTAAATCAGCACCACACCCCGAAAGCTACACATACATAAACCGTAGACAGCTCACTCACAACCATCACTGTTTCTGATGCATAATGTGTGTCATCCGACATCACTGAACGACCTATCAGCAGGACACCGACCCTAAGGACTGCATATGCGCTGGAGAGGAAACCGCCAAAGCAGCAATATCGAAGACAGGCGTGGGGCCAGGGCCAGCGGTCTCGGCGGCATGGGCCGTGGCGGTGGCATTCTCAGGTTACTGCCCGTTGCTTTCCGGTTCCTGGGCGTTAAGGGCACCCTGATCGCGGCAGCATTGGTCGTTGGCTATGGACTCTACAGCGGGAACCTCGACCAGATCCTTGGTGGCGGATCCTTTCAGCCTGCGCAGCAGAACCAGCCAGTACAACAGAGTGCCGAGGAGAAAGAGCTCGTTCAGTTCGTGTCGGTCGTGCTCGCCGATACGGAAGACACCTGGCACGCCCTGTTTCGCAAGACAGGCAGCAAGTACGTGGAGCCCCGTCTCGTACTTTACCGGCAGTCTGTACAGTCAGGTTGCGGTTTCGGCTCCGCCCAGATGGGGCCCTTCTACTGTCCGTCAGACCAGAAAGTCTATTTGGACCTCAGCTTTTTCGATGATCTGAGAAGCCGCTACAAGGCCCCTGGCGACTTCGCCCAGGCTTATGTCGTTGCCCATGAAATCGGTCATCATGTACAGACCATCACCGGCATATCCGCAAAGGTACGCAACGCCAAAAGCAAGGTTGGAAAGACCGAGGCCAACAGGCTATCGGTCAGGCAGGAGCTCCAGGCCGACTGTTTCGCGGGCATATGGGCCCACCACGCTAACCGCTCCCGCCAGGTTCTCGAGGCGGGTGATATAGAGGAAGGGCTCACTGCCGCCAGCGCCATTGGTGATGACCGCCTGCAGAAACAGTCGCGTGGTTACGTGACACCGGACTCATTCACCCACGGCAGCTCGAAGCAGCGCATGAAATGGTTCAAGATCGGGCTTGAAAATGGAACCCTGGAGTCCTGCGACACCTTTTCCGCCAAGCGGCTCTAAACAGGGCCTGCTATCACTCCCAATCTGCATGTAACTCGCATGCCCTCCCAGTTCCTGCAATAATCATCCAACGCTTCAATTCGACCTAACGCGGGACAACCATCTCATTGAGCCAGCACTCGTCGGAAATAACCCTGCTTCTGGCTGCCTGCAGACCAGAGCCGGACAACCGAATCGACTCCCTGCTGCATGACCTGGCAGATGACATCGATTGGATGATGCTGATCGAGACGGCCCTGAAACATGGCGTAGCGGGCCTGCTGTGCGACAACCTGCTCAGGACAGATCCATCACTTGTTCCCGACCAGATCCTCGATGCCTCCAGGGTCTTCCTGGATCAGGCAGCCCAGTCCAACCAGGATGCAGCCGACCAGTTGAGCCGCATCCTGTCGGCCCTGGAAACAGCCGGCATCGAAGCCATTCCCTTCAAGGGACCGGCCCTGGCCATCTCCGCTTACGGAAGACTGGAACTCCGATCCTTCAGAGACCTGGATTTCCTGATCAGAGAGACCCTGATACAGCCCTGCATCGATAGACTGCGCGAAGCGGGATACAGCCATGACTGGGATCTGACTCAACGGCAATGGCAAGCCTTCGTTGAATACGGTGGCCAGGACATACTCTCCGGCCCGGGCCTGCCCATTGAACCCCACTGGGCTTTTGCGCCTGTCACCATGTCATGGAATATCGATTACGGGGCCCTGTGGAACCGGGCGGTGAGGGAGAGCCTGAACGGCGATACCGTCCTGCGCCTCTCCCCTGAAGATGAACTCACCCTGCTCTGCACACACGGCAGCAAGGAGAAGTGGACCAAGCTGAAGTGGGTCGCCGATGTTGCATGGTTCATCAAGCGACAGCCCGACATCGATCTCCCCGCCCTTTTCTCCCGCGCTGAATCCCAGGGACTGGCGAGAATGGTCAGGGCGGGACTGGCACTGGCAGAACTGCTGCTGACAGCAACGCTACCTGGGGTCGCAAGGGAGTGGGTCGACAAAGACCCCAAGGCACTGCAGCTGGCGCAAAAGGCTGCAATAGACCTCTTCGATCACCCCGAGTCGGGAAAATCCATCTACAAGCTCTCACGCTTTCACTGGAATATGCGGGAGCGTCCGGGTGATCGGTGGCGCTATCTCTACCGCACACTGTCGCAACCGAGGACACAGCATTTCCAGGACATATCGTTACCCGACAGCCTGTTCTTTCTGTATACACCCTACAAGATCGTTCATGATTACCTCCTGCTCCCAGCCTGGTCACGACTGAAACGACCTCGCAAAGGCGCTGGCGAAGCACCCACCAACCCGGAGGACATCGATGCAACCGGCTGAAGGCACCCACCTGCTGTTTCTGGATAACCAGGGGGTCCTGTTCCACGAGCCCTCCCAGAAACTGTTCCACCTGAACACCACGGCCGCTTTTATCTGGTGCCTGGTCGAAGAGGGCATGGCGCATGGCGAGATCTTGTCCCGTCTGCAGCAGACCTTCTCCCTCTCTGCCACCGATGCAGACAGCTATTACCGGCAGACGAAAGAGCTGCTGCAGTCACTCGGTGCCATCAAGGGCTTCGAGATAGCACCGGAGGATGAAGAGGTCACTCCAGAGCAGCCCGAACCGCTTCAGAACAGCGACGACATCTTTACCGAAGAGAGGCGCTACAACCTGCTGAGCTCCCACATCAGGATGCGCTTCTCGGACGCCGAACTTGCCGCCCTGGTCGATCCGGTTCTCGCACACCTGCAAGATGACGGCTCAACTCCGGAAAACGCAACGATCGATATTTTCAGAGACGACAACGGTGCCATTCAGATCCTGCGGGACAACATCCCAATACGGGCATGCGACGAAGAGATCATGCTGGTGCCGCTGGTTAAAGGACTGGTCTGGATCACTGCCGTCAATGCCCATGACTTCTTCCTCGACATACACGCCGGCGTGATCGGAGACGGCTCACACTGTTTTCTCTTCCCCGCCGCCCCAGGTAGCGGCAAATCGACACTCACCACGGCCCTGGCCCACAACGGTTTCGAGTATTTCTCCGACGAGGTCGCCCTGCTGCACGGCGACGAACTGGAGGTCTGTCCCGTCCCCCTGGCCACCTGCGTGAAAGATACCGGCACCGACATCCTCTCCCGCTACAACCCCGGGCTACCTGAACTGGCACTGCATCTGCGAAACGATGGAAAACGGGTACGCTACATGCCACCCCCCATGCGCTGCGTCCCTCCCGCAGACACCCTGCGCCCCGTGGGGGCGATCGTGTTTCCACGCTACAACCCGGATGAGAAGACAGAACTCACCCCCCTGGGTCACATGGAGGCCCTGCAATCGCTGATGCAGGAGTGTCTTATCGTCGACACCCACCTCGACCTCGCCAAGGTCTCCACCCTGTTGCACTGGATCGAGCGCACACCCTGTTACCGGCTCTCGGTGGCAAGCCTGGATGACGCGGTGAGCCTGGTACGCAGCCTGTCAGAAGAGCTGAAAGCAGGCTGACCCACCCCGGGAAAAGGTGTCGGATTTTTTTACAAAAATAATAAAAATCCACTTCGACCAAGACAATAAAAAATCTTATCTATTTGTTTTACATGAAAAATTAAACTAGAGGCATGCCATTTGCATACAGGATTTTACTGCCGCAAAAGTCTATGCGGAATTTTAGGAGACTCGATAATGAGCGACAAAAAGACCATGCAAGTAGACGAATCACGTCGTAAATTCCTGGAGACAGCTGGTAAGGCTGCAGCCGTAGCCCCCGCAGCAGGCCTGTTGCTGGCCGCTTCAAAGACAAGCCAGGCTCAGGTCCCCTACGACGACCAGCCTCCCACAGTACCAACTGACGCCCCGGTTTAAACGACCACGGGTAACTATCGCGAACACCACGGTAGTTCCCTTTCAGTATCGTTACCTGTGCTCGATTGCACAGCTTGGTATGGGTAAGGGTATCTATTGAGGCTCCATTGGAACAGGGCACCGGCTTACGCCGTGCCCTGTTCTGATCTACAATGGGTTCAGAACATCTGCCGTACTGAACAATGAACCCTGAACTCTGGATCGCCTTCTTCTTCGCCTCCGTGCTGATCTCGGTATCTCCGGGTGCGGGCGCGGTAAACACCATGAGCAACGGCATCCACTACGGTGTTCGGCACACCCTGCCTGCCATCCTGGGGTTGCAGCTCGGCTACGGCATACAGATCGTCATTGTCGGCATCGGGCTGGGCGCCCTGCTCGCCTCTTCCAACCTGGCCTTCAGCATCGTCAAGTGGCTCGGCGTGGCCTACCTGGTCTGGCTCGGCTACAGCAAGTGGACCCAACCCCCGTTACAGATCGATGATCCCTCCGGTGGCGATCTCAAGAGCCGGCGCCGTTTCTGGGAAGCCGCCTTCGTCAACCTGACCAACCCCAAGGCGACGGTCTTCCTGCTGGCGCTGTTTCCCCAGTTTATCGACCCCCAGGCCGCACAGATGAGCCAGTTCTTCGTTATGGGCATCACCCTGATCCTGGTGGATATCGGCGTTATGATCGGTTACGCCTCCCTCGCCTCATCCCTCTCGAGGTGGATGAAGGATACCCGCCATCAACGCCTGCAGAACAGGATCTTCGGCTCCCTCTTCATGGGCGCCGCCGCCCTCATGGCAACCTACAGAAACGGCCAGTAACCCCTGCATACCTCCAGGATTCCCGTTATCCCAATGGCGGCCCATTTGGTCCATAATTCATGTAGAGATAACAAGCACAGCACGTCTGAACAGACGGGGGCAATCACCATGAATGGACCGCAAATCAAGAACGACCCGCTCTACAAGCTGCTCAGAGAGGGCCATATAGATGAGTTCAACAGCCGGATTGAAGCGGGACAGGCGTGCGATCTGCGAGGCAGTGACCTGAGGGGACTGGACCTGAGAAACCTGCATACCGACGGACTGGACCTGGGCAACTGCTACCTTCGCCAGGCGGACCTGAGAGGCCTCGACCTCTCCCATACCAATCTCGAGGGAGCGAGCATCATCGGCGCCAAGATCTCGGGCACCTACTTTCCCAAGGCGCTCAGCCCGGAGGAGATCGGCCTGTCACTGCTCCACGGAACACGGATGCGGTACAGCTGCTAGAGAGGAAATTCCAACAGGGCCTGGATATGGCTCGCGAACCAGACCGGGCGCTCCTCCACCGCACCGTAGCTGAGTGCCATCGCCTTCCTGGCCTTCTCGGCCAGTTCCCCATCACCCATTCTCAAGCTGAGGGCAATCAGTGCCGCAGCGGGCGAGGGAAGCGGACCATCGGTCATCGCCCGCTCCCTGGCGATACCGGGCAACAGCAGCCGGTCGGTACTCTGCCAGCCATCCAGGTGAAAGAAACGCTCCCACGCCTGGGCTGTCAGCCTGCGGGCCAGCTGCAGATCCTCTTCCGACCCGGCAAGCCGCGACCAGGCGTACAGCCCGTCGGCAACGTAGACGTAGTCCTCCAGGGCCGCCGTACCCAGGCTGCGCTCACCGTCGCGTGCACGGTAGAGCCGTTCACCGTC
The DNA here is from genome assembly GCA_040506895.1 of Sedimenticola sp. Taxonomy (GTDB): domain Bacteria; phylum Pseudomonadota; class Gammaproteobacteria; order Chromatiales; family Chromatiaceae; genus Sedimenticola_A. Next base: position 2,160,891 of record JBEVVY010000001.1, read on the forward strand.
CCACAGCTCCGCGACCAGGAAATCCCGCAGTCTTGATGCCGCATCGCTGTAGCGCTGATCGTTGAATACATTGGCCGCATCCACCAGGGCCGAGAGCATCAAACCGTTCCACGCCGCCAGCTGCTTGGTATCTTCAGGGTGACGACGGGGCGCCCTGGCCTGCAGCAGCTTCGCCTTCACCTGCTCCTGCAACAGCTCTGCCCTGTCGCCGAATCCGTCCGGAAGCCCCTGGTCCACGGGCAGGTAGCCACCCTCGGTGGCGGACGTGCCTTCGAGCCGCCATCGCTTGCGCGCAAAACCGAGCTCCTCATTTGTCAGCGCTTCGCCCAACTGCGCCTCCGTCCAGAGGTATCCAGCCCCCTCCTCATCCTGTGCATCGATCGCCGACAGGCTGGCAATGAAACCACCGTTGTCACGTTGCAGTTCGCGCAGTGCGTAGTCCACGGTGTCCCTGGCGACCTCCAGGTAGTCGGGCCGCTCAAAGAAGCCACCCGCCTTCAGGTAGAGACGGGTGAGGAGTGCCTGCGTGTAGAGCATCTTCTCGTAGTGTGGCACCTGCCAGCTGGGATCGACCGTGTAACGGAAGAAACCGCCCCCGATATGATCTCTCAATCCCAGACCCGCCATCTGGTCCAGGGTCAGGGTGACCAGCTCCACCAGCTTTTCATCCCGGTCGAATGCGAGCCGATCGATCAGCGCGGACCACTGGGGAGCCATGGGGAAGCGTGTCTGCCGGCCCAGGCCTCCCTCCATCTCGTCACCCAGCGCAAGGGCCATGGTGACCAGCCCCGCATGCAGACGAAGGGCATCGATCTTCTCGGGCACCCCCTGCCCCGAAGGCTCATCCAGCATCGCCAGTGACGCGAGCCGTGCCGCGGCCTTCAGATCATCGGTACTCTCTTCCCAACGCTGCCTGAGTTTCTTCAACAGCCCCATGAAGGGCTCAGACGGCGCGTAGGTGAGCCCGATCAGCGGATAACCCTCCGGCGTAAGAAACACGTTGAGGGGCCAGCCGGCACTGCCACGGGTCTTCTCCACAAAATTGATCAGGTGGTCATCGAGGGCGGGCTGCAACTCCCTGTCCACTTTCACGGGAATGAAGTGACGGTTGAGAAAGGCGGCAATCTCCGGGTCCTGGTAGCTCTCACGCTGCATTACGTGGCACCAGTGACAGGCAAAGTAGCCACTGGAGATGAGGATAAGCCGGTTCTCCCGTTTCGCGCGCTCGAGCACTTCGGGGCCCCACGCCTGCCAGTGTACGGGATCGTCTCCGTGCAGGGCGAGATAGGGTGATGGGTGCTCCTTGAGCTGATTACCTGCCGCGGCGTGGAGCGCGACAGTGAAAAGAAGGGTCACTAAAGCGGCAAGGATTCGGGACATGGCTCCACCATCGGTTGTTGTTTCCGGCCTGAGGGTTGGACCGATGGTTATGCAAAAGGTTGCCTAGTGGGCCAGGCGGAAAGTTCGGCAACTATCAGCCGACCCACCAGTGCCTATTCGTCGATCCCGTCGAGCTGGTTGAGTATGTTGCGCACCACCTTGGCCTGCTCATCGTTGGCATGACCCAGGAGCTCGTAAAGCACGCCACGCGCCTTGGTCTCCTCCTCCTGGTCTCGCAACTCCTGAACGAGCCTCAGTTTCTCTTCGAGCAGCTCATCGGACATGCCGCCGTCATCGTCCTCACCGAAATCGGCCTCGTCGAAGTCGTCATCGTCCTCTTCCTCGGCCTCGATGGCATCGAGTTCCGCGTCCAGCTCCTCCTCGGTGAGGGGGACGAAGCGATCGGGGTCCACCGCCTTTTCCATCTCTTCGGATGTCATGTCACCATCGAAGAAATCATCGGTTACCGTGCTCTCCCCGGTATCGGCAGGATTGGCACTGGCAGTCGCCGCGGCAGCCGCAGGTGTAGGCGCAGCTGCAGGTGCGGGATTTGGCGCCGCCTCCTCGCTCGCCTCGTTGGCGGCCTCTTCAGCGGCCAGGCGTCTCTGCCTGTCCTTGTAGACCACCCTGGAGAAGAAGAGACCCACCTCGAACAGGATCCACATGGGTAGCGCCAGCAGGGTCTGGGATATCACATCAGGCGGTGTCAGCAGCATGCCGATGCAAAATGCGCCGACAATGATATAGGGGCGCTTGTTGGCGAGGCTCTCCGGCGTGGCGACCCCCATCCATACCAGGATGATGGTGGCAATGGGCACCTCGAAGGCGAGGCCGAAGGCGAAGAACAGGGTCAGCACGAACTCCAGGTACTGGGTGATATCCGGCGCCATGTTGACGCCATCAGGCGTGGTGGCCACCATGAAGGCAAAGACCAGCGGAAACACCACGTAGAAAGCAAAGGCCGCACCCAGGTAGAAGAGAATCGCGCTGGACCCCACCATGGGAATCAGCACCTTCTTCTCGTGCTTGTAGAGCCCGGGGGCAATAAATGCCCACAGCTGGTAGAGCAGAAAGGGCATGGCAAAAAAGATCGCCGCCACGAGTGCCAGCTTGAACGGTGCCAGGAAGGGCGAGATGACACCGGTTGCAATCATCTGGTCCCCTTCCGGCAGCTTGGCCAACAGCGGTGCGGAGACCAGCTGGTAGATGTCATTGGCAAAGGGGAAGAGACACAGAAATATGATGATCACCGCAACCACCGCTTTCATCAGGCGGTCGCGCAGTTCAATCAGGTGTGAGACGAAGGGTTGCTCCTGCAGGGAGCCGTTACCCGCCGGATCGTTGCTCTGGGTCATTGGTCGTGTCGGTAGAGGCCACGCTGGAACCGCCAGGCTGGGTATAGGACTCATCCCCTGAGCCTAATGTCTTCTGGGCGTCTCTCATTGTGGTTTCGGTTTCATTCTTGAGGTCCCGCACGGTATCAGAGGTCTCTTCGATCACCTCGTGCAGCGGGTTCATCTTTTTCTTCTGCTCTTCCAGGACCTGCTTGAGCTCTTCAGCCTTGATCTCCTTGTCGATCTCGGACTTCACCGAGGAGATCATCCTGCGCCCCTTGCCCAACCACTTACCGGCGGTATAGGCCAGCTTCGGCAGGCGCTCGGGTCCGACCACCAGCAGAGCCACCAGGCCCAGTATCATCAATTCGAAGAAACCGACGTCAAACATGGCTGTCTCAGCAGATCAGGCGCTCACCTGGAGTGGGCTGATCAGGACTTTTCCTTCTTCTCGACGGTTGATTCACCTTCGATAACGTCGTCCTTGGAAGCCTCTTCAAGCTTCGCCTGCTGGGCCTCTTTCTCTTCGTCCTTGATGGCACCCTTGAAGCCTTTTACCGCGTTGCCCAGGTCAGAACCGATGTTCTTGAGGCGCTTGGTGCCGAACAGCAGCAACACAATCACCAGGACAATCAACAACTGCCAAATACTGATTCCACCGATACCCATTACCTTTTACCTTCTCGAAATAACCAACACGGGGCCCTTGTCATCATGCATCGGGGCCCGTTGAAATAATTATGATTTTGCCTGAAATCCATTCATGCGCAGATCGCCGATAATAACCGAAAATGCGCCTTTGCGCAGGGATTTATTCGGCATTCCTTACAATCACTCGCCGCCCCGGCTCGCCTTCTCCTCGAGTCCCGAGAGACCGAAACGGCGATCCAGTTCGGCCAGCACGTCCGCCGGCCCCAATCCCTGCTGAGCAAGCAGCACCATGGAGTGAAACCAGAGATCCGCTGTTTCGTAGACGATCTTGTCGGCATCGCCGTCTTTCGCCGCCATTACGGTCTCTGTCGCCTCTTCTCCGATCTTTTTCAGGATCGAATCGAGACCTTTTGCATAGAGTTTCGCCACGTAGGAGCTGTCCGGTTCTGCGGACTTGCGTTCCTCCAGCACCTCTGCCAGGCGTTCCAGTACATCACTCATGGTTCAATTCTTCGACTGTTGAGACAGCATCTCGATCAACCGGTTCGCCGATTCCGGGCGTGTCGCCGCCATGCCGTCTATGATCTGTTGCGCCGTAATCTCCGGCTGTTTGTAGTACCGCGCATTATCCATCTGCTGGATCTCCAGCGATGCGCCATCCAGTGCAATGCCCACGAAAAGCCCCCGGCTTCGCGAGTAGGAGAAGATCTCCGACTGCAGCTGGACATCGGTTGCGGCGGCGGCCTGGCGTCCCACGGGCCCGGCGGCAATGGCCGCATCGGCGCCCAGGGTGAACTTCCCGTCAACCAGGCTATCGACGCTCTTACGCGATTTGAAGACCAGTACCACGTCGGTGGACTGGGCACCCAGCTGCCATCCGACACTGCCTCCGGTCACGGTCAGGAACAGGGGAGCGCTCCAGCGGCCATCCTCCTTGCGGACCGTAACAACCCCTTTGCCATAGCGGCCACCGATCACCAGGCCGACCTTGACCACGTTGGGGATCACGGCCACTGCGCCTGCATTCTCAAGCAGCGCGGGGGGTATGGATTCTTCAGGAATCCGCTGCAGCTCGCCGAGGACATCCAGCACCTCGGCCATCTTGGCCTCCTGGTCGGAGGAGGCTGCCTGCACCCAACCCAACGGCAGAAACAGCACCACAAGGGCTGTCGCAACAACACGCTGAATCGCTCCCCTCATCCACTGCTCTCCATTCTGTATCAATCCGTCATCGTCCCGTGCAGGAACGACGTGCGATCAGAGGCGTACTTCCACACCCCTTTCGGCCATGTACTGCTTGGCCTCGCCGATGCTGTACTCGGCAAAGTGGAAGATACTGGCTGCCAGCACTGCATCGGCCTGGCCATCCACCACGCCGTCGACCAGGTGCTGCAGCTCGCCCACACCACCCGAGGCGATCACCGGTACGCTCACCGCCTCGCTGATGGCGCGGGTCAGGTTCAGGTCGAAACCGATCTTGGTACCGTCGCGGTCCATGCTGGTGAGCAGGATCTCTCCGGCCCCGTACTCGACCATCTTGCGCGCCCACTCGATAGCATCCAGCCCGGTGGGCTTGCGTCCGCCATGGGTGAAGATCTCCCACTTCAGGGGCTCACCCTCGCCGCTCACCTGCTTGGCGTCGATCGCGACCACGATGCACTGGGAGCCGAAGCGGTCAGAAGCCTCCTTGACGAACTCCGGGTTGAACACCGCGGCGGTGTTGATCGCCACCTTGTCCGCACCGGCGTTGAGCATCCGGCGCACATCTTCCGTGGTGCGGATTCCGCCACCCACGGTAAGGGGGATGAACACCTCGCTGGCCACCTCTTCAACCACGTGAACGATGGTTTCGCGATCGTCTGAACTGGCCGTGATATCGAGAAAGGTGATCTCGTCGGCACCCTCTTCGTTGTAGCGCCTGGCCACCTCGACCGGGTCGCCGGCATCGCGGATCTCGACGAACTTTACGCCCTTGACCACGCGTCCGGCATCCACGTCGAGACAGGGAATGATACGTTTGGCTAACATGATGCTATCCGGTTATCTCTACTTGGGGCGGACTATTCCGCCAGCGAATCGGCCAGCTGCTGGCCCTCGGCAAAATCCAGGGTGCCTTCGTAGATGGCACGCCCTGTAATCGCCCCCATGATGCCCGAGGTGGCTGCACCGCACAGTGCACGGATATCGTCGATATTGGTGATACCGCCAGAGGCGACCACCGGAATCGAGATCGCCTCGCCCAGGGCCGCGGTGGCCTCCACGTTGGGACCGGAGAGCATGCCGTCACGACCGATATCGGTATAGACGATGGCGGAGACACCATCCTCCTCGAAGCGCCTGGCCAGGTCGGTGACCCTGTGCTCGGTGACCGTCGCCCAGCCATCAATGGCGACCATGCCGTCCTTCGCATCCAGGCCCACGATGATATGCCCGGGGAAAGCCTTGCAGGCACGCCCGACGAACTCGGGCTCCTTCACCGCCTGGGTGCCGATAATGGCGTAGTCGACGCCGGCATCCAGGTAGGCCTGAACGGTCGCTTCATCGCGGATGCCGCCACCCACCTGGATCGGCAGATCCGGGTAGGCCTTGGCGATCGCCTGGATCACCTCGCCATTCACCGGCTCACCGGCAAAGGCACCGTTGAGATCCACCAGGTGCAGACGACGCGCCCCGGCATCGACCCAGCGACCCGCCATGGCCACGGGATCATCGGAGAACACCGTGTCGTCATCCATGCGCCCCTGGCGCAGGCGGACACACTTACCGTCTTTCAAATCAATTGCAGGTATCAGTAGCACGCTCTTATGCCCTATCGTTTGTTTCAGATATCCCAGTTGAGGAAGTTTTGCAGCAGTCGCAGACCGGCGTCGGCACTCTTCTCCGGGTGGAACTGGGTCGCGAACAGGTTCTCCCTTGCCAGCACGCTGGCAAAGTTGACGCCGTAATCCGTGGTACCGGCCACCAGGGCGTCCTCTTCGGGCACCACGTAGTAACTGTGTACGAAATAGAAACGGCTGCCCTGCTCGATACCTTCCCAAATGGGGTGATCGACCGTCTGGTTTACCCGGTTCCAACCCATCTGGGGGATCTTGAGATGCTGTCCCTCGACCACCTGGTCAGCGGGGAAGCGGGTCACGTGCCCCGGTATCAGGCCCAGCAGATCGGTGCCGTCATTCTCCTCGCTGAACTGCATCAGCACCTGGAGCCCCATGCAGATACCGAAAAACGGCTTGCTGTGGGCAGCATCAAGCACCGCCTGGTTGAGGTGGTGATCGGAGATGGCTGCCATGCAATCGCGCGCCGCGCCCTGGCCCGGAAAGACCACGCGGTCGGCGGAGAGGATCTTCGACGGCTCATCGGTAACCAGCACCCTGTCACCTGCATCGGCCACATGCTCGACCGCCTTGGAGACAGAGCGCAGATTGCCCATGCCATAGTCAATGACTGCAATTGTTCTAGACATACTTACTTAAAAACCAAACAGATTGTTGGATTACAGCGCACCCTTGGTGGAGGGCAGAATCCCCGCCATGCGCGGATCCTCCTCCAGCGCCATGCGCAGTGCACGACCGAAGGCCTTGAACACCGTTTCAGCGATGTGGTGCGCATTGCGACCACGCAGGCTGTCGATGTGCAGCGTCACCTTGGCGTGATTGATGAAGCCCTGAAAGAACTCGTAGAAGAGCTCGGTATCGAAGTCTCCGATGCTGGCACGGGTGAACTCCACCCCGAACTCGAGCCCGGGGCGTCCCGAAAAGTCGATAACCACCCTCGCCAGCGCTTCGTCCAGCGGTACATAGGCGTGGCCGTAACGCCGGATGCCCTTCTTGTCACCGACGGCCTGCTCCATCGCCTGGCCGAGAGCGATACCTATATCTTCAGCGGTGTGGTGACCGTCGATGTGCAGATCACCCTTGGCCTTGATATCGAGATCGATCATGCCGTGTCTCGCAACCTGGTCCAGCATGTGCTCGAGGAACGGCATGCCGGTCTCCAGGTTGGAGGTACCGGTGCCATCCAGGTTGATAGCGACCTTGATCTGGGTTTCCAGGGTATTACGCTCAATTTCAGCTGTACGCTGCATCCATCGGACTCCACAAAGTTGACATGGCACGGTAATCGCCAAAAGGCGTCGATTGCCGCACCTCTCCCCAAACCGGTGATATTACAGGCTCTTTAGACCTGAAGCCAGAAGGTCACAGGCCCGTCGTTGACCAGGCTGACCTGCATATCCGCACCGAAAACGCCGGTGGCGACCGAAGCGTACTCTGCCAATGCCTGGTCACAGAGGTACGCGAACAGCCGCTCCCCCTCCTCGGGGTGTGCAGCAGAGGAGAATCCGGCCCGGGTTCCCTTGCGGGTATCCGCGGCCAGGGTGAACTGGGGCACCAGCAACAATCCGCCTGCCGTATCCCGCAGGCTCAGGTTCATACGCCCGGTGTCATCCGGGAAGACGCGATAGCCCAGTAGCCGCTCCAACAGGCGCCGGGCCTTGGCCTCGTCATCGCCGCGTTCGACCCCGACCAGCACCATCAGCCCGGCATCGATCTCGCCGACCACCTCGCCATTGACCTCCACCCTGGAGGAACTCACACGCTGCAGCAAACCGATCATACCGGCAAAAAAATCCTTTAAATCATAAATACATAGGAGCCAAAGGGTAATCCCTAGAATCGTTTCAGAAAATTCTTACACGACAGGGGGAATCACCTCACAGCATAGTCCCGGCCGTTATGCGAATCTATAGTTGTCGCCAACCACGGACGCCTACGGATAGGATCCCAAGCCCAGGGACGAGTCTACGGATTGGACACCCTTTGCCAACCAAGCCCGGCGACACGCCCCGACAGCATGGATTGCTGTCGGGGTTTTCTCGTTATGGCGCCGGAAAAACCGCCTTACTCGCCAGCCTGCCGTGATGCACGCTTGCGCTCGTGCTCCTTCAGGAATCGTTTACGGATCCGTATCGCCGAAGGCGTGATCTCCACAAGCTCGTCGTCCTCGATAAACTCGAGGGCTTGCTCAAGGCTGTATTGCAGCGGCGGGGTCAGCATCACCGCATCGTCCTTGCCGGAGGCGCGGATATTGGTCAACTGCTTGGCCTTCAGGGGATTGACCGTAAGATCGTTGTCGCGTGAGTGGATACCGACAATCTGCCCCTCATAGACCTCGTCCCCCGGCGAAGCGAACAGCTTGCCACGCTCCTGCAGATTCATCAGGGCATAACCGAGCACCTTGCCCTGGCCATTGGAGATCAGGACACCGTTCTTACGCGGCGCGATACCGCCATGCTGGGCCGGGCCATAGTGATCGAAGACGTGGTAGATCAGGCCGGTACCGGAGGTGCTGGTCATGAATTCGGTCTGGAAGCCGATCAGCCCACGGGAGGGGATGATGTAGTCGAGGCGCACACGCCCCTGGCCATCGGGCTCCATGTTCTTCAGCTCACCCTTGCGGGTACCCAGGGCTTCCATGATGGCGCCCTGGTGGGCCTCCTCGATATCCACCGTGAGCTGCTCGTAGGGCTCGCACACCTCGCCGTCCACCTCGCGGAAGATCACCTCCGGACGGGAGACGGCCAGTTCATAGCCCTCGCGGCGCATGCTTTCCAACAGCACCGAGAGATGCAGCTCACCACGACCGGAGACCTTGAACTTCTCGGGATCGGTGCCCTCTTCCACGCGCAGGGCCACGTTGTGGATCAGCTCCCGCTCCAGCCGGTCCTTCAACTGCCGGGAGGTAAGGTACTTGCCCTCCTTGCCAGCAAAGGGTGAGGCGTTGACCTGGAAGGTCATGGAGACCGTCGGCTCGTCGACACTGAGCGCCGACAGGGGCTCTATATGGTCGGGGTCGCAGAGGGTATCGGAGACGTTGGGCCCCTCGATACCGGTGATCGCGATGATGTCGCCGGCACTGGCCTGCTCCACCTCGTGACGCTGCAGCCCCATGTAACCGTAGACGATACCGATCTTCGCCTTGTGCTCCTCGCCATCGTACTTGGAGACGATCACATGCTGATTGGGTTTCACGGTACCCCGGGTGACACGCCCTACCGCAATGGCGCCGACGTAGCTGTTGTAGTCGAGGTTGGAAACCTGCATCTGGAAGGGGCCGTCAAGATCCACCTCAGGAACCGGGCAGTGCTCCACGATCGCCTCGAACAGGGGGGTCATGTCACCCTCGCGCACATCATCCTCGATACCCGCGTAGCCGTTGATGGCAGAGGCGTAGATGATCGGGAAGTCGAGCTGCTCATCGGTGGCACCCAGGCGATCGAAGAGCTCGAAGACCTGGTCGATCACCCAGTCCGGCCGCGCACCGGGCTTATCGATCTTGTTGACCACCACGATGGGACGCAAGCCGTGGTTGAACGCCTTCTGGGTTACGAAGCGCGTCTGGGGCATGGGCCCCTCCTGGGCATCGACCAGCAGCAGTACAGAGTCGACCATGGAGAGCACCCGCTCGACCTCGCCACCGAAATCGGCATGCCCCGGGGTGTCGACGATGTTGATGCGGTAGTCGTTCCAGTTGATGGCGGTGTTCTTGGAGAGGATGGTGATACCCCGCTCCTTCTCCTGGTCGTTGGAGTCCATGACCCGCTCGACCTCGCCGAAACGCTCACCCAGGGTGCCGGACTGCTTGAGCAGTTCGTCCACCAGGGTCGTTTTGCCATGATCGACATGGGCAATGATGGCGATATTTCGGAGTTTCTCTATCACGGGGTTACCTGCAGGTTCTTTGAAAAAGCGGGGCATTATACCGGATAACCTGTAATAAGCTCATTTATATGGGCTATCCAGGCAGACAGAGAGGATGTTTTTTAGCAAAATCTGGAAAATCAATAAATTGCGTGACTTTCATCACAAATCAATTTCAACAAAATCGACATCGTATTGTCACAAAAGAGATTCATCAGTTATTCACAAAAACTGTGGATAACTCTGTGCAAAAAGAGAGGGCCTGGACGTCGGACCCTGCTGCTGCAAGGTTCCACCTTAAATTGTCTGATTCTTGGACAGTTTGTATTTTATCTTTAAAAACATCATGTTAGTAATTACATACCGTTCTTATGCATAAATCCTTGACACCAAACCGGCGACTCATGTAAGCATTTCCGCATTGTGTGCATAACCCGCGAGCCGATCACAGTTCAAAAGGCCGGTCGGCTATCAGTCTTGGACATCAACGGCCTGTTTCTGAAACAATACCCTCTCCCAAGCGACACCCTGATTCCACGAGGTAGATGTGAAAAAAATTGCACTCATGTTGGTGCTGATAGCCGGCTTTTCAACAGCTTACGCCGAGAGCCGGTATGTGACGGACCAGTTTAAAATCACCATGCGCTCAGGAGAGAGCGCGACTCACAAGATCATCCGCATGCTGCCCAGCGGTTACCAGCTGGAGCTCTTGGGGGCGAACCGTGAATCAGGCTACTCCAGGGTGCGGGCCAAAGACGGCACCACGGGCTTTGTACTGACACGACAGCTGATGAAGATACCAAGCGCCCGGGACAGGCTGCAGACCGCCGAGGTCAGGCTCAAGGAGCTGCAAGAGGAACCCGGACGACTGAGCAGCAAGCTGGCCAGCCTGCAGGACGCCCACAAGAAGCTGGGCAGCGAGCACCAGCAACTCCAACAACAGAAGCAGGAGATCGACCTCGAACTGCGCAACCTGCAGCGAACCGCCTCCAACGCGGTGCGAATCTCCAATGAGCGCAACGAACTGCGTAAACAGGTGGTCGACCTCACCCAGCTCACCGAGGAGCTGAAACAGGAGAACCGCGAACTGAAGAACGACAGCGCCCAGCACTGGTTCCTGATCGGCGCCGGCGTCATCGTCGGCGGCATACTCCTGGGCCTTATCCTGCCCAAGCTGAGAATCAACCGACGCAAGAGCTCCTGGGGTTCACTCTAATCGTCTGACAGATGTGCAACGATAAAAAAGGGGCCCGATGGGCCCCTTTTTCATTCTTCAGGGTGAACCCCTGCGAGCCCTATCTCTTGAGCTGAGAGAGGTCCCTCACCGCACCCCTTGCTGCGCTGGTGGTCAGTGCAGCGTAGGCCTGGAGTGCCAAAGAGACCCCCCGCTCACGCGCCACCGGCTGCCATGCTGCATCACCCTTCGACTCCATCGCGTTGCGGCGCGAGGCAAGCTCCTCGTCGCTGACAGCGACATTGATGCCGCGGCTGGGTATATCGATCTCGATGAGATCGCCCTCTTCCACCAGGCCGATATTGCCCCCCTCGGCGGCTTCCGGCGAACAGTGGCCGATGGAGAGCCCCGAGGTGCCACCCGAGAAACGCCCGTCGGTGATCAGTGCGCAGGCCTTGCCCAGCCCCTTCGACTTCAGGTAGCTGGTAGGGTACAACATCTCCTGCATACCAGGCCCGCCCTTGGGACCCTCGTAGCGGATCAGCACCACGTCACCTTCCTTGATCTGGTCTTTCAGAATCGCTTCCACCGCGGCATCCTGGCTCTCGAATATACGGGCTGGCCCACTGAACTTGAGAATCGACTCGTCCACACCGGCGGTCTTCACGATACAACCCAGCTCGGCCAGGTTGCCGTAGAGCACCGCGAGGCCACCGTCCATGCTGTAGGCGTGCTCCATATCGCGGATACAGCCACCTTCACGATCGAGATCAAGATCGGGCCAGCGGCAATCCTGGCTGAACGCCTCCTGGCTCGGCACACCGGCGGGGCCGGCGAGAAAACGGTTGCGCACCTTCTCATCCCCGGTACGGGTGATGTCCCACTTGTCGATTGCCTCACCGATGGTGCCGCTGTGCACGGTGCCGGCGTCACGATGTATCAGGCCACCCTTCTCCAGCTCACCGAGAATGCTGACAACGCCTCCGGCGCGATGCACATCCTCCATGTGGTAGAGCTGGGTGGACGGTGCCACCTTGCTCAGGTTGGGCACCTTGCGGGAGAGGCGGTCGATATCGGCCATGGTGAAATCCACCTTGCCTTCGTGAGCTGCCGCCAGCAGGTGCAGCACGGTGTTGGTGGAACCGCCCATGGCGATATCCAGGGACATGGCGTTCTCGAACGCCTTGAAACTGGCGACACTGCGCGGCAGTACCGACTCATCATCCTGTTCGTAATAGCGTTTCGCCAGCTCTACGGAGAGGCGGCCCGCCTCCAGGAACAGCTCCCTGCGGTCTGCATGGGTGGCCAGCAGCGAACCGTTGCCCGGCAGGCTCAAGCCGAGTGCCTCGGTGAGACAGTTCATGGAGTTGGCAGTGAACATGCCGGAGCAGGAGCCACAGGTGGGACAGGCGGAGCGCTCGATCTGCTCCACGTCCTCGTCGCTCTCGTTGGGATCGGCGGCTGAAATCATGGCATCGACCAGGTCGAGCTTCACATCGCCCTTGCCGGCCAGCCTGGTCTTACCGGCCTCCATGGGGCCACCGGAGACGAACACCGCGGGGATGTTGAGCCGCAGGGCGGCCATCAGCATGCCGGGGGTGATCTTGTCGCAGTTGGAGATGCAGACCATGGCATCGGCACAGTGGGCGTTGACCATGTACTCCACGGAATCGGCAATGATATCCCTGGACGGCAGGGAGTAGAGCATCCCCCCGTGACCCATGGCGATACCGTCATCCACCGCAATGGTGTTGAACTCCTTGGCCACGCCACCGGCCGCCTCGATCTCCCTGGCCACCATCTGCCCCATGTCCTTGAGGTGTACATGCCCGGGCACGAACTGGGTGAACGAGTTGACCACGGCGATAATGGGCTTGTCGAAATCCCCGTTTTTCATACCGGTTGCACGCCACAGCGCACGGGCGCCGGCCATATTGCGGCCATGGGTGGTGGTACGGGAACGATACTGGGGCATGGTGATCTCCAAAACTCAATAACTGACAGAACAGGGGATTATCCACGATTTGGCCGCAGCTGGCACCTGCCATCGCGCCCCCGGGCAGGGACGGATCGGCCCTGGTTGGCACCGGCATCTTCGCGGACCGTTTTTGGACTATAATCCAACATTCTTGAAGCCGCCGGACATGATCATGCCGAGCAAAAGCGAAATGACCCAGCAGCGCATCATCGATGCCGCCAACCAGCTCTTCTACAGGAAGGGCTACAACCGCACGTCGTTCACGGACGTGGTGGAAGAGGCCGATGTACCGCGGGGCAATATCTATTACTACTTCAAGACCAAGGACGACATGCTTAAGGCGGTGATACAGCACCGCATGAGGATCATCTCCACCATGCTGGCCGAGTGGGAGAAGAGCATCCCCGAGCCCCTCGACCGGCTGGAACGCTTCGTCCAGATCATGTATGACAGCACCCCCAGCCTGATGCGCTCGGGATGCCCCATGGGCTCCCTCAACATGGAGCTGGCCAAGGATCAGCCGGAGCTGAAATCGGAGTCGAAAAAGCTCTTCGACCTTTTCCAGCAGTGGCTGGCCCAGCAGTTCGTGACCATGGGCTACCCCGACGAGGCCCAGGAGCTCTCCAGGCAGCTGCTGGCCCGGGGACAGGGCACCATCGTCATCGCACAGGTCTACCAGGACCCCGGCTTCATCGAGCGCAGCATCAAGGATATCAACCGCTGGCTCGAGAACCTGGCACGCTACGCCTGACCGGCAGCATCACATCAAGGCAGACCCAACATGGCCGTACCCTCGCTACTAGAGATGATCAGCTGGCTGATCGCCGCACCCTCGGTGAGCAGCATCAATCCCCAGTGGGACCAGACCAACAGGGCGGTGATAGAGCACCTGCACGACTGGCTGCTCGACCTCGGCTTCAAGGTCGAGACCCTGCCGGTCCCCGGCTTCGAAGACAAGTACAACCTGGTGGCCAGTATCGGCAGCGGACCCGACGGCCTGGTGCTCTCGGGACACACCGACACCGTGCCCTATGATGCCCAACGCTGGAACTTCGACCCCTTCAGCCTGACCGAACAGGACAACAGGCTTTACGGGCTCGGCACCTCTGACATGAAGGCCTTCTTCGCCCTCGCCATCGAAGCGGCCCGAGGCCTGGACCTGACAAAACTGAAGCACCCCCTGATCCTGCTCGCCACTGCCGATGAAGAGAGCACCATGTGCGGTGCGCAGGCCCTGGTGGATACCAACCGCCGCCTGGGACGGCACGCCGTGATCGGCGAACCCACGGGACTGCGCCCGGTGCGCATGCACAAGGGGATCACCATGGAGAGCATCCGGCTGATCGGACGCTCAGGCCACTCCAGCAACCCGGCGCTGGGCGCCAGCGCGCTGGAGGGGATGAACCGGGTGATCAGCGAGATACTCGCCTGGCGCTGGGAGCTGCAGGCGCGTTACCGCAACCCGATGTTCAACGTCGAGGTACCCACCCTCAACCTGGGACATATTCACGGCGGTGACAACCCGAACAGGATCTGCGGCGAATGCGAACTGCAGATCGACCTGCGCCCCCTGCCCGGCATGGATATCGAGCAGCTCCGTGGCGAGCTGAGTGAGCGTCTCTTCAGGTTACTTGAGAACAGCGGCCTGGAACTGGAGATGAGATCGCCCTTCAGCGGCATCCCCCCCATGGAGACCGCCGCCTCCACGGAGATCGTACAGGCCGGTGAATCGCTTACCGGCTACAGCGCTGAAGCGGTGGCTTTCGGTACCGAGGCCCCCTACCTGCAGCAGCTCGGCATGGAGACCATCGTGCTGGGCCCGGGAGATATCGACCAGGCCCACCAGCCCGACGAGTACCTGGGACTCGAGCGCATCACGCCCATGGTGGAGATCCTTCGCAACCTGATAAAACGTTTCTGCCTGTAGAGAGCCGCTTCAGCGCCCCTCTATCTCGTACGGCAGTTGCAGCTTCATGCCCGGCTCTATTCCGTTTTGGCGGTACCAGCCCCGGTTCATCTCCAAGGCGTAGAGCGCAGGCCTGCTTGAACGATGGATGGTGTCGCTGTTGGGTGACATGCTCAGGTAGTTGACCAGCACACCCTCCCGGTCGAAGAAACCGATATCCAGCGGGATAGGCGTATTGCGCATCCAGAACTGCCTTATGCGCTGACTGGGGAAGACAAACAGCATGCCCTCATCTGCGCCAAGGTGGTCACGATGCATCAGGCCCCGGTTGCGCGCCTCGGGAGTCACTGCCAGTTCCGCAACAACCACCTTGCCCCCCAACTCGAGAGAGACGGGCTCCGGATCACCGCAACCCACAAGGGACAGTGCAATCCAGAGGACAAACATCCACCTGGCAAGGTAGCGGAAATTGCCGTTAAAAATAGTCATAAACCGTAGCCATTCAGCCATTTGACGGTTAAATTAGTCTTTATTGAACCGGGGAACAACCAAGTGGCCAAGACACCCAGTAAAAAAAGCGATCAGTTTGTCGAGTGGTTTCGCAGCTCCTCGCCCTACATCCATGCCCACCGGGGCAAGACCTTCGTTATCGCCTTCGGTGGCGAGGCGGTGGCCGAGGAGGGATTCGCCAACCTGATCCATGATATCGCCCTGTTACGTGCACTCGGCATACGCCTGGTACTGGTCCATGGCGCACGGCCGCAGATCGAAGAGCGGTTGAAGCTGCGTAACGCCAAGATGCAGTACATCAACGGCCTGCGCGTCACCGATGACGAAGCCCTGAGATGCGTGAAAGAGGCCGCCGGTGCCGTGCGGGTGGAGATCGAGGCGCTGCTCTCCATGGGACTCTCCAACTCGCCCATGGCAGGGGCAAAGATCCGGGTGGCATCCGGCAACTTCGTCACCGCTCAACCGATCGGTGTACGGGAGGGTGTCGACTACTGTCATACCGGGCAGGTGAGGCGCGTGGACTCCGATGCGATATGCAAACTCGTGGAGGCCGATGCGATCGCCCTGATACCACCCCTGGGCTACTCACCCACGGGCGAGGTGTTCAACCTGAGTGCCGCTGACGTGGCCAGCTCCATCGCCATCGCCATCGGCGCTGACAAGCTGATCTACCTGACCGAAGGCAAGGGCCTGACAGACTCCCGCGGACGACTCATGGCCAACGTGGTGCCAAAGGAGGTGGACGCCATCCTGAAGCGTCGCCGCTCCCTCTCCGAGGACTTCTCCCAGCAGCTGCGCAACGCGGCCGATGCCTGCCGTCGTGGCGTCAGGCGCATCCACCTGCTCGGTCGCAAAACCGATGGCGCCCTGCTGAAAGAGCTCTTCACCCGCGACGGCACCGGCACCATGCTGACGGCGGAGCACTATGAAGAGATCCGCACCGCCACCATCGATGATGTCGGCGGGGTCATCGAATTGATTGCCCCCCAGGAGGAGCAAGGCATACTCGTGCGCCGCTCCCGTGAAGTGCTGGAGACCGATATCGGTCACTTCACCGTGGTGGAACTCGACGGCATGATCATCGGCTGCGCCGCCCTCTTCTGTTATCCAAAAGAACGGATGGCGGAACTCGCTTGCATCACGGTGCACCCCGACTACCGGCGCAACGGCCGGGGCGATCTCCTGCTTGCGCACATGGAGAAGCTGGCACGCGAGCGCCAGATCGATCAGCTGTTCGTGCTGACCACCGAGGCGGCTCACTGGTTCAGGGAGCGGGGTTTCGCTTCGTCCCAGGTCAAATCACTGCCACTGAAAAAGCGCGGCCTCTACAACTACCAGCGCAATTCCAAGGTCTTCATCAAGCAGCTTTGAAGAAGCGCCGGGAAGTCCACCCCGGACTTTCCAGGACGCGTTGCGATACAAATCCGATAGAGCTAAATCCGCCCGGGGACAGGAGAGTTTGCCTGCTACCCGGCCAACGCTTTCTGAATCAGGGGCACCAGCGGCTCAGGCAGCTTGAGACTGCCCGACAGGGCGAACTGCTGACCGTCGCTGGACATCTTCTTCCAGGTTTTCTGAATGATGTCTATCCACTTCGCCTCGTCATACTCCGGGTGCTTGTCGGCAAACGCCTGCATATAGTGCTCGATGAAGACCAGCGCGGCGACGTCCTCCAGCAACTGGGTATCGGGATTGACCTTGACCGCCTTCTTGCCAATGGCCTTCCTTACCCGCTCCATGGACTCTTCGTCGTAACCGGCCTGCGCCATCAGTTCAGCGGCCGTATTGCCATGGAACTTGTAGAGCTGGGTACGCCACTGAAGGTAGCCCTGGCGATTCATCGGAAACGCGTCCCGGGGTGATTTCCAGCGCTGAATGTGCTGTGCGCGGTTGGAGATCTGCCCAACCTCGTCCGCATCTGGGCGATAACGGTTCAGCATATCGGTCATGCGATGGGAATAGAGCAGCTCCTTCGGCCACTCCCTGCCATCAGCCGACTCCATGTTGGGATCCTCGCTGTTGGCTGCATCGATGAGCTCAATGGTCTTTTCCAGTAGTTGAGACATTCCCCTCTCCTAAAAAAACTGATTAACCCAACCGTATCATCTTCTGCAAAGCCTTGGCATTGCGCAGCCACGCCGGGTATTGATCTATTTGCGCTCCAATATCTGGTGTCCCGGGGCCTGCATTTCAACGCCTGCCCTCTCCCCAGGACCACCATGCCAGCCCGACAGAAACAGGTGAAGCAAAGCGCATTCCGCGAAATTATTTCAATATTACAGAGAGTTACAAGCGATCCGACACGCCTCATTCTCAATTATTGTTCAGTATGTTAGAATTTTCTGTTATACTAGCTGGGCACCTTATCGCGATGGTCGTACTGAAACACGACCGTCCAGCCCCAGATTGTCCGTTGGATCCACTGGCCATCCAGGCGCCACAAGCGAGCGCCAGCCAGTCGGACTCCCAGAGCAATCCGAAATCGTAACTGCCGATAACAGACACCTGCCCTCAGGGGGCGTGGGAGATCCGCTTTTCTTCCCCGCCCAGGGCAATCAGTCTATCTGTTGTTGAAAAAGAGAGCGGATGTATCGTCACCCGCCCAGACATGAGTGAAGAGTCGACCTAATGAACACACTTTCGGACGAAGAACAGACCATTTCAAAACCCGGCATCCTGGCATCCAAGCAGGTCATCGCTGCAGCAGTATTTGCCATCTTTACCCTGTTCCTGGCCAGCGTGGTCCCCTCTGTCGAAATCGCCTGGGTAACCGCCATCCTGATGCTGACCATTTACCTGTTCGCATTCGAGGTGGTGGGTGTCGATGTGGCCGCCGCAACCGTGATGGTGCTGCTGGGACTGACCTCGCTGCTGGCCCCTGCCATGGGACTGGAGCAAGGCCTGGTCGACAACAGGCACCTGTTCGACGGCTTCTCGTCCAATGCCGTGATCTCCATTATCGCGGTGATGATTATCGGTGCCGGCCTCGACAAGACCGGTGTAATGAGCAAGGTGGCCGCCTTCATCCTCAAGATCGGCGGCACCACCGAGACGCGCATCATCCCGATCATCTCCGCCACGGTTGGCTTCATCTCCTCCTTCATGCAGAACGTCGGCGCCGCCGCACTCTTCCTGCCGGTGGTATCACGTATCTCGGCACGCTCCGGTCTGCCCATGTCCCGGCTACTGATGCCCATGGGCTTTACCGCCATTCTCGGCGGCACCATGACCATGGTTGGCTCCAGCCCGCTGATCCTGCTCAACGACCTGATCCTCGCCTCCAACCAGGCACTGCCCGAAGCACAGCAGATGGAGACCTGGGGTCTCTTCTCCGTCACCCCGATCGGGGTGGCGCTGATCGCCACCGGTATCATCTACTTCGTTATCGCCGGCCGTTTCGTTCTGCCCAAGAACAAGAACGAGAGCAGCACCTCCGCCGCGGACCCCATGAGTTACTTCCACGAAGTCTACGGCCTTGATTACAAGGTCAGGGAAGTAGTGGTCAAAGACGGCTGCAAGATGATCGGAAAGATGATCGACAATGTGGAGACCGACTTCTGCGTGCGCATCATCGCCACCAAGCTGCCCGGCGAGGCCAACCGTGTCGGCCCCGGCGCACTGGCCCGCGACGTCAGCATACAGGCCGGCATGGTACTCGGCGTGGTAGCCGCCCCCGACGACCTGGAAACCATGGTCAACGCCCTGGGACTGAAACTGCGCGAAACCATACGCACCTTCGGCGACGACCTCTCCACCAGCAAGGCGGGTATCGCCGAGGTGGTCATCCCCCCCGGTTCGAGCCTTATCGGCAAGAGTGCCCGCGATGTCTGGATGCGCAAGACCTACGGCCTGGCCATGATCGGCCTGCACCGTGGTGACGAGATCCTGCGCGAGGGCGACGATATCCGCAACAAGCCCCTGAAGGCCGGCGACACGCTGATCGTGCACACCGCCTGGCAAGACCTGGCCCGCATCGAGAAAGATCGCGACTTCGTGGTCATCACCACCGAGTATCCACGCCCCGAAGAGCTGCGCCCCCACAAGGTGGCGCCCGCCGCCATCTTCTTCGGCATCGCCCTCTTCATGGTGCTGTTCACCGATATCCGCCTCTCGGTGGCCCTGCTGACCGGCGCCATGGGCATGGTGCTCTCGGGCGTACTGAAAATCGAAGAGGCCTACGAGGCGGTCAGTTGGAAGACCGTCTTCCTGCTCGCCTCGCTGATCCCCCTTGGACTCGCGGTAGAGACCAGCGGCACCGCAAAGTGGATCGCCGAACAGGTGCTCGCCGTGGTGGGCGACATGCCGCTCTGGGTGATCCAGGCCGCCGTGGCGGTACTCGCTACCTTCTTCACCCTGGTGATGTCCAACGTGGGTGCGACGGTACTGCTGGTGCCCCTGGCGGTGAACATCGCCATCGGTGCCGGCGGCAATCCGGCGGTCTTCGCCCTCACCGTGGCGATTGCAACGTCCAACTCGTTCCTGATCCCCACCCACCAGGTGAACGCCCTGATCATGGGCCCGGGCGGTTACCGCGTGGCCGACTTCATGAAGGCCGGTGGCATCATGACCATCCTCTTCCTTGTCGTCATGATCACCGTGATGAACCTGGTGTTCTGACCCCATCAAGACCGACCCGAAGCGGCAGTTGACGGGCACCCCCGTCAACTGCCGCGCTCTCCCGACCCCTCTCTCGCGACATGACCTCCCTGGCAGACCAGGCCAGTGAGATTACACCCGGCATAAATGTTATGTTATAACATTTGCACTTCAAATCATGAGGTGTATCGATATGAACAAGCGCAAACTGGGTGTCTCTCTTCTCGCCCTCTCCCTCTCTGCCGCAATAGGGGCCTCGGAACACGAG
The DNA here is from genome assembly GCA_040506895.1 of Sedimenticola sp. Classification (GTDB taxonomy): domain Bacteria; phylum Pseudomonadota; class Gammaproteobacteria; order Chromatiales; family Chromatiaceae; genus Sedimenticola_A. Next base: position 2,181,386 of record JBEVVY010000001.1, read on the forward strand.
CATGAGCAGCACGAAGTTCATGTCCATGGCGAGGCGACCCTGCTGATTGCCCTTGAGGGTAAAGCGCTGGAGATCGAATTTCTCAGCCCCGCCATGAACATCGTCGGTTTCGAGCACCAGCCCACCAATAAAGCCCAACACGAAGCCGTCGAATCGGCAATCGGGACCCTGAAAAAGGCAGAGATGCTTTTCACCCTGCCCGGCGAGGCCGGCTGCACCCTGGAGTCGGTGGAGATCGATTCCGCCCTGGCCGGACACGAGGAAGAGGCGCACGCACATGAGCCTGAGCATGAAAAAGTGCATGAAGAGGAGGTCCACAGCGATTTCACCGGCCACTACCATTTCGATTGCAACAATCCGGATAAAATCAGCCGGATCGGAGTGAACATCTTCAAACAGTTCCCCGGAACAGAGGCGATCGAGGTACAGAGCATTTCAAAAGGCGGACAGCAGAAGATAGACTTGACCCCGGGTAACAGCACTCTGGATCTTTAATGTCTTCAACCGCCGCAACGCCAGCCGTACAGATCAGGGACCTGCGCTTTCGATGGCGCCCGGATCTGCCGGAGGTATTGCAGATTCCGGAACTGACGGTCTCCCATGGCGAGCGCATCTTTATCCGCGGCGCAAGCGGTAGCGGCAAGAGCACACTGCTGGCACTGCTGGCCGGCGTCAACCTGCCTTCAGCTGGCGACATCCAGGTTCTGGGAGAAAAGATCGGCCGACTGTCGGGCTCACGGCGGGACCACTTCCGCTCGGACCATATCGGCTTTGTCTTCCAGATGTTCAATCTCATCCCCTATCTCTCGGTACTGGAGAATGTCACCCTGCCCTGCCGCTTCTCCCGCCTGCGCAGGGAGAAGGCGATGCGTTCAGGGGGCACGCTGCACGACGAGGCGATACGCCTGTTGAGCCACCTGGGCATGGCTGATGACGAGCTGATCCACCGGCCGGTGACCGAACTGAGCGTGGGCCAGCAGCAACGGGTGGCCACTGCCAGGGCACTGATCGGCGCACCGGAGATCATCATCGCCGACGAACCCACCTCGGCCCTGGACAGTGACATGCGCCATGCCTTTATCCGGCTGATGTTCCAGGAGTGCGACGAGACCGGTTCAACCCTGCTCTTCGTCAGCCACGACCAGCAGCTCGAGTCACTGTTTCAGCATCACATCACGCTTGAAGCGATCAACCTGGCACCGGGAGGCATGGCGTAATGGCCATCCTCACCCTTGCATTCAAGAGCCTGCTGAACCGGCGCTTCACCGTCAGCCTGATCCTGCTCAGCATCGCCCTCAGCGTCTCCCTGCTGCTCGGCGTGGAGCGCCTGCGCGTGGAGTCCCGCAACAGCTTTGCCAACACCATCTCAGGTACTGACCTGGTGGTGGGCGCACGCAGTGGCGCCATCAACCTGCTGCTCTACTCGGTGTTCCGTATCGGCGACGCCACCAACAACATCTCATGGAAAAGCTACCGGCAATTCGCAGATCACAAGCTGGTGAAGTGGACCATCCCCATCTCCCTGGGGGACTCCCACAGGGGTTACCGGGTGATGGGCACCAACCAGGATTACTTCCTTCACTACCGCTATGCCCGGAAGAGACAACTCGCCTTCGACCAGGGTGAACCCTTCAACCAGGTCTACCACGCGGTGCTGGGATCCGAGGTGGCACAACAACTGAACTACTCACTGGGTGACAAGATCGTCATCGCTCACGGCGCAGGCAAGACCAGTTTCACCCAGCACGACGACAAACCCTTCGAGGTTGTCGGCATACTCAAACCCACCGGCACACCGGTTGACCGGACAGTTCACACGCCTCTCGAGGGGATCGAGGCGATCCACAAGGACTGGGTGGCAGGCAGACAGGTAGCCGGTCTCACAGTCAGTGCCGAAGAAGCCCTGAGGCTGGACCTGACCCCCAAGTCGATCACCGCCTTCCTGGTGGGCCTGAAAACCAAAATCGCAACCTTCCGGGTACAGCGGGAGATCAACGATTACCGCAAGGAACCCTTGCTGGCGATTCTTCCCGGGGTGGCACTGCAGCAGCTCTGGGACCTGATGAGCGTGGCCGAGAACGCCCTGCTGATGGTCACTGCCCTGGTGGTTGCCGTGGGCCTCATCGGCATGCTGACGGTAATGCTCGCCGGCCTCAACGAACGACGGCGGGAGATGGCGATACTGCGCTCGGTGGGAGCCCGGCCCGGCCATATCCTGCTGCTGGTGGCGGGCGAAAGCCTGTTGCTCAGCCTGGTCGGCATGGCCATCGGCCTACTGCTGCTATACTCGGGACTGCTTCTGGCCCAGCCCTACATAGAGACCCTCTACGGCCTTCATCTGCAGATCGGGCTCCCCTCCCCCAGGGAGTGGGCTATGCTGGGACTGGTTGGAACTTCAGGCCTGATCATCGGACTAATCCCTGGATACCGGGCCTACCGTAACTCACTCGCCGACGGCATGAGCATACGGATATAGGTCCTGCGAACAGCTCGCGGCCATTCATCGAAGGAGCCCCATGAAAACCCGTCATCTTCTCATTCTGTTGCTGCTCTCGCTTCCACAGCTGGGCGCCTATAGTGCGGAACCGGCCCCTGAGCTGGAGTGGGACGACATGATCCCCGCAGATTTCCGCCCCGACAAGATCATGGATCAGTTTGGCGATATCAACGACCTGGATGACAGCGACCCCAGGGCGCAGAAAATACTGAAAGAGCTGGAGGCGGCCTGGAACGCGGCACCGGTGGTGGAGAGCCTGGACGGAAAACGGGTCAGGCTGCCGGGATTCGTGGTCCCCCTGGAAGGGGATGGGGAAAAGCTGAGCGAGTTCCTGCTGGTGCCTTACTATGGCGCCTGCATCCATGTACCGCCTCCTCCCGCCAACCAGACCGTCTATGTAAAGGTAGCCAAGGGAGATGCCAAGATTCGCGAGGCCTTCGACACCGTCTGGGTCACCGGCACCCTCAGCGCCAAGTCATTCAGCAGCGATCTCGCCACCGCCGGCTACCGGATCGATGCGGAAGAGGTGACCCCCTACGAATGAGCGTCGGCACCCGCCCACTCAGGGCAGCGGCCCTGCTGCTGGTCGTTACCGGCCAAGCTGCAGCGGAGCCTGAATCCTGTCATCTTCACGCACCGGCTGATTACCCCACCTTCAGCAAGCAGCCGCTTGTGATTCCCGCCGTGGGGGACCTGCCGGCATGCGAGCGGTTCAACCGGGAGCGCTTCGGCTCCAGGGGCCGGTGCCACTGTGTCAGTGACGCCCTGGACAACAACATGGACAGGCCATACCCTACGCCGGCCAATCCCGACCCCGAAGCGCCACTGCTCTGAAGCAGAGGAAAATCCTCTAAAATACCCCAATGACGGAATCACCGAGCCCCATCAACCGACGCCTCTGCATCGCGCCCATGCTGGACTGGACCGATCGCTACTGCCGCTATTTTCTACGCCTGATATCGCGTCACGTGGTGCTCTACACCGAGATGGTCACCACCGGCGCCATCATCCATGGCGACAGGGAGCGGTTCCTCAAGTTCGACGGGCGCGAACACCCGGTGGCCCTGCAGCTGGGGGGCAGCGACACCAAAGACCTGGCGGTGTGTGCCAGGCTCGGTGAGCAGTGGGGTTACGACGAGATAAACCTCAACGTGGGCTGCCCCTCGGATCGGGTGCAGTCCGGCCGTTTCGGGGCCTGCCTGATGGCCACACCCGAACTGGTGGCAGAGTGCGTGGCCGCAATGCGGGATGCGGTCTCGATCAATGTGACCGTGAAGCACCGTATCGGCATCGACGATCATGATAGTTACCAGGAGCTGTGCGACTTCGTGGGCGCCTCCGCAGAAGCCGGTTGCCGGACCTTTATCGTGCATGCCCGCAAGGCATGGCTGCAGGGACTGAGCCCGAAGGAGAACCGGGAGATTCCGCCCCTGAGCTACGAGACGGTCTATCAATTGAAGCGGGACTTCCCCGACCGGGAGATCGTGATCAACGGTGGCATTCTCACCCTGGACCAGGCCGAGGAGCACCTCCAGCAGGTGGATGGCGTGATGATCGGCCGTGAGGCCTACCACAACCCCTGGATTCTGGTGGAGACCGACCGGCGCCTGTACGGCGACGACCACCCCCTGCCCAGCCGGCACGAGATCATCGAACGGCTGATCCCTTTCATCGAGCAGGAGCAGGCGGCCGGCACACCCGTCAGCCGTATCACCCGCCACATACTCGGTCTCTTCAATGGTCAGCCGGGTGCCCGCGCATGGCGACGCCATATCAGCGAGAACGCGCACCGCAAGGGGGCCGATTACAGCGTGGTGCTGGCGGCTGCTGCAAAGGTGCCCGCATGAAGAGCAGCCGCAACGGGATCAACCCCTATATCACCAAGGACGGCTCGGAGATCCGGGAACTGCTGCACCCCGACCAGCATGACGTCAGGAACCAGAGCCTCGCCGAGGCGACCGTTCCCGCGGGTACCACCACCCTGCTCCACCGTCACCATCGAACGGAAGAGATCTACCATGTGACGGAAGGCGAAGGGATCATGACCCTGGGTAATGAGCGGTTTCCTGTCGCTGCGGGCGACAGCATCTGCATCGCCCCCGGCACACCCCACTGCATCGAGAACAGCGGATCAGGGGTGCTTGTCATCCTCTGCTGCTGCAGTCCCGCCTACGCCCACGAGGATACGGAGCTGCTGGAGAGACCAAGCCGTTCCAGCAGCTGATCGCGCCAGAAGTCATCTCCCGGGGTGACGACAATGCTCCAGGCCTGCTCCTCGTCGGCCAGGGGAGTATAGGTCGCCAGCTGGGACTCGAGTACGGCAGCATCCGCCTCCGAGGCATCCGCCCCCTCTGCACCACGCATGGCCACCCGTCTGTGCAGCTCCTCTTCGGGCACCTGTATATCGAGCAGAACCAGGGGCACACCCACCTCCGCTGCCAACCTGTAGAAAGGCTCCCGCTGGTCGCGCATGAGAAAGGTGGCGTCGGCAACAGCAACGAAACCGGAGCCGGCAGCCACCTGGCTGAGCTGCAACAAACGCTCATAGGTCTTTTGCGTGAATTCGCTGGAATAGATCCCACCTGCAATTGCGGAGTCCGTTCTGGCCTCCGCCGCCAGGCCGGCGAGCCGCTTGCGCTCCACATCGGAGCGCAGCTGAACAGCCCCAATCCCGGAGACGATCTGGCCGGCCAGGGTGCTCTTGCCGGAGCCCGAGAGCCCGCGGGTGATCACCAGGCCGGCGTGTCCCGGCCGGGTATAGCGTTCCGCCAGGGAGAGATAGAGCGTGAAGTCCTCCATGATCTGTGAGTGTTCACTCTCACCGAGCCCCTCCTGCCCCAGGCGGATGGCCGCCACCTTGGCCCGCACCATGGCACGGTAGACCTGGTAGAAGCGCAGCACCTGCAGCCCTTCGAAATCCCCGGTGATCTGCAGGTAGCTGTTGAGCAGGCGATGGGAGAGATCCGGCCTCCCCTTCTCATCCAGGTCCATGAGAAGAAAGGCCAGCTCGCTCATGGTGTCGATCCAGCGCAGGTCCGGGTTGAACTCGATACCGTCGAAGATCAGCACCCCGCCATCCACCCAGGCGATGTTGCCCAGGTGCAGGTCGCCATGACACTCGCGGATAAAGCCCCGGGACTTGCGCATCTCCAGCCGGGACCTGAGCGAGCGGAAGCGCTCATGGGTCCAGGCTTCGACAACTTCAACACGGGCCAGTGCCGCCGGCTCATCCACAAGCTGGCGGATGTGCTCGAAGTTGGCCTGCATGGGGGCCAGCAATACCTCGGGTTCACCGAATTCGCTCTCCGGGGTGGCGATGTCGATCGATCCATGGAAATCGGCGACGACCCGGGAAATGGCCTCGATCATCTGCGGATCGAGGCTACCCACGTTAGCCGAGAGCAGCGCTTCGTCGGGAAAGCGTCTCATGCGCACGGCGTACTCTATTGCGCCGTCCCCCCCATCGATCTTCGGAGAGGCGACACTGCCGGTTATGGGGGTCACATCCAGGTAGATCTGTGGTGCAAGGCGGCGGTTGAGACGGATCTCCTCCTGGCAGCAGAATTTGCGACGCTCCAGGGTGGAGAAGTCCAGAAAGCCGAGATCCAGGGGCTTTTTGATCTTGTAGGCGTACTCCCCGGCAAGCAGTACGGTGGAGATATGGGTCTCTATCCTCACCACGCCTTCACCGGTCGTGGTTTCGAGGAGCTTCTGCAGATTGCCGACCAGTTCTCTGTTGCGGGTCAGATCATCCATCACGCTTGTTTCCCATCACTATCGAGCATAGTCGACCGGCCGTCCACCGGTCACCCAACATAACAATAACCTTATGAAAACCGTTCTTGAATAGACATAAGGGCATGCTAATATGCGCTTCATATATACCCGCCGCCCGGCAGTGGAGTGGATATTCTGCCAGTGCAGTCTGCGGCGATCATCCCACAGCAATTTAGCAAGGAGACTTCTATGTCCGTGGAACGTATCGTTCTGGCCTTCGCAGGCTTCATGATCCTTCTGACCCTGGGCCTCGGTGTTGCAGGCAGCCCCATTTTCCATAACGTCAATTGGCTCTGGTTCACCGCTTTCGTTGGCGCCAACCTGCTGCAGTCCGCATTCACCGGCTTCTGCCCCCTGGCGATCATCCTGAAGAAGCTTGGCAAACAGCCTGGCCACGCCTTCTGAGGAATCGGGACATGGCATAGAAAAGGGCGTCTTCGGACGCCCTTTTTTTATGCCCTAGCCATCCCCATCGACGGGCTCCCCGTAGAGGTCGTGCTCATCGGACGAGGTGATACGCACCTCCACGAAATCCCCTGGATCCAGTTCCCAGTCACCCTCGATAAAGACATTGCCATCGATCTCGGGCGCATCCCCTGGCCCACGGGCGGTCACACCCTCTTCGCTGACCTCGTCCACCAGCACGATCATTTTCTGGCCCACCTTGGCGGCCAGCCTGGCGGAACTGATCTCTGCCTGGACCTCCATGAAACGGGCGAAACGCTCCTCCTTCACCTCGTCAGGTACCTGGTCTGGCAAGGCGTTGGCCGTTGCCCCCTCCACCGGCGAGTAGGGGAAACAGCCGACACGGTCGAGCTGCGCTTCGCGCAGAAAGCCCAGCAACTCCTGGAACTGTGACTCGGTCTCCCCGGGGAAGCCGACGATGAAGGTACTGCGCAGGGTCAGGTCGGGACAGGCCTGGCGCCAGCCCCGGATGCGGTCCAGCACCTTCTCCATCGCCGCCGGTCGCTGCATCGCACGCAGTACCGCCTCGCTGCCGTGCTGCAGGGGCATGTCCAGGTATGGAAGGATGTGACCGTCGGCCATCAGGGGCACCAGGTCGTCAACGCTGGGATAGGGGTAGACGTACATCAGCCGCGTCCAGGCCTGCAGCTCACCCAGCTCCTCGCAGAGCTCCTTGAGGCGCGTGGCCACCAGGTCGCCACCGATGAAATCCTGGCGGTATTTCAGATCCACGCCGTAGGCGCTGGTATCCTGGGAGACTACCAGCAGCTCGCGCACGCCCGCATCCACCAGGTTCTCCGCCTCGCGCACCACCTCGCCAATGGGCCGGCTGACCAGGTCGCCGCGCAGCTGGGGAATGATGCAGAAGGTGCAGCGGTGGTTGCACCCCTCGGAGATCTTCAGGTAGGCGTAGTGACGGGGGGTGAGTTTCACGCCCTCGGCAGGGACCAGGCTGAAATAGGGATCGTGGGGCGCGGGCAGGTGCTCATGAATGGCCCCCATGACCTCCTCGTAGGAGTGGGGCCCGGTCACCGCCAGCACACCGGGGTGGGCCTGGCGCACCTCATCCTCTTTCACACCGAGACATCCGGTGACCACCACCTTGCCGTTTTCCGCCAGCGCCTCGCCGATGGCATCCAGGGACTCCTCCACTGCGGAGTCGATAAAGCCACAGGTGTTGACCACCACCAGGTCGGCTCCCCGGTAAGAGGGTGAAACGCCGTAGCCCTCGGCCCGAAGCTGGGTAAGGATGCGCTCGGAGTCCACCAGGTTTTTCGGACAACCCAGGCTGACAAAGCCGATCTTCGGAACAACCTCGTTCATAAATCAGGCCCGGCTCAAGCTTTGGACAGTTGAAGCAGGTCGACCAGGCCCACGTACTGCTGTTCTTGATTCTGGTCGATCTGGATGGTCAGGGTCTCCTCGACTGGGAGGTCCCCTGAAGCGATACGCGGTGCAAGCTGCCCGGCGATCTGCTGAACGATCAGCATCCCCTGGCGGTTTGGATCATCCTATTCGAGGGAGGCAATGCCATCTGCGAGATGCTGCTGAAAGGCGTTGAAATCGGCACCCTGCTCCTCGACGCTCATCGCCTGGAACTCAGGCGTAAAGGCGATGACCAGAATACGCCCCTGGTCGTTAGCGGGTTCAGCAACCGATATCTTCATCGGGCCTTCGATCAACATGCAGAAACCTCCGTACAGGCACCCGGCGCGCCAGGCACTGCGCTTGAAAAGAGAGAATGGAGACAGTTTAACCCGAAACTGCGGATTGGCAGAGTACGGAAGGTATGGGCTCAAAGCCCCGGCAGCAAATTACAACCAGCGCGCTTTCAGGTGTGACGTACGCCAGTTTGCGGTGGCCAGGGCCGCCTTCAGCCGGAAGATCTCAATCCAGCGGCGGTAAAGGTGGAGGAGTCTTGTCACGATCAGGCCACATCAGATGAAAACCGGTTTACTCGATGCACGACGCCCGGACTGGAGAAAATAGTCCCCGGTCTCCGGCTTCCTGGAGGGCTCGTTGACCTCTTTCTCGACCGCCATCACGAGCAGCGCCTCTTCCATGGTCAACTCTTTCACCTCGTAGACCGGCAGGGAACCTCTGTAGTATTTATCGTTATAATTCATTATCTTATCTCCGACTACTAATAAAACAGTTAAGAATATGATAGTACTATATGAAAATATTGCAAATATTTAAATCCATGATATTTCCTGACCCCAATCAACAATCGCCCGATCACCCCCCGATAAAACCGGAAGGGACCCCATCTGGTTCACTTGTTATACTTCGGGCTTTTCACCCACAGATACGCATAGGCATGGGCTACAGACTCTCGAAAATCTACACCCGCACAGGGGATAAAGGGACTACGGGCCTGGGAGATGGCAGCCGGGTCGACAAGGACAGCGCCCGCATCGAAGCGATCGGCTGCGTGGATGAGCTCAACAGCCTGCTCGGCCTGCTGGTAACCCAATGCGACAACAGCGAGCTGGTCGACATGCTCACCGTTATACAGCACCGCCTGTTCGATCTCGGCGGAGAGCTGGCCATGCCCGGCCACTATATCGTCAAGGAGCGGGCGATCAGCGACCTGGAGCAGTGGCTGGACGGACTCAACGAAACGCTGCCGCCCCTCAAGGAGTTCATCCTGCCCGGCGGCAACCGGGCAGCCGCCCACTGCCATCACGCCCGCGCGGTGTGCAGGCGCGCCGAGCGCAGGGTCACCCACCTTGCGAAGCAGGAGGGCGACAGCGTCAGCAACAACGCCCTGCGCTACCTGAACCGGCTTTCGGATCTTCTGTTTGTTACCGCCCGCACCCTGGCCAGGGAGAATGACGGGCAGGAACTGTTTTGGAGTAGAGATGTATGAATGACCCCGTGGTGATTATGGGTCTTGGAGAGATGGGCGGCGTATTTGCCCGCGGCTTTCTCCGCCTCGGACACCCCGTGTACCCCCTTACCCGCAACCAGTCGGCCGCCGAACTGGCAGCACAGATTCCGGAGCCGGCCCTGGTGCTGGTGGCCGTCGCCGAAGGTGACCTGCAGTCCGCCATGAGCGACATACCGGCGCCCTGGCGCTCCCGCACCTGCCTGCTGCAGAACGAGCTGCTGCCTGACGACTGGCAGACACTGGACGAACCTACCGTTATATCGGTCTGGTTCGAAAAGAAACCCGGCATGGATTACAAGGTGATCATCCCGTCGCCCGTTCACGGCCCCAACGCGCAGCTGGTTGCCGATGCCCTTGGCGCAATCAACATTCCCACAAAGGTGGTCGGCGAAGCAGACGAACTGCTCTTCGAGCTGGTGCTCAAGAACCTCTACATATTGACCAGCAACATCGCGGGACTCCAGGTGGGCGGAACCGTGGGCACCCTGTGGGCTGATCACCAGGCGATGGCCCGGGAGGTGGTTGCCGATGTGCTGAAACTGCAGCAGGCGATGACCGGCAAACAGTTCGATACCGAGGGGATGATTGCTGCCATGTGCGAGGCCTTTGATGGCGACCCTGACCACAAGTGCATGGGCCGAAGCGCCCCGGCCCGCCTGGCCAGGGCCCTGGAGCAGGCTGGAAAGCTGGGCATCTCACTGCCCGCGCTCGAGAGAATTGCCCGGGAGCAGGCGTCAGCATGATGAGTGACGAACAACTGGAAATCGTACCCGGCAGCGAAATCACACTGCACTTCTCGTTGTCCACCCCGGACGGCCTGGAGGCCGTCTCGACCTTCGACGAGGACCCCGCGGTACTGACCCTTGGCGACGGCAGCCTGACCGAGGGGCTGGAACTGGCTCTCTACGGACTCCGCGTAGGCGACAAGCAGACCCTGCTGCTGGAGGCTGAACAGGCCTTCGGCACGCGGGACGAGGGCAAGATACAGATCATGCAGAGGAGCGATTTCCCCGGCGACATGGAACTGGAAACCGGTCTCGTGGTGGGTTTCGAGGCACCGTCTGGCGACGAGGTGGCCGGCATCATCCTCACCGCGGATGAGCAGGAAGTGAAGGTGGACTTCAACCATCCACTTGCCGGTAAGGATGTGGTCTTCAAGGTCGAGATTCTCGAGATCGAGGGCCCAGCCTCGACCCAGCATACGGAAAACTGATGGATATTCTGCTCGCCAACCCGCGGGGGTTCTGTGCCGGCGTGGACCGCGCCATCGAGATCGTCGACCGCGCGCTCGATATCTTCGGCGCCCCGATCTACGTGCGCCACGAGGTGGTTCACAACCGCTTTGTTGTAGAAAGCCTGCGTGAGCGCGGCGCCATCTTCGTCGACGAACTCTCGGAGATCCCCGACGGCAACACCGTGATCTTCAGTGCCCACGGCGTATCAAAGACGGTTAGAGAAGAGGCCGAGCGACGCAGACTAAAGGTGTTCGATGCCACCTGCCCACTGGTGACCAAGGTCCACCTCGAGGTGGCCCGCCACTGCCGGCAGGGCAGCGAGGTGATCCTGATCGGTCATCGCGGCCACCCCGAAGTGGTGGGCACCATGGGGCAGTACGACACCGACAGTACCGGGGGCGGCATCTACCTGGTGGTCACCCCGGAAGATGTCGATAACCTCGAGATAAAGAACCCGGAGAAGCTCGCCTTCGTCACCCAGACCACCCTCTCCATGGACGACACCGCCAAGGTGATCGAGGCACTCAAGAGACGCTTCCCCTCAATCCAGGGCCCGAAGAAGAACGATATCTGCTATGCAACCCAGAACCGACAGGATGCGGTGAAAGAGCTGGCAGAGAAGTGCGACCTGGTCCTTGTGGTGGGCTCACCCAACAGCTCCAACTCGAACCGCCTGCGGGAGATCGCCGAGCAGCAGGGAACGGTGGCTCACCTGATCAATGGCGAACAGGACATCCTCAAGGAGTGGCTGGAGAACGCCCGGCATATCGGCGTTACGGCGGGGGCGTCGGCACCCGAGATCCTGGTGGAACAGGTTATCCAGAAACTGGAAACCTGGGGAGCCAGCAAGACCGATACCCTCAAGGGCAAGGAGGAGAACATCGTCTTCTCTCTGCCGGAAGGGCTGCGGGACAACTGACTACCAGCACACCCCTGGCGCGTCGCCGGTACCGCCATGGACTCCCTGGTGGCTCAGGGTCAGCGAGGTGCAATCTGTGTCGCCCGCCTGGGAGCTGCCGGCAACGGGGGAAGCGGTAAGGGCATAAGATACGTCATCGGCAACAACCGAAAGGGCGTAGTAGCCACCCTCGGAAACCGTCTGACCCGAATCCTCACTATCGATATTGGCGTTCAGCGCACCCTTCAGTTTCAAGGCACGCAGATCACTTGTGTAGATGGCGTTGACCGAACGGTAACGCTCCTGGGCCAGGGCAATCTGCTGCATTCCGATACGGGCATCGGCACGTCGTGATTTGACGATATACCCCGTGTAGAGGGGATAGCCCAAGCCACTGATAATCGCGAGCACCGACAGCACGATCAGTAACTCCACCAGTGTGATGCCTGCCGATTTCCTACTGATCATCTGACTCACATCGACACTTCATAGGTGGTTTGTATAAATACCTGCCCGGTTCCACCGGGACCCACGCCCCGCGCTGTTATAAGAAACAACTCCCGCCTGGTATCACCGACATCGCCTCCGTAGCCTGAGATATTGAATCCCATTGTTTCAAATGAACCGTAGCGCTGAATTACGTAGGAGGCGTTCATGGCCGGCAGGTATACAGCACGGTGTCTCCCGGATGATTCCAACCCCCAGTCCACTGATCGCCAGAGCTGATTTATATCGTCGTTATAGAGGCCATCTGCCCCGTCATCGTCAAATGCATCGAGGGAAACACCTCCTCCGGAGAGAAAGCTTTCCGCTGCAAGTACTGCAGCCTCAGCCCCTTCAAAAGCGGCAACACGGTGACCGAAGTTACCCGCCATACGCGTTTCCAATTGGGCAGATTGGATTCTGGAAACACCTAAAACCGTCATTACGGTCAACATCAACAATCCAGAGATCAGCACTGCACCTGACTCACTCCTGCATGGAGGCAGCATGCTGAAACAGCGCATCAGAGCACCCTGTTTCGCAATTGAATGGCTGACGAGAGAACGACACGGTATTTCTCCTCTGCACCCGTCGGAATGGCGACATTCTCTTCGCCACCGATGGGATAACTCTCACTACCGTAAGCAGCCTCATCTGTAAAACCGCGCAGGGGCTCATGTGTGGAGGCGATTACCCAGATCTGCACCGCCACAACGCGCTTCCAGTCGATCACAGCATCCGCCTTCACATAGTTGTCAGGCGTCATATCGGCATCTGCCGATGAATCGATACCGTAAAGAATCTGCAGATTCTCAACGTCCTCCACGATCTCTTCGGAAATCAGTCGATACTTGCCAGGTGGATCATGCTTGCCTTTTGGCTCAATAAAATCCAACCGCCGTTGATAAAGCGATCGCCCGTTGCTGTTCTTATTCCTACCGATATAGAAAGCCCTGGCCTTAACCTCAGCCAACCTGGAACCTTTGCTGAACGTGTAGTCGCGTCCCGCTGAGCAATCCCCGGGGAAACCAAGAGTGGATATGCAGTTGCCGGGAGTGATATCACTTCCCACTTCATGGGTGACAGATGGACTGCCAGACACTCCGGCATTCTGAAAAACCGCGCCATGTAACGGATCACAAACCATAAGAACCATCCCTTTAGGGAAGGGATTAGGACGATTCAATGCAAGAGACGCCAATCCGGTTGCATGGGACACGACACCATAACTCCCCCCCTCACTGTCACCGCTATAGATGACCTTGATTGCATCTGTGCCCTCAATAGCAGCGGGAGCCCAGTCGATACTCCCCTCAACCTGGTTGATGCCTTCGAGAGGTCGATTGAAATCCAAATAATCATCAAACTCACCCGAAGCGAGTGCATTCGTGAGAGTGGAAGGAGCACATGGCATGTGGCCCGCCATTCTTATATTTCTGGTCAGCACCGAGATGGCAAAGCGCGCGTTCTCGTGCAATCTTGATAGATTGTCTGAATATTCATTTGCCGCTCGACTGCTGATGTAGATCTGGCCAATGCCTGCCAGGAGGAGAAGCGAGATCAACATGGCCACCAGCAGGTCCACCAGCCCAACACCCAGTTGTCGATCACCTGTGCCACGCTGTTTCAGGCAGGGCTTCATAACGAGACCGACACGGAGAGGGACTCCCTGCCATGGCTGTCCAACCAGCTTAAAGTGATCCGGTCAGTTGCCGACGATATCTCCCCGACACCAC
>JBEVVY010000001.1:2195569-2199072 GCA_040506895.1 Sedimenticola sp.
CCATACGCATCTCCAACTGGGCGGATTGAATTCTGGAAACACCGAGTATGGTCAGTACCGCCAACATCAAAAGCCCGGTGATCAGCACAGCCCCCGACTCACTCCTGCACATCCCTGGCATGTTGGCGAAGGTCATCAGAGCACCCTGTTTCTCAATTGAATGGTGGATGAGAGAACGACGCGGTATTTATCTTCGGCTCCAGAAGGAATGGGCACCACTTGCTCTCCGCCAATAATGTAACCGCCATTACCGTAGCTGCTCTCGTCAACGAAACTCCGCAAGGCTTCATTTGTAGAAACGATCACCCATAGCTGTACCGAAACCACATTCCTCCAGTCGCTTACCGCGTCTGCCTTGACGTAACGATCCGGAACAGCATCATCATCTATGGCCGAATCGACACCGTAGAGAACCTGCAGATTTTCAACATCCTCAACCAACTCTTCTTTTCTTGTTTTGTAGCCCTGGCTATCATCACTGTAATACAAGCGCTCTTGATACAGAGAACGACCTGTACCCCCTTTGCTGGCACCGACATAGAAAACCCTGCCCTGAAGCTCAGCTACCTGGGAACCTTCACTGAAGGTATGCCCCTGACCACCCCCACACTCCGTTGGATAACCGAGTTTAGCAGTACAGTTCCCTCCACCTGCCTCATGAAAGATATCGTATCCCCATTTGGGAGAACTGCTGTTCTGAAACAGGGCACCATGTTCAGAGTCACATACAGTGATGTACATACCCTCTTTAAAAGAGTGCATTGAACTGTTCAGCTTGATTGCCGCAGAGCCGGGCACATGTGATTGAACGGTGAAGCTCCTGTCCTCTTTATCCCCGCTAAAGATGATTTTCATTGCATCGGTCCCGTCAACAGCTCCGGCATACCAATCATCAGCCGCAGCATCCGACACCTGGTCCACACCCTCGATCGGGCGACTGAAGTCAAGAAAGTCATTTATCGAGCTATCTGAAACAACGCGAGAGAAACGCAAAGGCTCACAGGATAAATGCCCCGCCATCCTGAGGTTCTTGGTAAGCAGGGAAATGGCAAAGCGCGCGTTCTCGTGCAATCTTGATAGATTGTCAGCATATTCATTTGCCGCGCGACTGCTGATGTAGATCTGGCCAATACCTGCCAGAAGAAGAAGCGAGATCAACATGGCCACCAGCAGGTCCACCAGCCCAACACCCAACTGTCGACCAACTGTGCCACTTTGTTTCAGGCGGGGCTTCATAATGAGACCGACACGGAGAGGGACTCCCTGCCATGGCTGTCCAACCAGCTTAAAGTGATCCGGTCAGTTGCCGACGATATCTCCCCGACACCACGAGGAAGCACCCGTGCTATCTCGGAGGACCATCTCGCCTTGTCGTAACCGGCCAACTGTTGAGGACTGCAGCCAAGCACGACGTTATCAACCGTACCTTGTCCTCCACAGTCATCGTTCACCTCAATGGATGAAGGTGACGTTTTATAGCCTCCATACTCCCCGACAGGATTTGCCCGCATCCTGTCGACCATGTCACCAACAAGGATTGCTGCCTGGCTCCTGAGGTAAGCGCTGTGGGTACTCCTCAATACCGTCCCCTGAAGACCCGCAAGCCCCAGAAGGCCTACAGAAAGGATCAACACAGCCACCAACACCTCGACGAGAGAGAACCCCTTCTGCCTTTTGCTTGATACCGCCATCCACTGACACCCCATTCAGCTCAACCAACAAGGGAATATACTTCCTATTTCCGGGAATTATAGTGATTTGAATACGGTTTGCAAAAATGTCGCCTCTAACCATTTGAAGAAAAAGCGATAAACGACTATTTGCTACTGGACAGCCTGAGTGCAGGCTTAGCCTGGTAGTCGTCTACCAACCACCACAACTCATTGGAGCAGAGCAACGAGTTAGAAGCCTTCAGTGAAGGGAAACACTATAAAAGCATCAATGCCTGGGAACAGTTATGACGGGAAGCTCGTAGATGGCCTTCACTACCCGGTATCCATTCGACGTTTTATCGGAAAGCAGATACCCCACGTCCATGCCCGGCTTGATCATGGATAACGTGGCATACTCAAATGCCAGGGTCGAAATTTTCACCCCCCGCCCGAGGAGATACCTGGTGGCATCAATCTCGATCATGCGCTTTCCTGTAATCACGATTTGCACCGTTCCGAGACCGTCAAAGCCCGGGGGATAGTAACCGGGCAGTTCCATTCCCAGATCAGAATTGTTCTGCTGCACAGCCACTGTCTGGTTCATTATCAGCAGCAGACCTGCAGCCATTATCTGTTTGCGCATGGTAAATCCTCCTTATCGGGGACGATCCATCAATCGAGTACGAAGAGTTCTCTCCAGGAGGTTCTTCTACCCTCTTTTACCGTATTCGTCGCAATCGACAGATGCTTCTTGTCGAGAGTCTGGGTATACCGTCTATTGTCGATAAAGGCACTGTCAGTAAGCGCGCCATCCCCATCTTTCCTTACACCCATGGTGACGTTACCCGACCCTGCAGCATCATTCACATTGTCCTGTTCATCGAACGTTCCATCATTGTTGAGATCGAATACAGGCATTGAAAAGCTGCCACCGGTCTGGGGATTGAACGCCAACTGATAACCACCGGGACTCCCTGAGCAGGCACCCGAAGACTTCGGAATCACGGTGTTCACGAAGGCGATACCGGCACGTACCTGGAAATTCCGAATAGCCCGCTCACCCGGAAACTCGACTATCGGCGGATTGGCCGTGGCGGATTTGACATCAAGATCGATATACCACCCCTTGTTCACGCTCCAGTCGATGGCGTTATCGGAAAGGGTCCGCACCACGTAACCATGCTCCTGGTTCACCTTGTTGCGGTAAGCCTGTTCAACCAGGTTGGCTGAACTCTTGTTGTGAGCCAGCGGATAACTGATCGATGAACCAAGGTCATCCCAGATACCGTAGATGGACTGGACCTTGCGGCTACTTGCATCCTTGACGGTCATCCAGGAGCCCGTCCCGAACACCACGATCACACCCACCCCCGCAGGATGCGGCACAACGACAGGGGTATTGGTAATGGGCTGAAAACTGCCATCTGTACGATACTTGGCAGTGAACAGCCTGGTAACGCTCCAGTTGCCGGGATCACTGTCCGTCAGATCGAAGCGGTACAGGTTACCCCGCAGGTCACCCGCATAGGCGTAGTCCACCGTACCGTCCCCGTCGATATCCGCAGCCCTCACACCGCCGATTCCGTTTGGCTGACCCTCGAACTGATCTTGGTATCGATCACGTGGCAGTGTTTCAGTGGGTATAGTCCGCTTACCTGTACCGAGAACGTAGTAGTCCCCGGGGTCTGTCCAATCCCCGTCCAGCCCACCCTCGAGCGAAACGGCAAACAGCACGGCCTCTCCTTTGGAATGACTGGTGTTGTAACCATTACCAAGCAATGCGAACCACTTGTTGTTGCCCTTGCCATCCTCTTTGTTCGACATAACGATCAAGGGCTTGCTGTAACTGTA
>JBEVVY010000001.1:2201473-2202924 GCA_040506895.1 Sedimenticola sp.
GTCATCACCTCCCAATCCATGCTGCCGGAGTCGTCAACCAGAACGACCAGGTTCGGCTCAACGGGGGTAATCATCTCAATCGCGCTGTCAGCCAGTTCGATGGAGCGCACGGGCGCTGCCACGAGACAGGTCATCAACACCAGGACATGGCAGCCAAACTGAACTGAACGACCGACAGCCTGAAATACGCTCCCGATCATTCTCTCAACCGTCATGGGAAGACCCTGCATCCAATTGAGTGAAGCCATCACAACTGAACCGTGTAGTCCACCTGGATGAACGCCTGTCCATCGCCATGCGCACTCCTGCCCCTTGCAGTGATCCTGAACAGTTCCCTACGCCCTCCTTCGCCAACTCGCGCATTCATCAAGGCCCCATAACTCTCAAGATTGATACTTGTAATTTCCGCCCCTGCTTTCAGCTTGCCGACTCGTTCGATGACATAAGCGGATTGACCATCGACATGCACTGCACGGTTGATATGACCTGCAGTGGCCTCCCAGTGGACCCGCTTCCAGATATCCGTAACGGAGTCATCGTAAAGGCCGTCGGAGCCATCGCTATCGAATACATCGACGGTAAACAGACCGGACGAGAGAAAACGCTCGGCTGCCTCCACCGCGGTCTTAGCAGCTTCGAATGCGGCGATACGTCCCCGCTGATCGCCCGTATGCACCATTTCCTGCGGCCCCGCCTGGGCACACGGAACGGACATAAGTGCTTTCAGCGAGAGGAGTGAAAGGAGCGAAAACAACAATGCAGCGATATCATGGAGCGTGGAAAAAGAAGCCCCCTCTCTATATTTCATTACACCCATTCACCTGCCCCCCCAAACTGCATTCTGAATCGACCGCACATCTCTAGGAATAAAAGTAGTCATGATCGATTATAGTAATTAATTTCTTATTTTCAAACGCGGCAGATCGAGAGGGTGTGACAACCCTCACGATTATGGAGAGGCAGAAAGCGTATGGCGCCTGGCAGAAACAGGCTCAGGCAGCGATCAGCGCATCAGGGAGAGTAAACCGAAGAGTGCCGTGAAACGGCACTCTGGAGGAGAGAAGAGAGAGAAAGGGCAGCCGCTGCAGTTACCAGCACTTGCTCGAGTCGGCGCCGCTACCCCCCTTGATACCCAGCTCGTCGAGGGTGAGGCCGGTGCAGTCGGTGTCATTGGCCTGGGATTTTCCGCTCACGGGAGCCGCCGACAGGTCGAAGGTGGTCGCCGTAGCCGCAGTCACCGTTATGCCGTAATAACCCGCCTCGGAGACCGTGGTGGCATTGTTGCTGTCATCGGCGATGCGATCATTGATCTCACCGGAGAGACTCAGCAGCGTAAGATCCGTGGTGTAGGTATTGCTGACGGTGTTGTAGCGCTCCTGGGCATGGGCAATCTGCTCCAGTGCAATCCTCGCGTCCGCCCGCCTCGACTTGATGATGTAATCGGTATAGAG
>JBEVVY010000001.1:2203124-2218649 GCA_040506895.1 Sedimenticola sp.
CGGTGTTGTAGCGCTCCTGGGCATGGGCAATCTGCTCCAGTGCAATCCTCGCGTCCGCCCGCCTCGACTTGATGATGTAATCGGTATAGAGCGGATAACCCACCCCGGTCAGCACGGCAATCACCGCGATCACAATCATCACCTCGACCAGTGTCAATCCGCCATTCAGATGTCTGTTCACGTTCAGTTCCTCAAAAAGCCACTGGCCATACCAGTCAGGCAGAAATTCATACTCAGTGCTTGGGCACACTTCCTGCCGGAAGTTCATAGATGGCCGTAATCACCCTTTTACCGTCGACCTTCTTGTCAGACAACAGGAAACCGACATCCATGCCGGGCTTGAGCAGAAAGAGTGTTCCATTCTCGTACTCCAGGGTGGAGATCTGTACGCCGGTTTGAAGTACATACCGGGTTGCATTTATCTGTACCATGCGACTCGTCCGCAACACCTTTTGAAGTGTACCCATTCCTTCAAACGCGGCCGGGTAATATGCGGGGAAAGCGAGAACTTCCCCGGGTTTTGGCGGCGCTGCGGATACCAGGGCACTTATCACTAACAAGCCTGCGGCAATCATGTATCTGAACATATCAACCTCTCTTAAACTGCGTGCACCTGTCAATCCAGGACAAAGAACTCACGCCACGATGTTCTTCTGCCCTCGGCCAGGGTATTCACTGCCATGCGCTCCACCGTCCTGTCACTCAACTGGGTAAAGCGATACTCACCGATAAAGGACGCATCCGTTGGTGAGGCACCTTCGAACCGGGTTCCCGCAACCACGTTGGCCGTTCCGGCAGCGTCGCCCACGTTGTCCTGAACATCGAATACGCCATCGTTGTTCAGGTCGAACACCTGCTGGCTGAAGCTGCCTCCCGTCTCCGGGTTGAAGGCGAGCTGAAAACCACCGGGGCTGACCGAGCAGATACCCTGGTTCTTGGGAAACACGGTGTTGACGAAGGCGATACCCGCGCGGAACTGGAAGTTGCGGATCGCACGCTCACCCGGGAATTCGATGGTGGTGCTGTCGGTGGCATCCGCCACATCCAGGTCGATATACCAGCCCTCCTTGGTGGTCCAGTCCACCGCGTTGTCGGAGAGCGTACGCACGACGTAGTCATGCTCCTGGTTGACCTGGTTGATATAGGTCTGCTCCTGCAGGTCCGAAGCACTGCTGCTGTGTGCAACCGGGTAGCTTATGGATGCACCCAGGTCATCCCAGATACCGTAGATCGACTGGATCTCGTCGGTGGTCGCGTCTGCAACCGTCATCCAGGAACCGGTACCGAACACCACGATGATACCCACTCCCGTGGGATGGGGTACCGCAATAGGTGTATTGGTGATGGGCTGGAAGCTGTTGTCAACGCTGTACTTGGCGGTGAAGAGCTTGGTCTTCGTCCAGTTCGCCGGGTTGCTGTCGGTCAGGTCGAAGCGATAGAGATTGCCCCTCAGATCGCCGGCGTAGGCGTAGTCCACGGTACCGTCACCGTCGATATCCACCGCCCTTACACCACCCAGGCCGTTGGGCTGACCCTCGAACTGGTCCTGGTAGAAATCGTCGGGGGATGTCTCGGTGGGCAGGGTCCCCTCGTCCGACTCGACGACATAGTAGTCACCGGTATCGGTCCAATCTCCATCCAGGCCACCCTCGAGCTTGATGGCGAAGAGTGAGGATTCGCCGTCGGTGTGAGTGGCGTTGTAGCCGTTGCCGAACAACGCATACCACCTGTTGTTGCCGCTACCGTCCTCCTCCTTGGACATGACAATGGCGGACTTGCTGTAACTGTAACCCAGGCGGCTGTCGTTTCCGTCGGTGAACTCCCACATCACGTTATCGACCAGCTCGGACACTGTATCCAGATCATCCGGATCGGAGATGTTGAGGGCGAAATAACCCTTGCCACCCCCGCGCAGGCCGCCGATCAACACCGTGTTCCAGGTCAGGCTGTTGCGGTTGGTCCCGCGGGTGGTCTCGATGAACGCATCGTTGACCGAGGGGGTGAGATCGACGAAAGGCATATGGTTGTAGTCAAAACGCGTCAGCTCCGAAAGGTTGGGAAACACCTTGTTGGGAATGAAGGCGAAACGCTCAGAACCGTCCTCCACGTTGAAACCATGCAGCATGCCGTCATTGGCACCGACGTAGACCATTGGCGTCCGGTCCACGTTGTCCTCGCGGTACTTGGAGTAGACGGTCTGGGTGGTGTCGGGGTATTCGCCAGAGTTGCGGTTGAGGTATGGGGGTTGTCCCACGAAGATCGGCGAGGAGTGAACGATATCACCCAGTTTACCCGCAGTGGTGGGACGCTCCCTGAACTCGCCGTTATCGTAATCGTCGCCCTCGTCACCGTCCTGTCCACGCAGATAAGCCAGCCGCTCGTCACCCAGCTCGGTCACATTTGCCGGCGCATTGGGACTGATCTGATCGAGATAGTACTGCTGGGTACCGACGGTGGTCCGTGGAGAGGTGAGATCACTCCAGTCGAAGTCGATGCCGATGCTGCTGGTGGTACCGAGATCCTTGTAGGTGACAATGACCCGGGTATCGGATGTCGACCCAACCTTGGAATCGAGCATATCGGCTGCACTCCACGTTGCGGTGGTGGCGATATTACCCTGGGTATCGATACTGAACGCCTCCAGGTCACCGGAATTGGTCGTGGTGTTGAACAGGGCCCGGAACACCAGCGATCCCGACTGCAGGTTCTGGGTGTTGAAGGCCACCGCCGAGGCGGTACCCACGCCGGCCTGGATCTGGTCGATGGCCGTGGTCAGTGAAGCGCTCAGGGAGTCATGGTCCGTTGCGGAGAGGTAGAGCCCGCGACCATTGTATGCGGCATGCAGCAGGTCATCGATCTTCTGGGCGTCACCGGCCGTCGGGTCGGTCCAGGTGAAAGCCACGGTCGGATCGGTCGGAAAAGTGCTGATGGTGCCTGTCACACCGAAACCAATGGTGTAGGTACCCATATGCTGATGCATGGGATCGTACTGACCCGTAGTATTGGTGGGATAATCGGACTCTCCACCGGTCCGGCTGGGGTAGCGGTCCACATCGTAGGTGGTGGCCGGCACATCGTCGGTCAACACGGTGTCGTCATGCAGATCGTTCTCGTAGTAGTACATGGCGACGTCTGCAAGGGTATTGTCATAGGTATCGGCGAACGCGCCACCGTCGAAGTTGGAGTCGTCATCCTCGTCGGTATTGGCTACCGTTGGATCGGAGCCGTTGTAATAACCATCCGTCAGCAGCAACGCATAGTTCTGCTGGCAGTTTCCGCCATAGGTGGTGGTGACCATCGGACAGGCCGCATCGCCAGGACTGCTCGAGGCACTGCTGCCGAAGATATCGCCTGTCTCACAGGCAAAATAACGACCCGTGTTCTGCAGATTCTGCCTCAAGGGTGTACCGCTATAGGCGAAAGAGCCGTACAGCGCATCCATCAGGGTCTTCTTGTTACCACTGGTGGGCGAAATGTTCATGCTGGCAACCTGCTGCCTGACATTTCCGTTGTTGTTGATGCCGACGAAGCCGATACGTGCCGAGGATACATTCTCGAGTACCGCACCCATGGCGGCCTTCATGGTGTATTCGCGCTTGCGGTAGTAGGAGAACCAGTTGGCGAAGTTCTGCTGGTGAGCCGCCTCGGAACCCAGGGCGCTCTTGCCCGCAGCGGTGCGCAGGGCATCGAGTGCGTTTACATCCGGATTCCTCAGGTCACCGATACCGTACTGGGTCTCCTCGCCATCATCGAAGTCACCGTCGCTGTCCGCATCACTCCAAGTATAGAAGCGGAAGCCATCGGAGAGATTCTGGTTGAGGCTCCCCTTGGTGGTGAGGTCGATGGTGGAAGAGGATGGATCCCAGGGGTTCTCCAATGCCGCGGTGACCGGCATATCGGCGTAGGCATTGCCTGCCGAGTCCACGCCCGACCACGGCACGTAGTCCTGGGTGGGATCGAAGTAGAGCGGGTTGTAGTCACTGTTACGCATGCGCCAGGCGTCATCCGCGGCCACGTGACAGTAGTCGTTGCTGGTGGGCACCCACTCCCAGTCGTTGTAAGTGGTGTTCCAGACAACGGTGTACGAGGGACCGCTACGATAGGCGTTGGCGGCGAAATAGACCGTGTACATATAGCCGTAGGTACTGCCCCAGAGACCGGAACTGCTGGTGCACCCGCTACGGTGATTGATGGCGTCGGTACCGGTACCGTCCGACTGGGTGTGATAGTGGGTACCACCCTTGTCCTCGTCGCTGGTCATCACCTCCCAGTCCATACTGCCGGAGTCGTCGGTCAGAAGCACCAGGTTGGGTTCAACGCCCGTGATCACCTCGATGGCGCTATCCGACAGATCGATGGAATGAACCGGAGATGCCGCAAGGAAGGTCATCGCCGCTGTGATACCGCAGACAACCTGCTTTGCCTGGATATACTTTGTGGAAATCTTCATGGTTGTCTCCTGCAAGTGATCCTTTAACCAATCAACTCTGAACTAAACAGGGTGGCCTATAGTTCGAGTTCGTAGGTCACTTGAATAAACACCTGGCCGACACCCTTGGCATCGGCACCCCTGGCAGTGATTCTGAACAGCTGCTTGTTCACGGCACCCACGCCTGCGCCTGCCTCGTTACCGTAGTTGTCGATGTTAAGGCTGGCGGTCGCCTGGTCCGCATCGAAAGTACCGAAATGCTCGATCACGTAGGAACTGTTGAAACCGGCGACCTGCACGGCCAGGTTGGTGCCGGTGGTCGCTGTCCAGTTGACGTTTTCCCAGATCCGGTCGACCGAGTTGTCGTAGAGGCCGTCCGAACCGTCGTTATCGAATGCATCGAGGGTGGAGACCGAGCCGGTCAGGAAACTCTCCGCTGCCAGCAGTGCCGCTTCCGCCCCCTCGAACGCCGTGGTGCGCGCACGGTAGTTGGCGGCCATGCGCTCTTCCATCTGGGTGGTCTGTATACTCGAGATACTGATGATGGTGAGTACCACCAGAATCAGCAGTCCGGAGATCAGCACGGCACCGGATTGCCTGGATGAGTAATTGAACATGTACATGCGGCCCATCATCACAGCACCCTGTTTCTCAGTTGGATGGTGGAGGAGAAGACGTAACGGTGTTTGCCCTCCTCTCCCGTCGGTATCGCAAGATCGGTCTCGCCGGCGATATCGAAATCCCGGCTGTCGGTGTAGTCGCGCAGATCCTCCGGCGTGGCGACAATCAGCCATACCCGGGCGGTGACCACCGTTTTCCAGTCGGTGACATCACCGGCCTTGACGTAGCGTTCAGGGACGAAATCGTCATCGGCATCCACCCCGAACAGCACCTGCAGGTTCTCCACATCCTGCACCAGCTCGGATACCGTGGTGGTAGCCCCGGTGTTGGGGACGAGCCGACGCTCGTAGAGCGAGCGGCCGCTACCGCTGCTGCTGGTACCGATGTAAAAGGCCTTGGCCTGAAGCTGGATAACCTGGGAGCCTTCCCCGAAGGTGTAGGCGGTACCGTTGGCCGTACAGACCACCGGAAAACCCAGACCCTTGGTGCAGTTGCCGGGGTCGCCGGTACCCACGTTGTGTACGATGGTCATGTTGGTGGAGCTGACATTGGTTGCCTGGAAGACCGCAGCATGGAACGGATCGCAGACCAGCAGGATGTCCTCATCCTCGAATGGATGGAGGCGGTTCACCTTCAGCTGGGCCGCGGTGGGTACGTGCTGCACAACCGTGTAGGTCTCATCACCACCGCCGGCATAGATGATCTTTATCGCATCGGTATCATCCAGCGCATTGGCGTACCAGTCCGTGGAGGCTGCACCCGAAATTTGGTCCGCACCCTCGATGGGCCTGTCCAGGTCGATGAAGGGGTTGGTGGAAGCGCCATTCACCACGTTGGCGATGGTGTCCGTATTGCAGGGCATGAAGCCTGCCATGCGGACATTCTTGCTGATCATATCCACGGCGTAGCGGGCGCTCTCCTGCATGCGCGACACGTTGGTCGAGTACTGGTTGGAGAGCCGGGTGCTGACGTAGATCTGGGTGACACCGGCCATCAGGATCAGTGAGAGCACCAGGGCCACCAGCAGGTCCACCAGGCCTATACCCTTCTGGCCAATACGCAAAACAGTGATGTTTCGAAACTTGTTCATAGTGACATGCTCACTGATAGGGAAGTGGTCCCATCCTTGTCGGTCCAGGAGATGGTGACCTGGTCAGGCACATCATTGATGGTACCGACACCGCCCGGCAGCACGCTCTGCACCTCTGAGCGCCACTGGGCCTTGTCGTAGTTCGAGAGCTGAACATCAGTGCAGGTCACCGTTGAACCCTCGCAGGACTGGGATACCGCGGTGGCCGTACTGTAGCCGGCATAGGAACCGCTGGGATTGGAGCGCATCCGGTCGATCATGGTGTAGGCCAGCACGGATGCCTGGGTTCTGAGGTAGGCGCTGTTGGAGTTGCGCAGGCTGTAGCCCTGAAGTCCCGCCAGTCCGAGCAGCCCGACTGACAGAATGACGAGGGTGACCAGCACCTCCATCAGCGTGAACCCTTTTTGTGATCTTTTACTCTGCATGGTCATCATCTGCCGTTCTCATTGCCATTCGGATCAGGGGCAGGAGGTCTTCTGCACGCTGATCTGCCCCACGGTGTTGACCGTCACTATCCGCCCCAGCTGACCGGTACAGTTGGCCTGCTTCAGCGTAAAGGTGGCACTGCCCGCCGTATCGCGGCTGCCACCCTCGGTAAAGCGGATAAAGGCCACCGTGGTGGTGATGGTCGGCGTGCCGTCGGGCGCGCCCCAGATACGGATCACGTCACTGGCGTTGTTGATCGCACCGTCACTGTTGGCATCGGTGAACACGATCCAGCCATTGGCCCAGTTTGCCGATGTACCGGTACCGGTATCGGCCATGCTGCTACTCGACTTGGAGCGGATGGTCACCGGGGTGGCACGCTTCACCGCCTCGCTGCGTGCAAGGTTCATCGCCGTGATCAGGGAGTTGGCCTGTGCAGCCGCGCGGTTGTTGGCGGTGATGCTCGAAAACATCGGTATGCCCACGGCCAGAAGCAGAACCATGACCGCAAGGGTTACCATCAGCTCCACAATGGTTACGCCAGTCTGATTTTGTCTCTTCTTTTTCATATCTTCTTTATAGTTCATGCCTTTAACTCCATCACCCTCCTCCGGATTTCCGGCCATAAATCCCTGACAAACGGCGCCTCGAGGGGCCGTTTTTAAACCCCACACTTCCCTGTATAGTTACGATCCAATCGACTTATCAGCACGAAAAACAGTTTTTATGCCCGAAATCATCGTCATAGGCGGCGGCGCCATCGGCATGCTCACCGCCCGTGAGCTCAGTATGGCCGGCCACAAAGTGGCCCTCTTCGACCGGCTGAAGACCGGACGCGAATCCTCGTGGGCGGGTGGCGGCATCATCTCCCCACTCTACCCCTGGCGCTATGCCGATTCGGTCACCGCACTGGCCAGTTGGGGGCAGGCGCACTACCAGGCGCTCTCCACCGCCCTGGCGGAGGAGACCGGGATAGACCCCGAGTGGACCCGCAGCGGGCTGATGATCCTCTCCCCGGACGAGGAGAAAACCGCACGCCATTGGGCAGAAAAGCACGGCAGCCAGCTCGATATCCTTGACCGGGAAGGCGTCGCAGGCTGTGAACCGGCCCTGGACGCCCCGCCTGCATCCGCAATCTGGATGCCCCAGGTCGCCCAGGTGCGCAACCCGCGCCTGGTCAAGGCGCTACACCAGGACCTGCTGCAGCGCGGTGTGCAGATCCACGAGGAGACCATCGTTGAGCGCCTGCTGATCGACAAGGGGGCCATGACCGGCATCCAGTCTGAGACCGGCACCCATCACTGCGACACGGTAGTGATCTGCGCCGGCGCCTGGACAAAGCAGCTCCTTGGCCCCCTCGGCGAGGCCATGGAGATCAAGCCGATACGGGGACAAATGATTCTTTTCAAGACAGATCCCGGCACGATCAGCCGCATTACCCTGGAGAACGACCGCTACATCATCCCCCGCAAGGATGGCCGGGTACTCTTTGGCAGCACCCTGGAGCATGCCGGATTCGACAAGCAGACCACGGAACTGGCCGGAGATGAACTCTACCGCATCGCAACCGGGCGCTTCCCCGCACTCAAGGATTTTCCGGTGGAGAAGCAGTGGGCTGGCCTGCGGCCGGGCTCACCGGCCGGCATCCCCTATATCGGCCCACACCCCGAGGTGCGGGGGCTTTATATCAACTCAGGACACTTCCGCAACGGCGTTGTGCTCGGTCCCGCCTCCTGCCGGCTGGTCGCCGATCTCGTCCTGGAACGCGACCCAGTGCTCACACCCGCACCGTACGCCCTGGATGCCCCGCGCGCAGAGATAGACGCCTGAAGGCTTTTTTGCATATAATTCAGCATCATGAACGAGACCATGCAACAAAATGAGAACAAGCAGCGGGATATTGTCCGCATGCTGCGCTCCCACAACATCGCACCGACCTCCCAGCGGGTTAAGATTGCCGCTGCCATGTTCGCACGTCCCCAGCACCTGACCGCTGAGCAGGTCCTCGAACTGGCGAACGAGAACGGGCGCAGGGTCTCAAAGGCAACCGTCTACAACACGCTGGGACTGTTCACCCGCAAGGGACTGATCAGGGAACTGGTGGTCGACTCCAGCCGCTCCTTCTACGACTCCAGCACCCACAACCACCACCATCTCTACAACCCGCAGACCCAGGAGCTGGTAGACCTCACCGACCAGCAGATCGAGATCCCCGAGATCCAGGGCCTGCCGGAGGGTACCGAGGTGGACAGGGTTGAACTGGTCATTCATCTGAAGCCCAAAAACGACCGCTGAACTGGTTGTTGTACAGCACAACGCTGTTCTTTATACTCGCCGCTCCAACCTCCAGGCCACTGTAGCTCAGTCGGTAGAGCAACTGATTCGTAATCAGTAGGTCAGCGGTTCGATTCCGCTCAGTGGCTCCATATTTTTCAATGACTTAGAGAACAATAAATAAGCCTGAATATTGACGGGACTACCTGGGGACTACCTTTTGACGGTATTCGGCATGGTTTCGGTCAAAAATCTTCAATAACTCTTTTCTTCCTATCTTTCACCTTCACAGACGAAAAAACCCGCCAGGTCGAACCATAGCGGGGCTTTCTCTTACTTCAGTGCTTCAGGATTTATGCATCTGATCCCACAAGGGCTGGCACATCGCTTCAGCTTCATCTATCTGGGCTGTAATGGCCCACAAGATGCCAGACAGGCATTGATCAGAGATGCGGGTATATTGATCCTCTGCAATTATGGCCGCCAATGAACCTTGAGCCTTTACCAAGCGTTCATGGATTGCTTCATAAAGATCCGCCGAAGTAGCTTCAGAATCCAATACCATACAGCTGGTTGGGGTAATCTTATTTACCATGATTGATTCCCCCGGTCTGCAGCCAGTTCTGGAAGTCCTTCCCCATTTTGATTTCATGCGCAACGCGGCAATCATCCAGGAGCGATTCGAAAATAGATTGAGCTTGGCCAGCCATTTTTAAGGCTGCATCGGCAACGCCTGAAATAGAGCCTGCCCTCAATGTTTCTATGTTATTGACATCGGAAACAAGCTGGAGCATGTCCAGGATGCCGGTTACTGAGTTCATGGCTATATTGAAATCAACCTCTATTGCGTCGAGATTGAGGGGCTGGTCAGCCGCGTCCGAGGGTAATTCAGAGATTCTTGATTCCATTGGTAGGTCTCCTTGTGCTTAATGAGACGCCACCCATTCGGTTCCAATCGATTGAGGGGGTGGCGGACTGTACAGGGTTGGAACTACCGGGCACAAGGTACCGGCCTTCCCGAAGGAAGCCCCGCACAGCCCACCAAAAAGCGGACATAAAAAAACCGCACATTCTTTCGGCGCGGTTTCTTCGTGCGCCTTATGCTTACAGGGTTCCAATCCTGGTTCCAGATTGTTCTGGAACAGTTATAGATTAAAACAGAAGGCGAAAAAAATCAATCTGATTCGTTCGCATTAAGGTATCTGGAGATATCGGAATACCGGTATTCGTCAATCATCTGGCTAAGGGCATAGGCCAGTTCATTATCATATTCATGGATTCTCTGAGTCACTGCGCGGACTTCTTCAATATCCAATAGTCTAATCGCATTGGTGAGAGATTGAAGTATTTCACTTGGTAGCTTTTCAATCCGATCCGATATCTTCTCTATGGGATCATTCGATTCAGGCGGTATTGTTACCTCACTAGAATCTTCATAGATGTAATCTATATCCAATCGATTGCCAATTTGGCTATATATTTCCTGTATATCAAACGGTTTCCGTAGAACATCATCACAGCCTGCCTCTAATGCTTTCTGTTCCTGTCCTTTTTGAACACTTGCCGTTAAAGCGAAAATGCAGACATCATTTCCACCTTCAAGCTCTCGGATATGTTTAGTGGCCTCAAGGCCATCCATTACAGGCATGCGTATATCCATGAATATGATATGCGGCATAGATCCAAGATAGGCCTTGATTGCCTGCTCTCCATTGTCCGCGGTTTGTACATTAAACCCGACTTTTTCGAGCAACCGTCTAAGTAGTTGCTGATTCTCTATATTGTCTTCGACGATAAGAATGCAGGGTGCTTCATCTAACTGCGCAAGGCCAACAATCTGTTTTTGTTTCTGGATGTTCTTATATCCATATTCCATTTGTGAGTCTTTCACTGGGATATGGAATCTAAAGACAGAGCCTTCTCCAGGAGTTGAATCGACCGATATCTCTCCGCCCATCAATTCAACAAATTGCCTGGAGATTGCCAATCCCAGCCCAGTACCTTCCCGCGTACTTGTATCGTCGAGTTGTTCGAAAGGCTGGAATATCTTCTCTTTAGCATTCGGATCGATTCCACGGCCTGTATCAATCACTTCACAGCGAAGAATATACCCGCCTGTATCAATCACCGGGATTGTAGATACATGAAGAGTTACGGAACCGCTATCTGTAAACTTGATTGCATTGGATAGTAGATTGACCAACACCTGGCGGAACTTCTTTGCATCTGCATTGATGGCATTGGGAATATTAGGTGCCATCTCAAGGTTTAACTCAATTCCTTTTTCCCCGGCCTTGTGTTTCAGCATATTGATGACCAAATAGAATAACTCCATTAAGCTGAAGTCTTCAGGCTCAAAACTGTACTTGCCTGCCTCAATTCGGGACATATCTATTGCATCATTGATCAACTGCAATAGATGCTCTCCAGATTTAGATATGATTCGAATGGTTTTTTTATGATCAGTTGGAACAGAATGATCAGAATTCAATAGCTGTGAATAGCCTAATATCGTGTTCAGTGGCGTGCGTAGTTCATGGCTCATATTCGCCAGGAAACTGCTTTTTGCTTCACTTGCGCTTTCTGCTGCCTCTTTGGCTGCTACTAATTCATGTGTCCGTTCATTTACTTGCTCTTCTAATCCCTTGTTCACCTTGTCCAGCTCATTAGCTAGGTTCCTTTTCTGATTTGAGTAACGATTAAGCAGGATCAATAGTACGGTTTGAATGAAAATAACTATCATGCCAAAGACTACTTCATAATAATATTCCTCAAGAATAGTACTGGCATGGTGTCTAATCTCTGCTTCTGGTAGGGCATCGCTCGAAATGCCCCACTTTATCAATTGTCTTTCGTCGAATATGTATTGCATTCCTCCAGGTATTTTTAAGGGAGCGCCAGGGAAGTTCCCATTGGCAATGTTCAAAGCAGCTCGCACCGTTTGTTCGCCTACTATCTTGGGATCAACAACATATCCCCCAACTGTTCCAGCTCCAATTAGCGTTTCCCAAAATGTGTATATCGGTAGAGATGCCTCTTTAGTGATCTTATCTAAGGCATTTCTTGGAGTGATTCTATCGTTAACACTATCTCGGAAGATCAATGTGTAAAACGCTATATCATCTCCTGATAATCGCTTGGATTTTTCTGCAATCTCATCAAGCCCAATACCTAAGTAACTGACTATCTGGATATTGGCTGATTCAGGAATATTATCCTCGATTGACTTCGCTACATGCTGGGAATCAGCCGACATATCACCGAACAAATAGACTTTATTAGGCTCATGGAGTTCTAGCGCTAATTCGACAGTCTCTTGGATTGCGCTCTCACTGGAAATAAAGACATATGCCGGTATATCCAGGGAATCATGCGAACTACTGTCGAACATAACAACCGGCGTTT
The DNA here is from genome assembly GCA_040506895.1 of Sedimenticola sp. Classification (GTDB taxonomy): domain Bacteria; phylum Pseudomonadota; class Gammaproteobacteria; order Chromatiales; family Chromatiaceae; genus Sedimenticola_A. The sequence continues at coordinate 2,215,370 of JBEVVY010000001.1, forward strand.
CCTGCATGGCCGGCCAAAGGTAACGCTGTAAATACTCTATAGCATCGTTCGATTCAGCAATAATGACATCTGGCGGAGTTTCATTGTATTTCTCAGCCAGCAATCTGAGCTGCGCTTCCTTCAATTCAGGGCTTGGAAATCTTGAGTGGTCTAGTAGCTGCAGATCAAGAACAATTTGTTTGTCGCTTCTTGTTGCCTCAACACTCGCCCCGCTGACAAATGCCCTGGACCAGGGTGTTTGAATATCGAATGACAGTAATACCAGGATGCGTATCTCATCGATTGAATGAACAGCCGGGCTTACCATTAAAAGCACAAACAATAGTAGGTTATATGGTTTTATGGCTTTCATTGCAGGTCATTCATAATTCACAGAATTGCTGCTCTATTCCATGAGCATGAATTTAAATCAACAATAGTAAAATAGCACAAAATTTAACCATGCAATTTACACAGGAATACGACCTCTAATTTCCATCTGTTTAACTAAGGATTAATTGTTACATTTATATGACAACACGCCATGAAATTGACTGCTATAGTAAGTGTTGCATGGAAGCATATGGCCAGCACTTATAAGGACTATTTTTCCACATTTATAGCGTGCTCATAATGCTTCAGAAATCCAGACCCAGCATTGTGGTTTTAGACGACTCTACTGAAGTTCTAAATATCATAAGCAATATATTGGCGGAGGAAGGCTATCGTGTCCGTCCTTCAACATCCGCACAGCTCGCACTTAATTCAATTGCCGAAGAACCTCCAGACCTTATCCTGACTGATCTGCGGATGCCTGGGATTGACGGGTTGACCTTTATCAGACTCTTAAAAAACAAAAAGGAAAACGAACAAATTCCCGTGATAGTGGTCAGTGCGACCGATGATAAGAAAACCTGCGTCGAGGCGCTCCAATCTGGTGCATCCGATTTCATCAATAAACCATTCGATAATTATGAGTTAAAAACTCGGATAAAGAACCTGATAACCCTCTATCACGCACAACAAGAGCTCAAGGCCAGATCAGACCTCCTAGAAGAGCAAGTGAGAGAGCGTACCTTAGAGCTCGAAGAACTCGCCAAAAAAGATTATCTGACAAATCTATTTAATCGCCTCGAACTGCATACTCAGCTTGGCGAAGCGATAGGGAAAGCAACTCTTATCGATAGCCAGTTCTTTGTTCTTTTCATTGACTTTGACGAATTCAAATACGTTAACGACACATTCGGCCATTCTTTTGGGGATGAGATATTGAAGTGTGCCGCTAAACGATTGTCGGACCATGTGCGAGATGAAGATATCATTGCTCGCCTGGGAGGGGATGAGTTCGTCATCGTATTGAATGACGACCGAGAATCAGAGGCGATTAAGCAAACATCCAAGTTTCTGGATGCAATCAAAGAGCCTTTCTGTATCGATGATCGGACAATATACATTACTGCAAGTGTAGGTATCTGCAATTACCCGTCAGACGGGTTCACTTCGGAAGAGCTCATCAGGAATGCAGATAGCGCGATGTACCAAGCCAAGAAGAATGGCAGAAATACACACGAATTCTATACGAGAAAACTGACTTTAGATGCCAAGAAACGCATCGATTTAGAGACCTCATTACGAATCGCGATAGAGAATGAAGAACTCTGTCTTTACTATCAGCCGAAGGTAGACATGCGTACAGGTGAAATTATAGGCAGTGAGGCACTATTGCGATGGCACAGCCCAAAATATGGGTTGATGCCTCCTGGTCAGTTTATCCCGCTGGCCGAAGAAACCGGTCTTATCCTACCGATAGGTGAGAGCATCCTTAAATCAGCTTGTTATGACATGATTGAGATGCTGGCAATCAATCCTTCCTTGGAGCATGTATCAGTCAATGTATCTGGCATACAGTTTTCACGTACAGACATCCTTAGCCAGGTAAAGCAATCATTGGTCGAATCCGGCCTGAATGGCAGATATCTGGAACTGGAAATCACAGAAAGCATACTGATGAGCAATCCCGTTGAAATCAATCAAATGCTGCATGACATCAGGGAACTTGATGTCTCTGTGATGGTAGACGATTTTGGCACTGGCTATTCATCGTTAAGCAGTCTCAAGACACTGGAAATAAGCGGACTGAAAATAGACCAATCATTTGTTGGGGATATCGGTAATAGTAATGACAATGATGGGGCGGTCATTGTGAACACTATTATCGAGCTCGCCAAACGACTAGAACTGGATGTGATTGCAGAGGGCGTCGAGACACAGGGGCAGATAGAACACCTTGTCGATCATGGCTGTGACCATGGACAAGGATTCTTCTATAGCAAGCCTGTGCCTCTTGAGGAATTCAAGGATTTATTGGGTCGTTGATTCCCTGTTTCTAACCTGTATCAACAGGGATATTCTCCGCCTCTTATTTCTCTTCCAGTGCCGTGATTCTCTTCTCCAACTCTTCGACTTCCACTACCCGCGCTTGATCGCTGACAGTCTTCATCATTGTGGAAGCCTCCATTGGTGAAATCTTCCCGGAAGCCATCGCAACAATAATCTTCTCGCCTTGCTCTGTGAGCTTTGCATCCGCCTTCAGGTCATCCAGGACAATCGAACTGTCTCGAGACCGTATCGGCGGGATTAGCCGGTCTATGCACATCTTCAATGCAGTTGTATCGCCTTCCAGCGCCATTGATACGACCTTCTCCACCAATTCGCTGGCATGGGGCTGCAGCATCGCCCTGAGTTGTGGCCCTTTACCGGACCCTTTGGGTTTCCCCTTGGGGTTGCCGGATTGGCCTGGTTTAAACCGTGTTTTTTCATTTCCCACCTGCTGTCCTCCTGCAATATTCAGGTCTTTCTTAAATCAAGCCCTACCACATCCCGCCTTCTTGACCGTCATTATCTGACAGTGAGCCGCCTCCGCCGCCGTCCGATGGTGATCCGGTATTAAGCAGGGGGTCGATTCGCTCTTGCCTGGTCTGCTTTTCCATGGCGCGGCTCTCCGATTGATGCGGACCCGGAAGGCTGCCCAATGCGCCCCTTGTTTGCCGATAAACCTCGACCGGGCTCCCGCTGTATGGGGCCTGTGCAAGCAACCCCTGAAGGGGGGTAAATCTCGGTGTAGCTGTCCAGCGTCTTCATGATGCCTCTCTCCAGTCTGGCGGCGTCCTTTCCCTGCCTTCAGCGATACGTTTATCTGTCTCATGCTGTGGCCTGATAAAGCAGATAAACCGTTGGTCTCTTCCATCGTTTCGGTCAATTCCATTAATCTCGCAATATTCCTGGATGATCGGTTCTCGGT
>JBEVVY010000001.1:2218840-2220905 GCA_040506895.1 Sedimenticola sp.
TGTTGATTTGCGTTTAATACTGACCCAGGTTTTGCATCTAATTTTGACCCGCCCAGATAGCCGGATTATGGCCTGAGTTCACTTCCTTTTTCCAGTTTTTCTATCCTCCTGTTGTTGTGAAGTTGAGTGCCTGAAGCGGTAACTGTCATTGCCGGTTTCAATGATATGGCAGTGATGGGTTAGCCGGTCCAGCAGTGCTGTTGTCAGCTTGGGATCACCAAAGACAGATGACCACTCTGAGAAGCTCAGGTTGGTTGTGATAATGATGCTGGTCTTTTCATAGAGCTTGCCGATCAGGTGGAACAGCAATGCTCCACCGGATTGACTGAACGGCAGGTAACCCAGTTCGTCGAGTATCACCAGGTCAGTATGCATCAGGCGGTTAGCGATACGCCCCTGTTTGCCGTTGAGCTTTTCCTGTTCCAGCTGATTAACCAGTTCGATGGTGGGCAGGAAGCGTACGCGCAGATGGTGGTGCTGTATGGCCTGCACCGCAATGGCCGTAGCCAGATGGGTTTTGCCCGTGCCCGGGCCACCTACGAAGACCACATTCTGGGCATCTTCAATGAACTCACAGCGGTGTAAAGCGCGTATCAGGGCTTCATCTACCTGGCTTTCCCTAAACTCGAAGCCAGCCAGATCCCGATAGGCCGGGAACCTGGCGGCTTTCATCTGGTAGTTTATTGAGCGCACTTCGCGTTCAGCCACTTCGGCCTTGAGCAGTGTTTCCAGGATAGGAACAGCCTGTTGATAGATCGGTGCCGCCTGTTTTGACATGGTGGCAACCGTATCGGCCATACCGAACAGCTTGAGGGATTTAAGGGTGGTAACCATGGCATCTGCCGTCATTGCTGCTTCCTCCTGAGTCTGTCATAACGGTGGGTATCTGCTGTCGGCTCTGTGACCAGCTTCAGAGCAGCAGGTGGTTGAGTAGGTTCTGGCTTGGGCTTATCTGTGATCCTGCTCAGACAGTTGATGACATGCTGCTTGGAGGGGCGGTCGATCTTTAACGCCTCTTCTACCGCACGTTCGACCAGCGCTTCATCATGCAGCAGCACAAGCGCTAGTACGTCGACCATCTCCCGGTCACCGCTGGGACGCTTGAGCAGCTTGCGTTGTAGCCGCTTAAAGCTCTCGGGTAGCTCATGGAATGGCGCACCATTGCGTAAAGCACCGGGCTTCCGCTGCACGACTGACAGGTAATGGCGCCAGTCGTAGATGGTTTTCCCGGGGAAACTATGATCACGGCTAAAGACGCGTTCATGAACGGCTACCACCTGGGCTTCGGCCACAATGACCAGCCGGTCGGCATACACGCGTAGACTAACTGGTCGGTTGGCAAAGCTGGCCGGCACACTGTAGCGGTTGTTGTCGTAGGTAATCAGACAGGTGGAGCTGACCCGCTTGTTGTACTCGACAAAGCCATCGAAGGCTGCAGGCGCCTCCATCAAGTGTTCACGCTCTGCCTGCCAGTAATCGCCTATGGTGCGACGCTTGTCTTCCGGGTGCGGCAGCTCCTGCCACAGATCAAGACAGCGCTGCCTGAGCCACAGGTTCAGTCCTGCCAGTGATTTGAAGGCGGGTGCGCCCTGCCAGATGCGTCTCCTGGCATCGAGTACATTCTTCTCGACCTGGCCTTTCTCCCAGCCTGCTGCCGGGTTGCAGAACTCGGCCTCGAACAGATAATGGCTGACCATGGCGGTAAAACGCTTGTTTACATCCCGCTGTTTGCCTTTGCGGACTTTATCCACTGCCGTCTTCATGTTGTCGTAGATGCCACGCTCCGGCACGCCACCGAAGGTGACAAAGGCATGATAGTGAGCGTCGAATAGCATCTCATGGCTTTGCATCAGGTAAGCACGCATGAAGAACACGCGGCTGTGGCTGAGCTTGAAATGAGCAACCAGCAGCTTGGTGTTGACGCCATTGAGCTGAACGTAGTCTTCGCTCCAGTCGAACTGAAACGCCTCTCCTGGTGCAAAGGATAACGGCACAAAGGTGTTCTTGGCGGCGGTCTTCTTGGCTTCCTGCTGCTCAGCCCGCCAGTTGCGGGCAAAGGCGGCTA
>JBEVVY010000001.1:2221312-2273637 GCA_040506895.1 Sedimenticola sp.
CAAAGCCTTGATGCAGGTAGAGTTGTACGTGGGTCAAAATTCGATGCAAATTATGGGGATAGGTGGGTCAGTTTTGGGTGCAATTCAACAGTTGAGCATCCCACTCGCAGGAAACCGCTATTTGATCGATCAGCCCATATAATGCAGCCCTGCTTAGAATGCGTTTCCAGGCTGTTTTAGGCTCTACTAAATGTCCGGTCTTTCCATGGCCAGGAAATACAAATGGACTGCCTTCTGTTTTTTCTTCTTCGGCTTTCCGTTTCGCTTCAGCTTTACGCTGCCTCAGAACATCGATAACGCCAGCTACCAAGGGCAAGGTATGAGATTCTCCGGCTTTGGTTTCTGGAATCTTCCACTCTTCCCGCTCAAAACTGATCTGGTCCCAGCGCATTGCCAGAACATTGGCCCTCCTAGCTCCCGTAAGCAGTGCCACCAAAAAGAAATCTCTAATCGTTGTATTAGGTTCATTGGCCAGGGCTTTGAAGAACCTGGGCAGCTCATCTGCCTGAAGGAATCTGTCTCGAGACTGTTCCTTGAATTTCTTTATCCCTTTTGCTGGATTGCCTTGTTTCCATCCCCAATCGGAAGCCTTGGAAAACATGCTGCTGATCAGTGATAGTGTTCTATTTGCAGCGTAGATACCGGATTCTTTACCTATCTTTGAATGGAGCGCCTGAATATCACTGCTTTTGATGTTGGATAACTTCTTATTTCGCCATTTGGATAGATAGCTGTCATATCGCTGCTGATCGTCTTTCCAGGACCGTTTATGCACCTTCGAATGCAAATCCATATAAACCTGGAATAGCCCCCCGAATGTCTCTTCATCCTTGATGGATCGCTTCTCATCATTTGGGTTATTCCCGGCGTTGATTTTCTGATTAGCGTCCAGCGCTTCATTCCTGGCCTGTTCAATGGTCATTTGAGGATATTTCCCCAATGTGACCATTAACGGACGGCCTTTCATCTTGCGATAGACAACAAACGACTTAGAGCCGGTTCCCGTTATCCTGATTCCAAGACCTGGGGTTTTCTTGTCCCGATAGATTGCCCTCTTACCTTTGCCCGGTATTGGGAGCGCATCAATCGACCGTTTTGTGAAATTAAATTCTTTTTCCATGCCTTTTTACCAGAATATGATTCCTTTTCGGGATTACCCCGGGACTACCTAATGACCCCGTATTCCACCGGGACTACCCCGGGACTACCCTACATATATTGAAAGCGAATGATAAAAGCAGCCCCATAATGAATATAATACTCTGATAGTAAAGGTCAGTATAGATTCGGAGTGTTTGGGAAAGATCAAAAAATATGACAACCCTGTGATTCGTAATCAGTAGGTCAGCGGTTCGATTCCGCTCAGTGGCTCCATCCCCTCCCCGGGCAGATCCAATCGACCCCAACCCCTTCAGTTTCAGGCCTTTCGGCCGATCAATTCCCTACAAACGATAAAAATTACTAATTTCCGACAGAAATCAGCTGTAGATTCTGAATATCGGTACGGGAGGAGACAGGTATTCATGAACAAGGCGTTCCAGAACTGGACACTCAAGCACAAGCTGTGGGCAGGCTATGTCGTGCTCCTGGTTATTCTTGCGATCATTTCGTTTATTGCCGTACAGAGACTCACGGATGCGGAAAACGCGGTCACGGAGATGATCCACAAGCGCCAGCCTGCAACCCTGATGACCAAGGAGCTGGCCACACAGATCAACTTCAGCGCCAGCCAGCTCGGCTTCTATCTTTCAGACAAGGAAGAATCCAACAAGCAGCAGTTTCTTGAGGGTATCGAACAATCGGCGCAGACCCTCCAACAGCTCAGCAGCCTGCCTGCCATAACCGCTGACAGCGAATCCAACACCCTGATCGAAAGGCTGTCAGGGAATATCACCCGCTTCGATCAGCTGGGAAAGCGCCTGCTCGAGCTGGCCACCGACCGCGAGAAGAACTTCCCGGGCATGGTCTATGCCAACAACGGCATCAACCCCCTGAACCGGCAGATGATCGATCTCACCTCCCAGATGATCATATCGGAAGACGAAGAGGAGTCCACGAACGAACGCAAGGCCCTGCTCCTCACCCTGTCCAACCTGCGTCACACCTGGAGCAACGTGATCAACAGCATCCGCTCCTACCTCGCCTTTCGCACCGACACGGTGCTGCAGGATCTCGATATCTACCTCGACCAGACCACACTGCACCTGGAAAGGATCGGGGAGATGAGCGACCTGCTGACCCTCGACCAGGAGGATTCGCTGGACCAGTTCACCACCCTGCTCGAACAGTTCAAGCAGAATCTCGATCAATTGAAACAGATTCACAGCGGCCCCCGCTGGCGTACCGACGCCTGGCTGGTGAAGAGTGAAGCCACCCCCCTGTTCAAGCAGATCGATACCGACCTGACCGCGCTGCTCACCATACAGACCCAGGCCATCGAACGCACCTCGAACACCCTCACTTCCCTGCTGAAGAAAACCACGGCTTTCGTTTCCGCGCTGCTCGTCTTGGGGCTGGGAATAGGTATTGTGCTGGCATGGCTCAGCGCCCGCACGGTAACCAGGCCCATCAACCAGATCACCCTCGCCATGAACGATATCGCCGAAGGTGAAGGCGACCTTACCCATCGCCTGGATGACTCGGCAACAGATGAAACCGGCCAGCTGGCCAGGAGCTTCAATATCTTCGTCGAGAAGATCCACCAGCTGGCGAAACACACCGCCAATACCACGGACGAGGTGATTGGCGCGGTGAATCACACCACCGAGACGACCCGCCTGATCTCCAGCAAGGTGCTGGACCAGAACCGGGAGACCGAGCAGGTTGCCACCGCCATTGCAGAGATGTCCGCAACCATCAACGAAATTGCCCAGAACGCGGTCAGCGCAGAGGACGCCGCCAAGCATGCCGAGCAGGGTGCGGAGACCGGCAAGTCCGTCGTCTCGGCCAGCGCGGACGCCATCGATGCGCTGAACAGCGAGATCCGCTCGGCCACCGAGGTGATCGGCAAGGTGGAGAGCGACAGCGAAGCCATCGGCAGTGTGCTCGATGTCATCAAGGGCATAGCGGACCAGACCAACCTGCTGGCCCTCAATGCCGCCATCGAGGCGGCCCGCGCCGGAGAACAGGGGCGCGGTTTCGCGGTGGTGGCTGACGAGGTGCGCAACCTGGCGATCCAGACCCAGAACTCCGCGAGCGAGATCGAGACCATGATCTCCCACCTGCAGGAGAACGTACACCAGGCGGTATCCGTCATGAAGGCCGGCAATACGGCGGCAGAGCGCAACGTGGAACAGGCAGCGCGCGCCCGCCAGTCGCTGCTCGAAATCACCGACGCCATCGACACCATCAGCGCGATGAACACCCGGATCGCAACCGCCTCGGAGGAGCAGTCCGCGGTGACCAACGATGTGAGCAACAGCGTCACGGCCATCCGCGGGATGAGCGAGGAGGCAGCCCGCAATGCCAAGACCAGCCTCGACGTGACCGAGAAACTGGGGGCGCTGGCCACCGAACTGCAGGGCGTGGTGCACCAGTTCAAACTCTAGTGGCTCGCATGGCTTCCACTTGCATCCCCCCTTCACACCTGTAAAGATGCCCGCCCCTGACAGCGTTCGAGATGCACCATGACCACCCTTTTCGTCAACAGGCTCACCGTGATGGACCTCTCCTATCTCGATCCCGAGAGGGGATTGCTGGGCGAGAGCTGGATGGTCGACGTAGAACTGGACGGCTCCCTCGACCACCAGGGCATGGTGCTGGACTTCGCCAAGGTGAAGAATCAGGTGAAGCAGACCATCGACCTCCACTTCGACCACAAATTGCTGGTGCCGACTGCCTATGAAGGCTGCCAAGTGTCGGTACAGGAGCATCGCAGCGAGGTGCTGTTCAGGCTCACTTCAGGGGCGGAGATAAGGCACAGCGCACCACTAAGCGCCGTCACCACCCTGGACGTCGTACGCATCGACGAGAACTCATTGAGCGAGGCCATCATCGACACCCTGAGGCCGCAACTGCCGGACAACGTGATGGGCATCAGGATCAGGCTGCACACCGAATCGATTGAGGGCGCACACTACCAGTACAGCCACGGCCTGAAGCACCATGAAGGCAACTGCCAGAGAATAGCCCACGGCCACCGATCACGGATCGTGATCGAGCGCAACGGGGTGAGGGATCTGGAGCTGGAGAAACAGTGGGCCGATCGCTGGCACGACACCTACATCGCCACCCGCGGCGACCTGCTGGAGAGTTTCGAAAAGGATGGCACCGCCTTCCACCGCTTCGGCTACACCGCAAACCAGGGACTTTTCGAACTGGAACTGCCGAGTGCCAGCTGCCATATCATCGACAGCGACTCGACGGTGGAGAATATCGCCCAGTACCTGGCCGACCGGCTGAAGCAGGAACATCCCGAAGAGAGCTTCAGGATCTACGCCTTCGAGGGCGTGGACAAGGGAGCGGTCGGCGTCGCCTGACCACCCGGATCAGCGCTCGAACTCCAGGCGCCGACCACGGACGGTACCGTTCACCCTGCCATCGCTATAGGCGAGCTGACCATTGACGAATGTCTTCAGCACCCTGGAACGCAACTTGTCACCCTCCAGCGGTGACCAACCACATTTGTAGAGCACATCTTCGCGTTCGACACGGTAGGGGCTGTCCAGGTCGAGCAGCACCAGGTCCGCCCAGTAGCCCTCCCGCAGGTAACCGCGCTCCTTTATATTGAACATGCGTGCCGGTCCGTGACTGGTCTTCTCCACCAGCTGCTCGAGACTGATCAGGCCGTCGTGGTAGAGCTCCAGCGCCATGGGCAGTGCCCACTGCACCAGGGGGAGTCCCGCCGGGGCATTGAAGTAGGTGCCGAGTTTCTCCTCGAGGGTGTGGGGGGCGTGGTCCGTGCCGATCACGTCGATACGATCATCCGCCACCGCCTTGCGGATCGCCTCCTTGTCCTCCGCCGTCTTGATTGCCGGGTTGCACTTGATGAAGCTGCCCTTGAGTTCGTAATCGGTGTTGTCGAAGTAGAGATGGTGGACACAGGCCTCGGCGGTGATGCGCTTGTTGTCCAGGGGGCCCGGTTCGAACAGCTCCAGCTCTTTGGCGGTGGTCAGGTGCAGTACGTGCAGCCTCGTGCCATGACGCTTCGCCAGGTCGACGGCGAAGGAGGAGGACTTGTAGCAGGCTGCCTCGCTACGGATCACCGGGTGGTACTCCATGGGCACGTCTTCGCCATACTCCTCGCGAAATCTCGCCTCGTTCTCCAGGATCATGGGGGTGTCCTCGCAATGGGTCGCGAGCAGAACCGGTGCATCCTTGAAGATCGCCTCGAGCACCTCTTCACGGTTCACCAGCATGTTGCCGGTGGATGCCCCCATGAACACCTTGATACCACAGGCCTTCTTCGGATCCAGGTCCTGGATCTCCCGCAGGTTGTCGTTGGTGGCACCGAAGTAGAAACTGTAGTTGGCCAGCGCCCGGTCGGCGGCCAGGGCGAGCTTGTCGTCCAGGGCCTCGCGTGTGGTGGTCTGGGGGTTGGTGTTGGGCATATCCATAAAGCTGGTGATGCCTCCCGCCACCGCCGCACGGGACTCGCTCTGCATATCCGCCTTGTGGCCCGCCCCCGGCTCACGGAAGTGAACCTGGTCGTCGATCATCCCCGGCAGCAGGCAGTTGCCGTTGGCGTCGATCACCCGGGTGTTGCCCTGGGCACTGATCTCCGGGGCGATCTGTTCAATCCGCCCATTGGCGATCAGCAGGTCACCCTCGAGAACCATGCCGTCGTTGACCATGCGTGCATTCTTGATCAGTGTCTGCTCTGACATATCAGTCGTACTCTCTGTCTTTCCAGGTCCGTACCGCGGTAAACACCTCGGCGCCACTGTTCAGTTCACTTCCCGCGTAACGGCCGGCGGCGGCTATCACCTCCGCCACACCGGTACGCAGAAAAGGGTTGGTCTGTAACTCGAGTTCCAGGCTGGAGGGCACAGTAGGCTCCCCTCTCTCCCTCAACCCGCGGGCATTCGCCTCCCGCTCGGCCAGTGCCGGATTGTCCGGCTCCACCCAGCGGGCAAAGCCGAGATTGGCCAGGGTGTACTCATGGGCACAGTAGACCAGGGTTTCGGGAGGCAGGCCGGCAATGCGTTGCAATGACCGGTGCAGCTGTTCATGGGTGCCACTGAAGACCCGGCCGCAACCGGCGGCGAAGAGGGTATCACCACAGAACAGGGCACCCTCTCCGAAGTATGCCACGTGCCCCTCGGTATGCCCGGGCACATCCATCACCTGCAGGCGGGCCTGCAGGCCCGGCAATGCAATGGTGTCGCCATCAGCCACGGGGCGCTCCACGGTCCTGATCGCCTCGTTCGCCGGACCGTAGACCACCGCTTGCGGAAAGGCCGCCTTGAGATCCGCCACGCCCCCGGTATGGTCACCATGCTTGTGGGTGATCAGGACCGCGCCCAGGCTGAGTTTCTCCCTGCGCAGCAGATCCAGAACAGGCTCCTCGTCACCGGGATCCACCACGGCAACCGTGCTGCTGCCGGGCTCCCGCAACAACCAGATATAGTTGTCGTCGAAAGCGCGAATCGGGGTGATCTCCAGCATCGCCGGTGCCTATTTTCCGTACAGCTCTTCGGGATCGATCAGGGGTTCGTCCACCACTTCGACGCGATCACCGCGCACCGCGTTGTAGAAACAACTCCGGCGACCGGTATGACAGGCCGGTCCGGTCTGATCCACCAACAGCAGAATAGTGTCGCCGTCGCAGTCGAAACGCATATCCTTGAGCACCTGCACCTGCCCCGAAGACTCGCCCTTGCGCCAGAGCTGCTGGCGTGAACGGGACCAGTAGCAGACACGTCCTTTCTCCAGGGTCTCGTCAAGGGAGACCCGGTTCATCCAGGCCATCATCAGCACCTCTCCGCTATCATGCTGCTGGGCGATGGCCGGAATCAGGCCATCGGCGTTGTACGGGAGATTGTCCAGCACCTCTTCCAGGGGCAGCCCTTCACCGAGTTTGAATTTTTCAGTCTGTTTCATTTTTCTACTTCAGCCGTTTTATATCGAACCATCATAGCACTGTTTGCATTGGATGAGCCGGGCTGGGGTATACTCGTCCCAGTGATCGGCATTAGGAAGGAAGCCAGGTTGTGACCGAGATTTCAACCAAGCTCAAACAGGCGGGCCTGAAGGTGACCCTGCCAAGACTGAAGATCCTCGAGATGCTGGAGGAGAATCGCGGCCGCCATGTCAGTGCCGAGGATATCTATCGCATGATGCTAGACAGGGAAGAGGATATCGGAGTCGCCACCATCTACCGGGTGCTGACCCAGTGTGAGCAGGCGGGCCTGGTGAGCCGGCTCCAGTTCGAGGGCGGCAAGGCCGTATTCGAAGTTGCCGAAGACAAGCATCACGACCATATCGTCTGCGTGAAGTGCGGCCACGTGGAGGAGTTTCACGACGAAACCATCGAGGCTCGCCAGCGGGAGATCGCCCAGGAGGCTGGCTTCGAGATGGATGACCACAGCATGGTTCTTTATGGGCTGTGCAAAGCATGCCGTGAACAATCATCATGAACGAACACGAGACGATCAGGAAACAGCTGCTGAAACGCCGGGATGAACTCAACCGGCGCATCAACGAGATCACCGACGAGGTACGCCACAGCGACGGCCCCCTCCCCTCGGACTTTTCCGAACAGGCGGTGGAACGTGAGAACGAAGAGGTGCTGGACGCCCTGGGTGAGGCAGGCCGCAGGGAGCTCAGCCAGATCAACCGCACCCTTGCCCGCATAGACTCCGGTGACTACGGTATCTGCGCGGAGTGCGGCGTGGATATCCCTGAAGCCCGCCTCGACGTGCTGCCCCACTCCACCCTCTGTGTCCCCTGCGCCGAGAAGCAGCAGAACTGACCCGGCACCCTGCAGCCATTGCGAAATATCATTGGCCCAAACGCCGTCCGGCGACAAGATAGGGTATCCGACCGATTGATACCCTGCCATGAAGAGAACCATCATCCTGGTCCTGTGCGGACTGTCCCTCTGCGCTACGGGCTGCAGCGAGAAGCCCGTCCTGGGCGCCGACAGCACCTTGCCGCCGCTTGTCGAGGCCGCCGAGGCGGGTGACATCGGCCGCCTCGAGAGCCTGCTCTCCGACAACGCCAGGGTGGATGTGCGTGACCTGTGTGAATGGACCCCGCTGATGAAAGCCGCTCTCAACGGCCATACCGAGGTAGCCAGGCGCCTGCTCGCCGCCGGTGCCGCCGTGGATCTCGGGGACAAGGGCGGCTACACGGCCCTGATGCTCGCCGCGTCCAACAACCACGGCACACTCGTCAGGTTGCTGTTGAAACACGGCGCAGACCCCAATCACCGGGAGCACACCAAGGGCTGGACGGCCCTGATCTGGGCCGCCAAGCGGGGACATGAAGAACCGGTCGGGCTGCTTCTGGCCGCCAACGCCGATCCATCGATCAGGGACCACGAGGGCAAATCGGCCCTGGACTGGGCGGCAGCGGAGTCCCATACCGGGGTAGAGAGACAGCTCCAGGGGCTGGCGCTTTAGTTGACCCAGGTCATGCTTGATTGCCACCCCCTATAAATATTATGAAATAGAGCTAGGATTGAAGGCAGTCGGTGACTTGATACCGACGTGAAACAGGCATTCCCAAAACGGAGAACAGTGATGGCATCGATTTCAAATGACCAACAACTGCGCGCAGCGCTGGACAACCTCTCCGTCGAAGAGCAGCGGGCAATTGGCGCCCGGTTCGCAAAGAGCGTGGCATCTCTTACCGACAACGGTCGCCTGCTCAAAGCGCTGGACACAGCCATGGAACCCGATGCCAGCAGCGAGGAGCGCGAAGAGGCCTACAAGGCTGCCAAGTCCATCTCCGTGCAGACCTACACTGCCTGCGGCCGGGATGCCGACTGGGATGCCCAGGCAGAGCACTTCGTCGCCTCCGCATGCTCTGCCGCACTGACACCAGACGCCCTGATCACCGAAAAGCAGAACCTGGCCTGGAAAGCGGCCATCCAGGCCCGCATGGCGAAGAACTGCATGATGATCGGCAGCGGAGAAGGCGACGTGGATAACGAAGCGGTAATCCAGTATGAGATCACCGAGGAGTTCACCGCTGCCTGATCTCCCGGCACACCAGGGGACAACGTGCTATAACCACACGAGCAGCCTGTTTAGTCTGCCACACAGGTGTGGGTAGAATCAGATTATGAATGCCATAGCCGGAGCCTCCATGCAACAGACCATCCAACAGAAGATCCAGGATGCATTGCAGCCCATGCACCTCGAGGTGATCGACGAGAGCCACATGCACAATGTGCCCGAGGGCACCCAGTCGCATTTCAAGGTGGTGGTCGTCTGCGAGCAGTTCGAAGGAAAGAACCTGCTGGCCAGGCACCGCATGATCAACGGACTGCTGAAGACAGAATTCGACCAGGGGCTGCATGCCCTGGCGCTACATACCATGACCCCGCAGGAGTGGTTCGACAAGGGGGGCGTGGCACCGCAGTCACCGGAGTGCCTCGGGGGAGGCGTCAAGTAACGAATGGGCATACTTCGCCTTCTCTCCGGCCTGCTCAGCAGTGCGAGCCAGGAGACTGCCCGCTCGGAGCAGGAGCAGAAAGAGGTCGACCTTCGCACCGCAAGGCTTGCACTCTACCAGTTTGACAGCTGTCCCTACTGCATCAGGGTCAACCGCGCAATCAACAGGCTGGGTCTCAATATCACCCGCAGGAATATCCACCAGTCAGCCGAGCATGCCGCCGAACTCCGCCGGGGCGGCGGGAAGAGCCAGGTACCCTGCCTGCGCATAGCGCACCGGGACAAACCTGCCGAGTGGCTCTACGAATCGGCCGATATCATCAAATATCTGGAACAGGAATTCTCATAGGAAACAAAGGCCTGGAGAATTAACCAAGCAAAATACTCAGTTGCGGGTACATTCGTTTTTCTACTAAGGTTGGATAAATAAATAAATAACAGAAACCAACCGAAGACGATACTTCGGCATAGAGACTGGAGGATTTGATGACTGTCTGTACCCGCGTCAAAGGTTATATGCGCGTCCACGAACGGGTGGCGGATTTCTTCTCCCTGCTTGCAGTCGCACTGCTGTTCAGCACCATCTGGGCCGCCATCGAATACCAGTCGCTGATCTTCCAATGGACCCAGGACAACATCATTGTCCACGGCTCTGCCCTCATCGTTGCACTGGTCGCAGACGTCTTCCTGATCTTCCTGTTCCTCAATATCGGCTCATCACGTCTATCCACTGAAGACGACGATGCCTGTTTCGGCACTTTCCGCGGACGCCGCCACGGCGGCACCTCCATCGGCACCGCCTTCAGCAACTGGGTCGACCACATGGAACACGTCAACAAGAAGCACCGCTGACCCGCGGCAACCGGACACCCGCCGGTTTTCATTGCCCAATCACCGAATAGCGGCTAGCCTTGATTGTAAACAACAATCATGGGCCTGACCGTGCTCACTGACCGGATCTTCCAACGATTGACACTGCTACTGGCCAGCCTGCTGCTAGTGGCCGGCTGCGCATCCATGGCCACCCAGCAGCTTGCCGGCAATATCGCCAGTGCCATGCTCAACCAGGACGATCCCGATACCGTCATGGCGGGCGCACCCGCCTATCTCCTGCTGCTGGACGGCATGATCGCTGACAATCCGAAGGACCCGGATCTGCTGATGGCCGGCGCCAAACTCTACGGCGCCTATGCAGCCGGCCTGTCAGAGGAAGCGGAGCGGGAGCAACGCCTCACACGGCGCGCCCTCGACTATGCCCGCAGGGCTTTCTGCCAGGCGGAATCCGCGGCGTGTGAAGCCGAGACCTCACCGTTCGAACAGTACAACGGGGTGGTGGCCACCATCGGCAAACAATCACTGGCAGAACTCTATACCTACGCCTCGAGCTGGGCAGGCCAGATCAAGGCCCACAGCGACGACTGGAATGCCGTGGCGGACCTGGCCAAGGTGGAACTGCTGATGCAGCGGGTGGTGGACCTGGAGCCGGCTTACGAACGCGGCCGTGCGCAACTCTACCTGGGCGTACTCCGCTCCCAGCTTCCCCCAAGCCTGGGAGGCAAGCCCGAAACCGGGCGCCGGCACTTCGAGCTTGCCCTCGAGTACTCCGGCGAGCGGGACCTTATCGCCAAGGTGGAGTTTGCCCGCAGCTATGCCCGGCTGGTGTTCAACCAGGCGCTCCATGACAGGCTGCTCAGGGAGGTGATCGAGGCGGATGCCCTCGAGCCGGACCTGACCCTGAGCAACGTGATCGCCAAACGCCGCGCAAAAACACTGTTGGAAGATGACTACTTTTAGGGCCTGTCGACAGGCTACCGGGAGACCGAAATGAACACCCTGATCCGCACCGCCCTGCTGACCATCTCACTGCTCCTGGCATTCCCGCTCCAGGCGGTAACGCTGAAGATCGCAACCGTGGTGCCCGACGGCACCTCCTGGATGAAGGCGATGCGCAGCGCCGCCAAGACCATCAAGCAGGAGACCGATGGCCGGGTGAAACTGCGCTTCTACCCGGGCGGCATCATGGGCAATGACAACAGCGTGCTGAGAAAGATCCGCGTTGGGCAGCTCCACGGTGGCGCCATCACCGGCGGCGGCCTCTCCACCATCTACCCTGACGCCAGCCTCTACAGCATGCCGTTTCTCTTCCGCTCTTCAGAAGAGGTGGACCATGTACGCAAGACCATCGACCCCGAGATGATCGAAGGCCTGAAAAAGAAGGGCTTTATCAGCTACGGTCTCAGTGAAGGCGGCTTCGCCTACCTGATGTCCAATGAACGGATCATGTCAATGGAGGACCTGCGGGCACAGAAGGTGTGGGCACCGGAGGGTGACCCCATCACCCGTGCCGCTTTCGGGGCCGTGGATGTGTCACCGATCGCCCTGCCCATCACCGATGTGCTGACCGGGCTGCAGACCGGCCTGATCAACACCATCGGCACCTCCCCCATCGGTGCCATCGCCCTGCAGTGGCATACCCGCGTGAAGTACATGGTGGACGTCCCCCTGATCTATCTCTACGCCAGCCTGGTCATCAACGAGAAAGCCCTGAGGCGCGTATCGCCCAAGGACCGCGCAGTGCTCCGGCGTGTCCTGGGTGACACCTTCGAACAGCTCAACAGGCAGAACCGCAAGGAGAGCGACAGCGCCAGAAGCGCCCTGCAGAAACAGGGGATCGAGTTCCTCAATCCGTCACTGGAGCATATGCAGGCGTGGCAGGACGCGGTGAACGCCAGTATCGAGGAGATGGGCAAGGACGGCAGCTACAGCCCCGAGATGCGCAACAGGATTCTCCAACTGCTGGCCGCCTTCAGAAAGGGCGGCTGAGACGCCTGATGGAACCCCGCAACCTTTTCTACGGCATACCCCGCATCAGCAAAGGCGAGGCGTTCGAAGAGCTGCTTGCATGTCACAACGTCTCCATCGAGCGTATCGTCAGTGCGCCGGGCACTCTCTCCGAGGTGTTCGAGCAGACCCAGGACGAGTGGGTACTCATACTTCAAGGCAGCGCGAAATTAAAGCTGGATAACCGCCTCCATGAGCTGTCACAGGGCGACTGTCTCTTCATCCCCGCCCACGCACCTCACCAGGTACTGGAGACCTCCGAATCCCCCCTCTGCACCTGGCTGGCGGTACATATCCACCCCTTGAACGACACCCCTTGATAATCATCATTTTGACTTCTGGACAACTCGGACCAGAATTAAGGTATAAACGAAAACCACAAGGGATTGCCATGAAGCGCCTGCTGAGCATCGTGCTGTTCCTGGAAGACAGCCTGCTGGTGTTGCTGCTCAGCGCCATGATCCTGCTCGCCTCATCCCAGATCCTGATGCGCAATGCCTGGGATATGGGTCAGTTCTGGATCGATCCCCTGCTGCGCCTGCTGGTCCTCTGGCTGGGCCTGCTCGGCGCCATGGCGGCCACCCGTGAGAGCCGCCATATCAGCATCGATATCGTCTCCCACCACCTGCCTCCCCAGGTCCGCGCCGCAGTCCACTTGGTAACCGACCTGTTTGCCGCCGCTGTCTGCGCACTGCTCGCCTACCATGCGGCCCGGTTTGTACTGTTCGAGCGCGAGGACGGTACCCTGCTGTTTCTCTCCATCCCGGCCTGGGTGGGTGAACTGGTGCTGCCCATCGGCTTCGGCATCATGGCCCTGCGCTTCCTGCTCAACGGCCTGCTGGGACACAAAGAGAACGAGGAGGAGCGACCATGATCCTCTTCGGCCTGCTGCTGATCCTGCTGGCACTGATGGGGGCACCGCTCTTCTCGGTGATTGCCGCCAGCGCGATGATGGGATTTTACCGCTCGGAGATCGACCTCTCGGTGGTCCTGATAGAGTTTTTCCGCATCGCCGAGATGCCGGTGCTCCTGGCCATCCCCCTGTTCACCTTCGCCGGTTACGTGCTCAGTGAAAGCAGGGCCCCGCAACGCCTCGTCAGACTGACAACCGCACTGCTCAGCTGGATGCCGGGGGGCCTGGCGATGATCTCCCTGGTGGGTTGTGCGTTGTTCACCGCCTTCACCGGCGCCTCGGGAGTGACCATCGTCGCCCTCGGCGCACTGCTCTACCCGGCCCTGAAGCATGCCGGTTATTCCGAGAACTTCGGTCTCGGCCTGGTCACCACCTCCGGCAGCCTGGGACTGCTGTTCGCCCCGGCCCTGCCGTTGATTCTCTACGCCGTGGTCGCCCAGCAAATGGGGCTTGGTGGCAATATCACCGTCGACGCCATGTTCCTGGCTGGCATTCTGCCCGGCACCCTGATGCTGATCCTGCTGTCGGGCTGGAGCATCTGGCACAGCCGCAACCTGTTCCTGCCGAAATTCTCCCTGGCCGAGGCGTCAAGCGCGATCAGGGAGGCGATGTGGGAGATCCCGCTGCCGATCGTCATTCTCGGTGGCATCTACAGCGGCTACTTCGCCATCTCGGAAGCGGCGGCCGTCACCGCCCTCTACGTACTGGTGGTGGAGGTGTTCATCCACCGCGAGATCCCGTTGCGTAAACTGCCGCGGGTGATGCGCGAATCGATGATCATGGTGGGCGGTATCCTGGTGATCCTGGGCGTCTCACTGGCCTCGACCAACTACCTGATCGATGCGGAGATCCCCAGCAAGCTGTTCGATACCATCAGATCCCTGGTACAGGACAAGCTCACCTTCCTGCTGCTGCTGAATATCTTTCTGCTGGTCCTGGGCACCATGCTGGACATCTTCTCGGCCCTGGTACTGATGGTTCCGCTGCTGCTGCCCATCGCCCTGGGCTACGGGGTGGACCCGGTTCACCTGGGCATCATCTTTCTCGCCAACATGCAGATCGGATACTTCACCCCGCCGGTGGGCATGAACCTGTTCATTGCCAGTTACCGTTTCAAGAAGCCGATCATGCAGCTCTACATTGCAACCCTGCCCTGGTTCCTGATCCTGTTCGGTGCGGTGCTGCTGATCACCTACTGGCCATGGCTCTCACTGGCGCTGCTGGATAGCGGGTAGTACTCGCCCTGGCATCCGCCCTCCCGCGCCAGTGTCTGCTCGATGATCTGTGTGGGTCTCAGCTTCCCCCGGGTCCACTCTGGGGCGACCAGTTCGTCCCATCGGCTGGCCACCGCCGCCAGGCGCTGTACCGCGATGTCGGGTGAAAGATGCTTGAGAAAGAGCACCACCCGTCGGGCATACTCTTCCAGCTCCAGGGGCACGAACTCACCCCGTCGATAGAGTGTCTCCAGGGGTGTATTGGCCAGCACATGGAGATTGTGCAGCTTGACGTTGGATACCGGCAGTCCGTTGACGATCCCGGCGGTGCGTACAATCTGCTCATCCGTCTCCCCGGGCAGGCCGAAAATCAGGTGTATGCCGATATCCACCCCACTCTCTTCATGCAGGCGCCTCACGGCATTCAGTGAGCAGGCCGCATCATGACCCCGCTGCAGAAACAGCAGCTGGTGATCGAAAAAGCTCTGCACACCCAGCTCGACCATCACGTACGCCTTTTCGTGGGTCTCCCTCAGCAGGGACATCATCCGGGCGGGCAGGCAGTCGGGCCGTGTACCCACCACCAGGCCGCAGACTCCCTTCCGGGCCAGCGCCAGGTTGAAGCGCTCACGCAGGTGCTCCACCCGGTCGAAGGTGTTGGTGTAGGACTGGAAATAGACCAGGAACTTCTCTGCCTTGTAGCGCTTCGCAATCCTGTCCCTGTTGACCCTGATCTGTTCGGCCAGCGGCAGGTCACGCTCCAGGTGATAGGCGGCCGAACCCCATTCGTCACAAAAGACACAGGGCTGCAGCCGGCCCCTGGACTGCCGGTTTGGACAGCTCTCGGCCACGCTCACCGAAACCTTGTAGACCTTCTCCCCGAACCGCTCCCGGTAGTAGCGGCTGATGGGGTAGTAGAGCCCCTCCCTCGGATCTTCTGCAGGCTGGCCGTGTTCCCGGGCCTTCGGCAGGGTCATATCAATCACCTCGTATCAATTCAATGACCCAACAGGGCATCAATGTGCGCCATCACGCTGCGCGACAGCGCATCCAGTACATACCCCCCTTCCAGGGCCGAAACGATACGCCCCTCGGCATGCTCGTCGGCGATCGCCTTCAGCCGGGTGGTGATCCACCTGTAGTCCGTCTCACGCAACCTCAGCTGGCCCATGTAATCCTCGGCATGGGCATCGAATCCCGCGGAGATCATCACCAGCTGGGGACTGAACCGCTCGAGGGCCGGCAGCCAGTGGGATTCTGCCTGGGCCCTGAACTCGGTACCGTCCGCCCCCGCCTTGAGGGGGATGTTGATCACCTGCTCACCGTCACTCTCATGGCCGGTGAACGGGTAGAAGGGGTGCTGAAAACTGGAGCAGAAAAGCACCCGTCGGTCCTGCCGGAAGATATCCTCGGTACCGTTGCCGTGGTGCACATCGAAATCCACTATCGCCACCCGCTCGAGACCGTACGCGTTGAGGGCATGGGCGGCCCCCACCGCTATATTGTTGAAGTAGCAGAATCCCATGGCACGGTGGCGCTCGGCATGGTGTCCCGGCGGTCTCACGGCACAGAAGGCCGCCTTCACCTCCCGCTTCATCACCAGGTCGACACCCTGTATGACGCTGCCTGCCGCACGCAGGGCGGCATCCAGGGTATCGGGCATCATGAAAGTGTCACTATCCAGGGATACCATTCCCTCTTTGGGCGCCTTTGCGAAGATGCCGCTGACGTAATCGGCGTCGTGAACCGCGTCGAGCTGCTCCCTGTTGGCCAGGGGCGCATCGTACTGGTGCACCGCCATTGCCAGTCCGGAGCTGATCAACCGGTCCTGTATGGACCACAACCGGGCAGGCTGCTCGGGATGAGCTTGACCGACGTCATGCAGCAGGCAATCAGGGTGTGAAATGTAGGCGATTGGCACCGCGTTTACCCCCGGAAGATCCTGAAATAGCTTAGGTTGATTCTACCCCAATCACTCATTCATAGAGCAGGAAAAACAGCATGGGCAGCGAGCTGATAAGACCCTGATGGAGGCAGCTGGGTTTCACCATACGCACCTCTACCGAAGATCCGGGCCTGAAGCTGGTCGAACGCTGGATATAAAAAAGGCCGCCTGTGGAGGCGGCCTTTGCAAGACGCTGGCACCAGGATCAGACCTGGATGGCGTGTTTCTGTATACGGTATAGCAGGGTATCGCGGGTCAGTCCCAGCAGCCTCGCCGCCTTGCTGCGGTTGCCGCCTGCCATCTCCAGGGCCTGAACGATCATATCCCCCTCCATGGAGGCGAGATCTATACCCCCCTCCGGCAATACAAACCGGCCTTCGCCCTTTCGCTGACCCTTGCCACGGCGTATCTCGACCGGAACATCCTCCGGCTGTACCTTGCCGCCCCCGTGCAGCACCACCATGCGTTCACAGAAGTTGCGCAGCTCCCGGACATTACCGGGCCATGCATAGTCCTTCAGCAGGTTGCGTGCAGAGACGGAATAGGCCGGGACCTTACGCACATGCTGACGCGCCAGTTCAGCGGTCAGCTGCTTGAGCAGCAGAACGATGTCATCCCTGCGTTCACGCAGTGGCGGCATCTCCAGGGGTACCACGTGGAGCCGGTAGTAGAGGTCCTCACGAAAGTCGCCGGACTCAACCAGCCCATGGATATCCTGGGAGGTCGAGGCGATGACCCGCACATCATGACCGGACTCTGTCGATGTCTCGAGGAAGTGCATCAGGCGTCCCTGGGAAGCGGCAGGAAGCTCGGGGATCTCGTCCAGGAACAGCGTACCGTCACCGACACCCCCATCGGGCAGCGCCTTCTCGAACTGCGTCTCTGTCAGGCCGGCACAACTGATCATGGTAAAGGGCATATCACGCCGTCTGCCGACACGGTGGATCTCACGTGCCAGCTGCTCCTTGCCGGTACCCCGCTCACCGATGATCATCACCGGCGCATGGGTCGATGCCACCATGCGGGCGGCGTGCAGTGTACGCATGAAAGCGGGCGAATTGCCTATCAACCTGTTGTAGTCGTTAGTCATGACTCAAACTTCCCACAGAATCCTCTCAACCCGTTGTGAGAGGGTATTCGGGCCGGCTCTCCAGCAGTTCCGGAAACCAGAGAGAGGCCAGCCCCATCAGCACCACCAGCACCACCACCAGGCCCACCGCAATACGCAGGTAAGGCTGGCGGGCGGCATGGTACAGCTTCCCTGCCAGCATGCCGGTGACCAGCACGGAGGGCAGGGTTCCCAATCCAAATGCCATCATGTAGAGGGCTCCGCTTACCGGGCCGCTCTTGGTGGCAGTAGATATTAACATGGTATAGACCAGGCCGCATGGCAGCCAACCCCAGACCAGCCCGTAGGCCAGCGCCCTCGGCAGGGTGCCCACCGGCATCATGCTGCGACCGAAGGGCTCGAGCAGCCTCCACAAGGGCACCCCGACACGCTCGATAACCGACAGTTTCGGCAGCCATCCCGCGATATGCAGCCCGATCAGCACCATGATGAGTGCGGCCAGCCACTGCAGCAGGCGATGGCCCTGTATCGGCTCGAGCACCTCCAGCAGGGTGCCGCCCAGGTAACCCAGCAAGGCACCGGCAACGGCATAGCTGAGGATCCGGCCTGTACTCAGAGTCAGAAGAAAGAGCCCGAAACGGCTCCCACTCTGGCGCACCTCATCCGTCAGGCCGTAACTCAAGGCGCCGATGATGCCGCCACACATGCCGATGCAGTGCAGCGAACTGAACAATCCAACGGTAAACGCCAGGGGGAGTGAAAGGTCCACATCGATTCCCGATTATTAACCCGCCGGGCATCATAACCCTTCAGACCCGATAGCACAGCCGAAACCATGTAAATATCGTACAGAATCAGCATATAACAGGCGATATGCCGTACCTTGATCAAAATCAAAGGCTATAATCCTCCCCTCCGGCCGGTTGCCCCAGGATCGAAGCGCCCATGAATGACAATTCAGCTCTTTTTCACGCTGCACGCGAACTCCTGAATGGGCGCCTGCAGGGTGTTCTGGCCACCCACTCCCTGGAGTGCCCGGGCTACCCCTTCGGCTCCCTCGTGCCCTATACCATCGGCCCCGACGGCTGGCCGCTGCTGCTGTTCAGCCATCTTGCCAAACACAGCAGAAACCTGGAGGCGGATCCGAAATGCAGCCTGACCCTGGTCGAGAGTGGCGAGGGGGATAGCCAGCAACTGGCACGCCTCACCTGCCTGGGCAGGGTGACCCCCCTCCCGCAACCCGCCGATACCGCCATCGAAAGACACTTCCGTTACTTCCCCGGCAGCCGCATATACCACGCAGAGCTCAACTTCCACTTCTATCGCCTGCAGCCGGAGCGCTTCCACTTCGTGGGCGGTTTCGGCGCAGCCCGCTGGATCGGCCGGGAGCACCTGGAGCGCACCCCCCTCCTGGATCCCGAGAGTGAACTGCAGCTGATCAGGCGACTGGAGGCCGGGCACATGCCCGCCCTGACCGGGCTGTTCGACGCCCTGCAGCAGGCCGGCCCGGCAACAGGAGACCCGGTGGAGATCGCCGGAATCGACGGATTCGGTATCGATCTGAGGTGGGGGGAGCTCCTTCTGCGAGCCGGCTTTGAGTCGGAAGCCCCCTCATCGGCTGCCATAGAGCAGGCCGCCCTCAGCCGACTGGAAAATACCCAGTAAATCACCCTGAAAATAACCCTGATTAATTTGGGGTAGATAACACACACAACCCGTAATAGAATCGCTCTAACAATTTCCTACCTGATTACTGGGTAATTAATTTTCGGAGAATGATTATGAGTATTGAGATCCCCGAACGCGACGGTGACGGCTACCTGACAGACATGAACGCCTGGACCCCAGAGATTGCCCATGCCATGGCCGACGCAGATGACTTCGACCTGAGCGACGAGAAATGGGAACAGATCATGAAGGCCCGTGAGTACTACGATGAGCACGCCGTGGTCCCGCCGATCAGGAAGTTCTCGAAATATCTCGGCGCAGACAAAAAGGCGATGTTCGAACTCTGGATGACCGGCCCCATGAAGCCGATCACCAAGTACGGCGGCCTGCCCAAGCCCACTGGCTGTGTCTAAACCCTAATCTTTCAGTCAAGTGCTTTAAACACCCCTGCGGAGATCCGACAGGGGTGTTTTTTTATCCACCGCCGTTAAATGCATCCGCCTTCCAGATGGGTTTCCGCCCTGTAACAACCCCCGCAATACTGCTAAAGTCTGAGCCAGAAAATCACCCTGGCAGGCCCCATGAAAGAGCTGCACGATCTCGAACTGGTGCTAACGTCCCACACCCCCATCGTCGCCATCGAGTCCCTCGAGGAGCCCCGCATTCTCGAGCTCTTCACCCGGCTCAGCATGCGCCTGGAGCAGCCGATGTTCCAGTGGGCGGTCACCGAGGGGCTGAAAAGGCTGGAGGCTGATTTCGGTGCACAGAAATTCACCGCCGAGCCGGTCGAGGCCCTGAAACACATCAAGGCGGTCAACCAGCCAGGCTTTTACGTGCTGCTGGACTTCCACCCCTACCTTGCTGACCCCATGCATGTCCGGCTGATCAAGGAGATCGCCCAGGGCTACGAGGCGGTCCCCCGTACCCTGGTTTTCATCAGTCACGGGCTGGAGATTCCCCCGGAGATCCGCCACCTCACCGCCAGGTTCAGCCTGAACCTGCCCGGGCGTGGCGATATCAGGCGCCTGATCAAGGAAGAGGCGGAACAGTGGAGGGAGCAGAACCGCCGCAAGGTCAGGGCCGATCCGTCGGCGGTGGAGCAGCTCGCCAACAACCTGACGGGAGTAACCGTCAGCGATGCACGTCGCCTGATCCGCTCCGCCATCAACAAGGACGGCGCCATCACTCACACGGACTTGCCCGACCTGATGAAGGCGAAGTATGAACTGATCGGCCAGGACGGTGTGATCGCCTTCGAATACGATACCGCAAGTTTCAGGGAGGTGGCCGGGCTGGAGAAGCTCAAGGGCTGGTTGCAGCAGCGCCAGAGCGCCTTCGAGGGGAAGCAGCAGACACTGCAGCAGCCCAAGGGGATCATGCTGCTGGGCATCCAGGGCGGCGGCAAGAGCCTGGCGGCAAAAGCGGTGGCCGGTACCTTCTCTATCCCGCTCTTGCGCCTCGACTTCGGCGCCCTCTACAACAAGTTCTACGGTGAAACCGAGAAGAACCTGCGCCGGGCGCTGGACATCGCCGAAACAATGGCACCCTGCGTACTCTGGATGGACGAGATAGAGAAAGGCGTCGCCAGCAGCCACAGTGATGACGGCCTCTCACAGCGCGTCCTGGGCAGCCTGCTCACCTGGATGGCCGAGAACCGATCGGTCTTCATCGTCGCCACGGCCAACGACATTGAACGGCTGCCGCCGGAACTCCTGCGCAAAGGCCGCCTGGACGAGATCTTTTTTGTCGACCTGCCCAGCCACGAGATCCGCAGGACGGTCTTCGAGATCCACCTGAAACGCCGTAACCAGGCCCCCAGCGGATTCGACCTGGAGGCCCTGGCCGGCGCCAGCGAGGGTTTCACCGGTGCCGAGATCGAGCAGGCGGTTGTCTCCGCCCTCTACACTGCCCATGCCCGCGAGAGCCGCCTGGATACCGAGCACCTGCTGGAGGAGCTTGCCCAGACCAGCCCCCTGTCGGTGGTGATGGCGGAGAAGATCCAGCACCTTCGCCAGTGGGCCGCCAACCGTACCGTTCCAGCCGACTGAACAGCTCTTGCCAACCCCGGAGCCAACCCCTATTTATGTAGTAAGAAGATGCTGCAAGGGGCGGCAGTATGAAATACAAGGACTACTACAAGATCCTCGGCATCGGTCGCGATGCAACGGGCGACGAGATCAAGCGCGCCTACCGGAAACTCGCACGCAAGTATCACCCCGATGTCAGCAAGGAAGCGGACGCCGAGGCCCGCTTCAAGGAGGTCAACGAGGCCCACGAGGTACTCAAGGACCCGCAAAAGCGGGCCGCCTACGATCAGCTGGGATCCAACTGGCAGGCGGGCCAGGAGTTTCGTCCGCCACCGGGATACCGGGGGTTCCACACCCGCTTCGACCAGGGTTTCGATACCGACGGGACAGGCCGCTTCAGTGACTTTTTCGAATCGCTCTTCGGCCGGGAATTCGGCTTCGGGAACGGCATGGGCAGCACCGGCTTCAGGAACCAGGCCCAGGAGCATGAACAGACCGCCAGGCTCTCCGTAACCCTCGAGGAAGCCTACCACGGCGCCAGCCGCACCATTCAACTGGAGAGCCAGGAGCCGGACCGGATGGGCGGGATCGTCGATCGTCATCGCCGACTGAAGGTGCAGATACCCGTGGGCGTGACCCAGGGACAGAAGATACGGCTGGCCGGCCAGGGCTCCATGCGCTTCGACGGTTCGAGGGGCAACCTGTTGCTGGAGATCGATTTCAAGCCCCATCCCCTGTTCCAGGCTGAAGGGAAGGACATCGTGATCGATCTGCCGATCACCCCCTCCGAGGCGGTGCTCGGTGCAACGGTATCCGTGCCGACCCTGGGCGGCCATGTCAGCCTGAAGATCCCCGCCGGTTCCCAGAACGGACGCAAACTGCGCCTGAAGGGTCGTGGACTGCCGGGCAACCCGCCCGGCGAGCAGTATGTCGTACTGCAGATCATGGTCCCGGAACAACCGGACGAGAAGACCCGCGAGGCGTTTGCCCGTCTCCAGGAGTCAGTGGATTTCGATCCCAGAAAGAGGCTGTGTAAGTCCTGAGCACTGCCGGAGCCGGCTCTCCCACAATAAAAAAAACCCCTGGCGGTTATCCGCCAGGGGCTTTTCTGTCACGTGGTCGAATTTGAACTATTGGCCCTGCTTCGCCTCACCGACCGAGAGCAACTCGATCTCGAAGATCAGGGTCTCGTTGGGACCGATGCTGGCCCCGGCGCCACCGGCGCCATACCCCAGTTCAGACGGGATGAAGACCTTCCACTTGGCACCCGGTTTCATGTGAGTGATGGCCTCGCGGAAACCGGGAATCACGCCATCCAGGGAGAAGCTCGAGGGCTCTCCACGGTGGTAGGAGCTGTCGAACTCCTTGCCGCTGATCAGGGTGCCACGGTAGTGGATTGTGACCGTGTCGCTCGCCTTGGGGGATTCACCACTCCCCTTGCGCAGGACGGTGTACTGCAGACCGTTGGGCAGCTCCACGACGCCCCCTTTGGTCTTGTTCTCGGCGAGGAACTTACGCCCCGCCTCGGCAGCCTTTCTGCCCTGTTCCTGCTTCGCCTGCCTGGCTGCCGCGAGGGCTGCCTGCCGACCCTTGGCCATGGCATCGTTCATCTGCTCAATGCTCAACTGCAGTTCGCGCCCCTGGAGAACATCATCGAGGGCGGCCCCGAACGCCGCTCCCTGGACCTGGACATTTTGCGCCTTGAGCTGCTGGGCAAACTGGTACCCCAGGGTATAACTGAAACGCTGTTCATCGGTGGTCAGTTCCGCGGCAACCGAGAGAGGCGCCAGGGTTGAGAGAAACAGCGCCGCAAGCGGCCGGATCGGATTGAAAATCATAAAAATATCCTTGCGTAAGGTTACCTGGTGTGTGTGATTATACGGTCATGATCGTGTCAGTTTTTCATACATTGGGGGGGTTTGAGAACTGCATTCTCGAAATAGCCAGCAATGGGTCACAATTTCACCCCTCCGCCCTTGGAATTGTCCACTGCGGTGCTTATTCTTTGGGTAGGCAGAGGTAAAGCGACCGGTTATGGCTATCACTCCCATCTCAAGCAGCACCCTTCAGGGCATACAGCGCGGATTCCAGGGCATCCGTCGCAATGCCAGCGAGATTGCCAGTGCGCGCCAGATGAGCAGCAAGTTCCCCACCAAGGACCTGGTCCGCTCCATGGTCGAACTCCAGTCCAACAGCCACCACACCGCCGCCTCGGTCAAGGCATTCAAGGCCCACGACCAGATGATCGGCCAGCTGCTGGATGTTAAAGCCTAGCTAGTGGGCCATGCGGAAAGTTCGGTAACTATCAGCCAACCCACAAGCCTCCCGCTACTGCCCGCTGGATTCAGATAAAGCGCATCGAGAGATCGACCGCGCGTACATCCTTGGTCAACCCCCCCACCGAGATATCGTCCACCCCGGTTTCGGCAATCCCCCTGATGGTCTCCAGGTTGACGTTGCCGGATGCCTCCAGGCGGGCACGTCCAGCGTTGAGAGCGACCGCCTCCCGCAGCATGTGGAGGTTGAAATTGTCCAGCAGAACCCGGCGCGCACCGGCGGAGAGCGCCTCGTCGAGTTCATCCAGGCTCTCCACCTCGACCTCGATCTCCAGCCCGGGTGCGCTGGCACTGGCCGCCTCCAGGGCGCGGGTTATGGAACCTGCCGCGATGATGTGATTCTCCTTGATGAGAACCGCGTCGTAGAGCCCGATCCGGTGATTGTGACAGCCGCCACAGGCTACCGCATACTTCTGCTGCAGCCTCAAGCCGGGAACCGTCTTGCGTGTATCCAGGACTTTCACCCCGGTCCCTTCCACCGCCCTGGCATAGACACCTGCCAGTGTCGCTGTGCCGGAGAGGGTCTGCAGGTAGTTGAGCGCGGTACGCTCACCGGTAAGCAGGGCACGGGTATTGCCGTGCAGGGTGCAGATCCGCTGCCCCTCCACGAGCCGGTCCCCGTCGGCCGCATCCCAGCTTATGCTGATACCGGCATCGAGCTGGCGGAACACCTCGTCGAACCACCGGGTACCGCATAGAATGGCCTCCTCGCGGCACACCACCTCCACGGATGAGCGTGCCCCCTCCGGGATCAGATCCGCGGTCCTGTCGCCATCACCCACATCTTCAGACAGCGCGTGGCGGACCTGCTGGACTATCAGCTCATCGGCTACAGTTGAATCGGTCAAATCAGGCGACCTCCAGCAGCTCCACTTCGAAGACCAGGGTGGCGTTGGGAGGTATCACGCCTCCGGCACCTGCCGCGCCGTAACCCAGCTGGGGCGGAATGGTGAGTTTTCTTTTTCCACCCACCTTCATTCCCTGTACGCCTTCATCCCAGCCACGGATAACCCTCCCGGCCCCCAGGGGGAAGCGGAACGGATCGTTGCGGTCGAGACTGGAGTCGAACTTGCTTCCGTCGGTCAGCCAGCCGGTATAGTGCACAGTGACATTGTTGCCTGCTTTGGCCTGCTCGCCATCACCTTCCACAAGATCTTCGTACTTCAGGCCGGAATCGGTCATCTTCTCAGTCATCATGCTTCCTCGTATCGGTTATCAGCTCATGGTGCCGGGTCAAAGCCCGCATTGTATGACAAGGCCCACCGGGTGTCAGGCAGGCGCACAAAAAACACCCCCAACCAGGTGGGGGCAGCACAGCAATAGCTTGGAATATTTCGGACTCCCGGCCCAGGGGGCCGGATTCAGCCGCTCTTAGCGGGCCTTGGATTCGGTATCGTTGAGCACATCGATCATCGCCTTGAGCGCCCGGTCCATCAACGGGGTCTCCTGGCGGTCGATGGAGGCCGCCCGCCCATCCTTGAGCCACATGGCAAGGCCTTCGAGCTGCAGCTCGGCGACCTTCATGCCCTTGCGGTTGACGAACAGGCAGCGCCCGGTCACATCGCTGCGCCAGGCCAGCTTGGCACGAAACGACTTGCCGTTGGCACCGGTCATATCGAGCCAGGTACCAACCTCGATGGCCTTTGCCTGCTGAAGGTGGGCATCATCCGGGACAGCGGTTTCGTTCCTGCCCTGGAGAGAGACTTCGGCAGCCACCCCCTGTGGAGCGCCCGTATTTTCACGACCCTCCGGGGAGGCAGCATGAGGGGAGGTGGCCAGCATGCCACACGCTTCCATCTGGGATACATGACCCTTCTCCCCCTCGCCCTTGAGACAGGCCAGGTGAAAGCTCTGAAGCTCCTTGAAGATACGGGTCATCTTGTGCTGATCGTAAGAGAGATCTGTCAGGCCGGCACGCAGCCCCTTGAGTAGATCGGGAATAGCCTGCAGGAGTTCCTGGCGCTCTTCACGGCCGTCCTTCGGTTGCACGCTCCAGAGCAGCTTATCCAGCAACTCAACGCTGTACTTCCAGTCAGCGCTGTCCAGCCCCTTGCGCAGGGCGATCAGCAGCAACACGTCCTTCCATGCGTCGGTGGCCATTCCCGCAACAACGGTGGGATAGGAGGGATAGCGCAACAGGCTCTCCCTGATCTGCTGAAACACCCGCTCCCTGGAGCTGTTGAGCCGCTCCTTACCCTGGGTGACCTGGGTGGCACGGGCCTCGGCGATATCGGCACTGTGGTTCTCTCGCGCCAGAAAAGCGGCAAACTGCTCGTTCAGCTCTTCAAACAGGCCGATGTCATCGATAAATTCATTGTTGATGCGCTCGACGATGGAGGCTATGCGGGCGTAGAGGCCGCCCTCGGACCTGCTCTTCTCCTCGGACCAGCCCACCGCGGCCTTGGCCAGGCTGTTGAGCAGCTGTCTCGCCGGATGGCCCTTGTTGCTGAAGAAGCTCCGATCCTGAATCGCCACCTTGAGCATCGGAATCTGCAACCGTGCCAGCAGTGCCTTCATGGCATCTGGAATGCTGTGATCATCCAGGATGAACTCGAAGAGCATGGAGATGACGTCGATCACATCCTCTTCTGGACGCCCCAGAACCCTGCCCTGGCCTGAAGCACCAGAGAGCTGGCCCTGCAAACGATCGCGAAGATCGATCACGTTGGAGTCGCTGCCAACCTCCTGCATCTTCTGTATGGATGTGAGGGCGCCCAGCAGCTCAGCCGTCTGCACCACCTTGAGGGTCGCAGGGGTACCGGGAGAGGTGATGCCACGCTCTTCGCGACGCTGCTCGAGCAGCCCCTGGAGCATGACGAACAGGTCCCGGGAGAGTGCCGGATCGGGCTCATCGCCAGGCCGGTCACCCCTTGGATCCGCATCTCCCTCCTCTTCCACCCGCCTGAGGGCGGGAGATACCGGGTGCCTGCGGATATTTTTCGCCAGCTTGGGGACCACCCCGGCCTTGACCAGGATGGCATTGAGTTCGTCGTAGAGGTTGCCGAGGTACTCGACAACCTGGCGTTCGAACTGCTTGAAAATAATCAGTTTGACGGAGAGCTCGACATCCAGGTCGATCACCAGCTCCCTGAAGACAGTGGCAACCGCATAGGGCGCAACGGGATTGTTCTTACTGTCGATCTCCACGCCGCCGAGGATATGCCCAAACCGCGTATCCAGCGCATAGAGATCCCGGAAAAAGCGGCTTTCGCCCTTGGAGATCATGTTGTTGACCGCCAAGCCCTCTTCGAGATCATCGTTGTCGATCAGGCTGATCTGGTCGCTATCGAACTCCGCCACCAGCTCTTCAGACGTGGTCTGGTCGGGGCCCTGGCTCCAGAAACGGTCGAAACGGCCAAGAAACCGGCCATTGAAGCTGTCCTCTATCCCCTCGCGCTGCTTGCGCAGGTCTCGCATGGTGTCGAAATAGACGTTTTGACGGGCATTGCTTTCGGCCTTGTCGGCGAGCTCATAGAGCTTGTCATCGACCGTTTCGAACATGTGGTCCATGAGACGCGGCAGCACTTGCAGAACGACCTGCCGGCAGGCATTGACCGTGTTTCGGTACTCATCACGTACGGCATACTGGCGCTCTCCAGAGCCTGCGCCGCCAAAATCGATGATATTGTCCCACTGAGCCATATCAGTTAATCGCCCTAGACTGTTTCAGTGCCTCTTGGGGGCACCCTGTTATGCTAAAGCGTACTCCTGTGGATTCCCCTTTGCTGTGACTGCATTCACACTCTCCATGCCATGGTAGACTGCTGCCTGCATCTGTGATCCACATCCAGAAACGCGCACACCTTAGAATAATACAGCAATGGATAGCAGTTTAGACCATTTTTTGACACGACATCGAGTGGCAATAGAAATCTGTTAACATGCTACGCTGGCTCATGTAAGGTCATTTTGTGGGAAAACTGATACGTCATCTCTGGAAATCGATGCTGGACAGCGTCCGCGACCTCGCCCCGATCATCGGGGTAATCGCCTTTTTCCAGCTGGTTGTTCTGCAACAACCGATCCCGAATCTCCTGGACCTGCTGCTGGGCACAATGCTGGTGATAATCGGCCTCACCCTCTTCGTGCATGGGCTCAAGATCGGGCTTTTCCCCATTGGCGAGTCCATGGCCCACGATTTCGCCAACAAGGGAAGCCTGTTCTGGCTCGTGGCCTTTGCCTTTGCCCTAGGGTTCGGCACCACGGTGGCCGAACCCGCCCTGATCGCCGTGGCCAACGAGGCCGCCACCGTTGCCGCCGAGGGCGGGATGATCGCCAACACGGACGATGACAGGGCCGACTATGCCAATGGCCTGCGCATGACGGTCGCCGTCTCGGTCGGCCTGGC
Organism: Sedimenticola sp.; assembly: GCA_040506895.1. Taxonomy (GTDB): domain Bacteria; phylum Pseudomonadota; class Gammaproteobacteria; order Chromatiales; family Chromatiaceae; genus Sedimenticola_A. Next base: position 2,249,234 of record JBEVVY010000001.1, read on the forward strand.
CATCGTGATCGGCGTCATCCGCATCATCAAGGGCTGGCCGGTGCAATACCTGATCATGGGGGGCTATATCGGGGTGGTCATCATGACCATCTTCGCTCCGCAGGAGATCATCGGCATCGCCTACGACTCCGGGGGTGTAACGACCTCCACCATTACAGTCCCCCTGGTCACTGCCCTGGGTGTCGGCCTTGCAACCAGTATACGCGGGCGAAACCCCATGACCGATGGCTTTGGCCTGATCGCCTTCGCCTCACTCACCCCCATGATCTTCGTCATGGGATACGGAATGGTGATCTGATGGACGGCCTGCTTGAGTTCTTCGATGTCCTGGTCGCCACGATACGTGACGTCATCCCCATCGCCGCAATCATTTTCGGCTTCCAGTTCCTGGTGCTGCGCAAGCCGATCCCGAATATTCGACAGATCCTGATCGGCTTCGGCTTCGTACTCCTGGGTCTCGCCTTCTTCCTGCAGGGACTGGAGCAGGCGCTGTTCCCGCTTGGGAAACTGATGGCGGAACAGCTCACGGCGCCCGAGTTTCTCGGCATCACCGAGACTGCCGCTGAGATCTCCAACAACTGGCAGCACTACCTCTGGGTCTACCTGTTCGCCTTCGCCATCGGCTTCTCGACCACCATCGCCGAGCCGTCCCTGATCGCCGTGGCGATCAAGGCCAACCAGGTTTCGGGTGGTGCCGTCGGCACCTGGGGGCTGCGCATCGCCGTCGCCATCGGTGTCGCCGTGGGCATCTCCCTCGGCGCATACCGCATCGTGACCGGCACCCCCCTGCACTACTACATCATCGCTGGCTACATCGTCGTCATTGCGCAGACGATGTTCAGCCCAAAGTCGATCATCGCCCTGGCCTACGACTCGGGTGGTGTTACCACCTCGACTGTCACCGTCCCCCTGGTGGCCGCCCTCGGATTGGGGCTTTCCAGCAACATACCGGGACGCAACCCGCTGCTGGACGGTTTCGGATTGATCGCTTTCGCAAGTCTTTTCCCCATCATGAGCGTTATGGGATACGCACAACTCAGTGAATGGCAGGCACGTAGAGCCGCAAATCGCCGTGCCGCCAACAACGGAGAATAACCATGCATTTCAAACTCATCATCACACTGATCGAAGACAGCAAGACCAATGCCGTCGTCGAAGCCGCCCGCAAAGCGGGCGCAACCGGCTCTACGGTCATCAACCAGGCCCGGGGTGAGGGAGTTCAGAAGAACAAGACTTTTTTCGGCCTGAATCTCGAGATCCAGCGTGACATGGTACTTCTGCTTGTGGAGGAGCACCTGAGCCGATCGATCCTTGAGACCATCGCCGAGGTGGGCAAGTTCGAGGAGAAACCGGGAACAGGTATCGCCTTTCAGATCGACGTGGAGGACGCCGTGGGCGTCACCCACCAGATCAGGGAGTTGACCAGTGTCGTGGAGGATGAGTTATGAGTGAACGTCAGATAACCCGTGTCCGGGACATTATGAAGACCCATTTCGATACAGTGGACGGCATGGATACCGTGGAGTCGGCCCTGGAAAAGATGGCACATGTCGAGACCAAGTGCCTGGTGGTGAAACGGCGCAATGATCACGACGAGAACGGCATCGTGATGATTTCTGACATCGCCCGCAAGGTACTGGCCAAGGATCGCTCGGCCGATCGCATCAACATTTACGAAATCATGTCCAAACCGGTGATCACCGTCGATCCGGAGATGGATATCCGCTACGCGGCACGACTGTTTACAAAGTACGAGCTTTCGCGTGCGCCCGTGGTCGAGAACCGGGAGATCGTCGGCATTGTGAGCATGACGGACATGGTCATAAAGGGCCTGCGCAGGAGATGATCGTCACCCCTGAGGGGCTGCTTGAAGACGCACATCAGCACCTGTCGCCCAACCGGGACGATCGCCCGGATGGCAGCCCGATCGACCTGCTGGTGATTCACAACATCAGCCTGCCACCCGGCGAGTTCGGCGGCCCCTGGATCGAGAACCTGTTCCACAACTGCCTGGACCCCAACGCCCACCCCTACTTCAGGGATATCTGCCGGCTGCAGGTCTCGGCACACCTGCTGATCCGCCGCCAGGGCGAGATCATTCAGTACGTCCCCTTTACCCAACGCGCATGGCATGCCGGCGCCTCGATATTCGAAGGGCGCGAACGATGCAACGATTTCTCCATCGGCATTGAACTCGAGGGCGCCGATGAGACGCCCTACACAGATATCCAGTATCAGCGACTGGCCGAGGTGGCCAGTGCAGTGATGTCACGCTATCCGGCGATCACGCCCGAGCGTATCGTCGGCCACAGCGACATCGCCCCGGAGAGAAAAACCGACCCGGGTGACGCCTTCGACTGGCAGCGATTCCAGCAACTGCTGGCCGCCTGAGGCGAAGCATGGATACAATGGGTCCCAACGACTGCCACACAGATAGACAATGACCTTTTTAGCCATCCTGATCAGCCTGCTGCTCGACCGCTTTGCTCTCGAGCGGGAAGCGTACCGCCGTGGCCAGTGGTTCGACAGCTACAACAGCTGGCTTCAGTCACGACTGCCCGAACACCCACTGGCCGTTCTGCTGGTACCTGTGGTGCCGCTCATTGCGGTCGCCTGGTTCCAGTCAGTGTTCGACTCGGGTCTGTCGGCGCTGGTCTACAGCAGCATCGTACTGCTGTTCTGCCTCGGCCCCCTGGACCTCGACCGCCAGACCAACAAGCTCATAGACGAACTGGAAGCCGACCCGTCCGGGGACTCTGCGACGCTGACCGAGGTGCTGGGCGAGGAGACCAGGGCCGCCGATCCGGACACCCCGATCAGGCTTGCGGGGACCATTCTGTCGGAGGCCTGCAACCGGCTCTTCGGGGTCATCTTCTGGTTCATCCTGCTCGGCCCCCTGGGCGCTGCGCTCTACCGCATGGCCCACCACCACCGCATGGCCCACCACCTCAACGGCGGTGCGGACAGCACCGAGACCCTCGAGGATTCCGACAATGTCATGGCCCAGCTCTGCTACCTGCTGGACTGGCCAGCCGCAAGGATGACCGCCCTTCTGTACGCGGTCAGCGGCAGTTTCGAGGATGCCATCCACGGCTGGAGAGCCAGTGTCGGCATGGCAGAGCATCGCCTGGAGGCGAACAGGCGCCTGCTGAGCGGTGCAGGTCTTGGTGCCCTGAGAATTGGTGAAGGTTTCGATGAACATCACTCCGCCTTCTCGACTGCCATTCTTGCAGAGACGGCACTCGGCCTGGTCTGGCGGGCTTCACTGGTACTGCTCAGCCTGCTCGCCTTCGCTTACCTGGTCTACTGGTTATGAAACAGGAAACACTTATCGATCTGCTGCGACATGGCCAGCCCGTCGGGGGCCGGCTCTACCGCGGCCAGCAGGATGACCCGCTGACCGAGTATGGCTGGGAGCAGATGTGGCATGCCGCCTCGGGCGAAACTCCCTGGCAGCACGTGATCACCTCGCCACTGCGCAGGTGCCGCGAGTTTGCCGAGGCGCTGACCGAAAGGCTGGCCATACCCCTGAGCGTGGATGACCGCTTCCAGGAGCTTCACTACGGCGAGTGGGAGGGCAAGAGCCCCGATGAGCTGAAGGCCGACGACCCAGACATCATCTCACGCTACTTCCATGACCCCCACAACCACCGCCCACCGGGGGCCGAATACGTGGTGGACTTTATCGAGCGGGTGGGTGGTGCCTATGACCAGGTACTGGCGGAACACGCAGGAAAACACCTACTGATCGTGGCCCACGCGGGGGTGATACGCGCCATCATCACCCGTGCACTCAACGCGCCCCCTGAGAGCGTCTTCAGAATGCACGTGGATACCGCACACCTCAGCCGTATCCGTATAGACCAGGAGCGACCGCCTACACTGATGTTTCACGGCCGCAACCGGCTATAGAAAGATTCTCACCCTGCCTGCCGGGACTCTTCCGGCTCGCCGCGAAAGGCGTCCAGAAGCATCAGCACCACACCCACGAAGATCGCCGAATCAGCGATGTTGAAGGCCGGCCAGTGCCACTGACCGTAGTAGAGATCGAGAAAGTCGATGACATGGCCGAACAGCACCCGGTCGATGAGGTTGCCGATGGCACCACCCACGATCAGGCTGAGAGAGATTGCAATGAGACGCTCGCGCTGTTGCAGGCGCGAGATCCAGATCACCAGGATGATGCTGACCAGCAGCGCCAGCCCGGAGAAGAACCAGCGCTGCCAACCCCCCTGGTCACTGAGAAAACTGAATGCAGCCCCCTCGTTGTAGGCCAGGGTCAGGTTGAAGAACGGCATCACCGGAACAGCCTCGTAGAGCATCAGGCTCGACTCGACCAGCTGCTTGCTGACCTGGTCAAGCCCGATGACGATCGCCGAAAGCCAGAGCCAACGCAACATCAGGTAAAGCGACGGCTCTCGCCCTCGCCCTCGACGTTCTCCACGCAGCGCCCGCACAGTTCCGGATGGTCGGCATGGGTACCGACATCCTCGCGATGGTGCCAGCAACGGGTACACTTGGCGTGCCCGGATGCCCGGCAGACGATCGAGAGTCCATCGACTTCCGTATCCACCGCATCGCCCGGCTTCTCCGCCAACGGATGGACCCGGGCATAGGATGTGATGAGATTGAAGCGCAGCTCATCCTCCAGGCTCTCCATAAGAGACTTCAGGGACTCGTCGCAGTAGAGATCCACCTCGGCATTCAGGGAGGAACCGATGTCGCCATCGGTACGGAGCCCCTCGAGCTGTTTGCCCACGGCGGTACGCACGGCGATCATCTTGTCCCAGAAAGCGCGATCGAAACGGGCGTCGGCGTCCAGGGCGAACAGCCCCTCGTACCAGGTCTCTGTGAAGATGGTCTCTCCACGCTCGCCGGTGATGAACTGCCAGAGCTCATCCGCGGTGAAGGTCAATACGGGTGACAGCCAGCGGGCCATCGCCTCGATGATGTGGTACATGGCGGTCTGGCAGGAGCGTCGGGCGAGGCTGTTCTCCTGGGTGGTGTACTGGCGGTCCTTGACCACGTCGAGGTAGAAACCACCCATCTCGGTGCCGCAGAAGTTGAGCACCTTCTGGTAGATCAGGTGAAAGTTGTACTCCTCGTAGGCCTTGCGGATCTCCTCCTGCAGCTGCAGGGCACGGTCCACCGCCCAGCGATCGAGCTCCAGCATATCCTCCGGCTTCACCAGGTTGACCTCCGGATCGAATCCGTTGAGGTTGGCCAGCAGAAAACGTCCGGTGTTGCGGATACGGCGATAGGCATCGGCGGTACGCTTGAGAATCTCGTCGGAGACGGTCATCTCGCCCCGGTAGTCTGTAGCCGCGACCCAGAGACGGATGATGTCCGCACCCAGTGCCTTCATCACCTTCTGTGGGCTGACCACGTTACCAAGGGACTTGGACATCTTGTGCCCCTTGGCATCGACGGTGAAACCGTGGGTCAGCACACCCTTGTAGGGTGCACAGTCGTTTATCGCCACCGAGGTGAGGAGCGAGGACTGAAACCAGCCGCGGTGCTGATCGGAGCCCTCCAGGTAGAGATCGGCGGGGAACTCCAGCTCTTCATGTGGTTTCAGCACCGCATAGTGGGTGGTCCCAGAGTCGAACCAGACATCCAGGGTATCGGGGGTCTTCTGATAGTGCTCCGCCTCGTCGCCCAGCAGCTCTGCAGGATCAAGGGTGAACCAGGCCTCGATACCCTCTTTCTCGACACGCTTGGCCACCTCCTCGATCAGCCGCGGCGTATCGGGATGGGGCTCGCTGGTGCTCTTATGGATGAACAGGGTGATCGGCACACCCCAGGTGCGCTGGCGCGAGATACACCAGTCAGGGCGGTTCTCAACCATCCCCTCGATACGCGCCTGTCCCCAGTCGGGGGTCCAGGCCACCTTCTTGATTTCGCGCATGGCGGCGTCACGCAGCCCTTTCTGCTCCATGCTGATGAACCACTGGGGGGTGGCACGGAAGATGATGGGGGTCTTGTGGCGCCAGCAGTGGGGGTAGCTGTGAGCCAGGCGGGCCTCCTTCACAAGGGCGCCGCGCTCCTTGAGCACCTCGATCACCTTCTCGTTGGCGCCGAAAACGTGCTCGCCCTCGAACAGCTCGGTACCCTCGACGAAGCGGCCATCAGGGCCCACCGGGTTGTCCACCGGCAGGTCGTACTGCATACCGACGACGTAATCTTCCATGCCGTGAGCGGGGGCCGTATGCACAGCACCGGTACCGGCATCCAGGGAGACGTGATCTCCGATGATCACGGGTACCTCGCGGTCGTAGAAGCAGTGATTCAGCTTCACACCCTCCAGGGCGGCACCGTGGACACGGGCGATCACGCTGTACTCTTCGATACCCCAGCGTTCCATGGTCTCCTGCAGCAGCCCTTCGGCCAGCACCAGGCGCTCCTTGCCTGCAGGACCGTTGGCCTGCACCACCACGTACTCCAGGGTGGGACTCAGGCAGACCGCCTCGTTGGCGGGCAGGGTCCAGGGGGTGGTGGTCCAGATCACCACCGAGAGGGGTCCCTCGCCATGGCCGTCCGTCACATCCTGGCAGGCCCCGATCAGCGCCTCTGGGTCGACCGCCCGGAAACGCACGTCGATGGTAAAGGACTCCTTGTCCTTGTACTCGACCTCGGCCTCGGCCAGGGCAGATCCGCAGTCGGTACACCAGTGCACCGGCTTGTAGCCTTCATGTACATGACCGTTCTCGATGATCTTGCCCAGGGAGCGGATGATGTCCGCCTCGGTCTGGTAGTCCATGGTCAGGTAGGGGTTGTCCCAGTCACCCACCACGCCCAGCCGCTTGAAATCGGTGCGCTGCTTGTCCACCTGCTTGGCGGCGTAATCGCGACAGGCAACACGGAACTGCGCCGCGGAGACCTTGTGGCCGGGCTTGCCGACCTTCTTCTCCACCTGCAGCTCGATGGGCAGGCCATGACAGTCCCAGCCGGGTACATAGGGGGCATCGTAGCCGTCCAGGGTACGGCTCTTGACGATGATGTCCTTGATCACCTTGTTCACCGCATGACCGATATGGATCTCGCCGTTGGCGTAGGGGGGGCCATCGTGAAGAATGAACTTCGGCCTGCCGGCAAAGGCTTCGCGAATCCTGGTGTAAAGTCCCATCTCCTCCCACCGCTTGAGCATCTCGGGCTCACGGTTGGCCAGGTTGGCCTTCATGGGAAAACCGGTCTTTGGAAGATTGAGGGTACTCTTGTAATCGCTCACGGCTTACTGCCTTCTCACAAATAATGACTATTTAAAACACATTCAGGAGACCCGGCTCCGGGCCTCCGCAATTCAGAAATATTCTCGTGCCGCCCGGGCATCCCGCTCGATCTGCTGGCGCAGCTCGTCAAAGGAGTCGAACTTACGCTCGTCGCGAATCTTGAGGCAGAACTCCACCTGCACATGCTCGCCGTAGATCTGCCGCTCGAAATCGAACAGGTGAACCTCCAGCAGGTAGCGGTCATCTCCTTTGACCGTGGGCCGGTTACCGATATTGGCAACACCGGGCAGCGGTTCGTCGTCCAGTCCGAGCACGGTTACCGCGTAGACACCGTGCACCGGGCTCACCTTGCGGTGCAGATCGATGTTGGCAGTGGGAAAACCGATGGTCCGCCCCCGGGCGTGTCCATGGGCCACCCGGCCACAGATCCTGTAAGGACGCCCCAGGTAGTGTGTCGCCGACTCCAGGTCACCACTGGCCAGGGCCTCGCGGATACGGGTACTGCTCACCCGCTCCTCGCCCACGGCAAAGGTGTTCATGTTCTCCACCTCGAAACCGTGCCCCTGGCCGACCTCCTGCAGCATGGCGATATCACCTGCCCGCCCCTTACCGAAACGGAAATCGTCGCCGACGAAGAGATAGCGTACCGCCAACCCGTCCACCAGCAGCTCCCGGACAAACTCGTGCGCCTCCATGGCTGCCAGCTTGTGCCCGAACTCCAGCAACACGACACGGTCGATCCCGGCATCCTTGATCGCCTGCAGCTTCTCGCGCATGCGGGTCAGGCGGGCAGGCGCCGCATCGGGCGCGAAGAACTCCATCGGCTGGGGCTCGAAGGTGACCACGGTAGCGGGCAGACCAAAGCTGTCAGCCTTCTCGCGAAGGTGACGGAACACGGCCTGGTGCCCCAGGTGTACGCCATCGAAATTACCGATGGTTGCAACACAGCCCCGGTGCTCGGCGCGCAGATTGTGTAAGCCCCTGACTACCTGCATTGGGTTCAGTTTTCGCCCGACGAATCAAAACAATCCATTATATGCGAACTTTTTCGTCAAGTCCCTGTATCTGCGAGGAAAGCTTTTTCATACTTCCCTAAACGGCGCTTTTGAAATGACGTCCCCTGATGCCCATGAGAAAGAGCACGGCGAAATAGGCGGCCATGGCAGAGAGGATGGCACCCATCAACCGTGTGACCCTGCCCCAGGTATCGAGCGCCAGCCAACCCTGCAGCTCAATGCCCCACAGGTAGATGACCAGCCCCATGACCAGGCTGGCAACCACCGCCCTGACCACCAGCAGGGGCCAGCCCGCAGGGGGTTGATAGACCCCTTCACGTCGCAGACCACGATACAGCAGGGTGGCGTTGAGTGCTGCTGAAAGCGCTGTTGCCAGGGCCAGCCCGGCATGGGCCAGGGGGAAGACCAGGATAAGGTTCAGCACCATGTTGCTGACCATGGCGATGACCGCGATACGCACCGGCGTCTTTGTATCCTGGCGGGCATAGAAGCCCGGGGCGAAGATCTTGATCAGGATGAACGGGATCAGCCCCAGCGAGTAGGCCACCAGGCTGCGCTGGGACATCGCAACATCCCGGGCATCGAACACGTCGGACTGGAACAGGGTGGCGATCATCGGCCCCGAGAGCATCAGCAGGCCGACCGCCGCCGGCAGGCCCAGCAACAGCGCCCAGCGAAGCGCCCAGTCCAGGGTATCTGAAAACCCCTCGCGAGACTCTGCCGCATGTTTTTTCGACAGGCTTGGCAGAATCACCGTCGCCAGGGCCACCCCGAGCACGCCCACCGGCAGCTCCACCAGGCGATCCGAGTAGTAGAGCCAGGAGATACTCCCTGCCTGCAGAAAGGAGGCGATCAGGGTATCGATCAGCAGGTTGAGCTGGGTCACCGAGACACCGAACAGGGCCGGCAGCATCAGCTTGCCGATCCGCCTCACCCCCTCGTCCTTCGGCTCGAAGCGGAAACCGGGCAGCAGTTTCAGTTTGTGCAGAAACGGCAACTGGAATGTGAACTGCACGATACCCGCGATCAGCACGCCCCAGGCCAGGGCCTTGATCGGGGTATCCATCAGGGGCGCGAGCCAGAAGGCGGAGCCGATCAGGGAGAGGTTGAGCAGCACCGGGGTGAATGCCGGCACACCAAAGCGGTTGTAGGTATTGAGGATCCCCCCGGCGAAGGCGGTCAGGGATATAAATAACAGGTATGGAAAGGTGATCCTCAGCATATCCGAGGTGAGCCAGAAGGTGGCCATATCACCCCGGGCGAGAAAACCGCCCCCGAACAGGGAGACCAGCAGCGGCGCCCCCAGAACCCCCACCAGGGTGACGGCCAGCAGCACCCCGGCAAGGGTGCCCGCCACGTGGTCCACGAACAGCTTCAGCTCTTCGAAGCTGCGCTTCACCTTGTATTCGCTCAATACCGGCACGAAGGCGACGGAGAAGGCCCCTTCGGCAAACAGACGACGAAGAAAATTCGGGATCTTGAAGGCGACGAAGAAGGCATCGGTTGCCGCATTGGCCCCGAAAACATGCGCAAACACCAGATCCCGGATAAATCCGAGGATCCGCGACAACATGGTGTTGGAGCCTACCTTGGCCAGGTGCTTGAACATGGGCTTATCGCGATTCGGACCAAAAGCGGGCATTATAGGCCCTAATCCCCCACCGGAACATGCCCTAAGCCCCTATTTTGGCTCCATTTGGGTGTTGACAAACGCCTGCTCAGCCATCAGAATACCGCGCTCTTTCGAGCATAAACGAATTTTTAGGAGAGTAACCTTGGCCAACTCAGCACAAGCCCGCAAACGCGCGCGTCAGGCCGAAAAGCATCGTCAGCACAATGCGTCCCGTCGCAGCATGATGCGCACCTACCTCAAAAACGTGGTAAAGGCCATCGGTGCTGGTGACAAGGAAGCGGCTTCCGAAGCTTTCAAACAGGCAGCACCGGTTATCGACCGTGCGGCGAATCAGGGCCTTATCCACAAGAATAAGGCCGCTCGCCATAAGAGCCGCCTGAACGCGCAGATAAAAGCGCTGTAACATAGCATCTGCGCTTCAAGTAAAAAAACCGGCCACAAGCCGGTTTTTTTATGTACAGGATGTACGGATTAGCCTCCCTGGCGCCTCAACTCAAACAAGCACCAGGTTATCCCGGTGTATCAGCTCATCCTCGTCGATATACCCCAGGATCTCCGCGATCCGGCTCGTGGGCTGCCCCTTGATCTTGTCCGCCTCGACGGCATCGTAGTTCACGAGACCACGCGCCACTTCCTGACCGCTGGCATCGACACAGGAGACCACCTCTCCCCGGGAAAAGGATCCACTCACCTTCTTTACACCCACTGACAGCAGGCTCCGGCCCGATTCGCGCAGCACCCTTACAGCCCCATCATCCAGCACCAGCCTGCCCCGCACCTGAAGGTGCCCTGCCAGCCACTGTTTACGGGCCGCTTCCGCACCCTGGACCGGCGTCATCAGGGTACCCAGCTGTTCGCCACTGGCGATTCGGCTCAGTACCTCCTCTCCCCGGCCGGGAGCGATGATTGTGGCGGTACCTGAACGGGCAGCCAGGCGGGCCGCACGCACCTTGGTCACCATGCCGCCACGACCGAGGCCTCCGGCGCTACCGCCGGCCACCTGGTCAAGGCGGGGATCATCCACCCTGCTCTCATTGATCAGCTCAGCGGATGAATCGAACCTTGGATCACTGCTGTAGAGTCCATCCTGGTCGGTAAGCAGTACCAGCAGGTCGGCCTCCACCAGGTTGGCCACCAGGGCGGCCAGGGTGTCGTTGTCGCCAAAACGCAACTCGTCGGTGGCCACGGTGTCATTCTCATTGACCACCGGCACCACGCAGAGCTCCAGCAAGGTACGCAGGGTGCTGCGGGCGTTGAGATAACGGGAGCGACTGGTGAGATCCTCGTGGGTCAGCAGAACCTGCGCAGTATGCAGCCCCCGCTTCAGAAAGCAGGTTTCGTAGGCCCTGATCAGCCCCATCTGGCCGATCGCGGCGGCGGCCTGCAGCTCATGCAGGGAAGAGGGCCGGTGAGTCCAGCCCATACGGCTCATCCCCTCGGCGACAGCCCCGGAGGAGACCAGCACCAACTCGTTGCCGTCGAGCACCCAGGCGGCCATCTGCTCGACCCAGGATGAGAGGGATTCCCTGGCCAGCCCCTTGCCGTCTGCGGTCAGCAGGGCACTGCCAATCTTCACCACCCAGCGGCGGGTCGAACGGATTTTGTCGCGGGACGTATTCATATCTCCTCAACCCTTCAGCGGATCCCAGGGTTCATCCTCTTTCTCTTTCTCTTCCTGGATTGGATTCTCGTCGGCTTTCAGCTCTTCCAGGCGCTCCATCAGGGCGTAGATCAGCCCCTCGGTGCCCTCACCCGTAAGAGCCGAGATGGCATACACCGGCCCCTGCCAATCCAGCTCCTCGAGCAGCGCGCTCTCCCGCTCGCGGAATTCGTCATCCATCAGCAGATCGAGCTTGTTGAGCACCAGCCAGCGCTCCTTGGACGCCAGTTCGGGACTGAATTTTTCGAGCTCGCGGGCGATACGCATCACCTCATCGGCAGGGCTCACCGACTCATCCATGGGCGCCATGTCCACCAGGTGCAGCAGCAAGCGGGTCCGGTCCAGGTGCTTGAGAAACTGAAGACCCAGCCCCGCACCCTCCGAGGCGCCCTCGATCACTCCGGGAATATCCGCAATCACGAAACTGCGCTCGGAGCTGACACTCACCACGCCGAGATTGGGATAGAGGGTGGTGAATGGGTAGTCCGCGACCTTGGGACGGGCGCTGGAGACCTTGCTGATAAAACTGGACTTGCCGGCGTTGGGCATGCCGAGCAGCCCCACGTCCGCCAGCAGGATCAGTTCCAGCAACAGCTGCCGCTGCTCGCCCGGCGTACCGGGAGTGGACTGGCGCGGGGTGCGATTGGTACTGCTCTTGAAACGGGCATTGCCGATACCGTGATAACCACCCTGGGCTACCAGCAGTGTCTGGCCAGGAGCGAGCAGCTCACCGATCAGCTCCTCGGTCTCGAGATCCTTTACGCGGGTTCCCACCGGCACCTTCACGTAGAGATCTTCTGCACTGCCACCGGTACGGTTTCGACCCATTCCCGGCTGACCGTTTTCGGCCCGATGCCTGCGCCGATGACGGAAATCCACCAGCGTGTTCAGGCCGGAGTCTGCAACCAGGTAGACACTGCCGCCATCACCACCGTCTCCCCCGTCGGGGCCGCCCTTGGGTATATATTTTTCGCGGCGGAAACTGACACAGCCGTTGCCACCTTTTCCGGCTTCCACTCGGATACTGGCTTCATCGACAAATTTCATGGCTGCGCTCTAATACTGGAATGGGTTAAGTCTCTATAACGCAAAAAGCCCCGTCAAACGACGAGGCCCTTGCGAATCTATACAAGGCGGCGCAATCAGGCCGGAACTACGCTCACGTATTTCCGGTTCTTGGGGCCTTTCACCTCGAACTTCACTACGCCGTCTGCCTTGGCGTAGAGGGTGTGGTCCTTGCCGCAGCCGACATTTTCGCCGTCGTGGAAACGGGTGCCACGCTGACGCACGATGATGCCACCGGCGTTGACGGTCTGGCCACCGAAAACTTTCACACCCAAGCGTTTGGATTCTGAATCGCGGCCGTTACGTGTACTACCGCCTGCTTTTTTATGTGCCATGCTCTAACCCTTCCCTCAGCCTGCGCTGATTCCGGTGATCTCAAGCTCGGTGTACCACTGACGGTGGCCCTGGCGCTTCATGTGATGCTTACGGCGCTTGAACTTGATGATGTTAACTTTCTTACCCCGGCCATGGGCCTTGACGGTAGCGGTCACTTTGCCGCCGTCCACATAGGGGGTGCCTACCTTGATGTCGTCGCCATCAGCGACCATCAGTACCTTGTCGAGCTCGACGGAGGAACCCTCTTCGGTACCAAGCTTCTCGACCTTCAGGGTGTCACCTTCGGAAACCCGGTACTGCTTACCCCCGGTCTGAATTACGGCGTACATACCATATCTCCGCAAAAATCTGCTGTCCCGGCGCAAAATTTACACTGCGCCCACGAAAGAGGCGGAATTCTACCCGTCACTGGCCCGAAGGTCAAACCCCCAGGGAGAAAAAATTGCAACTTAATGGGTAGGATACCCCTTTGCCGCTTGACACTCCCGCCCGGCACTCCTAGCATGCCCTCCCCGTAGTCCTTTTATATATAGATTCAAGCAGGCGCCTGATGGACATCTCAGCCATTCGTGATTTGACCTCTGACGATATGGAAGCGGTCAACAACCTTATTCTGAACCGCCTCCAGTCGGACGTGGTGCTGATCAACCAGATCGGCCACTATATCGTCAACAGCGGCGGCAAGCGCCTGCGCCCGATGATCGTTCTCCTCGCGGCCAGAACCCTCGGATACCAGGGGGATCAGCACATCGACCTGGCAGCGGTCATCGAGTTCATCCACACCGCCACCCTGCTGCACGACGACGTGGTCGACGGCTCGGATATGCGCCGCAACCGGGATACCGCCAACGCCGTCTGGGGCAATGCCGCCAGTGTACTGGTGGGCGATTTCCTCTACTCCCGCTCATTCGAGATGATGGTGGATGTCAACAATATGCGGGTGATGGAGATCCTCTCCACCGCCACCAACCGTATTGCCGAGGGCGAGGTGCTGCAGCTTCTCAACTGCAACGACCCGGACACCACGGAAGAGAAGTACCGCGAGGTGATCCTGCGCAAGACCGCCACCCTGTTCGAAGCGGGTGCCCAGCTCGGCGCCATCCTAAACGACTCCACCGAGGAGGAAGAGCAGGCGCTGGCAGCCTACGGACTCCACCTGGGAATCGCCTTCCAGATCATCGACGACGCCCTGGACTACAGCTCCTCGGGCGAGGAGATCGGCAAGAATATCGGCGACGACCTGGAGGAGGGCAAACCGACCCTGCCCCTCATCCGCGCCATGGAGGTCGGCACCCCTGAACAGCGCTCGGCACTGCGTGAAGCGATCGAAAAAGGGGGCCGGGAGTACATCGACGTGGTCATGGAAGCGATTGAATCCACTGACGCTATCGAGTACACTTCGCGCCTTGCTGTAGAGGAGGCCGACAAGGCCAAAGCGGCACTGGAGATCCTGCCGCCCTCCTCCTACCGCAGCGCATTGGCTGCCCTGGCAGATTTTTCGGTCAGGCGCAGAAACTAGTCGCAATCGGGGTGTAGCTCAGCCTGGTAGAGCACTGCCTTCGGGAGGCAGGGGCCGGAGGTTCGAATCCTCTCACCCCGACCAATTCATCAAATCCCAATTCCCGGATAGACCAGCCCATTTTATCCATTGACGCATTGCGCCCTGGAAAAGGCAGCAGCATGGGTCGTGCATGCCTGTATTCCCTGCCCCGGACAAAAAAAAGCGGTGCATGCCGTTAGGCATACACCGCCCCGCAATCACCTCTAAAGAGAGGTTCAGATATTGTTGTAGCCAACCTCTTCGTGGCTGACGATATCGAGACCCTCGACCTCGTCCTCCTCGTCGACGCGAAGGCCGCTGGTCAGTACGGATACCAGTTTCAGGATCAGGTAGCTGACCACCGCGGTGAACGCGATGGTTGCAATCACACCGATAAACTGGACGTAGAACTGCCCACCCATGCTCTGGATGCCGTCCGCAAAACCGTAGCCCGAGAATACACCCAGCTCAGTGGAGGAGAAGATACCCGCCAGCAGGGTGCCCAGAATGCCGCCCACACCGTGAACGGGGAATACATCCAGGGAGTCATCGATCTTGAGCACACGCTTGATGTACTGGGTGGCAGTGAAACAGACACCACCTGCCAGCAGACCGATGATCAGCGCACCGCCAGGTCCGACAAAGCCGGAAGCCGGTGTAATGGTGCCCAGGCCTGCAACCATACCGGTAACCGCGCCCAGCGCACTGGGCTTGCCGAAACGTTTCCACTCGATCGCGGTCCAGGTCATTGCACCCATGGCAGCAGAGATGTGGGTCACCAGCATCGCCATGGCACCACTACCATCCGCCGCCAGTGCACTACCGCCGTTGAAACCGAACCAGCCCACCCAGAGCATGCCTGCGCCAGTTACTGTCATGGTCATGTTATGGGGAGGCATCGCGGTGGTGGGGAAGCCTTTACGCGGCCCCAGGACCATGGCGGCCACGAGGGCGGCAACACCCGCCGTGATATGCACCACGGTACCACCGGCAAAATCATAGAGACCCATCTCGCCGAGCCAGCCGCCACCCCAGACCCAGTGGGTCACCGGTACATAGACCAGGATCAGCCAGATGCCACTGAACAGCAGCATGGAGGAGAACTTCATACGCTCCGCGAAGCCACCCACGATCAGGGCCGGCGTGATGATGGCGAAGGTCATCTGGAACAGCATGAACAGGGACTCGGGAATATCACCGGAGAGAGTCTCCCTGCCGACACCCGCCAGCATCGCCTTGCTGAAGTCGCCAATCCAGGCATTGCCCTCACCAAAGGCCAGGCTGTAGCCGAAAACAAACCACAGAATGGAAGCGACTCCAGCTATGGAGAAGCACTGCATCAGTACCGACAGCACATTCTTGGTGCGTACCAGGCCACCGTAAAAGAGCGCCAGCCCGGGCAGCGTCATGAACAATACCAGTGCGGTGGAGGCCATGATCCAGGCCGTGTTGGCCCCGTTCAAAGCCGCCTCTTCAGCAAGCGCCACGCCCGGCAGTCCGCCCCAAAAAAGCGCTGTCATTGCCAGTTTCTTCATATTCAAGCCCCTCAACATGAGAATTCCTTACGGATAACAATCAAATTGAGAGGAGTGAATGCACAAACTGTGCCCGCAATTAAAATCCAATCACATCAATGATTTATGAATGAGACGATTTCTCTTCAAACTGCGCCCGCACCGTCCTGGTGCACAAAGACAAAACTGGCGACCCATTATCGTGCGCATAAAAAAACCGATGCCCTTTTTTGGGCATCGGCAAACCAGACTTTACGTCCAGAGGGGAGTCCTAAATGAACAATAAGCACACTTGGATGCGAGTTTCGATACTGACGTATCATCGCTCGTGAAGATAAGACCCCCTGCCTGAACAGAAGTTCAATCACGAATTTGGAGAACCCGTACCCTAAATCCAATGTATAGTTGGCCGATAATAATCATATTAAACGGCCCAAGGAGGAGATATGTGGCACACACCGCGAATACTGGCATATGCAGTACTGATCACCCTGTTCACAACGATATCCAGCGCGCAGGCGGGCTGGGACCCCAGGGAGGATGAGACGAAAGCGACCTCCTCGAAGAGCGGCAACAGGGCCGTGGACAGCGCCATCGCCAAGCTCAAGTCGAAGGACCCCAGCCTGAAGCTCTTCTTCAAGAAAGCTTACGGCTATGCCGTCTTCCCCAATGTCGGCAAGGGGGGAATCGGCCTGGGTGGTGCTTACGGTGAGGGCGAGGTGTACGAAAAGGGGCGCTTTATCGGCACCGCCAGCCTGACCCAGGTCAGCTTCGGCTTCCAGCTGGGTGGCCAGACCTACATCGAGATCATCTTCTTCAAGGACAAGCACACCCTGGATGACTTTACCGACGGAAACTTCGAACTCGGCGCCCAGGCCTCCGCCATTGCAGTGACCGCTGGTGTCTCAGCGGACGCCGACTACGAGAACGGGGTAGCCGTCTTCACACTGCCCAAAAAGGGCCTGATGTACGAAGCGGCTGTCGCCGGACAGAAGTTCAGCTTCGAACCGGCAAGATAGTCCCAGGCAGCAATGCCGGGACTACTCACAGTCCATCCTGGGGTGGAAAGAAAAAAGCCCCCTGCTCCGCAAGGAGCAGGGGGCTTCTGTTTGGTGGCTACGGGTGGAATTGAACCACCGACCTACGGGTTATGAGTCCGTCGCTCTCACCAACTGAGCTACGTAGCCTGGAAAGGCGGAGAAATATAACGAGCGCCAGCCCCAGTGTCAATAGCACAGGTTTACCATGGGCAATCAGACATTGAAGCGGAAGTGGATAACATCTCCGTCCTTGACGGTGTAATCCTTGCCCTCGGAGCGGAGCTTGCCCGCCTCCTTGGCGCCCTGTTCACCCTTGTAGGTCACGAAGTCGTCGTAGGCAATGACCTCGGCCCTGATGAAGCCGCGCTCGAAATCGGTGTGGATGACACCGGCCGCCTGGGGTGCAGTGGCACCGATGGGAATGGTCCAGGCACGCACCTCCTTCTCACCGGCGGTGAAGTAGGTCTCAAGCCCAAGCAGCTTGTAGCCGGCGCGCACGACACGGTTCAGACCCGGCTCGTGCAGACCCATATCCTCCAGGAACTCCTGCTTTTCGTCGTCATCCAGTTCAGCGATCTCCGCCTCGATGGCGGCACAGACAGCCACCACTTCGGAGTTCTCGGCGTGGGCGAATTCAGTCACCGCATCGAGCAGCGGATTATCCTCAAAGCCGTCCTCTGAGACATTGGCGATGTAGAGTGTGGGCTTGATGGTCAACAGGTGAAGATCCCTGGTGGCCAGCAGCTCGTCTTCATCCAGCTCCAGGGAGCGCACGGGATGCCCTGCATCGAGATGATCCTTGACCTTCTCCAGCAGCGACTTTTGCGCGAGCACCTTTTTATCGCCGGTCTTGGCCTGCCGGGAGACCTTGTCCAGCGCCTTGTCGACGGACTCCATATCCGCCAGGGCCAGCTCGGTGTTGATCACCTCGATATCGGAGAGGGGATCGACCTTGCCCACCACGTGCACCACATCATCATTGTGAAAACAGCGCACCACGTGACAGATGGCGTCGGTCTCCCTGATATTGGCCAGGAACTTGTTACCCAGCCCCTCACCCTTGGAGGCACCCTCCACCAGGCCAGCGATATCGACGAACTGCATGGTGGTGGGAACGATGTTCTGAGGCTGAACGATCTCCGAAATGATGTCCTGGCGGGGATCCGCCACGGGAACCACGCCCACGTTGGGGTCGATGGTACAGAACGGATAGTTCTCGGCGGCGATGGTCGCCTGTGTCAACGCATTGAAAAGGGTGGATTTGCCCACGTTCGGCAAACCCACGATACCGCATTTGAAACCCATAGTTTCAGGCCCTGAATGGAAATCGGGGAAGAATAGGGGAAATGGCGCCTAATATCCAGCAGTTGGCCGAAGAAAAGCGTTGCCCAGGGGCTGCGGGTCAGATCTGCCGCTCGATCCCTGCAGGCTCGTCGATGGTGAACAGCTTATCGAAATTGGCTATTCGGAGTACCTCGCGCACACCTTCGTTGGCATTGACCAGGCTCACGTTGGCTTCCCTGGTACTGTGCTCACGCAACTGCAGCAACATACCCATTGCCGAGCTGTCCATGTATTCGGTTTCCGAGAGGTCGACGATGAAGTGCTTATCACCCTTGGGAAAGGCGGTATAGGCCTGCAGGAACTCCTGGTGGCAGGAAAAATCGAAACGACCGGCAACATTGATGGTAACGTCACTGTTATCGGGAGATTCCGTTGCTGTAACCGACATTGCGCACTCCTATCCAGCCATAGTCGCTGATATCCGTACACAGCATACCAGCTTTAACTGCATATCGTCTCCAGTGGCGGGAAACTTGAGCGACGACAATCTTCGGGCATAAAAAAGCCCGCTTGTGCGGGCTTTTGATTATTTGGAGCCGGCGAGAGGACTCGAACCCCCGACCAGCTGATTACAAATCAGCTGCTCTACCAACTGAGCTACACCGGCCAATTCCGTTCAGGAGGCGCTATTCTAGAAGATCCTTCAGGGTCTGACAACGCGAGAACATATCTGATCACGCAGCGCGAGATCCGGGAACTCTTCCTGCAGAACCGAAGTGGCGCGCCCTGCCCCTCCGTCTTCCAGGAATATATCGATCCAGTAGAGTATGGATTCACTGACCCGGGGCTTGATCTCCACCTTGAAGCCTTTGGCCTCAACCTCTTTCTGCCGGTTACTGGCATTCCCGCGGCGCGAAAATATACCCAGGGATACCGCATTCTTCAAAGGCCCCTGGAAAAAGCGCCTGACATCCTTGAAGCCCTTCGCTTTCAAGGCATTCACATGCTCGATCGCTGCCTCCTGGTCCTTGGCCGGCGGGATCAGCACCCAGTAACCGGTGGTCCGGATCATCGACTGCTCCCTCATCAACGGGTTGAATGCCAGCCTTTCCAGTTTTGCTGTTATCGATTTGGCAGCCTCTTCATCATCCAGGGGACCCAGCACCCCGCAATAGGGCAGACTCTTCGGCTCTTGCACTACCGGCTCAGTGGCGTCGGAAGCATCGACAGCCGTTACGATTTCAGCTTCGACAGGCGCCTCTTCGGCTTTATCCAGTGCAGTTTCAACTTCAGCTACCGCAGACGGCTCAGGCAATGGCGCAACCTCTTCGTCATCGCTCCCGGGCGGAAGTTCAGGTTGAGCGCTTCCCTCCGTCACCTGGGGGGCCTCAGGTTCGGGGACACGCTCAGACAATAGCCTGATATTGCCAACACCCGCCGGCACGACCACCCGCGACGCCTCCTCCATCCCGGCTTCCTTTTGGTAACCCCAGGCGAATATGGCGATATTGACCACCAGGACCAGTAGAAACAGCCACTTCATGGGGAGTACGCTCCATCTGTTGCCAGCAGCGCCAGGCCGCTCATCACGAGATCAGGAACCCGCTCTGCCTGGACGCTCAGCACTTTTTGCAGGCTCTCAGCGCCACTGCCTGTCAGGTAAAGCATCGGCCTGTCACCAAGCGTCTGTTCCGAATCGGCGATGACGCGCTCAACCAGGCCGGCGGCTGAATGGAGAGCCGCCGAGGCGACTGCCGTGGCGGTATCAGTGGCAAGCAGCTGGTCGATGTCCGCCTCCCCGACCCTCGGAATATTGGTCCTCTCAAGCAGGGCCTGGCGCATCATCTCGAAGCCTGGCAGTATCACGCCGCCCCGGTGTACACCCGAGGCATCCATCACATCTGCAGTGATTGCGGTACCACAATCCACGACACATACCGCTCCGGTATAGAGGCGGCGGGCCGCTATCAGTGTCAGCCAACGGTCGATGCCGAGTTGGGCGGGATTTTCATAGGCATTGGTGACGCCCTGGGCCTGGGCGGTGGCAACAACGGTCTCGGGCTGCAGCCCCCATACATACTCTGTCCAGTCAGACAGCTCCTGGGCGATAACCGCTCCGGCGACGTTGGCCACCACGACCCTGTCGGGGGGTTCGGCATTGCCCCAGCTCATTGCGGCAACCCTGGCAAAAGGGCTTTCACCATGGGCGGCAGATTCGACCCGGGATAACTCACCACCCTGCAGCCATGCCCACTTGAGGTTGGTATTGCCGATATCGATCAACAGCAGGGAGGATAAGGTGTTATCCAGCGGACTCATCTCCATTCAAGCCACGGGCCTCAGGCTCACCTCGCCTCCGTGATAGGGGCGGGTTTGACCCTCGTTCTCAAGCAGCAGGGCGCCCGCGGCATCAATACCCTTGTGGACCCCTTCGATACGTTTCTTGCCCATCTGTAACGCGACGGGCTTGCCGTGATAGAGGTCGAGGCGGCGCCACTCCTCTATTTCGGGATCCAGCCCTTCATACTCAAAACGGGAAAGGGTGGAGAGGAGGTTATCCAACAGCGTGGATACCAACCTGTTGCGGGAAACCCCGGCACCGCCCGGCAGGCTTGCAAGGTCGATCCATGGTTGGTCGATTTCCTTGCCCTGCACCTCGCTCATGCGTGTATTGAGACCCAGCCCCATGACAACCCGGCTGGGCCCCGTGTGCTCACCTGACACCTCGAGCAGCAGTCCCGCCAGTTTGCGGTCCTGCCAGAGCACGTCGTTGGGCCACTTCAGACCGACCTCTTCGATACCCACGGCTTCGAGACTGCGAGCCACCGCAATACCGGCAGCAAGACTGAGGCCACTGAGATCTGCAAGACCAACACCGTAGTGCCAGCCGATAGAGAGGTAGATATTGCTTCCGTAGGGAGAGACCCATTCCCGGCCACGCCTGCCGCGCCCCGAGGTCTGCTGTTCGGCAATACAGACATGCCCCGAGGCACTGTCCTTCTCAGCCTGCTTTTCCATCAGGTAGGAGTTGGTGGAATCGATCTGATCGTGAATCTCGAGACGATCCAGCAGCCCCTGGGCCTGTTCACTCAGGCCGCTACGGATCAGTGACTCATCCAGAAGTTCCAGGGGTTCGGCCAGCCTGTATCCCCGGCCTTTGACCGCGAACAGCTTGATATCCATCCGGTCTCGAATGTGGGTCAGGTGTTTCCATATGGCTGCACGGCTGACGCCGAACCGCTCGGCCAGCTCCTCACCGGAATGGAAATGCCCATCTGACAACAGGCGGATAATCTCGAACCGCGTATCCATCAGGCAATTTTACCAGAGCCAGCATCAACGGGATATCTCACTGATAAATCAGCCATTTAACCCAAGCCAAGCCAGCTGCTTCTGCGTGATTCGACTTCCGGAGCCGACGACTCCAACAGCCACAGATGACAGGTGTCTTCAGGAGCAGGCAGGGGTTTCAGATCAAAAGACATCAACTCATCCCGCCGGAATGCATGCACCTCAACACGCTCTCCCTTCTCAACAGAGGCGACCAGGTCATTCACATTCCCTGCTGTTGCGCGAATACCGCCTATTGCCACCAGGGTGTCACCGGCAGAGAGCCCTGCCTTTTGGGCAGCACCACCATCCAGCACCACTGCCAGCTCTGCGGCGCCGTTACTGTTCTTGATACGGGCACCCAGTACGGGCCTGGCCACATCAGTACTCTCCGGCGCCTTGCCGGAGCCAAGGTCATCCGCGGAACTTGCCGTGCAGAGCCTGTAACCGATACCGAAGTGCTCGAGCAGGGGTGCCAACTCCAACTCATCGGTGCCTCTTATGGTACGGTCGAAAAAGTCGCTGAGATCGAGACCGGTAACCTCCATGACAAGCGACTCAATGTCGCCTTCCGCCACACCGGTATCAGTACGGCCATGTCGCTCCCAAAGCGCCCTCATCACGTCATCCAGCGATAATCGTCCCGCAGTCTCTTTCCTGATGGTCAGGTCCAGCGCCAGCGCAGCCAGTGCACCCTTGGCGTAGTAACTGACGATGGCATTGGGTGCGTTTTCATCCTGCTTGTAGAACTTGGTCCAGGCATCAAAGCTCGAATCGGAGAGGCTCTGCTTCAGCCTGCCGGCTCCACGCTGCACCCGGGTGATCACCTGGGCAAGCAGTTCAAGGTAGCTCTCAGCCTCTACACGACCAGTTCTTATCAATGAAAGATCATCGTAATAGGAGGTGATTCCCTCGAAAGCCCAGAGAAGACGTGTGTACACCTCTTTGCTCAAGTCTGCAGTCTTGAAAACTTCCGGGCGTATCCGCTTCACATTCCAGAGGTGGAAATACTCGTGACTGGCAAGCCCGAGAAACTGGCGGTATCCCTTGGAAACCTTCTCCTCGCCTCTCCTCGGCAAGTCTGTGCGCTTGCAGATCAACGAGGTTGAACTGCGATGCTCAAGACCGCCGTAGCCGTCACCTACCGCCATCACCTGAAAGAGGTAACGCTCCATCTCCGGCAACTCACCGAACATATCGATATGGCTATTACAGAGCACCTCGAGATCGCTGCAGAGACGTTCCATATCCGCATCGTGCCTGCCGGTAATTGCAATGGCGTGCGGGACACCTGCCACGTCGAACTCGGCATAGTCGAAGGTACCCATTTCGACGGGATGATCCACAAGCTCATCGTAGTTTGCAGCCTGGTAGCTGCCGAAACCGAGATGGCTCGCCCCTTTCTCCCTCAGGGTCGTGGCGACTCGCCACTCCTCGTAGGCAACACCATCCGGCGGCAGAAGTTGCACGTCGCAAGGCTGTTCTTCCTGACCCACCACGCGCAGAAACAGGCTGGTGCCATTGAAATAGCCATGGGTGGTATCCAGGTGTGCGCTTCTGACAGAGAGGTCCCAGGCATAGACCGTGTAAGTCACTGTCAACTCACTGCCGCAGTGGGCAAAGAGCCAGCTCTGCTTGTCCTGTTTCTCCCAGGCAACCTGTTGCCCACCGGACTGCGCCGTCAAGGTGACCAGGTTTTTAGCAAAGTCCCTGATCATGTAGCTACCCAGTAACCACGAGGGCATAACCAGCAGTTGCCCCTGCTTATCAGGCTCGGCGATTTTAAGTGTCACCTCGAACAGGTGCGCTTCGGGCGAGACCGGTTTGACCTGGTAGCTGATCGCTGAACTCATGTTTTACTCCTCGACTGCACATTGAGCTTGGCCTGAATGAAACCACGATGCGGCACATGCAAAAGGTCTGCAAGTTTCCGGATCAGGTACTCCTCGTATTTATCGATCCGGCCATCCGCGTAGGCCACTTCCCATAGCATCTCAAGCAGCTCAATCTTCTGTTCCGGTGTCAGGTCCCGATCTAAGAGCACGGTGAACTGATCCAGGGAGATGGAGGCGTCCACCTCTGCCTCGGCAATAGAGAGCAACTCCCTGATCTCTTCAGGTGAGAGCCGGTATGTCCTGATCAGGATCTCCTGGATGGCGTCACGCTCGACCGGATTGAACTCGTAATCGGAACGACTGGTTTCAACGAGCAGGGCAGCCGTTGCCATGCGCAGCGCATGTTCCGCAATCGGTGCGCGCATGTCATGCAGTTCGGCTCTTAGCCGCTTATCGAACAGCTCTTTTAACGATTTGAACATCAGCACAGGATCAGGGTTAAAAGAAGGAGTCTATCGCGAAGCGTGCGACAAAGAAAAACCCCTGCACTCTATGAGTACAGGGGTTTAGTGTTTAAAGCCTGGCAGTTTTGTACAGGATGTACACATGCTGCGGGTGCACGACTGTAGGGATGCAGGAGGTAGAGCGAAGCAGGAAGCCAGAGCCGAGGGATGCACAGGAGCAGCGCTGGCCAGGACGTGCACATGCCGCGGAGGCCATGGATGGCCGTAAGCGGCCCCCTACTTTCTCAAATAAGCAGGTCACTGCCCACAGACTTAAGCCCTGGGCAAATAAAAAGCCCCAACGGTTAATAACCGTCGGGGCTAGTGTTTAAAGCCTGGCAGTGACCTACTCTCACATGGGGAGACCCCACACTACCATCGGCGATGCACCGTTTCACTTCTGAGTTCGAGATGGGATC
>JBEVVY010000001.1:2279115-2280147 GCA_040506895.1 Sedimenticola sp.
CGCTGCCGCTCACCCCAGGCGAGGCGCGTATTCTACGCATCCTCAGGACCAGGTCAAGCAATTATTTGATCAACCCGATCCGGCACCCCGAGAGGCGCCCAAGTCCGATTTCGATCTCTGCCGAAACGGCAAAATCTGCAACAGACGAGCGGCGCATTATACGGAGATCACGAAGCCATGCAACAATCTTTTTATGAATTTGAAATATTTTTTATCGGCAGAAAGCCTGGCTCTCGATTGCAAGCCCAAAAGTAACGAAACGCGGATAAAATAATCCTTCAAATACCCATTCAGAACCTATGATCAAAAAGCCCAGACTTACCGATATTTGCCATGACAAGATCGGCTCTCTGTTACGAGCCGGTGATTGCGCCATAGATGCGACTGCAGGCAACGGGCATGACACGCTCTTTCTATCGAGAGCGGTTGGAGAGACAGGCCATGTAATCGGCTTCGACATACAAGCCTCGGCTATAGAAAGCACGCAGTTGCGACTCAGGGAGTACCGGGCCCCATCAAAGGTCACCCTCATCCTCGATAGCCACGACAGCATGTCAAAACACATCCCTGAGACCTGCAGATCACGCATCAGGGCAATTGTGTTCAATCTTGGCTACCTCCCAGGCAGCAACAAGAGAATCATCACCAGGGCAGAAGAGACATTGCCGGCGATCGAACAGGCTCTCGACCTGTTGATGCCCGGCGGCCTGCTATCGATCATGGCATACCCGGGCCATAGCGGCGGAAGAGAAGAGACCGACCGGGTGGTAGACCTTATCTGTTCACTTGAAGCGGAAGTCTTCGGCACCAGTGTCACGCGGAGCGAATCAGAAAACGGCCCGGCACTGCTGATGGCGATACGACACCAAAACAGTTGAAGCTTGTTTTATTGCGCGCAAAGAAAAAGCCCATCCTCGAATGAGGATGGGCTGTTCCTTTAATTAAAGCCTGGCAGTGACCTACTCTCACATGGGGAGACCCCACACTACCATCGGCGATGCACCGTTTCACTTCTGAGTTCGAGATGGGATC
>JBEVVY010000001.1:2280347-2293032 GCA_040506895.1 Sedimenticola sp.
TTAAAGCCTGGCAGTGACCTACTCTCACATGGGGAGACCCCACACTACCATCGGCGATGCACCGTTTCACTTCTGAGTTCGAGATGGGATCAGGTGGTACCAGTGCTCTATGGCCGCCAGGCAAACTGGTGTGCAAGTCGTCTACGCGTCTTGCTAGCGTTTGGTTAGATTCGTATCTAAACGAGTATCGTGGGTTGTTGTTGCGTTTGCTTGAGTTGCTACCAACACCACAAAATGTTTGGGTGTTATATGGTCAAGCCTCACGGGCAATTAGTACTGGTTAGCTTCACACATTACTGTGCTTCCACACCCAGCCTATCAACCTTGTAGTCTTCAAGGGCCCTACAGGACTCTCAAGGAGTCAGTGAGATCTAATCTTGGGAGGGGCTTCCCGCTTAGATGCTTTCAGCGGTTATCCTGTCCGAACGTAGCTACCCGGCAATGCCACTGGCGTGACAACCGGAACACCAGAGGTTCGTCCACTCCGGTCCTCTCGTACTAGGAGCAGCTTCCCTCAAATCTCAAACGCCCACGGCAGATAGGGACCGAACTGTCTCACGACGTTCTAAACCCAGCTCGCGTACCACTTTAAATGGCGAACAGCCATACCCTTGGGACCGACTTCAGCCCCAGGATGTGATGAGCCGACATCGAGGTGCCAAACACCGCCGTCGATATGAACTCTTGGGCGGTATCAGCCTGTTATCCCCGGAGTACCTTTTATCCGTTGAGCGATGGCCCTTCCATACAGAGCCACCGGATCACTAAGACCTACTTTCGTACCTGCTCGACTTGTCTGTCTCGCAGTCAAGCACCCTTATGCCTTTGCACTCAGTGCGCGATTTCCGACCGCGCTGAGGGTACCTTCGTGCTCCTCCGTTACTCTTTGGGAGGAGACCGCCCCAGTCAAACTACCCACCACACACTGTCCCTAACCCGGATAACGGGTCGAGGTTAGAACTTCAAACATACCAGGCTGGTATTTCAAGATTGGCTCCACCACAACTGGCGTCATGGTTTCAAAGCCTCCCAGCTATCCTACACAAGTAGGCTCAAAGTCCAGTGTGAAGCTGTAGTAAAGGTTCACGGGGTCTTTCCGTCTAGCCGCGGGTACACTGCATCTTAACAGCGAGTTCAATTTCACTGAGTCTCTGGTGGAGACAGTGTGGCCATCATTACGCCATTCGTGCAGGTCGGAACTTACCCGACAAGGAATTTCGCTACCTTAGGACCGTTATAGTTACGGCCGCCGTTTACCGGGGCTTCGATCAAGAGCTTCGTCCGAAGACTAACCCCATCAATTAACCTTCCGGCACCGGGCAGGCGTCACACCCTATACGTCCTCTTTCGAGTTTGCAGAGTGCTATGTTTTTAATAAACAGTTGCAGCCACCATTTCACTGCGGCCCCCATCAGCTTAGAGAGCAAGTCTCATCACCATCAGGGGCGCACCTTCTCCCGAAGTTACGGTGCCATTTTGCCTAGTTCCTTCACCAGAGTTCTCTCAAGCGCCTTGGAATTCTCATCCTACCCACCTGTGTCGGTTTGGAGTACGGTCTCTTATTACCTGAAGCTTAGAAGATTTTCCTGGAAGTATGGCATCGATCACTTCGTCCAAAAAAGGACTCGACATCACGTCTCAGCATTATGGAACCGGATTTGCCTAATTCCACTGCCTACTCGTTTATACCGGGACAACCAACGCCCGGATGATCTAGCCTGCTCCGTCTCTCCGTCGCAGTAATAAGAGGTGCAGGAATATTAACCTGCTTCCCATCGACTACGCATTTCTGCCTCGCCTTAGGGGCCGACTAACCCTGCGCCGATTAGCGTTGCGCAGGAAACCTTGGGTTTTCGGCGGAGGGGCCTCTCACCCCTCTTATCGTTACTCATGTCAGCATTCGCACTTCTGATACGTCCAGCAGACCTTACGATCCACCTTCAACCGCTTACAGAACGCTCCTCTACCATGCGTGTAAACACGCATCCGCAGCTTCGGTACACATCTTAAGCCCCGTTAAATCTTCCGCGCAGGCCGACTCGACCAGTGAGCTATTACGCTTTCTTTAAAGGATGGCTGCTTCTAAGCCAACCTCCTGGCTGTCTGGGCCTTCCCACATCGTTTCCCACTGAGATGTGATTTTGGGACCTTAGCTGGCGGTCTGGGTTGTTTCCCTTTCCACGACGGACGTTAGCACCCGCCGTGTGTCTCCCATGATTGCACTCTCAGGTATTCGGAGTTTGCAACGGTTTGGTAAGTCGGGATGACCCCCTAGCCGTAACAGTGCTCTACCCCCTGAGGTGATACATGAGGCGCTACCTAAATAGCTTTCGAGGAGAACCAGCTATCTCCGGGCTTGATTAGCCTTTCACTCCGATCCACAGCTCATCCCCTCATTTTTCAACATAAGTGGGTTCGGGCCTCCAGCAGGTGTTACCCCACCTTCACCCTGGCCATGGATAGATCGCCCGGTTTCGGGTCTACTCCCAGCAACTGATCGCCCTATTAAGACTCGGTTTCCCTACGCCTCCCCTAGTCGGTTAAGCTTGCTACTGAGAAGTAAGTCGCTGACCCATTATACAAAAGGTACGCAGTCACCCCGAAGGGCTCCTACTGCTTGTACGCATACGGTTTCAGGTTCTATTTCACTCCCCTAAACGGGGTTCTTTTCGCCTTTCCCTCACGGTACTGGTTCACTATCGGTCGGTAAGGAGTATTTAGCCTTGGAGGATGGTCCCCCCATGTTCAGACAGAGTTTCACGTGCTCCGCCCTACTCGATTTCACTCTTAGTTAGTTTTCGTGTACGGGGCTCTCACCCTGTATCGCCGAACTTTCCAGATCGTTCCACTAACACCCTAAAAGCTTAAGGGCTAATCCCCGTTCGCTCGCCGCTACTAAGGGAATCTCGGTTGATTTCTTTTCCTCCGGGTACTTAGATGTTTCAGTTCCCCGGGTTCGCCTCGTTAACCTATGTATTCAGTTAACGATAACCCGCTTACACGGGCTGGGTTTCCCCATTCGGAAATCCACGGATCAAAGTCTGTTTGCTGACTAACCGTGGCTTATCGCAAGCTACAACGTCCTTCATCGCCTCTTACCGCCTAGGCATCCACCGTATGCGCTTATTCACTTGACCATATAACCCCAAAAACTCTGGGGCGCCGGTATGGTCAACTCGTTCTCGCAAATGCAACATACCCAAGTAACTAATTTCTTTGAGAAAATTAGTACTTTTGATAAATAGATACTCATCTATCTACAAATCTAACCAAATTGTTAAAGAGCAACACTTCGCATAAATGCAAAGTGACAAACCAAAAGGCTTGGCACTTGGCACTCTCGAAGTGCTCAATCGATCAGGTAATTTGTGTGGATGCTCCGAAAGGCTTGATCAGCTTTCTTTAAAGGAGGTGATCCAGCCCCAGGTTCCCCTAGGGCTACCTTGTTACGACTTCACCCCAGTCATGAATCACAAAGTGGTGAGCGTCCCCCCGAAGGTTAGACTACCCACTTCTTTTGCAACCCACTCCCATGGTGTGACGGGCGGTGTGTACAAGGCCCGGGAACGTATTCACCGCGACATTCTGATTCGCGATTACTAGCGATTCCGACTTCACGCAGTCGAGTTGCAGACTGCGATCCGGACTACGACCGGTTTTATGAGATTAGCTCCCCCTCGCGGGTTTGCGGCCCTCTGTACCGGCCATTGTAGCACGTGTGTAGCCCAGCCCATAAGGGCCATGATGACTTGACGTCATCCCCACCTTCCTCCGGTTTATCACCGGCAGTCTCCCTAGAGTTCCCACCATAATGTGCTGGCAACTAAGGACAAGGGTTGCGCTCGTTACGGGACTTAACCCAACATCTCACGACACGAGCTGACGACAGCCATGCAGCACCTGTCACTCGGTTCCCGAAGGCACGAAAGCATCTCTGCTAACTTCCGAGGATGTCAAGGGCTGGTAAGGTTCTTCGCGTTGCATCGAATTAAACCACATGCTCCACCGCTTGTGCGGGCCCCCGTCAATTCCTTTGAGTTTTAACCTTGCGGCCGTACTCCCCAGGCGGTCAACTTATCGCGTTAGCTGCGCCACTAAGAACCTTAACGTCCCCAACGGCTAGTTGACATCGTTTACGGCGTGGACTACCAGGGTATCTAATCCTGTTTGCTACCCACGCTTTCGTACCTCAGCGTCAGTATTGGTCCAGGAAGTCGCCTTCGCCACTGGTGTTCCTCCGGATATCTACGCATTTCACCGCTACACCCGGAATTCCACTTCCCTCTACCATACTCTAGCCAAGCAGTATCAAATGCAGTTCCCAGGTTGAGCCCAGGGCTTTCACATCTGACTGACTTAGCCGCCTACGCACGCTTTACGCCCAGTAATTCCGATTAACGCTTGCACCCTCCGTATTACCGCGGCTGCTGGCACGGAGTTAGCCGGTGCTTCTTCTAAAGTTAACGTCAAGACTCAGGGTTATTAACCCTAAGCTTTTCTTCACAATTGAAAGTGCTTTACAACCCGCAGGCCTTCTTCACACACGCGGTATTGCTGGATCAGGGTTGCCCCCATTGTCCAATATTCCCCACTGCTGCCTCCCGTAGGAGTCTGGGCCGTGTCTCAGTCCCAGTGTGGCTGATCGTCCTCTCAGACCAGCTATGGATCGCAGCCTTGGTGAGCCATTACCTCACCAACAAGCTAATCCAACGCAGGCTCATCTAATAGCGCGAGGTCCGAAGATCCCCCGCTTTCCCCCGTAGGGCGTATGCGGTATTAGCTTCCGTTTCCGGAAGTTGTCCCCCACTACTAGGCAGATTCCTACGCGTTACTCACCCGTCCGCCACTCGTCAGCAGGAGAGCAAGCTCTCCTCTGTTACCGTTCGACTTGCATGTGTTAAGCATACCGCCAGCGTTCAATCTGAGCCAGGATCAAACTCTTCACTTGAAGTTTGACTGTCCCTTTTAGGGGGACAAATCCTTGCTCGACAAATCACTAATCGATTCTTGGAATTGATAGATGCTTCGTCGATATTAATGGCTTCTCAACCACTGACGGAGCACCCACACAAATTACCTAACCTGATTGTTAAAGAGCTGCTGAACTTTCGCTCAGCGAAGACCGTCAATTATGACCATCTCCTGCTGCGCCGTCAAGACCTTATCGACCTCAACCGCGCGCCTGTTCGTGCCGGACGCTGCCGCTCACCCCAGGCGAGGCGCGTATTCTACGCATCCTCAGGACCAGGTCAAGCAATTATTTGATCAACCCGATCCGGCACCCCGAAGGGCCTTGTCGTCCTCGATCGGATGCCGCTGTTTGCGGCCACATCTCCCCGGGACGAGGCGCGCATTATACGCACCTGATTAAGGGGTGCAAGACAATGTTACGAAAAAATGAAAACGTCCCGTGCCGAGCGCTCAGTTCAGGGTGACGCGAGCAAAACGGCGCTTGCCGACCTGGTAGATTTCGGTACTGCCCGACATGCAGGCCAGCCCTTTATCCTCAACGCGCTCACCATTGATCTTCACTGCGCCCTGCTTGATCATCCGCATCGCCTCAGAGGTGCTGGAGACCAGGCCGGCATCCTTCAGCAGGTTGGCGATGGGCAGCCCCTCCGGACCCGCATCCAGGGAGACTTCAGGCATGTCGTCAGGCATGGCGCCCTTGCGGAAACGGGCCACGAAGTTCTCGTTGGCCTTCTCGGCATCGGCCGCCGTATGGAACCGCTCGACCAGTTCCATGGCCAGCATCACCTTGGCATCCCTTGGATTCCTGCCGCTCTCGACCTCCTGGCGAAGCGCGTTCACCTCGGACATAGGCTTGAAGCTGAGCAGTTCGAAGTAGCGCCACATCAGGTCATCGGAGATGGACATGATCTTGCCGAACATATCATCCGGCTTGTCCGCGATACCGACATAGTTGTTAAGGGACTTGGACATCTTCTGCACGCCGTCGAGCCCCTCCAGGATCGGCATGGTCAGGGCCACCTGGGGGTCCTGGCCGTAAGCCTCCTGCAGCTGGCGCCCTACTAGAAGATTGAACTTCTGGTCGGTACCGCCGAGCTCCACGTCCGCCTTCATGGCCACGGAATCGTAGCCCTGGACCAAGGGGTAGAGAAACTCGTGGATGGAGATGGACTGGCCACCCTTGTAACGCTTGTTGAAATCGTCCCGCTCGAGCATCCGCGCCACGGTGTGCCTGGCCGCCAGTTGGATCATGTCGGAGGCCTTCATCTCCCCCATCCAGGAGGAGTTGAAGAAGACCGTGGTCTTCTCCGCATCCAGGATCTTGAACACCTGGTGCTCGTAGGTCTTGGCGTTCTCCAGTACCTCGTCCCGTGTCAGTGGCGGGCGGGTGGCGCTCTTGCCGGTAGGATCGCCGATCATGGCGGTAAAATCGCCGATCAGGAACATCACCTCATGACCCAGGTCCTGGAACTGGCGCAGTTTGTTGATCAGCACCGTATGGCCGAGATGCAGATCCGGCGCGGTCGGATCGAAACCCGCCTTGATACGCAGGGGCTTGCCGCGCTCGAGCTTTTTAATGAGCGCCTCTTCCAACAGTATCTCGTCGACACCGCGCCGAATGATTTCCATCGCCTCTGCGACCGAAGCCATGATTCACCTCTCAACCGGAATTTGTAAGGGCGCACAATTTACAGGATGAAGCGGGAAAAAGTAACTCTTTCCTTATAGATTATTACTCTGTAGAGCCCGAAAAGACCTTGCCAAAGACCGCCCATGCCAGTATCGTGCTGAAAAACAACCCTAGGCAAAGCCCAGCTTTTAGGCAATAATTGCTTGAAAATCGAGGGTTTAGCGTCAAAACATGATCAAAGACTACAAATCCCGTGACGATCTGAGCAGTTCCCCTGGCCACAAGCGCCATCCGCGACTCGGCCTGGCAGCCCTCTTGACCCTCATTTTAAGTGCAACAGCGATCTACGCCTCCCTACAGATCATGGAGGGAGACACCGTCGATCCGCAGGGTGTCACGAACCAATCCGCGCCACTGGCGACCCTTCCCCCCAAGCAGGAAGTGACCGCCATTGCAGTCCCGTTGAGCCTGCCGGCGCTGGACACAGAGGATGCAGAGGCGCCAGCTGAAGTATCCGTGCCTTCTCTTCAGACAACACCCCTGACCTTGCCAGCCCCCGTGCAGGGCGAACAACCCGACACGGCCGCACCCGCTGCGCAGAGCGCCGTTGTCAGCACCACACCGGCGCCGGCTCCCGGCCGCTGGATCGAGGAGAGCGTGAAATCGGGCGACTCCCTGGCCCGCATCTTCTCCCGGCTGGAACTCTCTGCAAACCTTCTGCACCGAATCGTTCACAGCAGCAAGGAGGCGAAACAGCTGGCCAATATCCGTCCTGGCGAGACCCTCAGGGTACGGCTTGACGACGAAGACGAACTGCTAGAGCTGGTGCACCAGCGCAGCCCCGTGCTCAGCCTTCGGATCCAGCCACAGGGCGAGAGTTTCGAAACCCAACTCATCGAGCGCGACCTGGAAACACGCACCGCGACGGTGTCAGGCACCATCACCGACTCCCTCTACCAGAGCGCCCAGCGCGCGGGCCTGGATGATTCACTCATCATGGAGCTGGCCAATATCTTCGGCTGGGATATCGACTTCGCCCTTGAGATCCGCTCCGGTGATACCTTCAGCATGATCTACGAAGAGAAGTACCTGGATGGCGACAAGTACCGCAACGGCGCCATCCTCGCCGCTGAATTCATCAACCAGGGTCGCGTGGTAAGGGCTGTACGCTACGAGGACGAGCATGGCGATGGCAGTTACTTCTCGCCCGACGGCAAAAGCATGCGCAAGGCGTTCCTTCGTGCGCCGGTGGATTTCCGCCGCATCTCCTCCCGTTTCACCCGCGAGCGTTATCACCCGGTACTGGGCAAGAAGCGCCCTCACCGCGGCGTGGACTATGCCGCCTCCACCGGCACACCGATCAAGGCCGCTGGCGATGGCAAGGTGATCTATCGCGGCAGAAAGGGCGGCTATGGCCGCACCATCATTATTCAGCACGGCCAGAAATACACCACCCTCTACGCACACATGTCCAAGTACCGCGGCAAGGTAAAGAACGGCAGCCGCGTGCGCCAGGGGCAGGTGATCGGCTATGTCGGCAAAAGCGGACTGGCCACCGGCCCCCACCTGCACTACGAGTTCAGGGTGAACGGCGTACACCGCAATCCGCTGACCGTGAAGCTACCGGCCGCCGAACCGATCGCGAAAAAATACCGGGCCGACTTCAAGCAGAAGAGCGCACCGCTGCTCACCCGCCTGGACCTGGTCTCGCAGACCATGCTGGCCACGGCCGAGGCCCGCTAGGACCCCCCGCCTGACCACCATGCAGGGCGAGCTCTATATTGGCCTGATGTCCGGCACCAGCATGGACGGCATCGATGCCGTCCTCGCCCGCATCGACTCTGCGGGCATCGATCTCCTGGAACACAGCACATCCCCCTGGCCCGAACAACTCCAGGCCCAACTCCGGGAACTGGCCACGCCAGGGCAGGCGGATATCGACCTCCTGGGTAGCCTCGACAACCAGGTGGCCGAGCAGTTCGCCCGTGCCGCAAGCGGGCTGCTGGAGCAATCCGGCATCGCGGCAGCGGATATCACGGCCATCGGCTCCCACGGCCAGACGGTACGGCACAGACCGACCCCACCCCACCCCTTCACCCTGCAGATTGGCGACCCGAGCCTGATCGCCGAGCGTACAGGTATCACGGTGGTGGCCGACTTCCGGCGTCGGGACATGGCCGCCGGAGGCGAGGGAGCACCCCTGGTACCCGCATTCCACGCAGACGTTTTCAGCCATGCCGAGGAAGAGCGTGTGATACTCAACCTTGGCGGCATTGCCAACATCACCCAGCTGCCTGCAGGCGCAGCGGAAACGGCACGCGGCTTCGACACGGGCCCCGCAAACACCCTGCTGGACCACTGGGCAAGAAAAAAGCAGGGAATCCCACGGGACGAAAATGGCGCATGGGCAGCCAGCGGCAAGGTGAACGCCGCACTGCTGCGGGACCTGCTGGACGACGACTACTTCGAAATGGCACCGCCGAAAAGCACCGGGCCGGAATACTTCAGCCCCGGGTGGCTCGAGAAGCGGCTGCACGATCACCCCGGCCTGGCGGCAGAAGATATTCAGGCCACTCTCACTGCGTTGACTGCAGCGAGTATCGAACAGGCCATCAGGGCACACGCCCCGGGGTGTGGGCGGCTGATCGTCTGCGGCGGCGGCATCAACAACGGGGAGTTGATGCGCCAGCTCACCGATCGCCTGCAACCTGTCCCCGTGGAGTCATCAGCGGATCACGGCATCGACCCGGAACAGGTGGAGGCCCTCGCCTTCGCCTGGCTGGCCAGCCGGACCATGCACAGACAGCCGGGCAACCTTCCCGGCGTCACCGGCGCCCGGCATCCCGTTATTCTGGGGGGAATCTACCCGGCCTGAAGGGTCAGGATCTGTTCTCGATCCTGAAAACGATCTCACCCTCCTCGACCTGCAGCCGCACCTTGCTGCCATCCGGGCACTCTCCCCGGACGATCCGCATGGCCAGGGGGTTCTCCACCTGCCGCTCCACCTCTCGCCGCAACGGCCTGGCACCGTAGACCGGATCGAAACCGTCCCTGGAGAGCTTGTCGATAACCTCATCGGAGACATCGATGGTGATCTGACGCTGCTGCATACGACCAGCCAGTTCGGCCACGAACATCTGGGCAATTTCGGTCACATGCTCCCTCTCGAGATAATGGAAGACGATAATGTCATCGAGTCGGTTCAGGAACTCCGGCTTGAAGAACTTCTTCACCTCGTGCATCACCAGGGTCTTGGCCTCACTGTAGTCGGGTGTTGCCGACTGGATGAAGCCGATTGGGCGCTTCTCCGGCGAAAGGGACTCGGTACCCAGGTTGGAGGTGCCGATCAGGATAGTGTTACGGAAGGAGACATTGCGACCCTGGGCATCGGTCAGGCGACCCTCCTCCAGGATCTGCAGCAGCATATTGAAGACATCCGGATGGGCCTTCTCCACCTCATCCAGCAGGATCACCGTGTAAGGATTGCGCCGCACCTTCTCGGTCAGCTGCCCGCCCTCGCCATAACCGATGTAGCCGGGTGGCGCACCGATCATTTTCGAGACCTCGTGCCGCTCCATGTACTCGGACATATCGAGCCGCACGATTCTGGACTCATCATCCAGCAGAAACTGCGCCAGCGCCTTGGCCAGCTCGGTCTTTCCCACGCCCGTGGGACCGAGAAACAGAAACGAACCGATCGGCCTCCGTGGCGAGGTGATGCCCGCACGATTACGCCGAATGGCATCAGCAACCGCTTTCACCGCATCCTCCTGGCCGACAATGCGCTTGTGCAGATTCTCTTCCATGCGCACGAGCTTGGCGGCCTCGGTCTCCACCATGCGGGCCACCGGGATACCGGTCCAGCGCGAAACCACCTCGGCAATATCCTCAACCGTGACGGTATCATCGAGCCGGGTCCGCTCCCCCTCCCACTCACTGCGTGCCGACTGCAGCTGCTCCTCGACTTTCAATATCTCCATCTGCAACTGCGCGGCCCTTTCAAAATCCTGGGTATTGAACGCTTCGCTCTTGTCGCGCTGAAGATTCTGGTGCTGCTGCTCCAGGTCCTTCACATCATGGGGTATGGAGACCATGCGGATATGTTTACGCGAGCCCGCCTCGTCGATAAGATCCACCGCCTTGTCGGGCAGGTTCCTGTCATTGATGTAGCGTTCGGACAGGCTGGCAGCCCCCTCCAGGGCGTCCTGTTGATAACGCACGTTGTGGTGATGACTGTAGCGCTGTGCGATACCCTCGAGGATTGTCACCGTCTCCCCGACCGTGGGCTCACGCACCAGGATCGGGTGGAAGCGGCGCTCGAGCGCCTTGTCCGCCTCGACGAAACGATGATACTCATCCAGGGTATCGGCACCGATCACCTGCAGAGAGCCCTGGGCCAGGGCGGTCTTCAGCATGCTCGGCGCATCGAGCCCGCCAGCCCCGGCACCCGCCCCAACCACCGAGTGGAGCTCATCGATAAAGAGAATCACCATGCCCCTGGCCTGAATGACCGCATCGCGCACCGTCTTCAGCCGCTCCTCGAACTCGCCGCGCATCTTCGCACCGGCAACGATTTCTGACATGTCCAGGGAGAGCAGGCGCTTGTTGAGCAGCGTATCCGGCACATCCGCCTCCACCATCCGCTGGGCGAGTCCCTCGACAATCACCGTCTTGCCGACACCCGCTTCACCGATCAGGACCGGGTTGTTTTTCTTTCTCCGGGAGAGTGTCTGGATGACCTGGGCAATCTCCTCTTCACGACCGATCACCGGGTCGAGTTCACCATTACGGGCCATCTCCGTGAGATCCTTGGTATACCTCCCCAGTGCATCCTGTTCACTCTCGGCATCGTCGCTGTTGATGGTGCGTCCGCCGCGAATCTCCTTCAGTGCACTGCGCGCCTTCGCCTGGCTGAGCCCGGCATCTATCAACACCCTGGAACAGTGCCCGGCACGGGAATCGAACATGCCGAGAAACAGGGTACCTGTGGATATGTAGTCGTCGCCAAGGGATTTTGCCTCGTTCATGGCCACCTGAAAAAGCTCGCCCACCTCCTGGGATGCAACGATCTGGCTCGCCTTCACCGGGGCGGCATTCTGGTAGTGGAGCAGCACCTGGTTGGTGATGTTGGCGACCAGTGTCTTGGGGTCAGGGCTCAACCGTTCGAGAACCTGGCGCGCCTCGGCATCCTGTTGCGAAAGCAACGCCAGAAGAATGAAGTCCGGCGTCAGCATGTTCTGCTGCCGGCTGACCAGTTCGGAGACTGCCAGCTCCAGGGTATGAAGGACCTTCTTGGTGCTCTGTTCGACGTAATTCTGAAACATCAGGTATCCCGCCCTGTTGTTCTTTTCTACTTCAAATATAGAAGGTTAAGTCTGGTTGTGTATCTATCAGGGATGTCGGCAATGGATTTGGAATCCATTGGCCTGATGGCTTCATTACGCTCGTAGAATGAAAGGCCTGGTAAAAAATTTCGTAGCCTAACAGCGGTTCACGCTGTAGTTGATTCTCTACCACGGCTACGAGCTACTTTTGCAAAGAGGCAAAAGTAGCCAAAAACTCTTCTCCCCGGTGTCCCGCCCGCTATCGCGGGTTCACTGTGCTTCTCACCTTCGCTGGGGGTTGTCAGACGCGACGTCCCTGTCGCGACTGACAACGGCCGGCCTCCCTGCCGGCCCCCTTCGGGCCTTGTCCAGCGAAGCCTGCGATGCTCGTCGGGACAAAGGGGCCCCAATCCCACTAGTTAACCACCTCGCAAAGCTGGGAAATGTAGGGTGTTGTTGAGCGTAGCGAAACACACCAATTGAGCTATCCGTCGCATTTCCAGGTCATTGGAGTTGCGACAGTTTCCCTTGATGCAGCCGAGCATCGCAGGAATTTCAGGAAAGGCCCGAAGGGGCGCCGCAAGGATGCGGCGCATTCACAGTCAGCACAGGGAAGTGCTGTCTGTGAATCCCCTGAAATTCTGAGAAGCGCAGGGGACCCGAACGTTAGTGAGGGCAAATCTTGGGAGAAGGCGCTTTTGGGTACTTTTCGCGCCAACGAAAAGTACCTCGTGACCGTGTCGTGGAAACAACGACGGAG
>JBEVVY010000001.1:2293232-2560295 GCA_040506895.1 Sedimenticola sp.
GTGAGGGCAAATCTTGGGAGAAGGCGCTTTTGGGTACTTTTCGCGCCAACGAAAAGTACCTCGTGACCGTGTCGTGGAAACAACGACGGAGAAAACACCTTTTTAGGTCACGAAATTGATTACCAGGCCTTCCATCCTATGGATACAGATATGTCCATCAGGCCAATGGATTCCAAATCCATCATCCAATAAAAAATGCGCCAACAAGGCGCCTTTTCGAGTCCAAAAGGTAAACCCAATCAGACAGAGAACGAAGATCCACAACCACAAGTAGTCGTCGCATTCGGGTTACGGATAACGAACTGCGCACCCTGCAGACCCTCGACATAGTCCACCTCGGCACCCATCAGGTACTGCAGGCTCATGGGATCGATCAGCAGGGTGACACCATCCTTCTCGATGCGCTCATCGCCCTCTTTCTCACTCTCATCAAAGGTGAAGCCATACTGGAAGCCGGAACAGCCGCCGCCCTGAATATAGACACGCAGCATCAATCCGGGGTTGCCCTCCTCCTCGATCAGCGCAGCCACCTTGGCTGCCGCAGCCGCGGTGAACTCCAGGGGGCTTTCGGTTTCAGCTTCTACAACACTCATCGCACACCATCCTAAAATCAGAAAAATACCGCCGCTAATGGGCGGGAATGGGCTCCATTATGCTTTTCTGAGCACTTTAGTCAACTATTCCGCCCGACCACAGGGAAGTAAAATCAGTCGGCCGCCTTATCCGCTCCGGAAACCACCCGCTCGAGCACCTCGGCCTGGGAAAGCAGTCCTGAGTCCTCTTCCCCCTCGTAGGAAAGCCTGCGTGGCTCCACCTCCTCCGTGTGCACCAGCTGACCGTTCACCTCGGCGCCCATGGCCATCTCCAGCAGCTTGTAGTAAACGGTACCGGTAACCTTTGCATTGGGGGCCAGTTCCACCCGCTCGCTGGCGAAGACATCGCCGACGACCTTGCCGTTGAGGATGATGTTGGGCACCCTCACGTCCCCCTCGATCACCCCTTTTTCGCTCAGGGTCAGGGCGGAACGGCTATCAGGCTCGGCAATCACGTTACCGCTAATCGCGCCATCAACATGGAGACCGCCGTTGAAGGTCACATCACCTGCCAGGCTGGTCCCTGTTCCAATCACCGTGGAAATCTTGGGGGCTTTGAATTTCTTGAATCTCGACATCTGTCACCTCTCATCCGGCCACAAGCCAGACAAACTGTTTTTTAACCGGCGATAATTTCTTGGTGGTGGGTTTAATCTCAACGATCACGTTCCGGGGCTCAAACCCGTCCGGCAACGTAATCTCCCCCGCCACATCCTGGAAATGCTTGAAGCGCATTTTAAGCTTTTCCTGCTTATCATCTGTGATCTCATTCAAAGAGAGCTGCCTCGACTCCCCGCTCTCCACACCTTCCAGTCCGAGATGTATCCATCCCTTGGCCGTACCCGCACTTTTCAGTGCCTGGCTGACGGTGAAGCGGTATCTGAATTTCCTGTCAGAACCGGCACGCTTCAAAGCGAAGCCCTGGATATAGAGGCCCTCCTTCTTCACGCCACTGGAGACGATACCCCTCAGGAACGTCAGCTCCTGCTCCTGCTTCATCCGCTCATCCTGGAGTTGCTTCAGCTCCTCCCGCACAAGCTTGGTCGCCTCACGGTCGATCTGACTGGAACGCTCCAGTGCGGCCACCTTCTCCCTGAGCCTGGACTTCTCCGCCTCAAGGTCCTCAATATATTTCGCCTGCGAGCTGTTCTCTTCAAGCAGTGCCAGTTCACTGCCACCGGCCTGGCTGCGGCCATGATCATAGCTGAACCAGACGGCTGCCCCCAGCAACAGCAGTGCCAGCGGCACGATCACAACAAGGTTGCGATAACTGCTCGCCTGAACGATTCGGGGTGTCGCTACCATTCAGTAACCCTCGCTCGTCAGGGAAGCAGGGCTACCGCGCCCAGGCCAGCCGATTCGTCCAGGCCAAGCATCAGGTTCATATTCTGTACCGCCTGTCCGGCAGCGCCCTTTACCAGGTTGTCGATAACGGAGAGCACCACGATCGTATCTCCTTCCTGGGGCTGGTGCACTGCAATACGGCAGTGATTCACACCCCTTACACTGCGTGTCTCGGGGTGCGAACCGGCGGGCAGCACATCCACGAAGGGCTCATTTGCGTAGCGTTCCTCGAACAGCTGCTGCAGATCCGCCTCGGCAATGGCCTGGGCGTAGAGGGTTGCATGGATACCCCTGATCATCGGCAACAGGTGGGGCACGAAAGTGAGCCCGACAGGCTCCGAGGCAACCTCCGACAGATTCTGGCGGATCTCGGGCAGATGCCGGTGACCGGGCACACCATAGGCTTTGAAACTCTCCCCGACCTCACCCATCAGCATACCGACGTTGGCACCACGGCCCGCACCACTCACGCCTGATTTACAGTCCGCAACAAGTCCGTCCGTTTCAATCACGCCGGCCTCGAGCAGTGGCAGCAAGCCCAGGGTGGCAGCGGTCGGGTAACAGCCGGGATTGGCCACCAGGCGGGCCACCTTGACGGCATCCCGGTTGATTTCCGGAAGGCCGTAGACCGCTTCCGCGACCAATTCGGGGCAGGCATGCTGCATACCGTACCACTGCTCCCAGACACTGATCTCCTTGATCCGGAAATCCGCAGCCAGGTCGATGACCTTGACCCCGGCATCGAGAAGCTCGGGCACCATCCTCATCGCGGTGCCGTTGGGTGTGGCAAAAAACACCAGGTCGCAGGCGCCCAGGGTCTTTGCATCCGGCTCGGAAAAGGCGATATCGATATGACCGCGCAGATTCGGATACATGTCGGAAACGGGCGTACCCGCCTCCGAGCGGGAGGTAATCACTGAGACCTCCACGCCAGGATGTCCTGCCAACAGGCGCAGCAATTCCACACCGGTGTACCCGGTACCACCAACAATTCCGATTTTCATCATTTGACGAACCTACGCTTACTAAGGAGCCGTACGGGCTCCGGACTACAAACTCCACCGGCCAGTGGCATCAACACGGCATCCCACCCGGCACTGAACCTGACATCATATGCTGCATGAGAAAAAATCTGAAGATCGGTGGATAAAAAAAGAGGCTATCTGAATCGCCTTTCAGAGCGGCAGGGCACCCACTTCGGCCCCGCTCACAGGCAATAAAAAAGCGGTCCAAAGACCGCTCAAGGTACAGTGACGTTTTTCTTAATACCTTTTTCCCCGCTTCTAAGAGCTGGCGCCACATTCCTGATTTGCAAACGAATATATCCAGACTGCCGATTGACGTCAACTCCAATCAGGCTGCCGGCAACCTATGCAGGGCGCACATTGTATGGAAAAACGGCCCTCATACGGCGTGGTATACTGAACCAACTCCGTCATACCGACTCAAACACCGGGAAGAAGAAACGGAAACTGCATATGGAAACCATCGAACTTATTTCACTGACACTGGGTGTTGCCTGGGCCTCAGGCATCAATCTCTATGCCGCCGTGCTTGTCCTCGGTTACCTCGGCATGACGGGACACATGGATCTGCCGCCGGACCTGGAACTGCTCACCAACCCACTGGTGCTGGGTGCGGCAGGTTTCATGTACATGGTTGAGTTTTTCGCCGACAAGACGCCCGGCGTCGATACCGGCTGGGATATCCTTCACACCTTCATCCGCATTCCTGCCGGCGCCATCCTGGCTGCCGGCATGGCAGATGGC
Organism: Sedimenticola sp.; assembly: GCA_040506895.1. Lineage (GTDB taxonomy): Bacteria > Pseudomonadota > Gammaproteobacteria > Chromatiales > Chromatiaceae > Sedimenticola_A. The sequence continues at coordinate 2,296,939 of JBEVVY010000001.1, forward strand.
CTGGGCGTCAGCGAGGCGGCCGAGTTTGCCGCCCTGCTGGTCGGCGGAGGTGTGGCTGCGACCACCCATGCCACCAAGGCGGGAACCCGCGCACTCATCAACACGTCACCCGAGCCGGTCACCAACTGGACCGCCTCCATCGCCGAGGATATCGCCGTAATCGGCGGGCTCTGGGCATCCCTCAACTACCCCATTCCCTTCGTCATCGGCCTGGTCCTGTTTTTCGCCCTGGTGATCTGGCTGCTGCCGAAGATATGGCGTGCGCTGAAGCGCATCGCACGGGCCATCGGCGAGTTTTTCAGCGGCCCGAAGCGTGAAGAGAACAGCCCTCCCCCTTCATCATCGGAGAGGCGGGAAGAGATCCTCCAGGCCCTCTATCACGACGCCAGCGAAAAACCGAAACAGTAGGAAAGCAACAGCATGCTCTGGGTAAAGGCCTTCCATATCATCTTCCTGGTCTCCTGGTATGCCGGGCTCTTCTATCTGCCCAGGCTCTATGTCCACCACGCCATGTCGGAGGATCGGGCGACTCGCGAGCGGCTGGAGATTATGGAGCGCAAGCTCTTCTGGTTCATCACCCCTTGGGCCGTGCTGACCATCGTCTTCGGCCTGTGGCTCGCCACCTTCTACCAGTGGGAGGCGATCCTCATGATGGGCTGGCTGCAGCTCAAGATAGTGCTGGTGATACCACTCATCGTTTTCCACGTCTGGTGCGGCAAGCTGATGATCCAGTTCCGGGGCGGCGACAATCCCCACAGCCACGTCTGGTTCCGCTGGTTCAACGAATTTCCGCTGCTGATACTGGTTGTCGTGGTGCTGCTGGTGGTCCTCAAGCCCTTCTGACGATGCCCCCTGTAGAGAAAAAACCACCCCGCTGGATCATCGGAGAAGATCCCTATCGGGATGACGACGAGATCGGCTACCTGCTCCATAACCGCCCGCCCCGCTTCGTCGCCGGCTGGAGCTTCGGCCCGCCTCCGGCCGACAGTGGCGATATTGTCTTCATGGATGACGACGCAGACGATGCCGTGCACCTCTTCGCACTCGACTGGCTGGATGACGAACCGGACGGCGAGGAGTTCAGGCGGCTGATGAATGGTGCAGTCGAAGCCCTCGACCGCTGGCTGGAGCGCAATTCAGAGCCACTGGAGGAGCATCGTCACTGAAGTGACGTCTCCATCTGCGTGCTGGTGACAGGGTGTACCAGCACCTGGTGTACCGGAAACAGCGCCTTCAATCTGTCCACGTACTCCAACTCCGCCTTGTCCACCATCACCACCACCTGCGCATCCGGGGCAAACTTCTGCAGACTGGCGAGAAACACGTCCAGGTTACTGACATTCACCCCGGCGTAGTTGTTTCCGTAGCCGTAGAAGAACTCGGCCACCACGTAGTCGGGCTTCACCCGCTTCAACTCCCTGATTGCTCCACGTACCGAGGTGACCCGAACCTCGTGGATATCCCGGGCGGCATAGAGGCGGGAGAAATCGGGATGGGCGGGGGATTCGACAATGGAGATCAGGGTCTTTTCCGACATCGTTCCGTACCAGGCCTTCTTTGAACAGACGCTGTAAAGAGAAAGGCCCCGGGCCAATTCAGCCTCGGGGCCTTCAATTCCTCGCATCAGGGCCTGCCAGGCAGCACCCTTGACGCACGGATTGGTTTAGGAGCAGCCACCGCCCTGGGCAGAGCCACAGGTGCCGCAACCACCGCCCATGGGCTGAAGGTTGTTGAAGACAAAGCTCGCACCACCGTCGCCACGGTCCACGAAGTCGATCTCCACACCCTTGAGGTGCTGCATGGTGCCATCGTCGATGATCACCTTGAAACCGTCACAATCCAGAACACCATCGTTGTCGTTGATCTGGTCGGTGAAGGTCATACCGAAATTGATACCGCTGCAGCCTCCGGGGGTTGCATAGACTCGAACGCCTTCAATCGCCTCCTCAACCTGGCCGATCAGTTCGGCCATCTTGGTCTGAGCCGGGGCGGTCAGGCTGATGTCATCTGTGGACAGAGCTGTAGTTTCGCTCATGGGACGATACTCCATAAATTAATGTACAAATTTAGTCGGATATTATACCAACAGCCGACCCACTCAACCATAGGTTTAGAGCGGAAAACCCAAAACCCGGGGCCGAATGATTATTAACTTATTGAATTAAAACTGATTTTTACTCTTGAGCGAGTAGATGTGCCGTTCTGCATCCAGCAGGTGCTGGCCCCAATGTGCACTATAACCGCTGCACCAGCCTGCCAGCGCCTGTGCCGGTTTCTCTTCGACCATCATCAGGCCATGTTTCAGTTCACAGTAGATATCGGTGAGGTCGTCGGCGAGGCTCCCGGTCATATGATGACCGTCATGTGCCACATCAAACTCCATCCAGTAGGCATCCTTGCTGCCCAGCACCTCCCGCAGACGGGCAAAAATCTCGAATCTCGCGTCGAGATCGGGCCTCACTCCCTCATCACCCTCCTCGCTGGCGGTGGCGCAGGAGGAGATTGCCATATGCAGTTTAGGCAGCAGGGATGCCACCCGGTGCAGCCACTCCAGGTCCTGACCCTCTGCCTGCTCGATCAATTCACAGTATTCCTGGGCAATTTCCGCCATTTCATTGAAATGAGGACTCATAAGACACCCGCTTTAGATTCCAAACCAACCAAATACATATAAAGCCAATTGTAGACTAAAATTTGACAAAAAAAGGAAGTAAAGTGCTTATTTCACTGGTTTTTTCCTCATTCTCCCAGCGACAGAAAATCACTCCGCCGGTAATTAGGATAGAATGAGCCGCCCCTGAATTTAGAGACCGGCTCATTTATGCAGAACACCGAGCTTCCGATCGTACTCACCATTGCCGGTCACGACCCCAGTGGTGGCGCGGGTATACAGGCCGATATCGAAACCATCACCGCGCTGGGCGGCATGCCTGCCTCGGCCATCACCTGCCTAACGGTCCAGGACACTGTGGATGTAAAGCGACTCTCCATGACAGCGCCCTCCCTGGTGGTCGAACAGGCGGAGTGTGTACTTACTGACTACTCCGTAAAAGCGATAAAGATCGGCCTGCTCGGGGACCCCGAGATCGCCAGGCAGGTTGCCCGGCTCCTGGCAAGACACCCGGATATCCCCGTGGTACTGGATCCCGTGCTGGCCGCCGGCGGCGGTGAGGAGATGTCCAGGGAGGGGCTGATAGGAGCGATGCGGGAGGCTCTCTTTCCCGCCATCACCCTGGCAACCCCGAACTCCGACGAGGCACGCCGACTCACCGGTGAGGAGGCGCTGGATGCCTGCGCCGGAGAATTGCTGGCACAGGGTATAGGAGCGGTTCTTATCACCGGCACCCACGAGGAGAGCGAAGAGGTGATCAACCAGCTTTACCGCCCCGCGCTGGGCCCACTGGCCCTGAGCTGGCCACGACTGGAGGGAAGCTACCATGGCTCAGGCTGCACCCTGGCATCCGCCATCGCCACCAACCTGGCCCTTGGCTGCCCCCTCGAAGAGGCGGTGGAAAAGGGCCAACACTACACCTGGAACACCCTTTACCACGCCAGGCACCCCGGCAGGGGCCAGTCGATTCCCAACCGCCACCATCTCCGGAAAGCGCATTGAACAGCACATTTGAACTGAAAGGCCTGTATGCCATCACGGACAGCACCCTGGCCGCCAACAGCAGCATCATCGACCAGGTAGCCAAGGCCCTGGCTGGCGGCGCACGCGTGATCCAGTACCGCGACAAAAGCGGCGATGATCAGAAAAGGCTCGCAGAGGCAGGGGCACTGCTGACCCTCTGCAGGCAGCACCACGCCCCCCTGATCATCAACGATGACGTGGAGTTGGCCGCCCGCATCGGCGCCGACGGCGTTCACCTCGGAAAGGATGACCCGGATATACAGGCCGCCCGCACGAGACTCGGCAAGCAGGCCATTATCGGCATCTCCTGTTATAACCAGTTCGAACGCGCCTCCATTGCCCAGGAGGCCGGCGCCGATTACATCGCTTTCGGGCGCTTCTTCAATTCCACCGTGAAGCCCGATGCGGTACAGGCCCAACCCGATCTGCTGCGACGTGCAAAGCGGGAGCTCGAACTGCCCACGGTTGCCATCGGCGGCATAACACCGGAGAATGGCGGCGCCCTGATTGAAGCCGGGGCGGATATGCTGGCAGTGATCCATGGCGTGTTTGGCCAGCCCGATATCCGCGCCGCCTGTGAACGATTCAACGAACTTTTCAGACAATAAGAGGAACCACCGACATGACCGGCTCCAGCGCACTCTTTGAAATGGCCCAGCAGCACATTCCAGGCGGGGTCAACTCACCCGTCCGCGCCTTCAAGGGTGTCGGGGGGGACCCGGTATTCATCGAGTCGGCCGCGGGCCCTTACATCTTCGACCCGGAAGGCAACCGCTACATCGACTATGTCGGCTCCTGGGGTCCCATGATCCTGGGCCATGCGCACCCCGCGGTGATCGATGCAGTGAGCCAGGTGATCTCCAAGGGCCTCTCCTTTGGCGCACCCACCGAGCTCGAGACCCGCATGGCGGACAAGGTGTGCGAACTGCTCCCCTCCATCGACATGGTACGAATGGTCAGCTCCGGCACCGAGGCCACCATGAGCGCCATCCGCCTCGCCCGCGGCTATACCGGTCGCGACAAGATCGTAAAGTTCGAAGGTTGCTACCACGGACACTCCGACTCGCTGCTGGTAAAGGCCGGCTCGGGGGCACTCACCCTTGGCGAGCCCAGCTCACCCGGCGTGCCCGCCTCCCTCGCGGAGCACACCATCACCCTCGACTACAACAACCTCGAGCAGGTCCAGCAGACCTTCAGTGAAGTGGGTGACCAGATCGCCTGTATCATTGTCGAGCCAGTTGCCGGCAACATGAACTGCATCCCTCCGGTGGCCGGTTTTCTGGAAGGTCTGCGCGAAGTCTGCGACCAGCACGGTGCGGTACTGATCTTCGACGAGGTGATGACCGGTTTCCGTGTCGCCCTGGGCGGTGTCCAGGGGCTCTACAACGTGACGCCTGACCTCACCACACTGGGCAAGGTGATCGGTGGCGGCATGCCGGTAGGCGCCTTTGGCGGCAAGCGCGAGATCATGCAGAAGATCGCCCCCCTGGGACCGGTCTACCAGGCAGGCACACTGTCCGGAAACCCCGTCGCCATGACCGCGGGACTGACCACCCTGGAGCTGATCTCCGAACCTGGATTCTTCGAGGCACTGACTGAAAAGACAACACGGCTTGTCAGCGGCCTGACCGCACAGGCCAGGGCCGCAGGGGTGCCGGTCACCAGCAACCAGGTCGGCGGCATGTTCGGCATCTTCTTCACCGAGGCGGACCAGGTGACCGACTTCGCCCAGTCCACCGCTTGCCACCAGGACCAGTTCAAGGCATTTTTCCACGCCATGCTGCGCCATGGTGTCTACATGGCTCCCTCCGCCTTCGAGGCCGGCTTCGTCTCCGCCGCACACAGCGACGAAGACCTGGAGGCGACCATCGAGGCCGCAGGCGAATCCTTCAAAGAGATCGCGTGACCTGATCCGCCGGCCCAGCCCCGGAAATAAAAAAGCCGTTGGGGTTGCCCCCAACGGCTTTTTCAATGGGACCGGAGACGATCAGTGCATGTCGTGCTTCATGCCCTTCTTCATCATCTTCATCTGCAGCTTCTTGACCGGCGCCTGCAGCGTGGTCTTGCTACCGTCCTCGAAGATCAGTGTCAGGTCGACATTCTGACCCGGTTTCAGATCCTCCTTCAGACCGATGAACATGACATGCAGACCACCGGGTTTGAGGGTCACGGTCTGGCCCGCAGGCAGATCGATCTTATCCACCCGGCGCATCTTCATCATGCCCCCGTCCATGGTGTGGGTGTGCAGCTCAACCACCTTGGAAACCGGGCTTTCCGCATTCACAAGGGCGTGATCTGCACCCGAGTTGTTGACGATGGTCATGAAAGAAGCACTGTTGGGCTGACCGGGCGGTACAGCACGGGCATAGGCATCGGAGACGGCCACACCGTCAGCCGCTGTCCCGGCCACTGCAGTTGCACAGACACTGAGCATTACCATTCCCAGCATGGGTAGAACGTAGCGAAGCTTCATCTCTTTTCTCCTTCAAACATCTCAAGTAGTCGAATCAGCCGGCACGGGGCAGCCATCACCCCTGCGTGCCGAGCAGTTTCAGAATTGCGTCCAGAATCTCTTCAGGCGGGGTACCGTGCCGTAACGTCACGGCCAGGCGTCCCTGCTTGTCGATCAGGTAGAGATCGGCGGAGTGATCCACCAGGTACTGCATCTCCGAGTCCTCCTTCACCAGGCGATAGGCAGCACCGTACTGTTCAGCCGCCCTGTCGATCTGTTCACGGCTACCGGTGATGCCGGAAATCCTGTGGTGAAAATAACCCGCATAGGTCTTCAGTTTCTCCAGCGTGTCCCGTTCGGGATCGACACTCAGAAACAGCCCCTGGAACTGGGCCTGCTGTGCATCATCCAGTTCGTTCAGAGCCGCCGCCAGGTAACCGAGGCTGGTGGGGCAGATATCCGGACACCAGGTATAACCGAAATAGAGCGCCACCACCTTGCCACGCAGATCCTGCAGTGCCACCGGTCCGGCACTGGACTGGAAGACGAAATCTCCGCCCGTTGGCTTCCCGGCGCCGGCAGGCTCCTGTACCTCGGGGCTCCAGAAAAAAACGACCCACACCAGGGCAGCGGCCATCAGGGCGATCAACAGGAGTATCAGGGGTTTCTTCATCATTCTGTGTGCTTACATCTACTGCAGTGAGACACCGGGCTTGACCGTTATGAAACGGTACGGGACGGAGACCAGGCCACGATCGGTATGGAGCATCACCTTCGCCTCCCACTCCATGGCATCGCGGACACAGACCGGCAGGGTACCGTTACCGGCGAATTCACCATCTCCAGCCTCCTCGAGCTGCGGCCGGTTGAACCCCATGTTCATATCCACACCACTGAAGTCGATCTCCACCCCAGAGGTGGCAATACCCTCCACGCTCACCCTGAGCTCAAGAGGCTTGACCAGCGGGATACTCCTGGGCTCGATACTGAATGTAACCCGGGAGCCATCCGGCAGCCGGGAGGTACAGGGCCCAGCCCGCAGATCGCATGTGGGATCCAGGCCAGCGGAGACCACGGCCTTGGGGAAAAGCAGCGGCCATGCCTTGTAGGTAGCTGCACCGGCGAGCGCAATAAATAGCGCACCGACGATCAACCAGAGTGTTGAGTTGGTTTTTTCCACGGTTCTCCTCTAGTCGCGAAGCGGTTCCAATTCACCCACATCGTGCCAGCTTCGCAGCAGACACACATTAGCTTTCATCAAGTACCGGTTTTCAATCTGTTTATATGGGGGGAGATCAAAAAACAGGGCGGTTTTGTGAAAACTATGGGATTTCACACAATTTGATACGCGATATAACCGTTCCCCGGGCCTGACCCGGGGCATGGCGACACCCGGAACGGGAGGCCTGGCAGTGGCACAAAAAAAGAAAGGCACACCCCGCGAAGGGTGTGCCTTTCCCAGATCGGATACCGGACAAACCGGTCAGATCAGCTTACTGGGCTGCAAGCCAGTCAGCGATTGCACGGGCATCGGCTTCGGTTACACCGGCCATGATACCCTTCATGGCGGCGGACTGGCCGTTGGCACGCTTGCCGCTCTTGATGTCCATCATCTGGTTGTAAGCGTAGTCGGCATTCTGGCCGGCCAGCTTGGGATAGACGGGCATGATGGGGGTCTTGGCGTCCGCACCGTGGCAGGTGAAGCAGGCCTTGGACTGGTACAGGGCAGCACCATCGGCGGCAGCATTGCCAACCAGGCCCAGGGAGAGCAGGGCAGCGCCTGCAACCAGAGCAGTTGCTTTCAGTTTCATAATTTGACCTCTAAACGGTTGATTTTAAAACCAGGCAAGGCTTGCCAGCCCTGCAACCAATAATATAAGTATTCGATAATACCACCAGAAAACGCATTCTACACAATGATTTCTATCAATGGCCCCATATCAGATGGTGGAATTGAGGATTAGTTCCTGCCGCACCACCCAATGACCGGGAAGCGCCCTGCGCAGCCGTCGGCGGAACCCGTTGAATGAGGGATGCCGGGAGAACCGGAACAGGTGGCTGGCGCAACTGCAGTCGCTCGCACCGAAACCCGGGTACGGACGGCTGGCACCCCTGGAGGCCACCAGCAGCCCTGCCCACTGGTGTTCCCGGCGTTGCGGATCATGACTGAACCAGATCTCCCTCAGTTCCGCCACTGCCCCCAGGTAGTCGATATGCCAGTGGGGCCGTGTCGACACCCTGCGGTGGTGATGACAGCGGGCCGCCACCCCTCCGGGACCGAAAGCGCTGCCCACGTAAGCGTACCAGCCGGGCTCGAGGTCGAGCTGCCCCATGCCCCCGGCCAGGATCCTTTCGTGGCGGGCCAGCCGGAATACCAGCACATAGGTACCGGGACGCGAATCCGGTGAGAACTTCAGTGCCACCAGTTAACGGGACTTGCCGCCCAGGTGAGAGAGGTAGAGGGCGGCACCGAGCAAAGCGATTCCACCGGCGAACATCAGCAGCTCCATGGGTGTATTTTCGAATAAGCGCTCCATCAAGCTTCCTCTTCAATCTGATTCCGGGTAACCGTATGTCAGCCAGAACGGCCAAAGGGGCTAAAATACACCGTTACCAGGGCGATGTGCACCCCGACAACATGCGACCAGGCGACGCTTTGTGTATCATGCGCACCCCTTCCACACGAGAGCCCGCTATGCCCGAACAGTTCATACCCGGCCAACGCTGGATCAGCAACACCGAATCCGATCTCGGACTGGGGAGCGTGATCCGTTGCGAAGGACGCCGGGTCGCACTCACCTTTCCCGCCGCCGGGGAACAGCGTATCTACGCCACTGACAACGCCCCCCTTACCCGGGTGCGGTTCGGCCCCGGCGACTGGATCGAAACCCGTGACGGCCTGCGCCTCAGGGTGGAGCAGGTGGAGGAGCGCGGTGGACTGCTCCACTACCTGGGCATCAACAGTGATGGCAGAGAGCACCACTGCCCCGAAGGCGAACTGAGCAACACCCTGCAGCTGAGCCGACCCCAGGAGCGACTGCTATCGGGCCAGATCGACGACAGCCGCTGGTTCGAGCTGCGGCTGCAGACCCACCGGCAGCTGCAACACCTCGATCGCTCCCACCTGCTGGGGCTTGGCGGGGCGCGCACCGAACTGCTGCTGCACCAGCTCTACATCGCCCACGAGGTGAGCAGCCGGGCGGCTCCCAGGGTACTGCTGGCCGACGAGGTGGGCCTGGGCAAGACCGTCGAGGCGTGCCTGATCCTGCATCAACAGCTGCTCACCGGCCAGGCCTCCCGGGTGCTGATCATGGTACCCGAGCCCCTGCTGCACCAGTGGCTGGTGGAGCTGCTGCGCAAGTTCAACCTCCACTTCAGTATCTTCGACGAGGAGCGCTGCCAGGCCATCGAGACCTCGGACCAGGGGGACAACCCCTTCGCCGCGGAGCAGCTGGTACTCTGCAGCCCCACCCTCTTCAAAGGCAACCACGAGCGACAGAAACAGGCGGTTACCGGGGAGTGGGACCTGTTGATCGTGGACGAGGCTCACCACCTGGAGTGGAGCGAAGAGGAAGCCAGCGAGGAGTACCTGCTGGTGGAGGCCCTCGCCACCGTGACCCCCGGCATACTGCTGCTCACCGCCACACCGGAACAGCTCGGTCGGGCCGGACACTTCGCCCGCCTGCGGCTGCTGGATCCCGACCGCTTCCACTCCCTGGAGAGCTTCCGCGAGGAGGAAGCCCAGTACGGCCCCATCGCCGAGGTGGTGGACAGGCTGCTGGCGGGCGTGACCCTCGATCCCGACGCCACAAACCTGTTGCTGGAGAAGCTGCACGAGGAGGAGAGCCGGGCGCTTATCGAACGCTGGAACGACACCCGGACCGGTGAACAGGATCGAAACAGGGCCAGGGATGAGCTTATCGACATGCTGCTGGATCGCCACGGCACCAGCCGCATCCTGTTCCGCAACACGCGCGCACGCATCAAAGGCTTCCCGGGGCGGGAGCTGCATCCCCACCCCCTGCCCCTGCCCGACCAGTACGTCGCCTGCCTCGAGCAGGATCAACCGGACGCCGCGGCCGCCCTGACCCCCGAGCAGCTCTACCGGGCACACACCGGCACAGCCTGGTGGCGGATCGACCCGCGCATCGGCTGGCTCATCACCCAGCTCACCCAGCTCACCCGGCTCAAGGAGAGCAAGGTACTGATGATCTGCGCCAGCGCAGAGATCGCCATGGAGATCGGCGAGGCCCTCAAGAGCCTCGAGGGGATCAATGCCGGCCTCTTCCACGAGGGTATGAGCATCGTCGAACGCGACCGTACCGCCGCCTGGTTCGCCGATCCCGAGGAGGGATGCCAGTTGCTGATCTGCTCCGAGATCGGCAGCGAGGGGCGCAACTTCCAGTTCGCCCACCACCTGGTCATGTTCGACCTGCCCCTGGACCCGGACCTGCTCGAGCAGCGCATCGGCCGGTTGGACCGCATCGGCCAGAAGGAGACCATCCGCATCCACACCCCCTACTTCGAGGAGAGCGCCCAGGCGGTACTGCTGCGCTGGTACCACGAGGGCCTCAACGCCTTCGAACACACCAGCCCCAGCGGCCATGCCGTCTTCAGCCAGTTACGCCCCGCCCTGCTGCAGGCACTGGAAGAGTCGCAGAGCGACCCCGAGCAGATCGAGCCCCTGATCGACACCACCCGCAGCCTGCGCCACGAGGCCGATGAGCAGCTGAAAAAGGGGCGCGACCACCTGCTGGAGCTCAACTCCTGCCGTGAACCCCAGGCCCTGGCGATCAGGGAGAAGCTGGAGGAGATGGAGGATGCCGCCACCCTGCAGCGCTATGCCCAGAACCTCTTCGGCCTGATCGGCGTGGAGAGCGAGGAGCACTCCGCCGGCAGCATGATCCTCAAGCCCGGCCCCCACATGATCACCGATAGCCTGCCGGGCCTGCCCCGGGACGGCATGACCTGCACCTTCCAGCGCCCCATCGCCCTGAGCCACGAGGACCGCCACTTCCTTACCTGGGAACACCCCCTGGTGCGCGGCACCATGGAGATGGTGAGCGACATGGAGCTCGGCAACAGCTCAATCGTGGCCATCAAGCACGCCAACCTCAAGGCGGGCAGCCTGCTGCTGGAACTGATCTTCACCCTGGAGTGCCCCGCGCCCAGGCAGTTGCAGGCGGGCCGCTTCCTGGAGAACACCCTGGTACGCCTGCTGATCGACCAGCAGCTCAACACGGTGGACGGCAGGCTCGACCACGAGGAGATCAACGAGGCCATAGTGCCCCTGGATAAAGGCACGGCATTGAAGGTCGTCGGCGCCCTGCGAAATCATATCGGCAACATGATCAGGCAGGGAGAGGAGCAGACCGCCCCCCTTCAACAGGCTGCGGTGGAACAGGCGAGCGAAAGGATGGAGCTGCACTTTCACCATGAGCGGGAGCGACTGGAGTCCCTGCAGCGTGTGAACCCCAATATCAGGGAAGACGAGGTGGCCATGCTGATGCAACAGCGTGCGCTGCTGGACACCCACCTCAAGGCCTCCCGCATGCGCCTCGACGCCCTGCGGCTTATCGTTTCACTTTAGGGCCTGTTCACATAAATTGAATTGTACCTGTTGCCCCTGAAAAAATGCGAATCAAGGCGCGAGGCGCGCGGTTTGGTCGCTCCAAATAAGCAACGAGCAACGCAGAGTCGCTTTTTTTCAGGGGCATCCCGAAGGGCAGCGGCAATTTTCCGCTCAGCGGCGTTATCAGTCGCTTATGTATGCGCATACACTGCGCTCCTTCTGCCTTGCTGAACGAAAAAATGGCCGCTGCAGGCATGATTCAATTTATGTGAACAGGCCCTAAGGAGACCAGGACCGATGAAATTCCACCAACTGCCCCTCGGGGCGAGCTTCGAGTTCCAGGGCAAGCGCTATACCAAGAGCGGCCCCATGACCGCCAGCAGCGAGACCGGCGAATCGAAGATGATGATGCGCGCCTCGGCGGTAAAACCCCTGGATGGCGACAGCGATGCCCCACCGCCACCCGCCTCCATTGAACTGAACAGGGAACGCGCCAGCATCGTCATCAACGACTACCACGCCGAGTGCCTGCAGATTCTCAATGAATCGGGCCACCTGGATCCGGCAGCCAACGAAAAACTGGACCAGGCGAAGCAGAGGGTGTTGAAAAAGCTCGGGATCTAGTGGGCCATGCGGAAAGTTCGGTAATTATCAGAGCCTCTCAAATGGGTCAGTGCAAGGCGCACTTCGCCGGGAATGGCATGCCCTTTCCAAGAAGTGCAACGCCGTATTGACCCATTTGCGAGGCTCCCTTCGGGCCAGCCCACAAGCCAGTTTGGCTGTGTTGCGCTCACTTGAATCGGCTATGGCCAGTCCTGCGATCGCGCGCCTTGCCAAACTGGCTTGTGGGTTGGCTGATAGTTACCGAACTTTCCGCATGACCCACTAGCTCGGCAGGGATATACCCGTCATCTTCTTGTAGAGGGATACTGCGTAGGTATCGGTCATTCCCGCCACGTAGTCGGTCAGCCGCAGCAGGCGGGTGTAGAGGTTCTGGGAGGGGACGTTGTCCGGCCCGACGAACTGCTTGGAGATCAGGTGGGAGGTCATGCGACTGCGTGCAGAGGCCTGTTCCCCGTGCATGGCGATATCGTCCAGGGTCTCGCTGAAGCGCTCCAGCAGCTCGCCGATCACCTGGAAGCCGGCGGTCTGGATACCCACCACCTCCTGGGCGTTGTAGATGCGCGCCTTGGCCACCGCGATCAGCTGGCCCATGGGCTCGGTTGCCGGCACCCTGGAGAGCAGGGGCTCGTCGAACCGGCCGCTCATGATATCGGCCTCGTTATCGAGGAAACAGCTCATGGCCTGGCCGATGGCCTCGTTGATCACCTTGGCCCGCAGGAACTCCACCCTGCCCTTGTCGTCGCTGATGCGGTTCAGCCGCTGCTCCTGCTTCGCACGATCAGGGATCATGGGCCAGAAGAGATCCATCACCTCGTCCAGGGTGAAGTAGCCGAGCCGGAAACCGTCCTCGATATCGATCACCCGGTAACTGATGTCGTCCGCGGCCTCCACCAGGAAGGCCAGCGGATGGCGGTGCCAGATGGCACGCGAGGGATCCCGCCGGATCAGTCCCACCTCGTTGGCCACCTCGGTGAAACGCTCACGGTCCTCGACCACGAAACCCTGTTTCTTGGCACTGACACCGTTGAAATTGCTGCCGCCAAGGAACGACTCCCTGGGGTACTTGGTGAAAGCGGCCAGGGTGGCGCAGGTGAGCTGCAGTCCACCCGGATTGTCGGGGTTCTGCAGGCGCGTGAGGATACGGAACCCCTGGGCGTTGCCCTCGAAGCTGAGGAAGTCCTCCTTCTCACTGTCCTTGAGCACGCCCACCCGGGGCTCACCGTACTTGCCGGTGTGGGCCCAGTGCCTGATGGCATCCTCTCCCGAATGACCGAACGGCGGATTGCCGATATCGTGGGCCAGGCAGGCGGCGGCGCAGATGTCGCCGAAGTCCGACGCCTCGTGCTGCGCCAGCCCGTGGCGCCGGATGATCTGCTCGCCCACCAGGGTACCCAGGGAGCGCCCGATGCTCGACGCCTCCAGGCTGTGGGTGAGACGGGTACGGATGTAGTCGACCCGCGAGAGCGGAAAGACCTGGGTCTTGTCCTGCATGCGCCGGAAGGCCGACGAGAAGACGATGCGGTCGAAGTCGCGCTGAAAGTCGGTGCGCACCGTGGAGGTGCCGGGCTCCTGGCTGGAACCGATACGCTTGCGCGAGAGGAGCTTGGACCACTGCATCGACATTGTTGTTATTCACCCGACGTAGATATTTCGGCCATTCTCCACTGCCGCATCCGCCATGTCCACACGGCCGCCGCATAACCCCTGAAACCAACCCTTGATCAGCCTCCTCGAGACCCGGAGAATGGATCGTTTGATCCTGTTTTGAAAGGACCCCAGGGAACACGATGTCCGACGACGTAATCCGCATCAAGAACGCCCACCAGAACAACCTGAAAAACCTCGACCTGGACCTCCCCCTGGGAGAGCTGACAGTGGTCACCGGCGTGAGCGGCTCGGGCAAATCCTCCCTCGCCTTCGATACCGTCTATGCCGAGGGACAGCGCCGCTACGTGGAGACCTTCTCTCCCTACGCCCGCCAGTTCCTGGACCGCATGGACCGCCCCCGGGTGGACCGTATCGAGGGCATCCCGCCGGCCATCGCCATCGACCAGACCAACCCGGTGCGCACCTCCCGCTCCACCGTGGGCACCATGACCGAGCTCAACGACCACATCAAGCTGCTGTTCGCCCGGGCATCCCGTCTCTTCTGTCGCGGCTGCGGACGCGAGGTGACCCGCGACACGCCCCAGAGCATCGCCGATCATCTTCTTCAGAACCAGGCCGGGGAGCGGGTGGTGATCACCTTCCCCATCCAGGTACCCCACAACTTCACCCTTGATGAGATCAGGGAACTGCTGGCCCAGCAGGGCTACACCCGTATTCACAGTGAAACCGCCGAGCGACTCGAGGTGGTACAGGACAGGGTGCGCATCAGCGAGGACCGGCGTGACCGACTCACCGAGTCCCTGGAGAGCGCACTGGAGAAGGGCCAGGGACTCATCGCCGCCTATCCCCTGGACGAGGAGCGCAACCCGGGCCAGGCACTGAACTTCTCGGCCGACCTGCACTGCCCCGACTGCGACATCCACTACCAGGACCCGCTGCCCAACCACTTCTCCTTCAACTCCCCCCTTGGGGCCTGTGACAGCTGCCGCGGCTTCGGCCGCACCATGGGGGTGGACTACGACCTGGTGATTCCCGACGAGGGAAAGAGCCTGCTGGAAGGCGCCATCAAGCCGTTTCAGACCGACCGTGCCAAGGAGTGCCAGGAGGACCTGATGGCCGCCGCGACGCGCAGCGGGGTACCGGTGGACATCCCCTGGCGGGAGCTGGACGAAGCGCAACGCCAGTGGATCATCGAAGGCGAGGGAGAGTGGGACGGCAGCGGCCGCTGGTACGGGGTGCAGCGCTTCTTCGACTTCCTGGAGACCAAGAGCTACAAGATGCACATCCGGGTGCTGCTCTCCAAGTACCGCGCCTACGACAGCTGCGCCGCCTGTGGCGGTGCTCGTCTCAAGGACCCCTCCCTGGATTTCCGGGTGGGCAGCCTGGCGGATGCCGACAAGGCGCTCGATCCCGCCCTGCGTTTCCGCCACGGCACTGTCCGCATGGACCAGGCGACCTGGACCTCGCTGCCGGGCCTCAACATCCACGACCTGATGCAGCTGCCGCTCGCAGGCCTGAGAGCTTTCTGCCAGGCACTGGAGCTGCCCGCCGGGCTGGGCGAGGCCAGCGACCTGCTGATGGAAGAGATCAGGGCACGCCTCGACTACCTCTGCCAGGTGGGCCTGGGCTACCTCACCCTGGACCGCCAGTCCCGCACCCTCTCCGGCGGCGAGGTGCAGCGCATCAACCTCACCACCGCCCTGGGCACCTCCCTGGTCAACACCCTGTTCGTACTGGATGAGCCGAGCATCGGCCTCCACCCACGGGATATCGATCGCATCAACGGCGTACTCCAGCGGCTGAGGGACTCGGGCAACTCCCTGCTGGTGGTGGAGCACGATCCACAGATCATGCTGGCCGCGGACCGCATCCTCGATATCGGTCCCGGGCCCGGTGAGCATGGCGGCGAGATCACCTTTTTCGGCACCCCTGCCGAGCTGGTGCAGAGCGAGCACTCCCTGACCGCCGACTATCTCAGCGGCCGCAAACAGGTCGCCCCCCAGGAGGCGCCGAACCTGCCCGACGAGGAGACCGACTACATCGAGATCCTCAACGCCACGGAACACAACCTGAAGGGTGTGGATGTTCGCATCCCCCTCAATCGACTGGTCTGTATCACCGGCGTCTCGGGCTCCGGCAAGAGCACCCTGGTGCAGGATGTTCTCTACAACGCCCTGGCCAAGCTGAAGGGCACCCCCAAGGAGCAAGCGGGCGCCCACGGGGAGATCCTGGGTCACGAGCAGATCACCGAGGTGGTGATGCTGGACCAGTCCCCCATCGGCAAGACCTCCCGCTCCAATCCCGCCAGCTACGTGGGCGGGCTCGATGCCATCCGCAAGCTGTTCGCCAAGACCGCGCTGTCCAAAGAGCGCGGCTATACCGCCGGCACCTTCAGCTTCAACTCCGGCAACGGCCGCTGCCCCACCTGCTCCGGCTCCGGCTTCGAACACGTGGAGATGCAGTTCCTCAGCGACGTCTACCTGCGCTGCCCCGACTGCAACGGCAGCCGCTACCGGGGCGAGGTGCTGGAAGTACGCATCGACGGCAGTTCCATCGCCGACATCCTCGCCATGACCGTCACCGAGGCGCTCGCCTTCTTCCGCGGCAACACCGAGGTACGCCGCGCCCTGGAGCCCCTGGAGGCGGTGGGCCTGAGCTACCTCAGGCTGGGCCAGCCGGTACCCACCCTTTCGGGAGGCGAGGCCCAGCGGCTCAAGCTGGCCGGCTACCTGGCCAAGGCCAGGGGCGGCAAGCAGCGCAAGGGGCCGATCCTGTTCCTGCTGGACGAACCCACCACCGGGCTGCACTTCGACGATATCGCCACCCTGTTGCAGGCGTTCCAGCGACTGCTGGTGCGGGGCCACAGCCTGCTGGTGATCGAACACAACCTGGATGTGATCCGCGCCGCCGACTGGCTGATCGACCTGGGCCCCGAGGGGGGCGACGGTGGTGGAGAGATCATCTGCGAGGGCTCCCCTGAACAGGTGAGCAGGCACCGCACCAGCCACACCGGCAGGGCACTGCGGGAGTATGCCGAGAACATGGCTGCCCTGGCCAAGGCCGGGCCGGCACCGACAGCCGAACGGAAAGCCCCCGCCAGGGAGCGGCAGATCGAGATCCGCCACGCCCGCGAACACAATCTGCGCAACATCAATATCGAGATACCGCGCGACCGCTTCACCGTGATCACCGGCGTCTCAGGCAGCGGCAAGAGCACCATCGCCTTCGATATCCTCTTCAACGAGGGACAGCGCCGCTACCTGGAGTCGCTCAACGCCTACGCCCGCCAGTTCGTGCAACCCGCCACCCGGCCGGACGTGGACGCCATCTTCGGCATCCCCCCCACGGTGGCCATCGAACAGCGCACCAGCCGGGGCGGTCACAAGAGCACCCTGGCCACCATGACCGAGATCCACCACTTTCTGCGGCTGCTGTTCGTGAAGCTCGGCATCCAGTACTGCCCCGACTGCCAAGTGCCGATCCAGCCCCAGAGCCGGGAGGAGATCTTCGCCCAACTCCTGCGCAGCTACCGCGGGCAGCGCATCGCCCTGATGGCACCACTGATCGTCAACCGAAAAGGTATCTACAACGACCTGGCGAAGTGGGCCGACCGCAAGGGCTACGCCTTTCTGCGGGTGGACGGCGAACCCGCCCCCACCCATGACTGGCCCGCCCTCGACCGCTACAGGGAGCACAATATCGACCTGCCGGTGGGCGAGATCGATGTCGCCCCGGAGACCGAACACGAGCTGCAGACCCTGCTCACCGAGGCCCTCAACCAGGGCAAGGGGGTGGTACGTATCATCGGACTGCAGGGGGCGAGCCCCGCCGGCAGCGGTGAGGGCTGGTGCGGCGAGGAGCGCAGCTTCTCCACCCAGCGCACCTGCCCCGACTGCGGTACCGGCTTCGAGGAGCCCGATCCGCGGCTCTTCTCCTACAACTCCAAGTACGGCTGGTGCCCCGACTGCTACGGCACCGGCGCGGTGCTGGCGGAGTTCGACCAGGAACAGAGCGGCGAGGAGGATCAGTGGCTCAACGCGGAAGAGGAGAGCAGCGAGGTCTGCCCCGCCTGCGAAGGGAGCCGCCTGCGCCCCGAGGCCCTCTCCATCTATTTCCATGACTGGTCCATTGCCGACTACTCCGCCTGCAGCGTGGACGAGGCCGCCAAGGTGTTCGACGAGCTGAAGCTCTCCGGCCGGGAGCTGGCCATCGGCCAGGACCTGCTGACCGAGATCGGCAACCGGCTCAGTTTCCTGAAAGAGGTGGGACTGGGCTATCTGACCCTGGACCGAGCCGCCCCCACCCTCTCCGGAGGCGAGGCCCAGCGTATCCGGCTGGCCGCCCAGTTGGGCTCCAACCTGCAGGGTGTCTGCTACATCCTGGACGAGCCAACCATCGGGCTCCATCCACGGGACAACAGGATGCTGCTCGATACCCTCGGCAAGCTGGAGGGCAAGGGCAACACCGTTGTGGTGGTGGAGCACGACGAGGAGACCATACGTCGTGCCCAGCACCTGGTGGATATCGGCCCCGGCGCCGGTGTGCGGGGTGGCCAGGTGGTGGCGGAAGGGGATATCGAAGAGCTGATGGCCTGCCCAGACTCCCTCACCGGCCGGTTCCTGGCGAAGCCCCTGAAACACCCCCTGATGCCCCGCCGCCCGGTAAAGGCCGAAAACTACCTGGAGATCGTCGGCGCCCGGCAGAACAACCTGCGCGAGCTCGATATCCGCATCCCCCTCGACCGACTGGTCTGCGTCACCGGTGTCTCGGGCTCGGGCAAGAGCACCCTTATCCGAGAGGTGCTGGCGTCCAATCTCAAGCGCCTGTTGCAGCAGAAAGGAAAAAGGGGACGCAAGCCCAAAAACCATCTCCAGGGCTGCAGCGCCCTGAAGGGTGCGGAGCACCTGGAGCGGATACTCGAGGTGGACCAGACCCCCATCGGCAAGACACCCCGCTCCTGCCCTGTCACCTATATCGGCTTCTGGGACCAGATCCGCAAGCTCTTCGCCGCCACCGGCGAGGCCCGCATCCATGGCTGGGACGCCGGGCGTTTCTCCTTCAACACCCGGAGTGGTCGCTGTGACGCCTGCGACGGCCAGGGCGTGAAGAAGGTTGAGATGAGCTTCCTGCCCGACGTGAAGATGGTCTGCGACGCCTGTGGCGGCAAGCGTTTCAACCCCGAGACCCTCTCCATCCACTACAAGGGCAAGAGCAT
This sequence comes from Sedimenticola sp., assembly GCA_040506895.1. GTDB lineage: Bacteria > Pseudomonadota > Gammaproteobacteria > Chromatiales > Chromatiaceae > Sedimenticola_A. The sequence continues at coordinate 2,316,044 of JBEVVY010000001.1, forward strand.
CGGCGACGTGCTGAACATGAGCGTCGACGAGGCGGTGGAGTACTTCGAGGCCCACCCCGGGATACACCACGCCCTCACCCTGCTGCAGGACGTGGGCCTGGGCTACATCACCCTGGGCCAGCAGAGCCCCACCCTCTCAGGCGGCGAGGCCCAGCGCATCAAGCTGGTCACCGAACTGGCCAAGGCGAAACCGAGCATGCGGCGCAAACCGGCCTCCACCCTCTATGTGCTGGATGAGCCTACTGTCGGCCTGCACATGGCCGACGTGGAGAAGCTGATCCGGGTACTGCATCGACTGGTGGAGAGCGGCCACTCGGTGGTGGTGATCGAGCACAACCTGGACATCATCGCCGAGGCGGACTGGATCATCGATATGGGCCCCGAAGGGGGCGAGGCGGGCGGCCAGGTGGTGGCCGAGGGCAGACCGGAGAAGATCGCCCGCACCACCAGGCGCTCCCAGACCGGCAAGGCACTGGCCGAGTTCCTGTCGGAATGAACTTGTTATCAGCCACCCTGTCTGTACACTGACCGAAAGCGGCTGAAGAGAAAGACCACCCAATGGAGAACCAGATGAAGTTTATTACCACCGCCCTGCTCCTGGTACCTGCCATCGCCCTGGCAGTCCCGCCCCAGAAGAGCCCCCACACCTTCGCCCAGATGAAGGAGAGTATGCTGCCCTCAATGGCCGAATCCCTGCCTTACATGAAGGAGTCCAGGGCCTGCGTCAGCAAGAGCAGCAATTCCGAGCAGCTCAACAATTGCGCCGAAATCATGATGGAGTTCCGCAACAAGATGATGGGCAGTGCCCCGGGCAACCCGGGCCAGCAGCCGCCAAAGAGTCCGAAAATGGAGTGGAGCCCTGAACTGAAAGAGCAGATCCTTACCAATATCGACGCCTCCATCAAGAACACCACCGCCGCCCTGGGCTGCCTGGAAGCCAGCAGCAGCAACGAGCAGATGGTCAACTGCATGGAGAAGGCCGGGTTCAAACGCCCGCAACCTGCACAGCGCCGCTAAACGGTGGCGAAGCCTGCTCCGGCGCCTGTAGGCGCCGGAGTCCTATAAGCTAATATCCTGTTTTTACCTATCTTTTCTGACTCAAACCCTGTAGTATCCCCTGCCCTGCGCTACTGGGTGTCTATACTCACTCACTGATCAGACCATTTTCCCGACCGCTCTCTTGCCGATTCCGGTTGGACTGTTACACCAGGGCCCTGCCCTGCTTATCCGCAAGGAACCCGTTCAATGTCCTCCGCTGACAACACCGTTCCCGGTTTCATTAACCTGGGACTTATCGAGCCCGTGCTCAAGGCCCTGGATGACGTGGGTTACGAAACCCCCTCGCCAATCCAGGCACAGACCATCCCCCACATCCTGGACGGCAGCGACCTGCTGGGCCAGGCCCAGACCGGCACCGGCAAGACCGCCGCCTTTGCCCTGCCCCTCCTCTCCAGGATCGACCTCAGCAAGAAAGACCCCCAGGTACTTGTACTGGCCCCCACAAGGGAACTGGCGATCCAGGTGGCCGAGGCGTTCCAGCGCTACGCCACCCACATGAAAGGGTTCCATGTACTGCCGATCTACGGCGGCCAGGACTACCGTGTCCAGCTGCGTCCGCTGAAACGTGGCGTGCACGTGGTGGTGGGCACCCCCGGCCGCGTGATGGACCACATGCGAAAAGGCTCCCTGAAGCTGGATAACCTGAGTACCCTGGTGCTGGACGAGGCCGACGAGATGCTGCGTATGGGCTTCATTGATGACGTCGAATGGGTCCTTGAACAGACCCCCGAGCAGCGCCAGATCGCCCTCTTCTCGGCCACCATGCCGAGTGTGATCCGCCGTATCGCCCAGAAGCACCTCAGCAATCCGGAAGAGATCACCATCAAGGTGAAGACCACCACCGCCGAGACCATCCGCCAACGCTACTGGCTGGTGAGCGGCCTGCACAAGCTGGATGCCCTGACCCGCATCCTCGAGGCGGAACCCTTCGACGGCATCATCATCTTCGTGCGCACCAAGACCGCCACCATCGAGCTGGCAGAGAAGCTCCAGGCGCGGGGTTATGCAACGGCCCCTCTCAACGGCGACATTGCCCAGAAGGACCGCGAACGGACGGTGGAGAAGCTCAAGGGTGGCAAGCTGGACATCCTGGTGGCCACCGACGTGGCGGCCCGTGGATTGGATGTGCAGCGTATCAGCCATGTCATCAACTACGACATCCCCTACGACACGGAGGCCTACGTGCACCGCATCGGGCGTACCGGCCGCGCCGGCCGCAGTGGTGATGCGATCCTGTTCGTTGCCCCCCGTGAGCGCCGCCTGCTGAAGGCTATCGAGAAAGCGACACGCAAACAGATCGAACTGATGGAACTCCCCTCTGCGGAGACCATCAACGACAAGCGTATCGCACGCTTCAAAGACCAGATCACCGACACCCTGGCCACCGAGGAACTCGGTTTTTTCTACCAGTTGATGGAGCAGTACCAGCAGGAACACAACATCTCCGCCCTGGAGATCGCCGCCGCCCTGGCAAAGCTGGTACAGGGCGACCAGCCGATGCTGCTCTCCAGCAAGCCGGTAAAAGCCAGCCGGGCGGAGCGAAGCGAGCGCAGACAGGAGGAGGGACGCGAGAAGAGAAGGGAGCGCCCACAACGCAAACCTGAAAACCCACCCGAGGAGGGCATGGAGCGGTTTCGCATCGAAGTGGGCCACAACCACGAGGTGAAGCCGGGCAATATCGTTGGCGCCATCGCCAACGAGGCGGGCCTGGACAGCCAGTATATAGGCCACATCCGGATCTTCGACGACCACAGCCTGGTGGACCTGCCGGAGGGGATGCCGAAGGATATTTTCCAGGACCTGAAAAAGACATGGGTCTGCGGGCAGAAGCTCAATATCTCACGGCTCGATGAGCCCGAGGCCAAGGCACCGAAAAAGAAAAAACCCAAGCGCAAGACAAAGAACAAGCCGAAAAGAAAGAAAGACAAATCCGTTCAGAACTGATGCCGCTTCAGGATGGGCCGGGGCATACCCGGCCCGCCATCAACAGACAGCAGAGCAGGACGCCCTTCTGTATCAGTAGTCCACCTTCCGTCTCAGTGCTTTTTGTTGGCCACGCCGTGTCTTGCTGTCGAGCCGCCGCCTCTTCGCTGCCTTTGTGGGCTTGGTGGCGATACGCTTCTTCTGGGTCACCGAGACCTTTCTGATCAACAGCCTCAAGCGCTCCAGGGCATCTTCCCGGTTCTTCTCCTGGGTGCGGAACCGCTGGGCCTTGATGACGATGATGCCCTCCTTGGAGATGCGGCTGTCCTTCAGATTCAGAAGCCGTTGCTTGTAGAAGTCGGGCAGGGATGAAAGGGAGATATCGAAACGCAGGTGAATCGCCGATGAGACCTTGTTGACGTTCTGGCCACCGGCACCCTGTGCCCTGATCGCCGTCAGTTCAATCTCTTCATCGGGAATGGATACTTTGTGTGATATCTGCAGCACGCCGGATACCGTTATGATTGAAATCCGATCCGGCGATCGGCTCAGGCCTCTGACGCCTCTACAGCGATCAGGTTTTCAACACCCTTCAGCTTACCGATAAGCTGCTCCGGTTTATGGATCAACAACGGAAGATGCTGCGAGCATATCCAGTGCTGTGCCCCGTTATATTCAAGTGCCATGAGAGGCAGTTGATCAGAGGTCTGATCACACACCAGGCACCTTTTTATTGTCTTCTTCGGATTCATAGACTACTCCCCATTGCAGCCTAAACTCCGATAACTTTAGCATGTTAAAGGTTTTTTTGCCGGGCGTTCCGGTTCACTCCCAGACATCGGTACTGAGATAACGCTCGCCGGTATCGGGAAGCATGGCAAGCAGTACCTTGTCGCGAAAGCTCTCGCGCCTGGCCACCTTGATCATTCCCGCAACGGCGGCACCGGATGATATACCAGCGAATATCCCCTCCTCTCTTGCAAGATAGCGGGTGGTCTCGTAGGCCTCATCCGTGGTGATCTGAACCACCTCATCCCATATCTTTGTATCGAGCACCTCGGGTATGAAACCCGGCGCTGTACCCATGATCTTGTGCTTGCACGCAATACCCCGGGTCAGGATCGGCGAATCGGCAGGCTCGGTGGCGATCACCTGCAGGTTGGCGTTGTACTCGCGCAGGTTGCTGCCGAGCCCGGAGATGGTGCCACCGGTGCCGGTTGTGCAGACGATGGCATCCAGTTCATCACCAAAGTCTTCAATGATCTCCCTGGCGGTCTGCCTGTGGGCACCCGGGTTGTCCGGATTGAAGTGCTGCCCGATGAAGAACCAGCCCTTCTCTTCGGCCAGTCGCTTCGCCTCCTCGATGGCCCCCTTGGTACCCTTCTGCGCAGGCGTCAGTACCAGTTCGGCGCCGAAGGCGCGCAGGATCTTCTTGCGCTCGTCGCTCATATCCTCGGCCATCACCATCACGGCCGGGTAGCCCTTTACCGCTGCCACCATGGCGATGCCGATACCGGTATTGCCCGACGTGGGCTCGATGATCACATCGCCCGGCTTTATCAGGCCACGCCGCTCCGCCTCTTCGATCATGTTCAGTGCCGGGCGATCCTTGACCGAACCCGCGGGATTGAAACTCTCGACCTTCACCCAGAGTTCACGGGCCTGGATATCCTTCACCTTGTTGAGACGGATAACCGGCGTGTTGCCTACGGTCTGCAGTATGTTGTCGTATTTCATCGATGCGCGGTAATAAGGGGATTGGAGGGCGGGATGATAACCTACTTGGAAGATCTTTATCAGGGTATGGTGTAAATTGACCTGGTGATGAACAACAGCTTATTCACACAGGATATCCGTGCCATCAGCTTCGATCTCGACGATACGCTGTGGGACAACCGCCCCGTTCTGAAGGCGGCGGAGCAAGCGCTTTGCGACTGGCTCGCGGAACACTATCCGAGGATAGGAGAGGCATACGACTGCGAGGCACTCTACCGCTTGCGCCATGCACTCTATGCATCCCGCCCGGACCTGCACCATGACATGACCGAACTGAGGAAGGTGTTCCTGGCTCAGCTTGCACTGGACACCGGCTATGACCGCAGCCTGGTGGAACCGGCCTTCGAGATGTTCATCGAGGCTCGCCACAGGATCACTCTCTACGACGATGTCATCCCCGGGCTGGAACGACTGAGAAGGGACGGCTACCTGCTGGGCGCACTCACCAACGGCAATGCCAGCATCGAACGCCTTGGCATCGATCATTTGTTCGATTTCTCTGTCACTTCAGAAGAGGCCGGCGCCGCCAAGCCCGAACCCCGCATGTTCGAAATGGCCTGCGAGCGTTCCGGCATCGGCCCGGAGGGGATGCTTCACGTGGGCGACGAACCGACCACCGATATCGAGGGGGCGCGTCGGGCGGGAATACGCTGTATCTGGATGAACCGGCAGAACACCCGCCTGGAGACGGCTGTCGAACCCGATGCAATGGTTCAAGATATGCAGGAGTTGCTGTCTCTGCTGCAGTCGTGAGAAGCCCATCATCCGGCTCGGCAGACACCGGGTCAGCATTGCGGTTTTCAACCATGTTACGCCATCCGCTTATCCTATAGACTGCGCCTGAACTGCGTATATTCCAATCACTATGCAAGAGACAGCCAACACACGCCAGCCACTCGGGTTACAGCTCCTGATGGCCCTGCTCATCACCCTGCTGGCAACCACGGCCGCCGCTTCCGACAGCGAGGAGTTGTCGATTGCACTCTCGTCGGAAACGGAGATCCCGGTCACCCGCTTCCACAGTGATGGCGACCGTATTCTCTGGCTGCCTTCAGAGTTCGGTTTTCGAGGCGCACGCGAACTGAGCCTGGCGGATGGACTGGCGGTACACGGTTTCGATGTCTGGCTGGCGGATCTCCACGATGGCTATTTCCTGCCACCGGGTCGCAGCAGCCTGCTGGAGATCCCGGTTGATGAGGTCGCCGAACTGATAGCGCGAAGCCAGCCGGAGCAGGGACGCCTCTTTATCATGAGCACGGGACGCGGGGCCGCCCTGGCGATGATGGCGGTCAGGCGGTGGCAACAGCTGTATTCAGAACGCAAACCCCTCGGTGGCCTGTTCCTGTTCCACCCCAACCTGATGGCCAGGGCTCCTGTCCCGGGAGAGGATCCGGAGTACCTGCCGGTGGCGCAACTGACCAACCAGCCGGTACTGCTGATACAACCGGCGGACTCCTCCAAGCGATGGTACCTGGATGAGCTGCTGGAGAAACTCAGGGGTGGAGGCGCAGACGTGTTCACCCGCGTGATAAGGGATGTCTCGGACGGCTTTCATCAACGACCCAACGCCTCTGAAAAGGAGCTTGCACAGAGTGCAAAGCTGCCCGGAATACTGTCCTCCGTCGCGCCCCTGCTTGCAGGCATCAACCCGGCAGCGAAGACACCCGCGAAGGCGATCGGCACAGGCGATGAGCCGGAATGGAACGCTACCGCGTTCAGTGGAAAGCTCTCACCCTACACGGGTGACCCCACACCACCGGGACTCTCTCTCACCGACCTGGAGGGGCAACGCTATACCTTGAGCGACTACAGGGGAAAGGTGGTGCTCCTCAACTTCTGGGCCACCTGGTGCCCCCCCTGCGTGAAGGAGATCCCCTCCCTGGGACGTCTCAAGCGCAAACTCAGTGACCGCAGCGTTGCGGTGCTGAGCGTTGATGTGGGCGAAAGCGTGGAGCGGGTGGAGGCCTTCCTGAAGAAGGTACCGGCGGACTTTCCGGTGATGCTCGATCCCGAAGGGGCGACGGTCAAGACGTGGAAGCTGCGCGCATTCCCCACCACCTTCCTGATCGATGGGGAGGGCCGGATACGTTACGCCTATTTCGGCGGATTGGAGTGGGACACCCCGGAGGTAGTGACGCTGATCGAAAAGATGCTCGAAGAGTAGTCAGCCTTCACCGCACTCGGACCACTCATCACACTCCCTTTCGCAGACGACCAGCCGGTTGCGACCGCTCTCCTTGGCCTGGTAGAGGGCCTTGTCGCAGCGGCAGAGCATGCGCTCGACACTGTCCTCCTCCCCACCGTAGTGGGTCAGCCCTGCACTCACAGTCAGCTTGATCCTGTGCTGATCCGCGGTGGCGATGGAGAGCGCCTCTATGGCACTGCGCAGCCGCTCGATCGCCTGCCGGGCGGCCTGCTCGCCTGACTCAGGCATCACGACCAGGAACTCCTCGCCGCCCACACGCCCCAGCAGATCGCAATCCCTCAGGGACTGCTTGCAGCTGTTGACCACCGCCTTGAGCGCCAGGTCACCTGCCGCATGGCCATAGGTATCGATGATCTTCTTGAAGTAATCGAGATCCAGCAGGGCCATGGAGAAGTCCGATCCGTAGCGCGATGCACGCCTCACCTCGTCGCCGGCGAGATCCATGATACGTCGGCGATTCAGGGCGCCGGTCAGTTCATCGGTGGTGGCCAGTCGACGCAGTTCGGCCTCCAGTGTCTCGCGCTCGTGGAGCTCCTGGTTGAGCGCCTCGGTGCGGCTGGCGACCCGTTGGCGCAGCATGCGGTTCCAGAGCAGTACACCGATGAACACGATCACTGCGAGTGCTGCCGCCAGCTCGGCGACAAATGCCCAGGTCAGCTCCCACTCGGAGCCCCCGAGACTGATCCAGCGCCGGTAGATCTCGCGCTTCCTGTCCTCGCTGATACTGTCCAGGCCTTTCTGGATGATACCTACCAGCAGTGGCCAGTCGTTGCGGGCGGCGAACCTCAGGTTCCACTCGAAGCCGGATTCGCCGGCCACGCGCAGGTTGGTCAGCCCCTCTTTCTCGATGTAGTAGATGGCCGAGGCGTTGGTCGCCACGATGGCGTCGGCAAGGCCGAAGGAGACCATGCGCAGGCCGGTCTCGATATCCGGCACCGAGAGCCGTTCTATCTCGGGATAGTTCTCCGCGATGTACTGCTCCGAGGCGTAGTTGGTGATGGTCACCAGGCGCTTGCCCGCCAGATCCGGAACACGCAGCTCACCCTCGACCTCCTTGCGCACGATAATCACCGCCGGCAGCCGGATATAAGGCTCTGTGAAGTTCATGTAGGTGGCGCGCTCGTCTGTCTTGGCAGCAGCCCCCCAGACATCCACCTCGCGCCGTTTGCTCTTCTCGATCACCTGGTTCCAGCTCTGCAGCTGGACAATTTTCAGATCGATACCCACCAGTTCGCGCATGTAGTGCACGAAATCGGCGGTGATACCCCGGTAGGTATCGCTTTCGTCGAAGAACTCCACCGGCGGGTAGTTGGGCGCAGGGGCAAAGCGGATCGGCGGGGCACTCTCGAGCCATTGCCGCTCTTCAGGGGTGAGGATGTCCGAACAGACCGGCAGTGAGACCAGGCAGAGCAACAGCCCCATCCCCAGGACACCCAGAAGCCCCTGAAACCTGCTGTTACCACCCGATCTGCAGAACAACTTTTTCATTTTGTTTTTCAGTGTATTACCGGACTCAAATAGACCCGACAGGGCAAACTCGCCGTCTAATTTAAGGGTAATACATAAACAGGTTTTCTACGAAAGAAAAAAAGGCCCTCGGGATCTCTCCCTCGGGCCTTTTCCAGTAGCTGCTGCGGGTACTGAAGGCTCTTCAGACCTCCTTGTAGATCTCCGCACCCTGCTGCTTGAACTGCTCGGCCTTCTCCTTCATACCCTCCTCCATGGCCAGGTCGACGCCAAGCCCCTTCTTGGCAGCGTAATCGCGTACGTCCTGGGTAATCTTCATGGAGCAGAAGTTGGGACCACACATGGAGCAGAAGTGGGCCACCTTGTGTGCCTGGGCCGGCATGGTCTCGTCGTGGTATTCACGGGCACGATCGGGGTCGAAGGCGAGATTGAACTGATCCTCCCAGCGGAACTCGAAGCGCGCCTTGGACATGGCGTTGTCGCGCAGCTGGGCCCCCGGAAAACCCTTCGCCAGGTCGGCGGCCTGGGCGGCGATCTTGTAGGCGATGATGCCTTCGCGCACATCCTCCTTGTTGGGCAGGCCGAGATGCTCCTTCGGTGTCACGTAGCAGAGCATGGAGGTGCCGTACCAACCGATCTGGGCCGCGCCGATGGCGGAGGTGATATGGTCGTAACCGGGGGCGAAATCGGTGACGATGGGCCCCAGGGTGTAGAACGGCGCCTCGAAGCAGTCTGTCAGCTCCTTGTCCATGTTCTCCTTGATCATCTGCATGGGCACATGGCCGGGCCCTTCGATCATCACCTGGACATCGTGCTCCCAGGCGATTTTGGTCAGCTCACCCAGTGTCTCCAGCTCGCCGAACTGGGCGGCGTCGTTTGCGTCGGCCAGGCAACCGGGGCGCAGGCCGTCACCCAGGGAGAAGGCCACGTCGTAGGCCTTCATGATCTCGCAGATCTCTTCGAAGTGGGTGTAGAGGAAGTTCTCCTCGTGATGGGCAAGACACCACTTGGCGAGGATTGAGCCGCCGCGGGAGACGATGCCGGTGACGCGCTGGGCGGTCAGCGGAACGTAGCGCAGCAGTACACCGGCGTGGATGGTGAAGTAGTCGACTCCCTGCTCCGCCTGCTCGATCAGCGTGTCGCGCATGATCTCCCAGGTGAGGTCCTCGGACTTGCCGTTGACCTTCTCGAGGGCCTGGTAGATCGGCACGGTACCGATGGGCATGGGTGCGTTGCGCAGGATCCACTCGCGGGTCTCGTGGATGTTCTTGCCGGTGGAGAGATCCATCAGGGTGTCTCCGCCCCAACGGGCGGACCAGGCCATCTTCTCCACCTCTTCGGCAATCGAGGAGGTGACCGCCGAGTTGCCGATGTTGGTGTTGATCTTGACCCGGAAATTACGGCCGATGATCATCGGCTCCACTTCGGGGTGGTTGATGTTGGCCGGGATGATGGCGCGACCGGCCGCGATCTCGCTGCGTACGAATTCCGGGGTGATCTCGTCGGGGATGTTGGCACCGAAGCTCTGCCCGGGGTGCTGTTTCAGCAGCTTGCTGTAGCGGGGGTCCTGGCGCAGCTCCTGCAGGCGGCAGTTCTCGCGGATCGCCACGTACTCCATCTCCGGGGTGATGATCCCCTGGCGGGCGTAGTGCATCTGGGTGACATTGCGACCCGCCCTGGCACGCCGCGGGGAGTGGATATGCTCGAAGCGCAGGTGAGCCAGTTCGGGGTCGTTCTGACGCTCGGTTCCGTATGCCGAGCTGGGGCCGTCCAGCTGCTCGGTGTCATCGCGCTCGAGAATCCAGGCACCGCGTACATCGGGCATGCCCTTGAGCAGATCGACCTCCTGGTCCGGATCGGAGAAGGGACCGGAGGTGTCATAAACCACTACCGGTGGGTTCTCTTCGTTACCGTCATTGATCTGGGTGGGGGACTGGGAGATCTCCCGCATGGGCACCCGGATATCGTCACGGGAACCCTTCACATGGATCTTGCGGGAGTTTGAAAAAGGTTTCGTGACCTCTTCCGACAGTCGGGAGGTCTTGTTGATAAAATCTTCTGGGATGGCACTCATGCCTATGTTCCTCTGTAAGGGGAGGGAAATGGGCTACAGGCCATAGTGTCACGGCTCCCGTAGCTTTCCTCCGCCGGCATTAACCGGATCAGGTGCAAAGGGTGTTTCTCAGCTCCGTTGGAGCACCCCTAGCTCGTCGATGCTCTGGCATCCTGGGAATGGGGCTAAAACTAACCAAAATGGTCAGGTAAATCAACCGAAACAGGCATGCCAACAGGCCGATTTCCGCACATAGGGAAGGCGGTTACCATTACCCACGGCAACTGTGTTATAAGCTCTCTTCAGGCTGATACAACACTAAAGGAATGAAATGCCACTCATACCCATAATACTTTCAGGTGGCGCGGGCACGCGCCTTTGGCCTGTCTCACGGGAAGGATTCCCCAAGCCTTTCATGAAACTGGCCGACGGCGAAAGCCTGATTCAGAAAACCTACAACCGCGCGGCCAGGGTGGCCGAGGGCGGAGAGATTCTCACCGTCACCAACCGCGACTACTTCTTCCTGAGCAAGGATGAGTTCGCGATCGCCGGTGTCGGCGAGGAGAACAGTGGCACTTTCCTGCTGGAACCGGTTGCCCGCAATACGGCACCGGCGGTGGCCATGGCCGCCTTCTATATCGCCGAAAAGTACGGCCGGGACGCCCTGATGCTGATTCTCGCCGCCGACCACCTGATCAGCGACACGGAAACCTTCGCTTCCGCAGTCGCGGATACCGCGACCCTTGCCCGGGACGATTACCTGGTGACCTTCGGTATCGTGCCGACCTCACCGGAAACAGGTTTCGGCTATATCGAAAGCGGCCCTGAACTGGGCCCCGGTAAACAGGTGAAGCGTTTCGTCGAGAAGCCGTCCGAGGAGAAGGCGGCAGACTACCTGGCCGCCGGTAACTTTCTCTGGAACTCCGGCATGTTCTGTTTCAAGGCAGGCGTCATCCTCGATGAACTGGCCAGCCATGCGCCGGATGTCTATGGCGCGGCAGAGACCTGCTGGAAGGGCCTGAATGAGAATAACCCCGATTCCGGGATGCTGGAGATACCGGCTGAAACCTTCTCCGAAGTTCCGGCCATCTCGGTCGACTACGCGGTGATGGAACGCTCTGACCGGGTGGCCGTGGTTCCCGGCCATTTCGACTGGAACGATATCGGTTCCTGGAAGTCCCTGAGCCAGCTTACTGAGCCGGACGCCGACAACAACCGGACCATCGGCGAGGCCATACTGGTGGACAGCAAGAACACCTTCGTACAGAGCGAGGACCGGCTGGTGGCCACGGTAGGCATCGAAAACATGCTGATCGTCGATACCCCTGATGCCCTGCTGGTCGCCCACGAGGATAACGCCCAGGACATCAAGAAGATCGTCAGCCGGCTAAAACAGCAGGATCACGAAGCCTACAAGCTCCACCGCACGGTGGCCCGCCCCTGGGGCACCTACACGGTGCTCGAGGAGGGCTCCAGCTTCAAGATCAAGCGCATCGTTGTAAAGCCCGGCTCCAGCATCAGCCTGCAGATGCATCACCACCGCAGCGAACACTGGATCGTGGTCAGCGGCATGGCCAAGGTGACCAACGGGGAGCGGGAGCTTTTCGTCAGCGCCAACGAGTCGACCTATATCCCCGCCGGCCACAAGCATCGGCTGGAGAACCCCGGGATAGTCGACCTGGTGATCATCGAGGTGCAGAGTGGCGAGTACCTGGGCGAGGATGACATCGTCCGTTTCGAAGATATCTATGGAAGGGTCTGATGTCTGAGCTCAGTTGTTTCAAGGCATACGATATTCGCGGAAAACTCGGCACTGAACTGAACGAAGATATCGCCTACCGTATCGGGCGGGCTTTTGCCCAGTTCCTCGATGCACGACGGTTGGTCGTGGGCGGTGATATCCGCGAGACCAGTGAGCCGCTGAAGCAGGCCCTGGCCAGGGGATTGATGGATGCCGGTGCGGATGTGATCGATATCGGCATGACCGGCACCGAAGAGATCTACTTCGCCGCCTTCCACCTGGACGTGGATGGTGGCATCGAGGTCACCGCCAGCCATAATCCGATCGATTACAACGGCATGAAGTTGGTTGGGCGTGGCGCCGTGCCGATCAGCGGCGACACCGGCCTGCGGGAGATTCAGCGACTGGCCGAGGAGAACCGTTTCGAGCCGTCGGAAAACCGGGGGCAACTCCAGCAAGCATCCATTCTGGATGACTACGTTGACCACCTGCTCGGCTACCTCGATCCATCCCGGCTCAATCCCATCAAGCTGGTGGTCAATGCAGGCAACGGCGCTGCCGGTCACGTGATCGATGCCATGGAACAACGGTTTTCAACACTGAATATTCCGATCACCTTCCACAAGGTCCATCATCAGCCCGATGGCAGCTTCCCGAACGGCATCCCCAACCCGTTGCTGCCGGAGAACCGGGCAGCTACCGCCGATGCCGTCCTGTCCGAGGGCGCCGATATGGGCATAGCCTGGGATGGGGATTTCGATCGCTGCTTTCTGTTCGACGAAAACGGAAAGTTCATCGAAGGCTACTATATTGTCGGTCTGCTGGCAGAGGCCTTCCTGGCCAAGCATCCAGGAGAGAAGATCATCCATGACCCGCGCCTGACCTGGAATACCGTGGACGTGGTGGAGGGTGCGGGGGGTGTTGCCATCCAGAGCAAGACCGGACACGCCTTCATCAAGGAGCGTATGCGGGCCGAGAACGCCATCTACGGCGGCGAGATGAGCGCCCACCACTATTTCAGGGACTTCGCCTACTGCGACAGCGGCATGATCCCCTGGCTGCTGGTGATCGAACTGATTGGCACGACCGGCAAGCCGCTCTCAGCGCTGGTCGCCGAACGCATGTCCGCATACCCCTGCAGTGGCGAGATCAACTACAGGGTAAACGACGCCCAGGCATGCATGACGGCGGTCAAGGAGCATTACGATGCCTTGAAGCCTCGCGTCGAAAACGTCGATGGGGTCAGCCTCGAGTTCCCGGACTGGCGCCTCAATCTGAGGGCATCGAATACCGAGCCGCTGCTCAGGCTCAACGTAGAGTCCCGCGGCGACCCGGCGAAAGTCTCCGAGGTGGTTGCGGAAGTGGAGGCGATCATCGACTCACAGCGCTGAGTCGTGCATATTACCGCCTGCAGAAATACCTGAATAAGCAGCTGAAAGTAAAGCACTTTTACAGCCCATCATGCCATCAAAATCACGAGCAGTAAGGCATTGCGCCTCTTTTTATCTTTGTATACATACAGATGACTTGCCTGAAAGCTCCAAACTGCGTACGCTAATCCATCGTTTTTGGTCAGATTAAACTGTTTCAGGTAACGAAAATGGTTGCAGCAAGCCTCGAAAAAGCCCGGTTCAACATGGTCCAGCAGCAGATCCGCCCCTGGGAGGTGGTTGATGATCGCGTGATCGAGGCGCTTGAGGTGCTGCCGCGGGACGCCTTCGTTCCCGAGCAATACAAGAACCTCGCCTATACCGACACCGAAATACCCCTTGGCGATGGCCAGAAGATGATGGCGCCGAAAATCGAGGCCCGACTGCTCCAGGCCCTCGATATCAGCGAGAGCGACAAGGCACTCGAGATCGGTTCCGGCAGCGGTTTTCTGACAGCCTGCCTGGCCCGACTGGCGGCCGCGGTGGTCAGTTTCGAGATCAGTGAGACCCTGCACCAACAGGCCAAAGAGCGGCTTGCGGATCACGACATAACCAATGTGAATCTCAGGCTGGACGATGGTCTCGACCAGCCCGGCATCCAGGGCGAACCTTTCGATGTAATCGCCGTCACCGGCTCTATGCCCGTGATGGACGACAAGCTGAAACGGCGCCTTAAAGTTGGCGGCCGCATGTTTGTGGTTATCGGGGAAGGTGACCTCATGACCGCCAACCTCGTAACCCGCGTCAGCGAGGATGCATGGCGCACCGAGGCACTGTTCGAAACCGAACTGGCGCCTCTCCGGAATACCCCCCAGAAAGAAAAGTTCGTCTTCTGAAACCTGGCGCGGGTCCGTTCCCAGCCTGTTTTACCTGCTGCCCTGCCCGGCGGCAGGCACCACATCTTCCAACTGCCCCTCGATAACGGACATCAAGCGTTCCAGCGCGCCCTTGTTTGACTCCACCACGGCGCGACCATTCTCGCCCACGCATGCCCGTTCGCTGGCGTCACTCAGCCATCCCGTTACCACCTCGGCCAGCTGAACCTCGTCAGCGATCTGAACGGCAGCATTCTCAGACAACAGCATGCTGCTGATGAGAGCGAAGTTGAACATGTGCGGACCAAAAACCACGGGGACGCCCAGGGCTGCGGGCTCTAAAACATTGTGTCCACCCGTGGCAACAAGGCTTCCGCCGACAAATGCCACATCTGACGCCGCCAGGAACAGGGTCAGCTCACCCATGGTGTCACCAAGAAACAGATCGACACTGGCATCGCAGGTCCCTCCCGCAGAACGCCTTGCCACTGTGAAGCCCGCTTTTTGCGCCAGGGTCGCCACCCGGTCAAACCGCTCGGGATGTCTTGGAACCAGCACGAGAAGTGCATCAGGGAGATGCTGCCGAATCATTTTATGGGCTGCGAGGACATATTCATCCTCGCCCTCATGGGTGCTCGCCGCAACCCAGACCGGGCGCTCACTCCAATCTCTGCGAAGCACTTCTGCCTGTTCTTGGAGACTGGCGGGTAATTTAATATCAAACTTAATACTGCCGGTTACGCGAACCCTGTCTCGAGACACTCCCAATCCCAGAAACCGTTCAGCATCTCCAGGTCCCTGTGCGGCCACCATACCGATATTTGCGAAGGCACGGCGTGCAAATGATCCCAGTCGCGAGTAGCCCCTGGCTGATCTCTCCGACAGCCTGGCATTAGCCAGAACTGTTTTGATCCCATTCTTTTTACAAATGGCCAGGAGGTTTGGCCATACCTCCGTTTCCATCATAACCAGTATGCGGGGATTGGTGCGCTTCAGAAACCCATTAATGGCGAACGGCAGATCGAACGGAAAATAGACATGATGAACCGCCCCCCCGAATAACTTTCTGACCCGGTCTGAGCCGGTCGGGGTGGTGGTCGTAATCACGACCGGAATACCTGGATAACGATCGATCAAATGCCTGACCATGGGCTCGGCCGCCTGGGCTTCTCCGATGGAAACAGTATGAATCCATATGGATTCTTCAACTCCAAGTGAATCGAACCGACCGAATCGCTCGAGCATCCTGTCACGATAGCCCGGAACACGGATACCACGAATCAACAGCCGTAAGAAAACAGCAGGTAGCAACAAGTACAGCAGTAAGGAGTAAAGCGTAAACATGAGATCAGAAGGAGGATTTTTTCATCTCGATCAGCGTGTACCTTGGCCTGAAGCCAAAGGATTGCAGTTTTTCAGACGAATAACACTCATCACCAAACAGTTTGTCAAACTTGTAACGGGCATTTGGGCTGAAATACCCCAAAAAATCAAATACTCCCTTGGGAACACTCCAGGAGACCGGATTTTTATTCAATATTCTGCAGAGCGTCTCATAGATCTCTCTCGATGAATACTGCATTCCGTCCGTCGCAATAAATATCTCACCCCGCGAGAGCTCATGCCCTGCAATAAATTGCAACGACCGAACAAGATCATCGACATGTATCATGGAACGCCGGTTTCCTGTCTCAGGTAGCGGGGGAAACCAACCACCGTTGATTCCTGACAACATCGTGGCCAGGTTTCCCTTTACACCCGGTCCGTAGACCAGGGCGGGCCGCACAATGGAGACATCGAGACCGGTTCTCTCTCCAATATCCAACAGCCTGGTTTCAGCCTCTCTCTTGGTCTTGCCATATATACCATCAGGCTCACCCAGATCGGATTCATCCGCACAATGCCCTGCAGAAACTCTCCCGCCAGCTTTTACGCTACTGACGAAAACAAACTTCCTGACCCCGTGAGTGGCTGCGGACTCTGCAAGCCTGACGGTAGCTTCAACATTCAGGCCAAAATATTCACGCTCGATCTCTTCCGCTGCCCTGAAATCGTGAGCAAGACCCGCCAGATGATACACGGTATCGACGTTGCTGTAGGCCGCATCGGGAACAGCATCTTCCAGGAGGTCACACAAAACCGTATCAAGATCATCGTTTGCCGGCTTGCGTGATATCACGCGTATTCCACATCCGGATTGACGAAGAAGCCCAACCAGCCTCTCGCCAACAAAACCGGAAGCGCCTGTAACCAGACAGCATTTGTGCTTTGAATCCATCAACCACACCGCATGTTACGAGGCTTTACAACAAACTCAAATAGACGTATCAGGTAGCGAATGACCTGAAAAAACGATAAAGACCATACATTGTTATCGCGAAGCGAAGCGGAAATCTCGTTTGCGATAGTTCTTTTACTGGCAAAACCGGAGTTGCTGATACCGCCGACGTGCATTTTTACGGTAACACGATCGAGATACGCCCACTTGATGTCAGCGCCAAAGAACACCCTGACAAGAAAATCGAAATCACCTGCCACGGAGAATCGTGTCGTGTACAACCCGAAGCGCTCGTAAAGTTCCCGCTTGATAAAACATGTCGGGTGAGGTGGCATCCAGCCGCACCTGAAAAGCCAGCGCCTGAAATAGTGGGCCATGTAGTAGCGAACAATTTTATTGGACGACTTGTCCACGATCACCAGGTCAGAAAAGCAGATATCAGCTTCCGAGCTGGTGATTCTATCCATCACATCCTGAACCACATTTTCGTCGCAGAAAAGGTCGTCAGAATGAAGTATGCCGATGACATCACCTTCTGACATCCGAATCCCCTTGTTCAGGGCATCGTATATTCCTTCGTCGGGCTCAGAAACGAAGCGATCAATTTCATCTTGATAACCTCGAACAACATCAACCGTTCCATCGGTTGATCCACCGTCAACGACAATATATTCGATGTTTGGATAACTTTGAGAGAGTACTGACCGCAGGGAATCCTCAACACTGGAGGCGTTATTGAAAACAGCCGTAATAATTGTAACCAGAGGGGAAGCCCTCTCATTATCAGTTGTTGGACCGGTTTCCAATTTCACACACTCTTGGTAATTTCCAACCCGCTTACTTCACAAGGGTTATAGTCACAGAACAAAATCGAAAGCAATACTACATGCTCACCTGATGGTGACGACGTAGTGGAATTCACCCGCCTGTCCGCTTCACCAACCAGTCCCCCATCACCAGAACATCCATTTTGGTACGCAGAAAACATTCCAGCGCCTCTTCCGGCCTGCAGACCACCGGTTCATTCTCATTGAACGAAGTGTTAAGAACAATTGGTACGCCGGTGAGATCATTGAATGCAGAGATAAGGCTGTAGTATCTGCGGTTCGATTCAACCGTCACCGTCTGCAGGCGCCCTGAACCATCCACATGGGTAACAGCCGGTATCTCCTGCCGCTTGTCTTCATTGATCTGAAATACCTGCATCATGAACGGGACATCATCTTCCTCTTCAAACCAGTCACTGACCTTGTCACGCAATATGGATGGCGCAAAGGGACGGAACGACTCCCGCCTCTTGATCTTGAGATTCAATATATCCTTCATATCAGCTCGCCGGGGATCACCCAGGATCGAGCGGTTACCAAGCGCCCTGGGACCCCACTCCATGCGTCCCTGAAACCAACCTATCACGTGACCTTCTGCTATCTCGGATGCAACCGTTCGGTAGAGACTGCTCTCATCCTCTACAAACTGAACCTCGCAGTTTTCGCCATCCAGCCTCTCTGAATTCTTTTCCAGAAGCTCTCCGTGATATGCATTGTCGAAAGAGGGCCCAAGATATGCGTGACTCATATAAAAGTCTTTCACAGAAGGATCCGCTTTGTTTGCCACGTAGTATGCAGCACCAATTGCACCACCTGCATCACCTGCAGCTGACTGAATATATACGCTCTTGTATGGCGACCTGCGATAGACCTTGCCATTCGCAACCGAATTCATTGCGCAACCACCTGCCAGGGTCAGTTGATCAATCCCGTATTGCTCATGTGTAACATTCAGAATATTGAAAAATGCCTCCTCGTACATTGCCTGTACGGAGTGTGCCAGGTCACGATGGATATCATCAAGAGAATCATCTGGCTTCCTGGCTTTAAAGCCGAGCAAATTTTCCAGTGCCTGGGCGTTGAACAGTTGACCTATGGTTGGAGAGGAGCCTTCCCATTCATATTCGACGCGCTCATTATGGTGCCGGAAATATTCAAGATTGAGCTCGAATGTTCCATCTGCCAGCAGGCGAACGACCTCACGCATCTTATCCAGGTAAGTGGGTTTGCCGTATGGCGCGAGCCCCATAACCTTGTACTCGTCACCATAATGGGGAAAGCCTATAAATTGGGTCATTGCCTGGTAGAAAATACCCAGCGAATGGGGGAAATACACCCTGCTTCGGACATCTATGCTATTGCCGTTACCGATACCAATAGCTGCACTTGAAAAATCCCCAAAGCCATCCACAGAAACGGCTATGGACTCTCTGAAAGGCGAAACAATGTGAGAGGATGCCAAGTGGCAAAGATGGTGCTCCACATGATGCACCTCTCCTGAAAAAGTCTGACCCGGGAAGCAGGCTTTCAGTTCATCCTCAACATTTGTGCGTTGCTGTTTGTTTTTTATCCTATCGAGAACCATCTTAATACTCGGACGATTCTTCAGGGTATAGGCGACTTTCTTGGATAGCTGGGCCTTTGGATCGGTATTTATTGCGACATGCTGAATATCGTCCAACTGTATTCCAGCCTCGTCGAGGCAATATTCAATCGCTTTTGAAGGAAAGCCCGCCCAGTGCTTTATCCGACGGAACCGCTCTTCTTCAACAGCAGATACAAGTTCTCCATCCTGCACAAGACAGGCCGAAGAGTCACCATGATAGGCATTTATTCCAAGTATATTAGTCATGTTACCAGTTGAATAACCAAATCGTTTACCAATTAATTGGCAAGTTTATTCGCATAATCGTCAATTACTTCAGCGACCTTCATAACAAGATCAGGCTGAACATCACCACCTGGTTTCGCGATACTGCCTGACCTTAGCCGGCTCACCGCTTCAGGTAGTTTTGTAACATCATCCAGAACCACAACCAGACCTTCACTCTCCAGCTTGCTGGCCAGTTCCACCTGGTGATCGTTTACATGCTCCCCGTAGCAGGCCTTTCTTGGCACGATGATAGGAGTTTTTCCTGCCCGAAGAGTATCAAGTACAGAACCCGCACCAGCATGAAGAATAATGACTTCTGCACGCGAAATTTCTTCAGAAAACCGCTCCCTGTCCATAAAATCACAGGCTTCACAACATGGGGCTGAAAATGTTGTATGCCCATGTTGAACCACGACCGGCGAAGGCAGATCACAAGCATGTTTTGCAACTTCATCCAGCAGGCGGGCAAATGTCTGGTTGGCATTCCCTACGGCGACAAAAGTACTCATGATGCACGCCTTTTCAACAGGGAGCCGCCATATTGTCCCTTTGGGAAGTAGCTCTTCAATTCCGGCCACTGGTAGAAGAAATCATGAGCGAGCCTGTACATGATTTTTCCGGTCATCGATGGCCGCTCAATACAAGTGAGGGTTTCCACGAAAACGACTTTGCAACCGAACAAAAACCTACCGACCAGCGCAAAGGGAACAGCAGGACCGGCTCCGGTGGAGAGAATCAGATCTGGCCGTTCTGACCTGATTATTCGAAAGGCCTCCAGAAGGTTCAGAAAGAACTTCCAGTCACGCTCAGAATGAGTGATGAAGTATGTGCAATCCTCCATATCCGGAGACAGTGAGGTGTCATTATTTATTACATAGAAATGACTGTATTTACTGAACGCGGGCAAGAGCATGCGCGCCTCAGTAAGATGACCTCCACAGGACGAGACCACACAGACCTTCACTCCTTTTCCTTCATTATCTATCCAAATATTTCAGATAAGCCAATTCCATCTGCTCAGCAACGGAATCCCAGGTAAAGCGCTCCTCGACAAGCCGCCTGCCCCGTTCGCCCATGATATCAAGGCTGGCATTGTCATCCAAGAAATCCACCAGGGTTTTTCCCATCATTTCAGGCTCTCCCGGAATCACAACACCAACCTTGTTTTCGCTTACCATCCGGGCAAGACCGACTTCGGGGGTTACCGCAACAGGACGGCCCACGGCCATTGCTTCAAGAACCACATTTCCGAAGTTCTCGGAGTAGGAGGGAAGAACTAGTGCAGAACACTTGGCCAGAAGCGCATGCTTTTCATCTCCAGCAACAGGACCAGTGAACATAATCCGATCTGTAACATTCAAATCTGCTGCTTGCTTTTCGAGTTTCGGCGCCAGGTTTTCCTCATCATTTCCCGCCACGATCAACCGCACGGAGGGCATCCATGCAAGAGCATCTATCAACCGATCTATTCCCTTCTTCCAGTTCACCCGTCCCAGAAAAAGCAATACAGGACCCGATAACACAAAGGACCGGTACCTTTTCGGCCACGCAATCGAATCGAATGACGCAGGCCTGACAACGCCATTGGGAACAACCTCAATCCTGGGCAAGTGATAATCGAAGCGCCTGCAGTCATCAACCTCCAACTCAGTTGTCGCATGTATGAACGAAGCACGCTCAAGGGTTCTTCGCTCAAACAATGCAAGCCATGCCTTCTTGAGCATTGTACTCTTTGCAGCAACAAGCTCAGGCACCAGCGCACCCCTCGGCGCGACACACCAGGGAATGCCGCTACGCTCTGCCATACGCGCAGCCTTTAATGTTGGCCAGAGAAAGATCGAGTGCAGGTGAAGGAAATCTATTTTTTTTATCTCCTGCCCAAGATAGGATGCCATGGAGCGCGAATAGTACAGTCTTCGCATAAAGTGTGATGGAAAGTATCTTACAGATACACCCTCCACATCTACCGATTCACCGAGAGGAACATTGAGGTCACCGGCCCCGTCAACAGAAGTTGTTACGACCTCCACCTGGTGCCCCCTTCGCACCAGCGCTTCACAAAGATATTTAACAGACCAGATTGGCCCCCCATATCGAACAGCCGGCCAGTAAGTCGGAACAACATGCATGATTTTCATACTAGCTATCCGGCAAAGGAAACTCTTCTGTTTTGGATATACCTGATCACCAGGTAAGGAATGACCAAGAGCACGAAAAACACAAACAACGACTGCAACAACCCACTCATCATCCCAACAAGACCAGACTCTATTCCCGGCATATACACAAGGAGAATTATATAAAAACAGCACCTTATAGCCTGGTTACCACCTCTAACCAACCATCCGTACAAAAGACCAAATATAACTCCCACGCCTATCCCCGTTGTGTAGTGGTCAAGTCATTTTGGCCACGGATTTATAGGTATTCCAGTAATGCTGTTCGGCCACAATCGGTGGCATTCCACCATTGTGACTGTGCGGCCTGAGCCGACTGTAATACCCGATTACATACGCCATGATATGGCGCTTCGCTTGTTCGAATGAGCTGTAACCGACCTCCGGCACCCATTCGGTTTTTAGACTGCGGAAGAATCGCTCCATCGGTGCATTGTCCCAGCAGTTTCCCCGACGACTCATACTTTGGCTCATCTGATAACGCCATAGCTGTTGTCGAAACGCCAGAGCCGTGTACTGACAGCCCTGATCAGAGTGGAACATCACGCCCTCCGGCTCGCCCCGTGATTCATAGGCCATCATCAATGCCTTTCTCGTCAGCGCACTATCCGCGTTCAGCGATAGTGCCCAGCCAATCGGGCGTCGTGCGTACAGATCCAGCACCACTGCCAGGTACGACCAGCGTTTACCGGTCCAGACATAGGTGATGTCACCTGTCCAGACCTTGTTGGGTGCATCGACATCAAACTGTCGATCCAGCCGATTCGGAATGCCAAGATACGGCTGCTCGGCCTTCCTGTAGCGATGTTTCGGTTGCTGGGTACTGACAAGACCCAGTGCCTTCATCCTCCGCCCCGCGCGATATCGACTCAGCGGGATCCCCCGGTCAGTGACCATCCGGGCAATTGCCCTGGCTCCTGCAGAACCATTACTAAGCGCATGGACGGTCTTGATCTCTGCCCTGAGTTGCCTCTCCAGTGCCGATATCTGTTTTGGCCGGGATAACCATGCCCGGTAGCTGCTGCGATGGATATCAAATACCTGGCACAACTGCTTGACCGGGTAGCGCTCTCGATGCAGTCGTCTGACTATCTGGAATTGTTCAGCGAGTCGGACATCAAGAGCGCGGTAGCCTTTTTTAGGATTTCTTTCTCCGTCTCGACCTGGCGTAAGCGTTTCTCCAGTTCCTGAATACGTCGCTGATCGGGCGTCAGTGCCGTGCCCTTAGGCGTCTTGCCTTGGCGCTCCTCTCGCAACTGTCGAACCCAGTTCTCCATGGAGCCTTTGCTCACACCCATCGAATCAGCCGCCGCCTGGAGGGTATAGCCCTGGTCTACAACTAGCTGCGCGGCTTCCAGTCGAAATTCCGGGCTGTAGTTTCTGTTTCTCTTACTCATCTTGCCACCTGTTCCACTCCTGGGACATCATATCACCCAGGTTCAGGTGGCCAAATTAACTATGCCACTACATTGCGAGAACAGCCTTAAATCCACCTGCGATCCACGCTTCGGTCAATGGATCCACATTCACACTCGTCACAAAATCGTCGGGCCAGAGTATTCCATAGGTACGGCCGAAGTTATTGGTAGTATTTAAAGTAGGCTTGTCACTCCATACGGCGCGCGGAATCAGGGAATAGAAAATTGACTTGTAAAGTCCGACTCCAAGATAAGGCTCTTCTACCGGTGTCTTATGTATTGCCAGCGTAAACATTCCCAAATGGTTCATACGATGAAATGTACGTAACAACGAATAATTGACAAACTCTCCAGTCAGATTTTTATCAATAACGAAATATTTCGAGTTCTGATCAAATTTGGCAAAGGGCTTAATATCCTTACCGATAAATCCAATAACATCAGTGCTTTCTATAGACCCAAGTTTGTATTCTCGACTGTCAATCCCATCTGTTTTACTCGTAAGGTCAATCCTCTGAAACTGCTGTCCATCGAGCACTTCCTGTCGAATTGCAGTTTTGAAAGTCATGGCGGAGAGAAGCAGAAGAGTGGCAATAAAAAGCACCAGGACATTGGTTCGCCAACCTACACGCAAAACGAATAAAGAGCCTACAACAACAATACCTGTTAACGCCGCACCATACGCCTTACCAAACAACAACGGCACAAATGTCAAGACGACATAGAGAACCATCACTAAAGCACCAGTTACCCAGAGTTTCGCCACCGAAGTGTCACCAGGGTTGCGCAATAGTGCGATACCCATGCCCAATGCAATATATGAAACAACACTTAGCTGATGTAAAAGATTCTCAAATACTGCTGACACAATAAAAATTGTGTGGAAGAAAAACACACCCAAACCCACTACCACTAACAGTAAAAAGATATTGTAGTGTTTTGAAAAACTGACGGGTGAACTGGCCGGAAACTTTTTGAATACCTTAACCATTGGAACTGCAATAAAAAGTACCAACAGAAGCCATAACAGAACCAACCCAAGAGCCTTCAACATCAGGCCATGCGGAACGATGATTTCCTTAATAAACTCTCCATTGACAATCAATGTCCACTCGAGATTCCCCCCATAGACCACATATGGAAGAAAAAACATCGCGATGAACGGAAGTACTGCAATCCACTTGATTACAGAAAACCGCAACAGGAGAGGATCATTTCCATGACCTTTAGCATCACCCAAATCCATTACTTCCTCACAGCACCCTGATTAAGCCAACTATGACGGCATTCAACTATTTATCACACCTGGCACCATTACCCCAGGATAGGATTCACATTCACACCCAATCTTGCGGCAAGCTCTCTCAGGGATCGCCTCTCAAATACCAAAAGCATCAATATCCAAGCGCTTACAATCAAAAGACCAACGAGCCACCATTGAGTCAATACATCAGAAAAATACACAAAGGCAGAAAAAAGCAAACCAACAGTAACGAGTGGCTTTGACAGGCATCCAAACCAATCAACGGTTATTTCAAGCTTACGCTTGAGGTAATAAACCAGAAACAAAGCCCTAAGCAAAACCGAGACACTATAACCCACTGCCACATACAGCCACTGGTCGTACTGGATCCCAATTACAAATCCTACAATGACTCCAAATACACCAATAGTTTTCGATATGGTCATTGCAAACGGTGTGTCTACAGTCTTTATGCATACTTCCATTGCGACGCAGCTGGAATGGAATGCAATCCATAGTGATAGCGCTACTACGATGTCTCCAACGACGTGCCATTGCTCGCCAAACAGGAGAACAACGAACTCATTACCTGACACAAACAGGAACAGTGCCACGGGAAGCGACCAACGGAGGGTGACAAAGAGATGCCAATAGAGGGCCTCTGAAACCTTATCTATCGAAAACTGAATTTTTCCGTAAACGGACCTGATCACTCTGTTCGCAATTGGCGAGATGGCAGTGTTCTGCACATCAGAAAGATAATAGCCTCTTTCGAAATAGCCGGTCACTTGCAAGCTCCATCCAAACCCGAGCAGTATGACTGGTAGCCTTGCGGACAATACATCCATTAACCGTGATCCGATCAATTCGTATCCGTAACGCAACAACTTCCGCGCCGTTGCAGAATTGAACCGCCCGCGCCGATCAACTTTAGAGAGATTCTGCATCAAAATGATGAATGTTGCAGACTCAAAAAGCTCTTTGATTATCAGGCTCCAGACACCAAAATCAGATACCGCAGCGATTACACCAGCTGATGCACCGACAATTGTGGAAGCAAAAATTGTGGCCGAAACCAATCTGTATTTTAAATCCTTCTCAACCCATACCTCCTGTACCGAAGCAGGTAAACGCATCAGGCGGCTAAGGGTAAGGATAAAAAGAAGAGCAACGACCTGGTCACTGACCCCAGCAGCCAGAGCAATAAAGAGCCCAATGGTAGCTAGAGCAAGCACACCAAAAACAAGATAGACGGTTATCTTCCACGCGGTGGGTAAAATGTCATCTTCAGTTTGAAACTTTACTATGCCATCTGCTGAAGCAATATTCACCAGTATAAGCAGAAGTTCCAGAACACTTGACATCAACGCATACTGACCAAAATCCTCCGGCATCAGGAATCTTGCCAATACTATCTGCGCAATAAAGGAGAATGCCTGCTTGGCGTAGCTGAATGAGCCCAGCCATATCCCTGCAGTCAGCGCTTTATTACCGATACTCATCTATTTTTCAGTTTCGAAGTATTGGGTTAATTTTCAAGAAAAAATCTCGTTTGGTCAGAAAGCAGATCCACCTAATCAAGAACCGTCTTGTACAGGGCTTCCATCCGATCCCCATAGTCCCGCCATGAATAGCCCTCTTTCACCTTCATCGAAGCATTGTGAGCCATAGCCTCTCTTATTTCAGGATTGTCATGTAAATATCTGATTTTTTCCTTCAGCGACTCCACGTCCCTGATTGGCACTACGAAGCCCTCCTTTCCGTCTTCAACTAAATCATCTCCTCCTGAATTGGTTGTGCAGATCAGAGGCAACGCGCATGCCATGGCTTGCGGCTGCACCATGGACAATCCCTCTTCCAATGAAGGGTGACAGAAAACATCACACTGGGAATAGTACCAATAGAGTGAGTCTTGCGGCTGATGCCCAACCAGCTTCACTCTTCCGTTGTCGTATTTCTGAAGATACTCTTTGATTTCATCACTAGCGGTACCGACAAGCCATAACTCTGAATTTTCCAGGTTGAGTTCAAAAAACGCTTGAAGAAGGTACTGAACACCCTTACGGATAATCAGTCCACCGGCAAACACAATCCTGAAAACATCGTCCTCCTTTGCTACCTTCTTGAATTTTTCGAGATCGACTCCATATGGATTGTGCAATAACTTTTTCCTACTGAATCCTTTTTCCAAGAAAGTTCGCTCAACAAAATTGCTTGGTATCGATATATAATCCGATTCCCGGTACTCGACCAGTTCCCGCTTTGTTATATTCGGGTGATGTCCACCGTAATCCTTCCCCTGCAGCGCATACTCCTCTTTGAGTATACGATCCTGGTACTCGATATGACTTGAACCACGCTCAACAATAGTTTTTATGCCAAGACGGTTCGCTTTTCGTATACATTCTCTGGATGATGCACTCCACCCTACGAAGATATCAGTTTCCGGCGGTATGAATTTTGAAGCAATGTAATCATACAGCTCTACCTGCTTAAGGCTTAACCAATTACGGAATATTGAAGGAAAGTAGCGTATAGCCCTGTTGAACACCTCAAGTGGCAAGAGAGAGATAACTCTCTGTCTTGGTATACCCCATTCGGAAACTTTGCTGTACGGGTAGGTCGTTATAAGCAAATGGAGGTTTCCTTGCCTGTAGAGTTCTCCTGCAAGGTCAAACGCATGAAAGCGCCCATTGACAGATACCGTGACCTTCATATTCATGGCAATGACTTGATAGTTAGAAGCATCTGCTTTAAACCATCGGTATTCGAATACCCTGACTTAAGGCATCTTTCAAATCCACGCTGAGCAATTGATTTTCTCCTGCCATCATCTTCGAGAAACAATCTCACCTTATCCAGCAACTCTTCATCACTCTCGAAATATGCAGCCTCTTCGTCCTCCTTGAATAGACGGATGTGCTCGTTGGTCCTTTCTGCAAGCATGAAAGCAGCACATGCCGGAATCTCCATCGTCCTATCAGTCTGCAGATCCCGATTGGCTTTTCTGAGGAAGCAGAGATTTATCTTTGTCGCGCAGATCCCGCGCTGATAATCCTCTCCGAGGAGAGGCCTGTTTTCCACAACCAGATTCTCATGCTTTCCTGTCCAGCCATCCCATCCGTTACCCCATATCCGAACCTTGATTCCCTTTTTCGCGAGGTAAAGCATGCTCCTGGCTCGCTCCTTCTCGAAGGTCCCGATAAAACCGACATCAGCCCCGAATTTTTCAATGTCGCCTTCTTTAAGCTCTATTGGTTTGTGCGCATTTTCATCATAGAGTTTGTCAACAAAAACAACCTCTTTTGCACCTAATCCCTTAAGCTCATCGATGTTGTAACTTTTTGTGGTAAACACCAGGTCATAAAACTTCAAACCGAATGTATAAAACCAACTGCGATTATGGATTGCGTACATATCATCTTCAGAATATGAAACTATCTTTGCAGTCGGAAATTTCTCTCTCATTTTTTTGATTGTCCAGGGAAAAAGTGCATTCCCCTTTTCAATCCAGATTACGTCGTAATCCTGTTGTGCAACATCCCTTTTGATATTCTTGTTTATCTTTATTGAATCTATCGGCAAACCCAGTTTCCAGGTAAGCTTTTCTATGAATGAAGTGTACTCACCAAAAAAAGTTTTTATAGACGTGACATCATGCCCAAGACTTATAAATGCCTTGTTCCTGAGTAAGCAACGCGAGTGATCGATCAATTCACCAATAAATAAAATTTTCATCTGCTTTATTCAAATAAAAAGAGCCTTGGCTCTTGCATCAGAAAGAGTAATCAAAAAACTCAATATCATCTTTATACATGCTCTCAACCATCTCTCTTGAAACAGCTGTATACAGATCCCTGTAATCAGAGCTGTCCGTTTGCTTCCCAGCATGTGGCAATGAGATTTCACCCAGCCCCCACTCTTCGCACATGTTTGAAAAATCCGATGCCAAGCTCTCGAATCTGAGTACCCTGTCTACTCCCAGGTCACCCCTGCAATCCAGGATGAAGTCTACTTGCTGACGTTTGTGCGCCAGTTGATTATGTGAACCGCTGTCCAGGCTATACCAGTTTTTGCAAAACTCCTGGAAACCCTCTTGTGTATGTTCTGTTTCACTTGCAAAGTGCCTGTAGGTTGAGGTTGCCCTGTCCCAGGGGTTTCTGCATATAGCGAAAGACCGCAACATGTTACTTTCACCACAAGGTATAAGATTGAGAAGTTCCATCTCCTGCAGGGTCAAGTGTTGAGCGCATAATGAAACATCTATAGTTCCGTGAAGCGTTCTCCTTGCTTCGCGATTCGCTGAAATATTCAGGAGAAGCTTGGATGCTCTGCTGAATAATGATCTGCTTCCAAGTCTATTCAATCGACGACTGTCAGACAGACCCAATGCGATCTCTACAGATTTCCCCGCATTTTTTGGAATATGAACAAACAGCATATTTTTGCTTTCTATATATGGCATATATAAATTCAGATATTTGGTAATCAGGATTTAATTCGATCCAGCTTTGTTGTATTCCATAAAATATTTTGTAACAAAATCAAACCAATCCACTTCTCAAACCTGCAATATTCTCAGGAATGCCCCAGGTTTTTATAATTTCCGTGCTTTGCCGCCCCATCTCGATATACTTATCTTCCTTCATGCAATTCTCGAGCGCACCGACCAGGGCGTCTTCATCTGCAGGTGGAATGACATAGCCATTAATGCCATCGCGCACCAGGTCTGATCCTGAACCCACCTGATCAGTAACAATGATTGCACAACCTGCATTCATCGCCTCATTGACCACAAGCCCCCATGTCTCATTGACTGACGGCAAGACAAATACATCCGCCAACGAATAGTACGCAGGCAACTCACTTTGATTTCTGAAACCGAGAAAACGCACATCCTGTAGTTCCATTTCCTCCGTCATTTCCTTAAGCCTTGGCATCAACTCCCCGTCACCCACGACCAGAAGATACGGCCTGGAATCCTGCATCTTTCCATATGCTGAAAGCAATAAATCCGCATATTTACGTGTCGTTAGTTTGCTGGCATACAGAATCACAGGCCTGCCCTTCTCCAGCTGCAGCTCACGCCTGATCTCCTCTTTATTTGAATTCTCAGCCAGCCTCCTGAAATAATCATTGTCAACGCAATACGGCATTGACCCGATCTTCTCTTCAGGAATTCCCCTGGATTCATAAAACTGCCGATTTCTTGTTCCAATGGCCAGGAACTTATCCACCCTGGATAGAAGCAGCTTGACCAATAACTGCCTTACAAAGCCCTTCAATCCCGTTGAGCCCTCAACATGATCGGTAGCCTCACACCTGAGAAGAACCTTCAGCCCCTCTTTTTTCGCTCTTAGTGCGGCCAATACATAGCCGTAGTGATTCCAACCCTGGATCAAAACCGCATCGAAGTTATCCCTATTCAGAACCTTATCAAGCTGCTTAATTCTTGGTGAAAAAAAGGACACGCTGTTAACAGAAGCACCGTCACCCGGGAGAAAAATGTGATTGAAACCGTCCAAAAGAGGTGTATCCCATTCGAGCTCATGCCCGAATTCCTCATCGACATAATTCCTGGTTGAAAAGTCACTGAAGAAAACAGCTGTCAAATCAATACCAGGGGTTTGCGCTATTTCTCTTAATAACGGTGACTGGTACTGTATTGGATGGGTGGCCAGCCAGGCCAAACGGATATTCGACATATAATTATCCAATCACTTGTATCTTACTTACTCATAATCCTTAACGAGCAGCGCACACTTGAATATAAGCCAATTGCTCTTGTGCAGCATGCCATTACCTGTCCGGGTGAACACAAATCAAATTTCATCTCCTACAGACTGGTAAACAGTTCATCGTTATCACGCACCCAGTGAATAAGTCCCCTGACGCCTTCCCTCACACTGATTTCCGGCTTCCAGTTAATCAACTCTTGCGCTTTATCCAGATTACATACAAAGACCGGTTGATCGCCTGGGCGCCAACTATCCCATTTCAAAGGGATCTCAATTTCCAATTCCTGCTCAAGATAGCCAAGCAGTTCCAACAGGGACATCGTGTTCCCTACGCCACCACCTATATTGAATGCCTGACCGTTTGCGGCATCCCTGTTTTCGATCGCACACTCATATGCCCTGGCCAGATCCTCAACATGCAGTACGTCACGAATCTGCTTACCATCCCCGAATATCGTAATCTGCTTACCCAATACAGAAGCGATAGTGAACCAGGCTACCCAGCCTTGATCTTCAATACCGAATTGCCTGGTACCGTAGATGCAGGACTGCCTGAATGTGGTGGTCTGTAAATCGTAGATCCTCGAGTAATCGATAGCGTACTGATCCGCAACCCCTTTCGAGCAACCGTACGGGGAATGAAAATCCAATTGCTGCGTTTCACTCACGCCACCAGGCAAGTCACGATACTCGTACCGATTGTTACGCTCGACTGTGCCTACTTCCTCCATTTTCCCATATACTTTATTTGTAGATGCGTTTATGAAAAAAGACTCAGGACTCTTCTCACGTATTGCTTCCAGTACATTGAACGTACCAAGCGCATTGATCTCAAAGTCTTCTCTTGGATCCGTTACAGATGTCGTTACTGCCACCTGTGCAGCAAGATGCAGCAACGTATCCGGCCGGGTTTTGGCCACCACTCTTTCCAGTTCTTTCTGATCCCTGATATCGACTTTCTCGAAATCAATCCGAGCCTGGCTTTTCAGCCATTCCAGGTTCGACTCTGTACCGCGCCTGGAAAGGTTATCCAAAACCGTGACTTCCCAGCCCCTTTCAGCAAAATACTTTGCTGTGTTCACGCCAATGAACCCAGCTCCACCTGTTATCAGTATTTTTTGTTTCATCACCAGTTTCCTGAAAGCTCTTGATATACCTTTACAACCTCTGAAACATTACTGGCCCAGTCAAATCGACCAGCATGTTCCAGGCTCAATGCCACGCGCTTCTCATAGAATTCACTGTCAGACAACAGACGATCCACACCCGCTGCAAGTCCATCTACATCGTCTGGCTCACTCATCAAGCCCGCATTTCCAACTGCCTCCGGTAGAGAGGCCGCATTGGATGTTACCGCAGGAGTACCACAGGCCATTGCTTCCACAGGCGGGCAGCCGAAACCTTCGTACCAGGAAGGGAACAACAAGCAATCTACCGCGTTGTAAAGCAACGGCATATTTTCATTTGGCAGATAACCAAGATGTATCACCTGCCCCTTGAACGGACTGTTCCTGACGAGATCACTCCATCCATCTGTCACCCGCCCAAGACGAACAAGATGGATGTCATCCCTATAGTTGCGATAAAGTTTTTCCATCACTCTTAAACTGGTTTCCTGGTTTTTATAGAACTCCTGCCCAGTGATCAGAACCAGTTTCTTATCATTTCCTGGAAGCCCAAGCGCCTCTTTTGCCCTGCTTTTCTCATCCTTCCCTAACGGCTTGAATATCTCATTCATTCCGTAATAAATGACCTTTATCCTTTCAGGGTCACATCCAATATGTTCAACCAGCGTCCTCTTGGAGTTTTCACTTATGGCTATAATTTTTCCTGCTTTTTTTAAGAATTTTGCAGAGTATTCACTCAACCAACTGCGACGTCTCATTGATACGCCAGGCATCAGCCCCCTTCCTGCCAACAGAGGAATAATGTCATGCACCGTTACTACAGTGCGCTCAGGGTTCAGGACCTGTAAAAGATGGGCATATCCATGATCCAGGATATGATAAATATCACTATCAATTTTTTTTGCCTGAAGCGGGTAGTCAAGGTATCTTGCAAGCCGCATCTTCAAATTGAATTTCTCAGGTAGTGTTCGAGCCCATCCACTTAGTTCCGGTCTATACTCGGAAAATGAAAAGTCACGCACTTCGATTTGCTGCATGTATTTGGATATATTTGCAGCATACACCTCCATACTTATTCGACCATCTTCCTGGAAGTTCCGAAGAAACGTGACTTTTTTCATGCGACTATGTAACCCTGTCCTTTTGTATGCCTGAGCCTTTAGCCGGCCCAGAACCAACTCTTACGTTTATAATTGAGCAGACTTCGAAGATCTGAATTATTCCCTGTTTTTTCGACTGAAAACCAGGAAAAGAAAAACAGTCTCCAAATATTACCTCTAACAATAGTTACTAACCCTGGTTCGCCAAGGCATACACGTGCCTGGCCCATCCCCTCAAGCCTCGCCCATTCTCATATTCAGCGCCTTCAGCAAGCCATGACCTGACCGGAATTGAAAAGCCGGTCTTGGGGCGCTCTAAAATCTCCCCCGGGAGACCAGGTGCAACCTTCTCCGCAACTTCCCGTTTGGATATTCCAGGGCACCCGGAAAGAATCGGGGCCACTGCTTTCAACAAGTGAAGGTCAACCAGGGGAACCCTGATTTCAAGGGAATGAGCCATTCCAGCCCAATCCGAATCCCGCAACAACTGGTTTCTCATATACCACGTCATCTCCATCGCAGATATCTGCAGTCGTTCCGATGTAATGGCACTTGCTGGAGAGTCCACCTTCAGGACGGAATTCAGAACCTGCCAACCGCTGCGTACGAACTCTGGATCAAGGAATTCCACCAATTCCCAGGGCATATAGAGGCCCCGCCGCAACAAGTATGCCCCTTCCGGACTTCCTCCATACTCAAAAAGCCCAGCGTATTTTGGCGATGTGAATCGCTTGATGACGGGTGCAGTGAGGATCCTGAATGCACGACCGAAGCCCGGAATCGATGACAATAAGCCACTCGCTTTTCGTATGCGGGGAATATCCGTAAAACTCGGATATGAAGCAAAGAGCTCATCACCTCCAAGTCCGGACAAGGCAACCTTGAGCCCCTGGCTTGCTGCCGCCTTGGATACAAACCAGGTATTCACACCATCGATTGATGGCTGATCCATTGCTGAAAGAAGATGCTGGTAGTCCTCGGAAAAATCAGATTTTCTGACACGCACAGTTGAGTGAACAGCATCCAACTCACCTGCAACACGCTCTGCAAGCGGCGCCTCATCATTCTCAGTTCCGAAATACTCTTCGAATCCCAGCGTGATCGTCCTGAGCCGCTCTGCCATATCCCACTTGCTGCTTGCTACGCAACTTGCAATCAGCGTTGAATCCAGACCCGAAGACAAGAACGTCCCTACCTGCACATCAGCCAAACCATGCACATCGATACTATCCCTGATGGCATCCGAGATTGCTTCAAGCGCTTCACCTTTTTCCATGGAAACAGGATCAGCGGCTGCTATCACTTCTGCAATGGAAGAAAATTTCTCCGGATCTCCAGTCCCCCTTTTTCCAACACGAATGCTATGGCCTGCTGGCAGTGCATGAATCCCACTGTAAAGTGTGTATGGCTCAGGCACAGATCCCCACAGAAAAAAACCAACATGTCCAGCAGGGTTCTCGCCGGTATCCACATTACCGGCAAGCAGCGCTTTCACCTGGGACGCAAACCTGAATGCGCCGCCATTATCAGCATAGTACAGAGGCTTGATACCCATGGGATCACGGGCCAGAAAAAGAGATTTATCCGCCGAATCCCAGATTGCAAATGCATACATTCCCCGTAATTTTTGCAGCATCGCTTCCCCATGCTTTTTATAGAGATGAAGCAAAACCTCTGTATCAGCATGAGACGAAAACACGCACCCATCTCTCTCGAGTTCCAGCCGGAGCTCCGGGTAATTGTAGATCTCCCCATTGAATACGACGACATTCCCATACGAATCCACCATGGGTTGGGCGCCGGCAGACGACAGATCGAGAATGGAGAGACGGCGATGGGCCAGGCCGAGTGTCGCATCATCCGAAAGCCAAAGCCCATCGCTGTCAGGCCCACGGGCCACCATCGAATCCCGAATCCGAAGTAACTCGTCATGGTCTACCGGGCGCCCCGTATAGCCATATATCCCTGCAACGCCACACATCGTCAGGAAACGCTCACGTGATATCTGGATAAGTGCATTATTTCGTGGCTTTGGCAAAAAGGTTGCGGGTGAAAATTGCTGATTTGCCGACATCCCCCGTCTCAACAGCAAGGCGAAATCGCAAGGCCATATGGTATACACGCCACAACAACCACCTGGCGGTACCCTTCACCCCGGAAGCAACGGGACCACTCTCGTCGAAAGAGACGGTTTTAAAGCCGGATGACAGTAACAGTTGCAAAAGGGAGGCCCTTGTAAAGGCCAACTCATGGGTAAAGTCACTGTACAGAATAGAGCTACAGAATGGAGATTCCCCATTGGGGGCGTGTATCAGCCACCTTCCTTTCGGCTTGAGTACCCGGTATACCTCGTCGACAAACTCGAGAAGTTCATCCTTTGTAAAGTGCTCGATGACATCAAATGCCACCACGCAGTCAATGGATCCGTCTGGTGATGCAGCCAGGGTGTCCAATAGATCCTTCTCCTCAACGCCTTCGATTCCCAGACGGCGCGCCTCTGCAACCTGTTCGCCGGAAACATCGACACCACGAACATTCGTATACCCTGCCTGTCGCGCAAAATATATCAATGCACCATGACCACAACCCAGATCAAGGACGACCGCATCCTTTCGTTCCGGGAAAAACTCCCGAACAACTTTCTTCAATGTAGGCGCCCGTGGAGCAAAATCTTCAAGGGATGCCGGAGACAGGGATGTCTCCCGGGAATTGACGTAATACTGGTAAATACGGCTACGGTAGGCTCTCATATTCTCTCTGCTTCATGCATCTTGTCGTACAGCCCCATACAGCTGTAAGTCCACCACTCCATAAAGGGCCACTTGCACGCCCACCACGACAAATACTTTAATTCATTTCAAGGTGCCGATCAGCTATTCCCAGACCTTCCTGGAAAAATAGCCGTTCACCCAGACACCACACTCCGGGAAGGTCGGCATCGCCTTACGCAGCCGCTACACCCGACGCCAACAAACAACCCACAAAAACAATTTAACCCATTGATTATATTGCCCAAACTGGGCAGTTCGGCTTTACGACCAAGATCACCGGCCAACAAAGCCTCCAAGGTTGGATCTGTTGTATGATACCGTGTTCACGGGCCACAATTACGGGCCAGTTTAAAGTTCTTGTAAGACCTGGAGAATTATACCAGTCATACCGCCTGGAAACTTCACGATCCACAGTCACTGTCCCATGGAACAACCGTGCTGAACATGACGTCTGGTCACCTGGCAGTCTCTTCCACCGGTGACCGGTGCTGTATCGACAAACAGAATTCTGATGGATTGAAACTCGCACTCCCCCATGATTGAAATAGTTAGCATCTGCATACCGGTTTTAGTCCTCTCCGCCTGGCTTACAAAACGGTTACTGGATCCCAGTTCCCGCTATTATCATCTGGATCACCCAAATGATCGCTCGCTTCACCAGGCACCCACGCCAAGATCAGGGGGTTTGGCCATCATCTCTTCGGCAATAATCGGTTTTTTCTGCATTGCACTCCTGGTCTCCGTTCACAGTTCAGCACTCTGGATCCTCTCCGGCCTTCTATTGGTGTCAGGGGTATCCTATTTTGACGACCGTAATCACATACCCGCGGGATATCGACTTGCAGTACACCTTATCGCCGCCTCCCTGCTCATGGCGGGAGGGCTTGAGCCGACACACAACATAGTCCCGGGTAACGGGATCCCACTCTCTGATACAACCGCCTGGATATTCGGAATTTTGTTATGCGCCTGGATGATCAACCTTTATAACTTCATGGATGGAATGGACGGTTTCGCCGGCGGAATGTCGGTTGCTGGCTTCACCGCCCTTGGCATCATTGGCATCGACTCCGGCCACCCGGAGTTTGCTGCATTCAACTTTATTACTGCATCGGCGGCATGCGGGTTTCTGTTTTTCAATTTCCCACCGGCACGGATCTTTATGGGGGATGTGGGCTCATCCTCCCTTGGATTCCTGGCTGTCGCCTCCTCTCTCTGGGGGGCGAAAACAGGCGTATTCAGCCTATGGATCCCCATCCTGGTATTTTCTCCGTTCATTGTTGATGCCAGTGTCACCCTGGCCAGGCGGATATTCCGGGGAGAGAAAATCTGGCAGGCGCACAAGAGTCATTATTACCAACGCCTGGTACTCTCCGGGTGGGGGCACCGGAAAACGGTTGTTGCCGAGTACGGCCTTATGACGGCCTGCGCAGTTTCTGCTATTTTTGCCAGCAAAATCACTCCAGAACAGCAATTGATGATGATCGCCGCATGGACATTCGTGTATATTGTTATCATCTTGTTAATCAACCGCTTAAGTAAAGGAAGACTGGAATCCGAGCTTGACTCTTCTGCCTGAACCCGAAGGCGGGCCAGCAAACACCCGGGAATCAAATTACTTTCAGAGTAATTTCCCGACATAAACCACAAGCCAGGATTCAATGACCACATGGACAGACTACGCTCAACGGAATCAGCACTCATCCATGATCTGCTCATGGTGCCCACAGCCTGGCTCCTGGCCTACTGGCTGAGGTTCAACCTGGAAATCCCAACACCCGAGATTCTGGCCGGCGCAATCAAATCACTTGCAGTCCTGATACCCGTTCAGCTTCTTGCTTTTCATGTTTTCGGTCTCTACAGGGGAATATGGCGTTTCGCCTCGCTGCCGGACCTTCTGCGCATTCTAAAGGCGGTAGCCGTCGGTACCGCCATCAGCATGTCGCTGATTTTCTTGCTGACCAGGGGCATCGGCATCCCCAGGTCAGTGCCTATCCTGTATACCGTCTTCCTGTTGATGCTGCTCAGCGGCCCCCGCCTCCTCTACAGATGGATGAAGGACAGGCACCTCTATCTCAGGTCAGGCCAAAGGGTTCTCATTGTCGGCTCCGGAGCCGCGGGCGAGATGCTCGCGCGCGATCTGTTGAGAAATCACAGCCACGACAGTTTCCTGCCGATCGCGTTTGTCGATGACAACCCCAAGCGGCACGGTCGTGACATTCACGGAATACCCGTGTCAGGGAAATCCACTGACATACCCCACCTTGCAGACGACCTGGAAATCGACCTGATCATGCTGGCCATCCCTTCCGCTGATTCCGCACATATGCGCCGGGTGGTGGAACAGTGCGAATTATCAGGCGTTCCCTTCAGGACCGTCCCCCAGCTGCAGGACCTGGTCTCCGGAAAGGTCAGCATCAATGAACTCAGGGAAGTCTCCATCGACGACCTGCTTGGTCGTGAGCAGGTCTCCCTTGACTGGCAATCGATTCAGCAGAAGCTCTCCGGCAGAGACATCCTGGTGACAGGCAGCGGAGGATCCATCGGTTCAGAGCTGTGCAGGCAGATCGCCAGGCTGGAGCCCCGCAAACTGATCCTGGTGGAGATAAGCGAGTTCAACCTCTACACCATCGAGATGGAACTCAAAGCGCAGTTCCCCCAGTTGAACATCCACTGCCACCTCGGCGATGTCACGGACAGCCCGTTTATCGATTACATATTCAAGACACACCAACCGAATGTCGTATATCACGCCGCCGCCTACAAACATGTTCCAATGCTCGAACCCCAGATCCGGCAGGCCGTCAGAAACAACTCCCTTGGTACACGCTGCGTGGCGGAGACCGCATCCCGGTACGACTGCGATGAGTTCGTGCTGGTCTCCACGGACAAGGCCGTCAATCCAACCAATATCATGGGCGCCAGCAAGCGCCTGGCTGAAATCTATTGCCAGAACCTGAACGGTCGCAGCAACACTCACTTCATCACCGTGCGGTTTGGAAACGTCCTCGGTTCGGCCGGCAGCGTAATCCCCCTGTTCAGGGAGCAGATCGCCTCCGGAGGGCCGGTCACGGTCACCGATCCCCGCATGGAGCGTTATTTCATGACCATTCCCGAGGCCTGCCAACTGATCATGCAGACCACGGCCATGGGTAAAGGCGGGGAAATCTTCGTACTGGACATGGGTGAACCGGTAAAAATCAAGTACCTTGCCGAACAGATGATCATGCTGTCAGGGAAAGTTCCGGGTGAGGACATAGAAATCGAGTATATTGGCCTGCGCCCCGGGGAAAAACTCTTTGAAGAGCTGTTCCATGAACAGGAACAGTTGACCGGCACCCTGCATGAGAAGGTGCTGCTCGCCAGCCACCGCCAGGTGCAGTGGGAATTACTCGAAGAGACCCTGCAACAGATGGAGGAGTCCTGCAGGCTTATGGATCACACCCAACTGGAAACCCAGTTGAAATCCCTGGTCCCTGAATACGATCCACAGGATAACTCGCCCTCCGACGAAAAAAGTGCAGATATCATCTACTTGAAACAGTAGGTCGAAGCCTATTGGGCCTGGCGACCGACCCCGCACTCCGGCTAATCGAACCATAAATACCCCCTATACCGGGTATCTGCCGGTTCCTTTTTTAGGCCGTTCAGCTTGGCAACAAACCATCGTCTTAGTACGATATCCGACTGAGCCGCACACCAGACCGCCCAACCCTAATCGAGAGCTGCCCCGCCATCTCCAGATCATGAGCTCGTACGATCAATACCGCCGCCTGCTCCATTACGTGAAGCCTCACAAGGGCGTATTTGCGGCCTCGATTTTCGCAACTGTCGTGCTGGCGTCCACAGAACCGGCCGTCGCGGCGCTGATGAAACCGCTGTTGGACGGCAGTTTCGTGGAGAAGGACCCCACCATGATCGTGCTGATGCCACTCTTGCTGGTGGCACTGTTTATCGTCAGGAGCATCTCGGGGTTCATCAGTTCAACAGCCATGGAGAGTGTAGCCACGCACGTGGTATTCGACCTGCGAAGCGAGATGATCGATCGCCTGCTGACACTGCCGACCAGTTATTACGACAGCAACAGTGCAGGCATCACCCTTTCCAAGGTGACTTTCGATGTCGAGCAACTGACAGCCGCGGCCACCAGGGTACTGATCGTCCTGGTCCGGGACACCCTGGCCATCGCCGGCCTGCTGGGATGGGCCATCTACCTCAACTGGAAGCTCGCACTCATTGCCCTGGGACTGATTCCCGTGGTGGTGGTGATCGTCAGGCTGATCAGCACCCGGCTGCGCAATATCAACCGCACCCTTCAGCAGTTCATGGGGGAGATGACTCATATCCTCGAGGAGGTCATCAAGGGCAACCGGATCGTAAAACTGTTTGGAGGACAGGCATACGAAAAGCAGCGCTTTAACGCTTCGGCCAATAAAGTCCGCCAGTACCGGGTGAAGAATGTCATTGTCGGCACATCCAACGTCCAGCTGGTCCAGATATTTGCTGTCGCCGGACTCGCCCTGATGGCTTACCTGGCGGCAAAGATGGACTTCACTGTCGGTGAGTTCATGTCTTTCTTCACCGCCATCGCACTCACACTCTCCCCCCTGAAGCGGC
Organism: Sedimenticola sp.; assembly: GCA_040506895.1. GTDB lineage: Bacteria > Pseudomonadota > Gammaproteobacteria > Chromatiales > Chromatiaceae > Sedimenticola_A. The sequence continues at coordinate 2,355,683 of JBEVVY010000001.1, forward strand.
TGACCGGCATCAACGCCGACCTCCAGAAAGGCCTTGCCGCAGCCGACACGGTTTTCGCACTTGTTGACCAGTCTCCAGAAATCGACAATGGAACGAGGACCCTCCCTGCAGCAAAGGCATCAGGCCATCTCGCATTCCGCAATATCGGCTTCTCCTACCCCGGTCATAAAGAGAGTGTTCTCGATGAGATCTCCCTGGAGATACAGCCGGGCGAGAACGTCGCGCTGGTCGGCCCATCAGGAAGCGGAAAAACATCGCTTACCAGCCTGCTGCCGAGGTTCTACAGCCCTACCCGGGGTGAAGTGCTTATCGACGGAACGGATATTCAGGAACTGCCCCTCAACGATCTCCGTTCACAGATCTCCCTGGTATCCCAGGACGTGGTCCTCTTCAACGACAGTGTGCGCGCAAACATTGCCTATGGGGCTTCCGCAAACACCGATGATTCCCGCATCAGGGAGGCGGCGCGGGCCGCAAATGCCCTGGAATTCATTCAGCAGATGCCGGAAGGATTTGATACCCAGATCGGTGACAATGGCGTACGCCTTTCGGGTGGACAGCGTCAGCGGATAGCCATCGCCAGGGCACTGCTCAAGGATGCCCCGATACTTATCCTCGACGAGGCGACATCCGCTCTCGATACCGAATCCGAACAGCTGATCCAGGAAGCCATGGACAGACTGAGAGCCGGGCGTACCACCATCATCATCGCCCATCGCCTCTCCACCATCGAGCATGCAGACAAGATCGTTGTGCTGGACAAGGGGGCAATCGTGGAAACAGGCACCCATCACCAACTGCTGGAACAGAACGGCCTATACCAGAAGCTGTACCAGATCCAGTTTGCGGACTGATCCAGCTGCCATCCGGGCTCGATAAGCAAGTGAACGAACAGAACACAAGAAAGCCCCCCTTCTTGCTTGCACCCCGATTCTGGCCTACCTGGGCTGGACTGGCACTGCTGAGACTCATCCACACTTTCCCCCATTCCGCCAGGTTATGGTTTGGACGAAAAATGGGTCGGGCTATCGGACTACTGGCAAAGCGCAGGCTGAAGATTGCCCGCCGGAATATCGAACTCTGCTTCCCATCAAAAACCGAGCAGGAGCGCGAGGAGATTGTCTCCCGGAACTTCGAATATCTCGGCATCAGCCTGATCGAGGGCGCCATGAGTTGGTGGAGCAGCCCGGAGGATATTCTGGCACAGGTGGAATTCGAGGGGAGTCATCACCTCGACCAGGCGCTCGAAACCGGCCGGGGCGTCATACTGCTCTCGGCCCACATGACATCTCTTGAAATCGGTGTGCATATAATGGGCCTGAAATTCGGCATGGCCATCATGTACCGACCTCTCAAGAATCCGGTGATGGACAGGCTGATCAGAGAATCCCGCGAGAAGCATTCGGACTCGGTATTCCCGAGAAGCGATACGCGCGCAATGATCAGATCACTGAAACAGGGAAAGGCCGTGTTTTATGGCTTTGACCAGGACTATGGCGCGAGACACAGCATCTTCGCCCCCTTCTTTGGGATAGAGGCGGCAACAATCACCGCCACCACCCGTTTCGCCAAGGCGACAGGCGCAATCGTTGTGCCCTATTTCCCATACCAGACAGATGCCGGCAGGTATCATGTGGAGATACTGCCACCGGTCGAAGACTTTCCCGGGGAGAGCATCGAGGCAGACACCCGGCGTCTGAATGAAATACTCGAAAAGGCCATTCTGAAAGCCCCCGAACAGTATCTGTGGATCCACAGGCGGTTCAAGACCAGGCCTGAAGGCGAAGCGGATGTTTATAATTGATACCCGGATCACTTCAGCCGACAGAGACGACCGGGCAACAACCAGCAAGCGAAGTTATTGACAAGATGCGTATTGGACTGATCAGTGCAGATTTTGCACCCAATGTGGGAGGCGTTGCCGCCCATGTTGTAGAACTGGGGAAAGCGCTCGCCAAGGCAGGGCACGAAGTTCATGTCATCACCCTCCCCCTGGGCGACATGCGTGAAAAACAGGCCCGGTGGGAAGGCATGCAGGTGCACAGACCCAGGATTCCAAAAGGAAAACCCTTTTACTCCTGGCTTCTGGCGCGCTGGCTGAAAAGATTCCTGGCGGAAACGCCCCTGGATATCCTGCACGTTCATGGCCTGCGACCGCTGGAGGCCACCCGCGGACTGAATATTCCAGTGCTCTTCACCAATCACACCTCGGGATTTCTGCGCCGCATCAAGAAGGGAGAGGGCGAACTCAGGGAGATGGCGGCACGCCTGAAACATATATGCCATGTACTCGCACCCAGCGAGCAACTCTGCGATGCGACACGGCTTACCGGTTACAAGGGCCCGGTGAGCTTTATTCCGAACGGTGTTGATACCGACAGGTTCCAACCCTCTCCATCAGGATTGAGGGAGAACTTGTCCATAGCACAGGATGAAGTGGTGATACTGCTTGCCCGCCGACTGGTGGACAAGAACGGCGTGGTCATTTTCGCAGAGGCGACTGCTGCACTGAAAGGGCTGCCTGTGCGTATCGTGTTTGCAGGCGACGGTCCGGAGAGGGAGAAGGTAGCCTCCATTATCGAAAAGCATGGAATGATGGATAAAGCCATCTTCCTGGGTAATATCCCGAACCCCGATATGCCCGATATATACAACGCTGCAGACATCTCGGTGCTCCCCTCTTTCATGGAGGCCACAAGCATCACGGGCCTGGAGTCCATGGCCTGCGGTCTGCCCCTGGTAGGCACAGAGGTTGGCGGTATTCCGGTACTGATCGACGAGGGCACAACAGGATTTCTTGTGCCTCCCGGCAACCCGCAGAGACTCGGTGAACAGATGCGTACACTGGCCCTGGATGCATCGCTACGCCAATCCATGGGCAGCCGGTCGAGGGAAAAGGCTGTAACTGAATTCAGTTGGAAAAATATCGCCGCAAGAACAGCTGAAATATATAATGAAGCACAATCCCGCGACACAGACTGAAGATCACCACTGATGCGAAAAATCCTCGTTGCCTTCGGTACCCGGCCAGAGGCCATCAAGATGGCCCCGGTAATACATGAACTGGAGCGACACCCGGAGCTACAACCCATTGTGTGCATCACGGCCCAGCACAGGCAGATGCTGGACCAGACACTCGGGCTTTTCGGCATAACCCCCGACGAGGACCTGGACCTGATGACCCCCGGACAGGACCTTGCATCACTCAGCTCCCGCATACTTGCAGGCATATCCCCTATCCTCGATGCACACAAACCTGACGCGATGCTTGTACAGGGCGACACGACAACGACCTTTTGTGCCGCACTGGCCGCCTTTTACCAGCGGATACCTGTCGGCCACATAGAAGCCGGCCTGCGCACGGGTGATCTCAGCGCACCCTTTCCGGAAGAGGCCAACCGCGTCCTCACCACCAGGCTGGCGAGCTGGCACTTTGCGCCTACAGCCAGCAACCGGGATGCGCTGATCAAGGAGGGGGTCGATGGCGACACGGTATACGTTACCGGAAACACGGTGATTGACGCCCTGTTATGGGAGAGCAACCGGATCGAATCGGGCCAGCATGCGGAGTCCACCGCCGACCTGGTTGCGCAGTTCAACCGGCCGTTTCTCCTGGTCACCGGCCACCGCAGGGAGAGTTTCGGACAGGGCTTCAACGACATCTGCAAGGCAATAAGGCAGATCGCCGAACTGCATCCGGAAATCGACCTCGTCTACCCGGTCCACCTGAACCCCAACGTCCAGGAACCGGTCAACAGAATCCTCGGCCAAGCGCAGAACATCCATCTTATAGAGCCCCTGGACTACGAGTCTTTCGTCGCCATCATGAATAAGGCGCTGTTCATCCTCACTGACTCCGGCGGGGTGCAGGAAGAGGCACCCTCACTCGGCAAGCCGGTGCTGGTCATGCGGGAAAAGACCGAGCGAAGCGAGGCACTCACCGGCGGTGTCCGCTTAGTGGGAACCGATCAACAGAAAATCATCGGGGAAGCTGAGAAACTGCTCACTGACAGAGCGCACTACCAGCAGATGTCCACGGCACAGAACCCGTATGGTGACGGCAAGGCCGCTGAACGTATAATATCGATACTCGCCAAACATTTCCGGAACTGAAATGAATGCAGTCAACCTGTCCAGCAGGCTCAGGGAGAGAGAACTCTGGATAAGCCTTCTGATCGTTGCCCCGATACTCCTGCTGCCTGTCAGTAAATCAGCGGAGCTGCCTGTACTGATCATGGCAGTGTTCGGCTTCTTCCTGGTCATTCAGAAGCCCATTGCGCTTTTCAACACGCCTCAGGCCAAGTATTTCGGCCTGCTGTTTCTCCTGATCTGGATTCCAGTGACCTTCTCTTTGCCAGATGCTGTCAGCCTGGGATCGACAACGAAGGTGGCCTGGGGATACCTGAGGTTCTTCTTTGCCGGAATATTCATCGTCTATTCTGTCCAAGACCCGAAAGTCCGGGAGTACCTGGCAAGGAGTATTTCGGCCATCCTGATCCTGTGGATTGCCGATGCATTGTTGCAGTACCTGGTTGGACACGACCTGTTCGGTATCCGGCTCAATGAAAGCAGGCTGAACGGCCTTTTCGGGGAGGACCTGAAACTTGGCCAGATGACCGCCGTACTTGCCCCTATCCTGCTGCTCTACTTCAGCGGGCAGAGCACCTTTTTAAAACTCTCAGTCTGGGCAGGTGTCATCGCTGTTGTACTGCTGAGTAACAGCCGTGCCAGCTGGGTCATTCTGGCCGTTGTCATTCTCGGCCTGTTCCTTCACTATGCCCTGAACAACAGAAAACAGGCACTGGCATGGTTCTCTTCCGCCGTTCTGGCCACCGCCCTTATCGGCGGAATCCTCTACTCGACTTCAGAGAGTTTCGGAAAAAGAGTGGACCAGACACTGCTGATATTCAGTGGCGACCTGTCGGATGTGGACACCGCCCTCTCCATGCGGCTTCCGATCTGGCAGACAGCACTGACTATGATCGAAGAGAACCCGGTGAACGGCATAGGCGCCAGGAATTTCAGGCACGCCTACCTGGATTACGCATCGGAAGACGACAGCTTCAGGTCAATCGGTTTCACCCCCACCCACCCCCACCAGATGCTGCTGGAGGTCGGCGCGGAAACCGGGATGATCGGTCTTGTGGGCCTGGCGATTTTCCTGGTTCTGATTGCTCGATCCTTCATCACTTCAGCAGGCGTCGGCGGCCTGCAGACATCAGCGGCACTCTGTCTTTTCGCGGCGGCATTTCCAATCAACACCCACCTTGCGATCTACTCCTCTTTCTGGGGCATGATGCTCTGGTGGTTTACCGCATTGCACTGCGGAACGATCCAGTCACCCGATAACAGCGCGAAACAAGAGCCTGGCAGACCATAACAACCTGGCAGACCAGGATTCACTCCCTGCCCGACTGCTCCTGGAGATGCCGCTCGAGCATCTTTGCGTATTTCAGGAACCTGGAATAGGCATGGCTGACAGAGAGGATAAAGCCGTACATACCCCCGAAGATATGGCGCTTCAGAATATAGGCCTTGAAAAAATCGATTGGGAAACCGAACAGCAGTCTCAACGACAGGAGCCAGTACGACTTGCGCTTCTGCTTATCAGCCTGAAGGGTGGTGTAGCGGTTGAACTTTGATACGTAGTGATCCAGCCCGGGAGAAGAGTAGTGCAGACAGGGCGCCTCGAGCTGCCCGGCAGCCATGCCATCGGGCGGGGTTATCGCATCCCAGGTGGGGTGATCAGGAAAACGGACCACCTCTTTATCATACAGACGGATCACGTTGTTGTACTCGCTGAACATGCGCGGGGAATTATCGAAGGCATATACCGTCGTGACCTTCATGCTGTACATGCTTTTCTCAGGCTCACCCCGGGAGAAGAGTGAACGTATCTCGCCAGCCAGCTCAGGACTGAGCACCTCATCTGCATCGAGATTGAGTAGCCAACGATTCTTGCACTGCTCTTCGGCAAAGCGCTTCTGCTGGCCGTATCCAGGCCATTCGTTGAACACGACGCGCGCGCCCTTCTCTTCCGCTATCTCGCATGTTTTATCGGTGGAGCCGCAATCGACAACGATCACTTCATCCGCAAGGCCCTCGACGCTGTCGATCACCTGCCCGATACAACGCTGCTCATTGAGCGAAATAATAAATACCGATAACGGCAACGCGTTCTCCAGCTTCATCACCCCTTGGCCTTTTCAGCAGAATCGAGCAGCTCTTCGTATACGTCTATGGTTCTGTCCAGCATGGACTGTAATGTATAACCGCTGAACGCCTCAACCTCCGGTCCGGCAGAGAGAATGGCCTCGACACTGGCGATCAACCCCGCCTTGTCTCCCAGGGGCACTCGCCCTTGCGGGAACAGCTGTTGCAGGATCTCGCCAACACCCCCATGGTCGTAACCCACCACGGGGACGCCAAGGCTCAACGCCTCCACCACGGTGCGACCGAAAGACTCTGGCTTTGTCGACAGGGAAAAGACCGCGTCTGAAACGGCATAAATCTCGCGCACATCACTGCGGTGACCCGTGAATATCACGTGATCCGCCACCCCGAGTTCGACACACTTGTCGCGAATCTCCCGGGCGTATTCCAGGCGCCTCGGATCCTCGCCACCCACGATCAGCCCATGGGCATCGATACCCTTGTTACGCAGGCCGGCAATCAACTCGATGAAATCGACATGCCCCTTGAGCCGCGTCAGTCTCCCCGCAAGGGTCAGCACGATGCCCTTTCTCAACTGTGGGTAGCTGCCGTACCAGGTATCGAGCCATTCACCTGGAGGTGTATAACCACGGGGGAACTCATCGCGATCGACCCCCCGGTATATCACGGAGATTCTCTCTTCGGGCACATCCGGATAATTATCGAGAATATAGCGTCTTGCCGTATCGGAGACGGCAATCACCCGCTCACCCCGGGTCATGATGGCACTGTACCCGGAGACCGAATAGAGTCCATGCACCGTGGTCACGAAGCGGGGCCGTTGAGAAGGGTCCATCTTTTTCCAGGCGAGATAGGCTATCCAGGCCGGCACCCTGGAACGGGCATGGAGAATATCCACACGCTCCTGCTGCAGAAACCGCCTCAGACGCCGCACGTAGCGAAAAGTCCATAACGACTTTTCACCAATGGGCCACTGGAGATGCTCTCCCCCCGTAGCGTTCAATCTGTCCACAAGCCTGCCACCACCGGACATCACCAGTGATCGGTGACCCCGACGGACAAGTTCTGCAGAGACATCGAGTGTGCCCCGCTCCACACCGCCACCTTCCAGGTGAGGGAGAAGTTGCAACACCGTCAACTGTCGAGATGCCATTTTTCCACGATCCACTCAGCGCAGCGTAATGATTCTGAAAGCGGTGCTTTACCGCTCTCCAGGCTTTTCCCGCCTTTCCAATCCCCGAACGGTAACACGAGACCCTCATCGGCCAGCTGTTTCAGCCCCCGGGAAACACGGCTCTCCGATGTCATGGGCGCCGGAAGCAGACCGACCGAAACACCGGCCGTAAGCGCTTCGTACACCATGGAGACAGAGTCCTCGGTGACCCATGCCGTGGCACTCTCTGCAAGCCTGTCAGCCACCCAGCCCGGCGCGGTCTCATCCACCGGCACCACGTCCAGGTTGGCGATAGCGGCTTTCCCGAGCGTGGGGAGAAAGTCATCCGGGGTTCTGCGCGAGGTGGTCAGTGTGAATTCGACATCCGGAGAGGCCTGCGCTATCTCCGCGATCTGGTTGACCAGCCTGTCGCCGTCCCAGCCATGATGACGGGACGGACCGCCGACCAGGAACAGCCCCCTTCCCGGGTCATGCTCCCCTTCCGGCGACAGGGGATTCAGGGCACCACGGCTGACGAAGACCCCCTCCCCCTCTGCAACACCATCGTGCGCCGGGATCACACAGAGATCGAACAAGCCCGACGGCAGGGACGGATTCATCAACACCACTGCCCGGCCGCCACGGGCCTTGCGACAGGCAAGCATTGTGAGATGGGTGGCATGGCCGGCACCGACGATCAAATCCGCAACGGGCAGGGCATCCGTTGCCGGGACCCGACCGGTCAGCCAGTGAAAGGCGGCAATCGGTCCGCTTTCCGATCGGATATCGAAGACATCGGTTTGAGGAACAATACGCTTGAGTGCACTGACCAGGCCGAGCGTCTGATTCTCATGCCCGGGCTTGCCATCCAGGATACGCCAAACGACCACTCGTTTTTGCGGTGAGCCGCTCACGCAAGGGAAGTATCAGTCGATGAGTTTGTAATGAGCGCCACAGTAAGGGCAGACCGCTTCACCGCTCTTTTCGATCGGCAGGAATACCCTGGGATGCATGTTAGCGCCATCTGTCGACTTGTTGGGACAACACAGGGGCAGTTCCTTGCGGCTGACCCCGATGCTGTTTGCGGTTTGCTTGGCAACTGCAGACTCTGCCATCGCTTTGATCCTCTGTTCGTCTTATCTGTGTTCGCTTACTGTCGGACCCTGCGCAGGCAGGGCCCGGCAGTAAATCAATTGGCCAGTGTCAGCCACTCGGGATGCTCATCCCTGCGACCCTGGACCTGGTCGAAGTAGAGCCCCTGCAGCCGCTCGGTAACCGGACCACGGTCACCGTTGCCGATCGGGCGATTGTCCACTTCACGGATCGGGGTCACTTCGGCGGCCGAGCCGGTGAAAAACGCCTCGTCGGCGATATAGACCTCGTCACGGGTGATACGCTTCTCGACCACCGGGATACCCAGCTCATCGGCCAGGGTCATCACCGTCTTGCGCGTGATACCGTCCAGTGCAGAGGTCAGATCGGGTGTATAGATCACACCATCGCGGACGATGAAGAGATTCTCACCGGAGCCCTCCATGACAAAGCCGTTCGTATCCAGCAGCAACGCCTCGTCGTAGCCGTTGTCCAGCGCCTCTTTCAGGGCCAGCATCGAGTTCATGTAGTTGCCGTTCGCCTTGGCCCTGCACATGGTGATGTTGACGTGGTGACGGGTGAAGGAAGAGACATGAACGCGAATACCGTGCTTCAGGTTCTCCTCGCCCAGGTAGGCGCCCCACTCCCAGGCGGCGACCATGACATGGACCTTCAGGTTGTCGGCACGCAGCCCCATCCCCTCTGAACCGTAGAAGCACATGGGGCGCATGTAGGCGGAATCGAGGTTGTTCTTGCGAACCGCATCGACCTGGGCCTGGTTGATCGTATCCTCGTCGAAGGGAATATCCATACCCAGGATATGCGCCGACTGGAACAGCCTCCGGGTATGATCCTGAAGACGGAAGATGGCCGGTCCCTTGTCGGTCTTGTAGGCGCGTACACCCTCGAATACTCCCATGCCGTAATGGAGCGTATGGGTCAATACATGGATCTTCGCCTCGCGCCAGGGAACCATCTCCCCGTCCAGCCAGATCCACCCATCACGGTCCGCAAAATTCGACATCATCAATCTCCAGATCAGCGCTCATAATTTACTCGGTAGAGGCTCAGGCCTCCATCAGTGACTCCCACAGCTCATGCACCATCTTGCGCTCTTCAACCAGCTTCCCGTTATCGACCAGGCCCGGCAGTTCACTCAGCGCATTGCGATGATAGGCAGCGCGAAAGACACGGTAGTTGTTGGCCAGCAGTTCCGCGGTATTGCCTTCCAGCAGGCTGTGCCTGGCCAACGTCTCCAGCAGGCGGATATTGTCAGTCCAATCAAGCAGATCGGGATACTGATTCGCCCACCGCAGAACCGAGTATTGAACCATAAATTCAATATCCGCGATACCGCCGCGGCCCTGCTTGATATCGAACTGTGCACTGTTGGACTTATCCAGCGAGTCGCGCATCTTTTCACGCATTTCGCGCACCGCCTTGCGCAGCTCATCCGGATCACGCTCCCTGGAAAGCACTTCCCGCCTGATGCGCTCGAATTCACTGGCCAGGATAGGATCGCCGGCCACCGGCCTGGCCCGCAGCAATGCCTGGTGTTCCCAGGTCCAGGCGTCGTTATTCTGGTACAGCTCGAAGGCCTCCACCGGCGTAACCAGCATCCCGGAGTTGCCGTTGGGACGCAGCCGCATATCCACCTCGTAGAGCTGGCCCGAGGGTGTGCGGGTGGTAAACATGTGGATCATGCGCTGCCCCATGCGCACGTAGAAGACATCGTTGGCGACCGGACGCCCACCATCGGTCATCTGGTTTGGATTGCGGTTACCATGCATAAACACCAGGTCCAGGTCAGAGCCGTAGCCCAGCTCGATACCACCCATCTTCCCGTAACCGAGCACCAGGAAGCCGGTACCATCGCCCTCGATTCCCTGGGGCCTTCCGTAACGGCCAACCATCTCGTCCCACACCAGCTGCAGCACCCTGTCGGTTACCGCCTCGGCGATTTCCGTCAGGTAGTCGCTCACCACCATCAGGGGAATCACACCCGTCATGTCCGCCGCGGCGACCCTCAGCATGTTGCTCTGGGCGAACTGGCGCAGACGCTCCATCTGCTGCTCGAGATCATCAGCATCCAGTGGCGCCAGCAGCGTATCCAGCTCCTCCTCCAGCCCCTCACGGTGCAACGGGCTGTAGAGCCGGCGCGGATCGATCATCTCGTCGAACAGCAGGGGATGCCTGGAGAGCTGCTGTGAAATCCAGGGACTGATACTGGTCAGCCGGACCAGCTGGGATAACGCCATGGGGCTCTCCACCAGCAGCGCGATGTAGGCGGTTCTCCTGCCGATCGCCTCGAGCAGGCCCAGCACCCGCTCCAGGGTCACCTCCGGCGCGCTTGACGCACCCACCGCCTCCAACAACAGCGGCATCAACTGGTCCAGGCGTTCCCGTCCCCGGCTGCCGATGCCACGGAAGGTGTGAGAGCCTCTGAAACCCGACAGCTTTTCGAGCGCCAGGGCGGGGTCCCTGAATCCCGCCTCGGCCAGGGCCTCTTCAGACTGGGACTCATCCAGCGCCTCGTCCCAAAGCGCCTCCAGGGGTCTGTGTTCCCGCTCGTCCTCGGTCTGGGGTGCGGCGAACACCTTGTCGAAATGCCCCTGGACACGGGACCGGTGATGCTCCAGGGCGTTGTGAAAATCGTGCCACCCCTCGTAGCCCATGGAGCGGGCCATGCGCAGACGGCCGATATCATCCTCGGGCAGGAGATGGGTCTGGCGATCCTGCCAGGCCTGGATCCGGTTCTCCACCAGGCGCAGGAACTCATAGGCCAGGGTAAGCTCATCCACCACGTACTCCGGCATCAGCTGTTTCTCTGACAGCAACTGCAGCACCGGCAGGATGGGCCGGATCTGCAGATCAGGATCGCGCCCCCCCCTGATCAGCTGAAAGGCCTGGCCCACGAACTCGATCTCCCTGATACCGCCAGGTCCCAGCTTGACGTTGTCGGCCATCCCCTTGCGCTTGAGTTCGCTGCTGATCATCTGCTTCATATCGCGGATGGATTCGATGGCACCAAAATCGAGATAGCGGCGATAGACGAATGGTTTCAGCATCGCCATCAGGTGCTTACCCTGCTCCCGGTCACCGGCCACCACCCGGGCCTTGACCATGGCGTAACGCTCCCACTCCCTGGCCTGGGACTGGTAGTAGACCTCCATGGCATCGAAGCTGAGCGCCAGGGCCCCTGCGTCGCCAAAGGGCCTCAGGCGGGTATCGACCCGGAACACGAAGCCGTCCACCGTCTGGGTACTTATCGCCCTGGTCAGCTGCTGGCAGAGCCGGGTAAAGAACTGTTCGTTGGAGAGATAACGCGGTCCGTCCACCTCCCCCATACTGGGATAGGTATAGATCAGATCGATATCCGAAGAGAGGTTGAGCTCCCGCGCGCCCAGTTTGCCCATGCCCAGCACCACCAGGTGCTGCTGGTTGCCCTCGCCGTCACGGGGCACACCCTGCTTGGCCACGGCCCAGGCATAGAGCCGGTCTAGCGCTGCCTGGATACAGGCATCCGCCAGGGCAGAGAGGTCCTCAAGGGTCTCGGCCAGTTTCGCCGAGTGGCTGATATCGCGCCAGATGATGCGCACCATCTGCCGACGACGGAAAAGACGCAGCGCCTTCTGCAGGGCAGTCTCATCGTCACAACCTTCCAGCGCCTGCTCCAGGCTGGCGGCCATTTCACCCTCTTCCAGCGAGCGCTCGAGATCCCCTTCATCGACCAGTGAGACAAGCAGTCCGGGATCACGACGGCAACACTGCGCGACATATTCACTCGCCTCGAGAACCCGCTTGTGGCGATCGACAAAATGGTCGGAAAAGCTGTAGTCGAGCTCCCCGGATGCCGCCGCCTCCTGCCACAGCTGCCACTGCTCATCTGCGGATTCAATCAATGCAGCCAGTTCCATTCACATCTCCATCACGATCCAAAACAACACAATTCCCAGGCTGACAGGGTGGGTAATACGGGACCCCGGGAGCGACTATCCGGCATATCCGGAGAGATCATCCACCAGGTGGAGATGGGCCTTGGCGTCATCACCGACCAGCCTTGCAACAGCAGCCTCCACCGCCAGGCGCTCCTGGTCAGGCAGACCGCCCACCAGGACCAGGCGCACGCGGTTGAAGCCCTGCGCATCCCGCTCCCTGCGCCCCTCAGCCATCAGGTCGACAGCCATCCCGGCAGGACTCCCCCGCCCTGCGAGGACCAGGTAGATCAGCAGGCGACCACCTACCGCTATCCGCTGGTACTCGACACCGGCATGCTCGGCCATGCAGTTGTCGATCCGTTCGAACACGTCATCAGGGCAGTTGCAACCCAGCCCGTTCCGGGCAAAGGTCTCTATGAACTCCCCGGCAAGCAGATATCCCACCATGACCTCCAATGCAGAACGCTATGTTACCCCAAGCGGCAATATCGGACATTACAATCCGCACCAAAATAAAGCGTAACCCTGATGTCTCAGGCCTATCCATTTGCCAGACCAGATCCCGGATTTCTTTCCCGGTTGCAGCATCTGGTAAGCTTTGCCCTCGAATTTCATGACGATCAGGCACCCTGACGTTACTGCCCCATCAAATACCCGTGGTGATGTATGAAAAACTTGTGGAATCCGCAACAGGCCGCCCAGTACCAGACCGACCTTCAGCAGCGTGTCTACACCTCCAGGCTGCTGGGAGCCGATCCCTCGCTGGTTCTGCACGGCGGCGGCAACACCTCGGTGAAGATCACCGAGCACAACATTTTCGGGGAACCTGAAGAGATCCTCTACGTCAAAGGCTCAGGCTGGGACCTGGCCACCATCGAAGAGGCCGGTTTCACCCCCATCCGCATGGCACACCTGCTGAAACTGGCTGAACTGCCCGCCCTCTCGGACCTGCAGATGGTCAACGAGCTGAAGACCCAGCAGACTTTCGCCGGCGCCCCGACGGGATCCGTCGAATCGATCCTGCACGCGGCACTCCCCTTCAAATATGTCGACCACACCCATGCGGATGCCATCGTCACCATCACCAATACGGATGGCGGGGAAGCCAGGATACGTGAGATCTATGGCAACAGCGTGGTGATCATCCCCTACGTGATGCCCGGCTTCGACCTGGCCCGCCTGGTGGCCCGCCAGTTCGCGGAAGAGGCCGATGAGAATACCGTCGGCATGGTGCTGATGAACCATGGCATCTTCTCCTTCGGAGAGACCGCCAAAGAGGCCTACGACTCGATGATCGAACTGGTCGCAAAGGCCGAGCAGTACCTCGAGACAAAAGAGGCCTGGAAGATACCGCAACCTGCCGGCACCGGGGACACAGCACCCTCCGGCGCAGAGATCGCCGGCCTGCGGAAAGCACTCTCGGAAACAGCGGGCACGCCTGTCATCCTCTCCTCAGACAGATCCGACAGCAGCATGGCCTTTTGCAGGCGGGCGGACCTGGAGACGATCACCCAGCAGGGCCCGGCAACACCGGATCATGTCATCCGCACGAAACGGGTACCCCTGGTGGGACGCGACATCCCGGGCTACGCCGAGCAATACCGGCAATACTTCGAACGCAACGCGGACAATGCACGCACCGAAGTGACCATGCTCAACCCTGCCCCCCTGGTGATACTCGACCGCGAGCTGGGTATGCTCACCGCCGGTAAAAGCATCAAGGAGGCGGACATCAACGCCGACATCTACAGCCACACCATGGAGATCATCCAGCGGGCTGAAATGCTGGGCGGATGGAGGGCCCTCCCTGAGCAGGAGATCTTCGACCTGGAGTACTGGGAACTGGAGCAGGCCAAGCTCAGGAAAGGCGGAACCCCGCCTGAGTTCCAGGGCGAAGTGGCCCTGGTGACCGGCGCCGCCTCCGGCATCGGCAAGGCCTGTGTCGACTCCCTGCTGGCCCGCGGGGCGGCGGTGGTCGGGCTGGACATGAACCCGGAGATATCATCCCTCTACGAGACATCCGCCTTCCTCGGCCTGCCGTGCGACGTGACTGACCGTGACGCACTCCAACAGGCACTTGAACAGACCGTTGCCAGGTTTGGCGGGCTGGATATGCTGATACTCAACGCCGGCATGTTCCCGGGCGGAACACGCATCGCCGAACTGGAGGATGAGACCTGGCACAAGGTGATGACGGTCAACCTGGATGCCAACCTGGACCTGATGCGCAGAAGCCACCCCCTGCTCAAGCTCGCTCCGCGCAACGGACGGGTGGTGGTGATCGGCTCCAAGAACGTCCCCGCCCCGGGACCCGGCGCCGCTGCCTACTCGGCATCCAAGGCGGCCCTCAACCAGCTGGCCCGAATCGCCGCCATGGAGTGGGGAGCCGACGGCATCCGCATCAACACCCTGCACCCCGACGCCGTCTTCGACACCGGCCTCTGGACCGAGGAGGTGCTCCAGGCAAGGGCGGCACACTACGGCATGACGGTGGAGGCCTACAAGACCAAGAATGTCCTCAAGACCGAGGTCACCTCCCACGATGTGGCCGAACTGGCCGCCGCCATGTGTGGCCCGCTGTTCGCCAAGACCACCGCATCCCAGGTACCGGTGGACGGCGGCAACGACCGGGTCATCTGATTGAAGCCGCTCCCGGTACGGCACTGAAAAAGAAAAGGCCCGGCGATTGCCGGGCCTTTTCGTTAACGCCAGGGCGTCGGGGGCAATTACATCATGCCGCCCATGCCACCCATGCCACCCATGCCGCCCATGTCAGGTGCCGGCGCTGCGCCACCCTCCTGAGGCTCCTCGGCAACCATGGCTTCGGTGGTGATCATCAGGCCGGCCACGGAAGCAGCGTTCTGCAGCGCGGAGCGGGTCACCTTGGTGGGATCCAGGATACCCATCTCGACCATGTCACCGTACTCGCCGTTGCCTGCGTTGAAGCCGAAGTTGCCTTCACCCTCTTCAACCTTGTTCAGCACAACGGAAGCCTCGCCACCGGCGTTGGAGACGATCTGGCGCAGGGGCTCTTCCATGGAGCGGCAGGCGATGCTGATGCCGACATCCTGGTCGTGGTTGTCACCGGTCAGTTCGCCGACGGAGAGCAGGGCACGAACCAGTGCAACACCACCGCCGGGAACGATACCCTCTTCAACCGCAGCACGGGTTGCATGCAGGGCGTCTTCAACACGGGCCTTCTTCTCTTTCATCTCGACTTCGGTAGCGGCACCGACCTTGATCACGGCAACACCGCCGGCCAGCTTGGCAACACGCTCCTGCAGCTTCTCGCGGTCGTAATCGGAGGAGGTCTCCTCGATCTGGGCGCGGATCTGCTCGACGCGGGCCTTGATGTCGTTCTCGGCACCGGCACCGTCGATGATGGTGGTCTCTTCCTTGGAGATCTGGATCTTCTTGGCGGTACCCAGCTCGTTCAGGGTCGCCTTCTCCAGGCTCAGACCGACCTCTTCGGAGATCACGGTACCACCGGTCAGGATGGCGATATCCTGCAGCATGGCCTTGCGACGGTCACCGAAGCCGGGCGCCTTCACGGCGCAGACCTTCACGATACCGCGGATGTTGTTCACAACCAGGGTCGCCAGGGCTTCACCTTCCACGTCCTCTGCGATGATCAGCAGGGGCTTGCCGGCCTTGGCCACGCCTTCCAGCACGGGCAGCAGGTCGCGGATGTTGGAGATCTTCTTGTCGTGCAGCAGCACGAAGGGGTCTTCCAGGTCAGCAGTCATCGCCTGCTGGTTGTTGACGAAGTAGGGGGAGAGGTAGCCGCGATCGAACTGCATACCCTCAACCACGTCCAGCTCGTTCTCGAGGGCGGAACCCTCTTCAACGGTGATCACACCCTCTTTGCCAACCTTGGTCATCGCCTCGGCGATGATGTCACCGATGTTGGTGTCGGAGTTGGCGGAGATGGTGCCAACCTGGGCGATCTCCTTGTCGTCGGAGCAGGGCTTGGACATGTTGCGCAGTTCGGCAACAGCCGCCTCGACAGCCTTGTCCATGCCACGCTTCAGATCCATGGGGTTCATGCCGGCGGCAACGGCCTTCAGACCTTCGCGCACCATGGCCTGGGCCAGAACGGTTGCAGTGGTGGTACCGTCACCGGCCACGTCGGAGGTCTGAGAGGAGACCTCTTTAACCATCTGGGCACCCATGTTCTCGAACTTGTCGGAGAGCTCGATCTCCTTGGCGACGGAGACACCATCTTTGGTGATGGTAGGAGCGCCGAAGGCCTTCTCCAGTACCACGTTGCGGCCCTTGGGACCCAGGGTGGTCTTGACCGCGTTGGCCAGTACGTTCACACCGGCCAGCATTCTCTGGCGGGCGTCATCACCAAACTTCACTTCTTTTGCAGACATTTCGCTTGTTCCTTAGAAATTCAGAGTTGAATATTCGTTTATCGACCGAAGGCTCAGCCCTCGATGACACCCATGATGTCTTCTTCGCGCATGACCAGGACTTCGTCGTCACCGATCTTCACTTCGTTGCCGGAGTACTTGCCGAACAGCACCTTGTCGCCGACCTTGACGTCCAGGGGACGGACATCGCCATTGTTCAGCATCTTGCCGTTACCCACGGCGATCACCTCACCCTGGGCGGGCTTTTCGGTTGCACTGTCGGGCAGCACGATGCCACCGGCGCTGGTGCGCTCTTCTTCCATACGACGGATGACCACGCGGTCGTGCAGCGGACGAATGTTCATCTACTGATCTCTCCTAAATTCGATGTTAATAAAATGACTATTTATTCGTTATCCGGGGTATTGTTAGCACTCACCCTGACTGAGTGCTAATAATAGGGTCAAACTTTGGAGAGTCAAGGGGTGAGGCCGAAATCCGCCCCGGGAAAGGGCATTCAGGGGGTATCGCCATCCCTCAGATGGTCGTCGTAGCGCTCCATCAGGTAACAGAGGCAGTCCTGGCGCACCACCCGCTCATCCCGGGTCAGCATGGAGGGCATCACCGGCAGCCTCAGGCGCAGGTCGCCACCTTCCACCTCGAAATAGCGGTCGGTCACATCCCGCCCCTGCTCGTCCCGGGCCTCGATGCCGGGACTGCCCGGCAGCATCACCCTGCCGAGACGGGTACCCCGGGTCAGCTCCCTGAAATTGAACAGCTCCAGGTCCTCGTCGAAGCGCAGATCGGTTTCGCTGCTGCCGAAGCCAAAACTCACCTCCTCGTTCACCTTCACCACCGCCACGGTGTGAAACAGGTCGACATCGTGCTCCGAAACCGGGTGCCGGGGGAAATCCGAAAGGTGCAGGCAGGCGTCGAGAAACTCCCGGGCATGCTCCACGCCGTGGGCCTGTCCCGGTCGGCCACACTCCAGGGTCACCGCCGGGCAGTGCTTGGACATGGCCAGGGACTGCACACCGCAGGGGCGTATGAAATAGACCACGGTGCGGCTGAACATGGCGGCCAGGTGGAGAAACCGGTTATCGATGACATTGACGCAGGCGTAGTGGGGATTGAGACCGGTGTTGTTGTGGATATCCACGCTGGCGAATACTCCCCGCTCCAGCACGATCTCCACCACCCGGGCCATCATATCGTGCTCCTGACCCGAGGCGTTCTCACAGCCCGGCCAGACCCGGTTGTAGTCCGGCTGTCCGTCGAGCCGCCTCAGCCCCCGGGATGCAGCCGCCACGTTGCCTATAAAGAGACTCACGGAACGGGGCAGCGGACCGTGTCGGCTGCCCTCGCCGTAAGTACCGAGCAGCTGGCGCACCGCCTCCCACCCGGTGGGCTCGTTACCGTGCATCAGCACCGATACGAACAGCGCCGGCTGGCGCGCCCCCTCAAGGTGGATCAGGGTCGGCCCGCCCAGCACCCTCTCCAGCTCGTGGGACTCCAGCTCAAGCAAACCCTCGGGAAGATGATCCAACTCCTTCAACATACTTCTTTCAACACCCCACTAATAAATCATCAACGAAAAACAAAACTCCCCCTGATCAGAGTCGATTTGTCAGGATTGTTTGAGTAATTGATGCACCTGATCAGCAAGGTGTCGGCAGCAGGGATGCTGCCGCCAAGCCTACAGGGATGTATCCACGGCGTCCTTGCTGATCAGGTGCATCAATACCAACTAAATACCCCACTCATGTACCGGCCGCCCCGACGCCTGCCGCTCCAGGTAAGCCTCGGTCAGCCCCCTCATATCCCTGCCATGCGCCGCCACCCAGGCACGCTGCCATACCGCGCCGGTCTGCCCGGAATTGAGCCGGCGCTCAACGATACCCAGCCAACGCTCTATTTCCGGGGGCTCGATACCAAGGGCCTCCAGGCCCTGCCTGGCAAGGCCGTGCAACAGCTCTTCACACAACACACCGAGCACACCCCGCCTGCCATCCAGCCACTGGACCTCGGCATGCAGACCAAAACGGGCTGCATTGTAGAAGTTATCCCGCGCCTGTTCATAAGGCAGATGCCCCTCCGGCGGATCCTCCATGGCGGCCAGGGCATGCACCGCACCGAAATAGAATGCCGCATTGGCCATGCAGTCATCCACCGTCGGACCGGCGGGAACCACCCGGTGCTCGATGCGCAGGTGGGGTACTCCCTGGTCATTGAAGCCTACCAGCGGACGGTTCCAGCGCCAGATCGTGCCGTTGTGCAGCCGCAGGTGGGCAAAACGCTCCTCGGGTTCATCCATCAGTCGCGGCAGAAGTACGGGGTAGCGTTCACAATTGGCCTCGAAGAGCTCCATGATGGAGTGCTCCAGGTAGCGCACTCCGAAGGTCACCCGCTTGGTCAGCTCCGACTGCCCGACATACACCGCCTGCTCGAAGAGCGGAATACGCGTCTCGTCCCACAGGTCGACGCCGAACAGGTAGGGCGAGTTGGCACTCAGCGCCACCATGGGCGCCGAGAGAATCTTCGCCGCATTGTAGAAACGCACCGCCTTGTCGACGTCCACCTTGAGATGGATCTGGAACGAGGTGGTGGCCGACTCCAGCATCACATCCTCGTGCACGAAACTGAGCCGTTCACGACCATCTATATCCATACTCAGCGGCTTGCCACCCCTCAGCTTGAAAAGCTGTTCGTCCAGTGCCTTGTAGCGCTTCAGGGGCGACATGTTCTGCGGATTGAGATGATCCTCGGTCACCGTGGGGAGTATCCCGATCATCGCCAGTCGCGCCCCGTGCTCATCCGCCAGGGCATTGCAACTGCTCCAGGTACGCTTCAGGTCATTGGCCAGGCAGGAGAGCGCATCCCCGGCAAGGGTGACCGGGTGACCGTTGAGTTCCAGGTTGAACTTGGCCAGCTCCGGCACCACCAGGGGACTGTTGATCTTCTCCAGGCAACGGTCATTTATGGGGGCGGGCTCGGCAGCCTCATCCACCAGCCAGGCCTCGAGTTCGAATCCACCGACATGGTCCGAGCGGGGAAAAGCGCCGCCCCTGAGCCATTCGCCCAGCAGCACCGTCTCGCGTTTCAGACGCTCGCTGAAAGCGATGAAATCCTCTTCACTGAACCGGCTGTCGGCGATCTCCTGCCCCATACCGATCTCTCTCCCTATCAGGTGTTCAACCCTATCAGGTGTTCAGCCCTGCAACCGTCGGGCCACCTCGTCCAAGCGTTCCGGCGTACCTACATCCACCCACGCCCCCCGGAAAAATTCACCACTCACCTTTCCCGTCTCCATCGCCTTGCGCAGGAGAGGGGCCAGCTTGAACTTGCCGCCACTGCATCCCTCGAACAGCTCCGGCCGGTAGACGCCGATCCCGCTGAAGGTGAAACGCGTCCCCGTCCCATCGTGTACATCCTCACCGTCCAGCACAAAGTCACCCTCAGGGTGATGCGGCGGGTTGTCGATCAGAACCAGGTGAGCCAGCCTCCCGGGCGGGCAGCCTATCCTAGTGAAATCATAGTCGCTCCAGACATCTCCGTTGACCACCAGGAATGGATCCTCTCCGAGAAGCGGCAGCGCATTGAAGATACCCCCTCCCGTCTCCAGGGCCCCTGCAGGCTCCTCGGAGTAACGTATGGAAGCGCCATATCGGCTGCCGTCGCCCAGGTACTCCTCGATCTGGTCGCCCAGGTGGGCATGGTTGATCACCAGCTCGGTAATGCCCGCACGCACCAGGGACTCGATGTGATACTCGATGAGCGGCTTGCCGGCCGCTTTCAGGAGCGGTTTTGGGGTGTGATCGGTAAGCGGCCGCATACGCTCACCGCGACCGGCCGCCAGAATCATCGCCTTTGCAGGCCTATCTCTCAGTTCCATGGCGACAATCTTACCTCCCCGAAAAGCAAAAAGCCGCAACCCGGTGGGGCGCGGCTTTCTGTTTCGGAGAACCAGGTCCGATCAGCGCTTCATGGCATCGAAGAACTCGTTATTGGTCTTGGTCACCTTGAGCTTGTCGAACAGGAACTCCATCGCTGCGATCTCATCCATGGGATGGAGTATCTTGCGCAGGATCCACATCTTCTGAAGATCGTCCTGTTTCATCAACAGGTCCTCGCGACGGGTACCGGAGCGGTTGATGTTGATTGCGGGGAAGATACGCTTCTCCGCCACCCGGCGATCCAGGTGCACCTCCATGTTACCGGTGCCCTTGAACTCCTCGTAGATCACGTCATCCATGCGCGAACCGGTATCCACCAGCGCGGTGGCGAGAATCGTCAGCGAGCCGCCCTCCTCGACGTTACGCGCGGCACCGAAGAAACGCTTCGGACGGTGCAGGGCATTTGCGTCGACACCACCGGTCAGCACCTTGCCGGACGACGGGATAACCGTGTTATAGGCGCGTGCGAGGCGGGTGATGGAGTCGAGAAGGATAACGACATCCTTCTTGTGCTCAACCAGGCGCTTCGCCTTTTCGATAACCATGTCGGCCACCTGGACGTGACGCGCCGCCGGCTCGTCGAAAGTTGAAGAGATGACCTCGGCGTCCCTTACAGAGCGCGCCATCTCGGTAACCTCCTCAGGTCGCTCATCGATAAGCAGCACAATGAGGTAGCACTCAGGATGATTGCTCGCAATACTCTGCGCGATGTTCTGCATCAGCATCGTCTTACCCGCCTTGGGGGGTGAGACGATAAGGCCACGCTGACCCTTGCCGACCGGTGCAACCAGTTCGATAGTGCGTGCCGTGATGTCCTCCGTACTGCCATTACCCAGCTCGAGGTTGAACTTTTCGTTGGCGAACAGCGGCGTGAAGTTCTCGAACAGGATCTTGTTCTTGGCGTTTTCCGGCTTGTCATAGTTGATCTCGCTGACCTTCAGCAGCGCAAAATAGCGCTCACTGTCCTTGGGCGGGCGGATCTTGCCGGAGATGGTATCGCCGGTACGCAGGTTGAAGCGTCGGATCTGGCTGGGTGAGACGTAGATATCATCGGGTCCGGCCAGGTAGGAGCTGTCAGCTGAACGCAGGAAACCGAAACCGTCCTGCAGAATCTCCAGTACGCCATCACCGTAGATATCTTCACCTTTTTTGGCGTGCGCCTTGAGGATGGCGAAAATCAGGTCCTGCTTGCGGGACCGGGCCATGCCCTCAATCTTCATGGATTGGGCCAGTTCGACCAGCTCTGCAGCCGGCATCTTTTTCAGTTCGGTGAGATTCATGATGTTTTTATTGCGGTTTGGAAAAGGAACAACGGACGGAGAGGTCCGTAGGGGTGGAGGTTAGTTTGGATTTAAAAAGCGACTCGCTATGGATGTCTATTTGGGAAAACGGCGCTCGCGGGAGTGCCTACAGTAAAGGATTGTAGCACTGTCCCGCGGCGCGTCCAGTATTTTTGCGTTTTTTTCCGGATCAGATATTGCTGTCGATGAACGCGGTGAGCTGGGACTTGGAGACCGCCCCCACCTTGGTTGCCTCGACCTCGCCATCCTTGAAGAGCATCAGGGTGGGAATGCCACGGATGCCGTAACGGGGGGGGGTGTTGGGATTATCGTCGATATTGAGCTTGGTGATCTTGACCTTGCCGGCGTACTCGCCAGCGATCTCATCCAGTACCGGCGCAATCATCTTGCAGGGGCCGCACCACTCTGCCCAGTAGTCAACCAGCACGGGTTGTGCGGATTGCAGCACTTCCGCTTCAAAAGAGTCATCGGTCACATGAACGATCTGCTCACTCACAACTTTCTCCAAAAGGTCTGTGGGAAATTGACACCTAAAAATGCGGAACCGCACCGGCGCTCTGTTTTCCGTTCCGGGCAAGAAAATCAAACCATAAGAAGCCGGCTCATTTCATGCCCACGTGATATATGGGCGTATTTGATCCCAATATTTTGGCCATTTCAAGTCCAAAGCCGCCATAAATTACTGTATGCTACCCGGCCATGAGTGAAAAACATTTGACTGACACCAGATTTGACAGCTTCGATCTCGATGAAAGATTGATGCAAGGCGTTGAAGATGCAGGGTTTTCGAATTGCACGCCGATCCAGGCCGAAACCCTGCCAGTGGCACTGAAAGGACAGGATGTGGCCGGCCAGGCCCAGACCGGAACCGGTAAGACAGCCGCCTTTCTCCTCGCCACCTTCCAGCACCTCATCTCCAATCCAGCCGACGAAAACCGCAAGCCCAACCAGCCCCGGGCCCTGATGCTGGCCCCCACCCGCGAGCTGGCGGTACAGATCCACAAGGATGCCGAGGTCCTGGGCAAACACATGGACATGCGTCTCGGCCTGGTCTACGGCGGCACCGGTTACGAGCAGCAGCGCAAACAGCTCGAGGAGGGTGTCGACATTCTGATCGGCACACCCGGGCGGCTGATCGACTACTTCAAGCAGCACATCTACAACCTCAAGCAGGCACAGGTGGTGGTGCTGGACGAGGCGGACCGCATGTTCGACCTCGGCTTCATCAAGGACATCCGTTACCTGCTGCGTCGCTGCCCCGACCCCGACAAGCGGCTCGGACTGCTCTTCTCCGCCACGCTCTCATACCGTGTCACCGAGCTGGCCTACGAGCACATGAACAACCCGCAGACCGTCGTTATCGAAGCGGACAAGGTGACCGCCGACAAGGTCGAGCAGACCTGCTACATGACCGGCAACGATGAGAAGATTCCCCTCCTGATCGGTCTGCTGCGCAAACTGGAACCGCCCCGCAGCATCGTCTTCGTCAACACCAAGCGGGCGGCGGACCGTATCTGGGGTTACCTGGAAGGCAACGGTTTCAAGGCGGCGATCCTCTCCGGCGATGTACCGCAGAGAAAGCGCATGAGCCTGCTGAAGCAGTTCCAGACCGGTGAACTGCCGGTCCTGGTGGCTACCGACGTGGCCGCCCGCGGCCTGCATATTCCCGACGTCACCCATGTCTTCAACTTCGACCTGCCGGAAGATGCCGAGGACTACGTACACCGTATCGGGCGGACCGCCCGCGCTGGTGCCAGCGGCGACGCCATCAGCTTCGCCTGCGAGACCTACTCCTTCTCCCTGCCCGACATCGAGCAGTACATCGGGCACCCCCTGCCGATGCAGCCGATCAGGGATGAACTGCTGGCCGAGATCGATCCCAAGAGCAGGGTCCGTGTCGAAAGGCGCAAGCCCCGTGACCACAAGGGCAAGAAACGCCATGGCGGCCATCACAAGAGGGACCATGGCGACAGGAAGCATAAGAAAGAGGGAGAGGCCAGGAGCGGCGACGGTCAGCACAAGAAACGCAGGCGCCACCGAAAGCCCAACACTTCAAAAGAGAGCGGCGAATAAAGCACCGGCATGAGCACCGATGGGGACAACAAGTGCAGCCGCTGCATGGGCTCGAAGTGCTGCACTTATATCACCGAGGCGCTCGGTGTCGCACCCCGCTCAAAGACTGACTTCCAGCACCTGCTGTGGCAGGTCTCCCACCGTGGCGTCGAGATCTACAAGGACGAGAGCGGCTGGTACCTGCTGTTCCAGGGCGAGTGCGAGCACCTGCAACCCGGCGGGCTGTGCGGCATCTACGAGGTGCGCCCCGAAATCTGCCGCGAATACGACAACGACTGGTGCGAGTACGACGAGCCGGCGGAGAAGGGATTCGAGCTCTACTTCCGCAACTACCAGGAGCTTCTCGACTACTGCAAAAAACGCTTCAAGGCGTGGGGGCGTTAGTGGGAAGTATCTCCGAGAAATCGTGAATGGCATCGAAATCGCCTGCCTCCCTGGGGGGAGACTTGGTGTCAGGCCTGAGTACCGCCAACAACCAGCGGATCCCGTAATTACGGGCTGATGCCAGCACCGAGGGGCTGTCATCCACGAACAGGGTGCGCTCCTTGCCGAAGGGCTCCACCACCTGCAGCCTGTCCCAGAAGCCGACATCCTCTTTCGGCAGCCCCAGGTCGTGGGCGCAGATCACGTTATCGAAGTGACCTCCCAGTTGTGTCCGGTTGAGTTTCAGATCGAGGGATTTCTGGTGGGCATTGGTCACCAGTACCACGCGCTTACCGCCTTGTTTCATGGCATCGAGGAAATCCACCACGTGGGGGTGCACGGCGATCAGGTGATCCACCTCCTCCTTGAGCAGGGCGATATCCAGCCCCAGCTTGCGGCTCCAGTGATCCACGCAGTACCACTCCAGGGTTCCCTCGATACTCTTGTAGAGCTCCATCAGCTGTCGCTTTGCCTGCTCGAGGGGGATGGCGCGTGCCTCTGCGTAGCGCACAGGCACATGCTCCAGCCAGAAGTGGTTGTCGAAGTGGAGGTCCAGCAGGGTACCGTCCATGTCCAGGAAGACACTATCGATTTGGTTCCAGTCAATCATAGGGCTAAAGTTAATGGCTAAAGTGGTTGTAATCAATTGATTGGTCGCTGACCCATGACGAGACACCTCACCCTTGCACTGCTGCTGGCCTGCACATCACCGCTGTTGGCCGACCCGGAGTGGCCTGAATGGGCCGATGACGAAGAGCGATCCCTTGCGGTCAACGAGGGTGAATTGCACTTTCTTGTGGCGCCGCCAGCCAGCCCGGCCCATCACCATATCAACCGCATCACCATCACACCCCGAAGCGCGACGGATGGCTGGGTGAAACTCCACCAGTGCCATACCCACCTGGACCCCGTTCCGAGAGCCGAGATCACCTACCGGCCGGACAACATCAGGCGGATCACCCTGCTGTCAGCGGATAACATCGGCAAGGCGTCGGTTCAGGGGCCGAATGTTCTGCTCGAAGAGATCGGCAGTGACGCAAAACTCTGCCTGAATGCGGAAACCCGCGCCCTGCACCGACTGCCTGACGGCAGCCTGGAGTTGCGCAACGGCCCCTACATGCGCCGCTTTCTGGACGGCTACTACCCGATGTTCATCAGCCTGACGGTCACCTATCCTGAACAGTTCAGCATCCAGGCCATTGCCCCCGCCCCACGCGCCGGTTTCTCGATCACAAAAAAAACCGGTGAAGTGAAGCTCAGCGGCTGGTTTGAGGGTAAACTGTTCACCCGTATCCGCTTCCAGCCAGCTTCAGAAAAGGACAGATGAGCAACAAGCCAAAGGTCACTGCACGCCGCCCCATCAATCACACCGGAATCTTCAACATCGAGGAGATGGATCTCGAGTTCTCCAACGGCGAAACACGCTGTTACCAGCGTATCGTCGGCGCCGAACAGGGTGCCGTGCTCATCGTCCCTCTACTGGACCCCGAGACCGTCCTGCTGATCCGTGAATACTCGGCAGGGACCGACCGTTACGAACTGGTCTTCCCGAAGGGCAATATCGAGAGTGACGAAGAGCTGCTGGTGGCGGCCAATCGCGAGATCCAGGAGGAGATAGGTCATGGCGCCAATCAGCTTGAGCACATCACCTCCTTCACCCTGGCACCGGGCTACCTGCGCCACACCACGCATATCGTACTGGCACAGCAGCTCTATCCGAGCAGTCTGCCCGGGGATGAACCCGAGCCCCTGGAGGTGGTACCCTGGAAAATCGCTGACATGGACCGGTTGCTGGAGCAGGACGATTTCACCGAAGCACGCTCCATCGCCGCACTCTTTTACGTCAGGGAAAAACTGGAAAAACAATAATGAACAACACCCCCATAGACATCGAACAGCTCATCGACATCGCACGCCAGGCGGGCGATGCGATCCTGGATATCTACAACAGCGATTTCTCGGTCCAGGAAAAGGCCGACAGCTCGCCATTGACCGAGGCCGACCTGGCAGCCCACACCCTTATCACTGCGCGGCTGGCCGAGATGACGCCGGAGATCCCGCTGCTGTCGGAGGAGTCCGCGGACATCACCTATGAAACGAGAAGCGGCTGGAACCGCTACTGGCTGATCGATCCACTCGACGGCACCAAGGAGTTCATCAAGCGCAACGGCGAGTTCACCGTGAACATCGCGCTGATAGACAACGGCCAGCCGGTCATGGGCGTGGTGCATGTGCCGGTCACAGGAACCACCTATTACGGCATTGCCGGCGAGGGCGCTTTCAAAATTAGCGAAGACAATGCACCCCGACCGATATCGGTACATTCAAGCTGCCGCACTCCTGTGCAGGTTGCCGGCAGCCGCTCCCATGCGGGCGAGAGCCTCAAGCGATACCTGGAAAACCTCGGTGAATACGAGATCATCAGCATGGGCAGCTCCCTCAAGATATGCCTGGTGGCGGAAGGGGCAGCAGATATCTACCCGCGACTCGGCCCCACCTCGGAGTGGGACACTGCAGCCGCCCAGGCGGTTGTCGAGGCCGCCGGCGGCAGGCTGACGCTCACCGACATGCAGACGCTGCGCTACAACACCAAGGAGTCACTGCTCAACCCCCACTTTTTCGTGTTCGGCGACCTGGACACCGACTGGTCCCGGTACCTGTAGGAGAGCGGATGAAACCCGCTACCCGTCATCCAGGCGCGCTTGCCACCCTCTTTGCCCTGTTATGGCCGCTGCTTTTCGCCATCACGGCCTGGGCGGACGAACCTGGCGAGGCGTTCGAATTCGATGACGCCCCGCTGGAAGAGCCCCTGGAGCACCCCTCCTGGTTCAAGGAGAGCTTCCTCGATCTGCCGGAAGATCTGAACGAGGCCGTCACTGCCGGCAAGAAAGGTGTGATCATCTACTTCGGCCAGCGGCGCTGCCCCTACTGCCAGAAACTGCTCGAGGTCAACTTCGGTCAGCAGGATATCGCCGGCTATACCCAGCGCCACTTCGATGTCATTCCCGTGGACATCTGGGGGATAGACGAACTGACCGACATGGATGGCGCGACCCTCACGGAGCGGGAGTTCGCTCTGCGCAAGAAATCGAACTTCACCCCCACCCTGATCTTCTACACGGACGGCGTTGACGAAACCCTGCGTCTCACCGGCTACCACCCACCCTACACCTTCAGGGCGGCGCTGGAATACGTGGCCGGCGGGCACTATCGCAACGAACCGTTCAAGGCCTACCTGGAGCGGGGAGACGGCGCCCTCACCTTCTCAGAGGGCGAACTCAACGAGGCGGACTTCTTCTCCCCCCTCCCCACGCCCTGGATCGCAGCAGGCTCCCCGGAGAGACACCGCTTGCGGTTTTTTTCGAGCGGGGCAACTGCCACGCCTGCGACATCCTCCACGCCCAGCCCCTCCAGAAGCGGTCGATCCTGAGCCTGCTCGAGGGATTCGAAACGGTTCAGCTCGATATCAATGCGGACACCCCGGTGATCACACCGGACGGCAAGCGAACCACCGCAAGCCAGTGGGCGGACAGCCTGGGGCTCTTCTACTCACCCTCCATTCTCTTCTTCGACGAGTCGGGCCGCGAGATCATGCGTGTGGATTCCGTGGTGCAGTTCTACCGCCTGCGCAACATCCTCGACTACATCGGCAGCCGGGGCTATCTCAGCGAACCCAGCTACCAGCACTGGCGCACCCGATCAGGCAACTGAGCCTTATCTGCAGTAACGGCTGTCAAAGGCCTCCAGCTGCCGACGCCTCTGTTTCAGCTTCTCGCCCTCTGCCGGCCGGTAGCCCTTTCTCAGCTTCCACTGCACCTGCTCCAGTTTCTGACGGTTACGAAAACACTCTTTTTCAGATACCCCCTTGGAGCGCGCACGCTTCGGGCGATTGCGGGACTGGTGCTTGCGCGGCTCCGGTGACGCCTTGCCACCCCGACCATCCTCCCGGCTCCCGGCCCAATCCACCACCTGGGGCGTGATCTCCACAGACTCGGACAGACCGCCGGAACAGGGCAACTGCTGGAATATCACGCCTCCCTGCTCATCGTGGCACCGGTATACGGTATCGGCCGAGGCGGCTGTGACCACCATTATCCAGGGCACCAGGCAACGGATAATTTCCGACATCATCACAATCCTTTTCTCGATACAGGTATATACTTCTTCCCGGAACACGCATTGCGGCCGCCATGCACA
Organism: Sedimenticola sp.; assembly: GCA_040506895.1. Taxonomy (GTDB): domain Bacteria; phylum Pseudomonadota; class Gammaproteobacteria; order Chromatiales; family Chromatiaceae; genus Sedimenticola_A. The sequence goes on from JBEVVY010000001.1 coordinate 2,384,342, forward strand.
GGCCCAGGGATGGAGACCAGACGGATTAGTTTATGATGAGAACTAAATTCCCGCCAGTGGAACCGATCCCCGCAGACGAGAACAAACAGCTGCGGGAACAGCTCCACGCCATGCGAAAGGAGGCGACCAACAATGAGCAGGTGCTGAAAAGGTTCCACGAACGGGAGCTCTCCCTGCTTGGCGCAGAGACCCTGCCCCAGCTGCTATCCATTCTCACGGACGGCATGCGGGACTCCTTCGACCTGCCCGATATCACCCTCGCCCTGCACGACCCCGACCACGAGATGCGCTACCTGCTGCTGAAATCGGGCGCAGCGCCTGAGAGTTACGACAACATCTGGCTGGTGGATCACCTGGACGAGATCAATCCCCATCTCAATGACCTGAGAGCACCCAGGCTAGGCCCCTTTCTGAGCGATCGCCATGCACCACTGTTTCCCGGAAAGAGGGACCTGCGCAGCGTTGCCCTGCTGCCGATGATCAGGCGCGGACAGCTGGTGGGCAGCCTCCACCTGGGGAGCCCCGACGAGAAACGTTTCACCCGCCATCACGCCTGCGATTTCCTCGAGCGGCTGGCCACCATCAGCGCCATCTGTCTCGAAAACACCGTCAATCGCGAGCATCTCGTGATCAGCGGCCTGACAGACGCTCTCACCGACCTGCACAACCGGCGATATCTCGAGCGCCGACTGGGAGAGGAGGTCTCCCGTGCCCGGCGATACGACCAGCCCCTGAGCTGCCTGTTCATCGATGCCGATCACTTCAAGCAGGTCAACGACCGTCACGGGCACGCGGCGGGCGACGCGGTACTGCGCGAAATCGCCCTCAGGGTGAAGGAGTGCCTGCGCGTCTCCGATGTCGCCACGCGTTATGGCGGTGAGGAGTTTGCGCTGCTTCTGCCACAGACCGATTCCGCCATGGCGGTTCATCTTGCCGAGCGAATCCGCAACCAGATCGCAGACAGGCCGATCCCGGTGGATGGTGGCAAGGCGCTCGATATCACGGTCTCTATCGGCGTAAGCGAGCTGGACAGATCCCTTGAAACGGCAGATCCGGACGGCACCCTGATGCTCGAGCAGGCGGACAACGCACTCTACCAGGCAAAGGCCTCGGGCAGGAACAGAACCGAACTCCACCCGGACAAGCGGCCCGTCCACGCACCATAAAGAAGCAGAGCCGGGTGATCGGACCCGCGGCAACTGACCGTGGTCATGATTTGATCCGAGTTCTTCATAAAGTGGCGTTCATTACGTTGTAACTTCGCGACTCTACTTATATCTTCATATTAGTGTTAACAGACCCTAGTAAGGGACGACAGGGCAAGCGCGATGACCGACGACCTCATCACCGAAACCACCGGAAGGGTGATAGCCCACTGGGACAACGGACCATCCAACCTGTTGCAGATGCTGGTTGAGCTGCAGCAGGCGCTGGACCACATCCCCGATGACTGCATCGACCGGCTCGCCGCCGACCTCTCCTGCACCCACGTTCATATCGAGAGCGTCATCGGTTTCTACAGCTTCCTGCACCGCGATCCCGCCACCCGGTACCGGATACTGTTCAGCGACAATATCACCGACCAGATGCTGGGCAGCCGCGCACTGGCGGAACAGCTGTCGGCACAACTGGATGGCACCGGTACGGGCACCGTCGGCCATACCTCCTGCACCGGCATGGGGGACCAGGGTCCGGCCGCCCTGGTCAACGGTCTCACCCTGACCCGGCTGGATGCTGAGCGCATCGACAGGATGGCCGAACTGGTAAAGAGCGCAACACCGATGGATCAGTGGCCTTCCGAGTGGTTCCAGGTGGAGGAGAACATCAGGCGCAGGGACCTGCTGCTGGGTAGTGACTTCGAAAAAGGCGCCGGGGTAAAAGCCGCCCTGCAACACGACCCCGACGAACTGCTCGACCTGCTCGATGCCTCGGGCCTGAGGGGGCGCGGTGGCGCCGGCTTCAAGACCGCCACCAAGTGGCGCTTCTGCAAGCAGGCCCCCGGGGAACGGGTGGTGGTCTGCAATGCCGACGAGGGGGAACCCGGCACCTTCAAGGACCGCGTTCTGCTACAGGGCTACGCCGAACACCTGATCGAGGGGATGATCATCTGCGCCAGGGTGATCGGCGCAAACAGCGGCTTCATCTACCTGCGTGGAGAATATCTCTACCTCAGGGATGAGCTCGAATCGAAACTCCAGCGCTACCGGGACGCCGGACTGCTTGGAAAAGAGATACACGGAGAGAAAGGCTTCGACTTCGATATCTCGATCCATCTCGGCGCAGGCGCCTATATCTGCGGCGAGGAGTCGGCACTGATCGAGTCACTCGAAGGCAAACGGGGCATCCCGCGGATTCGCCCGCCCTTCCCTGTCACCAGCGGCTACATGAACCGACCCACGGTGGTAAACAATGTCGAGACCCTGGTTGCCGCGGCCATGATCACGATCAACGGCGCCGACTGGTTCAATGCCAGCGGCACCGGGAAATCCTCCGGCACCAAGCTGCTGAGCATCTCCGGCGACTGCGAACGACCCGGCATCTACGAGTACCCCTTCGGCACCAGCCTGGAAGAGATACTCGGTGACTGTGGAGCGACCCATGTGCAGGCCGTGCAGATCGCCGGTGCTGCCGGGACCACCGTTCCCCCCTCCGAATTCAAGCGCAGCATCGCATTCGAGGATCTCGCCACCGGCGGCTCGTTCATGATTTTCGACCACGAGAGAAACCTGCTCGACATGGTGCAGAACTTCACCGCGTTCTTCGTCCACGAAAGCTGCGGCTTCTGCACACCCTGCCGGGTCGGCACCTCGCTGATCCAGAAGCGCCTCACCAAGGTGGCCAATGGACGCGCCACCGGCGAGGACCTCGAGGCCATCCGCACCATCGGCAGTCTCACCCGGCAGTGCAGCCACTGTGGCCTCGGCATGACAGCAGCCAACCCGGTCCTGGAGACCCTGGAGAAGTTCGCACACATCTACGAACCCCACCTCCTCTCCACCAGTTTCGAACCGGCCTTCGACCTCGACGCCTCTCTCGAGGAGGCCCGACAGATCACCGGCCGGGACGACCCGGGCGCACACCTTGAGGGAGGTGGCGTATGATCAGGCACTTTACTATCGATGGCGTAAAGATCCCCTTCCAGGAAGGCCAGACCATCATGGATGCCGCCATGGCGGCCGGCGTCTATATCCCCCACCTCTGCCACAACCCGGACTACACACCCCACGGCAGCTGCCGACTCTGCACGGTCAAGGCCGGCGGAAGAACCGTTGCAGCCTGTACTACACCGGCCACGGACGGCATGGAGGTGAAAAACAACACCAAAAAGCTGATGGCGATGCGACGCACCATGCTGCAGCTGCTGTTCGTCGAGGGCAATCATGTCTGCCCCGGCTGCGAAAAGAGCGGTGCCTGCCAGCTCCAGGCGGTGGCCTACTACTGCGGCATGCTGGCCCCCGAGTTCACCCACTTCTATCCCCAGCGCGAGGTCGATGCCAGCCACCCCGACTTCGCCATAGATTTCAACCGCTGCATCCTCTGCGAACTCTGTGTCAGGGCCAGCCGGGACGCTGACCAGAAAAATATTTTCGCCATCGGCGGACGGGGTATAGGGGCGCAGCTGGTGGTCAACTCGGCCAGCGGCAAGCTGGGTGACAGCAATTTCGACAAGACAGACCGGGCCGCCCATGTCTGTCCCGTGGGGGCAATCCTTCCCAAGCACACCGGCTATGACGTCCCCATCGGCAAGCGGCTCTATGACCGCAAACCGGTGAGCATGGTGGGCGACGTCTCTGACCACGAGGGGGAGTGAGATGGGTGAAAAAGTGAAAGTGGCCACCGCATCCCTCGCCGGCTGTTTCGGCTGCCACATGTCATTCCTCGACATCGACGAGCGCATCATCGACCTGGTGGAACTGGTCGAGTTCGACCGCACACCCCTCACCGACATCAAGGAGATCGGCGACTGCGACGTCGGCATCATCGAGGGCGGCGTCTGCAACGCGGAGAACGTCGAGGTGTTGAGGGAGTTCCGCCGCCACTGCAGGATCCTGGTCTCCATGGGGGCCTGCTCCATCAATGGCGGTATTCCCGCCATGCGCAACCAGTACCCTTTGAAGGAGTGCCTGGAGGAGGCCTACCTGGAGGGCATGGGCGTGGAGGATGCCCAGATCCCCAACGACCCGGAAGTGCCCCTGCTGCTGAACAAGGTCCATCCCATCCACGAGGTGGTGAAGGTGGACTACTTCCTGCCCGGCTGTCCTCCCCCGGCAGACACCATCTGGACCTTCCTGGAAGAGCTGCTTTCAGGAGAACCCATCGAATTCGCCTACCGGCAGATCCACTATGACTGACACCACCGACATCGATGCACTGGAGACCACAGCGCATCCCGAAAAACTACGCCGGGTCGCCATCGAACCCCTAACCCGGGTCGAGGGCCATGGAAAGGTATCGTTGCTGCTGGACGAGGAGAACCGCGTCAAGCAGGCACGACTGCACATCGTTGAATTCCGCGGCTTCGAAAAGTTCATCCAGGGCCGGCCCTACTGGGAGCTGCCTGTCCTGGTACAGCGGCTCTGCGGTATCTGCCCGGTAAGCCATCACCTGGCGGCCGCCAAGGCGGTTGACCAGCTGGTGGGTGTAGACCAGCTCACCCCCACTGCGGAAAAGATGCGCCGGCTGATGCACAGGGGGCAGATGCTGCAGTCCCACGCCCTGCACTTCTTCCACCTCTCGTCACCTGACCTGCTGTTCGGTTTTAACGATGAAGTGGCACACCGCAATATCGTCGGCGTGCTGGCGGAACACCCGGACTTGGCGAAACAGGGCGTGCTGTTGCGTAAATTCGGCCAGGAGGTGATCCACTACACCGCGGGCAAGCGCGTACATGGCACCGGCGCCATACCCGGCGGGGTAAACAAGTCACTCACACTCGGCGAGCGCGACAAGCTGCTGGCCGACACCGACCAGATGATCGAGTGGAGCCGTGGTGCCCTCGAACTGGCCAAGCGCATCTTCTTCGAGGACCTGGAGAGCAACCGCCGGTTTGCCCGCATCGAGACCAACATGCTGAGCCTGTGCGGTGAAGGCGGCGCGCTCGATCTCTATCACGGCACCCTCCGGGCCAAGGCCCCTGACGGCAACCTGATATTCGATGGCGTCGACTACCGCGAATACGGCGACTATATCCGCGAGCAGGTGAAATCCTGGAGCTACATGAAGTTCCCCTATATCAAGTCCCTGGGAACCAACGACGGTGCCTACCGGGTAGGCCCCCTGGCGCGCATCAACAACTGCGATTCCATCCCCACCCCCCTTGCAGAGGCAGCGCGGGCAGAGTTCCGGGCCTTCTCCGACAACGGACTGGTACAGTCCACCCTTGCCTACCACTGGGCCCGCATGATCGAACTGCTGTTCTGCGCAGAGGCGATCAAAGAGCTGCTGGTCGATCCGGACACCACCGGCAACAACCTGCGCACCCGGGGCGAGATGCGTGACGAAGGTATAGGCGTCATCGAGGCGCCACGCGGAACCCTCTTCCACCACTACCGGATCGACGAAGACGGCCTGGTGACAAAAGCCAACCTGATCGTCTCCACCACCAATAACAACCGTGCCATGAACCAGTCCATCCGCAGGGTTGCCGCCGACCTGTTCGATGGCCGCGAACTGAGCGAACCCCTGCTCAACCGGATCGAGGTGGCGATCCGCGCCTACGACCCCTGTCTCTCCTGCGCCACCCACGCCCTGGGCAAGATGCCCCTGGAGGTGGAACTGCTGGATGCCGGGGGTCGCGTGATCGACAGGCTCATCAAGGACGAACAGGGAAATGTAAGTGAGTGCTCACTGAAAAAATGAGCCCCCGGTCAACTGTTGTTATCGGTTACGGCAATCCGTCACGGGGAGACGATGCCGTCGGTCCGCTCATGATCGAACGCCTGGAGCGTAAAAGAGAGTCAGGAGAGCTCCCACCCCTGTTCGATACCGTTACCGATTTCCAGCTCCAGATCGAGCACGCCATGGACCTGCTGGACCGACAGCTGGTCCTGTTCGTGGATGCCAGCGTCTCCGCAACCCCACCCTTCGGCTTTCAGCAGCTCACCCCGCAAAGGGATGAGAGCTACAGCTCCCACGCCATGACACCCTCCGCCGTGCTGGAGGTCTTCACCCAGGTCAACGGCTTCCCGCCACCCCCCGCCTTTCTTCTGACCATTCCCGGCCGCTCCTTCCAACTGGGTGGCGACATGACCCCCGAGTGCGAAGAACACCTCGCTGAAGCCCTGGAGCTGGCAGTGGAACTGCTCGGAAACCCCTCTCCAGCGGCATGGCTTGTTCACTGCCGCTGACAGATCCCGCAGCGCAGCACGATATATCCCATGCAAATCAAAGGGATAAGAGCTAAAAGCCCACTCATTGCAGGGATTAAAATTTTTACTTTCATTATAATTCGTATTTCACGTAAGTTACTGCCCTGATAGGAAAAATCTAAACCTTGCAGCACCAATAACCTGACCGGGTGTTTTTCAGGCAGGACCCGGGACAGATAAAAAACCAAGCCGAAAGGAAGGTTTTTCCTATTGAAAAACAGCATTGATTTCAAAAAGAAGTGAGAAGTAGTGCAAATTATTCCTCAAAAAAGACTTATAATTTATTGAAACTGTGCTAGTTTTTATAATGCACTGCACGAGAGAGGATTGTAAGTAATGAAAACTGCCCGCACCGAAAACCGCTGCACGGAATGCAGACAACTGGTTTTGAGTGGCGTTGCCTGTGAATACCAGCCCGAGACCTGCCCCCACATGCAGGCCAAGCGGTCTGCCGCAGGCACAAGCCAGCAGCCCCACGTGAGGGTACTGGCGGCAGCCGGCGAATACGACGCGGTACGCAGCAACAACTGATATCCGCCCCACCTGGTGGCGTGAGATTTCCCTGGGCGACAGCCTGTGCTTCGCGGGCACAAGGTGTTGTCTATCGCCTCCATCCTCCGCATACTGTGCAGCACCGAAGCCACCCCGGCTCAATCGCAACCGGGGAGATCAACTTTGAATACGACGATTCAAGAGAATCCGCAATGGCGCGCATAAAACCGACCGGCACCTCTACCTTTCATCTCCTGCTCATACTCCTTCTCTGCCTCCCTGCAGTCGCAACTTCAGCACCCAAGCCGGGCGACCGGTTCGGCAACTGGATCTACGAGTGCGAGACCAGGGACCAGAAGGAGGTCTGCGCCATCACCCAGACCATCACCATTAAAGAGAACCAGGCACGGGTCCTGAAACTGACCCTGGGAAAACTGGGAAAAGAGAACCGGCTGGTTCTCGCTGCCCTGCTCCCCCTCGGCATCTACCTGCCCGCCGGCGTTGCAGGGAAAGTGGATGGCGCAAACCAGTTCCCCATTACCCTGCGTACCTGTACACAGCACGGTTGTGAAGCGGTCATCCAGGTGGATGATCATCTGCGCTGGAAGATGAAGGCGGGCAAAGAGCTGATCATCGGTTTCGTGACCAGGCCAGGAACAGGCACTTTCACCATCCCCGTCTCCCTGGAGGGAACCACCGCCGGACTCGACGCGCTGGACGGGAAGTGACCGGTCCCGGTTACCAGCTCAGCCCTATACCCAGATTGGCCGAGGTGTTCCCCCGGCTGCGGCCGATTCCGCCTGAAAGACTGAAGTGTTCGCTGAGCCTCGACTTGTAGCCGATCGCGAGCGCCTGCTCACCCTCGTAGTAACCCAGCCCCATCCCCAGGGAGTGGCGCTTGCCGGGCTGCGCTTCCGGTATGGCCGCCAACGCCGCTACCGAAGCGATACCCGCATAGGCGCTCTTCAGCTGGTTGACGTTGACCGCATCGTGCTTGCCGACACCATCCGCCACCCCTGTCACCCGTGCCGGACCGCCGGTATCGGTGTTTGAAAAGGTTGCCCCTGCATCGTTCATGGTGAGACTGGTGGAGGTGCTGCCACCGGTGAGCACCGTTTCGGTCTCGGTGATCACCAGGCCATGGGTATTACCGCTGGTGTTGATCACCGCGACATCGATGCGCTCCTGGGAGACGGTGATTTTCCCCCGCCCATCGGATTCGACGCTGTTGTCATCGGCAATGATGATCACGTCGTTTTCGGTACCGCCCACGGAGATGCTGCTGTTGCCATTGGTGATGCCGGAACTGGTGGTGGGACTGAAGCCGACGATATTGCCGTTGACCGTCAGGTTGCCCTCGATGGTGGTACCGTTGGTCGCATCGACGGTGAGCGAATTGGTGCCACTGGCCATAGAGACCTCGGTGGCATCCACCGTCAGGGTGTTGCCTCCAGCCGTGGCGCCGTTGCTATCAACCGACAGCGTGCTATTGAGGGTTGTGGCTCCCGCCACGGTCACCGCACCACTGGCGTTCAGACTGCTCAACGTGGTGGCACCGGTTACATTCAAAGTACCCCCCACACTGGCATTACTGGTTACCGAGAGAGCACCCCCAACACTTGCATTATTGGTGACTGACGTGGAATTGAGCGTGGCGAGACCGCTGGTACTCATGGTCGAGAGACTGCTGTTGCCGGTCACCGACAGGGTGCCCCCGATGCTGGCGTTGTTGGTCACCGAGGTGGAATTCAATGTCGCCAGGCCGCTGGTACCCAGGGTGCTCAACGTGGTACCACCAGTCACCGACAATGTACCGCCCACGGCTGCATTATTTGTCACGGATGTGGAATCGAGGGTCGCAAGGCCGCTGGTACCCAGGGTTGTCAGCGTGGTGCCGCCGGTCACCGACAGTGTGCCGCCAACCGTGGCATTGCGTGTAATCACCACCGCCCCGTTTCCGTCGATGTCGTCATCCGCCGAGAGGGTGATGTCGTTGTCCGCATTGATGGTGTAATCATCCGCCCCGACCACAACTCCCGCAGCAGCCCCGACAACCCGGGAAAAGAGAATACCCACCAGCAGACAGCCCATGGCCAGGAGCCATGGCACATCTGTTCTGAATTTAAGGCTCTCTCTGTTGTGCATTTTCCAGATACCTGATACTGACCAGGGCCGCCCTGCTGTTGGCATGGCGGTATCATCATCTGGATATTTGCAAAAACCGGGCCACCAAAAATATCTTGTTATTTCAATCAGTTGCGATTGCTAACACCCAGCCTCGACAATATATTGACGATAACCGACGGAAAAATAACTGAATTTTCTCGAGCTGACAGGGCCCAGGATACAAAAAAGCCCGCCTCGAAGGCGGGCTTTATACAGCCGGCTCATCCGGGTTGATTCAATGGAGATCCCCCACCAGGGACGACCTCACCTGCTCCGGCAGGAGCGTCTCATCAGAGTAAGCCGGATGGTCGATACCTGCCCGTATCGGGGCACCCTGTTTCGCCGCCACCACCATCTCCCCGGTCAGCTCGAAACGGACGAAGTGGACCGAAGAGGTTTTCTCCTCGGTCTCCCTGTCCAGGTCCTCGTTGGCTATGGGATGCACCCTGTCAAAACCCTCCACCTGGACATAGAGCGCCCTCTCCACACCGATCAGCCTGGCCAGCATCACTTTGCGCTCCTCCACATCGGCATACTCCATCATGAAGGTCGCCTTCCAGTTACTGCCGTCTGGGATCAGCGGATTGTAAACATCCAGCTCCTCCTGGATGCCCTCGTGCTCGAAGATGCGTTCGATACGCAGCATCTCCTGGATCTGGTACTGCATGGTCAGCCCATCCTCGAAATAGAGGGCTGCATGCTCACCGATGGGAACACGGCGGCTCTTCTTGTGCTCTATCACCCGGGCCCGGAACTCCGGACGGATGCGCGCATACTCCTCAAGACTGTAGAGGTCTGCGTGTGACAACTTGCTCATCTGCTCGTTCCTCGAAAATATATCGTTGATCTCTTCCTGCCCTGCCCCAGGACAGATTGATGGATATCAGATGCCATAGGCCTTGCGCAGCAGGCTCATGGGGTGCTCCGTCCGGCTGCCATCGCCCATACCCTGTTCAATATGATGCCCAGCCATGGGACAGTCACTGCCGTAATGGTCCGCCTCGGCCCGCTTGACCTGGTTCACCACCGGGCGCGCGATCTTCATGGAGACCTCGTGGAACTCTTTTTTCACCGCGTAGGTACCGTCATGGCCTGAACAGCGCTCGATGGCGGTCACCTCTGTCTCCGGTATCAGTGCCAGCACTTCCCGGGTCTTGGAACCCACGTTCTGTACCCGCTGGTGGCATGCCGCGTGGTAGGCGACCTTGCCGAGGGGGTGACGAAAGTCGGTGTTCAGTTTGCCCGCCTTGTGTCGATGCACCAGGTATTCGAAAGGGTCGAATATCGCCTCCGCCACCTTCTTCACATCGACATCGTCAGGAAATATCAGTGGCAGCTCCTGCTTGAACATAAGGGCACATGAGGGTACCGGGGCGACGATATCCCACCCCTCGTCCACCAGTCCGGCGAGCACGGGGATGTTGGCCTCCTTGGCCTTCTCGACCGACTCCAGGTCGCCAAGCTCCAGCTTGGGCATACCGCAGCACTGCTCCTTTTTGGCCATGGTGACGGGTATGCCGTTGTGCTCGAACACCGCCACCAGGTCTTCGCCGATCACCGGCTCGTTACGGTTGCCGTAACAGGTGGCAAACAGTGCCACCTTGCCCCTGGTCGGCCCCGCCGGTTCGCCCTGGGCCGTGACGCCTACTTTCGCAGAAAGACGGGAACGCATGGTTTTGGAGTGAAACTCCGGGAGATGGGCATCGGCATGCACCCCCAGCACCGATTCCAGCAGCTTACGTGTCGGCTTCGCCTTGTTGCTGGCATTCACGATGCCCGCCACCACCGGGATACCCGCCAGGCTGCCCACCGCGTCGGTGCTGGTAAGAATCCTGTCGCGGACCTTTGTGTCCCCCTTTTTATGTTTCACCGCCTTGGCCCGCAGCATCAGGTGCGGAAAATCCAGGTTCCACTCGTGGGGCGGCGTGTAGGGACACTTGGTCATGTAGCAGAGATCACAGAGATAGCAGTGATCCACCACCTGCCAGTAATCCTCTTTCCTGACGCCGTCCACCTCCATGGTCTCGGAGTCATCCACCAGGTCGAACAGGGTGGGGAAGGCGTTGCAGAGGCTGACGCAACGGCGGCAACCGTGGCAATGGTCGAACACCCGCTCCAACTCACTGAAGAGGGATTCCTCGTTGTAGAATTCCGGGTTTTTCCAGTCCAGGGGATGCCGTGTGGGGGCCTCCAGGTTGCCTTCTCGTACCGCCATCGCTGTCTCTCCAATGTTTGAAATGTCGCCTGCATAACCGGGGCGCGAAGGCCCCGGTCAACGAGAATCAATCCATCTCGTCCAGGGCCTTCTGGTAACGGTTGGCGTGGGAGCGCTCAGCCTTTGCCAGGGTCTCGAACCAATCGGCAATCTCGTCGAAACCCTCGTCACGGGCATCCTTGGCCATCCCCGGGTACATGTCGGTGTACTCGTGGGTCTCTCCGGCCACCGCGGTCTTCAGGTTGTCCGCTGTCGAGCCGAACGGCATACCGGTGGCGGGGTCACCACAGGCCTCCAGGTACTCCAGGTGACCGTGGGCATGGCCGGTCTCGCCTTCCGCGGTGGAGCGGAACAGGGCGGCGATATCGTTGTAACCCTCGATATCCGCCTTGGAGGCGAAGTAGAGATAACGACGGTTGGCCTGGGACTCTCCGGCGAAGGCGTCCTTCAGATGCTGCTCGGTCTTGCTGCCTTTCAGATCCATTTGTTTCTCCTCACTATTGATTAAGGTAAATGCGCACATGCCTCAGTACGTTCGTAAACAATAGCCCCCGATAAAAACTCCATCCAATCGAAATTTTCTGGATTATTAATCGTTATTTCCGATAAATATACTTTTTAGACTAATTCTGACATTTATCATATAAAAAATATGGTTTTATTGAGAATTCGCAATTCGAGCCTGCATGTCCAGTGATAGCCTGACCCGGCTTTTAGAATCTATCTAAAAGCAAACCCAATCAAACAAAACAAAGGGAGCAGTATTATGAGGATCACCAAAGCGCTGGCAGCAGCATGCGGATTTGCCCTGGCAACGGGAGCCAACACGGTCATCGCCGAAGAGCCCATCCAACCCATCTCACCGGTAAAGGATATCAACCTGGCCCAGGTCGAACTGGGTAAAAAGCTCTACTTCGACCCCCGACTCTCCAAGTCGGGTTTCATCTCCTGCAACTCCTGTCACAACCTGAGCATGGGCGGCACTGACAACCTCAAGACCTCCATTGGCCACAACTGGCAACAGGGCCCAATCAATGCACCCACGGTGCTCAACTCCAGTATGAATGTCGCCCAGTTCTGGGATGGCCGTGCAGCGGACCTGAAGGCCCAGGCCGGCGGCCCCATCGCCAACCCCGGCGAGATGGCCTTCACCCACACCCTGGCGATCGGTGTACTCGAGTCAATCCCTGAGTATGTAACCGAGTTCAAGCAGGTATTTGGCAAGGGGAAGATCGACATCGACCAGGTGACCGTCGCCATCGCCGAGTTCGAGAAGACCCTGGTGACCCCCAATTCCCGTTTCGACCAGTGGTTGTTGGGCAACATGGACGCACTGACCGCTAAAGAAAAGGCGGGTTACAACCTGTTCAAGAACAGTGGCTGCGTGTCCTGCCACAACGGCCCCGCGGTAGGCGGCAACTCCTTCCAGAAGATGGGCGTGGTTGAACCCTACAAGGCCAAGAGCCCGGCAGAAGGCCTGGTCGCAGTGACCGGTAAGGATGCGGATCGCTTCAAGTTCAAGGTACCCACCCTGCGCAACGTGGAGATGACCTACCCCTACTTCCACAACGGCGAGGCCGAGACCCTGACCGAGGCAGTGGACGTGATGGGACGCCTGCAGCTGGGCAAAAAATTCAGTGACATGGAGAACGCTCAGATCGTGGCCTTCCTGAAGAGCCTGACCGGCGACCAGCCCTCCTTCCAGCTGCCGATTCTGCCGCCCTCCACCGATAACACCCCTCAGCCGAAACCTTTCGACTGATCCTGCTTTAACAGTTGGGTATTGAACCAGAAGCGCGCCTGTTACCAGGCGCGCTTTTTTTCTCTACGGTCTGTCTGCAGCGGGCGGTTGCAGGCATTTCATTACCATAAAAAAGCACTGGCCTGATTATTAGTAGTTTTGAATTGACTAATTTACCCCGGGTGCGATGCTGTTCGAAGGAAGGTCATAACTACGTTCAGCGGGATAACCTCAGAAAATCAACAACCTTCCCCGGGCTAGCCCCTGAACCGGCAGATGAGGAGGCAGTCAATGAGCATCAAACATGTTATCGCTATCGCCGCCCTTGCTGGCGTAACAGCCCTGACCTGGCCCATTGCACCCTCGGCAGACGAGGACGAGGGCTCGAAGAGAAACCGGCCCGCCTACCCGAGCAGCATCGAATCGATGATCGAGCGCCGTCGTGACGCCATGGAGCGCCGCCGTGAACGCCGTCGTGATGCCATCAGCGGCCGTCGCTGGCATCAACCGCCCTGGGCCAACTTCCACGAGGACCAGATGGACAGACAGGAAGAGGCAATGGACGAGATGTTCCGCCGTCGGCGTGATGCCGCCGAGGCACGCCGTGATGCCTGGGGGCGCTGGAATCACCCCTGGTCACAATGGCGGCAGGACTGGAACGAGGCACGCAAGAACGCCAGGGAACTGGACCGCCTGAGACGCGACGAGCTGTTTGACCGCCGCTTCTACAGTGGTCCCTGGGGTGGATACCGCCCCTACTGGTAAAGCGGTCAACCAGCCTCCGGAAAAGAAAAAAAGGCTTGTCAGCTCTTGGCTGACAAGCCTTTGTATATATGGTGGCCAGGGACAGAATCGAACTGCCGACACGGGGATTTTCAGTCCCCTGCTCTACCGACTGAGCTACCTGGCCTCAATTGGAGAGGGCGTATTAAACCTGTAGCAGCGGCCCGAGTCAAGCCTGGGACCGCAACCCGTACGCCGTCAGACCTGGGGAGTGAACCCTTCCGGAGTCTCGGAGCCATCGCCGAAGAAAAATTTCTCCATCTGCTCTTCCAGGAATTGCCTGGACTTCGGATCCACGGGTGTCAGGCGATACTCGTTGATCAGCATGGTCTGTTGCTGCATCCACATCTGCCAGGCTTCCTTGGAGACATTGTCGAAGATACGCTGACCCAGTTCACCGGGATAGGGTACGCGGTCGAGCCCCTCTGCCTCTCTGTTCAGTTTCACGCAGTTAACAACCCGGCTCATCGCCCTCTCCTTTCAGGTATTCGTTGAATTCATCGATCAGACGCGAGACCGGTGCAGCCAGCCCGCGTGCGTCGGGATTTGTGGTGTTATACCAGACACGCCTGCCACCATCCATCACACAGTTTGCGCTGTTATTCCAGTGCAGCAGGACCGGCGTGATATCGAGATGGAAGTGGGAGAAGGTGTGGCGGCGCACATCAAGGGTATCCAGCCGATGGCAGCCGATCCCCTGCTGTTCCCTGAGCCACTCCTCGGGGGCCTGCTCCGAGGGACACTCCGGAAATCCCCACAACCCGCCCCAGATACCGCTCGGCGGGCGCCTCTCCAGCAGCAACTCGCCCGCCTCGTTGCTGACCAGGAGCATGTTCACCGCCCTTACCGGCAGCTGGCGCTTCGGCTTGGATTGGGGATAGGCCCCGGTATCGCCCTGTTTCAAGGCAACACAATCACCCTGCAGGGGACACTCCCCGCAACGGGGGGCACGCCTTGTACAGACCCCTGCCCCAAGATCCATCATCGCCTGGTTATAGTCAGCAACCCGCGGCCCGGGGGTATACTGCTCGGCCAGCGCCCACAGGCGATTCAGCACGGCGGCATGACCGGACCACCCCTGCACCGCGAAACAGCGACTCAGCACCCGCTTGACGTTGCCATCGAGGATGGCGTGGCGCTGCCCCAGGGAGAGCGACAGGACAGCGCCCGCTGTCGAGCGTCCCACACCCGGCAACGCCACCACCTGCTCGAACGATTCGGGAAAGCGCCCCCCATGCGCTTCACAGATCTGCACGGCCGCCTTGTGCAGGTTGCGCGCCCTGGCGTAGTAGCCCAGGCCCGACCAGTGGTGCAGCACATCATCCAGGGGGGCTTGGGCCAGCTCCCGAACGCCGGGGAAGCGCGCCATGAAACGCTCGAAATAGGGAATCACTGTCGCGACCTGGGTCTGCTGCAGCATGATCTCCGATACCCAGACCCTGTAGGGGGTGGGCTGCTGCTGCCACGGCAGGTGCTTTCGACCATGCCGATCGAACCATTTCAACACACGTTCTGAGAACCCGTTGCCACTCATAATCCAGACACTTCCCTCTCAATATGAGACAATGCCCGCTCTCCAGGCAAACTGACTATCTCACTGTGATCCATCGGCTGAAGCCCCTTCTCGTTCTGCTGCTCGCACTGCCGGCTCTCCAGGTCCAGGCACTGAGTTTTCCCCTGCCCGAGGACGGCGGCGACCTGGTGGGCGAGGTGCGCACCGTAAAGACGGTCTACGAGGACACGCTGTCGGATATCGCCCGGCTCAACGACCTGGGTTACAAGGAGATCACCGACGCCAATCCCGATGTCGATCCCTGGCTGCCGGGGACCGATACCGAGGTGATTCTGCCGACACACTTTATCCTCCCTCCGGGACCGCGTGAAGGGGTGGTTATCAATCTCGCAGAGCTCCGGCTCTACTACTACCCGAAGGGGGAGAAGCGTGTCATCACCCACCCCCTGGGCATCGGCAGAGAGGGTTGGAGCACCCCCACAGGGAGAGGCAGGATCACCCGCAAGCAGGCAAACCCCACCTGGTATCCGCCGGCGTCGATCCGTGCCGAACACGAAGCGGATGGTGACCCGCTGCCGGCCGTGGTCAAGCCCGGCCCCGACAATCCCCTTGGCAAATATGCCCTCTACCTGAGTCTGCCCGGATACCTTATTCACGGAACGCACAAGCCCTACGGTGTCGGCATGCGGGTGAGCCACGGCTGCATAAGGCTCTACCCCGAGGATATCGAGTCGCTCTTTTCCAACATCCCCGTCGGCACCCCGGTGCGCATCATCAACGAGCCCTACAAGGCGGGCTGGCAGAGTGGCCAGCTCTACGTGGAGGCACACCCGCCCCTGAGCGAACAGCTGAAGGAGAAGGGCATCAATTTCACACCCATGGTCCAGGCCATCGTCAAGGCCCTGGGCGACAGCACCACCAAGCCCGACTGGTCGGGCATGAAGCGTGCAGCTCTGAAGCAGCGGGGGATCCCCACCGCGGTAACGGAGGCGCAGGTCACGGTCGCAGCCGATACAGAAAAGGATGACCTCTCACCCCAGGAAGACCTCGCGCTCTCCGAAGACGCCCAGTAACGGCAATCAAAAACGAACGGAAACAAAAAAGCCCGCCACCTTCCGGTGGCGGGCTTTTTGCTGTTCGTTAGAACAGGCTTACTTGGCCATCGCCTTGTTCATCATGCGATCGCAACGCTCTGCACACTCGTCGGCGGAAGCCTGAGCGGCATTGGCAGCGGACATGGCAGCGGAAGCCTTTCTGTCGGCATCGTCAGCAGACAGCTGTGCGGCCTTGGCAGCAGACATGGCAGCATTTGCAGCATCCTGGGCAGCAGCGATGTCAGCTTTCAGCTGGTCGGTAGATGCACAGCCGGTTACCAGACCCAGGGTCAGGGCCATGGCAGACAGCTTGATCATGGTGCGCTTGGTCATTTTTCTTGCTCCTATTAGTGGTGTGTACTCAGCTTGAGGTGCCGCCTGGCTTATCCCGACAGGCCCTTTCAATTGTCAATAATAAAAAATAGTCTAACGCTTCACAATGGTTGAGTGTAACTGTATTCACACTTCTGCCAAATGGTTTTATCACTAAAACAGGCCTTTCAGCTTGTCGCCCAACTTATCCTCGAGCTTTTTCTTCACCTCTGTCTTCTTCTTTTCAACCTTCTTTTCCACCTTCGCCTTCTGGGTTCCGGTCAGCACACTGCCCCAGTCGACACTGAAATCGGGCGATGCGTAGGGCCCGGTGAGATGCACCGGCACCGGCACACCTTCTAATTCCTCAAGGCCCTCACCACCCTGGCCCTTGGCGGTACTGACAACCACCGCCTTGACCTTGTAGTCCAGGGTCTCGGGCACCAGGCTGACGGTGCCGGCACCGTTCACCCTCAGGTAGGGCGACTTGGCAAGCAGGTCCTTGTTGGTCAGCACACCCTTGCTGATCACCGCCGAACCGCTCAGCTCGGAAAAGTCGGTCTGGGCCGGCTGGTCGCTTTTGGGTATCTCCTTACCCTGGAACTTCGCCTTGGTCTCGCGAATGGTCTGGGCGAGGTTGAAGCCCTTCACGGCACCATCCTCAAAACGGAAATCCATGTTTCCACCCAGGGTCCGCTTGATCGCATTGACGCTGTTGCCCTGGGTATTGAGCTTGGCATTGAAGCGCCCCTTTCCCGCGAGCTTGTCCTGACCGGTGAGCGCCAGCAGCAGGGGACCTGCCTGCAGCCCCTGCAGGGACTCGTTGATGCGCATCACCGGCTGCTTGCCGTTGACATTGATATCGACACTGCCATCGAGCGTCCCGTCGTAGAACCTGCCGATCTTCTTGCCGATATTCAGTTTTCCGTTACTGGCCTTCACCGTCAGCTCGATCTGCTCGGCCAGAAGCTTGTTGATGATCAGCTTGCCGACCTTCACCACGCCATTGATATTCAGACCACGCAGGGTCTCCACGGGCAGCAACTGCTCATCACCCGTGGCCGTGCTCTCGGCCTGCGACTCGGCTTCCGCCGGGGGCGGCAGGTAGCGGTCGGCATTGATGTCATCGATGTTGAGATTGAAACCGACCGCCTCGCCCCTGAGACTGGCACTGCCGGTGATGTTGGTCTCATCCAACACCAGCTTCAGGTTTTCGACACGGGTGGTCTGCCCCTCCGCCTTGAGGTCGAAACTGGCCGCCAGGCGGGTCATGGCCGTGGCATCGGACATCTCGGGCAGTTCCATCTTCTGGCTCTCCATCCACGACCTGGGATTGAATTCCGCCAGTGCCAATGAACCCGAGAAGGCCGGTGTGGCGTTCAGGTTGTTGCCATTGAGGTTACCGCTCAGGCTCAGTCCACCGGCATTCAGGTCAAGATCGCGCACAGAGAGCGTCTGCCCATTGAGTGCCATGCTGATGGCCGCTGCCAGCTCGGCATGCAGTGCACCACCGGAGAGCATCTCCCCTTCAGCATCCACCACCACTTTCAGGCCGCTCACATCGAGCTGCCCCTTATCCTCGTCCACCGACACCGTACCCTCCAGGTTCACGGTGGCCTTGACCTGCGGCTCCCTGCTCTGCAGGGCCATGCTCATCTCGAGCCCTACCGGGCGCCCGGGAACGATGGAACCGCTCTTGAGGTTGAACTGTTCTATCTCGAAATGCTGCCCGGTACTACGATCATCCCAGCTCACCTGGGCATTGGAGATATCGACACCACCGATGGCCAGGCCCGCAAGCCCCTCGCCACCATCGTGATGCTCCTCTTCGTGTCTCTCCTTGTCTCCGCCCTTGGCCAGGTCATCCCAGTTGGTACGACCATCCTTGGCCTTTGCCAGGTTGAGCGCCAGGCCATCGAGGCCGATGGTATCCACTTCCAGCTGATTGCTGAGCAGCGGCATCAGCTTGACACGCACAGCAGCATGCTTGACCGCGGCAAAGGCCTTGTCACCAAACCCCTCCGCGTTGCTCAGTTCCATGCCGCCGATCTCGATACCGAGCCAGGGAAACACCGAAAGCTTGAGATCGCCATCGATGCGCAGGGTTCTTCCCGTCTGCTCCTGGACCTTCGACACGATCTCGTCCTTGTAATCGTTGGGATCGATCACCATTGGCAGCACAACGACCGCGACAGCCACCAACAGCACCAGCACACCCAGCAGTGCACCCAATATCTTGAACAGCTTACCCATCACAGCCTCCGTGTCGGTTATTGCTTGTTATCCGGAGCAGCGCCAGCTTTTCCCGTGGCGGGAAAAAAGCACTGCATCCCTATGCGATTTACGTTCATTTTGATTTCCCGCAATTCCAACAAATATTGAACTGGGGGTCCACCGTCTCGCCACAGGCGGGACAGTTCCAGCTGCCCCGATCAACCGCCTCACCCTGCCCCAGGGTCCGAAACTGATCGAGCAGTTCGAGGCCACGGCGGTGATCATCCGTTTCGACCACCCATACCGCGGGAAACTGTATTGCCGGGAGATCACCCGCCGCACCGCTCAGGTAGTCACCAAGCACCACGCTCTCGATATGGTGATCCGCAAGGTAGTCCTTGAGCATCTGGGCTTCTATACGGTCTCTGGCCTCGTAGAGTTTTTTCATCGGGACAGGCCGGGGATTTGCCCGCGGGAAAATGAAACGTGTATGAAATGATATATAGCAGACGCACGCACCGACGGCGCACGTGAACAAAAAATAGTTGGAGCGGGTAACGGGAGTCGAACCCGTCTCTCTGGCTTGGGAAGCCAGGGTAATACCGATATACGATACCCGCCTGTGATGCCGATTCTATGCCCGGTAACAGACCCGCGCAACCATCGCTGCTCGAGCGGCATCAGCGCCGGCCGCCCCCTTTCGAACCGTTCCTGTACATTGCATCCACTTCCTTGGCGAAACGCTCCAGGACCTTGGCGCGCTTCACCTTGAGTGTGGGTGTCAGCAGGCCGTTGTCCACACTCCAGGGCTCCAGCTGCAATGTAATCCGCCTGATCTTGGCATATCCCGGAAAATCCCGTATCGCATCATTGATATGATCCATCACCGTGGAGATCACTTTCGGTGCCCTGAGGCTTTCCGGGCTCATTGGATCGACACCGCAGTCCTGGGCCAGGCCGGGCCAGAAGTCACCCGATATGACCAGCAGTGCGGTCAGGTAGGGGCGTCCCTCACCGATCACCATCACCTGCTCGATGAGCGGATTGAGCAGAATGGCCATCTCCATATCCCCGGGAGGCACCTTCTCGCCGTTGGAGAGCACCAGGATGTCCTTGATACGACCGGTGATGTAGATATGGCCGTTATCGATCCGTGCCTGGTCCCCGGTATGCAACCAGCCGTCGGCATCGATCATCTGCTTGGTCGCCGCATGGTTGTTCCAGTAACCGAGCATCACGCCCGGGCTCCGGACCTGCAGCTCATCATCCGCACCGATGCGCACCTCGATACCCCTCAGGGGCAAGCCGACGCTGGCCGGCTCATTGTCGTCCAGGGGATTGACGCTGATGACCGGACTGGTTTCTGTCAGACCGTAACCCTGAATGATGGGCACGCCGAGACCGATGAAAACCCTGGCGATATCGGGTGACAGGGGTGCACCGCCACTGACCGCCGCCCTCAGCTTGCCCCCCAGTTTTTCGGTGATCTTGGAGGCCACCAGCTTTTCCAGCAGGGGCCAGAAAAGCAGTTTCGGATGCCATCCGGCCCGTCCCTGCTGATTTTCGAAACGATGCCAGCCGACATTCACTGCGGTCGTAAACAGCCAACGGGCTATGGCAGGCTTCTTGGACATCTGGTCCTTGATCCTGCCGTAGACTTTCTCGAAGATGCGTGGCACCGAGATCATCACCGTCGGGCACACCTGCTGCAGATCTTCTGCGAGCTGGGGGATCGAGCGGGAGTAGGCCACGGTGGAACCGGTCATGACAGGAATATAGTAACCGGCGGTGCGCTCGAGGGTATGCGAGAGGGGAAGGAAAGAGAGGAACACATCCTCGATATAGCAATCCAGCACCGTCAGGGAGGCATGGGCCACCGACAGCATGTTGTCATGGCTCAGCATAACGCCCTTGGGACGCCCGGTGGTTCCGGAGGTATAGACGATGGAGGCCAGGGCGTGGGGATCACCACCACGCTGACGCAGTGACGTCCCGCGACCGGGCAGCCAGTCTTCGGCCATCATCGCCCGTGAATCCCCCAGGGAGCCGGCGTTATCGCCATTGCCGGCCTCCAGCACCACGACACGCTTCAGAATACCCTCGGCGTCGAGTGAAGGGGCAAGCTTTTTCCAGCGGCCAGCATCCTGGATCAGCAGCAGCCGCGTGGCCGAATCCTCGAGAATGTAGGCAATATTATCGGGACGGTCTTCGACGTAGAGCGGCACTACAACCAACCCCATGCCAAGCGCCGCCTGGTCGAACATCACCCACTCAGGACTGTTGCGCAGCAACACCGCCACACGATCACCGGTGTTCAGTCCCTCGCCTTCCAGCGCATCCTGCCAACGCGCTACCTGCTCACCCATCTCACCCCAGGTGTGGGACGCCCAGTCGTTTTTATCATTATCGAAGTAGCGATAGGCCTCCTGGTCTGCGGAGCGTCGAACCCTCTGCACGAACAGGCCATCCAGTGTCTTTGCGCTATCAACGGAAATGAGATCTTCAGTCCACTGCTGCAAACCGCTCTCCCTTTAATTCCACCTATGCTCGTAATAGCCAGTTTAGTGTAGAATTCGCCAAGAATACATCCATCAACACGCCATGGGTTCAGAATGCAGATATTTGTCAACGGAGAAGAGAGAGAGGTGCCAGACGATTACCGCATGGTCACCCTGATCGACAGCCTCGACCTTGCAGGCCAGCGTATCGCCGTCGAGGTCAACGAGGAGCTGGTACCCCGCAGCACCTTCGAGAGCCACACCCTTCAGCCTGGCGACAATATCGAGATCGTGAACGCCATTGGCGGTGGCTGAGCCACTGTCACGACATCCCGCCCAAACAGGCAGCCGGTTGCAGGCAACGACACACCCAGACATTTCGTCCAGATAAAGCACACCCGAGAATCGACCATTATGTCCAATGAAAACAAAGACACTTTGACCATCGCCGGAAAAGAGTACCAGTCCCGCCTGCTGGTGGGCACCGGCAAGTACAAGGATATGGAGGAGACCCAGCAAGCCATCGAGACCAGCGGCGCTGAAGTCATCACCATCGCGGTGCGCAGGACCAACATCGGCCAGAACGAGGGCGAGCCCAATATCCTGGACATACTGCCGCCGGACAGGTACACCATCCTGCCCAACACGGCGGGCTGTTACGACGCCAAGACCGCGGTGCGCACCTGCAGGCTGGCACGGGAGCTGCTGGATGGCCACAACCTGGTCAAACTCGAAGTGCTGGGTGACGAGAAGACCCTGTTCCCCGATGTGATCCAGACCCTGTCTGCCGCAGAGGAGTTGATCAAGGACGGCTTCGACGTGATGGTCTATACCAACGACGACCCCATCATCGCACGCGAGCTCGAAAGCATGGGATGCGTTGCCGTGATGCCCCTGGCTGCACCCATCGGTTCCGGCCTTGGTATCCGCAACAAGCTCAATATCCAGACCATTGTCGAGAACGCCAATGTGCCCATCCTGGTGGATGCCGGTGTGGGTACCGCATCGGATGCCGCCGTCGCCATGGAGCTGGGGTGTGACGGCGTGTTGATGAACACCGCCATTGCAGCTGCCAGCAACCCGGTCCTGATGGCCTCCGCCATGAAGAAGGCGATAGAGGCGGGCCGCGAGGCCTACCTTGCGGGACGCATGCCGGCAAAGCGCTATGCCTCGGCATCATCACCGGTCGACGGCCTCTTTTTCTGATCTGCAAAAGCCCCGGAGACACACATTCCGGGGCAATGCAGGCCACCAGAGACCTACCACCCCATGAACAGCGAAACCACCCGGCCTCATCGTCATATCCGCAGTTTCGTTCTCAGAGAGGGGCGTCTGACAGCCGGCCAGCAGAGAGCGTTCGAGACGGTATGGCCCGACTACGGCATCAACTTCAGCGGCCAGAAACTGGACCTGCCAGGCCTGTTCGGAAACAACAACCCGATATTTCTCGAGATCGGCTTTGGCAACGGTGAGTCCCTTGCCGAGATGGCACAGGCCAATCCCGGCAACAACTATATCGGCATCGAGGTACACCGCCCCGGTGTCGGACACCTGCTGATCAGAATCGAGGAGCTCGGCCTGACCAATCTCAGAGTGATGCGCCATGATGCCGTGGAGGTGCTCAAGCGTGGGCTGCCGGAGGCGAGTCTCGACGGCCTTTTCCTCTTCTTTCCTGATCCCTGGCACAAGAAGCGCCACCACAAGCGACGTATTCTGCAACCGGAGTTCGTAGAGCTGATAGCGAAGGCGATCAGACCCGGGGGCTTTTTCCATGCCGCAACCGACTGGGAGCACTACGCCGAGCACATGATGACCGTGCTGAGTCACACGCCGGAGCTGTTCGAGAACACCGCCGGCATCGGCAACTACATCCCCCGTCCCGACTACCGCCCGTTGACCAAGTTCGAACGCAGGGGACACCGACTCGGTCACGGGGTCTGGGACCTGGTCTTCAGGCGCAGGTAGAGGTGGTCTCCATGGCTGGACTGGCGCTGCACAAATTCAAGAGCCCGGGGCTGAAGGCCATCGACCTGCTGCTCAACCCGGGTGAGTGTGTCTCCCTGACCGGGCCTTCCGGCTGCGGGAAAACCCGCCTGCTGAGGGCCATAGCCGACCTGGATCCGAACGACGGCAACGCCACGCTGGATGATATGCCCCGCAACGGGCTCGATCCCACCGAGTGGCGACACAAGGTGGGCTACCTGCCGGCAGAGAGTCACTGGTGGGCACCGAAGGTGGGGCACCACTTCCCGGACGGCGATGAGGAGACGCTCACGACCCTGGGGTTCACGGCGGAGTGCCTGGAGTGGAATGTATCCCGCCTCTCCAGCGGCGAACGGCAGCGCCTCGCCCTGGCGAGACTGCTCGTCCACTCACCCAGGATCCTGCTGCTGGACGAACCCACGGCCAACCTTGACCAGGCCAACATCACGCGGGTGGAAACCCTGATCGGGCAACTGCAAGACGAGAGAGGGACTGCTGTACTCTGGGTCAGCCACGATCCCCAGCAACGTCAACGGGTCGCCCAACGGCACCTGAAGATTGAAGACGGACAACTGGAGAACGAACAGTGGAGCTGATCCATCTCTCCCCCTTCGACCTCTCTATCGCCGCCCTGCTGGTGGTCGGCCTGGCGATCATCTCGTGGCGACTGCAGCTGGGAGTGGAGAAAAAACTGCTCTGGGCCTCCCTGCGCACGGTGCTCCAGCTGACCCTGCTCGGCCTGGTGCTCAAGACCCTGTTCGCCCAGGTCAATCCCTATCTCATCGGCCTGCTGGCCCTGTTCATGCTCACTGTCGCCGGCTACGAAGTGATGGCCCGGCAACAGAAACGCTTCTCCGGCATCTGGGGCATGGGCATCGGCACCCTGTCGATGTTCATCTCATCCTTCAGTATCACCCTGCTGGCACTCCACCTGGTGGTCAGGGTAGACCCCTGGTACACCCCGCAGTACCTGATCCCCCTGCTCGGCATGATGCTCGGCAACACCATGTCCGGCATGGCCATCGCCCTCGACAACCTGACCCACAACGCCTCACAGCAGAGAGGTGTGATCGAGGCGAGACTGATACTGGGTGCAGACTGGGAGACCGCCATCGGGGAGATTCGGCGCAATGCACTGCGCTCGGGACTGATTCCCATCATCAATGCCATGGCCGCGGCGGGCGTGGTAAGCCTGCCCGGCATGATGACCGGTCAGATCCTCGGCGGGAGCCCGCCCATGGAGGCGGCCAAGTACCAGATCATGATCATGCTGCTGATTGCCGCGGGGACCGGGCTGGGCGCCATTGTGGCGGTCTGGATCGGTTCCTACCGCCTGTTCGACGAACGTCAACGACTACGGCTGGACAGGTTGAGAGAGAAGTAGCAGGCAATCGACAGCGAGTCGCACCCCTGGTCGATGCCCGGGATCACTTCGCCTGCTTCATCCGCATCAGTTTCAGCACCAGCACCACGATCGGCGCAGCGTGAAGAAACAGATCGAAGATATCCACCGGCTTCACCAGTGTACCCTCGGCCAGCATCCGCAGTTTCTCCAACACGTGGGGCTCAGGCACAAAGGGTGCCAGCCCGAGCAATACCGCTGCCACGACCACAAACGGCATCGGCAGCTCATCCAACCAGTTCATTACAACCCAACTCCAACTCAACTACATTCATCACTGAGTGACCTGTAGAGCTCAGCATCCTGCTCACTGAAACAGCAGGCGATGATCTCTTCGAAATCCTCAGCACTACCCATCACATCCAGGGCGATGGTGGCCGCTTCCCGTTTCGGGTAGCCGTAAACCCCGGTACTGATACCTGGGAACGCAATGCTTTTTACACCGTACTCCCGCGCCAGGGCAAGTGAATTATCATAACAGCTGCGCAGCAGGGCCGCCTCATCCCCACCACCGCCATGCCAGACAGGTCCAACGGTATGGATCACCCACGTTGCCGGCAGCCTGAATCCGGGAGTGATGCGCGCCTCTCCCGTAGGACATCCGCCAATGGGCCGGCACGCCTCCAGCAGCTCAGGCCCGGCGGCACGATGAATGGCTCCATCCACACCGCCACCGCCCAAAAGCGTGTTGTTGGCCGCGTTGACGATCGCATCCACTGCAAGCTTCGTAATATCACCCTGAACGATCCTGATCATATCGCCCCCTGTTAACCTCGAAACCAAAATAGGTTAAGTCTAGCCGCCCTTTATTTGAGGTGCTCTATCACGCATTATAGGCATACGCCAAAACCAAGTTCACACACCCCATGCCAGCCATCAGCAGTATCCTGTTCATCGCCCTGATCATCTGGTTCTGGCTCGACAGCGCCAGGGCCCGGGAGATAGCCACCGCCATCTGCTCGGAAGCCTGTGACTCGCGCAACCTGCAGTTCCTCGACCAGACCGTTGCCCTGAAACGAATCGGCCTGCGCTGGACCAACCAGGGCATCCGCATAAGGAGACGGTTTCAGTTCGATTACAGCGAGGAGGGTGAAGGCAGGTACTCAGGATATATCACCCTGGTCGGCATACAGCTGGAAGAGTTCAGTCTCGGCCTGCCCAGCGAATAGTCCCAGGGCCTGTTAACAATGATTTGAAAGGCCCTAACGTGGTACCGGTTATTTCACCACCTTGAGTGAAGGCCGCTCACGTGGTGGCGTCGGATCCGGCTCGTCGTCAGGCGATCCATCATCTGCCTCGAGGGCCTCGTCTTCGGGAAACAGCATGCCACGACCATTCTCACGGGCGTAGATACCCAGCACCGCCTGGGGAGGCACCAGCACATCCATCGGCGAACCGCCAAAGCGGGCATTGAAGGAGATCAGCTCATTGGCGATCGCCAGGTCGCGTACTGCCGAGGGACTGATGTTGAGCACGATCTTGCCGTCTTCGACATACTGCCTGGGGACCACGACACCGTCGCGATCCGCCTCCACCAGCAGATGGGGAGTCAGCCCGTTGTCCACCAGCCAATCGTACAGTGCACGAATCAGGTAGGGCCTGTTGGAGCTTAGCGCCATTGATCGGAAATCCTGATGGCTATTCGCGCATCTCGAGTTCGGCCTCGGTCAGGCACTCTTTGAAGGATTCACGCTCGAACATGCGCTGCGCATACTCGTCTACCGCTTTTGCGGCGGCAGGCAGCTCGACACCCATCATCGGCAGGCGCCACAGAATGGGGGCAATGGAGCAATCCACAAGGGTGAAATCATCACTCATGAAAAAGGGCTTGGCGGCAAAAATCGGGGCACTGACCGTCAGGCTCTCGCGCAGCTCCTTGCGGGCCTTGGTTGCACCCTTGCCACCTGCCAGGATTTCGTCCATCAGGGTATACCAGTCGTGATCCACCCGGTGCATGAAGAGCCTGGAACTGGCCCTGGCGACCGGATCCACCGGCAGCAGCGGGGGATGCGGAAAACGCTCGTCGAGGTATTCCATGATGATGCGTGATTCGTAGAGGGTCAGGTCCCGGTCGACCAGTGTCGGTAGCGTGCCGTAGGGGTTGAGATCCATGATATCTTCAGAGATATCCACCGGATCGGTATCGATGATCTCCACCGTGATGCTCTTCTCAGCCAGCACCAGGCGTACACGATGACTGTAGGGACTCCTTGCATCCGAGTACAAGGTCATCACAGATCTCTTGTTAGCTACAACAGCCATTTATGACACTCCACATTCACACAATAGGGTAAGTAACCAAAAACCCTCGTCAGGTCACCAGAATATTGTTATCGCCGGGAAGGCCGGCTTTACAGCAACCTGAAAAAAACAAAGGGGCGCACAGTATACCTTAACTGTGCGCCCCCGTGTTGCTGTTTCAGCCAGTTCTTAGTGAACGTCCTTCCAGTACTCCTTCTTCAGGAGGTAGGAGAGCACGAAGAAGATGGCGATGAAGATCAGCACGTAGGTACCGATGCGCTTGCGCTCTACAGCGATGGGCTCACCGACGTAGGCCATGAAGGCGGTCAGGTCACGCATATCGGAATCGAACTTCTCGGCGCTCTGGTCCTGCTGCAGTTTCCACAGCACGTGGGGCATGCCGACGTCCGGGAACACCGTGTTGTTGTAGCCGAAGGGGCGCTTCTCATCCGGCACGAAGCTGCGCAGGTAGGTGTAGACCCAATCCACGCCGCGGGCACGGGTGATCACGCTCAGATCGGGAGGCGCGGTACCGAACCACTCGGCTGCGTCCTCGGGATCCATGGCAATGGTCATGGTGTCGCCGATCTTGTCGGTGGTGAACATCAGGTTCGCTTTCACCTCTTCCTCGGTCATATCCAGGTCACGCGCCATGCGGTTGTAACGCTGGTATTGAGCCGAGTGGCAGCTCAGACAGTAGTTCATGAACAACTTGGCACCGCGCTGCAGTGACTCGTTGTCAGTCAGATCGATATTGGCATCGTCAAGTTTGACGTTACCGCCGGCAGCCATTCCGAGAACGGGCGCTGCAGCCAACAGAAATGCAAGTATCAGCTTTTTCATTTGGTCACCCTCTCTGGAACAGGCTTGGTCTTGTCCATCTTGCTGTAGACAGGCATCAGCAGGAAGAACGCGAAGTAGTAGATCGTACCGATCTGGGCCATCAGCTTATAGAGGTCCGTGGTGGGCTGAACGCCCAGGTAACCCAGCATGATGAAGTTCAGCACGAACAGCCAGAGCAGAACCTTGTAGAGCATGCCCTTGTAGCGGATCGATTTGACCGGGCTCCTGTCCAGCCAGGGCAGGAAGAACATGATCAGGATCGATGCGAACATCGCCACAACACCGGGGAATGCAGAACCTGCAATTGAGGGGACCGCACGCAGAATCGCGTAGAACGGCGTGAAGTACCAGACCGGAGCGATATGCTCAGGAGTCTTCAGCGGGTTGGCCGGTTCGAAGTTGGGGTGCTCGATGAAATAGCCTCCCATCTCAGGTGCGAAGAAGACAACCGCAGCGAACAGGAACAGGAAGCCCGCAACACCCGCAATATCCTTCACGGAGTAGTAGGGGTGGAAGGGGATACCGTCCGCAGGCGCAGTGTCGCTCCACTTATTGCCCTTGGGACCTTTCTTGATCTCGATGCCATCGGGGTTGTTGGAACCCACCTTGTGCAGGGCAACGATGTGCACGAATACCAGCGCCACCAACACGAAGGGCAGCAGGAAGTGCAGCGCGAAGAAACGGTTCAGGGTGGCGTCGGAGATAACGAAGTCACCACGAATCCAGACACCGAGCTCCGGGCCGACCCAGGGCACTGCAGAGAACAGGTTGACGATAACCTGGGCACCCCAGTAGGACATCTGGCCCCAGGGCAGCAGGTAACCCATGAAGGCGGTCGCCATCATCGCCAGGTAAACCAGCACGCCGATGATCCATAGCAGCTCACGGGGCTTGCGGTAGGAGCCATACATCAGGCCGCGGTACATGTGCAGGTAGACCACGACGAAGAACGCCGATGCACCGGTGGAGTGCATATAGCGGATCAGCCAACCCCAGTCCACATCACGCATGATGAACTCGACTGAGCCGAAGGCGAGCTCCGCATCGGGTTTGTAGCTCATGGCCAGCCAGACACCGGTCAGGATCTGAATGACCAGGACAAGCATGGCCAGGGAACCGAAGAAGTACCAGAAGTTGAAGTTCTTCGGTGCGTAGTATTCAGCCAGATGTTCGTTCCACACCTTGGTCATGGGGAAACGGTCGTCGATCCAGCCTACGAAATTCTTCATGGCACTCATCAGGCTGCTCCTCCATCAACACCGACCAGGATGGTAGTGTCTGACAGGTAGTGATAAGGGGGGATCTCCAGGTTCTTCGGAGCCGGCACACCTGCGTAGACACGACCGGCCAGGTCGAACTTGGAACCGTGACAGGGGCAGAAGAAACCGCCGCGCCAGGCATCACCACCCATATCGGCAGCACCGATATCGGGACGGTAGGTGGGAGAGCAACCCAGGTGGGTGCAGATACCAACGGCCACCAGGTACTGGTCCTTGATAGCACGGGTGGGATTCTGGCAGTACTCGGGCTGCTGGCCCGTGTCACCGGAATCGGGATCCAGCAGAATGTCATCCAGGGAGGAGAGATCCTTCAGGTTCTCCTCGGTGCGATGCACGATCCAGACGGGCTTGCCACGCCATTTCACGCGCAGCATCTGGCCCGGCTCGAGCTTGCTGATGTCAGCCTCGACGGGAGCACCTGCTGCCTTCGCCCTTTCACTGGGGGCCCAGGCCGCCAGGAAGGGATAAACCACGTAGCCGGCGCCGATGGCACCCACCACACTCGTTGCGGCGGTTAACATCCGCCTTTTTTTCAAATCCACGCCATCTGCGCTCATTATTAAAGACTCCCGGAGTAGGCTGGAGAATCCTGACGTGGGATCTATTGTTCTCCCCGTTATAGAGAAAATTCAGAATATACTGAATTTCAACCCCACGAAACTGACCGCGCATTTTCTTACAGGCGGCCCGTCAGGTCAAGATAGGCTTATTTTTTTGATGGTTATCAGCAGGTTTTATCACGAACCGGCTTCATACCGGGTTGGGAATCTCCCGGAACCGGTAATCGAGGCCGAATTTTTCAGCGAGATGCTGACCAAGGGCCTGCACACCGTAACGCTCCGTGGCGTGATGTCCGGCTGAAAAATAGTGGATGCCCAACTCCCGCGCCAGGTGGGCGGTCTGCTCTGACACCTCGCCACTGATAAAGGCGTCGGCACCCGCCTCGGCCGCCCGCTCGATGTATCCCTGGGCGCCACCGGTACACCAGGCCAGGGTACGGATCTCCCCGCACCCGCCTTCCAGGTGCAACGGTACACGGTCCAGGCCGGACGCTATGCGCGCCGCGAGATCCTGAGCGCTTAGCGGAGCGTCCAGCTCGGCGGCCCATAACAGCCCGTCATCGCCCAGTGGCGCCGGCCCCTCGATACCGAGCCGATCCGCCAGCTGGCGATTGTTGCCGAGCTCGAGGTGAGCATCCAGGGGCAGATGGTAGGCCAACAGGGAGACGCCGTTCTGCATCAGGGCACGCACCCTGTTGCCCTTGATCCCCCGAAGGGCCGCCTGCTCCCCCTTCCAGAAGTAGCCATGATGCACGAGCAGCAGGTCCGCCCCGCTCTCCACCGCCGCATCCACCAGCGCCTGGCTGGCGGTCACCCCGGCAACGAGACGCCTGATTTCACGCCCTCCCGCATCCACCTGCAGGCCGTTCGGGCAGTAATCATCGAAACTGTCGGCGGCCAGCAGCTCGTTGCAGTAACGCTCAAGTTCTTCGAGAACGACCATCGATCAATCCACCCCTATCGGCTACCAGAAGGAAATGGTAGTTTAGCGTGTAACAAGCCAGATTCCATGCCACGGATCCCCTGGTTGTAAAAGCCTGACCAACAACACCCGATTAAGCATGTTCAAAATTCAAAAACCGATCGGCTTCATCCTGGTCTCCGTCGCCGCCGGGCTGGCTGCAGCCTACCTGGCACTGAGCTTTTTCCAGGAGCCGACGGTGACCTTCCGCCAGGCACCGCCCCGTACAGGATTAGCCCCTTCAGCCCAGGGACCCTACTCCTATGCCAATGCGGTACAGCTGGCGAAGCCCTCGGTGGTCAACATTTTCACGTCGAAAGTTACCATCGAACGCAGGAGCGACCTCTTCCACGATCCGATATTCCAACGTTTTTTCGGTGACCGCTATACCAGCAAGCCGAAGAAAAGGCTGACGACCAGCCTCGGGTCCGGCGTCATTATCAACCGGGACGGCTACATCCTAACCAACCACCACGTGATCGCCTCTGCCGACGAAATAGAGGTGGTCCTGGCCAACGGCAAGACCCTGCAGGCGAAGGTGGTTGGCACCGACCCGGACACTGATCTCGCGGTGATCAAGACCGAGCAGAGCGATCTGCCGGAGATCACCGTCGGCAACTCCAACGCCCTGCAGGTGGGTGACGTGGTACTCGCCATCGGCAATCCTTTCGGGGTCGGACAGACCGTCACCATGGGTATCGTCAGCGCCACCGGCAGAAACCAGCTCGGCATCAATACCTTTGAAAACTTCATTCAGACCGATGCGGCAATCAATCCGGGCAACTCGGGCGGCGCATTGATCAACGCGCGCGGCGAACTGATCGGCATCAATACTGCCATCTTCTCCAAGACCGGGGGTTCCCAGGGCATCGGCTTCGCCATACCGGTGGACCTG
Organism: Sedimenticola sp.; assembly: GCA_040506895.1. Taxonomy (GTDB): domain Bacteria; phylum Pseudomonadota; class Gammaproteobacteria; order Chromatiales; family Chromatiaceae; genus Sedimenticola_A. Next base: position 2,415,903 of record JBEVVY010000001.1, read on the forward strand.
GCCAAGGGCATCATGGACCAGATACTGCGACAGGGTCGCGTTGTACGGGGTTGGCTGGGCATCGCCGGCCAGGACATCACGCCGGAGCTGGCCGAGTCATTCGGTTTGCAGGAGCTCAAGGGGGTACTGGTGTCCGGGGTACTGGAAGACGGTCCTGCAGACAGGGCGGGCATCGAGCCAGGCGATGTCATCACCCACCTCGACAACCGCATCCCCTCGGGATCCCAGGAGATCCTCAGCATCATCTCCTCGCGTCAACCCGGCACCCGGATCCGTATAACGGGATGGCGCGGCGACAAGCAGTTCGACACCGAGGCCACTATCTCAGAGCGGCCCAGGGTCAGCGAGGAGTTCAGATCACGCTGAAGCGACCGGCCGGCCAGGAGGGCCGACCGGCGGGAACGCTCACTTCTCGAAACGGTACTCCGCAGAACGGGCGTGGGCGGTGAGCCCCTCTCCCCGCGCAAGCACGGAAGCGGTACGTCCCAGTGTCTCGGCCCCCTGCTCGGAAACCATGATCAGGCTGGAACGCTTCTGGAAGTCGTAGACACCCAGCGGCGATGAGAAACGTGCCGTGCGCGAGGTGGGCAGCACGTGATTGGGGCCGGCACAGTAGTCACCCAGGGGCTCGGAGGTGTAACGCCCCATGAAGATGGCACCGGCGTGGCGGATCTTCTCCACCATCCCCATCGGATCTTCCACGGAGAGCTCAAGGTGCTCAGGGGCGATATAGTTGGCCACTTCGACCGCCTCATCCATATCCCTGCAGACAACCAGCGCACCGCGATCCTTGAGCGCCGTGGCAATGATCGGCTCGCGCTCCATGGTCGGCAGCAGCTTCTCGATGCTGGCCTGGACCCGGGCCACGAAATCCGCATCGGGACAGACCAGGATGGACTGGGCATCCTCGTCATGCTCGGCCTGGGAGAAGAGGTCCATGGCGACCCAGTCCGGATCGGTCTTGCCGTCGCAGACCACAAGGATCTCGGAAGGCCCGGCCACCATGTCGATACCCACCTGGCCGAAAACCGCACGCTTGGCGGTGGCCACGTAGATGTTGCCCGGACCGACAACCTTGTCCACGGGCGGCACAGATTCCGTGCCGTAGGCGAGTGCGGCAACCGCCTGGGCGCCACCCACGGCAAACACCCGGTCTACACCACAGACATGGGCAGCCGCAAGCACCAGCTCATTGAGCTCTCCGCCCGGGGTGGGCACAACCATGATCAACTCGGCCACACCGGCCACCTTGGCGGGCAGCGCATTCATCAGCACAGAGGAGGGATAGGCCGCCTTGCCACCGGGCACGTAGAGCCCGACCCGGTCGAGCGGTGTCACCTGTTGACCCAGCAGGGTGCCGTCGTCCTCGGTATAGGTCCAGGACTCACCCTTCTGGCGTTCATGGTAGATACGTACCCGGTCAGCAGCGTGCTCCAGGGCATCACGCTGATCCTGCGGAATGGTGTTCCAGGCCTGCTCCAGACGGGAGAGGGGAACCTCGAGATCCGCCGCGCTTTCCGCCTGCCAGCCGTCGAAACGGTTGGTGTACTCCAGCAGGGCCTCGTCACCCCGGGAGCGGATTGATGCGATGATCTCGTTCACCGTGTCGTTCACGGCGCCATCGGAGACCGACTCCCACGCCAGCAGCTGCTCGAGCTGGGCATCGAAGCCATCATCGGTTGTGTTCATCAAGCGAATAAGGGACATGTCGTATCCATCCTCAATAACCGGCCATCTGCCGGCATGATCAAAAACAGAAAGGCTTCGGCGTTACGCCTCGCCCACCGCTTCACGCAGGGCATCGAGCAGCGATGTCACGGTGGCGTGCTTCATCTTCCAGGAGGCCTTGTTGACCACCACCCTGGAACTGATGTCGGTGATGTGCTCCAGGGGCACCAGGCCGTTGGCCTTCAGGGTGTTACCGCTCTCGACAAGGTCGACGATCAGGTCCGCCAGCCCAACCAGGGGAGCCAGTTCCATGGAACCGTAGAGCTTGATCAGGTCCACCTGCTGGCCCTTGGCCGCAAAATAGCGTTTCGCCGAGTTGACGTACTTAGTGGCGATACGCAGGCGGTTACCCGAAAGCTCGGCACCCTCGAAACCTGCCACCATCAGCCTGCATTTCGCGATCTTCAGATCGAGAGGCTCATAGAGCCCGTCACCGCCATGCTCCAGCAGGGTATCCTTGCCGGCGACACCCAGGTCGGCGGCCCCCCACTGTACGTAGGTCGGCACATCGGTGGCCCTGATCAGTACCAGTTTCACCTGGTCGTGGTTGGTGTCCAGGATCAGTTTGCGGCTCGTCTCCGGGTCGTCCACCGGTTCGATACCGGCGTGGGCCAGCAGCGGCAGGGTCTGCTTGAAGATTCGTCCCTTGGAGAGGGCAATGGTAATCGGCGCAGTAAAGTTCATCATGACGGCACCCGGCGGATCTCCGCTCCGAGACCTGCCAGCTTCTCTTCGATGTTCTCGTAGCCACGGTCGATATGGTAGATCCGGTCCACCACGGTCTCGCCATCCGCCACCAGGCCGGCCAGCACCAGGCTTGCGGAAGCACGCAGATCGGTGGCCATGACCGGCGCACCCTTCAGGCGATCGACACCGGCACAGATCGCGGTGTTGCCTTCCAGCTTGATATCGGCACCCATGCGCTGCATCTCCTGCACGTGCATGAAGCGGTTCTCGAACACCGTTTCGGTGATTGTCCCCACCCCTTCAGCCACCGAGTTGAGCGCAGTGAACTGGGCCTGCATATCGGTCGGGAACGCCGGGTAGGGTGCGGTATGAACATTCACCGCCTTGGGGCGCCTCCCTTTCATATCCAGCGTTATCCAGTCTTCACCGCACTCTATCTCCGCACCCGACTCGCGCAGCTTCTGCAGTACCGCATCCACCAGTGCAGGCTGGGTGTCACGCACCTTGATACTGCCTCCGGTCATCGCCGCTGCCACCAGGTAGGTACCGGTCTCGATGCGGTCCGGCAACACCTTGTAGTCGGTACCGTTGAGGCGCTCAACACCCTCGATGGTGATGGTGTCGGTACCGGCCCCGGAGATCTTGCCACCCATGGCATTGATGCAGTTGGCCAGATCCACCACCTCGGGTTCGCGGGCGGCGTTCTCGATCACCGATATGCCATCCGCCAGAGCGGCTGCCATCATCAGGTTCTCGGTTCCGGTGACGGTCACCAGGTCCAGCACCAGCCTGGCACCGTTGAGCCGCTTGGCGCTGGCGCGGATATAACCCCCTTCCACCTCGATATCCGCACCCATGGCGCGAAGACCGTCTATATGGAGGTTCACAGGCCGCGAGCCGATGGCACAACCACCGGGTAGCGAGACGTCCGCACGGCCAAAGCGGGCCAGCAGCGGACCGAGCACCAGGATGGAGGCGCGCATGGTCTTTACCAACTCGTAAGGAGCAGAAAAATCCCTGATCGTGCTGGTATCTGTCTCGATATTAAGCCTTTCATCGATCACCAGTTCAACGCCCATGTTGCCCAGGAGCTCCATGGTGGTGGTGATGTCATGCAGGTGTGGCACGTTTCCGATGCTCATCCGCCCGTCAGCCAGCAGGGTGGCTGCGAGGATGGGAAGGGCTGCGTTTTTCGCGCCGGCGATTCTGACTTCACCCGACAGAGAGGTGACGCCATTGATGATCAGTTTATCCATTAATTGGCCGTGATTGAGGGCAACAAAGCCTGTTATCGGTACCCGGGCACCGAGAGAAACGGCCTATCATAAGAAAAACCGTGGAAAATCGAAAGACGAAAAAGAGAAAAATGGCTACAAGTCGCCGACAAGCAGCCCCTCGACATTGCTGAGCCTGGCAATTCTCAGCAGCGCGTCAGGGATGTTGATAAAGCTGATCCGCCCCCCGGCGACCTCGGCCCGGTGCTGCCACTCGAGCAACAGCGCGAGACCGGCACTATCGGAATGACGAACACCGGAGAGATCGAACACCAGGGACTCACCCGACTTCACCGGAGCACTCTCGTCCAGCAGCCGGCGCGCGGTGGAGAAGAGCAGGTCCCCCGATACCAGGCACCCTCCCGCACGTGGTGTGAGCGCGCTCTCCACCTCTCACTTGTCCCGCTTGTTGCGCTGCTCGAGCTTCTTGATCAGGCCGGCCAGTTTGTAGCGCCTGATCTGCGAGGCAAAGCTGGTACGGTAATTTGAGACCAGGCTGACCCCATCGATGACCACATCGAACACCAGCCAGTCTTCGCCATCCTTGTAGAGGTTGTAGTTGATTGGCACGGCCGGCGCACCCGGTTCACTCACCTCGGTGTTTACCACCACCTCTTCGGCCCCCTCGACCATGCGGGAGGGCAGGTACTTGATCTCCTGGTCGGAGTAGTTCAGCAACGCGGTGGCATAGGTACGCACCAGCAATTCGCGAAAAGCGGCAATGAAACTGGCCTTCTCTTCATCCGTGGCCCGCCGCCAGTACTTGCCCAGAACCAGCCTGGACATGCGGATGAAATCGAATTTCGGCAGCACGATCTGGTCCACCAGCCCGTAGATTCTGCCGGGAAACTCATCCAACTCCTCCTTCCGCGAAGCCACCTCGGCCAGCATCAGGTTCGAGGTCTCCCTGACAACCTCCACCGGCGTCTTCACAACGTCGACACGGATATAGGCCTCACCCGAAGTCGATGTCGCGGCGCCTTCGTCTGCAGCCCCCGCATGACCCGCAGCCAGCGCCGATGACATGCCGGTCAGCAGCATCATGCAAAGCCCTGCATACCCTAGAATCTTTTTCACTCTGCACCCTCTTCAGCCTTGCTGAACAGAAACTGTCCAATTATCTCTTCGAGCACCAGCGCCGACTGGGTCATTGCCAGCTGGTCACCATGCTTCAGGTAGACCTCGCTACCCCCTGCGTCCAACCCAATATACTGCTCGCCCAGAAGGCCTGCCGTGAATATCTTGGCAAAAGTGTCATCCGGGATGGCCGAGTACCGGGGATCGATACCCAGGGTCACCACCGCCTCGTAAGTCGTCTGGTCGAACTCGATAGCGACTACCCTGCCGACCCTGACACCGGCCATGGTCACCGGCGCTTTCTCCTTTAGACTGCCGATGTTGTCAAAACGTGCCGTGACCAGGTAGCCCTCGCCGCTGGTGGATGCACTCAGGTTGCTCACCTGCATGGCCAGGAAAAACAGCGCCACCAGCCCTGCCGCCATAAAGGCGCCCACCAGCATCTCAATCGATCTATTCTGCACCATCTGACTCATTCCCCGAACATAAGTGCCGTCAAAACAAAATCAAGACCCAGGACCGCCAGCGATGAGTGCACCACCGTGCGGGTCGTGGCACAGCTCACACCTTCCGATGTCGGCGTTGCATCATAGCCTTGAAACAGCGCGATCCAGCTACAGACCACGCCGAACACGAGGCTCTTGATAATACCGTTATATACATCTTCGTGCAGATCGATCTTGGCCTGCATCTGGGACCAGAAGGCGCCCTCGTCCACCCCAAGCAGCCCCACGCCGACGAAAAAACCTCCCAGCACACCCAGGGCACTGAACAACGCCGCCAGCAGGGGCATGGAGATGAAACCCGCGAGGAAACGGGGCGTCAGCACCCGTTTGACCGGATTCACCGCCATCATCTCCAGGCCGGAGAGCTGCTCCGTCGCCTTCATAAGGCCGATCTCCGCCGTCAGCGCGGATCCCGCCCTGCCGGCGAACAGCAGTGCCGCCACCACCGGCCCGAGCTCCCGCACCAGTGAGGCGGCGACCATCACCCCCAGGGTCTGCTCGGCCCCGAACTGCGAGAGGATATAGTAACCCTGCAGTGCCAGCACCATACCGACGAAGGTGCCCGAGACACCCACGATCAGCATCGAATGGACGCCCACCGAGTAGATCTGTCGCACCAGCAGCCCGGGCCTGCCCAGCAACTGGGGAATACCACCGAAAATGTGCCACAGCAGGAGGTGCCCGCGACCCAGCCGCTCGATCACCCCGATGCCCGCGCGCCCCAGGCGCGCCACCTGCTCTAGCATGGCACCCCCTTCAGGTCTTCAGCCAGCCCGGCTGCGGGATAATGGAAATGGACCGGCCCGTCGGCCAGGCCGTGCATGAACTGGCGTGTCCACTCCTGACCGGAGTCCATCATCTGCTTGGGATCCCCATGCTCCATCACCTTGCCGTGGGCGATCACGTAGATCTCGTCGGCGATGGCCGCGGTCTCGCGGACATCGTGAGAGACCACGATACTGGTCAGCCTGCTGGCATCGTTGAGGGCCCTGATCAGCTGTACCAATACCCCCATGGAGATCGGATCCTGGCCGGTGAAGGGTTCGTCGTACATGATCATCATGGGGTCCAGCGCCACCGCACGGGCCAGCGCCACCCGGCGCGCCATCCCCCCTGAAAGCTCGCTCGGCATCAATTCCCTGGCACCCCGCAGGCCCACCGCCTCGAGTTTCAGAAGCACTATCTTGCGGATCATCGCCTCGGGCAGATCGGCATGCTCTCTCAAGGGGTAGGCAACATTATCGAAGACATTGATATCGGTCAGCAGGGCTCCGCTCTGAAAGAGCATCCCCATGCGCATACGCAGACGGTAGAGTTCGGAGGTGCGGAGCCGATGCACATCCTGGCCATCGACGTGAATGGTTCCGGCGTGGGGGCGAAGCTGGCCGCCGATCAACTTCAACAGGGTGGTTTTTCCGGTGCCGCTGGGCCCCATGATGGCAGTGACCTTGCCACGCCGGATATCGATATCCACGCCATCGAATATCGCCCGCGAACCCCTGAAGAATTTCAGCCCGCGGATCTTGATCAATGGCTCTGCATTCTCTTCTGGCATGATGACCGGTCTTTGCAAACGTCCTGTTAAAACCCTACCAATGGAACCGCGGGCGATGCGTACTCCCCGCGGGCGTAACGAGCCTCAATTCTGTATGCAAAGCAGGCGCCGATCAAGCAATTCCCAACAGCTGAGACAATGTCTCAATCTCCCTTATCCGCTCCACCACGGGCGCATCGCCAGCCACGAAGAGACCGCCGGCGCACCCCTGATACCTCCCGGCATCGAACCACTCCAGCAACGCCCTCAGCTGACGCAGATCACCACAGGCCCCGGGGTCGAGCAGCAGCAGATCCGTCGAGGCATCATCTGCGCCATCCAGGCAACGGAATGCAGACACCTCTTCCGGCAGGTCAGCCTGGGTTGACCCGCGGTAGAAAGTGACCCCCGGCAGTACCGCGCGACAGGCTTCCAGCCCCTGCTCACAGGCAGCAGGCGGCCACAGAACACCTTTCAGCAGATCCCCCATGACCGCTGCAACCGCTTTCAGGCGAACAGGCAAGTCCTCCACAGCCCCTTCGCCCCCCGGCAGCTCCAGAAAGAAGGTGAACCGGTCATGGACGCTGTCGCACCACTCCTCGACCGCCTCCTCCCGGGCATCGATCCAGCGCTCGGCCGGCAGCAACACCGACATGAACTCGTTGGCGTAGTAGGTCAGGCGCCAGTCTTCAGGCAGATCATCGGGGTAGAAATCCCCGCACCAGGCCGGATGTTCCCAGTCCCGCGCACCGATCAGCAGTTCAGATTCATCCTGCATTACCCGGCATCCTCCCTCAAAACGCCTGCCACAGGGTGTAGAGCCCGAACAGAATCACCATAAGGCCCGCCACCCGCCTCGCCACATCCGAGCGGGAGAGCCTTGCGGCCGCACCCGCGAGCATGCCCATGACCAGCAGGTTGGGCAGTGTGCCCAGTGCAAAGGCGAGCATCAGTGCGGCGCCGTTCAGCGCCCCCCCCGACGAGACTGCGTTGATCAGCATGCTGTAGACCAACCCACAGGGAATCCAGCCCCAGGCGGCACCCACCAGCAGCGCCTGTCCCGACGACTGCACCGGCAGCAGCCTGCGCGCCAGCGGTTCGATCCGCTTCCACAGCAGACCGCCCAGCCGCTCGACCCTGTTCAGCACCATCCACCAGCCCGCCAGGTAGAGCCCCAGCAGGATCATGAACAGGCCAGCCAGCCCCATCAGCACACGCTGGGCATAGTAGACAGGCATCAGCTGGGCCAGCAGCACCCCCAGACCACCCATGATGGCCCCCGCCACCACGTAACTGCCCATCCGCCCCAGGTTATAGGCCAACTGGTAGGGCAGCATGGAGAGCAGATTGGTGCGCTTCTGCTCGGTGAGTCCGAAGGTCATGGCACCGACGATTCCGCCGCACATACCGACACAGTGCACACCCCCCAGCAGTCCGACCACAAAGGCGCTGATGTAAGGCAACAGCAGCTCCATCAGATCAATCCTCCCCGACGCCGATCAGAGTCCCGTATATGCAACCACCGCAGCAACAGAAGGCCCGGGATGGCAATCAGGGCACAGAATACAAAGAAGCCAAACCAACCCATCCACTCTGCCATGAAGCCTGTGGGTGAAGCTGCAATGACCCGGGGCACACCCATCAGGCTGCTGAGCAATGCATACTGCGTGGCTGTAAATTTTTTATTCGTGAGACTTGCCATGAAAGCAATGTAGGCTGCCGTACCCAAACCGCCACTGAAGTTCTCAAATGCAATCACGGCAGCCAACCCCGGCACGCTGTTACCCAGCAGCGCCAGCAGCGCGAAACCGGCCGTGGAGAGGCCCTGCAACACCCCGAAACCCATCAGGGCACGATAGATACCCACCCGCAGGATCCAGATACCTCCAAGCAGGCCACCGGCCACGGTTGCCCAGAATCCGAACAGCTTGACCACGGCACCGATCTCACTCTTGGTGAATCCGATATCAAGGTAGAACGGCGTGGTCATATGAGAGGCCATGGTGTCTCCCAGCTTATAGAGCAAGATGAACAGCAAGATCACCAATGCATCCTGGCGCTTGAAATACTCCACAAAAGGCTCGATCACCGCCGCCCGGAGTGTCCGTGGCTTGCCCTCCGACGCACCTGGCTCAGGGGCCAATAGCGTTGTGACGATGCCGATCGCCATGAAACCGGCCATCCAGAGATAGACTGCGGTAAACGACATGAAATCGGCCATGATCAGACCACCGCCGGAGGCGAGCAGCATGCCGACGCGGTAGCCATTCACATAGAGGGAGGCCCCCAGGCCCTGCTCATCATCGCTCAACGCCTCACGGCGGTAGGCATCCACTACGATGTCCTGGCTGGCTGAGAAAAACGTCACCAACAGAGCTGCAACCGCAACACCGTAGGTATCGACCCCCGGGCTGGAATTGGCCAGCAACACCAGGGAGAACACCAATGCCAGCTGTGCCAGCAGCAACCAGCCCCGGCGACGCCCAAGAAATACCGGGGTGTAACGGTCAAGCAGTGGTGCCCAGAGAAACTTGAGGGTGTAGGGCAGTCCTACGAAGGCAAACAGGCCGATGGTGGCGAGATCCACCCCCTCTTCGGTCATCCAGGCCTGAAGCAACGAGCCGGTCAGCAACAAGGGCAGCCCGCAGACAAAACCCATCAGCCCGGCGACCAGCATCCGACCGCTGAAAATGGCGCGCAGGATCTCTCCCCCGGATCTCTTGACCTCACCCTGAAACAAACTTGAACCCCGTGATAAAAAAAACATGCCCCGATTCAGGCAAACAGGTGCGATTATAACCTGCATGATCGCTTGCATCCGGTTTCCCTGCCACGGAAAATAGCCCCACAACACTTCGGAGTTATTCATGCAAGACTATCAGCGCGATTTTCTCGACTTTGCCCTCGACGTGGGCGTTCTCCGCTTCGGCGAATTCACCCTAAAGTCAGGGCGCGTAAGCCCCTATTTCTTCAATGCAGGACTGTTCAATACCGGTGCAGCACTGGCCCGCCTGGGGCGCTTCTATGCCCAGGCCATCGTCAATTCCGGCATTGAGTTCGACGTCCTTTACGGTCCCGCCTACAAGGGTATCCCCCTGGCCGCGGTCACTGCGGCGGCACTCTACGACCATCACGACATCGACATCCCCTACGCCTTCAACCGCAAGGAGGCCAAGGCCCACGGCGAAGGCGGCAGCATTGTCGGCCATCCCCTGGAAGGCCGCATAATGATCATTGACGACGTAATCACCGCCGGTACCGCGATCCGCGAATCCATGGAGATCATCGATTCCCAGAATGCCACTCCGGCAGGGGTCGTGATCGCGCTGGACCGGCAGGAACGCGGAAAGGGTGAACGCTCGGCGATCCAGGAGGTCGAAATGGATTATGGAATGCCTGTTGCCGCAATCGTCCGACTTGAGAACCTGGTCTCATATCTGGAAACAAAAGGTGACGAAGCCGACGCGCTGCAGAAAATAAGGGACTATAGGCAGCAGTATGGTGTTTGAACAAATCGGCACCTTATCTTAGTCTTAGGAAAACGCACCTGCTGAAGGATCACAACGAAAAATGCCTGCACTTCGCCCAGTAGCTCTCGCCCTGCTCTCCCTGTCGCTCCTGTTAACCGCAGGCAGCGCCAGCGCCGGCAAGCTCTACCGCTGGGTCGACAGCGAAGGTAACGTGCACTTTTCAGACAAGGTACCCCCGGAGCACGCCAAGGCGGCACGCACAGAGCTCGATGAGCAGGGCATGGAGATCGACAGGGTCGAGGCCGCCAAGACCCCGGAAGAGATCCAGAAAGAGCGCGAACTCAAGAGACTGCGGGCGGAACAGCAGCGCCTGATCAGTGAGCAGCAGGCACGGGACAGGGTACTGCTGCGCACCTTCCGCACCGAGGACGACATCCTGATGGCCCGAAACGGCAAGCTGGCCGCCATCGACGTCATCATCCAGATCGCCCGCAGCAACATCCGCCGCATGAAGCTGAAACTCGACGAGATGCAGACCAACGCGGCGACACTGGAACGCCAGGGCAAGGCCATCCCGATCAACCTGATGAAGGACATCGAGAGCACCCGCACCCAGTTGAAAGACAGCTACCGCCAGATCATCAAGGAAGAGCAGAAAAAAGAGAAGATCCGCGACAAGTTCGCCCAGGACATCTCGCGCTTCAGGTCTCTGAAGCAACTGCAGAGCGAAGGCGACCAGAATCTCCAGGAGCAGGCCAGGATCTCCGCCCTGCTTGAAACCGTCGTCATCTGCAGCGACAACCTCAGCTGCGCCAATGCCTGGGTACTGGCCGAGCAGTATGTACGCAGCAACGCCACCACCCGCATCCAGATGCTGGGCGACAGCATCATCATGACAGGCACCCCGCTCAAGGACGATGATATTTCACTGACCGTCTCAAGGATTCAGAAGCCTGGGGAGGCGAATTCGGAGCTGTTCATGGATCTTCAGTGCAAGAACTCCCCGAAGGGTGACGAGCTCTGCAACTCGGATCAGATCAGGCAGATCCGCATGGGCTTCAGGGAGTCCCTGAAGAAAGCCACCGGAGAGTGACCTTCTGTCTGTCCATCAGGAGAGTAGGACTCAACCGCTGAAGAGAGCTCTCTCGAGCAACCCCCATTGATCTTCCCAATCCTCCAACGGAGAGATCCTGAAACGAGTGCGCAGGAACTGGTGCATACGCCCCTCGACCAGGGCCAGCATCATACCGGCCCCCGTCTCCGCGGATCCTGCATCCCCGCCCTCGCGCATCCGCGCCTCCCTCAGGATCTGCCTGAACTGCGTTTCCAGGCGTGAGAAGAACTGCTCCACACGCAGATGCAGGCGCTCGGTCTCACCCACCAGGGCATCGCCAAGCAGTACGCGGGTGATGCCCGGGTTACGATCGGCAAAGGCGAGCATCAGGTAGAGCACCTTGGCGCTGCGGCTGCGGGTATCCTTGTCCTCTTCCAGGATCTGGTTGATACGGGCGAACACGGTCTCTTCGGCAAAACCGATCAATCCCTCGAACATTTTTGCCTTGCTGGCAAAATGACGGTAGAGCGCCGCCTCGGAAATACCACAGGCCTGGGCCAGGCTGGCGGTGGTGATCCGTACCCCGGGATTCCTCTCGAGCTCTGAGGCCAACGCCTCGAGAATCAACTGTTTGCGCGGTGTTTTTTTAGTCATCGACAGGCAGCTCAGCGTCGACGAATGAGGGTGCCGATACCCTCATCCGTAAACAGTTCGAGCAGCACGGCGTGCTCGACACGCCCGTCCACAATCACCGACGAGTTGACGCCAGCCTTCACTGCATCCAGAGCACAGCGGATCTTCGGCAGCATACCGCCGTAGATGGTGCCATCGGCAATCAGCTCGTCCACCCGCTCGGTACTGAGCCCCGTGAGCAGATTCCCCTCCTTGTCGAGCAGCCCCTTGGTATTGGTAAGCAGCACCAGTTTCTCTGCCTGCAGCACCTCAGCCACCTTGCCGGCAACGAGATCCGCGTTGATATTGTAGGAGTGACCGTCATGCCCCACCCCGATGGGTGCAATCACAGGGATGAAATTACCCTTGATCAGCATGTTGACCACGGAGGTATCGATGCTCTCCACCTCGCCCACGTGGCCGATATCGATGATCTCCGGCACCTCGATTTCCGGTGTCTTCTGGTGCACCACCATCTTCCGCGCATGAATCAGGTCGCCATCCTTGCCGGTCAGACCCACGGCGGAACCGCCATGACGATTGACCAGGTTGACGATCTCCTTGTTCACAAGACCGCCGAGCACCATCTCCACCACGTCCATGGTTTCACGATCGGTCACCCGCATGCCCTGGATAAACTCGCTCTCCTTGCCCAGGCGATCGAGCAGATTGCCGATCTGCGGCCCACCGCCATGCACCACCACCGGGTTGATACCGACTGTCTTCATCAACACGACATCCCGGGCGAAGCCAGTCTTCAGCTCCTCGTCGACCATCGCGTTGCCACCGTACTTGATGACCACGGTCTTGCCGCGAAAACGCTGGATATAAGGGAGTGCTTCTGTCAGTACGTGCGCCACATCGTGGGCAGCTTCAGGGGTTAAACTCATTACTTGCTCTTCAAATCAATCTGTTTATTCAATGCCGCAAAAGTCGTCACCAGGTCAGAACGGCAGCTGCAGCGATGAATCCAATGCCATCAGGCGCTCGCTGAACATCTGCTGGATCCTCTGCAGGGCATCCGGGGTATCCGCCTCGAAACGGAACACCATGGCAGGGGTGGTATTGGATACCCTTGCCAATCCCCAGCCGTCCCTGAACTCGACCCGCACGCCGTCCATGGTCACGACCTTGGCATCCGGGAAGGGCTTCACCTTGACCATGCCTGCCAGCAACTTGATACCCTCCTCCGCTGAAATCGCCATATGCAGCTCGGGTGTCGACTCGCTTTCGGGCAGCTCGGCAAACACTTCGTCTGAAGTGCGCGGGTCGGTGGAGAGGATCTCCAGCAGACGGGCGCAGGAGTATAAACCATCATCGAATCCGTACCAGCGCTCCTTGAAGAAGATATGCCCACTCATCTCCCCGGCCAGCAGGGCACCGGTCTCCTTCATCTTCGCCTTGATCGGCGAATGCCCCGTGCGGGACATGATCGGCCGGCCGCCATAGGCGAGGACTTCGGTGGCCAGGTGGCGGGTCGACTTGACGTCGAAAATCACGTCAGAGCCCGGCTGACGGGCCAGCACATCACGGGCGAACAGCATCAGCAGGCGGTCGGGCCAGATGATCTTTCCATTGCAATCCACCACGCCAAGACGATCGCCATCTCCGTCGAAGGCGATACCGATATCCGCCTTGTGCTCCCGCACCACCGAGGCCAGCGCCTGCATATTCTCCGGCCTGCCTGGATCCGGATGATGATTGGGAAAACTGCCATCCACCTCACTGAACAGCTCAACCACCTCACAACCCAGTTCGCGCAACAGTCTGGGGGCGACGAGACCCGCCACACCGTTGCCGGAATCGACCACCACCTTGAGGGTTCTTGCCAGCTGTATATCTTCGACGACCCGGGAGATATAGTCAGGAATCAGCTGCTGCTCCTCGGCCATGCCATTGCCCTGCAGCAGGTTGCCGCTCTCCACGCGGGTCCGCAGGGCCTGTATGGAGTCACCCTGGAGCGCCTCACCACCCAGGACGATCTTCAGACCGTTGTAGCCGAGCGGATTGTGGCTGCCGGTCACCATCACCCCGCAGTTACTGCCGAGAAAGTTGGTTGCGAAGTAGAGCAGCGGCGTGGGCACCATGCCGATTCTCACCACATCCCTGCCGCTGTCCATCAAGCCCCTGCACAGGGCATCACTCAGTGTCTCACCCGAGTCTCTTCCGTCCCGGCCGACGATCACGGTCTGCTGTCCACGGTCATAGGCCTCGCTGCCGATAGCCCGCCCCAGCTCAAAGACCACGTCGGTGGTCAGGGTCTCACCGACCACACCCCGGATATCGTAGGCGAGGAATATACTCTTGGGCAGGCTGCCACCGGCTACCGGCGCTGACTCGACCATGGCCGAGTCGGTAACGAAGCTGCTGTCGATCTCCAGCTCCTCGTCTTCCGCCGCCTCTTCAGCCCCCTTCTGGGCCGCCTGCGCCGCCACAGCCGCCCCCGGCTTTGCCCTGGCCAGCATCTTGAATATCCCCATGTGCTCAGCCAGCCTGGGGTTGGGCAGACGCCCTTTACCGGCCTGCCCGGCGTTTAGCAGCTCTGAGATGATCACCTCATCGGCCTTCAATGCCCGGCCAAGCCTGACGGAAAGCAGTTGCAACACGAGGATGATCAGCAGCGCACCCGCACCAATGACCCCCATGTAGATCAGCATGGGGCCGGCGGGAGGTGCACTGTTCCAGTAGACGACCCGCCAGATGGTCCCCGGCACCGACACACTGCCGGCAGCCTCCCCACCGGCATTCTCGCCCAGATGTTGCAACGTAAGGGGCTGGTCGCCAGCCTCCTGCTGTATCTCCAGGCGTCCGCCCGGAGCCTTGGTGCCGGCAAATACCGCGTCGACCAGGCTGGGCGAAAAGGAGAGGTGGGCAACGCCAGACAGGGGGTCGTCCTTGGACTCCCTGATCGGCAGTGCGATCGCGATATTTCGCTTGCTACTGCCAAACTGGTGCATTTCGGCCAAAGAGGCACTGCGGCTACGCTCGACCGCCTTCACCTGGGCAAGCGCGGCAAAGCTGATGGGGAGACTGGAGCCGCCATCTTTCTCATCCGCATCGAGGGGCAGAAAGTGGGCTTCGCGCACCGAGGGGAGCAGCTTGCGCAACTCTGCCTCCATGACGCGCACACCACTCCAGTTTTCGCCCCGGACCTGGTTCACCAAGCGGGCATCCTGGATGAACCCGGTGGCCACTCCCACCTGCTGGGACACCACGTCAGCGAGTCGGCCAGCCAGAATCTGGGCCGCGGTTTCCAGCCCCGGACTCTCTGAACCCTCCTCCGCCTGCCCCTGGAGAAAGGCGATTGCTCCGCCGACCAGTGCCAGCACGACCACAACCGCGGCCAGGGACTGACTGACCAGCCCGCCCACGCTGACGGCACCTGCCACCTTAGCCGGCTTGCTCTTCTCCGCAGTTCCGGATTTTTTTATTTTCATGCTCTCTTTCCCTGCCTGGACGGACCTTGCCGCCACTCAACCCTGTCCACTGGAATCAGTGCCGGCCGGAATGACCGAAACCACCTTCTCCCCGCTGACTCTGGTCAAAATCATCCACAATCTCGAATGAAGCCTTCACCACAGGCACGATCACCAGTTGCGCGATGCGCTCACCCACCTCGATGCGAAACGAGGATTTCCCCCTGTTCCAGCAGGAGACGAAGAGCTGGCCCTGGTAATCGGAATCGATGAGACCCACCAGGTTTCCCAGCACGATGCCGTGCTTGTGCCCCAGCCCCGAGCGCGGAAGGATCACCGCGGCGAGGTGGGGGTCCTCGATATGAATCGCCATACCGGTGGGAATCAGCTGGGTGTCTCCCGGCTGCAGCTCCAGCGGCTGGTTCAGCATCGCCCGCAGATCCATGCCCGCGGCACCTTCAGTGGCGTAATCCGGCAGTGGAAACTCGTTTCCAAGCCGGTTATCAAGTATCTTGAGTTGTATCTGTTTTTTCATATTGCTCTGCAATCACTGCAACCAGTTGCCGGCCAAGTTCTCCCTTGCCCGTCATCGCCAGTTCCCGGGAGCCACCCTCCCACAATACGGTCAGCGCGTTGTCGTCCCGCTCAAAACCGCCCTCGGCACCCCCGACCTGGTTGGCCGCGATCATGTCGAGCCCCTTGTTCAGGCGCTTCGACTCAGCATAGTCCAGCGTGTCGTGGGTTTCAGCGGCAAAACCCACCGTGAACGGTGCATCGGGCAGCGCCGCCACCGCGGCAAGAATATCCGGATTACGCACCAGTTCGATGGAGAGTGCCTCATGCTCCTTCTTGATCTTTCTCCCAACCGCCTCGGCAGGCCTGTAATCGGCTACCGCGGCACAGGCCACGAAGATATCGCAGGCCGATACACGGGACATCACCGCCGCCTCCATCTCCAGGGCAGTCTCCACGTCGACCCTGTTCACTCCGCCCGGGGTCTCCAGGGTCACGGGACCGCTCACCAGGTCCACCTCCGCGCCGGCAGCAACAAAGGCTGCGGCCAGGGCGAAGCCCATCTTTCCTGAACTGCGGTTGCCGATAAAGCGCACCGGATCGACCGGCTCCCGGGTGGGTCCCGCGGTGAGCAGCACCCTCAGGCCCTTGAAAAAGCCGGCGGCGAGCTGTTCGGTGGTGCGCAGCAGTATCTGTTCGGGTTCGAGCATGCGTCCCGGCCCTGTCTCACCGCAGGCCTGGTCACCATCGGCCGGCCCCCAGATCAAAATGCCCCTTGCCTTCAGCGCTCTGACATTATCCCGGGTGGCAGGGTTGAGCCACATCGCCTGGTTCATTGCAGGCGCGATGGCGATGGGGGCAGCGGTGGCCAGGCAGAGCGTCGACAGCAGGTCATCCGCCATACCGGCGGAGAGACGGGCCATGAAATCGGCACTGGTAGGCGCCACCAGGACCAGGTCGGCCCAGCGGGCCAGCTCGATGTGGCCCATGGCGGCCTCGTGGGCCTCGTCGAACAGCGACTCCCTCACCGGGTTCCCCGAGAGCGCCTGCAGGGTCATGGGCGTGATGAAGCGACGACCGCCGGCGGTCATCACCACCCGGACCTCGGCACCGGCCTTGACCAGCAGCCGGACCAGCTCAGCCGATTTGTAGGCGGCAATACCTCCGGTAATGCCGAGCAGTATCCGCTTGCCAGCCAGTTCAGACATAGATCTCATTATTAATAGTGGTTGTTATTCCACGAAGATTAACCGAATCCGGGTACCGCTGGAAGCGATTGGCGCCAATTCTCTCCATGTTAGCGACCATTCACTATCACCATACTCCCCAGCAGATGCCTGCTATGGCCAACCCGCCCCAGCTGTACTATCCTTCACCCTCCGATTTAGGAATTTTATTACTTGAAATCCATTATGGCGATATCCGATTGGCCCGAAGGCGAAAGACCCCGCGAAAAGCTGATATCCCATGGGGCGGCATCACTCTCCGACGCCGAGCTCCTGGCCATATTCCTTCGCACCGGCATCAAGGGGAAGAGCGCCGTGGACCTTGCCCGTGAACTGCTCACGGAGTATCGCGGACTGCATGCACTGCTCGGTGCCGACCACCGTCGATTCTGCAGCAGCCCCGGCCTGGGCAGCGCCAAGTTCGCCCAGCTGCAGGCGGTCCTGGAGATCAGCAGACGCTACCTACGGGAGGAGCTGGAGCGGGGCGACGCCCTGACCAACCCGGCCCAGACACGGCGCTACCTGGAGTCCCGGCTGCGACACTATCCCCACGAGGTGTTCGCCTGCCTGTTCCTGGACAACCGCCACCGGATCATCGAGTACGAAGAGCTCTTTCGCGGTACCATCGACGGCGCATCGGTCTACCCCCGGGAGGTGGTCAAACGGGCGCTCTCCCATAACGCCGCAGCCCTGATCCTGGCCCACAACCACCCCTCCGGCGTTGCCGAACCGAGCGCCGCCGACCACTCGATCACCCGACAGCTGAAGAAGGCCCTGGAACTGGTGGAAATACGGGTAATCGACCACATCATCGTCGGTAACGGGGCCTCCAGTTCCATGGCGGAGAGGGGACTGCTGTGAGAAACAACCGGAGCGCACCCCCAGAAACTGCAAGAAAAACTTGCCACCCACCCGAAGTTTCTGATATAAATCCGCCTCTTTCGCCCCCGGTGGGCCACAAACAGTTTTCACGGAACCCCATCAAGAGGGGTTTCAGTACAAGAATCCTGAGGATTGAACAATGTCCAAAGTATGCCAGGTAACAGGCAAGCGTCCGGTGACCGGGAACAACGTTTCCCACGCCCACAACAAGACGCGTCGCCGTTTTCTGCCCAACCTCCACAGCCACCGCTTCTGGGTGGAGAGTGAGAACCGCTGGGTCCGTCTGCGTGTCTCCTCCAACGGCATGCGTATCATCGACAAAAAGGGTATCGACGCCGTACTGGCGGAAATGCGTGCCCGCGGTGAAAAGGTCTAAGGAGCAGCAACCATGCGTGACAAGATCAAACTCGTATCAAGTGCCGGTACCGGTCACTTCTACACCACCACCAAGAACAAGCGCAACATGCCGGGCAAGATGGAGATCAAGAAATTCGATCCCAAGGTCCGCAAGCACGTGATGTACAAGGAAGCGAAGATCAAATAAGGTCTACGCCTCCCGAAAAAACCCGCCCTGCAGTGGCGGGTTTTTTTATTCCCGGGATTTCCTGCACCCCAACGGCTACACTTAAGTCCACTATAAGAAAGGCAGGAAATATGGAAGATTTCTTTATCGCCCGACAGGCGATTTTCGACCGCAGTATGCAGGTCTACGCCTACGAGCTCCTCTACAGGGACAACCAGGGGCGCCCGGTGGAATCACTCGACGGCGATCGCGCCTCATCCCTCGTGATCCTCAACAGCTTCGCCGAGATCGGGCTCGAACGGATGGTGGGCAACGCCAAGGCCTTCATCAACCTGACCCGCAACTTTATCGTCGAGGAGCCGCCGATCCCCATCGACCAGGGTCGCGTGGTGCTGGAGATACTCGAGGACATCCCCGTCGACGAACAGCTGATCAACTGCTGCAGAACCCTCTCAGATGAAGGCTATACCCTGGCGCTGGATGACTTCGCATTCGAGGAGAAATGGGACCCCCTGCTGCCGATTGTCGACCTGATCAAGGTCGAGATCCCCCAGGTCGACCTGTCGACCCTGCAACAGAAAATGGAGCCCCTGCGGGCACACCAGGTGGCGTTCCTGGCGGAAAAAGTCGAGACCGTCGAGGAGTATCGGCGGCTGCACGACATGGGCTTCGACTACTTCCAGGGATATTTCTTCGAAAAACCGAAGGTGGTCTCGGGAAAACGCCTGGACGAAAACCGCCAGGTGGCCCTCTCACTGCTCTCCAAGCTCAATGACCCCAACGCCACCCCCAGGGAGATCGAGCAGCTGATCACCCAGGACCCCGGCTTCAGCTACAAGATCCTCCGCCATCTCAACTCCGCGGCCATGGGTATGCCGAAGAAGGTGGAATCGATCAGGCAGGCGGTGATCTACCTCGGACTGCGCCAGATCCAGGCCTGGGCCAACCTGATCGTCATCTCAGGCATCGATGCCGGCCCCAAGGAGCTGTTCAACATGATCCTGACCCGCGCCCACATGTGCGCACAACTCTTGGAGAACAGCGGCAAACAGCAACTGCAGGAGCCGGGGTTCACCGCCGGCCTGCTCTCCGCACTGGATATAATGATGGGAAAGGAGCTGAAGCAGATCGTCCCCTCCCTGCCCCTCGCCCCTGAAATCCGCGACGCCCTGCTGGGCTCAAAGGGCCTCATTGGAGCGGCTGTCAAATGCAGCCTCGCCTATGAGCAGCAGCAGTGGTCCGAGGTGGAGTATCCCGGTCTCGATGCCCAGCAGATCAACGCCTGCTACCTGGCTGCGGCCGAAGTGGCGATGAAGGAGTTCAACACCCTGGTGGATTGAACGGCAGGAGTCGCTACTCCTCCTGCCGCTTGTATGATGTTCCCCGACACCCCGGACAGGGGGGAATATGGCCCGCCTTGTGGAAGTGGAGTTCCTTGCCACAACCGGTACAGACCAGGGTACCGGGACCGGTGATCTCACCAGTGTGATATAGCGATGCCTCACGGGCCTGCTCGGCAAAGCGGTCCAGCTCAAGCTTGGTCCTGTCGGCCACCTTGGCAAACATATCCATCAAACGCCCCTCGATCAGCTCAAGATCGAAACGCATCCAGTTTCGGAAATCCTCCCCGGTCTCGGAGAGAAAATGGGCCGCGTCCTTCATGTCCCGCTCCAGGTAGCCGGCGATCTTCTCCGCCTCCTCCCGGGTCAGCTCATCAACCTCCACCGCTTTTTCACGGGCCGCTTCAAGACTCTTCTTCAAGGCCGGCAGGGTGGTCTTTTCCGCTGTCTCCAGCATCTCGTCCACCCGCTCCAGCATATTCTCATAGGCGTCGACCATGCGGTCGACAGGGTCTCTTTTTTCTTCGGGAGCCATGGTTCAAGCCTCACTTCTTCACTCTCGCCCTGCACAGGCTTCTACTACCAAGTTTGAACCATAGCGCCAGGATAGCAAGGTGATGCCTTCTCCGACGCTATTTCCTTTATGTGAAGGGGCGCCTGGGGTATCCTTTGCCGATTCACTTTCAGAAACCTTTTTCACGATCCCAAACAATGCAAGAAACCTACAATCCGGCGGAGATTGAGTCCGAAGCGCAACAGCACTGGCAAGAGAACAACAGCTTCAAGGTCAGTGAAGATCCCGACCGGGAGAAGTACTACTGCCTCTCCATGTTCCCCTATCCCAGCGGCAAGCTGCACATGGGACATGTACGCAACTACACCATCGGCGACGTGGTGACCCGCTACCAGCGCATGCTGGGCAAGAACGTGCTCCAGCCCATGGGCTGGGACGCCTTCGGCCTGCCGGCGGAGGGCGCCGCCATCAAGAACAACATGGCGCCCGCCAAGTGGACCTACTCCAACATCGAGTACATGGAGGGCCAGCTGAGGCAGCTCGGTTTCGGCTACGACTGGGACCGCGAACTGGCGACCTGCAAACCCGACTACTACAAGTGGGAACAGTGGCTCTTCACCGAGCTCTACAAGAAGGGACTGGTCTACCGCAAGAACTCGGTGGTCAACTGGGACCCGGTGGACCAGACCGTGCTTGCCAACGAACAGGTGATCGATGGTCGCGGCTGGCGTTCCGGCGCCCTGGTGGAGCGTCGCGAGATCCCCCAGTGGTTCATCAAGATCACCGACTACGCCGAGGAACTGCTTGAAGAGCTCGACAACATGGGCGACTGGCCCGAGCAGGTGCGCACCATGCAGCGCAACTGGATCGGCAAGAGCTACGGCGTGCGTTTCGCATTCCCCTACGAACTGGACGGCAAGGCAGAGCAGTTGTGGGTCTACACCACCCGCGTGGATACCATTATGGGTATCACCTTCTGCGCCGTATCCGCCGAGCACCCCCTGGCCCTGCATGCCGCGCAGGACAATGCCGAACTGGCCGCCTTCCTCGAGGAGTGCCAGGGCGGCAGCGTGGCCGAGGCGGATCTCGCCACCATGGAGAAAAAGGGCATGCCCACCGGCATCTCCGTCACCCACCCCCTGACCGGCGAACAGGTCCCTGTATGGGTCGGCAACTACGTCCTCTCCGGTTACGGTGAAGGCGCGGTGATGGCGGTCCCGGCCCACGACGAACGCGACTTCCACTTCGCCAAGGCCTACGGCCTGGAGATCAAGCAGGTGATCCAGGTGGGTGACAAGACGTTCTCCACCGACGCCTGGGAAGAGTGGTACGCAGACAAGGAGAACGGTGTCTGCGTCAACTCCGACAAATACGACGGCCTCAACTACGCGGACGCCGTTGACGCCATTGCAGCCGATCTCTCGGCAAAGGGGCTGGGCGAGAAACAGGTGCAGTACCGTCTGCGCGACTGGGGTGTATCCCGACAGCGCTACTGGGGCGCGCCCATCCCCATGATCCACTGTGACAAGTGCGGCATCGTGCCGGTCCCCAAGGAGGACCTGCCGGTGGTACTGCCGGAAGATGTCGAGTTCGACGCCACCGGCGGCTCACCCATCAAGAAGATGCCCGAGTGGTCCAACACCAGCTGTCCGGCGTGCGGTGGCCCGGCCGAGCGGGAGACCGACACCTTCGACACGTTCATGGAGTCGTCCTGGTACTACGCGCGCTACACCTGCCCCGATGCGGGTGACGACATGCTGGACGAACGCGCCAACTACTGGCTGCCCGTGGACCACTACATCGGCGGTATCGAGCACGCCATCCTGCACCTGCTCTACGCCCGCTTCTACCACAAGCTGATGCGCGACGCGGGCCTGGTGAGCTCCGACGAGCCCTTCACCAAGCTGCTGACCCAGGGCATGGTGATCGCCGAGACCTACTACCGCGATGAGGCTGACGGCAGCAAGACCTGGTTCAACCCGGCCGACGTCGACACGGAGCAGGACACCAAAGGCCGTGTCCTCAGCGCCAAACTCAAGAGCGATGGCCAGCCGGTGGTCGTGGGCGGCACCGAGAAGATGTCCAAGTCCAAGAACAACGGCGTCGATCCCCAGGATATGGTGGATCGTTTCGGCGCCGACACCGTGCGCCTCTACACCATGTTCACCGCACCACCGGATCAGTCCCTGGAGTGGTCCGATGAAGGCGTTGAGGGCGCCAACCGGTTTATCCGCAGGGTCTGGAGCCTGGCGGCAAGCCGCAATGGCGATATCCGCGACGCCGGATCCGATACGGGCGAGCTAGATGATAGCCAGAAAGAGGCCCGCCGCGAGATCCACGCCGCCCTCAAACAGGCCCGTTTCGATTACGAGCGCCAGCAGTTCAACACCGTGGTCTCCGCCTGCATGAAGGTGGTCAACGCCCTCTACAAGCTGGGTGACAGCGCGGCCGACAAGGTGGTGCTGAAGGAGGGTTTCAGCATTGTCCTGCGACTGCTCGCACCCATCGCACCCCACGTCACCCACAAGCTGTGGCGGGAGCTTGGCTACGGTGATGAGATACTCGACACCTCCTGGCCCGAGGCCGACGAATCGGCTCTGGTACAGGAGAGCATCCAGTATGTCGCCCAGGTCAACGGCAAGGTGCGCGCCAAGATAAACGTACCTGCCGACGCGGCCAGGGAGGCGATCGAGCAGGCCGCTCTTGCCGATGCCAACGTGCAGAAATTCATCGACGGCAAGACGGTGCGCAAGGTGATCGTGGTGCCCAACAAGCTGGTCAACATTGTTGCCAATTAGCCATAGGGAGCCGGGAAACCGGAATAATACAATGTTAGGAAAACGCCCTGTTCAACTTGCCCTGATACTCATCACGGCCCTGCTCCTGCAGGCCTGTGGCTTCCAGCTCAGGGGAGAAGTTCAACTGCCGTCCAGCATCAGCCCGGTGCATATCCAGGGACTGGGGACCTACCACGACCTGCGCATCGAGCTGACCCACCTCATGAGCACCAACGCGGTCACGATTACCGACAGCCCGGAAGGCGCCGCCAGCACCCTGCGCATAGAGAAGTACGAGCAGAACCGGCGCACCCTCTCTGTAGACAGCAACGGTAAGGCGGCAGAATACGAACTCTACCAGGGCGCCACTTTCAGCATGGCGGACAGCGACGGCAACGAGCTGGTAGCGAAACAGACTGTCGGCGTGATACAGGACTACATCAACACCGGCACCCTGGTGTTGGGCAAACAGCAGGAGGAGTCGACACTGCGCCGGGAGATGCAGCGCGATCTTGCCGGGCGCATTGTCCGCCGCCTGCAGAGCCAGCTTCGCTGATCCGGCTGCAAACCTGCACCGGCCCGATATGCGCGTCCGCTTTCCCGAACTCCAGAGACACCTCGACAAGGGGCTTGCGCCCATCTACCTGCTGAGCGGCGACGAACCGTTGCAGGTGAGCGAAGCGGCCGATGCCATCCGCAACCACGCCAAGACCAGGGGCTATGCCACCCGCGATGTCCTGGAAGCGGACAACAAGTTCGACTGGAACCAACTCGCCGCCGAAGCCAACAGCCTCTCCCTCTTCTCTGAGCAGCGAATCATCGACCTGCGCCTGCCCTCGGGCAAACCGGGGAGAGAGGGCGCCAGCGCCCTGGTGGAGTATGCCGAGCGCCCGCCGGAAGACACCCTCCTGCTGCTCACCCTGCCAAAGCTCGAAAAGAGCCAGGCCAATACCAAGTGGTTCAAGACCCTGGACAAGGTCGGGGTGGTGATCCAGATCTGGCCCATCGAGGGTGAACGCCTGCAACCCTGGATCGAGCAACGGATGCGCAAAGCCGGCCTCACCCCGGCAGGGGACGTGGTAGCGATGCTGGCGGAGCGTATCGAGGGCAACCTGCTTGCCGCCGCCCAGGAGATCGACAAGCTGCTGCTGATCCACGGCCCGGGGGTGATCGATGCACAACAGCTGGCCGAGTCGGTGGCGGACAGCGCGCGCTACGATGTATTCAGCCTGGTCGACAGCGCCCTTGAAGGCCAGGTGAGTCGCTGCCTGCGCATCCTCAACGGCCTGCAGGCAGAGGGCACACCCGCCCCGGTGGTCCTCTGGGCCCTGACCCGCGAGATCCGCATGCTCTGCAATCTTGCCGCAGAGCATGAAAACGGCCGCTCCATCCAGCAGGCCATCGCCGCCAATCGCGGCATATGGGACAAGCGCAAACCCCTGGTGGCCAAAGGCCTCAAGCGGCTCAGCCTCAGGCGCTGGCAGGCACTGCTCAGAACCTGCGGCCAGGCCGACCGCGCCATCAAGGGCCAGGAGAAGAGCGAGCCCTGGCTGCTGATGCAGCAGATCACCACCACCATGGCCGGTGCACCGGCCATCGGAAGAGGCTAGTACCCCATCAGAGGCTCTCATAACCCGCCCTACTTTGGTAAACTAGTCTGTTTATCACTGAACAGTTAACGGGTTAACACCATGTCAGACCAGATCACCGACGTCGCAGCCTACATGGACCAGCTGGGCATGAAGGCACGCACCGCCTCCCGCGCCCTGGCCGCCGCCAGTACCGGCGACAAGGACAGCGCGCTGCAGTCCATTGCCGACGACCTCGATGCAACCCGCGACGCCCTGATGGAAGAGAACCGCAAGGACCTGGAGGCGGGCGCCGCCAAGGGCCTCGATGCCGCCCTGCTGGACCGCCTCGAACTGACGCCGGCCCGCATCGATGGCATGATCGAAGGGCTGCGCCAGATCGCCTCCCTGCCCGATCCCATCGGCGAGATCTTCGACATGAACTACCGCCCCACCGGCATCCAGGTCGGCCGCATGCGCGTTCCCCTCGGCGTGGTGGGCATCATCTACGAGTCACGGCCCAACGTCACCGCCGACGCGGCAGCCCTGTGCCTGAAATCGGGCAACGCCACGGTCCTGCGTGGAGGCTCCGAGGCCTTCCACTCCAACCAGGCGATTGCCGGCAGCATCCATCGCGGACTGGAAAAAGCCGGCCTGCCTGCCGATGCCGTGCAGGTCCTGGCCACTACCGACCGTGCCGCCGTGGGCGCCATGATCACCATGCCTGACTATATCGACGTGATCATTCCCCGTGGCGGCAAAGGGCTGATCGAGCGCATCTCCAACGATGCGCGGGTACCCGTCATCAAGCACCTTGACGGCATCTGCCACGTCTATATTGACGACCAGGCGGATGCCGGCAAGGCATTCGACGTGGCACTGAATGCAAAGACCCAGCGCTACGGCACCTGCAACACCATGGAGACACTGCTGGTGGCCGAGAACATTGCAGAGGATATCCTGCAGAAACTCGCCCCCGCGTTCATGGAGAAGGGTGTCGAGCTGCGCGGTTGTGCGCGTACCTGCGAGATTATCGAGGGGTGCATCCCTGCAACCGAAGCGGACTGGGATACCGAGTACCTGGCACCGATTCTCTCGATCAGGGTCGTGGACGGCATGGACAGTGCCATAGAGCACATCAATACCCACAGCTCCCAGCACACCGAGTCGATCATTACAGAGAACATCACCCGCGCCAGGCGTTTCCTGCGCGAGGTGGACTCCAGTTCGGTGATGGTCAACGCCTCCACCCGGTTCGCGGACGGCTTCGAGTATGGACTCGGCGCCGAGATCGGCATCTCCACCGACAAGTTCCACGCCCGCGGCCCGGTAGGCCTGGAGGGTCTCACCTCGGTAAAGTTCATCGTCCTGGGTGACGGCCACATCCGGCAATGATCGGAATTCTCGGGGGAACCTTCGATCCCATCCACTACGGCCACCTGCGTACCGCGCTCGACGTGCAGCAGGCGCTGGCACTGGATGAGATCCGCCTGATCCCCCTCAGGGACCCGCCCCACCGCGACAGCCCCGCAACCAGTGCCAGGCAACGCCTGGCCATGGTGCAGGCCGCGGTGGAGGGCATCGCGAACTTCAGGGTCGATGACCGGGAACTCAAGCGTGAGGGCAAATCCTACAGCGTCGACACCCTGCGCTCGCTACGCCGGGAGCTGGGAGACGATCTGCCGATCTGCCTGATCATGGGCAGCGATGCCTTCATCGGCTTTGCCGGCTGGTACCGACCGGACGAGATCCTCGACCTCGCTCACCTGGTGATTATGCAGCGCCCCGGGGAGTCCCATGCAGACCTCTACCCGGAACGCGTCACCGACAACCCCTCCCGACTCAGCACCCGAAGGGGCGGACAGATCCTGTTCCAGACCGTGACCCAACTGGAAATCTCCGCCACTGACATCCGGGAACGGGTAGCGCAGGGAAGCTCCCCACGCTTCCTGCTGCCGGACGGCGTACTGGAAATCATCGAGGCAGAACACCTCTACAGGTGACCCGAAATCCGCCAAAACACTGCGAATTTGCCGCTTTTCAGATAAACTCAACAGTGAATTCACCCAAACAGGAAACTCAATGCAGGTAGAAGAACTCCGCGATCTGGCCGTACAGGTGCTGGAAGACATGAAGGCCCAGGATGTAAAAGTGCTGGATGTACGCGGCAAGACGAGTATCACGGACATCATGATCATCGCCAGCGGCACCTCCGACCGGCATGTGAAATCCATGGCCGAGGCGGTCGCCTTCCAGGCCAAGGAAGCCGGCGAACCGCCCCTGGGCACCGAGGGGGTCACCGACGGCGAGTGGGCCCTGATCGATCTCAACGGCGTGGTGGTTCACGTCATGCAGGCCAGGGTAAGGGACTTCTACCAACTGGAGAGACTCTGGGAGATGGATACCCCGGACGACGCCAGCAGCGAGCAGGCATAACCATCACCTCACAGGCAGACACGGGCCGGCAATCAACCCCAGATGGACCGCTTCGACCGCATCTTCGATCTGCATAAGCTCCTCAGCGCATCCCGGCTGCCGGTCCCGCGGCAACGCATCGAGCAGGAGCTCGAGTGCTCCAGGGCCACCGCCAAGCGCATCATCGAGGCGATGCGCCTCTACCTCAACGCGCCAATCAAGTACGACCGCCAGCGAAACGGCTACTTCTACGATCCCGAGGAAGGGGAGATGTTCGAGCTGCCCGGGGTCTGGTTCAACGCCTCGGAGCTGTTTGCACTGCTCAGTGTGCAGCAGCTGCTGAGCGAGGTTCACCCGGGACTGCTGGAGCGCCAGCTGGCGCCCCTGAGGGAGCGGATAGACCAGCTGCTCAAGGCCCAGCATGCGGGTGGCAGCGGCCTCGAGCGAAAGATCCGCATACTGCGGGCCGCGTCACGTCCCGCGGGCCCCTGCTTCCAGCCCATAGCCGGCGCCCTTGCCCAGCAGAAACGCCTGCTGATTGACCATTACAACCGCGGCCGAGACGAAACCATGCAGCGGGAGGTCTCCCCGCTGCGGCTGGTCCACTACCGCGACAACTGGTACCTGGACGCCTGGTGCCACCTCAGAGACGGGCTTCGCACCTTCAGCCTCGATGCGATCAGTGCGGCCGCCCCCACAGGCAAGGCAGCCAAGAGCGTCAGTGACAAACGCCTCGACGACCACTACTCCAGCGCCTACGGCATCTTCTCAGGCAGTGCGGAGCAGACCGCCGTACTGCGCTTCACACCCAAAAGGGCACGCTGGGTGGCCGCAGAGCAGTGGCACCCCGGACAACAGGGCCGCTGGCTCGACGATGGCAGCTTCGAACTGAGCATCCCCTACAGCCAGACCCCCGAACTGGTGGCAGACATCCTGAGCCACGGCCCCGAGGTGGAGGTGGTATCGCCCGACAGCCTGCGAGACGAAATCACCCGCCATCTGCGCTCAACCCTCGAACGCTACCGGTAAATTCCTTCCCCATAAATAGTACTTTTAATCTATAATGTCGCCGCCGGCCTGGTTGAATGGGCTGCCGGCATTCGTTAACCGTTTAGCAAGGACGCGACAGAAATGTCTCAACAGAAGGAATCTGTACTCGACACCACGGGCATCATCTGCATCGTCTGGTTCGTGCTCTGGAGCATATCCATCCCGTTTCTGCCCGAAACCTCCTACGCGATACTGCTGGTCGCCCTCGGCTTCCTGCCCCTGACCCTATGGTTCCTGGTCAGGCCGACCCGCATCAAGTGGGCCTTCAAGGCACTGCTCGGATTCGACGCCCTGAAAAAATAACCACGGACTCACCGGTTGAGCCACCCGTGATGATCTAATGGTCGTGCATCCCCCGATGCAAAGGCGACACAGGGACGTGCGCCCCTCTCTCGGGGACCCCATCAGGTGACTGACCACCACTGCGGCAACCCGGCCACTGAATCCAGAATCCCGTCCGGGGTGGCATCCCCCTGCAGATCCCCGGGCTGAAATTTTCCCGTCTTCACCAACAGCCCCTTGATTCCGGCCGCCTGGGCACCCGCCACGTCACCCCGTATATCATCACCGATCATCACCACCTCCCGGGCCGGCACCCCCAGCATCCCGAGCGCGACACGGAAGAAAGCCGGACTCGGCTTTCCCATCACCTGCGGTTCGGTACCTGCCGCATGGGAGAGCGCCATTACAAAGGGTGCCGTATCCAGGCGCAGACCATCGGGTGCACGCCAGTAGCGTGTCATGCCCAGGGCGACGAGGGCAGGCCGGCTGCCGCCCATCAACAACCTGAAGGCGCGGTTGAGACGGCTGAAATCCCATGCCTCGCCCAGATCGCCGATCACCACAGCGCCAGCCCCCTCTTCCAGTCCCTCGTCGAGAAGTTCCAACCCCGAGAACTCGACGCCGGTCGCCTGCGGCAGGAAAAGCGCCACCGGCTCTGCTTTCTGCTCCACGATCCAGGCAGTAGCGGCCACCGGGGGTGTAAGAATCTCCGCTTCGTCCACGGCTATCCCCATGGCAGCCAGGCGGGTGACGATAGCGCTTCGCGGCCTTGAAGTGGTATTGGTGAGAAACAGGTGGGGAATCCGCATCTCACGCACCCAGTCCAACACCTCGGCGGCGCCGTCGATAGCCTGGTCACCCACGTAAAGCACACCGTCGAGATCGAATAGAATGGCCCGCATTCTCCCTCCTTCTCCCATACCTGTGGAGACGTCATATCCAATAGATAGACCATCCGTGCCCCGGCCGTCGTTTTCCCCTAAAATCCACCACCATGAACATTCACCTGATATCGGTCGGAAACAAGATGCCCCGCTGGGTCCAGGAGGGTTATCTCGAGTATGCGAAACGCCTGCCCGGGGAGTGCTCCCTGAAGCTCGTGGAGATCGCCCCCGGCCACCGCGGCAAGAGTGCCGATATCGCCCGCACACTTCGCGACGAGGGCGAACGGATGCTCAAGGCCATCCCCGGAAACTGCCAGGTGATCGCCCTGGACGTGAAAGGCAAAGCCTGGAACACCGAGCAGCTCTCGGACCGGCTTGGAGACTGGATGAACGAGGGCCGCGACCTGGCCCTGCTGATAGGCGGCCCGGAAGGCCTTGCGGAAGCCTGCCTGCAGCGTGCCGATGGCCGCTGGTCCCTCTCTGCGCTGACCATGCCCCACCCCCTGGTGCGCGTGGTGGTGGCGGAACAGCTCTACCGTGCCTGGAGCATCCTGCGCAACCATCCCTACCACCGCGCATAACCGAAACCGGGTGACATCGCAGGCATAACCGGAGCCGGTTCTCAGAGCGTAATCCGGCCCGGGGCCGGGCACTGTCATTCACGTCCCGGCTGGTGTAGTGTTGAGCCCCATAAAGGCAATAAACATAACCAAAGCTGATGATGCCACCAACGCTGTACCTGGCCTCCGTTTCTCCACGGCGTCGTGAACTACTGGAGCAGATCGGGGTCGATCACACTGTAGTCAGAGTGGAAATCGACGAGATGCCCAGGCAGGGCGAATCCCCCGCCGAGTACGTGATACGCCTGGCCCTGGAAAAGGCCCGCGCCGGGCGAGCATCCCTCGATGACAACTCGGCGGTGGTCCTCGCAGCGGACACCGCCGTCGTGCTCGACGGTGAGATCATGGGTAAGCCGAAAGACCGGGAGATGGCCGCAGGAATGCTACGCAGACTCTCGGGGCACACCCACAAGGTGTTGACCGGTATCGCCCTTATCGGCAGCGCAGAGAGGAGCCGCCTGAACGTCAACAGGGTCAGTTTCAGGACACTGCAGGAGAGCGAGATTGACGCCTACTGGAAGAGCGGCGAACCCCGGGACAAGGCGGGCAGTTATGGCATTCAGGGTCTTGGCGCACTGTTCATCTCGCACCTCGAGGGGAGCTTTTCCGGTGTCATGGGACTCCCACTGTACGAGACGGCTGAACTCCTCGCCGATGCAGGCATC
Organism: Sedimenticola sp.; assembly: GCA_040506895.1. GTDB lineage: Bacteria > Pseudomonadota > Gammaproteobacteria > Chromatiales > Chromatiaceae > Sedimenticola_A. The sequence continues at coordinate 2,446,580 of JBEVVY010000001.1, forward strand.
AGACCGCTGGACGCTTTCGAACGAGAAGAAGATCTGAATGAGTGAAGAGATACTAGTCAACGTCACCCCCCCGGAAACCCGGGTGGCAGTCATCGAAAACGGTGTGGTCCAGGAGATCATCATCGAGCGCACCAAGCGCCGGGGGCTGGTGGGCAATATCTACAAGGGCAAAGTGTGCCGGGTATTGCCGGGGATGCAGGCGGCATTTGTCGACATCGGCCTCGAACGGGCCGCATTTCTGCATGCATCTGACATCTGCGCCAACAACAACGGAGACGAAAAACCCTGCAGCATCAGCGAGTTGGTCCACGAGGGAGGCGAGGTGATCGTGCAGGTGGTGAAAGACCCCCTCGGCACCAAGGGCGCCCGCCTCACCACCAACCTCTCCATACCCTCCCGCTATCTCGTCTTCATGCCATCCCTGGGCTCCACGGGAATATCCCAGAAGATCGAGGATGAAGAGGAGCGACTGAGACTGAGAGGGGCCATCGAAACGATCACATCGGAGATGTGTATCGAAGGCAACTTCATTGCCCGCACCGCCGCCGAGGGCGTCGACACCCCCACCCTCGAAACGGATATCCGCTTCCTCTGCCGGCTCTGGCAGACCGTCAGCGAGCGCTGCAAATCAACCCGACCGGGAGAGCTGATCCACGAGGACCTCCCCCTCTACCTGCGCGCCCTGCGGGACTTGATCTCGCCGGAGGTGGAGAAGATACGCATCGACTCCCGCTCCAGCTGGCAGAGGGCAAAGCAGTTCTCCTCCGAGCTGATCCCCGACCTCAATGTCGCCATCGAGTACTACCCCGGGGAGCGCCCCATTTTCGATATCTACGGTGTCGAGTACGAGATCCAGAAGGCTCTGGAGAGAAAGGTCGACCTGAAATCCGGCGGCCACCTGATCATCGACCAGACCGAGGCGATGACCACCATCGACGTCAACACCGGCGCCTTCGTCGGCCATCGCAACCTGGAAGAGACCATATTCAAGACCAACATGGAGGCGGCCCAGGCCATCAGCAGGCAGCTGCGCCTGCGCAACCTGGGCGGCATCATCATCATCGATTTCATCGACATGACCGACGAGGAGCATAAGCGCCAGGTCATGCGCGCCCTCGAGAAATCACTGGCCAAGGACCACGCCAAGACCCACATCACCGAAGTGTCGTCCCTCGGCCTGGTGGAGATGACCCGCAAGCGCACCCGCGAGTCACTGGAACATATTCTCTGCGAACCCTGCCCCTGCTGCGGCGGAAGGGGCTCACAAAAAACCGCAGAGAGCACCTGTTACGAAATTTTCAGGGAGATCCTGCGCGAGGCCCGCCAGTTCGATGTGGAATCCCTCCTGGTACTGGCCTCCCAGGACGTGGTCGACAGGCTGCTGGACGAAGAGTCGCCCAACCTTGCAGAGCTGGAATCTTTCATCGGAAAGACCATTCGCCTGCAGGCGGAAACGCTCTACTCCCAGGAACATTACGATGTCGTGTTGATATGAGCCGGGAATGATCCGCGTTTTCAAATACACCACCGCAAAGCTCTGGCTGCTGCTCCTGCTGCTCATCATCCTGGCAGGTATCATGGTCGCCATTGGCCGCTTTATGGCGCCACTGGCCGAACTCTACCGCACCGACGTGGAGCAGTGGGCAAGCCGCGCCCTGGGCCAGCCGGTGGAGATGGGTTTTCTCGAAGGCCACTGGCGAGGGCTCGGCCCGGAGCTGACCCTGCACAATGTTGCCCTGCTCAACCCCGACACCGGCAAGACCACCCTCAAGCTGGACGAGATCAAGCTGCGCGTGTCCCTTCTGGAGAGCGTGAAAAACCGTTCGGTCACCCTGCGCAAGATCACCCTGGTCAATCCCCGACTGCTGATCAAGCGACGCTCCGACGGCACCATCATCATCGAAGGCCTGCATGAGCTCGGCGATCAGCAGGGTTCAGCCGGGGGCGCACTGCTGCTACCCGCCAATCTCGCCCTCAAGAATGGTGTCATCGACTGGGAAAACCAGGCCATCGGCGCACCGCCACTGCGCTTCTCGGATGTCGACATGGAACTGCGCAATGATGGCGACCATCACCAGTTCACCGGCAGCCTGACACTACCGGGTGAATTCGGCGGAAGACTGACCCTTGCAGCCGATATCACCGGCGAACTGGATCAGCCTGACGCCTGGTCCGGTGAAGCCTACCTGAAGGGACAGCAGCTGATACTGGCCCGCCTGCTCAAACCCCGCCTGCCGGAAGGCTACAGCTTCGAGAGCGGGCATGGGCAGATCGAGGTATGGAGCGGCTGGGAGAGAGGCCGCCTGCACCAGCTGCTGGGCAATGTGAAACTGAGCGAAATCGACCTGATCAGGCAGGCGGAAGATGACCAGGCAAATGACCGCTCCTGGGCCATCGACCAGCTTGGAGGCAATTTTCAGTGGCAACGCAACCCGCGGGGCTGGGCACTGGGCATCCACGATATCCTGTTCGAACACCAGGCAGGCAGATGGCCGGAAACCCAGCTGTTTATCCGCACTGACCGCCGGGACGACGGGGGTCTGCAACTGGAAGCCGGCGCCGGTTTCCTGCGCATCGAGGACCTGCTCGAGGCCACGAGCATGTTCCCCCTGCCGGACCCAACCCTGGAGGAAGCCCTGGCGACCATCTCCCCGCGGGGAGATATCAGTGAACTGAGGATCAACTACCAGGAGACCCCGGAAGGCCCTGATTGGCAGGCGGCAGGCACAGCCCAGTCCCTCAGCACCCAGCCCTGGAAAAAGGTCCCCGGCGTGGAGAACCTCTCTGCACGCCTGTGGAGCGACGGTCGGCAGGGGATCATCAGGCTGCTTGATACCGGTTCACTCGCACTGGAGTTTCCGCAACTCTTCCGCGATCCTCTCGAGATCGAGCGGATACAGGGCATCATCCGTTGGCACCCCCTGGAAAACGGCAGTTGGCGAATCGAGAGCGGGGACCTCCTGGCCGCCAATGACGACATCCATACGATGTCCCGGTTCAGACTCGACCTGCCACTGGACGACCCCGCATCCGCCAACCTCAACCTGCAGACCGATTTCGAGAACGGAAACGCCACCAACGCCCCCCGCTACTACCCGGTGGGCATCATGCCCGAGGACGCCGTGAAATGGCTCGATCGCAGCTTCCTGGACGGCCGGGTCACCTCCGGCAGCGCAATCTTCCGCGGCCCGCTCAACGGCTTTCCCTTCGATAAAGATCACAGCGGTCGATTCGAGGTCCTGTTCAATGTCACCGGGCTCGACCTCGCCTACTGGCCCGAATGGCCTGAACTCAAAGACCTCGAGGCCGAGGTCCGCTTCCTCAACAACCGGTTCGACACCTGGGTCTCCAAGGGCCTTATCTACGACAGCCGGATCATCCAGGCCCACGGCACCATCCCCGATCTTGAGAGGATCAAGCCCCTGCGCGTGACCGGACAGATCGAGGGCGCCCTCAAGGACACCTTCCGGCTGCTCAGGGAATCCCCGCTGAAAGAGAATTTCGGCCCCATGACCAGGGACATAGAGGCCGGGGGCAACTCAAACCTGAAACTGGACCTGACCGTACCGCTGCGCCAGAAAGACAGCTACCGTCTTTTCGGCCAGCTGGCCTTCCTGGAGAGCAGCCTCGACCTGAAGGCGTGGCAGCTGCCATTGTTCAATATCGGAGGTCTCCTGGAGTTCGACCTGGACCATGTCCACGCCAACGATATCCAGGGCACACTGTTCGGCAATCCGATCAGGGCCAACGTCTCCGCCTCACCGGAGGTGACAGACGCCACCCGCATCGAAGCCGTCGCCACCCTCTCCAGGCAGGACCTGCAGAAACGCTTTCCACATCCGCACCTTGAGCGCATGAGCGGCAAAGGCGAAATCGCCCTGCAGATCGATCTGCCCAATATCTCGGGGTGGGAAGACGCCGCGGTACCTCTTCAGGTCGCCTCCGACCTCAAGGGCTTCCGTATCGATCTCCCATCCCCCCTGGGCAAGACGGAAGAGGAAGAGCGGTCACTGAGCATCACCACCCGGATTACCAACACCCCTCAGCGCAGCTTCACCATCGACTACGGCAATCTTCTGAGCGCCGCCCTGCTGCTGGAGGATAAAGGGGAAGAGACCCTGCTGCGGGGAGCCGACCTGGTTCTGGGCCCGGGCAAGGCAGGAACCGCAACAACCGGCAGGGTCGACATCAGCGGGGGCTGGCAACGCCTCGACCTGGCAACCTGGCTCGAGCTGTTTGCCAACAAAGAGGGACCAGGGGAGAAACCGCTACTCGGCAATATCGACTTGAGGTTCGACCACCTGGTCCTCAACGACATCGAACTGGAACAGTTTGAACTGAACCTCACGAGACACAACGCAGAGCTGTCCGGAAGCTTTGCCAGCAACCGTTTCAAGGGCACCGCACAGATCCCCGACGACCTGGACAACCGGCCGATAGCGCTGCAGCTCAAGCACCTCGACCTGGTGCTCGAACCGGACAGCTGGAGCGGCGAGGAAGAGACTGCCGGGGATACCCAGGAGAGCCTCGACCCAACCGAATTCCCCTCCTTGAACGCCTCGATCGACAAGGTCAGGATCAACGACAAGGATTACGGCCGTTTCACCCTCAAAGCCCAGCGCCAGGCAGCCGGCATAAACCTCGAACAGCTCTCCCTGGCGTCGGACACCACGCGACTGGAGGGCTCGGGGATTTGGACCACCGACGACCAGGGCGGCCAGACCAGCAGCCTCGACATCCGCCTGGACAGCGACAATTTCGGAGCCCTGCTGGAAGATTTCGGCTTCACCGCCAACCTCGAGGAGGCTGCCGCGGAGATCGACAGCAGGATCAGCTGGCAGGGCAGTCCCATGCTGTTCAGTCTCGACAAGCTCAATGGTCAGCTTGCGTTGCGCCTTGGAGAGGGCCGTTTTCTGGAAGTCGAGCCCGGGGTGGGGAGGATATTCGGCCTGCTCAACATCAGCGCCCTGCACCGCCGCCTGACCCTGGATTTCAGCGACATGGTGAAGGAGGGGTTCTCCTTCGATCGCATCGAGGGTGATTTCCAGATCGAGAACGGCAATGCCTACACGGAAAACTTCCGCATGCGAGGCCCCTCGGCAAACATCGATATCGCCGGCCGCATCGGACTGGGCGCGGAGGACTTCGACCAGCTGATCACCGTCACGCCGATGATCTCATCCAGCCTGCCCCTGGCCGGCGCCTGGGCTGGCGGGCCGGCCGTTGGGGCCGCACTGCTGCTTGCCCAGAAACTGTTCGGGGACAAGTTCGACAAGGCGACCCGGATTCAATACCAGGCCACCGGCCCCTGGTCGGACCCCGTGCTGACAGAGCTCAAGCGCGAGACTGAGAAAGAGGAGGAGGATCAGCTGATCGACCCCGCACTGCTCTCCCCTGCCGCCCGCTAGTCTGCGCCAGAGCCATGGATTTGTTGATGCCCACAGGTATGTTATTCTGCGGGCGCGAAAAACACCTGACATCCCAACTGGAAACCCGCTCGACAGATGACTGAGACCAAACGAAAAATAGCCGCCATCCAGATGGCCACCGGGCCCAATGTAAGCGCCAATCTACTGGAAGCCGAACGCCTGGTTTCGGAAGCCGTCGACAATGGAGCCGGCCTCGTGGTCCTGCCCGAGAACTTCGCCTTCATGGGCAAGCAGGAGCATGACCTCTGCGCCCTGCGCGAAAGTGAAGGGGAGGGACCACTGCAGGACTTCCTCAGTCAGCTGGCGAAACGTTACGGCGTCTGGTTGGTCGGAGGGACAATCCCCCTCGAGGCCCATGACAACAGCAAGGTACGTGCGGCCTGCCTGGTCTACAACGACCAGGGCGAACGGGTTGCCCGTTATGACAAGATTCACCTGTTCGACGTCAACCTGGTCGAAGCCAACGAGCAGTACGAGGAGTCCGACTCCATCGAACCCGGCAACGAACCGGTGGTGGTCGACAGCCCATTCGGCAAGCTGGGCATCGCCATCTGCTACGACCTGCGTTTCCCGGAGCTGTTCCGCAGTCTCCTCGACAAGGGCATGGAGATCGTCTGCATGCCGGCGTCGTTCACCGCCATCACCGGCAAGGCCCACTGGGAGACCCTGGTCAGGGCACGCGCTATCGAAAACCTCTCCTATGTCATCGCTGCCGCCCAGGGTGGCTTCCATATCAACGGCAGGGAGACCCATGGTCACAGCATGATCGTCGACCCCTGGGGCACCATCCTGGCCCAGGTGCCCCGTGGCGCCGGCTCGGTGGACACCACCATAGACCTCGACTACCTTCGCACCACCAGGCGCAACTTCCCGACCCTGGAACACAGAAGACTGAACTGCGACTGACACAAAGACTGCGCCCGCCCCGGTGCCGATCACAACCTCATACCATACACGGTTGAATCGGCACCCGGAGGGACGCATATAGAGAACATGGTTCCAAAAAGTTGAATCCTGATGCCCGATCCCCTTGATATAGCCCAGGCGACACTGCTCGACCCCGTCTCCCTGAAACCCCAGCACCTGGACCAGGCCATGGACCAGCTACTGGCAAACCAGGTCGATGCGGCAGACCTCTATTTCCAGACAGGCCGGCTCGAATCGTGGGTGCTCGAAGAGGGCATCATCCGCGAGGGCAGCTACAACATCGAGCAGGGTGTCGGGGTACGTGCCATCAGTGGCGAAAAGACCGGCTTCGCCTACTCCGATGAAATCGAGCTGCCGGCCCTCCTGGAGGCGGCCCGGACCGCGCGGGCCATTGCACGCAGCGGGCAGCAGGGACAGATCCGCATCACCCAACAACCTACCCGGCAGCGCCTCTACGAACCGATCAGCCCACTGGACACCCTGAGTGAAGAGGAGAAAGTCTCCCTGCTGCGTCGTCTCGACCAGGAAGCACGTGGCCAGGACCCCAGGGTACAGCAGGTCACCGCAAGCCTGGTCGCCGCCCATGACGTGGTCCTGGTCGCCTCCAGCGACGGCACTCTAAGTGGCGACGTCCGCCCCCTCGTTCGCTGCAATGTCCATGTTATCGTCGAGGAGAACGGACGGCGTGAACAGGGTTCCAGCGGGGGTGGAGCCCGCCAGGCATTCCAGTTCTTCCTGGACGAGGAGCGCGCTCTTGGATACGCCCGGGAGGCGGTCCGCCAGGCCCTGGTCAACCTCGAGGCACAACCTGCACCCGCCGGCACCATGCCCGTGGTACTCGGATCCGGCTGGCCGGGGGTACTGCTCCACGAAGCGGTCGGACACGGACTCGAGGGCGACTTCAACCGCAAGGGCACATCCGCTTTCAGTGGCCGCATCGGAGAAAAGGTGGCCGCGGCCGGCTGCACCGTGGTGGACGACGGCACCCTGGCGGGCAGACGGGGCTCCCTGAATATCGATGACGAAGGCACACCGACCCAGCAGACAGTCCTGATCGAGGACGGAATACTCAAGGGCTACATGCAGGACAAGCACAACGCCCGGCTGATGGGCACAAGCTCCACAGGAAACGGTCGACGTGAATCCTATGCCCACCTGCCCATGCCGCGTATGACCAACACCTACATGCTGGCCGGCGACAAGGATCCCGAGGAGATCGTCGCCTCGGTTCAGAACGGCCTCTACGCGGTCAATTTCGGCGGCGGCCAGGTGGACATCACCTCAGGCAAGTTCGTCTTCTCCGCAAGCGAGGCCTATCTCATCGAAAACGGCAAGATCACCCATCCCGTAAAGGGTGCCACGCTTATCGGCAACGGCCCCGACGTTCTCACCAAGGTGAGCATGATCGGCAACGACCTCGAACTGGACAGCGGCGTCGGCACCTGTGGCAAAGAGGGCCAGAGTGTTCCCGTGGGTGTCGGACAACCGACCCTCAAAGTGGACGAGCTGACCGTGGGTGGCACCGGCACCTGACATGATAGAGACCCGCCAATCCCAGTATCCGAGCACAAATGACTGAAGCAACCGATATCCAAACCCGCAAAGACCGGCTCTCGCAGATGGTCGAGGACCTCCTGAAAGAGGCCCGGAAACAGGGCGCCAGTGCCGCGGAGGCCGGCGTCAGCAACGATGCAGGGCTCTCCGTCAGTGTGCGCATGGGCGACGTCGAGACCATCGAACACACCCGCGACCAGGGACTCGGCATCAGCGTCTACTTCGGCCAGCGCAAGGGATCCGCAAGCACCTCGGACCTCAGCCCCGAGGCGATCCGCGATACCGTCAGGGCTGCCTGCAACATTGCCCGTTACACCAACGAGGATCCCTGTACAGGCCTGGCGGATGCAGATCTCATGGCCAGGGAGATACCCGATCTCGACCTGCACCACCCCTGGAGCATCACACCCGAGGAGGCGATCGAACTGGGTATCCGCTGCGAAGCCTCAGCCCTTGAACTGGATGAGCGCATCGGCAACTCCGAAGGTGCCGCCGTAAACAGCCACAACGGCCTCCAGGTCTACGGCAACTCCCACGGCTTCATCGGGGGCTACCCCGCCAGCCGGCACAACATAAGCTGTTCGGTCATCGGCAAGCAGGACGATGGCATGCAGCGGGACTACTGGTACACCGCGAGTCGACGCGCTGACGACATGGAATCCCCTGAAGCCGTCGGACGCAAAGCGGGGGAGCGCACCCTGGCAAGACTCGGTGCCCGCAAACTTGGCACCCGTGAAGCCCCCGTGATCTTCCAGGCCGAGGTGGCGGTCGGTCTTCTGCGCAGCCTTATCGGTGCGATTCGTGGCGGTGCCCTCTATCGCAAGGCCTCGTTCCTGCTGGACCATCTCGGCCAGCAGATTTTTCCCGATTTCGTACAGATCGCTGAAAACCCGCTGCTGCCCAGGGGCATGGCCAGCGCACCCTTCGACAGCGAAGGTGTCGCCACGGCTGCAAAGGAGATCGTGAAAGACGGCGTGCTGCAGACCTACATCCTCGACAGCTACTCTGCCCGCAAGCTGGATATGCAGACCACAGGAAATGCAGGGGGCGTCCGCAACCTGGCGATCGAACCGGGAGATCTCGACCTCGACGGCCTCTGCCGGGAGATGGGGGAAGGTCTGCTGGTGACTGAAATGATGGGCCAGGGCCTCAACATGGTGACAGGGGACTACTCCCGCGGGGCGGCCGGATTCTGGGTGCAGAACGGTGAAATACAGCATCCGGTTGAAGAGATCACCATTGCAGGCAACCTGAAGGAGATGTTCAGACAACTACAGGCCGTGGGCAGTGACGAGGAGCGTCGTGGCAGCACCCGCACCGGCTCCTGGTTGATCGAGAACATGATGATTGCCGGGGAGTAACTTCCCGCGCTATACAGTATGAAAAAAACAAGGGGCCGCGAGGCCCCTCTGTTTTTCATCGCCAGGCTGCCGGCGATCAGCGTTTCTTCTTTTTAGCCGCCTTTTTCTTTGCGACCACTTTCTTTTTCGGTGCCGCCTTCTTCTTGGCAACCACCTTCTTCTTCGGTGCCGCCTTCTTCTTGGCCACCACCTTCTTCTTCGGTGCCACCTTCTTCTTGGCCACCACCTTCTTCTTCGGTGCCGCCTTCTTCTTGGCAACCACCTTCTTCTTCGGTGTCGCCTTCTTCTTGGCGACCACCTTCTTCTTCAGTGCCGCCTTCTTCTTGGCGACCACTTTCTTCTTCGGTGCCGCCTTCTTCTTGGCCACCACCTTCTTCTTCGGTGCCGCCTTCTTCTTGGCCACCACCTTCTTCTTCGGTGCCGCCTTCTTCTTGGCGACCACTTTCTTCTTCGGTGCCGCCTTCTTCTTGGCCGCCACCTTCTTCTTCGGTGCCGCCTTCTTCTTGGCCGCCACCTTCTTCTTCGGTGCCGCCTTCTTCTTGGCAACCACCTTCTTCTTCGGTGCCGCCTTCTTCTTGGCCGCCACCTTCTTCTTCGGTGCTGCCTTCTGCCTGGGCTCAGCCTTCGCCTCAGGCACACTCTCCGCGGCCTCGGCCTCTGGCTCTTCCGCCTGTTCCGCAACCCTTGCCTGGGCCGCCTCTATCGCGTCAGCGATACGGGCGATGCCGGCCTTCATATCCTGTTCAGGCGTCCTTTCCACCACCGTCTCCGGTGTCTCGTCGATCACCTTGCAGAGATCACGGAAGACCCTGTCGTCATCCGCCTCGGCGGATACCAGGTGTATCTTCCCCTGCAGGGAGTAGTACTGGTTCAGGGAGTGGAACTGGGCCTCGTAGACCCGCATGCGATTGGCGATGGTCTCCTCGTTGTCATCGGCCCGGCGCTTCACGCGACCGCCGCAATCGTCGCATGCGCCATCGACACGGGGCGGTACGGAAAAAATATTGTAGGTACGCCCGCAGGATTGGCAGACCCGCCGGCCTTCAAGCCGCTCCATGAAATGGTCCGGATCGCCGTCGAGCACCATCACCAGGTCCAGCGGCAGACCCATGGCATCCAGCACCTCATCCAGTATCACCGCCTGGGCAGCCCCCCTGGGGAAGCCGACCAGCAGAAACCCGTTCTCGACATCCGGCCTGGAAAGCCGCCACTTGAGGGCATCACAGGTGATCTCGTCAGGCACTATCTGCCCAAGATCCAGCAAGGCCTTTGCCTGTATGCCGGCGTTATCCCCGGCGGCGGCCGCCTCGCGCAACATATCTCCTGTGGATATACGCGGAATACCGTACTTCGCAGAAATTTTACTTGCCTGGGTCCCTTTACCGGACCCTGGCGCTCCCAAAAGCACCATTCTCATGGCAGATCCTACCCGTCCCTATTCTGGTCGTTATTATTCATACAACACGCCACCAGGCATAACCGCATTTAACTTATTGTTTTTATTTGCGAATTAGGAATTTCCATGGCGGCATCCAACAATTGCATTGGTCGCTGTCCGAGCGATACAGTAATCTCAGATTTCCTGCAAAGTCAATGAAATAGGCATTATTTAGTAAAACAGCCGGCTCAAAGCGCCACCTGGCAGACGACAACACACCCCGCCTCCGCCATGAAAGCTTAATCAATATAAGCTATCCTTTGCGCCTTTGACCCGACACTGTACAGACATGCAAGAGACCCCTGAAAAGGAATACAGCACGTCCCGTCCGGTACGGGGGTGAACGAACACTCCGCAAATAACCAAATGCGTTATTGCGCTGCTCCAGGCCGAATACGAGCCCAGGGAGCGGGGTGACCTCTGAACACGGAGCGCACCCGAACAGAACATTTCAAAACTATTTCAGGAATAACAAAGAGAGAGGAAGGAAAGTAGTCATGAGCAAGAAAAACGCTTTCTACGCACAGTCCGGTGGTGTAACCGCCGTTATCAATGCATCCGCATGCGGCGTCATCGAGACCGCCCGTAAGCACAGCGACAAGATCGGCAACGTTTATGCCGGTCGTAACGGGATCATCGGCGCCCTGACCGAAGAGCTGATCGACACCTCTGCCGAGTCCGACGAGGACATCGCCGCCCTGAAGAGCACCCCTTCCGGTGGTTTCGGCTCCTGCCGCTTCAAGCTCAAGAGCCTGGAAGACAACAAGCGTGAATACGAGCGCCTGATCGAGATCTTCAAGGCCCACGATATCGGCTACTTCTTCTACAACGGCGGCGGTGACTCCGCAGACACCTGCTACAAGGTCTCCCAGCTCTCCGAAAAGATGGGCTTCCCGGTACAGGCCATCCACGTACCCAAGACCGTGGACAACGACCTGCCGATCACCGACAACTGCCCCGGCTTCGGCTCCGTGGCCAAGTACATCGCCGTCTCCACCCTGGAGGCCTCCTTCGACGTCCGCTCCATGGCCGCCACCTCCACCAAGATCTTCTGCATCGAGGTGATGGGCCGCCACGCCGGCTGGATCGCTGCCGCAGGCGCCCTGGTCGAGGACTACGGCATTCCCGTGATCACCCTGTTCCCCGAGGTGGAGTTCGACCAGGAGAAGTTCCTGGCCGCGGTCGACGCAAAGGTCAAAGAGCACGGCTACTGCACCATCGTGATTTCCGAGGGTTGCCACTGGCCCGACGGCACGTTCCTGGCCGAGCAGGGCACCCGCGACTCTTTCGGTCACGCCCAGCTGGGCGGTGCCGCCCCGGTCGTCGCCAACATGATCAAGGACGCCCTCGGTTACAAGTTCCACTGGGCGGTTGCCGACTACCTGCAGCGCGCCGCGCGTCACCTCTCCTCGGAGTCCGACGTCGAGCAGGCCTACGCCCTGGGCCAGGCCGCCGTTGAGAAGGCCCTGGAAGGCAAGAACTCCATCATGCCCACCGTGGTGCGCGAGTCCTCCAACCCCTACAAGTGGAGCATCGGCGAAGCCCCCCTCTCCGAGGTGGCCAACGTCGAGAAGATGATGCCCATGGACTTCATCTCCGAAGACGGCTACGGCATCACTGACAAGTGCAAGGAGTACCTCTATCCCCTGATCAAGGGCGAGGCCTACCCCGAGTACGATGACAACGGCATGCCCAAGTACGTCACCCTGAAGCTTCAGAGCGTGGCCAAGAAACTGGAAAACTTCGAGCTGTAAGCCGGAGTTCCTGGCAAAGAAAAGGGGGCGCGATCGCCCCCTTTTTTAGCTATATAAACAGAAATTATGGACACTAGGCGCTTCTGCCGGTATCTTAGCCACGAAGTTGCACCTGGGAGGTCGGTAAACCACCGGCCTTTTTCTGTTTTTAAGGCGAGAAAGAGATGAATCTAGACAGAGTTAGTTCAGGCAAGAACATACCCAACGAGATCAACGTAATCATCGAGATTCCGGCCAACTCCGACCCGGTGAAGTACGAACTGGACAAGGATACCGGCGCCATGTTCGTGGACCGTTTCATGTCCACCGCCATGCACTACCCCTGCAACTACGGCTACGTGCCCCATACCCTCTCCAAGGATGGCGACCCGGTGGATGTGCTGGTGCTCACCCCCTACCCGTTGATCTCCGGCTCCGTGATCTCCTGCCGGCCGGTCGGCGTGCTGAAGATGACCGACGAATCCGGTGACGACGCCAAGGTGCTGGCCGTGCCCATCGACAAGCTGTGCAAGACCTACCGCGGGGTCCAGACCTTCCGGGACCTGCCTGGCGAGGTGCTCAACCGCATCTCCCACTTCTTCGAGCACTACAAGGATCTCGATGAGGGCAAATGGGTTCGTGTCGACGGCTGGTATGGCATCGACGAGGCCAAGCAGGAGATACTCGACAGCGTCCAGATGTACAACGACGCCCCAGAAAAACCCAACTTCTAACAGCAGTACCCGGAGGGACTGGCAGACCGCCCCCCTCCAGGAAAAAACAGATGAAAGTTTGTATCCTCTCCGACAGCCACGACCACATTCCGCTGCTCGATTTCGCCGCAGCGGAAGCAAAGCAGCGGGGTGCGGAAGCGATCCTGCACTGCGGTGACGTGGTGGCGCCCAGTACCCTGAAGTGCCTCAACAAGCACGGACTGCCGGTGCATGTCATCCACGGCAACAACACCGGCGACCTCTACAACCTGGGTAAGCTGGTCTCCCGGCCCGACAACATGATCGAGTACCACGGCATGGATGCAGGGGTCGAACTGGTGGGGAAGCGCATCTTTCTGGTCCACTATCCCCACTATGCCCGCGCCATGGCGGCCACCGGCGACTGGGACCTGGTCTGCTGCGGCCACAGCCACAAGACCTCGATCACCAGCGTGCCCAATATCAAGGGCGGTGAGACCCCGCTGGTCAATCCCGGCACCGTGGGCGGCGTGGGCACCTCGCCGGCCACCTATATCATGGCCGACCTGGAGAGTATGGATTTCGAGGTTTTCGAAATCCCCAAGAGCATCGAGCAGCCTCAACAAGCCGTACAGGCAGAGTAGAAGATGAGCGACCTGACCCATTTCAACCAATCCGGCGAGGCCCACATGGTGGACGTGGGCGACAAGGACGACACCCACCGGGTGGCGCTGACCGAGGGACGCATCCGCATGCTGCCCGAAACCCTGGAACTGATCATGCAGGGAGGGCACAAGAAAGGTGACGTGCTCGGTATTGCCCGCGTGGCAGGCATCATGGCGGCGAAAAAGACCTCCGAGCTGGTGCCCCTCTGCCACCCCCTCTATATCACCCACGTCAACATCGACCTGACGCCGGAGCCCGACAGCGCCAGCATCTACTGCCTGACACGGGTGGAGACCCGTGGCCAGACCGGCGTGGAGATGGAAGCGCTCTGCGCCACCCAGGTCGCCCTGCTGACCATCTACGACATGTGCAAGGCGGTGGACCGCGGCATGTGCATCGACCAGGTACAGCTGCTGGAGAAGGATGGCGGTAAATCAGGCCACTGGAAGCGCTGACGCGCGACATCATGACAACAGGCCGCAGATGAATCCGTTCTACCACCAGGCCCGCTTCCTCACCAGTGCGGCCAAGCTCAACCAGTCCCCGGCGGATGAGGGGATCGAGGTGGCCTTTGCGGGCCGCTCCAACGCCGGCAAGTCCAGCGCCATCAACACCCTCTGCCAGCAACGCAACCTGGCCCGCACCAGCAAGACCCCCGGGCGTACCCAGCTGCTCAACTTTTTTGCCCTGGACGAGCAACGCCGACTGGTGGATCTGCCAGGGTATGGCTATGCCAAGGTGGCTGAGAAGGTCAAGCTGCAGTGGCAGAAGGAGCTGGCGGCCTACCTGGAGCAGAGGCAGTCCCTGCGCGGCATCATTCTGCTGGTGGACGTTCGCCACCCCCTGAAGGAGTTCGACCAGCAGATGCTCGACTGGAGCGCCCAGATCGACCTGCCGGTACACATACTCCTCACCAAGGCGGATAAGCTGAAACACGGCGCTGCCTCGAAAGCGCTGTTGCAGATCAGAAAGGCGGTGGCCCCCTTCGGTGAACAGGTCAGCGTGCAGCTCTTCTCATCCCTGAAGCGCCAGGGCGTGGACCAGGCCCACAGCGTCCTGGACCAGTGGTTCGGACTCGAATCCAACTAACTGAAATACTTGGGATACTTGGCCGCTCCTCGGCAATTTCCTGTCCCTACCATCCTGTACACGCGCCGCTCCTCGGCTCTGGCATCCTGCTTCGCTCTAACTCCTCCATCCATGGAGTCGTGCGCATCCCTTGGCTCTGGCTTCCTGCTTCGCCCTACCTCCTGCATCCCTGCAGTCGTGCGCCCGCGGCGTACGACCGCCAGGGATGGCGGAAGTGCAGAAAATGTCGGGAACAATTTTCTGTCCGTACATCCTGTACATCGCCGTTCTCGCACATCCATGTATATTAAAAAATAGTCTTCTGCCACATTCAGCCCGCCGCTCCTGCGCATCCCTGCGCCCGCGGCGTACAGTACATCCTGTACATAAAAAAAGATCCCGACATCCAAGGGGAGAGAGGTTGTCGGGATCGTACTGCCTAGCATGTGGTGCCAGGCTCAGGATCGCACGGGGATTAGCGATCCATGACGCCAGCTGACGTTACAATATATGACCAAACCACTCAGGAATAGTTCCCTGCCCCTGGAATATTTTTTAAATAGCATTAACCTGCTGATTCCAATGCAATATCTTGCTCAATGAGCATTCCCGGAGCCCCGGGAGAGGGTTGTCTATTGCCTGTCAGTGGGCCTCGTCCCAGTTACTGCCTACCCCCACATCCACCACCAGCGGGACCTTCAGTTCCGCGGCACTCTCCATGCTGCGCCTGATCCGCTCGCAGGAGGCCTCCAGCTGGTCCTCCCGCACTTCGAACACCAGCTCATCATGGACCTGCATGATCATGCGCACCGGCGGCGTCTCTTCACGGATCCAGCCATCCACCGCCAGCATCGCCCGCTTGATGATGTCCGAGGCTGTGCCCTGCATCGGCGCATTGATCGCGGTACGCTCGGCCGCAGCCTGGCGCATCTTGTTACGCGCATTGATCTCCGGCAGGTAGAGCCTGCGGCCGAACACCGTCTCCACGTAGCCCTTGTCATGGGCCTCGGCACGGATACGGTCCATGTAATCACTGACCCCCGGGTAGCGCTCGAAGTAGAGGTTCACGTACTCCTGGGCCGCGCCCCACTCGATGCCGAGCTGCTTGGCCAGGCCGAATGCGGACATACCGTAGATCAGGCCGAAGTTGATCGCCTTGGCCGAGCGGCGCTGCTCGGAGGTGACCTCGTCGGGGGAGGCAGCACCGAACACCTCTGCCGCGGTGGCGCGGTGGATATCGAGCCCCTGGGAGAAGGCGCCGAGCAGGCCTTCATCACCGGACAGGTGTGCCATGATGCGCAGCTCGATCTGGGAGTAGTCCGCCGCCACCATGCGGTAGCCCTCCTCGGGAATGAAGGCCTGGCGGATACGACGCCCCTCCTCGGTACGCACCGGGATGTTCTGCAGGTTGGGATCGGACGAGCTGAGGCGGCCGGTAGCGGCCACCGCCTGGTGATAGGAGGTGTGCACCCGGCCACTGCGCAGATCCACCATCAGGGGCAGCTTGTCAGTGTAGGTGGACTTCAGCTTGGCCAGCCCCCGGTGCTGGAGAATCACGTCCGGCAACTCGTAGCCCTGCTCCGCCAGCTCCTGGAGCACCGACTCCGCGGTGGACGGTGCACCCTTTGGGGTCTTGGAGATCACCGGCAGCTCCAGCTCCTCGAAGAAGATCTGGCCGATCTGCTTGGGTGAGCCGAGATTGAACTGGCGCCCGGCAATACCGTAGGCCTGCTGCTCCAGCTCGTGCATGCGCTGGGCCAGTTCCATGCTCTGCTGCTGCAGCATGGCACTGTCGATGCGTACACCGGTGCGCTCCAGGCGTGACAGCACCGGCACCAGGGGCATCTCCAGGGACTCGAACAGCCCCTTCAGGGTCGCCTCCCCCTCCAGCCCGGGCCAGAGGGCCTGGTGCAGGCGCAGGGTGATATCCGCATCCTCCGCCGCGTAGGGCCCGGCCTGCTCCAGGGGCACCTGGTCGAAGGTCACCTGCTTGGCCCCCTTGCCCGCCACATCCTCGTACTTGATGGTCTGCTGGCCCAGGTACTTCTGTGCCAGCGAGTCCATGTCGTGGCGGGTGGCGGTGGAGTTGGAGACGTAGGATTCGAGCATGGTATCGAAGGCCACCCCCTGCATCTCGATACCGTAGCGTGCGAGCACGCTCATGTCGTATTTCAGGTTCTGACCCACCTTGGGCCTGGACGGGTCCTCAAGCAGGGGCTTCAGCGCCTGCAGCACTTCGTCCCGGCCCAGCTGTTGCGGTGCCCCGGGATAGATATGGGCCACCGGCACGTAGGCCCCCTCCCCCGGCGCCACGCTGAAAGAGACACCCACAAGCTCCGCCTGCATGTAATCCAGGCTGGTGGTCTCGGTGTCGAAGGCGAACAGTTCAGCCGCCTTGAGCCGTTCCAGCCAGGCATCGAAGGCGTCCTGCTCCAGCAGGGTCTCGTAACGGGTCTCAACCACGGCCGGTTCAGGCTGTGCCGTTTCAGGCGATTCATCGCCCAGGCTCTCCAGCAGGCGCCTCGCCTCCAGGCGGCCGTAGAGACTTCTCAACACCTCCACGTCAGGTGCTGCAGGCTTCAGTTCGGCCGGCCCCTGGGCCAGGTCCAGATCGCAACGGATGCGTGTCAGCTCCCTGGAGAGCGCGAGCTGCTCAAGGTTCTCCCTAAGGTACTCCCCCACCTTGCCCTTGATCTGGTCCGCATGCTCCACCAGGTTATCCAGGTTGTCATACTCTCCAAGCCACTTGGCGGCGGTCTTAGGGCCGCACTTCGGCACCCCGGGAATGTTGTCCGACGAATCGCCCACCAGGGCCAGGTAGTCGATGATCTGGTCCGGCCTGACACCGAACTTGGCCACCACACCATCGTGATCCATCAGCGCATTGTTCATGGTATTGATCAGGGTGACATGGCCATCCACCAGCTGCGCCAGGTCCTTGTCGCCGGTCGAGATCAGTGTATGCATCCCCTTTTCAGAGGCCTGGGTGGCCAGGGTACCGATCACGTCGTCCGCCTCGACACCTGTCACCATCAGCAACGGCAGCCCCATGGCCCTGACGATGTCGTGCAGCGGTTCGATCTGCTCCCGCAGGTCATCGGGCATGGGGGGGCGGTTGGCCTTGTACTGGTCGTACATCTCGTTACGGAAGCTGCCACCCGGGGCATCGAACACCACCGCCATGTGCTCGGGTCCGTATTCGTCGATCAGCTTGCGCAGCATGTTGACCACGCCGACCACCGCGCCGGTAGCCTCGCCACGGGAGTTGGTCAGGGGCGGCAGGGCATGGTAGGCCCGGAACAGGTAGGAGGAGCCGTCTACGAGGATAAAGGGGGTTTCAGCACTCATGGATTCTGTCAGGTTGATGAATTGCCGTCGCAGGATAACCCAACTGGAATCACAAACCCATCAATACGCACTCCCCTCCTCTTAATTCCTGCCATACTTCTGAAGTGAGGGAAGACAGGTGCAAATACAGAGGGGACGCCCCAGGATATGTCACAACCTATCAGCCACCTTAAGGACAAGGAACTGCCGGCCATACCGCCATGGCTAAGCTACGGCGTGCTCTACCTGGTCTGCGCACAACTCAGTGCGCAGCTGCCGGCCCTGGAGGCCAGCATGACTCCCCTCTGGTTCGCTTCCGGTGTCGCCCTGGCCGGCATGTTGAGTCACGGTTACCGCCTCTGGTGGTCGATCCTCATCGCGGGAGTCATTCACAGCCTGATCGTCGGTCTCCCTCCCGTCACGGGTTTCGGCATGGCACTCGCCAGGGTTGCCGAGGCCCTGGTTGGCTGGCTGCTGCTGGTACCCCTGACCAAGACTGACGTCCACCTCTCGGAGCCCCGGCCAACGGTCAACTTCATGTTCCTCGGCGTGATGATCGCTCCCCTGGCAGGAGCCGGCCTGGGCACCGCCGCACTCTGGTCCGGGGGCATGGCCACGGAATCGTCCGCACTCTCCACCTTCACCACCTGGTGGGCCAGCGATGCCCTCGGCATTCTCCTGGTCACCCCACTGATGCTGCACTGGAAACTCCAGCTGACCCGGCGTGCACCGCTGCTGAGATACCTGGAACTGGCAGCCCTTGCAGCCGCCACCCTGCTGGTGTTTCACTTCGTCTTCGGTACCGGCCTGCCGGACTTTCTTCACAAGTACCCCCTCTCATTCATCCCGCTGCCACTGCTGGTGTGGGCACTGTTCAGATTCGATTACCCGGTCACCATGGGCACCCTGATCGCCCTTGCTGTTCTGGCGATCCTCGGTACCTCCGAGGGATTCGGCGCCTTCTTCCAGGGCAATGCATACGAGTCCCTGACCCTGCTGCAGGTCTATATCGGCATCATGGGCACCACCGCGCTGATCGCCAAGTCCACCATCGAGGGACGCCAGCACGTCATGGGCAAGCTCGCCCTGGCCGGCGAGGTGATCGACAACACCCCGGACGCGGTGATCGTCACCAGCGCAACGGGCACCATCCTCTCCGCAAACCCGGCCTTCTTCAGGCACACCGGTTACACGCGCTCGGAGATACTGCACAAACCCGTCAGCATCCTGAAATCGGGCCATCACGACGCCACTTTCTACGCCGACATGCTGCAGCAGATAAAGACCCTGGGCAGCTGGCAGGGGGAGATCTGGAACCGCCAGAAGAACGGCGAGGTGCTGCCCGAATGGCTCAGCATCTCCTCGGTACACGATGCCAACGGCGTGGCGACCCACTACATCGGGGTCTACTCGGACATCGCCCGGCAGAAGCAGATCCAGGAGCGCATCCACCGCCTCGCCTATTACGACCTGCTGACCGGCCTGCCCAACCGCCAGCTGTTCCATGACCGCCTCGAGCAGGCGGTCAACTATGCGAACCGCTACAACCACCATATCGCCCTCTTCTTCATGGACCTGGACCGGTTCAAGAACATCAACGACACCCTCGGCCACGCGATCGGTGACAAGGTGCTCGGGCTCACCGCCGAGCGCCTCCAGGGATGCCTTCGCAGTGTCGACACCCTGGGCAGAATGGGGGGTGACGAGTTCCTGGTGATCCTGCAGGAGCTGAAGGAGGATTTCGACTCGGTGCTGGTGGCGGAGAAGATCATCAGGGCGTTCAATGAACCCTTGTCACTGGGCGATAACAACCTGTTTCTCACGCCCAGTATCGGTATCGCACTCTACCCGCGCGACGGCGACAACCCCACCGACCTGTTGAAACACGCTGATGCCGCCATGTACCGGGCCAAATCTCTCGGTGGCAACAACTTCCAGTTCTTCTCTTCGGAGATGACGGAACCCTTCCGCTGGAACCTGGCCGTGGAGACCGCCCTGCGCCAGGATACCGACCAGAACGGCATACAGCTGCTCTACCAGCCCCAGTTCGACCTGCAGACCGGCGCCATCGTCGGCCTCGAGGCCCTGGCACGCTGGTATCACCCGGACCTAGGCAGCGTGTCGCCTGAAAACTTCTTCCGCGTGGCCGAAAACACCGGGCTGATCCACAAGCTGGGCCTGCAGATCCTGGCCAACGCCTGCCGACAGCTGGAGGAGTGGGAGGCGGCAGGTGTCGAGGGAATCACCCTGGCGGTGAACGTCTCCACCATCCAGCTGAAACAGCGCGACTTCTGCCAGCAGGTTGCAGCGATCCTGAAACAGACCCGAACGGAGGAAAATGGACTGGAGCTCGAGATCACGGAGACCAGCATCATGGAGAATGCGGAGTTCATGGAGACCGCCCTCAAGGAGATCTCGGAACTGGGCCTGCAGATCGCGGTGGACGACTTCGGCACCGGCTACTCATCCCTCAGCTACCTCAAGCGGCTGCCCATCGACCGTCTGAAGATCGACAAATCCTTTATCGACGACATCCCCGACAGCAGCAACGACGCCGCCATCTGCTGCGCCATCGTCGCCCTGGGTCACAGCCTGAATCTCAAGGTACTGGCCGAGGGGGTGGAGAACGAGCGCCAGATGGAGTTCCTGCGCGATGAGAACTGCGACGAGATGCAGGGCTACCTGCTGGGCAAACCGGTGAGCGGCAAAGAGGTGGTGGAGATGTTCCGCATGAACTACTGGCACACCCCCGGCCAGAAGGCCGCTCAGTCCTCGAAATAAGTGTAACCGTGGAGGCCCGCCTCCAGTTCCCGGAACAGCGCCCTTGATTCATCCCTGCCGATGCAGGCTTCTGCGAGCTTGCGCTTGTAGCTCTCCAGCAGCCGTTCCGGGGCGAAGTGGACATAGCGCAGCAGCTCGTCGACGGAATCACCCCGCTCGGGCTGGGTGAGCCGGTAACCGCCAACGCCATCCAGCTCCATGTTCACCGCGTCCGTATCCCCGAACAGGTTGTGCATGTCGCCGAGAATCTCCTGGTAGGCACCCACCAGGAAGATACCCAGCAGGTAGGGCTCACCCGGCCTCAGTTCATGAACGGCAAGGGTCGACTCGATACCGTCACGCTCCACGTACTGGCCGATGAAACCGTCGGAATCGCAGGTCAGGTCATGCAGTATGCCGCTGCGGCTGGGCTGTTCGTTGAGACGGTGCAGGGGCATCACCGGAAAGATCTGGTCGATGGCCCAGACGTCGGGCAGGGACTGGAACAGTGAGAAGTTGAGAAACAGCCGGTCGGCCAGTTTCTCGCGCAGGGTATCGAGCAGTTCACGGTCGCGCCGGGATTCGACCCGTAGCCGAGGAATCAGCTTGCGGCAGACACCGAAGAAGAGCCCCTCCACCATGGAGCGCTGCTCAAGGGTGATCTCGCCATTGTGAAACAGTTCGCGGGCCTCGCCCAGGCCATGCTCCGCCTCCTGGTACACCTCCGATGGCGAGTGGGTCCCGGCGCTCTCCAGCTGGTGCTTCATGGTGTTGAGCACTTCCGGCACATCGGCATCCAGGCTGATCTCGTCGAGGCCTTCAGGCCCCTTCTCGAAATCGATTACGTTGACCATCAGCATGGCGTGGTGAGCGGTCAGTGCCCGTCCCGACTCGCTGAAGATATCGGGACAGCTCAACTCCTGCTCATCGCAGATACGGCTCAGCGCCTTCACCACCTCCCTGGCGTAGGCCGGGGGTCCGTAGTTCATGGAGCAGAAGTTGCGGGTGGCGGTGCCCTCGTAGTCGACACCCAGCCCACCCCCGACATCCACGACCCGGATATCCGCACCCAGCCTGCACAGCTCGCCATAGAAACGGGCCACCTCGTCCATGCACTGGCGGATATCCCGCAGGTTGGGTATCTGTGAACCGATATGGGAGTGGAGCAGCTGCAGGCGGTCCAGCTTGCCGACCTCCTGCAACTGGTGGACAAGCGCCAGCAGCTGGCCTGCGGTGAGGCCGAACTTGGCCTTCTCACCGCCGCTGTCCTGCCAGTTCCCCGCCGCCGAGACCGAGAGCCTGATCCTCACGCCCAGGAGCGGTTCGACATCCAGGTCCTCCGCCTCCTGCAGCACCATGGCCAGCTCGGAAAGCTTTTCGATCACGATGTAGACACGATGCCCCAGGCGCTGACCGATCAGGGCCAGCCTGATGTACTCCCGGTCCTTGTAGCCGTTGCAGACAATCACTCCGCCCGAAAGAGATTGACCCAGCACCGCCATCAGTTCAGGCTTGCTGCCTGCCTCCAGGCCGACACAGGCCTTGCCCTTGGCCAGGATCTCATCCACCACGCTGCGCTGCTGGTTCACCTTGATGGGGTAGACCGCCGTGTAGCTGCCCTGGTAGTCGAACTCTTCGAAGGCGGCCGAGAAACTGCTGCAGAGTGCCGCCACCCGGTCATGCAGGATGTCTGTAAAGCGCACCAGAACGGGCAGGCTGAGACCGCTCTTGCGCAGCTCTCCCGCCAGGCTGTAGAGATCGATCTGCGCCTCGCCCTCGCGGTCCGGGCGCACCGTTACATGGCCATCCGAGTTGATCCCGAAATAGCCCCCGCCCCAGCGGCTGATGCCGTAGTCCTGTGATACCGGCTGGATATCTGCCTTCATTGCGCCCTGCGTGGATAGGTGAATTGCCAGGCGGCAATTATGGTCGATAAAGACACTTATGGAAAAGGGAAAAAAACCTGCCCTGGATCATCTCCGGGAAGGAGATCGGATGGATCTAAATACCTGGGCACCGCGGCACTCAATCACACCAGCGTTTTACCGCCTGGCGGACCCGTGCGACCTCGCGCTCGCGTTCACTGTCACTGAGAAACCGGCGGCTGCCGTCCGGTCTCGGTTCGTAGATAACGGCCCCTTCATAGGACTTCAGCCGATCCCGGGCATAGGCACAACGCGTGGCGCGCTCCTGCTTCTCGGCAGCGGCCTTGGCCTTTGCCTGCTTCTTGGCCTCCCGCTCCTCGCGGTATACATCCAGCATGCGCTGCTGTCTCTTCCTCCGATCGACCGGAACGTCTGCACCGCGTGGCGCCACGGTGGATGCGGGCGTCTGCTCGCGGATCTCCACCTCCTTCGCCTCGCTGACAGGAGGCCGGTCACCGAAGTGAACCCGTCCATTCTCATCCACCCACCGGTAGACCCCTGCAACCGAATCCGCAATACAGGAGCCCGCCAGCAGCAGGACAGCCAACACCCTACACGACACACGAACAACCGGACTCACGCCAGCTCACTCTCGAAACCGAGATGCCCCTGGCTGTCGCTGAGAAACGCATCGGCGATCCGGACACGGTTTCTGCCGGCATCCTTGGCACTGTAGAGGGCACGGTCCGTGCGCTCGATGAACTGCTTCAGGCTTTCCCCCTGGGCACGTATGGCGGTACCCACGCTGACCGTCACTTGCAGCTCATCCATGGGCTCCCTGTACACCAGCTCTGCAATCTGCTGGCGCAGCCGTTGCGCGATGTCGAAAATATCAAAGGCGGGCTCACCCACCACGAACAGCCCGAACTCCTCGCCACCCAGGCGCACCGGCAGATCTCCCGATCGGGCGTGCGAGCGGATGTTCTCTGCCACGCGCACCAGCACATGATCTCCCTGGACATGGCCATAGCGATCGTTGACCTCCTTGAAGTGATCGAGGTCGATCAGCGCCAGACCGATAGGGTTTCCGACATTGCGATCGTGGATCTCCAGCAGACGGTGCAGGGTATCGTCCATGTACATGCGGTTGAAGAGCCCCGTCAGCGGATCCCGGATGGAACGCTCATAGAGCACCTGGCGCTCCAGGTCCACGCTGCGGTAGAGGGTCTCGCGCTCCACCGCCACCTGCAGTGCAGATGACATCTGCTCGACGATACGCTCCAGCTCCCCGTTGGGCACCACCGGCTTGTGCAGGTAGATGACTGCCACACCGAACACCCATTCGTCATCCGGCTTGAACAGGGGAAGCAGCATGCCGTGTCTGCCCGGGTGCTGCCGGTCGTTGATATCCAGCAGGTCGAAGCTGCTGCTGTAGAGATTCAACCACTCGTCACGGTTGATACCGAACACCCTGGAGACAAACGGCGGAGGATCCGCAAGGGTCCCTCGATAGTGACTGTCGGGCGCCAGGTGCCACACCTGGTCACCCTCCAGCTGGGCGTGAAACTCGAGGCGCGATGCTGGCAGTATGCGCTTGGCGATCTCCAGCATGTTCTCGGCGATCTCCCGGAAATCCCGGGAGACGATCATGGTCGAGGAGATATCCCGCAGGGTGGCGTTGAACGCCGACAGGCGCTCGATGTCGGTACTCCCCCTCGCCAGCAGGAAGAGGCCGCAATCCATGTTTCTCAGGGCATTGCAGCAGGACTCCACCAACTCCCCCCGGATGATGCTGCCGTGCTGTGGGGCAATGGTCTTCACCGGGTACTCCTGGATGCGGGTCAGGGCGAATCCCATCACCTCCCGGCTCGGGATGTAATGCTCATGGAACAGACGCATGGCATCGATATAGCTGTCATCTTCCGCGAACAGCCTGAACTCCTGTGTGACGCCCCCGAACAGGTCGCTGGAGAAGAGCACCCCTGATTCGGTATCGAAAGTGCAGAAGGCACCCGCGAAGTGTGCATAGGGGGTAAAGACGAACCGCAGTTCACGGTCATCCAGCTGCAGTGACCAGTGGTTCTCCTCGATACGCATGAAGGGGATGGAGATGCCGTAATGTTTGATCAGTGCCTCGGCCCGGCTGTGGGTCACCACCATCGCATCCTGCCGGTTGACCCGTGCATTGATCTCGGGCAGTGCCGCGGTGATATCCGGATCCTGGTGATGGCAGACGAAATAGCGGACCTGGGAGAAGGGAAGCACCTCCTCGATCTTGCGCAGGGTCTCGCTGAAAGTTACCGGTGAGCCGGGATCTATCAGGACCGACTGGTCACCCTGCTCGATCAGGTAGGCGTGGCTCTGGAAATGATCCCCGGGATTGGCATGTCCCACCCACCAGATACGCTCCGCAACCTCCACGGCGTGGGAACAATCAACCTGGCTCGCGTGAATCCCGGCCTTCATTTTCTCCTGTCCTTGAGAACGACACTTGATTTGAAACGATGGCAGCGTGCCGGCTGGCCCGCGCAGCACACTTGACCAAAAGGATACATCCGACCCCAACCGGGTTACTGTAGCATGACCGAAAATCGATTGTTATTCCGCCGGTCAGTCCTGAGATACCATTCACCCCCCGAACAGGGCGTCTTTCTCCTCCCGTCCGACCTGCCCCTTGGGCCTGGCCGCCTCGAAATCCGGATGACAGACACGGTTCCTGCCCTCGCGCTTCGCCCGGTAGAGCAACTCGTCGGTCTCTTTAACAAACTGACCGACCGAGTAGGACGAGTGCCGCTGAAAGACATTGACCCCGAGGCTGGCGGTGACCGACAGCGGCCCCTCCTCCAGCTCCACCGGCGTCTCCTGCAGGGCCTGCCGGATGCGCTCCGCGGCCTGCACCGCCCTTCCCAGAGGCGTACCCGGAAAGATCAGTGCAAACTCCTCGCCACCGTAACGGCAGGGTATGTCCACGCGACGCAACAGCTGGATGATGATCTCGGCGGTCTGCCTCAACACATGGTTGCCCGCCTCGTGACCCCAGGTATCGTTGACACTCTTGAAATGATCCAAGTCCAGCATCACCAGGGACGTGGGATGCCCCGTACGGCGGGTCCGCTCGAACTCCTGCTCCAGGGCCATGGAGAAATGACGGAAGTTGAACAGGCCGGTCAGGGTATCAGTATGCACCAGCTCCGACAGCTCATCGATGCGCGAGCGCAGGTCTGACAGTTCATCGAGATGCCCGCACACCGTCTCCCCGACAGGGCACTCCGGCTTGTTGTTGTTATCCGTCATTCGGTCTCACAAGGTAGATTATCTGACAGGATTCTACGGGTAATTGGATAGATGTACAGCTACCATGTTTTCTGTGTGTGAGTCGTTCTCGGGCTTCCATCAGGCTAGTACTTTTCACCGCAGGTGCCACGAACGGCCCGCCGCTCCCGGGCTTCCATCGGGTTAGTACTTTTCATCTCAGGTGCCACGAACGGCCCACCGCTCCCGGCATACCGTACATCCTGTACATAAAAAACGGGCGCCGAAGCGCCCGTTTGTTCTCACGTCAATGTGATGGGTTATGCGCCGGAACCACGGGAGCCGGTGAACTCGGGGTAGGCCTCCAGGCCGCACTCGCCGATATCGCAACCCTCGTACTCCTCTTCCTCGGAGACGCGGATACCCATGACCGCCTTGATCACCAGCCAGACGATGAAGCTGGCGATGAAGGTCCAGGCCAGGATCACGACCAGGCCGGTGATCTGCGCACCGAAAGTGGCATCGCCGTTGGAGAAGGGCACTGCCAGCAGACCCCACATACCGACCACACCGTGCACGGAGATGGCACCGACAGGATCGTCGATCTTCAGCTTATCCATGGTGATGATGGAGAAGACCACGATGATACCGCCGATCACACCGACGATCGTCGCCCACAGCGCGCTGGGAGCCAGGGGCTCAGCGGTGATGGCAACCAGGCCGGCCAGGGCACCGTTCAGGGCCATGGTCAGATCAGCCTTGCCGAACACCAGGCGGGCAGTCAGCAGGGCGGCAACCACACCACCGGCAGCGGCCATGTTGGTGTTCACGAAGACCATGGCAACCGCGTTGGCCTCGCCCACATCGGAGATCTTCAACTCGGAACCGCCGTTGAAGCCGAACCATCCCAACCAGAGGATGAACATACCCAGGGTAGCCAGGGGCATGTTGGCACCGGGAATGGCGCGGACCTCACCGTTGGGACCGTACTTGCCTTTACGTGCACCCAGCAGGATCACACCGGCAAGCGCCGCAGCCGCACCACAGAGATGAACCACGCCGGAACCCGCGAAGTCGGAGAATCCCATGGCATCCAGGAAACCGCCACCCCACTTCCAGTAACCCTGGATCGGGTAGATCAGGCCGGTCATGAAGACAGCGAAGACCAGGAAGCTCCAGAGCTTCATACGTTCGGCAACGGCACCGGATACGATGGACATGGCGGTAGCCACGAACACGACCTGGAAGAAGAAATCAGCCATGCCTGAGTAGTAGGGCGCGTCGTCACCGCCGGCCAGTACGGCCTCGACAGTGTTGTCAGCACCCAGCAGGAAGGAGATACCGGGCCAGATGCTGCTCACCGCATCGCCGGGATACATGATGCTGTAACCCATTACCATGTACATGATGCATGCAATGGCGAACAGGGCCACGTTCTTGGTCAGGATCTCAGCGGTGTTCTTTGCTCGGACCAGGCCGGCCTCGAGCATGGCAAACCCCGCTGCCATCCACATTACAAGTGCGCCGGATACCAGGAAGTAGAAGGTATCGAGCGCATAACTCAACTGTGTCAAATCGTCCACGTTAGTGTCCTCCGGATAAGGTTTCAGTTACACGCTCAAAGCGCTTCGATGCCCGTCTCACCCGTGCGGATACGCACCACCTGGGTGAGGTCATAGACAAAGATCTTTCCGTCACCGATCTTGCCGGTCTGGGCTGCGCCGCTGACCGCCTCGATCACCTGGTCGACCTGGGTGTCATCCACCGCGATCTCGACCTTGATCTTGGGCAGAAAATCGACCACGTACTCGGCACCACGGTAGAGCTCTGTATGCCCCTTCTGGCGACCGAAACCCTTGACCTCGACCACGGTGATACCGGAAACACCGATCTCGGACAGTGCTTCGCGAACATCGTCGAGCTTGAAGGGCTTGATGATTGCTGCAACCATTTTCATTACTAAGTCTCCTCTAAAGGCATGCCCTACCGGGTAGCCGTTCTTTATGTGTCAAATCACAGGCTCTTCGAAATGGTGAAGACCAGTGCATCGTCATCGCCGCCGGATACGCCGTCGGTTTCGTAGTAGCTCAGATCAAAGCCGAAACCGCCGTACTCGGTGGAGACACCGACGCTCCAGTCGTCGTAGTCATCACCGGAAGCGGCATCGTAATCTGTCATGCCGTAGTGGGCTGCGATGGTTACCGGGCCCGCGGGAACCTCGATGCCGAGATCGAGGTAAGTGGCCTCGTCAGCACCGTAGAAATCGGGGCTGTAGTTGTAGGTGGCACTGACAGCGGCTGCGCCGAAGTCATAACCGACACCCACGTGGTACTCGTCGGTGTTGTTGGCCTCGACGCTGGTACCGGGATACTCGTAGTGCAGCACACCGACATCAACGGAGACGCCGTTGAAATCACCACCCCAACCGAGGTAGAGGTCCAGTTCCATGCTGGAATCGGTGTAAGAAGCCTCGGACACGTTGGATGCCCATACACCGGCATAGAAACCGCTGTCGTGGGCGTAATCGAAACCACCCTGGATGGCTGCATCTCCATCATTCTGGGTCAGGCCACGAAAGATGTAGTCGGATGTGAGTGCGACATTGCCGCTGAACCCGGACTCAGCGCTGGCAACAGAGCTCAGACCAGCCAGAACAAGACCACAGGTGATAGACAGTTTTTTCAGTTTCATAACAGGTGTACTCCTAAACGTACTGCAAGAAAAAAACCTAAAAAGTCGTACTGACCCCTAACTGCAGTTCCCGTGCCAAAGATGTTTTTTTCTTTATTAACAATAAATTACATGAATTTTGAAAAATATGACCTTGAGATGGCGCACCAAATGAAACGCACCCTTTTTGCCATGCACCAAAAAAACGCACCCTATTGGTGCACCTGGGATTGAGTCGCGATCATTCACCTTTGCTTCTGGACATAACGCGGACACGCCGTTATCTTGCCCAGCATGATTGATCCAAAACTTCTAGATGACCTGGCCAAGCGCATGGCCGGCAGCGTTCCCACCGGCCTGCAGTTTCTGCAGGAGGATCTGCAGCGCAACTTCAAGAGCGCACTGGAAGCGGGACTCTCCCACCTTGAACTGGTGACCCGCGAAGAGTTCGACGTACAGAGTGCCGTTCTTGCACGCACCCGTGAAAAGCTCGAGGCCCTGGAGCGCCAGGTGGCCGAGCTGGAACAAGCCCTCAACAAGACCCAAGACTAGGTACACCACCAGGGAAGGCGCCGATGCCACTCGCCGTTGTACAGAGCCGCGCACAATCGGGAATTAAAGCCCTATCGGTTGTAGTGGAAGTGCATCTCTCGAACGGCCTGCCGGCGCTCTCCATCGTCGGACTGCCCGAGCTTGCGGTGCGCGAGAGCAAGGACCGGGTACGGGGTGCCCTGCTCAACGCCCACTACGAGTTCCCCGCCCGCCGCATCACCATCAACCTGGCGCCGGCCGACCTGCCCAAGGAGGGCGGACGCTTCGACCTGCCCATCGCCATCGGCATACTCGCCGCATCGGGACAGATACCCGCACAGGAACTGGACGGTTACGAGTTCATCGGCGAACTGGCACTCTCAGGCACCCTGCGCCCGGTCAGCGGGGTGCTGCCTTCTGCCCTTGCGGCCATGGCGAAAGGACGCACACTGATTCTCCCGCAGGAGAACGCCAGGGAGGCTGCGCTGGTAGAGGGGCTGAAAATACTCCCGGCCCGCCACCTGCTGGAGGTGAGTGAACACCTGGTCCAGGGCAACCGGCTCAGCCCCTACGAAAGAGAACCTGATCCATCACCACGAACCGCCTTGCACGACCTGGCGGACGTCAAAGGCCAGACCCGGGCCAAGCGAGCACTGGAGATCGCTGCCGCCGGGGCCCACAGCCTGCTCATGATCGGACCTCCCGGTTCAGGCAAGTCGATGCTGGCCAATCGCCTGCCGGGCATACTGCCACCCATGTCGATGGACGAAGCACTGGAGTCAGCCGCCATCCACTCCATCGGCAACCGGGACTTCGATCCCGGCCAGTGGAAAAGACGCCCCTTCCGCAACCCCCACCACACCGCATCGGCAGCCGCACTGGTCGGCGGAGGCAGCAACCCGAGGCCCGGCGAAATCTCCCTGGCCCACAACGGCGTGATGTTTCTGGACGAGCTGCCGGAGTTCAGCCGCCGGGTACTGGAGGTGCTCAGGGAGCCCCTGGAGAACGCAGAGGTGACCATCTCGCGGGCAACCCGGCAGGCGGTGTTCCCCGCCCGCTTCCAGCTGATCACCGCCATGAACCCCTGCCCCTGTGGCCACCTGGGTGACACCGACGGTAAGAGCTGCCACTGCACGGAGGACCAGGTCCGGCGTTACCGAAGCCGCATATCCGGCCCCCTTCTCGATCGCATCGACATGCACATAGAGGTACCCAGGCAACCGCTGGAGACGATCGGCAACCGCAGCGAAAAGACCGAAGAGACAAGTGAACGCGTCAGGGAACGGGTGGCAAGCGCCCGCGACAGACAACTGGAAAGAAACGGGGTACTCAACAGCGCCCTGCAGGGCAAGACCCTGGAAGCCTGCTGCCGGATCGACGAAAAGGGTGAGCTGTTACTGCAGAGAGCGGCATCCCAATTGGGACTCTCCGCCAGGGCCTACCACCGCATACTCAGGTTGGCCCGCACCATCGCCGACCTCAAACAGAGCGACGACATCGACGCCAATCACATCAGCGAGGCGATCGGTTACCGGCAGCTCGACAGGCGCAGCTAACCCGCCTTCGACGCCAGTTCCAGCAGAAGCCCCGGCATCGCCTCGCTGCCACCGAGGTAGTCGCAGAGTTCCACAGACACATCCGGACAACGCGCCCTGCCCTTCTCCACCTCGGCCGGTATGTCCGTCACCACGTGACGACCCGCGGAGAGGAAGTAGGGCAGCACCAGCACACGCTTGGCACCCTGCTCGCAACAGCAGGCGATACCATCGGGAATGGAGGGCTCCGCCAACTCCAGGAAAGCGGCATCCACCCGGTCGAAACGATCCCCCGCAAGATCCGCCAGTTTCCGGGCAACCGCCCTCACCTCGTCGTTGGATGCCTCGCGCCGGCTGCCATGGGCCACCAGCAGAAGCACGGTACCACCCGAAGATCCTTCACTCATCGCACTCTCCTGAAACAGTGCTGAAATGTATTCATTGGAACATGGGGACAGTATCGGCAACTGCAACCGATCCTGCTAAACTCCGCCGCCATGCTCAGATTCGACCGACTCAGCCTGCGCCGGGGCAGCAAACTGCTCTTCGCGGAGGCCAACTTCAATATCCACCCCGGCCAGCGGGTGGGCGTCACCGGCGCCAACGGCACCGGCAAGTCGAGCCTGTTCGCACTGATAAAAGACGAGCTGCATGCCGATAGCGGCGAGTTCGCCATCCCCAGGGACTGGGTCATCGCCCACGTCGCCCAGGAGACCCCCGCCGACCCCCGCCCCGCCATCGAGTACGTACTGGACGGCGATGCGGAACTGCGGGAGATCGAACGCCAGCTGGCAGAGGCCGAGAACGCCCACCAGGGCGAACGGGTGGCGGAGCTGCACACCCGGCTCGACAACATCGGCGGCTACACTGCCCGCTCCCGGGCGGCGCGCCTGATCCATGGCCTGGGTTTCAAACCGGGCGAGGAGGAGCAGGCCGTCAATCACTTCTCCGGTGGCTGGCGTATGCGCCTCAACCTGGCCCGCGCCCTGATGTGCCGCTCCGACCTGCTGTTGCTGGACGAACCCACCAACCACCTGGACCTGGACGCCGTCATCTGGCTGGAAGAGTGGCTCAAGGGCTACCCCGGCACCCTGCTGCTGATCTCACATGACCGCGACTTCCTCGATGCCGTCACCAGCCATATCGCCCATATCGAACAGGGCGGCGTCATCCTCTACACCGGTAACTACTCCGCCTTCGAGCGCATACGCGCCGAGCGGCTGGCCAACCAGCAGGCGGCCTACGAGAAACAGCAGCGCGAGGTGGCCCATATCCGCAGCTACGTCGACCGCTTCCGCGCCAAGGCCACCAAGGCGCGCCAGGCCCAGAGCCGGCTCAAGGCCCTGGAGCGCATGGAGCTGATCGCCCCGGCCCACGTGGACTCCCCTTTTCACTTCAGCTTCAAACCGCCCGAGAAGACACCCCACCCGCTGATGCGCATGGAGCACGCGGCGGCCGGCTACGGCGATACCCTGATACTGAACAGCGTCCAGCTGGCGCTCTCACCCGGTGACCGCATCGGCCTGCTCGGCCCCAACGGCGCAGGCAAGTCCACCCTGATCAAGCTTCTGGCCGGGGAACTGACGGCCCTCAAGGGGAAACGCGAGACCGCCCAGGATCTCAATATCGGCTACTTCGCCCAACACCAGCTCGACCAGCTGCACCCGGAGCACAGCGCGCTCGATCACCTGATGCAGATCGATCCCAAGGCCACCGAGCAGGCGATGCGCGACTACGTCGGCGGCTTCGGCTTCACCGGAGAACGGGCCGAGAGCCCGGTGGCCCCCTTCTCCGGTGGCGAGAAGGCGCGCCTGGTGCTGGCACTGCTGGTCTACCAGCGGCCCAACCTGCTGCTACTCGACGAGCCCACCAACCACCTCGACCTGGAGATGCGCCACGCCCTCAGCCAGGCGCTGCAGGATTTCGAGGGGGCGATGGTGGTGGTCTCCCATGACCGTCACCTGTTGCGCACCACCACCGACCAGCTGCTGCTGGTCAACGGCGGCGAGGTGGACGAGTTCAAGGGCGACCTGGACGACTACCCCCGCTGGCTGGCGGACAACCGTGCGGCCCAGATCGACAAACCGACCGACAACGGCGACAAGGAGCACAGCGCCACCGCCCGCAAGGAGCGAAAGCGCCAGGAGGCGGAGCGGCGCAAACAGCTACAGCCCCTGCGCAGCCGGCTGCAGAAGCTCGAAAAAGAGATGGACCGTCTTATGGAACAGCAGGCCGGGCTGGAACAGCAGCTCGCCGACCCGGTTATCTACGAAGAGGCCAACAAGGAGGACCTCAAGAAGCTGCTGGCCGACAAGGCGAAGGTGGACGCCTCACTGGGCGATACCGAAGAGCAGTGGATGGTCGCCTCCGAAGAACTGGAAGCGGCGGAAGCGGAATAAAAGCGCCGATGGTGGGTTACGCTACCGCTAACCCACCCTACTCCGAACCATGCATTGTGTAGGGTGCAATAGCGCAGCGTATTGCACCGATAACACCTGGCGGTGGGTTACGCTGCCGCTAACCCCCCCTACTCCGACCCATGCATTGCGTAGGGTGCAATAGCGCAGCGTATTGCACCGATAACACCTGGCGGTGGGTTACGCTGCCGCTAACCCACCCTACACCGATCCATGCATTGTGTAGGGCGCAATAGCGAAGCGTATTGCACCGTCCTCTCTATTCCACCTGGTAGCAGCGCGCCAACCGCCACTTCACATCCTCGAGCCCCATATCCCTGAGCAACCTGATATTACGCTCGGGAATGCTCGCCGGGTCGGGATGACTGGCCACGGCGGACTCCAGATCATCCTCCCGGATAAGATGAAACATCGGGTAGGGCGAACGGTTGGTGTAGTTGGCGGGGTCCTGCTCGTCACTCCCTTCGAACAGGTAGCGGGGATGGAAACCGGCGATCTGGATCACCCCCTGTAACCCGCTCTCCTCCAGCATGCCGTCAACCAGCTCGAGGAATTCGTTGTATTGCTGGAAATCCTCCAGCCCCCTGGAGAGAACGAAGAAGCCGGTGGCCACCGCCTGCTCGTCCTGTTGCTGGAAGTGATCCAGTGCCTGCAGCAGATCCCTGAAGATCGCCTCCTCGTCCTCGGCATCGGAGACGGCATAGGAGATCCGCCCCGAGGAGACCACCGGTTCGGCGAAGGGACAGAGATTGAGTTCCACCACCACCTCGCGTATCCACTGTTCGGTGGAAGCGACCACCTGCTGTTCAGTCGGTTGCACGCTCGAGCACCTCCACCGTCATACCCACCTTGAGATCACCCACCCCGTCGTGCAGCAGGTTCTGCCCGAAATAGACGTTGTTGCCCCGGCGGCGGTAGCTGTTGAGTGTACGCAGGGGCTCCACCCCGCGCTCGGCGGTGAGCTGGTCAGTGGTGGTGATGGCACAGCGTGAGCAGGGTTTGGCCACCCGGAAGCTGATATCGCCGATGCGGATCACCCGCCAGCTGTCCTCCTCGTAGGGCGCGCAGCCACTCACCACCAGGTTCGGCCTGAAACGGTTCATCGGCAGCGGCTGCTCCAACCGGCCGTTGAGATCCTCCAGCGAGGCCTCGGAGATCAGCAGAAAGGGAAAGCCGTCCGCAAAGCCCACCTGGTCACCCTCCCGGGCATAATCCTGATCCACCTGGCGGGAATTCTCGTCGGGCAGGAACACCAGCTGCGCGTCGCTGCCAAGATAGTCACTCAGCCAACGGCTGGCCTGCTCATCAGCCAGGCGGGCGGTGCAGTGGTCACCCCACACCTGCACCCCGATCGCCGCCCCCGCGTCGGTCACCTTCGCCACGTCCAGGTCCGGCATGCCCGGAGCCTGCAACCGTATGCCGTCAGGAATCAGCGCCACCTGCACCAGCGCCATTCGCGGGTGCTCCCGCTGGGTCAGGAACACCCCGTCCGGCCCGACCACCATCCAGCGCCGGTCGCAACTGATACCCCGCGCCACCACCGGTGCCCGCTCCAGGGGGATACCGGCAAAGGATTTCACCGGGTAGAAATAGATACTGCTCAGACTCAGTTCACTCACTCTTCATCCCGCCTGTGATTCCGTATCTCGTTATTGGCAGGACAAACCGCAAAACATGATCCTGTTCCGGTTTGTCACAAAAATCACCGTTTCCGGATCATACCCGGTTTCCACCGTCTATAGTTGGGAATAGGCCCTGCAGTGCGCAGGAATAACTATACTCATAAATGGGCATGGCAGATCCCGGAGACAACGCATGGAACTCATCCCCTATCTCAAGCTGATGGTACAGAAGAACGGTTCTGATCTCTTTTTCAGCACCGGCGCGCCACCAAACCTCAAGGCCGAGGGCAGAACCACCCCCATTGGCGAAACCCCCATGGGGACCGGTGCGGTACGCACCCTCGCCTACTCGATCATGAGCGACGACCAGGTCTCCGAGTTCGAACGCACCATGGAGTGCAACCTGGCCATCTCCATCAGCGGCCTGGGGCGGTTCCGCGTCAACGTCTTCCGCCAGCGCGGCGATGTGGCCATGGTGATCCGCTACATCAAGGGCAAGATTCCCCAGATCGAAGAGCTCAACCTGCCCCCATCCCTGAAAGACCTGATCATGATGCCCAGGGGATTGATCCTGGTGGTAGGCTCCACCGGCTCCGGTAAATCCACCACCCTCGCCTCCATGATCGACCACCGCAACGAACACGCCACCGGCCATATCCTCACCATCGAGGACCCGGTCGAATTCCTGCACACCCACAAGAAGTCGGTGGTGGACCAGCGCGAGGTGGGCCTCGACACCATGTCCTACGAGGTGGCGCTGAAGAACGCCATGCGCGAAGCGCCCGATGTGATCCTGATCGGCGAGATCCGCGATCGCCAGACCATGCAACACGCCATCGCCTACGCCGAGACAGGCCATCTCTGCCTCTCGACCCTGCACGCCAACAACGCCAACCAGGCCCTGGACCGCATCATCAACTTCTTCCCCGATACGGCCCACCACCAGCTCTACCTCGACCTCTCGCTGAACCTCAAGGCGGTGGTCTCCCAGCGGCTGGTGAAGAGCAAGGACGGCAAGCGCATGCCAGCGGTGGAGATCATGCTGCTGAGCACCTTCGTCGCCGAGCTGATCCAGAAGGGCGACATCCACGCCGTGAAAGAGGCGATGGAGCAGGGCTCCGAACGTGGCATGCAGACCTTCGACCAGGCCCTCTACAAGCTCTACAAGGAGGATCGCATCACCCTGGAAGAGGCCCTGGCCAACGCCGACTCCCGCAACAACCTCTCCCTCAAGATCCGCCTCGACGAGAGTGGCAGTGCGGATTCACCGGAAGGGCTGCAGATCCACGGCGAGGAGTTTATTTAGGGCCTGTTAATACTCATTCCATAGGCCCTGGCGTTATACTGGCTGAATGCCGGAATCGTCGACATTCAAACCGCTGGACTCCCTGCAGGCACTCGAAGAGTGCATTGCGGGGGAGCCCGCTGCACTCATCTGGTTCACCGGCCCCGATTGCCGGGTCTGCCAGGACCTCAAACCCAAGGTGGGCGAGCTGATCGGAGAGGAGTTTCCGAAGATCAGCTGCTACCAGCTCGACTGCGCTGCCGTCCCCGACGCCGCCGCCCAGCACCAGGTGTTCACCGTGCCCACCCTGCTGATTTTCCTCGACGGTCAACCATTTATGCGCAAGGTGCGCAACTTCTCCCTGGCTGAACTGCGCGCGGAACTGGCGCGGCCCTATAGTCTTTTTTTTGGTTAACCGTAAGGGTTTTTTAATCCGCCGGCCCGAGCCTTGCATTATAATTG
This sequence comes from Sedimenticola sp., assembly GCA_040506895.1. Classification (GTDB taxonomy): domain Bacteria; phylum Pseudomonadota; class Gammaproteobacteria; order Chromatiales; family Chromatiaceae; genus Sedimenticola_A. Next base: position 2,483,174 of record JBEVVY010000001.1, read on the forward strand.
CAGGATTTCCCGACAATTTCGCCCCTAACAAGACCGATCATGCCACATAAAACAGAAACCTATTTCAAGCCCCTCGTGCACAGCAAACCCAACGAGAAATTGTTGGCCCAGCCGCCCCTGAAGATGGATGCAGAGAGCATCGGCAAGAACTTCCGCCACTACTTCTCCCACACCCTGGGCCGCAGTGGCCAGTGCTACACCACCCACTACCCCTACAAGGCCCTCTCCATGGCCGTGAGGGACCGGCTGATGGAGCGCTGGATCAAGACCCAGCAGGCCTACGACAAGGCCGGGTGCAAGCGTGCCTACTACCTCTCCCTGGAGTTCCTGATGGGCCGCAGCCTGGGCAACGCCATGCTCAACCTGGGTATCACCGACAATGCCACCCAGGCCCTCTACGAGCTGGGCATCGAGCTGGAGGAGATTGCCGAGAACGAACCCGACGCCGGCCTCGGCAACGGCGGCCTGGGCCGCCTGGCCGCCTGCTTCCTCGACAGCTGCGCCACCCTGCAGCTGCCGGTGAAGGGCTACGGCATCCGTTACGAGTACGGCATGTTCCGCCAGGAGATCGAGGACGGCCACCAGGTGGAGGAGCCGGACCACTGGCTGCGCGACGGCAACCCCTGGGAGATCGAGCGCCCGGAGTACACCCAGCGCATCTCCTTCGGCGGTCACACCGAGTTCCACACCGACCACACGGGCAGACTGCAAGCCCAGTGGGTGGAGACCCACGACGTGCTGGCGGTGCCCTACGACATCCCCGTACCCGGCTACTGCAACGGCACCGTCAACACCCTGCGCCTGTGGCAGTCGGCGGCCACCGACGAATTCGACCTGGACGAGTTCAACGCCGGCTCCTACACCGAGGCGGTGGGCGCCAAGAACAGCGCCGAGAACATCACCATGGTGCTCTACCCCAACGACGCCAGCGAGAGTGGCAAGGAGTTGCGCCTGAAGCAGCAGTACTTCCTCGCCAGCGCCAGTATCCAGGACATCATGCGCGAGTGGCGACGTCTCCACGGCGACGACTTCAGCGACTTCGCCGAGAAGAACTGCTTCCAGCTCAACGACACCCACCCCACCATCGCCGTCGCCGAACTGATGCGCCTGCTGATGGACGTGGAGGGCATGGACTGGGACCAGGCCTGGCATATCACCCGCAGCACCATGGCCTACACCAACCACACCCTGCTGCCCGAGGCGCTGGAGCGCTGGCCGGTGCGCCTGTTCGAACAGCTGCTGCCACGGCCGCTGGAGATCATCTACGAGATCAATGCCCGCTTCCTGGCCGAGGTGGCCTCGCGCTGGCCCGGCGACACCGAGCGGCTGCGCCGCCTCTCGATCATCGAGGAGGGACACGAGCCCCAGGTGCGCATGGCCTACCTGGCCATCGTCGGCAGCTTCTCCATCAACGGCGTTGCCGAGCTGCACTCCGACCTGCTCAAGGCCGGCCTGTTCAAGGACTTCTACGACCTCTGGCCCCACAAGTTCAACAACAAGACCAACGGTGTCACCCAGCGCCGCTGGATGGCCCACTGCAACCCCGGCCTGCGCGACCTGATCACCGACACCATCGGCGGCGACTGGCTCTGCCACCTGGAGCAGCTGCGCCAGCTCGAGTCCTATGCCCATGATGTCAACTTCCGCAATCGCTGGCACGATGTGAAGCAGGCCAACAAGCAGCGCCTGGCCAACCTGGTCGAACAGGAGTGCGGCGTGCATTTCAACATCGACAGCATGTTCGACATCCAGGTGAAACGCATCCACGAGTACAAGCGCCAGCTGCTCAACATCCTGCACGTGATCCATCTCTACGCCCGCATCAAGGCCGGCGACACGGAGAACATGACACCCCGCTGCGTGCTGATCGGTGGCAAGGCGGCCCCCGGCTACCAGCAGGCGAAACTGATCGTAAAGCTGGTCAACAACGTCGCCCATGTAATCAACCGCGACCCCGAGGTCGGCGACCTGCTGAAGGTGGCCTTCTTCCCCAATTACCGCGTCTCGGCCATGGAGGTGATCTGCCCCGGCACCGACCTGTCCGAGCAGATCTCCACCGCTGGCAAGGAGGCCTCAGGCACCGGCAACATGAAGTTCATGATGAACGGCGCACTGACCATCGGCACCCTGGACGGCGCCAACATCGAGATCCGCGAGGAGGTGGGCGACGACCACTTCTTCCTCTTCGGCCTCACCGAACCCGAGGTGGTCGAGGCGAGAAAGAGCTACGACCCGGAAGCCATCATCAAGGCCGACTTCAACCTGGGCCGGGTGATGGGCTTGCTGGAGAAGGGACACTTCAACCAGTTCGAACCGGGCATCTTCGAGCCGATACTCCGCTCCATCCGCGATCCCAAGGACCCCTGGATGGTTGCCGCGGACTTCACCAGCTACGTCGAGGCCCAGGACCGGGCCGGCGCCGCCTACCGAAACCGCGAGGGTTGGGTCGCAAGCTCCATCTTCAACACCGCGGCCAGCGGCAAGTTCTCCACCGACCGCACCATGCAGGAGTACAACGAGGAGATCTGGAAACTGGAGAGCGTGGCCTGCGAGGATTGCAAACCGGCCACCTGAACGGAAAGCGCATGTAGGGTGCAATAGCGAAGCGTATTGCACCGACGGCATCGATCTGTTGGTGGGTTACGCTATCGCTAACCCACCCTACAATCCCGTCATTCCGGCGGATGCCGGAATCCAGGATCCAGGCCATCAGAGCCTGATACCCACACCGATCCCGAAGCGGGTCCTTGGCCTATCGATATAACCGGGCGGCGGCCAGAGCCAGAGCTTCCTGATTTCGACAATAGGAAACAGGTACTCCGCCTCACCCACCTTGCCGACCCGCACCTCGGTCACCTTACCCATCAGCGTCAGCGCACGTCCGCGGGGAAAATCACCCGTCTCCATGTAGCCCTCGCCCAGGGCCTGGAAACGCCCGATGGAGGCCTCGGTGACATCAGGCCCACCCCGCCAGTCGAGGGGATAGGCCAGTATCTCGAACAGGGTGCTCTTCTCCAGGTTCTCGCTGGCCAACACCACGCCGCCCCACAGCACCTCCTGGCCGACAAACCGCCCAGGCACCGAGGCCACCATCCTGGGTGTCGGCGAATCGATATCGGGAATGGTGTCCCTGCCGGCACATCCTGCCAGCAGCAGGGCCAGGCCGATCATCAGCAGTTGTCTTGCAACACCCATAATCCGTATTCCGTTATCCCTCTCATAATAAAAGTGTAGCCACTCCCCGGGCTTTTCTTTAACCCCGAGAAGGGCGAAGATACCAAGTGGTAGGGTGCAATAGCGTAGCGTATTGCACCGACAGCTTAGCGGCATGGCGGGTTACGCTGTCGCTAACCCACCCTACAGCAGAGGCCGCAAGCACGCTGAACCCCCATGAGCGATCAGCAATCCACCGACTGGTACATCTACATCCTGCAGTGCAGTGACGACAGCCTCTACACCGGCGTCACCACCGACCTGGAGCGCAGGGTGCAGGAGCACAACGAGTCCCCCCGGGGCGCCCGCTACACCCGTGCACGCCGTCCGGTCAAACTTGTCTACGCCGAGGCCTGGAACACCCGCTCCCTCGCCTGCCAGCGCGAGGCGGAGATCAAGCAGCTCAGCCGTCCCGAAAAGATAAGCCTGATTTCCGGGGCGCCGTTGGGTTAAAATTCCCTATCCGATTTTCTTGCTGGTAATTTTTCCAATGAGCACTACCGACGACCGCCTCCCCTGCTGGATCTACCGCAGCAACCGTAAAGACGAGATGTACCTCTACCTGGCCAAGGAGGAGGCCTTCGACGAACTGCCCGAAGTGTTGATGAAAAACTTCGGCACGCCCACCCTGGTGATGGAACTGGAGCTGCATTCGGATCGCCCCCTTGCCCGTGAAGACGTCGTCAAGGTGATGGCCGGCCTGCGCAAGGACGGCTTCTACCTGCAGATGCCACCAAAACTCGAAGTGGAACTCTACGAAGGCGAACAGACCTTCTGAAGGGCCTGTAAACACTATGCGTGAAATCATCCTGCTCAACATCACCGGCGCGGACCACCCGGGTCTCACTGCCGCGTTGACCGAAATTCTGGCCGAGAACAACATCAACATACTGGATATCGGCCAGGCGGTGATTCACGACCACCTCTCCCTGGGCATGCTGCTGGAGATGCCGCCCGAGGCCCAGTCCGGCCCGGTGATCAAAGACCTGCTGTTCCAGGCCCACCAGTTGGGCCTGAACATCAACTTCACGCCTATCGACGAGGCTGAGTACGAGCGCTGGGTCGGCCTCCAGGGCAAACCCCGCTATATCGTCACCCTGCTGGGGCGCAAACTCTCCGCCCACAATATCTCGCGCATAGCCCACGTGGCCTCCCATCACGGCCTCAACATCGACGGCATCACCCGCCTCTCCGGCCGCTTCTCGCTCACCGAGTCGAACGAGCGCCGCCGTGCCTGTGTCGAGTTCTCCGTGCGCGGAATCACCGCAGACCTGCAGGCCCTGCGTCACGACCTGCTGGAGGTCAGCCGCACCGACGAGGTGGATGTCGCCTTCCAGGCCGACGACCTCTACCGCCGAAACCGCCGGCTCATCGTCTTCGACATGGACTCCACCCTGATCCAGGTGGAGGTGATCGACGAGCTGGCCAAGGCTGCCGGCGTTGGCGACCAGGTGGCCGAGATCACCGAAGCCGCGATGCGCGGCGAGATCGACTTCAAGGAGAGCTTCCGGCGCCGCATGGCGCTACTCGAAGGGCTGGACGAATCGGTACTCCAGGGCATCGCCGACACCCTGCCCATCACCGAAGGGGCGGAACGACTGATCGGCAGTCTCAAGAAACTGGGTTACCGCATCGGCATCCTCTCCGGCGGTTTCACCTACTTCGCCAACCACCTCAAGGAGAAACTGGGCGTGGACTGCGTCTCCGCCAACGAACTCCACATCATCGACGGAAAACTGACCGGCGAGACCAAGGGCGAGATCGTCGACGGCGCAAAGAAAGCCGAACTGCTACAGCAGATGGCCAAGGAGATGGGCATCAGCCTCAACCAGGTGATCGCCGTGGGTGACGGCGCCAACGACCTGCCCATGCTCAGCCTCGCCGGACTCGGCGTCGCCTTCCACGCCAAACCCCTGGTCCGCGAGAACGCCCGCCACGCCATCTCCACACTAGGCCTCGACGGCATCCTCTACCTGCTCGGTGTGAGAGACCGCGAGATTACCTGAAGGATTTTACTTCCCCTGCCCCAGCCAGATCTGCTAACCTCAATCCAAGCATGGATTGTCCATATCAGGCAGGAAGCCACTCCATACCCCCCTGCCTGCCCAGGCACTCCATATGAAAAACAACCTGAAGTAATTATGCGGCGTCATAACACAATATTTGTGCCGCCCACATAACATGCTGTTAGGCAAATAACATGAACGATCAGAAACAAAAGTATCTATGGAGCTCTTCTGTAGCACTCATTGCTGTTGCCCTGATTACAGGCGTAGCCGTGATCCCCACAAACTTGTCAGCCGTGAAAACCACGAATAGCCCCGACGTTATAGATTGCAGTTCCATTAACCCTGGTGACACTTGTGCATTCAATTTGGAAAATCATAAAGTGAAGCTTATGGTTCCTAAAGGAGAGGGTTTTACCTTTGGAACCTTCCAGATATTCATTGCTTCACTGGGGTTCATTTCCGATCCTATTGAAAGAGACGGTTCTCTTGAGAGCGCCTGGATCTTTGATGTGAATGGTGATAGCAAAAAAGACGCCGCAATTGTTATCCGTAATGGCGGTTCAGGTAGTTATGTTGATATCATCGTCCTGGAGAGCAGTGGTGATCGCTTCTTGATAACACACCTGCCTCCTATACCGGAAGTTCCTGGTTATATGGGACACGACTCTATCTCCATTGAGAATGGCTCCATTGTACGTTCATTTCCAACCTATGCTCACAAGAGTAAGATTAGGATAGATCGCCAATGGAAAATCAAAGATGGAATAGAAGGTGAGAGCCGACTCAAGGAAAAACCAGATTCAAATGTTGACCGATCAGGCTCAACAACAAAACTGCTTTTCGACTACGGTTCAGGTAAATGGAACGCGCCTAACAAGTAATTCCGCCGGACAGAAAAAAGCGCCGCTGGTTCCTCACTCTGCCCTTTGCTTCCGGTGAATTAGGCAATATAACGAAAAAAATGGCCATTGAAGAAATAACAAATTACATCCGTATTTCTGACCGGCTTGCATCCTCAGGGCAGCCAGAGGAGCACCAATTCAAAGATATAGCTCAGGCTGGCTACCAGGTCGTTATAAATCTAGCGATGCCCAACTCTGACAATACGACACCAGAAGAGGGCTATATAGTCACTGCGCGCAAAATGCAGTATGTGCATATCCCTGTTCCATTTGAAGCGCCAACATCAACTCATATTAAAGATTTCATATCCATAATGAAGGCATTCGATAAGAAAAAGGTGTGGATTCATTGCGTGGTTAATTATCGAGTATCTGCCTTTATGTTTTTGTATATGCGGTACGTTGAAAATAAATCGAGGGAAGAAGCAAACAAAGTCATTCTAAAATCATGGGAACCAAATGATGCCTGGAAAAGCTTCATGGAAATCTCAAGAGATGAAGTATTGTTATAACCTGGTCGCCAGGAATACCGAACAATCCCCATCCCAATCGACTTGATATGAATCTTTTTATCATGGCTTTATGAATATACTTTTAGTCAAAAACAATAAATCGACTCGGCCGTTATATTCATTTTTCGACACCATATCAGAAGGGCTTCGCGCCAGGATATATAATAAGTTCCAGTCTTATGTGCAGCATGGAGATGTTTATCATTGCAAGCATCTGAAAACATTGAATTCACGAATCTGGAAATATAAAGGCACTATTTATAAACTCAGAGTTGATAACGGGAAGGAATCTGCAAGGGTACTGTTTTCTAAATCGAAAGATGGCGATTTAACAATCATTCATGCGTTTTTGAAATCAACAAGAAAGACACCCGCGAAAGAAGCCCAGCAAGCAATTGCAATTTATCAGACGCTAGAACGACTTGAGACAACCATATGGAATGAGAAATCAATGGAAAAACCGGGATCGGAATAAATTTTATTTGGCAACACAATCTTCAAAAAGTAAATGCTCTAACTATTCTTCATGAAGAATAAAGTCCTGAAAAACCCCCTGGACAAACTCCCTGAAATCCTGAAGCAGGATATCGACAGGAACCTGTGCGTCTGTAATGAAGTGCTAAAAATTGACGTCATCAACGCCATTGCCAATGGAGCCACCACGTTGGAAGCAGTGAAACAACAGACCTATGCCACTGATGGCAATGGCTGCTGCACCCGGCAGGTAAGCCGCTTGATCGAGTGCATCTGGGACCAGGAACCTGCAATACAACCCACGTCAGATAGCAGCAAACGACCCAAATAACCATCACGTTAATACAAGCATTTTCCACTCCTTCGAGCCTACATATTTGATCACTTCAGTTGAAGTACAGACCGATGAGCCAATTCGAAATCAAACCTGCTTCAACAGGCTGCTACCACGCTATTTCTATCATGGTTGGCGAACTGCTTCACGAGATCATGGATGCCGTGAACGAGCCCGCCTTCAACTACGACGAGAAGAAGTCTGAACAGCGCGCAAAGGATCTGATAGAGAGCGGCAAGTACTGGTCTTTCCTCGCCTGGCACGATGATCAGCCCATAGGCTTGATCACACTCTACGAGAGTTACGCCCTCTATGCCGAAGGGGCATTCGGCACGATACCCGAGCTGTACGTCAGAAGCCCGTGGCGATCGAATAAAGTCGGAAACCTGCTTTTGAACAGGGCGTTTGAGTTTGCACGGGAGAAGGGATGGCATAGACTGGAGGTCACCACGCCACCCTTGCCGGAGTTCGACAGAAGCCTGGACTTCTACGAGAAAAACGGCTTTGTCATTTCAGGTGGCCGGAAACTGAAGATCGATATCGAGGGAACGATTGAGCCATGAAGCAGCTGAGAAGAACAGATCGCAGCATCGACCCGGAAGAGGCCGAGGAGCTGCTGCACGCATGCCAGTATGGTGTGATGGCCACCGTTGGCGACGATGGACAGCCCTACGGTGTGCCACTGAGTTATGCCTACCACGACGGCAATATCTATTTTCACTGCGCCAAGATCGGCCACAAGCTCGACAATATCGCCCACAACAGCCGTGTCTCATTCACCGTGGTGGGTGATACCAAGGTACTGCCCGAAAAGTTTGCCACCGAGTACGAGAGCGTGGTGGTCTTCGGTAGCGCCAGTGAGATCGAGGGCGAGGAGCGGCACATGGCTCTGGTGAAACTGCTCGAGAAATACTCCACCGGGTTCATGGCAGAAGGACTGGAGTATATCCAGCTCAAGGATAAGGCGACCCAGGTGATCAAGATCTCCATCGATCACAAAAGCGGCAAGGCGCGGCGATAGTCTTTCCCCGATAGTGTCCTGGCTTTAGCCGGCAACGCGGATGGTTAAAGATAACCCTCTCCAGCCCCGGTTTTTTACACCCGCTTTTCCCGCCAAACTCCAGGGCGATATAACCTACACTGTTCTTTATACTAGCCGGACAATGGTTGTGATCAGCCACCCTTCAACGATCAATCATGGGCAGGCTGAAAGGTGATCCAATGTTCATCAGTGTTCTGGAACTTTTTAAAATCGGCATAGGCCCCTCGAGCTCCCACACGGTCGGCCCCATGGTCGCTGCGGGGGATTTCATCGGTCGTGTGGAAGAGTATCTTTCGGATCACCCTGAGATAGAGAGCCCCCATCTACGCTGCGCCCTGAAGGGCTCCCTCGCCTTTACCGGCAAAGGCCATGCCACGGACCGTGCGGTTGCACTGGGGTTGCACGGCTACTCGCCTGTACAACTGACCGGACAGGATGTGGACAGCCTGGTCGCACGTATCTGGGAGGGTCACTCCGTGGCACTGGACACCCAAAGCGCACTGCGCTTTTCACCTCCCGAGGACATCGTCTTCGATTACGGCAAGGCGCTGCCCGAGCATCCCAACGGCATGATCTTTGAGCTGCTGGATCAATCCGGCGAGGTTCTGCTGACCGAAACCTACTTCTCCATCGGGGGCGGGTTCATCAGCACACTTTCAGAGATCAGCCAGTTGGTGGCGCCACTGAAGATGGAGTCCATGGCCACCTGCCCCTACCCCTTCGATTCCGCCCGCTCCATGCTGGAGATGTCTGCGGAGTTCCAGATACCCATTGCTGACCTGAAGCGTTTCAACGAACGTCAGCACGGCTCCGAGGAAGAACTGAACCACGGCCTGGATGCCATATGGCACGCCATGCGTGACTGCATCGAACAGGGTCTGGCTGCCGAGGGCAATCTGCCCGGCGGGCTCGATCTGCCCCGCAGGGCCAAGGAACTGCACAGGCAGTTGCTGGCTGATCCCTCTGGCGCCAACGTAAACGACTGGCTCTGCGCCTACGCCATGGCGGTGAACGAGGAGAACGCCTCCGGGCACATGGTGGTGACCGCGCCCACCAACGGTGCCGCGGGTGTGATACCCGCCGTGCTCTACTACTTCGTCACCCACGAAGGGGGCACACGGGAACAGGTACGTGACTTCCTGCTCACCGCCAGCGCCATCGGCGGCATCATCAAGCACCGCAGTTCCATCTCCGGTGCCGAAGTGGGCTGCCAGGGAGAAGTGGGTGCCGCCGCCTCCATGGCCGCGGCCGGCCTGTGTGCGGTGCGTGGCGGTACGCCCGAGCAGATAGAGAACGCCGCGGAGATCGCCCTGGAACACCACCTGGGCATGACCTGCGATCCGGTCAACGGGCTGGTGCAGGTGCCCTGCATCGAGCGCAACGGCTTCGGTGCCATCAAGGCTTTTGCCGCCGCCTCATTGGCAATCAGGGGCAGTGGCTCCCATTTCATGCCGCTGGACAACTGCATCGCCGCCATGAAGCAGACCGGCCTGGAGATGTCCGAGAAGTACAAGGAGACCTCCCTGGGCGGATTGGCCGTAAGCATCACCGAGTGCTGATCATGGAGAGCGCACCGACAGAGATCATCGACTTCTGGTTCTCCGATCGCATAAAAAAGCAGTGGTTCTCTTCCACCGAGGCGCTGGACCACGAGATACGCGATCGCTTCGAGGCGCTGTGGCAACAGGCTGCGGCTGGTGAACTCGATAGCTGGACGGAGAGCGCCATCGGCAGTGTCGCGCTTGTCATCGTGCTCGACCAGCTCCCCCTGAACATGTTCCGCAACCAGGCCATCAGCTTCAGCACCGAGCAGATGGCCGTGCAGACCACCTTGAGCGCCATCCACAAGGACCAGCCACTGGAACTGCCAGCCGAACAGCTCTCGTTTCTGTTCATACCCCTGATGCACAGCGAAGATATCGAGATGCAGAACCTCTCGGTAACCATGTACAGGGCACACGGACTTGAACAGAACCTGAAATTCGCCGAGCATCATCGTGAACTGGTGAGACGCTTCGGCCGCTTTCCCCACCGCAACGCGATACTCGGGCGGGAGAGCACGCAAGAGGAAGCCGCCTACCTGAAGTCACCGGAGGCATTTCTGGGATAATGGAGATCAAGGAGATAAACCGATGAGCGATCACGAAGCGACCGGCAGCTGCCTCTGCAGATCGGTGAGCTACGCCATCAAGGGCAATCTCGGCATCTTCCAGTACTGCGGATGCTCCCGCTGCCGCAAGTTCACCGGCAGCGCCTTCGCCTCGAACCTGCTGGTCTCGCCGGATGATTTCCAGTGGCTCAGCGGTGAAGAGCACGTGAAGCGGTTCGAGCTGGAGGGCGCCAGGCACTTCGCCACCACCTTCTGTACCAAGTGCGGCTCTTCTCTGCCGTGGAAGGCACAGAGCGGCAAGGCGGTGATCGTACCCGCCGGCACCCTGGATAACGATCCGGGCATACGCCCGTTCCAGAATATCTACTGCGCCTCCCGTGCGGAGTGGTACACCGATCCCGGTTCGCTGCCCGAGTACGACGAGCTGCCGCCCAGGAAATAGCAGACCGCGACGGGCCAGCGCCAAGGCATCATTCCGGACCAGGCGCAGTGAACGCTTGTACGGATTGCGTTGTTAGAGCAATGCACTGAGTAATTCCCGAGACCTGGCATCGAGAAACAAGTCCTGCTGTCCTTTATGCAAAGTTGCACCTGGATCCCGGTCTTCGCCGGGATGACACGTACTTTTACCTGGACTCCATCAGGCCATGGATACGGCGCACGTAGTGCCTGGTCTCGGAAGGTGAGTAGGGTGCCACCTGCTCCCACTCGGCCACATTCTCGGTCTTCTCAACCGCTTTTTTATAGGCCCGCCTGATCTTGGAGTGCCCCGCGTTGTAGCTGGCGAAGGTGAAGCTCAGCTTTTCCCCGTTTGGCAGCTGTTTCTTCCAGCGCTTGTAGAGCTTGCGGTCGTAATAGATGGCTGCTGCAATGTTCCACTCGGGATCGGTTATGTCGATGAAGTGGGGATTCTTCTCTTTTATCTCTTTGAAGGTGGCGGGCATGATCTGCATGATGCCTATGGCACCCGCCTTGCTCTTTGCCTTCGCCTTCAGCCCTGATTCTGCGATCCCCTGGGCCTTGAACCAGTGCCAGTCCATACCGGGCCCGAAGTAGCGCTTGGTGTACTTCTTGAAGGTGCGGTCGTACTTGCTGGTCCAGTACTTGTCTTTTACATAATCGCCCTTGCCCGCCAATGCGAGCATCGGTATCAGTACTGCCGAGCCGAGCCACCAGCCCTTGTGCTTCATCAGTTGAGACCCAGGCCTATCACCAGCCCCAGGGCGGTACCGATGCCGATGAAGATACCCATGATCATCACGCCGACGGCGAGATTGCCCTTGGCCAGCTCATCCGGGATGCTGAAGTTGACGATATGACTGAACACCTTGCAGCCCAGCCACATGAAGAAGAGGGTGAGTGCACCGCCCATGATGGCGTAGACGAAATTGAGCAGGATGGGATCGATTGAATCGGACATCCGCCGACCTCCTTGGGTTTTATTTATAGTTGTAGGTTATCCGTAAAGGATAGAAGCCCTAGCGCAACGGTCAACCCCCCAGCCCTGGGGATATTGGGTTACATGCCCCTGGCGGCCTTTACCTGCTCGTAGGCCTGGCGTATCTCGTGGGTCTTCTGGGCCGCCATCTTCATCATCTCCTCGGGCAGGCCCTTGGAGACCAGCTTGTCGGGATGATGCTGGTTGAGCAGGCGCCGGTAGGCCTTCTTCACCTCGGCGTCACTGGCATCCTTGGAGATATTGAGAATGGCGTAGGCGTCGCTGAGGGTGGGACCCTTGGGTGGCGACGCTGCGCGTCCACGGCCTGCACCGGCCCCTGCGTAGTGACGCTCCGCACGGATCATCTTCTCCAGCCGCCGGAAGGCGAACTCGGGCACGCCGAGCATATTGCAGATGTGCAGCAGCAGCTGTTCCTCCGCACTGTCCATGCGTCCGTCGGCATAGGCGGCCTGGATCTGGATCTCGATGAACATCTGGATCAGGGTGTTGCGGCGGTGGCACTCGCGGCGGAACTGATCGAGCACCTCGTCCAGCGGAAAATCGTCCGCCTTGCCCTGGTTGAACAGGTTGATGGCGGTACGGCGCATCTCGGCACTGAGATCCATCTGGTCCATCACCGCCTCGGCGAGGGCGATCTCGTCCCTGGAGACCTGGCCATCGGCCTTGGCGATACGCCCCATCACCGAGAAGACGGTGGTGAAGAAGGCGGTCTGCACACGTTCGCGATCGCCGGGGTTGAGCTCCTCGACCCCTTCCAGCCCCTTCATGCCCTTGTCCAGGCTGTGGCCCAGCACGGCACCCAGCAATGCCCCCAGGGGTCCGCCCAACATGAATCCGAATGCGCCTCCGGCGACTTTACCCCACCAACCCAATGCTCAATCTCCTCATTTGCCTTTGATGTACAGCTCGTCACTGAACGAGTAGACCCAGTTCGGACGATAGACTACCAGAACCGTCATGATCCAGCCGTTCAGAAACGCCTCGGGCATCGCCATCAGCGGAAAGAAGGGCAGAAAGGTCTCCTCCAGCTCCACCATGGCGTACTCACCGCTCAGCACCAGCAAACCGGTAGCCACGTAACCGCTGACCAGCATAACCAGCCCGGCGGTCAGAAAACCATTGACCAGTACGTAGATGAAAAAGTTCTTCGGCAGCAGGGAGCGCACCAGTACCAGCAGCACCTGGGTCAGGGTCACCGGCAGCACGCCCAGCACCAGGGCATTGAGTGCAAAGGCCTCCCAGCCGCTGCTACCGTTGATGGTCACTCCCAGCAGGGCGAGGCTGCAGGCGATCACCCCGAACGACCAGCCGAACATCAACGTGATGGTGGTTGCCCCCAGGAGGTGGAAGCTGAGCCCGCTGTTGACCTGTGCGCTTACGCTCCAGAGCACCAGCAACGCCACGCAGCCCCCCAGGAAGACATGCCACTGCTCCCGTTCGAGCATCCTTCGCCAGGGCGCCATGCGCAGGGCATAGAAGAGAGCAAGGCCGTAGAGCGCGCCTATCCACCAGAGCACCGTGGTCGAAAAAAGCCCCTCACTCAGCTGCATCTGCTCTATACCTTGTTTCCCGCATCATCCTGCCTTTAACGATTTATACCCGATTTCCGTCTCCGGGACCTCTGAATTGATCAGACCGGCCGGGTCTGGAAGAATTCAACAAGGGAGTAACGCCGTTCCCCCCAACGCCGCCAGAGGCAGAAGTCTGCCCCACGCAAGCGGACGGCGTCATTGATATTCACCCATCGGCAGGAGCAGACATGGATTCAGATATCTCCCCCTCGGAACGCCGCGCCATGGAGGCCGTGCTGGAGTATGTCGGCTTCTGGCCCCGGGTCGGCGCCACCCTGATCGACTCCATCATCGTCGGTATCATCACCACGCCCGCACTCTACTGGGCCTATGGGCCCGAGTATTTCAGCGATACCGAGACGCTGATTGCGGGCCCGGTGGATTTCATCGTCTCCTACCTGCTGCCGGCCATTGCGGTGATCATCTTCTGGCGCTACAGGGGGGCCACGCCGGGAAAAATGCTAATCCATGCCAAAATTGTGGATTCGAAGAGCTTCGAGGCGCCCTCCACGTGGCAGCTCATTGGCCGCTACCTGGGCTACTTCGTCTCCATGCTGCCCCTGATGCTGGGCTTTATCTGGATAGCGATGGACAAGCGGAAGCAGGGGTTTCATGACAAACTTTCTGGCACCGTCGTCATCCGCAGCTATGATTAAAGGTAAGGGCACGTGAGAGAGGGGGGGTTCGCCTTTGGGGTGACGGACCCGGTGCCCAAGGAGGAGGAAGCCATGACCTCGCCCATTCCAAAAGTCGGAGACTGGTACCAGACCCTGGAAGGAGAGACACTGGAGGTGGTCGCCTTCGATCCCGATGACCAGACCATCGAGATCCAGTACTTCGACGGGGCCATCGAAGAGTACGACATGGAGACCTGGGAGGAGCTGGAACTGAGGCCGGCCGAGCCGCCTGAGGACTGGTCCGGATCCCTAGACCTGATGACCGAAGACTACGGGGTGGACCAGGACCATCCCGCCGGGGAGCAGCATCTGCATCCCCTGGAAGACATCGAAAACACTGATTAGCGGGCGCAGCCCTCAAGTTCTCTCATGGCACGCCGATAAAAATAACGAGACCGGAAAAAACCTATTGGTTATCGGTACTCGGGAGGTGCGAAATGCTCAGCTTATACGATATGGCAACTGGCGAACTGATCCTTCAGGGTAAACGTAACGCCACTGCAACCACATCGCCGGACAGGCGCGAGCTGGAGATTTTGTGCCCCGCAACAGCATTGCAGGTAGTCTCCACTGAAGCCTGGCCAGAGCCTCCGACTCTACCCCCGGAACTGGCCCTGGTACCGGCTGAGAGCTTTGTAGAGAAGCGGAAATAGATTGGTACTGTGCAAGAGAGGCCCGTGGCAAACACCGCGGGTCTTTTTTATGTACAGGATGTACGGACAGGTAATTGCTCCAGCATTACCTGCACTTCCGCCATCCCTGGCGGTCGTATGCCGCGGGTGCACGACTGCAGGGATGCAGGAGGTAGAGCGAAGCAGGAAGCCTGAGCCGAGGGATGCACACGACTCCATGGATGGAGGAGTTAGGGCGAAGCAGGAAGCCAGAACCGAGGAGCGGCGCATGTACGTACGGGAGCCGCGAGCACCCGCATCAAGCACCGAGAACGACCTTCCCCCCATCCACCTCCACTTCCAACCGCTGAAGCTTCCTGTTGACGCAGGGCCCGTACACGCAGAGTCCGCTCTCGATCTCGAACAGTGCGCCGTGCATGGCGCACTGTATGAACTCACGCTCGCGGTCGAGAAACTGGTCAGGCATCCAGTCCAGGGGTGCACCGGTGTGGGGGCAGTTGTTTATATAGGCGTACACTGCACCATTTTTGTGCACCAGGAAGCCCTCGACGCGCTCTCCGTTCAGTTCAATGGTAACCCCCTTGGAGGCCCCCTTCGCCAGCTCGTCCAGGTTCGCCAGCACCAGCTTCTGCGTGCCACTCATGATGCCACCAGGTTATCCAGGCCTATCTGGCCGCACTTGCGGCCTGCCAGCCTGCAGGCCGCCTGCAGGCTATCCGGAGCGGAAAGGCCTTGCAGTTGCGCATCGATCACCCCCGCGTTGAAGACATCCCCGGCCGCCAGGGTATCCACCACCTTCTGCGGGGGATATGCCGGGCTGCGGTGGATCACGCCATCGCTGTCCAGCACGGCTCCGCCCTCATCACCCCAGGCGAGAAACACCCGGCTCTCCCTGCCGATCTGAGGCTGCAACGACTGCAGGAAGACCTCGGCATCGGTAAAGCCCTTTTCGGTCACGTAGGCGCGGGAGAAGAGCAGCAGATCGGGTATGCCGAAGAGCGCATCGATACCCGGCCGCTCCTTTTCGATCTCGAGCGAACAGGATATACCCGCGGCCGCGACCCGCTTCAGCATCATCGCCAGGTCGGGCACATTGCGCCCCTCGAAATGGATCCAGTCGAACGCCTCGAGGGGTATCCTGCGGAACGCTTCGGCACTGTACTCCGGCAGGTCACGGTAATGAACGATGGTGCGGCTGCCAGTGGCCAGGCTCAACGAGACGTAGGAGGTCGGTGTCTTACCGCCCGGATAATGCTCACAGTAATCGGTGCCAATCCGGTGACGATCGAGATCCGCCATCACGTGACCGCTGTCAGTGTCGTCGGCGATCATCCCAGCCCAGTCACAACGCAGTCCCAACTGGCTCAGTGCAACAAGGGTATTGGTGGCGTTGCCGCCGCGGCTCAGCCGTTGCTGGCAGGCCCGCACCTCCTGGTCCTCGGCCGGGTAGCTGTCGACGCTGTTGATGATATCGAGGGTGGCGATGCCAACGGCAAGAATACGCATGGTCTGTTCAGGTAACTGGATTTCTGCCGGAACGGGGAATCAACACGCCGGCTATCTGCCGCTCACTCGACGTCACGCACAACCCTGAAGCCGAGCACGAACAGCTTGGTTTCGGATTCGTAGGGGGTACGCTTGGTGGTCCTCAGGCTGTCACCCGACTTGTTGAAGGCTCCACCCTTGACCACCCGTTCCGGGCAGGCAGGCTCAACCCAGGCCGAGCCATCGGTGGGTGCACCGTCGTATCCGAAGTGGTAACAGTCAGCGACCCACTCCATGACGTTGCCGGCGGTATTGTGCAGTCCAAAACCGTTGGCGGGGAAGGTACCCACGGGAGCGGTCGACACGCCATCCCAGCGGCTTCCGCAGTTGAAGCAGTTGGCGCTGTTCTCGGTGAGGTCGTAACCCCACCAGTAGACTGCGTCACTGCCGGCACCCGCCGCATACTCCCACTCCGCCTCGGTGGGCAGTCTGTAGCTTTCACCGGTCTGCCTTGAAAGCCACTCGGTGTAGTCCACCGCATCCTCCCAGCTGACATTGATCACCGGCCGGGCACCCTTGCCCCAGCCAAGGTCATCGGGAAGCTGGCGGCCGGTGGCACGGGTGAACCGCTGGTAGTCGTCGAACGTAACCTCGTAACGCCCGATGGCAAAATCACCCACCGCAACATCGTGGGCAGGGCGCTCTTCACTGGCGAGCTGACTGCGATCGCTGCCCATGGTGAACTGGCCACCACGGATATAGAGCAGTTCGGGGGCACGCCCGCCGCCGCGCAGTCGATCCTGAAGCTTGGAGCCCGTTGCAGGCCTGGCCGGTTCAGGCGCTGCTTCGACCACCTCGGGTTCAGGCTCGGGCGCAGGCTCTGGTTCAGGTGTCACTTCGGGCCCAGGCTCTGCCTGAACCACCGGTTCGCTGACCGGTTCGGGTTTCGGCTCAGGCGCCACTTCCCGCGGCGCTTCCACCGCCGGCGGCGGTGTCACCGTAACCTTGGGCGCCTCGGCAACAGGGGCCGGTGCCTGTACTTCGGTCTTGTCTGCAAAGAGTCCGCTGATGAGCTCACCCTTACCGCCGATGATCGAGAGCCCTTCAGCCACCACGAAAGCGACCACCGCGCCAATGGCGATGCCCACCATGCCCCGGCCTCCGCCGGATGGGGCGGCCATCTCCAGCGGCCCCTTGGCACTCAGGGCGCTACCGTCACCGGTATCCTTGATGCGTTCGCTCTCCACCTGCTGCTGCAGTTTGTAGAGCGCCTCTTCAACCTGTTTTTTGGCATCCACGGACTCCTGGCTGCGGAACTCGGCCTCGTCCGCCTCGACCTGGGCGATCTCGAGGGCCTGTTTCAGCCGGTCCACCTCGCCGTTGCTGTCCTCTATGTTCTCTTCGAGCTTGCGCAGGTCGCTCTGCAGGCGGGCGATCTGGTGTTCACGCTCATCAATGGACCTGCGCAGGGAGTCGCCCTCCTGGCGCAGCGCTTCGCTCTCGGCCACATTTTCGGAGCCGCCGGCCTCCATCTCTTTCAGCCTGCTCTGGGCCTCTACCAGCTGGGACTTGATCAGGGCCACGTCTCCCTCTTCGCCCTGGGACTGGAGTTGTGCCCTTGCCTCCTCAAGCTCCTCTCTCAACTGATTGAGATCGGACTCGGCCATATCCCTGACCAGTTGCAGTTCGGTGCGCAGGGACTCGACATCCTCACCCTCGATTCCCTGGGCCTGCTTGATCTGTTCCACGTTCTCTTCCATGACGCGACGCAGCTCTTCGGCCTCGCCGGTCAGTCGCTCGACCTCCGCTTCGGCGGTAGCACGCTTGTCGCGCTCCTCTTCCAGGGCGGCCGCCTGTTCGGCAGCACCGCCTGATTCCACGGACAGCTCCTCACGCTCACCCTCCAGCTCGGTGATCCGTTTCTCTGCCGTGTCGAGGGCCTGGTCAGACTCCTCCAGTGCCAGTGTCAGGCTGTCGAGCTCAGCCTGGAGCACCTTCAGTTCGTCGCCGCCGGACTGCAGCTCGGCGAGTTGCCTGTTGGCCACCTGGCCAGCCTCTTCAGCCGCTTGGCGTGCAGCCACTGCCTCGGCGAGCTCCTTGCGCAGAACATCCAGCTCTTCACCGGACGCTTCAAGCTGCTGACCCTGCTCCTTGAGCTGGGTTATTTCAGCATCACGTGCTTCCAACTGCCCGGCGAGCTCTTCAACACGTTTCTCTGCCGCCTCGCGCGCTTCGGTCGTTTCGTCCAGGGATTTACGCAGACCCTCGAGCTCCTCGCCACTCTCTTCAAGCTGCTGGCCCTGCGCCTTGAGCTGACTTATTTCAGCATCACGTGCTTCAAGCTGCCCGGCGAGTTCTTCCGTGCTCTTCTCTGCGGCCTCGCGGGCTTCAGCCGCCTCTTTCAGTTCATTGCGCAGGCTCTCATCCTGCTCCTTGAGTGCAGCCACCTCGGTGTCACGCTCGGAAAGCTGGTTTTCAAGCTCACCTGTTTTCTCGTTGGCCTGCTTGATACTCTCTTCGCCTTTCTGCAGCTCAGCCTTGAGAGATTCGATCTGGGCCTGCCACTGGGCGGCCTCCTCTTCGCTGCCCGCCTTCGCTGCCAGGGTCTGCTCGAGTTCGCCGATCCTGGTCTCTGCAGTGGTGAGCTTCTCCTGCAGACCCTCGGCCTCTGCCTGAAGGGTCTCGCTCCGCTTCGCCGCCTCGCCACCCTGCGTGGTTGCCTGTGCCAGCTCCTCGCGCAGCTCAGCCACCAGCTTTTCATGGTCGGCCTGGTGGGCCACTGACTCCTCTTCCTGGGCCACACGACTGGCTTCCAGCTCGGACGCCCGGTGAGCCGCATCGTCAAGCTCACCCTGCAACCGCTCCTTCTCCGACTCGAGTGCCTCTATCTGTTGCCGGGCCTCACCAGCCTCTTGCTGCTGCTTCTCCAGCTGTGACTGCTGCTCCTGTGCCCCCTGCTCTTTTTCATTCAGTTGGGTTTCGAGCTGTGCAATCTTTTCGTTTGCGCCTGCCAGGTCGCTCTCCAGGGACTGGGACCTCTGCTCAGCCTCGTCACCCTTCGCCCTGGTCTCATCCAGCGTCGACTGCAGTGCCGCCAATGCCTCGGTATGCTGGGTTTCGGACTCCCCGCCGGCCTTCTCAAGTTGCTCGAGCTTCGCCGTGAGCTCTTGTGTTGACGCCTGGCTGGCTGCAGCCTCGGCCTCGAGTTTCTCCTTCTCCTCCTGCAAGGCGGTGAGCTGCTGCTGAAGATCGCCCTTGTTGGCGCTCTCTTCGTCGAGTGATTTCTGTAGCGTTGCCAGCGCCTCGGCATGCTGGGTTTCCGATTCACCACCGGCCTGTTCGAGCGCGGTTACCTTGGATGCCGCATCGGCGGCTTCGGCCCGGGCCTTCTCCAGCGTCTCTTTGAGATTCGCCCCGTCACTCTCCAGGGTTTCAATCTTCTGCCGGGACTCCTGGTGCGCAGCACGCTCCTGCTCCAGGGCATCCTGCGCTTCCTTGAGGGCCTGTTGATGTTGTGATTCGAGCTCAGACTTCGCTTGTTCGCTTTCCGACTCAAGCGCCTGAAGTTTCTGCTCGAGCTCTGCTTCCCTGGCAGTCTCACCCTCGAGCTGTTGTTTGAGGCTGGCGACGGTTTCATCGAGCCCCGTGGCCTCGTCATTTTTCTGGGCCAGGGACTGCTCGAGTGTTTTGGCCTTCTCCTCTGCCGCCTGCAGGGCCTTCTCGATCTCCTCGTTACGCCCTTCGAGCTTGGCGAGTTTCCCGGCCGCCTGGTCTCGCTCGGCCATTGCATCCTTGAGGGACTTCTCGATAGAGCCCAGCTGCTGTTGCTGGGTCTTTGCCGCCTCTTCGCTGCCTGCCTGCTGCTCCTGCAGCTGGGCCAGCTTCTTCTCGGCCTCGGCCAGGGCCTTCTCTTTTTCGTTCAGGTTGTCCGCAAGGTCCTTCACCTTGGCGAGCTGTTCCTCGACATATTCGAGCCGACCATCCTTCTTGGACAACTCATCCTTAAGGCCTTTCAGTTCACTGGCCTGCTGGGCCAGGGCTTCCTGCTTCTCCTGCTCCATCTGGCCGATCTTTGCCTTGGCCTTCTCGAGGGTCAGCATCAGCTTCTTCATCTGCTCGAGCTGCTGGCTGTACTTGCTCTCGACCTGGGCCAGTTTCTGGACCATCTCCTGGGCGTCCAACCCGGCACCGACCTCGTCTCCGGGACGCAGGGCAACCACCTTGTCTTCAGGCGCTGACCAGACGGTATCGGGCACACCGTCCAGGCCCTTCTCCAGAATGCTGGTGTTGAATCCCTGCTCCACCAGAAGGTAGGCCGCGGTGGAGCTCAGCTGGCCGTCATCGCAATAGAGGATGAAGTGACTGTCCGGGTCCAGGCTTGAGGACTGGTAGCGCAGAGAACCGAAGGGCAGGTTGATGCTTCCAGGGAGGTGGCGCTCTTCGAACGCCTCGGCGTGTCTGACATCGAGCCAGACCGCCCCCTGCTCAACCTGCTTCTGCGCCTTGGCAAAGGGAATGGTGTCGGCCAGCGGGCTCTTCACGTACTGGATGAAGTCTTCCTTGCTCAACCTCAGCAGCATACCCTCGGTGAGCATGACCACCGTGCTCCCCCTGGGTTTGTCCGAGAGCAGCGCCTCTTCGCCAAAACTCTCCCCAGGGCCCAGCTGGGCCACTTCAGAGGCTTCGCCACCCTCCCCATCGGTATAGAGGACGCTGCAGCGTCCCTTGTTGATGAGATAGAAGTAATCGCCCTCTTCACCCTGGCGGATAATGACATCGCCCGCCTTGGTCTCCATCTCCTCCATGCGCATCATCACGCCCTGGATATTGGAGGCGGGAATGAGCTGGAAGACACGGGAGGCGAGGAGCTGGCTCATCCAGTCATCTGTCGCCTCGGCATCGAAGTCGCTCACCTCGTAGTCGGAACTGCCCGCCTTGGCCAACAGCTCGCCCAAAATGCGGTTGTCGATGCGAACCACTTCGATCTTGGATTTCGCTTTTACGGTGAACTTGCGGGGAATCTGGTGGGCCAGGGGGAAACGGGCGGTATCGGTGCCTGCCCTTACCGAGTCCATCTCCCGTTTGCCTGTATAGAGTCCGACTTCACCCGACAGGAGATAGACGTTGTAGTTGTCGGTATCGCCTTCGCTGAACAGCAGGTCGCCCTTGCCGAGCTTGCCGAAATCGGCAGCTTCGACGGCCTTTTTCAGTGCCGCGTCCTTCAGCGTATTGAGCGGTATCAGCTTACGCAGAATTTCCGGCGCATTTTGTTTAGGCGCTACCGCCATTCAAACATCCTCTAACCTTGCTGTTGTTCTTTTCAATCCTGGTGTTGCAGAAGCGTCAGATTTCCATTGTTCCCCGCAAAATAGCAGAGCACAAGTGATTCGGGATATATTTAACTTTTTCTAACAGAAAAATTGAGTGACCCGATAGGCACTTCAACCCTCAGCCTGACCGAAAACAGCCATCCTTTACCTGATTTTAGCAAGTGCTTGCCATACCTTCAGAGTATATTCTTAAAATTCCCTCAGAAAACAGTCATAAAGGGCATATCGAGACATGAGCAGATCCAAGGGCGCCGTCGCGGCAGGCCACGAAATCACAGCCAGGGCCGCCGCAGATATCCTGCGTGAGGGCGGAAATGCCTTCGATGCGGCTCTCGCTGCCCTTTTTGCCAGCTGCGTGGCGGAACCGGTGCTCGCCTCCCTTGGCGGGGGCGGTTTCATGCTCGCCCACCCCAACGAGGGCACGGCAACGCTGTACGATTTCTTCGTGCAGACGCCCATGCAGAAGCCTCCCAGGGAAGGAATCGACTTCTACCCTATCCTGGCTGATTTCGGTACCGCCACCCAGGAGTTCCATATCGGTATGGGCTCCATGGCGACACCGGGCGCGGTCAGGGGGCTGTTCGCGATCCACAGGGACCTTTGCCGACTGCCACTGGAACTGATCATTCAGCCTGCCTGTATCGCTGCCAGGGAGGGTATCGGACTCAACAGTTTTCAACACTATATCTCGGACATTGTGTCGCCGATTCTCACCTCGAGCCCGGAGGCGTTGCAACTGCACGAGTGCAGCGACAAGCCGGGCCGACTGGCCGAGCGGGGCGACACCATCCGCCAGCCGGATATGGCGGACGCTTTCGAGGCGTTGGCCGCCGAGGGGGAAGAACTTTTTCACCTGGGCGATATGGGAAAGGCCCTGGTTCGCGCCAGCAGGGAAAACGGAGGCTGCCTCACCGCAGAAGACCTTGCACACTACCAGGCCGTGAGACGTACGCCCCTGAGCCTTAAATATCACTCCACCACCCTGCTGACCAACCCCGCACCATCCGTGGGCGGCACGCTGATCGCCTTCGCACTCTCATTGCTCGAACCTGAAAGGCTGGGTGAATTCCAACCCCGCAGCTACCCGCACCTGGTACGCATCGCACGGGCCCAGCAGTTGACCCAGCAATTGAGAGGCGAGCGGGGTGTGGACCGTGACCTGGACGAGGCGACAAGCCGCGAGATCCTGACCGACGCCTATCTCGAGAGTTACCGCCAAATCATGCAGAACCACAAAAGCTTCTCAAGAGGCACCACCCAGATCAGTGTTGCAGATGCACAAGGCAACGTCGCCAGCATGACCCTGTCCAACGGTGAGGGTTCAGGCTACGTGATACCCGGCACCGGCATCATGATGAACAACATGCTGGGAGAGGAGGATATCAATCCCCACGGATTCCACGAGTGGCCGGAAAACAGCCGGATCGCCTCGATGATGTCACCCACCCTGGGATTCACACCCGATGGCGATGCACTGGTCATCGGTTCAGGCGGTTCAAACCGCATCAGAAGCGCGATTCTCCAGGTATTGATCAACTCAATCGATTTCGGCATGGATATCCGGAAAGCCGTGGAAGAACCTCGACTGCACTATGAAAACGGTGTGTTGAACCTGGAGCAGGGCACCACACAACAGGTGCTCGATGAACTGGAACACCTGTTCGAAAAGCATCGCCTGTGGCCTGAAAAGAATCTTTTCTTTGGTGGTGCACACAGCGTTGTACGCAGGCACAACGGAGATCTTCAGGGACAGGGAGACAGCCGCCGGGGAGGTGTCTGTATCATCGTATGATGATGCCTTGTAACCCGTATACGGAAATCCGGCAGGCTTTCTGGCAATCCTCT
The DNA here is from genome assembly GCA_040506895.1 of Sedimenticola sp. GTDB lineage: Bacteria > Pseudomonadota > Gammaproteobacteria > Chromatiales > Chromatiaceae > Sedimenticola_A. The sequence continues at coordinate 2,506,769 of JBEVVY010000001.1, forward strand.
TCCATACACTTTTTTCTTCCGCTTCCAAGGCTATGACACGAAAAACAGCAAAAATAACTGGCCATGACAGCAAGTTTTGATTTATAAATGTTGGAAAAATAACAATCTATGCTATTTTTACGATGCAACATCCCACGCACACCAGGAGTCATAAATGGCCGTTAAAAAGAAAACCGCTAAAAAGACTGCAAAAAAAGCCGCAGTCAGGAAGGCACCTGCCACCAAGAAGAAAGTAGTTGCCAAGAAGAAAACAGCAGCCAAGAAGAAAGCACCCGCTAAAGCTGCTCCCGCAAAACTGAAATCAATCGGCAAGAAACAGACCAAGCTGCAGATCATGCAGGCTATTGCCGAAGAGACCGGCCTGACCAGGAAACAGGTTGGCGAGGTATTCGGTTCTCTGGGTGACCTGATTCAGCGTCACATGCAGCGCAGGGGTTCAGGCGAGTTCGCCATCCCCGAGACCGGCGTTAAGATCCGTCGCGTCAAGAAGCCTGCCCGCAAGGCACGCATGGGCCGCAATCCGGCTACCGGCGAAGCCATCAAGATTGCAGCCAAGCCTGCAAGCACCGTTATCAAGGTAACCGCTCTGAAAGCACTCAAAGATACTTTGAGCTGATAGAGTCCGTTACTTGCGGTACGAAAAAACGGCGCCTCTGGCGCCGTTTTTTTATCTCCGCTTATCTCTTCAGTACTGTCGCAACGTCAGGTTGCCGTCGCGCTGAATCAGCTCCAGCTTCTTGAGAAAGCTCATACCCAGCAGAACCTCGTCGTCCCCAAGCAGGGTTGGCAGGATACTCGCGCGCACCCCCTCCACGCTGATACTGCCGAGCGTGACTCGATCGAGAACCGTGCGCCAGGCCATGACATTGCCATTGGCCGTGCGACTGGTAAACGCACGGCCCCGCTTCAGACCGATACGCTCAGCCAGCACCTGGGGTATGGCCACATCGGTGGCGCCGGTATCGAGAAGAAAGACGACGGGCGTTCCGTTGATGCGTCCACTGGCGACATAGTGTCCGGCCCTGTTTCTATCGAGCACCACCTCGCGCACACCCTCGGCGCTGATGCTGCCACGGGGATCCCGGTTGGGATTCGATATCTGCTCAAGCTGATCCTGGAACAGCAGGGTCAGCAATCCGATCAGCAGGATCCAGCCACCAACGATCATCCCCTTTCCCAGGCGACGCGTCCCCTCTTTTGCACCACTGTCACTCATCGTTACCTGTTACCTGCACCAGAAAAACCAATATGACTCTCTTGTCCTGACCATTATGCATCGCGTATCTGCACGGCATATCTTATAAAGAGACAACAGAAAAGGGCCGGAGATCCGGCCCTTTTCATTTTATCAACACGACAACCCGTTACCTGTAGCGTGGCGCATGACGACGTGCCGGATACTGGGATCTGAAGTACTGCCGGTAATAGGCAACCGCACTGTTGCCGTTGGCCTCCACGTCATACACCTTCCAGCCGTTGTCCCCGCGGTAGAAGCGGAACTTCATGCGTGCAGGATAGCGGCCAGGATTCTCGATCGAGATGTTCACGGATACCGCCCCGCCCCTGCTCCTCCGGGGAGGCAGCATGCGGAAATTCTGGCCTGAATAGCCTGATAGCTTCTGTACCAGCGCGCCGAGAAAATTCTGCTTCAGCTTTGCCGCCATCTTCTCACGCTGCTGTTCCGACATTTGGCGCCAGCGGGGACCACTGCTCCAGCGTGCCATGTAGTGAAAGTCGAAATAAGGGGCAATCTCGGTATTGAGGAAGTGTGCCAGCTGTTTGCGGTTCGGCTGTTTCTTGGAGCCGACGAACTTCATCAGCTTCTTCAGCCCCTCCTGCAGAATGACTGACGGTCCGGTCTGCTGTGCCTGCCGGGTAAAACCGGGACCTGGACCGGGACCATGCCCTGGCCCGTAGCCATAACCGGGCGGCCGCGCCTGCGCAAAACCTGAAACCAGCAAAAACCCACCCAATGCAACCACTGTCAAGAAGCGCATCATTTCTCCTCCATTATTTGATCTATTTATTATCCGGCCCGCCATGCATCCAAACAAAAGCACACCCACCGGTCTTTCTGAATATAACCGGTGAGTGTGCAGAACAACAGTCAGAATTGATCCCAGAGCTCCTCGAAATCGAACTCCTCTTCAGTGGCCGCCTGTGCCTCCTGCGCCGCAGTTGTTTCATCTCCTGCGGGCTTGGCGGCGGCGCGCTTCGCCTTGGCATCCTGGTAACTGACCTGTACGAATGAGGCGGAGCCGTCCAGCACCTTGTTCAGCTTGACCGCCTTCTCTCCCACCCCATGGACGTGTACCAGGGTCAACCTGTCATTCTCCGTTGCAAAGAAGGGTGCCATGATAATGCTCGAACTCCCACCGGGAGAACTCTGCAGTAAACCGGGAATGATCTCCTCACTGCCATCCCCCCGGTCGCGCTTGACCAGTACCGGTTGCGTGTCGTCCGGGTAGAGCTCAACACCGAAATCGATGGTTTCGTCGTTCTCGGACATCTGCCAGCGGATCACTCCGACCTGCAGTTCACCCAACAGCCCACTGATACGCTTCTGAACACCCACCAGCTCTCCAACGTGAACCGGTGCCCTACCGGAGCCATACCATCCCAGGTGATAACCGTTGACGCTCTCGTCGATCACCCAGCAGTCCCTGGACTTCTCCATGATATCCTCATCACGTGTATCGATAATCTCCACCGGGGTTTTTTGTTCTGCCTTGGCAGCGGCTCCGGATGACTCCTTGAAAGCATCCAGGCGGAAGCCGCCATCCACGACATGCTCGTCAAACTCGGGGTGATACGTCTCCTCTTCTTTCTCTTCCTCATCTTGCGGAGTGATATCCTCCACCCTGTAGCGATCCCCCTGGATGAGCTCTCCACCCAGCAGGGTGAAGATATTTTCGATACTGCCGTGTAGCAGCACATCCCCGGAGGACTCTGTTCTCTCCGAGGCTCTTGTGACACCGATACCCCAGGAGAGCATCAGGCGCTCGAGAAGCTCCGGCGATACCACGTCGAGCCCATCGACCGGACGGCTCGAACCGACGAGATCTGAAGCGCCCTTCATCTCTTCCAGCTCTTCGGCCAGGTGCCCTGCAAGACCCAGGGTATCCAGCACCCAACCCCTCTCGATCTGTTTGTCATCACCCAGCCCCCTGTAGCGGGGTGCTTCATCGGACTTTCCGTCGACAACGAAAAGACCGGTGTCCGTATCGGTCTTGCCCAGTTCGACCAGGTTGCTCATCTGTGCCCAACGCTGAAGCGCCATGTAGACCCGCCCCACTTCGCCCCTCATCATCCGGTAGGGACCCGACAGGGAGAGCAGCAGGGTCTGCTTATAGAGTGAGGTCGCCGTCTGCAGCTGGCCGACCCGCGGATCCTCGTTCTCCAGCGGCTTCTCGTGCAGGTTGTGCTCGTGTGCATAGCCATAGATACCGTGGATCTCGTGCCACAACCACTTGGGCGCAGGGTGATACAGCTGGTAGGAGCGCAACAGGATCTGACCGAGATAGTAGAGCACCTTGTGAATGGCCTCTGTTCGTCCGCTCTTGTGCAGTACCCGGCCTGCCAGGGATTCGTGATGAAACTGGTTCAATGCAAGCTTGTAGGCCTGAACCACCAGGGTACAGAGCGAGAGCACGAGCTCCGACGCCGACTTGTTACGCCTGCTCAGTGGAGGGGGTTCCTGCAGGTAGTGCTCCGCGAGGGTCTGCAGAACGAACTGCAGCGACTGATCCAGCATGACCAGCATATGCATGCGGTCCGTGGGAGGAATCTCCACACTGTTCATCTGCCTGAGCTTCATGTAGAGCTCTTTGGCGGTCTGCCCGACATTTCCGGTCGGCAACCCCTGCACCCACTCCTCGAAGACAGGGGGAGTAAAACTGTCGTCACCCTCGGCAGGCGGCGTGCCTTTTGGCAGTAAGAAAGGGTTACTGGAATTTGTCACACCAAGACTCCTTCTTCGCTGACACTGTCTCCCGCCAGCAACACCCACCTCACCCGGTTCACGGGCAACAGGCGCTGACAGGATCAGTCGTTTCTTCTCGCCTCCTTCTGCTGGCCTTACTGCATCAGCTTTTACTGAATTACTCCGCACTGTTCTCCTAAGTGACGGAGAAGGCCATCAAAACTCGGTTTCCTCAAACTCAGTATAGACCCAGATTCCCGGAATACTGATCCGACAGCGGGGAATTATTACGATGATATCGGTCATCACTGAACATCACGTTTAGCAATGCTGTGGAATTCATCGGATATTTTGATCGCATCGTGCCTGTTTTTATAGCGTGGCGGGTGCGGGAAGCCTACCTGATTGAACATTTGAGGATTTTATCGATTGACCACTGAACAACCATGGACCGAGTCGGTTTTATCCTAAAGCCTGTTGCCCGGGGTCTCGTAAGGTAGCGGGGATTTTGCTGAAGACAAAGCGCCCTGCCTGTACTAACCTGCACAACAAACTACAAGAAACCACCGAGGGGGAATCTGCATGGACATCATCACGGGTGACATCGGAGGCACCAATGCCCGGCTTGCGCTTTGCCGGTCAGACGCCGGCGATATCGAGCTGATCACCCAAAGCACCTATCCGAGCAGGGAGTTCTCCTCTTTCGAGAAGATCGTCAAAACCTTCCGCGATACCCTTGAAACCGAACCGGATGCCGCCTGTTTCGGCCTGCCCTGTCCCATTACCCGGGGTATCTGCAACACCACCAACCTGCCCTGGAAAATCAGCCTGAAAAAGCTGCAGAACACCCTGGGCGGCACAGAGACTCACCTGATCAACGATCTCGAGGCCCTGGCCTGGAGTATCGGAAGTCTCGGCCAGGACGACCTGCTGACCCTGCAGGCCGGAACAGGAGACGGCACAGGCAATGCCATGGTGATCGCCGCAGGCACCGGACTCGGCCAGGCAGGGCTCTTCTGGGACGGCTCGATCCACCTCCCCTTCGCCACCGAGGGCGGACACTGCGACTTCGCACCTGCGGATGAGATCCAGATGGAACTGCTGAAGTTCGCCCAGAGGAAGCACCGCCATGTGAGTTGGGAGCGGCTGGTCTCCGGCCCCGGCCTGGCGACCCTCTACGATTTCATGCTGGAGTACCGGGATGTCCCCGTTCCGGACTGGTTCGAAGACCTCAAGAAGGAAGATGACGTAGCCGCTATCGTCACTTCGAAGGCGATCCAGGAAGTGGACGATCTCTGCACGGAGACCGTCGGCCTCTTTATCAGGCTGCTGGGAGCGGAAGCCGGCAACCAGGCCCTCAAGATGAAGTCCACCGGCGGCGTATTTATCGGTGGAGGTATAGCCCCAAGAATGATCGAGTGGCTCAAGATGCCGTTCTTCCTGGAGGCCTTCCTGGAGAAGGGACGCATGCGTCCGCTGCTGGAACAGATGCCGGTCCACGTGATCACCACGGACAATACGGCGCTCAAGGGCCCTGCGCTCTACCTGGAGAGCCTGCAGTAGATCCTGCCATTTACGAACCCACGGCAGATCGGATAATGTGCGATGAAATCCAGACCCGCCGGAGACCCAATGACCCATCACCAAGTATCGCCCAGCGCCCTGCTGCTGATCGCGCCAGCCTGCCCCCACTGCCCCTCGGTATTGGAATCCCTCGGCCGGCTGCTGAAAGAGGGCAAGCTGGGTCGGCTTGAGATCGTCAATCTCGCCGAGCACCCCGAGGTTGCCGAAGAACTCGGTGTCCGCTCGGTTCCCTGGATGCGCATCGGCACCTTCGAACTGACCGGCAACCAGAGCTACGGCGAGCTGAGACAATGGGCCGAGGATGCCAGGAGCGGCATGGGCGCCACCGCCTACTATCAGCACCTTCTGGAGAGCCAGCAGCTGGACGATGTGATCGGCCAGATCAGGCAGAAACCGGACACCCTGCTGGACCTGGTGGTGCTGCTGGCATCACTGGAGACGCCAATGGCGGTCCGTATCGGCATCGGGGCCGTGATGGAGGAGTTCGCAGGCACGGAACTGCTTGAGAGCGTCGTCCCCGAGCTGATCCGGCTGACCCGGGACGCCGAGTCGCAGATCCGTGCCGACGCCTGCCACTATCTCAGTCTCTCGGGCACCCCTGAAGCGCTGCAGGCGATCCGCCCCCTGCTGGAGGACGAGAACGCCGAGGTGCGCGAGATCGCCATGGAGTCGATCGCCATACTCGAGGCCAGCTAACTATATAAACCCTAGGGACTGTTTTTTTGTCCAGCAAGGCTGAATGAGCGTAGTGTAGTTGCTTCTACATGAGCGAATGAAAACGCCGTTGGGACCCTAGGGAAGATGCCAGATCCGCACACTGGCATCATCACTGGTACTCATCAGGTAACGCCCGCCGGGCGAGATGTCGACATCGGCCCCGCAGAGCTCGTGATAGCCAAAATGCCGCAGGGTCCTGCCGCTGGCCGGATCCAGGGCGATCACCGCGCTGTCGGTCTCCCGGCTGATACTCAGCAACTCCTCTCCATCGGATGAGAGGCTGATGCGGTTGATGACCCCGCCATGCTCTGTCGGGAAACGGTGATGGGCGCCAGTATCGAGACGCCAGCGATGCAGGTTGAACCAGGCGCCACCATACAGGGTCTGCCCATCGTTGGAAAAGGCCAGGGTACGGACATCCTGTCCCGGCCCGTGCAGCTCCTCTGCCAGGCGTCCGTCGCGCCAGAGAAAGACCCGCTCATCGGCTCCGCTGGAGGCGATGCTGTCACCGGCATCATGGATGGCGACCGCACGGACCTTCGAGCGGTGCAGGCGCCAGCTCCGAACAGGCTCAAGGTCCGGGAAACGCCACAGGCGCACACTGCCGTCCCTGTGACCACTGACCAGCAGGCCACGTGACCAACTCACCGCCAGGTGCATCACGGGCGTTCCGGTTGCCACCTCGGCCAGCAGATCCCCACCGAGGCTCCAGCTGGCGATGCGGCCATCCCACCCACCACTCGCCAGCAGTGGATCATCCTCTCCGGCGAAGGCGAGCCCCTTTATATTCCCCTTGTGTCCACGCCAGGCCGTGCGCATGTCACCGGACTCGAGATGCCAGATACGGATCACCCCGGAGCGGTCGCCCGATGCACCCAGGGGCGCATCTGGTGCCAACGCCACCTCGGTTCCGCCCACATCGGCAGCCTCGATCGTATGCACCGGCCTGATGAACTCAGCGCGGTTGCATCCGCTCAGAGCGAGCCAGATCGCGACGGCCATCAACAGCTGAAGATTCCTCATGGACCACCATCCCTGTCCCTGGTAATGGTTTGATGGTGCGGGCAATGCCGCCCCACACTCCAAGCATAGTCGACAGGCAGAGACCCAAAAACTACACAAAACGCCTTGATCAGCAGGGTTATCGCCACGCCGCCTGCCTGGCGTCCGATTGGCTGACCCCTACCCCTCTGGTTTAAGATTGGCGGAATTTCGTATCGACCAAGGATCCATCATGCCCCAGCTGCCCGAACGGCATCAGCAGATCATCACCATGCATGCCGCCTTCATCAACCAGGTGGTGCAGTTCAGCCAGAGCGAGGCTGACCGCCCCAACTACGAACAACTGCTCACCAGCGCGGAGGAGAACGGCTGGTCGGGCCTGGTCGCGGCCATCCGCCAGATCGTGGCCGGCCAGCGAGACATGAGTGCCATCAAGGGACTGGACGAAGAGGACCAGGTGATCGCCGAGGCGATCATGCGCGGACTGCAGAATCCGGCCACCCTGCCCGACCCCAATGCCAAGCCGGACCCGACCATGGCGGTACCCGGACTGGCCGGCATGATCCAGGCGGCTGCCACCGGCAATGTCGAGGCGCTGACCCTGATCTCCAACATGGCCGAACAGATGAGCAAGGCGGGTGGACCCATGGCCAGGCTGGCGGCGGTTATCCGCCCCCTGATCAACGGCGAACGCGATCCGGACAAGCTGTGCAAGGGAATGAACACCCAGACCGAGCAGCTGGTACTGGGTATCCTCGACGAACTGGCCAAGACCGATCTTCACTGATCGGCCGCCGTTCTGACCATGTCCAGCATGTTTCTTATCCTCGGCGCCATCAACGGCTTCCTGACCGTGGCCCTGGGTGCGTTCGGCGCCCACGCCATTCGCGGTCAGGTGAGCGACTACCATTACGACGTGTTCCAGACGGCGGTGCAGTACCAGGGACTGCACGCCATCGCGCTGCTGGCCGTGGGCCTGCTCGCACTGCACCTGGACTCCCGCTGGCTGAAACGGGCCGGCTGGTCGTTCTTCGCCGGCATCGTGCTCTTCTCCGGCAGCCTCTACCTGCTGGCCACCGTGGGCGCCCGACCCCTGGGCATGATCACACCCATCGGCGGCCTCGCCTTCCTGGCGGGTTGGGGCAGCCTGCTGATCGCGGCCTGGCAGTTCAACAAGCGATGACCGACCTCACACCCTTTATCAACCGCCTGAAGAAAAACGCACGCCATCTCAACAAGTGGGCACGACGCAGGGAGATCAGCTGCTACCGGCTCTACGACCGGGACATACCGGAGTTCCCCCTGGCCCTCGACTGGTACGAGGGACGGGTGCACCTGCAGGAGTTCGTCAAGCCGGACAGGTCGTTCGTCGATCATGCCGATGAACTGAAGCAGGCGATTGCACAAACCCTGGAGATACCCGGCGAGAGGGTGGTCTTCAAGACCCGCGAGCGCCAGCGCGGTCTCGCCCAGTACGAGAAGCACGAGACGGAGAGCGGAGACTTCGTGGTCCACGAGGGCGGCCTGAAGTTCCTGGTCAACCTTGAGCGCTACCTGGATACCGGCCTCTTCCTCGATCATCGCCAGACCCGCACCATGGTACGGGAACTCGCCGGGGGCAGGCGCTTTCTCAACCTCTTCGCCTACACTGGCAGCTTCAGTGTCTATGCCGCTGCCGGTGGCGCCACCGAATCGGAGACCGTGGACCTGTCGAACACCTACCAGGAGTGGACCAGGCGCAATTTCGAACTCAACGGCATGGACAGTGCAAGGCATCGCCTGGTACGCGCGGATGTATTCAGCTACCTGAGACGGGCCGCTTCGAAAAAGAGGCGCTTCGACCTGATCGTGATGGACCCGCCCAGCTTCTCCAACTCAAAGAAGATGAAGGATGTGCTGGATGTGCAGCGGGACCACGTCCGCCTGATAAAAGGGTGCCTCGAGTTACTGAGTCCGGATGGCGATCTCATCTTCTCCAATAACCTGAGGCGCTTCAGGCTGGACCCGGAAATCCAGCAGTTGGCCGCTGTGGAGGAGATCACCGGCAAGACCCAGCCGGAGGACTTCAAACGCCACAAGCCCCACCACTGCTGGCGAATCAGGCACAGATGAGCGAAACGATCGCGCTCTGGACACTCTTCTCCAGCAGCTTCCTCGCCTCCACCCTGCTGCCGGGAGGCTCCGAGGCGGTGCTCGGCTACGCCGCCATGGAGAACGCCGCACCGGTGACACTGCTGTGGGGAACCGCAACTCTGGGCAATACCCTGGGCGGCCTGACCAGCTGGGCGATCGGCTGGTGGCTGCTTTGGCGGTTTCCCGACAAGGGGCTGCACAAGCCGGAACACCGCAAGGCACAGCAACGCATACAGCGCTACGGCAGCCCCCTGCTGCTGCTCTCCTGGCTGCCGGTGGTGGGCGACCCCCTCTGCCTGGCCGCCGGCTGGAGCGGTATCCGCCTGCTGCCTGCCCTGCTCTTCATCGCCATCGGAAAGGCCGCCCGCTACGGGGTCCTGCTTGCACTGCTGCCTGCCGGCTGAAGCCGTTGAAATATTTTCCGATGTGGGCAGGTCAACTACCTGATACCCATCACCCCGTTGTGGGCCATTAAAACAACAACCGACCTGACTCCCGAAGGAGCTGACAATGGAACTTGCACTACCCGCCATCGTCGCGTTCATCGCCCTGGCATCCATCATGCTCGCGCCCAAGGCGAAAGGTGAAGGGGCCTTTTTCAAGGGCCTCTCGCCAGCCGGCCGGCAGCCCCGCCTGCTGACCCTGATCTTCTCCCAGGTCACCACCTGGATATTCGCCCGATCCCTGATGAACGCAGCGATACTCGGTTTCTACTACGGCATCTGGGGCACCCTGGCCTATGCCGCCTACTACCTCTCCTTTCTCACCGGCGGACGCATCATCGACAGTCTCCGCTTCCAGCACGGCTACGACAGTGTCCAGGCATTCCTGTTCGACCGTTTCGGCCGCTGGGGAACCAGCTGTTACAACTTCGTCATCGGCATCCGGCTGGTCAGCGAAGTGTTCGCAAACCTGCTGGTGATCGGTATACTTTTCGGCGCAGCCGGCAGCGAATCCTACACCCTGGCTGTCGCGGGGCTGGCGGCCATCACCCTCTTCTACTCCATGGTCGGCGGACTGCACGCCTCCCTGCGTACCGACTTTTTCCAGATGCTGGTCTTCATGGTCGTGCTGGGTCTGCTGATGCTGCTCGCCCTGGGCGGCGGACACTTCAGCCTGGAGAGCCTCCTGTTCAAGCCGTTCGATATCTCCCAGCCGGGGCCTATCCTTATGCTGGTGGCGTTTCTGCAGATCTGGAGCTACCCCATGCACGACCCGGTGATGATGGACCGCGGCTTCCTGGCCGACCGTGAAACCACCCGCCGCAGTTTTCTGCACGCTGCCTGGATCAGCGCCCTCTGCATCACCCTGTTCGGCAGTCTCGGTGTGCTCGCCGGTGCCAATGCCGCTGCGGGAGAGGCGATGAACGCCGTGCTGACACGCCTGCTCGGCGACCTGCCGATGCTGCTGTTCAACGCGGCACTGGTGATCTCCGCCATGTCCACCCTGGACAGCACCCTCTCCAGCTCCAGCAAGCTGGTCGCCTCGGACATGGGCGTGGTCGACGCCACGCTGCGCAACGGCCGCATCACCATGGCGCTGTTCATGCTTGCGGGCCTGGGGCTGGTGTTCGCCGGCAACAAGGATCTGTTCAGCGCGGTGGCGGTCAGCGGCACGGCCTCCCTCTACCTGGCGCCGGTGATCTTCTTTTCACTCTGGGGACGACGCACAGAGATCCCGGTCTGGAGCTACCTCGCCACCTTCTTCCTCGCCATTGGCGGTGCTGCGCTCTACTTCACCGAGTCCTCCGGACACAGCCAGTGGCTGGGTGACATCCACAAGTACACCAAGCTGCTCTATATCTCCATCACGGTCCTCGGTGTCGGCTGCCTGCTCTTCTGGGTAGGCGAAAAGATCTCCGGGCGCAGTATCGATACGGCGGAGTCCACCGCGTGACCCTGGATCTCGGCGACCTCGACCAGGGCCCGCTGCTCCTGTTCGGCGGGCCCTACAGCAACCTCGCCGCCACCCAGGCAATGCATCGGGAAGCGGAACTGCTGGGCATACCGCCCCGGCGGGTGATCTGCAACGGCGATATCGTCGCCTACTGCGCCCAGCCCGCCGAGACCCTGGATGATATACGGACCTGGGGCATCCACCTGGTGGCGGGCAACTGCGAGGTCTCCCTTGCGGAGGGATCCCCTGACTGCGGCTGCGGCTTCGAACAGGGAACCACCTGCGCCCTGCTATCGGAAGGCTGGTACCCCTACGCCAGCGCCAGGGTGGATAGCGGCCAGCGCGACTGGATGAAGCAACTGCCAGGGTCCATCCGCTTCCGCTTCAACGGCGTTCAATTCGAGGTGGTCCACGGCGCACCCGGCGCCATCAACCGCTTTATCTTCCCCTCCACACCCCGCCACGAAAAGCAGGCCCTGCTGGACGACGATACCGACGTGATCATCGCCGGACACAGTGGCCTCCCGTTCGGAGAGAAGCTGGCCAATGGCTACTGGCTCAACACCGGCGTCATCGGCATGCCGGCCAATGACGGCACCCCCGACGGCTGGTACCTGCTGCTGCAAACCGTCGAAGGCCAGGTCAGGGTGCGCTGGCAGCGCCTCGTCTACGACTACCGTGGAGCCCATCGCCAGATGCTGGCCGCAGGCCTGGACAACGGTTACGCCAGGGCGCTGCTCAGCGGACTCTGGCCGAGCATGGATATACTGCCCAATACCGAACAGGGACGATACGGCATCCCCCTGGTGCTGGATGAGCTGGCGATTTCACCCCCGGGCCAGGTGATCGACAACGAATAACCCTCACGCTATCCGTTCAGCTGAAAAAGAGTGTTAATCTCTCTCTCATGAGCGACAGACTGCTGATCATCGAGGACGACACCGGTCTCAACCAGATGCTCCAGTTCCACTTCGAGGACCTGGGTTTCGATGTGACCGGCGCTGCCAGTTGCAGCGAGGGCCTCAGGCTGCTGGAGGAGAGTGCCTACGACCTGCTGCTGCTCGATCAGCAACTGCCGGACGGCAACGGCATCGATCTGCTGATCCGGATCAGTGATGAGACCCCGGACCAGGCGGTGATCATGATGACCGGCCAGCACGACCTGGAGCTGGCCATTCGCGCTATCAAGGCCGGCGCCGCGGACTTCATCCACAAGCCGATCAAGACCGAAGAGCTGCAGCACGTGGTGGAGAGGGTACTGGAGAACCGGCGCCTCTCCCGCCAGGTGCAGGCGCTGCAGCAAGAAGCCCCGGCTCCACTCGAGCAGCGGGAGCTGATCGGTCGCAGCGACGCCATGCTGAAAGTGAGCAAGGAGATCGCCCTCAGCGCCGCCAGTGACGCCACCGTACTGATCACCGGCGAATCGGGCACCGGCAAGGAGGTGGTTGCCCGGCTGATCCACATGCACTCCGGCAAGCGTGGCCCCTGCGTAGCGGTCAACTGCGCGGCCATCGTCGACACCCTGCTGGAGAGCGAGCTGTTCGGCCACGAGAAGGGCGCATTCACCGGAGCCGACGCACGCAAACCCGGCAAGTTCGAACTGGCCCAGGACGGCACCATCTTCCTGGATGAGATCGGAGAGCTCGCCCTGCCCCTCCAAGCCAAGCTGTTGCGCACACTGCAGGAGCAGGTGTTCGAGCGGGTTGGCGGCACCCAGCAGATCAACAGCAACGCGCGCGTCATCGCCGCCACCAACCGCGACCTGCTTGCGGAGGCCGAGGCCGGCAACTTCCGCGAGGACCTCGCCTACCGGCTCAAGGTGATCACCATCCACCTGCCCCCCCTGCGCGAGCGCAAGGAGGACATCCCCCTGCTGGCCGAGGCCCTGATAGAGAAGATTGCCGTCAGGATCCACAAGCAACCCCTGATGCTGGCCGAGGAGAGCATTGCACTGCTGCAGAACCACGACTGGCCAGGCAACGTACGCGAAATGGAAAATGCCCTGACCCAGGCGCTGGTGCATGCCCGGGGCAACCTGATCACCCCCGACCTGCTGAAGCTGGACGCTTCCAGAACAGCGGCCGTATCCGCACAGATCAGCACCGATGCGACCCAGGCTGAAAAAAGCCTCGAGCAGGTGGAAGCCGAACACATACAGCGGGTACTCAACCACACCGGGGGACACAAGGGGAACACCTGCCGCATCCTCGACATCTCGCGCCCCGCCCTCGATCGCAAGATCAAGAAGTACAACCTCACCCTGCCCTAGTGGGCCACTTGCAGCCCACTTCAGCGCTTTAACCATTCGTTAAACGTAATGATTCGTTACAACGAAACGTTACATCCCTCTCTGTGCCAATCGGATATTATTCTTATTTTTCAATAGGTTGAAAATTGGCACGGCTCCTGCTCCATCCCAGGGAAACTGCAAGCAATACACAGAGAGGAATGGAAATGAGCAGCATCGCCCTGAACGCAGAGAACTGGAACCAGGCCGCCAGAGGTGGCAATGAAAATTTCTTCAACAAGCTGATCCAGGATTACTCCAAGGATATGCACCGCTACGCCTACTGGCTCTCGGGAGACAAGCACACCGCCGAGGACCTGGTGCAGGAGACCATGCTCAGGGCCTGGAAGTCCCTGCACAGGCTCGAGAACCCGAAAGCCGCCAAGGGCTGGCTGATGACCATTCTGCGGCGCGAGAACGCACGCCGATTCGAGCGCAAACAGCTGCAGAGATCCGACATCCCGCTGGAGGACCTGGGCTCCACTGAGAAGAGCTATGACACCTCCACCGAGGCATTCGTACTCCGCCGCGCCATGGACAACCTGCCCAAAGAGTACCGCGATCCCCTGGTCAAGCAGGTGATCGGTGGCTACTCGCAGAAAGAGATCGCCTCCCAGCTCGGCATCTCCTCCGCCGGCGTCGGCACCCGGCTGTTCCGGGCACGGCAGAAACTGCGCGAACAACTGGCAGCGTGACAGGAAACCAAACCATGCGCACCAGATCACTCCTTATCGTCGAAGACAACATCCCCCTGCGGCAGATGCTGACCCTGGAGTTCGAGGAGTTAGGCTACGACGTCACCATGGTGGGCAGCTGCAAGGAGGCAATGTTGTGGGCAGAGAGGAAACCGTTCGACCTGGCACTTCTGGACTATGAACTGCCGGACGGCCTGGGCACCGAACTGATGACGGCGCTGCAGAAAGTGCAGCACCATCTCAGGGTCCTCATCTGCAGCGCCAACCCCTCTGCAGAACAGGCCACCGCCGAGCTGGGCTGCGCCACCGCCTTCGTCCATAAGCCGGTGGGCGCCCGCATGCTCAACCGCCGCTTCAAGGCTGCGCTGGACCAGGCTCACATCAACGCAACCGCAGTCGCTGCTCCTGGGGATACCAGTAACCGATCCTAGGCTCGCCAAACGGACTGTTCCTGCCATGGCCGGTGATCCGAACCCGGTAGAAACGGTACTCATCATTGTTTCTCAGGCGGCGGATACGTTTTTCCGCCTTGCGGTATGCCCTCTTCAGTTCCCGGCGCTCGCCCCTGTCCAGCCAGCCATCATCCATGTAGTCGTTGAAGCGGCGCTTCAGGCGCTTCTGCTGCTTGCGCAGTTTGCGCGCCTCCCGGTGGGTGAGATCACCCGCGCGGATACCCTCGCGGATCTCCATCGCCTGCTCCCTGGCCATCTCCTTGAGATGCCCGTGACGCCGCTGACTGTCGGCTGATACAGGCTGTGCAACGGCAACGGCCGCCAGAACGATCATTCCTGCAGTGATTAGACGTTTCATAATCTGTCCTCCTTTCAGTGTTGGTGAAGACAGGTTACGCCCGGGCAGATGAATGAAGCCTGAATGGATTTATTGGTGGGTTACGCTTCGCTGACCCACCCTACGACTCTCTCTTATTGAAAAACGTAGGGTGCAATAGCGCAGCGTATTGCACCGACCCAGGACAGGGTGGCGGATCAGACCAGCAACTGGAGCCAGATCGGCAGGGTCAGCAGGGAGAGCACCGTGGAGAGGGTCACGGCACTCGCGTAGAGCGCCGAGTCGAGCTGGTAGCGATCGCACAGCACCACCCCGAGCACCATGGACGGCATCGCCGCCTCCAGGGTGATGGCCGCCACCAGCCGTGGCTCCAGGCCACCGGTGGAGGCTATACCCATGGCCAGCAGCGGCATCGCCAGCAGCTGGATCACCAGCACCGGCCACAGCAGCAGTACCTGGCGTGACTTCAGGGTATCCCAGCGCAGACCCATGCCGAGGGCAATCAGCATCAGCGGCCCCACCGAGGGTGCTATCTTCTCCAGGAATCCCTCGACCCATACCGGTATGGGTACCGCTGCCAGGTTGAGTGCAACACCGACGATCGCCGCCCACAAGGGGGGTACCTTGAGCAGGGCCACCAGGGGATGCTCATCATCCTCACCCTGCTCGCCGTAATGACGGGCCAGCATCACACCCACCGTCAGCAGCAGCGGTGTACAGGCGAAGAGATCATAGTGGATGGCCACACTGCGGGCCCAGGTACCCAGGGTCTGCTCCAGCACCGGCAGACCGAGGTAGGTTGCATTGGGCCAGGCGGCGGCCAGCACCAGGGTACCGGTTATCTTGCGCGAGACGCCCCAGCGCTGGTAGATGAAACTGCTGACGCCAATGGCGGCCAGCACGCAGATCGCGGCAATCGCTGCGATCCAGATACTGGAGGCCCCCAGGGGAGCACGCCACAGCACCAGCAGCACCAGCGCCGGCAACAGCAGGATGAACACCAGTCCGGTCACCGCCTGCCGAGTCTGGTCCGCCTCCAGCCCCATCGGCCGTGCCAGTCGCCAGAGTACGCCGCAGGCGATCAATGCCGCCATCTGTCCGAGAACACTCAACATGGCCTTACCTATTTACGCCAGTACGCGGGGGTCAACAACACGAGAAGGGTGAAGATCTCCAGACGTCCCAGCAGCATGGCGAAGCAGAGAATCCACTTGGCAGGATCATTGATACTGGCATAGTTGGCACCCACGTCCGCCAACCCGGGCCCCAGGTTGTTGATGGAGGCGGCAACCGCGGAGAAGGAGGTCATCAGGTCCAGCCCGGTCATGGCCAGCCCAAGGTACATGAAGGTGAAGCTTGCCACGTAGAGCGCAAAGAACCCCCACACCGCCTCCACCACCCGGCGCGATATGGTCTTCTCCCCCACGCGGATCGGAATCTGTGCCGAGGGGTGGATCAGCCGGGTGATCTCACGCAATCCCTGCTTGATCAGCAGCAGGAAGCGGATCACCTTGATGCCGCCGCCGGTGGAGCCCGCACAGCCGCCGATGAAGCTGGAGAAGAGCAGCACGATGGCGATAAAGCCCGGCCAGACCGAGTAATCGGCCGTGGTGAAGCCGGCGGTGGTGCCGATGGAGACCGCCTGGAAGATACCCTTGGTGAACGCCTCACCCCAGCTGTTGTACTCCCCCATGGCATAGAGACTGACGCTGGCCACGACGGAGACCAGTACCAGGATAGTGAGGTAGAAACGGAACTCGCTGTCCAGCAGGTAGACCCCGGGGCTACGCCGCCTGAAGGCGATGAAGTGAAGGGCGAAGTTGGCGCCGGAGATGATCAGGAACACCACCGCAATCATCTCGATCAGGGTGCTGTCGAAATAGCCCATGCTGGCATCGTGGGTGGAGAAGCCGCCGATGGCGATGGTCGAGAAGGCGTGGCCAATTGCGTCGAACAGGCTCATGCCGGCGAGCCAGTAAGCCACTGCACAGGCCAGCGTCAGGCCGAGATAGATGAACCAGAGCGCCTTCGCCGTCTCGGTGATCCGCGGGGTCAGCTTGGTGTCCTTCATCGGGCCGGGGGTCTCTGCGCGGTAGAGCTGCATGCCACCGATTCCGAGCATTGGCAGTACGGCCACCGCCAGTACGATGATACCCATGCCGCCGAGCCACTGGAGCTGCTGGCGGTAGTAGAGAATCGACCTGGGCAGATCGTCCAGCCCCACGATCACCGTGGCCCCGGTTGTGGTGAGGCCGGATATGGACTCGAACACCGAGTCCGTCAGCGAGAGGTGGGGGTGCTCGGCCAGGGTAAAGGGCAGCGCACCGGCGATGCCGAGCACGCTCCAGAACAGCACCACCACCATGAACCCGTCGCGCAGCCGCAGCTCCCGCTTCTGGTCCCTCACCAGCACCCAGGAGACGGCACCGATCATGAACAGCAGTACAAAGGCGATCATGAACGCGGAGGCGGCCCCGTCGCCATACCATAGAGAGACCACCACGGGGGGAATCATGGTCAGGCTGAAGAGCATCAGCAGCACACCGAGGATGCGTTGTACGGCACTGAACTGCATCGATATTCAGCCTTTTACAGAAAAGTCACGCTGACCTGGAACAGCCGTTCCACTTCAGGGATCTGCCGCTTGTCGGCCAGGAAAAGGATCACGTGATCCTCGGACTGGATCACCGTGTCGTGGTGGGCGATAAGCACCTCGTCACCCCTGACGATGGCGCCGATATTGGTCCCCTTGGGCAGATCGATCTCCTCGATGGCGCGCCCCACCACCTTGGATGAGCTCCTGTCGCCATGGGCCACCGCCTCGATGGCCTCCGCGGCCCCCCTGCGCAGGGAGTGCACCATCACCACATCGCCCCGCCGCACGTGGGTCAGCAGGCTGCCGATGGTGGCCTGCTGGGGGGAGATGGCGATATCGATGGTGCCGCTCTCCACCATGTCGACGTAGACCGCCCGGTTGATCAGGGCCATCACCTTGCGCGCCCCCAGCCGCTTGGCCAGCATGGCGGAGAGGATGTTGGCCTCGTCGTCGTTGGTGACGGCGCAGAAGACATCGGTGTTCTCGATATTCTCCTCCAGCAGCAGGTCTTCGTCCGCCACGTCACCGTGCAGCACGATGGTCTTCGGCAGATCCTCCGCCACCTTCTGGGCCCGTTTCTTGTCCACCTCGATCAGCTTCACCTGGTAATCGCGCTCCAGCGCGCCGGCCAGCCGTTTGCCGACGTTGCCACCACCGGCGAACATCAGGCGCTTGGAGGGTTTTTCGAGCTTCCTCAACTCGCTCATCACGGCACGTATGTGCTTGGTGGCCGCAACGAAGAACACCTCGTCGTCCGCCTCGATCACCGTATTGCCCTCCGGCTTGATCGCCTTGCCCTGGCGGTAGATGGCCGCCACCCGGGCATCGATATGGGGCATGTGATCGTAGAGGGTGCGCAGTTCGTTGCCCACCAGCGGACCACCGTAAAAGGCCCTTACCGCCACCAGTCGCACGCGGCCGCCGGCAAAGTCGAGCACCTGAAGGGCGCCGGGATTCTCCACCAGCCTCATGATGTAGTCGGTGACCAGCTGTTCGGGGCTGATCAGTACATCCACGGGCAGTGAATCCTGGGAGAAGAGCTGCGGAAACCTGGTGTAGCCCTGGGCGCGCACCCTGGCGATCTTGGTGGGGGTCCGGAACAGGGTGTAGGCGACCTGGCAGGCGACCATGTTGGTCTCGTCGCTGTTGGTCACGGCGAGGATCATGTCGGCGTCCTCGGCCCCGGCCCGCAACAGCACTTCGGGCTGGGCGGCATGACCCTGCACGGTACTCAGGTCGAGCCGGTCCTGCAGGGCCTGCAGCAGCTCCGGGTTCTGATCCACCACGGTGATATCGTTGGCCTCGGAGGCGAGATTGTTCGCCACGGAGGTTCCGACCTGGCCAGCGCCTAGGATGATGATCTTCATTGTTCTTCTTCTGGCCCTAAAAACCCTGTTGAAAGGGTATTCTAATCAGCGACGCTCTTTGATTTCCACACCCAGAGAGCGCAATTTACGGTAGAGATGGGTGCGCTCCATCCCCGCCTCGGCTGCCGTGCGGCTGACATTGCCGCCGTGCTTGGCAAGCTGGTACTCCAGGTAGGCCTTCTCGAACTGCTCCCTCGCCTGGCGCAGGGGCTGGTCGAAAGAGACCGGGAAGGCTTCCGCCGCCACCGTGGCGGCATGGGCCCCGCCCAGGGCGGTCTCCACCTCGTCCTGGGTGATGCTCTCTCCCACGCCGGTGATCAGCAGCCGCTGCACCAGGTTCTTGAGCTCCCGGATATTGCCGGCCCAGTTGTGGTTCCGCAGGAAGTTCTGGGCACCCACGTCGAAACGGCGGTATGCGAGCTTGTCCTGTTCCACGAAATAGTCCACGTAGGCATTGAGCAGCTCCGGCACATCCTCACGATGCTCACGCAGGGACGGAATATGCAGTGGCACCACGTTGAGATGGTAGAAGAGGTCCTCCCGGAACTTGCCGGACTGGACCCGCGCTTCCAGGTCGTGCTGGGTAGCGGCGATGATGCGCGCATCGATCTTCACCGGCTCAGAACCGCCCACCCGCATGAAGGAGCCTGTATCCAGCGCACCCAGCAGCTGGGCCTGGACCTCCACCGGCATATCGGCGACCTCGTCCAGGTAGAGGGTGCCGCCACCCGCCTGCTCCAGGGCGCCGTAGTGCACCATGCCGTCCTCTTCGCTGCCGAACAGTTCACGGGCCGAGTTGCTGCCGGAAATGGCGCTGACGGATATATCCACGAAGGGGCGCTCACGGCGCTGACTCTGGGAGTGGAGATAGCGGGCGAAGGTCTCGCGGCCACTGCCCGCCTCGCCGGTGATCAGCACCCAGGTGTCGTGCTGGGCGACCCGCTTCACCTGTTCGCGCAGACGCTGCATCACCGCGCTGTGACCGGTGGGTTCGATGACATGGGGGGTGTGGCGACGCAGGCCGATATTCTCCTGCTGCAGCTTGTCCGCCTCCAGGGCACGCTCGACGGTCAGCAGCAGCTTGGCCAGGGAGAGCGGTTTCTCCAGAAAGTCGTAAGCCCCGTAGCGGGTCGCCTCCACCGCCGTCTCGACGGTGCCATGGCCCGACATCATGATCACCGGGCAGGGCAGACCCTCGTCGCCCTCGGCCCACTCCTTGAGCAGGGTGATGCCGTCAATATCGGGCATCCAGATATCCAGCAGCACCAGGTCGGGGCGTTTCTCACGCAGGGCGCGTCGTGCGCTTGCGCCATCCTCCGCCACGTTGACCTGGTAATCCTCGTCCACGAGGATCTCCTGGACGAGAGTCCGGATATCGGGCTCATCATCCACCACCAGAATATAGGGACCACTCATCCAGTCTCTCTCCTCGGGCCGGGGATCTGTGTACAGGCCGGCAGGTTGTTCATGTCAGTCATCAGTATGGGAAGCCGTAGGATAACGCAGGCACCTGCCCGGGGGCGATTTTCCGCCCATATTCTGCCGCCGTGCTCCTCGACGATCTTCTTCACGATCGCCAGCCCAAGGCCGGTACCCTTGACCTTGGTGGTGACATAGGGCTCGAAAAGGTGGGCCATCACCTCGTCGCTGAAACCGCCGCCGTTGTCGGAAACCCCCAGCTCAACGAAGTGGCAGTCCGCCTCCACCTTGCGGCAGGTGGCGACCATCACCTGGGGTGAGTCGACCCCTTCCACCGCCTCCATGGCATTCTTCATCAGGTTGAGCACCACCTGCCTGAGACGGCGGGAATCGGCCTCCACCAGCGCACCGCCGGTCTGCAGGGAGAGCTTCAGTCCGTCTTCCAGGCCGGCACTGCGATAAAGATCCATCACGTCCGACACCAACGCATCGAGCTCGACCGGCTCCGGGTTCATCTGGGGTGGCCTGGCATATTCCGAGAAGGCGTTGACCATCTCCTTCATCGCCTCCACCTGCTGCACGATGGTGTGGGTGGCCCGGTCCATCACATCCGCCTCCTTGGGCTCCATCTTGCCCAGGAACTTGTGCCGGAGCCGCTCCGCCGACAACTTGATGGGCGTGAGGGGGTTCTTGATTTCGTGGGCCAGGCGACGCGCCACCTCACCCCAGGCGGCATCGCGCTGGGCACGTACCAGCGCCGTGATCTCGTCGAACACCAGCACGTACTCCGCCGGGTCGCCCTCCGGCTGTTCCAGGATGGTACCCCGGCAGAGCAGGATCTGGCGCCCGTCGCCACCGAACAGCACCACCTCCTCCCGCCAATCCTGTTGCTGGGCCATCACCGCACTGGTCACAGCGTCGGCAAACTGGCGGACATGGGTGGGCTGATCCGTCATCTCATCGAGCGAGAGATCGAGCAGCGCATCGCTGTCGAGACGCAGGATCTCGTGGGCCGCCTGGTTGGCGGTACGGATGATGCCGGCGGGATCCAGTACCAGCACCCCCGAGGAGAGGCGCCTCAGCACCGCTTCGAGATAGGCGTGCTGGGCCTCCACCTCGAGCTTGCTTCGGGTCGCAACATCCCGCGCCTGGGCGATGCGGCGGGTCATGGCGTTGAACGAGGAGACCAGGAAACCGAGCTCGTCCTTCGCCTTGGGCAGGGGCAGCTGCATGTCATAGTCTCCGTCTGCAACCGCCCGGGTACCCTCAGCGATGTCGGCAATGGGTGCGACCAGCCGCCGGGCCGAGTAGAACGCCGCCCAGATCGCCGCCAGCAAACTGAACAGCAGCACCAGCGCCAGGGCGATGGTGAAGGTGTTCTTCAGGCTGCTGCGCAGAAAGGCCAGCTCCTTGTAGCGGTTGTAGGCCCCCTGCACGGTCTCGGTCAGACGGGTGATTTCGGTCGAGGTGTTGTAGACCGCCTGCAGCAGCATGCCGCGGATCGGTTCCGAGATCACCACCCGCACCTCAAGCAGATCGTTCTCCCCGTCCAGGGTCAGGCCAACGTAATCCTCCCCGGAGCGCACCTGCTGAACGATCGAGCTGTCGGGCTCATCGGGCACCAGGATACTGGGGTCGGCGTTGACGCTGGCCAGTACCTGCCCGCTGGGCTCGAGCAGCAGCAGTTCGGTTGCGCCGGACCTTTCGCGCATATCCTCCAGGCTGAGGGAGAGTGCGGCGATGGAGCTGCCGGTCAGATCTTCCAGCAGGAACTGTGTCCTCTTCAGGCGTTCGCGCTTGTGCAGATCCAGCGATGCCTGGCTGAGGTCTAGGGAGTCCTCCATCGCCTGGTCGATCTTCACATCGAACCAGCTGTCGATGCCGTGCTGCAGAAACTGCTGGGAGTAGTAGTAGACCACCGCCACCGGCGCCAGCGACAGGATGATGAATACCACCACCATGCGCAGTGTCAGGTGTGAGCCCGAAGCGTGGCGACGGTAACGGATCACCAGCTGGCCGATATTGACCCCGACCACGATCACCAGGGCACCAAGGCCCAGCACGCTGGCGATCAGCAGGGGGATGAAGAGACGGCTCAGCTGCTCGGCATTCTGCACCGCGCTGCTCATCAGGTGCAGCGAGAGCAGCACCAGGGCCAGCAGCAGCACGGCCGGCAGAGCGCTTGCGGTGAAACGCTTCAGGGGACCAGGGGCCATGTCTTCCACTCGCTGCTGAGGTTCCATGCCGGCGTCAGGTAGGCCATGGGCCTCAGCGGCAGGGGTAGCGCCTCGATATCGAGGGCGGTCTTGAGTGACACGAGGTACTCGGTGCCGGCCTTCAGCCGCGCCGACTCGATGGCCTGAAACTCGCGGATCTTGCCCAGGGCGGCGAGGGCGGACTGGCGGGTGACGAAGCTCTGCTGGCTGCCCGACTGCATGTCATCCACCTGGTAGATCTCCGACAGGGACTGGTAGCGGAGCTGGTAACGCAGGCGCACATCCTGCAGGTCCTTCTCCCAGATCCAGGCCCCTTTGCGCCTCACCTGCAGGCGCACTTCCAGGGTCAGCGGCACTCCGTTGGCAAGGGCCTCCAGCGCCTGCTCGCTGAAACGGTAGTCGATATCCGCATCCAGCAGATACCACTCATCCTTCAGCACAGCCTCCAGCCGCGTGACCTCGAAGCCCGCTTCCCCCTCGGCCACTGCAGGGCCGGCCGGTGCGAGCAGCGCCATGACCAGGACGATCACGCTGATAAGATGTGCGCGGACTCTGTTCATCTCTCCTTTACCAGTCTGGCATAGTAGAAGCCATCCATTGTCGCCTCTCCGGGCAGGGTCTGCCGCCCCACGGGCCGCTCATGACCCCAGTCGGCCTCTATGGCCTGTTCCCTGGCATCGGCCTGGCGTTCCAGGAACCGGGCCACCTGCTGCTCGTTCTCCTCCGCCAGTAGCGAGCAGGTGGCGTACAGAAGCATACCCCCGGGCTTGAGCAAGGGCCAGATCGCATCCAGTATCTCACCCTGCAGGGTGACCAGGGGTGCGATATCCGCGTCCCGCCGCAGCAGCTTGATATCGGGATGACGGCGTATCACGCCGGTGGCCGAGCAGGGAACGTCCAGCAGGATGCGGTCGTAGCGATCCGCTGCCCACTCTCCTTCGGGCCGGGCCGCATCACCCACCACGACCCTCGCCTCCAGCCCCAGGCGCTCGAGATTCTCGTTGATCCTCACCAGGCGCGCCGGGGCCACATCCACCGCTGTCAGGGACACCCCTTCGGGCACCCGCTCCAGGATATGGCCACTCTTTCCACCCGGCGCGGCACAGGCATCCAGCACCTGCTGTCCGGGCTGCAGATCGAGCAGTTCCGCCGCCAGCTGGGCACCGCCATCCTGCACCGAGACCTCCCCCTGGCTGAACCCGGGCAGTGACTCCACGGCACAGGCCGCATCCAGCACCACGCCAGCGGCAGTCCCGGGGATCGGCCTGGCGGTGAGGGATGCCTGCATCAGCTTCTTGAAGTAGGCTTCACGCCCAAGGTGTCTGCTGTTCACACGCAGGCTCATGGGGGGATGGCTGCGGAAGGCCTCGGCAATGGCCGGCCAGTGATCGGGCCAGCCCTGCTGCAACCGCCCCAGCAACCAGCCCGGCATGGCGTGACGGGCGGATGGATTGCCATCGATCTCAGCCAACAGCTCATCCTGCTCACGCTGAAAACGGCGCAGCACCCCGTTGACCAGCCCGGGCGCCCAGGGGCGCCTGCGCTTCATGGGCCAGGCCGCATCCACTGTCTCCTTCACCGCCGCATGGGCAGGTACACGCATCTGCATCAGCTGGTAGAGACCGACCATGATCAGCGCCCTGACCTCGCCGTCCTTCGCCTTCATGGGGCGCTCCAGCAGCTGCCCCAGCAGCGCCTCCAGCGTCGGCCACCAACGGGCCACGCCGAAGCAGATCTCCTTCACCAGGGGGCGGTCGCGCTCGGCGATATCGTCTATCCCGGTGGCGAAGAGATCGGACAGGGAGCGCCCCTGCATCATCTGCCAGACCAGGCGTGCGGCAACCCCGCGGACATTGGTCCGCTTCGGCGTCTTGCTGCCCTGGTGCTTGTGCTTAGCCAAGCACGACTCCGTCCAGCGAGTTGGCATTGAGAAAATCCGCCGCGCTCATGGCGCGCTTGCCGGGCACCTGCAGGGTCAGGATTCTCAGCATTCCGCTGCCCGTGGCGATATCGATGCCCGCCTTGGAGCTGGCCACGACCCGGCCGGGTGCTTCCCCCGTCCCGCCCTCCAGGGGCTGGGACTGCCAGATACGCAGCGCCTTGCCGTCGAGATCTGCCTGGGCCACCGGCCAGGGATTGAAGGCCCGCACCTGGCGGTCGATCTCCTCAGCGGTACGGCTCCAGTCGATACGCGCCTCTGCCTTGTCCAGCTTGCTGGCGTAGTTGGCCAGGGCATCGTCCTGTACCACCGCCTGCAAGGTGCCGTCGGCAATGCCGGACAGCGCCTCCATCAGCGCCTCGGCACCCATTTCGGAGAGCCTGTCGTGGAGGCTGCCGCCGGTCTCATCGGCCGGGATCGGACACTGCTTCTTCAGCAGCATGGGACCGGTATCCAGCCCCTCCTCCATCTCCATGATGGTGATGCCCGTCTCGGTATCGCCCGCCAGCACGGCCCGCTGGATCGGTGCCGCACCGCGCCAGCGCGGCAACAGCGAGGCGTGGATATTGATGCAGCCCAGGCGCGGCGCATCGAGCACCCTGCGGGGCAGGATCAGGCCGTAGGCCACCACCACCATCAGGTCGGCCTGGTGCCCCTCGAGGATCGCCAGATCCTCCTCCGCCTTGAAGTTCTTCGGCTGAAATACCGGCACATCGTGTTCCAGGGCCACCTGCTTGACCGGGCTGGCGGTGAGCTTGCGGCCCCGGCCCGAGGGACGGTCCGGCTGGGTGTAGACCGCCACCACCTCATGGCCCGCCGCCAGCAGGGCCTTGAGTGGGGGGACAGAGAAATCGGGAGTGCCGGCAAAAACAATCTTCAACTTGGTCTGCATCTGTTATCGGCCCGGTTATCGGTTTGAGACCGGTTTCTCAGCAATTTCCTGGAAACCGGATAGAGTTTTTCTTGCTCGTCTAGATCGCCGGAGGCGCCTGGCGTGCGGACGCCTGGTTGATACGCGCCTCCTTCTCAAGCTTTTTCCTGATGCGTTGACGCTTGAGGCCGGAGAGATAATCGATGAACAGCTTGCCATCGAGATGATCGAGTTCATGTTGAATGCAGACCGCCAGCAGGCCGTCGGCTTCGAGTTCGAAGGGGTTGCCGTCACGGTCGAGGGCACTGACCTTGACCCTGTCCGCGCGGGAGACCTTCTCGCTGATATCGGGCACGGAGAGGCACCCCTCCTCCATCTCCTCGACCCCCTCCTTGGCGATGATCTCGGGGTTTATGAGGCAGAGCGGCTGATCCCGCTCCTCGGAGAGATCGATGACGACGATACGCTTGTGAACATCGACCTGGGTGGCGGCAAGGCCGATACCCGGCGCCTTGTACATGGTTTCGAACATGTCGTCGACGAGCTTGCGCACGACGTCATCCACGGTGTTTACGGGCTTCGCCTTGGTGCGCAACCTGGGGTCAGGAAAATGCAATATTTCGAGAATTGCCATCAGGATTCCACAAATCTATAGTACAAAGATAAAAAAATTCGCTAACATTATGATCATACAGGATTACGCGTCACGTTATCGACCCGCTTCCTGTACCCCGGAATAAGTAGATAGCAGATAACTGCAAAGGGACCGCCATGCTAACTTCCAGAAACAAGCTTGCCTGCCTGCTGTTGGGTATCCTCTTCTCCATGGGTGCGCTGGCTGCAGACCAGGTGGCCGTCAACCCGGCCCATCCGGATCGACACGTCGTCGTCCCCGGTGACACCCTGTGGGATATCGCCGGAAAATTTCTGCGTGATCCCTGGCAATGGCCGAATGTCTGGCATGTGAACCCACAGATCGAGAACCCGCATCTCATCTATCCCGGCGACATCATCACCCTGACCTACGTCAACGGGCAACCCATCCTGAGCCTGCAGCGCGGCTCCCTGGTCAAGCTCTCTCCCCAGGTCCGCTCCACGCCCCTGAGTGCCGCGATCCCGGTCATCCCGCTGGATGCCATCAGCGCCTTCCTGACACGCCCCTTCGTCATGGACAAGGATGCGCTGGAAGCCGCACCCTACGTCGTCTACTTTCCCGACGAGCACCTGGTGGGCGCCAAGGACCTGAGGGCCTACGTCCGCTCCATCGATAACACTGACAACGGCAGGTTCGATGTAGTTCGCCCCGGTGGTGAATATCGCGATGCGGACACCAACGAACTGCTTGGCTACGAAGCCCTCTTCATCGGCAACGCCGACCTGCTGAAGACCGGCGACCCGGCCACGGTCGATATCACCAACTCCGAGCTGGAAGTGCAGAAAGGCGATCGCCTGTTCCCCATCAGCAGGGAGGTGCAGTTGGAGAACTTTCACCCCAAGGCACCTGACCAGGATGTGAAGGGCAGCATCATCTCCGTGCTCAACGGCGTCAGCCAGATCGGCCAGTACAACGTTGTGGTGCTGGACCGCGGCACCGACAACGGCCTGCAGCCCGGTGACGTGCTCGCCATCGACCACCGCGGACGTACCGTGAGGGATACGGTGACCGAGGTCTCCGACGACACCGTCACCCTGCCCGACGAGCCTTCCGGCACCCTGCTGGTGTTCCGCACCTTTCCCAGGGTGAGCTTCGGCCTGGTGATGGACGCCACCCGCGCCATCCACGTACGTGACAGGGTGCGCAACCCCTGAGCCGCGTGAACGAGCCGACCGGGGAAGTCCCCCGGGACAAGGCAACCAAAAGCACAGAGGGGCTGGCCAGTTGGCTGGCCCTTTTGCATGCACCGGGCCTGGGTAAGCCGGGGTTTCAACCGGATTCTTCAGCACGCCTCTCCGGAGGAGCTATTTGCAAATCCCCGTCTGGCCGAGGGCCTGGCCACCGGGCGCTGCGACCTGAAACAGTACCTCGCGGCCCCCGACCGGGAGAGGGTCGAAGCCGATCTTCAATGG
This sequence comes from Sedimenticola sp., assembly GCA_040506895.1. Lineage (GTDB taxonomy): Bacteria > Pseudomonadota > Gammaproteobacteria > Chromatiales > Chromatiaceae > Sedimenticola_A. The sequence continues at coordinate 2,534,269 of JBEVVY010000001.1, forward strand.
GCGGAACCGGCCGACCACCACATCATCACCCTGGCAGACCCGGGCTACCCGCCCCTGCTGGCAGAAGCGGACGATCCGCCGCCGGTGCTCTTCGTCATCGGCCAGCCGGATATCCTGGTCACCCCGCAACTGGCCATTGTCGGCTCGCGCAATCCATCCGCCTCGGGTCGCCAGACCGCCAGGGACTTCGCCTTCCACCTGGCCCGTAGCGGCATAACCGTTACCAGCGGCCTCGCCACCGGCATCGACGGCGCCGGCCACGAGGGAGCGCTTGAGGCAGAGGGTAAGACCATCGCCGTCACCGGCACCGGGCTGGACCGGGTCTACCCGGCGACCCATCACGAACTGGCCCACCGCATAAGGGAACAGGGCGCACTGGTTTCGGAATTCCCCCCCGGCACGCCGGTACGACCGGGCAACTTTCCGCGCAGAAACCGCATCATCAGCGGCCTCAGTGTCGGCACCCTGGTGGTGGAGGCAGCCCTCAAAAGCGGTTCGCTGATCACCGCCCGACTCGCCTCCGAGCAGGGGCGCGAGGTGTTCGCCATCCCCGGTTCGATCCACAATCCACTGGCCAGGGGGTGCCACCGGCTGATTCGCCAGGGCGCCAAGCTGGTGGAGTCATCCGAGGACATCATCGAGGAGCTGAGCCCGCTGCTGGGCAGCCTCGTCACCCCGGCAACCGGGATCAGGGAAAAACCTGACCCAGAAGAGACACCGGATCTCGACGCCGACTATATCCGGCTGCTGGAGCAGATCGGCTACGACCCCCTACACGCGGACCGGCTGATCGAACGCAGCGGCCTGCCGGCGGAGAATGTTTCATCCATGTTACTATTGCTCGAACTCGAAGGTTATGTATCATCATTACCAGGCGGACGGTATTGCCTGACCGGCAAAACCTGGCGCTGACGGCAGGAAGCCCTGAGTCTGACATCTTTATCGGGATGTCGAGTGCAGTCCTCAAACCAAGGATACAGAATGAACGAAAATGTCGTCGATATCCTCATCTATCTATATGAAAATTATATGGATAGCGAGCAAAATACCCCCTCGGATCAGGCCCAGGTTCACGAAGAGCTGTTGCAGGCGGGCTTCCCCGAGCACGAGATAGACAAGGCCTTCGCCTGGATGGACGAACTGGCCCACCACCAGGAATCAAACGACTACGACCGCCACACCGAGCACTCCATTCGTATCTATACCGATGAAGAGCAGAGCAGGCTGGATTCAGACAGCCGCGGCCTGCTGCTGTTTCTGGAGCAGAACGGCATCATCGACCAGGCAAGCCGGGAGCTGGTCATCGACCGCGCCATGGCCCTGGACAACCTCCCGATCACGGTCGAGGAGCTCAAATGGGTGATCCTGCTGGTGCTCATGAACCAGCCCGGACAGGAGACCGCATTCGCCCAGATGGAAGACCTGGTATACAACGACATACCTGTCTATCTGCACTGATCAAACCGGCTTCAGAGGGGGCTTTTCAGCCCCCTCTGACAAATTCGCGCTTGCCTCAGGGCGCAAAATTCCTCTATCCTCCGCCGCTTATCAATGGAAATCCGTCTCATATAAACCGGAACTTAACTGAACGACCCCCATGAACCTGGTCATCGTAGAATCGCCAGCAAAGGCCAAAACCATCAAGAAATACCTGGGCAAGGACTTCGAGGTCCTCGCCTCGTACGGCCATGTGCGCGACCTGGTACCCAAAGAGGGGGCCGTGGATCCCGGCGATGATTTCAAGATGAAGTACCAGGTCATCGAGAAGAACGACCGCCACGTCCAGGCGATCACCAAGGCGCTGAAGAAATCAGACGCCCTCTACCTCGCCACTGACCCGGATCGCGAGGGTGAGGCGATCTCCTGGCATCTCTACGAGCTGCTGAAGGGCCGCAAACAGCTCAAGGATAAGGATGTATACCGGGTGGTCTTCAACGAGATCACCAAAAAGGCGGTCCAGGACGCGGTAGCCCATCCCCGCGATCTCTCAATGGACCTGGTCAATGCCCAGCAGGCGCGCCGCGCCCTGGACTACCTGGTGGGCTTCAACCTCTCCCCCCTGCTCTGGAAGAAGGTACGCCGCGGACTCTCCGCCGGCCGCGTGCAGAGCCCCGCCCTGCGCATGATCGTGGAGCGCGAAGAGGAGATCGAGGCGTTCAAGGCCCGCGAATACTGGACCGTCGAGGCGGACCTGGCCAAAGAGGGCCAGAAGTTCAGCGCCAAGCTGACCCACTTCAACGGCGAGAAGCTGGAGCAGTTCAGCATCACCGACGGCGAGCGTGCCGCCGAGGTGGAGAGCACCCTGCTGGCGGCAGCCGAGGGCAAACTGCTGGTCGAGAAGGTCCAAAAGAAGCAGCGCAAGCGCAACCCCGCGGCGCCCTTCACCACCTCGACCCTGCAGCAAGAGGCGGCGCGCAAACTCGGCTTCACCACCCAGCGCACCATGCGCACCGCCCAGCAGCTCTATGAAGGTATCGACACCGGCGGCGGCGCGGTGGGTCTCATCACCTACATGCGTACCGACTCCGTCCACCTGGCGGACGAGGCCCTGGAAGAGCTGCGTGGCTACATCACCGAACGTTTCGGCGGCGAACAGCTGCCGGCAAAGCCACGCACCTTCAAGACCAAGTCGAAGAACGCCCAGGAGGCCCACGAGGCGGTACGTCCCACCTCGGTGCTGCGCACCCCGGACGAGCTGAAGAGCCACCTGACCAAGGACCAGCACCGTCTCTACGAACTGATCTGGAAGCGCACCGTCGCCTGCCAGATGATCCACGCCACCATCAACACCGTGGCGGCGGATCTCGCCTGCGGCGAGGGCAACACCTTCCGCGCCAACGGCTCCACCATCGCCAACCCCGGCTTCATGGCGGTCTACATGGAGGGCGTCGACGACGCCAAGAAGGGTGACGACGACGAGAAGATGCTGCCCCCCCTGGGTGAGGGCGACAAGATCGATCTCGGCGCCATCCGTCCCGAGCAGCACTTCACCGAGCCACCACCCCGCTACAGCGAGGCAAGCCTGGTGAAGGCCCTGGAGGAGCACGGCATCGGCCGTCCCTCCACCTACGCCTCCATCATCTCCACCCTGCAGGACCGCGATTACGTGGAGCTGGAGAAGAAGCGTTTCCACCCCACCGACGTGGGCCGGGTGGTCAACAAGTTCCTCACCAACTACTTCACCAAGTATGTCGACTACGACTTCACCGCCAACCTGGAGGATGAGCTCGACGCCGTCTCCCGTGGCGAGGAGGAGTGGATACCCCTGCTGAAGCAGTTCTGGAGCCCCTTCAAGGAGCGCATCGACCACACCCAGGAGAACGTCAAGCGCAGCGACGTCACCCACGAAGCGCTGGACGAGAAGTGCCCCGAGTGCGGCAGCCAGCTCTCCATCCGCCTGGGTCGCCACGGCCGCTTCGTCGGCTGCACCAACTACCCCACCTGCAACTACACCCGCGACCTGGGTGGCGACAACAAGGAGCAGGAAGAGCCGGAGGTGGTGGAAGGGCGCAAGTGTCCCGAGTGCCAGTCCGACCTGGTGATCAAGAAGGGCCGCTACGGCAAGTTCATCGGCTGTTCGGGCTACCCCGACTGCCGCTATATCGAGCCCCTGGAGAAACCGGTGGACACCGGCGTCAGCTGTCCCAAGTGCGGCAAGGGCACCATGATGAAGCGCAAATCCCGCCGCGGTAAGATCTTCTACTCCTGCTCGACCTACCCGGAGTGCGACTACGCCACCTGGAACGAGCCGGTCTCGGAGCCCTGCCCCAGTTGCGGCTGGCCGATCCTCACCATCAAGACCACCAAGCGCAAGGGCACCGAAAAGGTCTGCCCCCAGCAGGAGTGCTCCTTCTCCGAGCCTGTGGAAGAGGCTTGAGCTTTCCCGGCTATGCATAGCCGTCTGATGGTCTAAATGCCCACTCACTCCGGCGCAGGCCTCGACACCTTGCGCCCTGAGTCACGATCCCAACGATCCAATAAGATCCCTCCAGCCTGATCCCTGGCGACAGGTCACTCCTCACCTATCACATTAAAATAATCGTTTAGATCCTTTACATCCCTGGAATTAGGAGTATAGTTCCTACTACTTAAACGACTATCACATTGTGGGAACAAAAAATGGGACGCAGTCTGCAAATACTCCAACGGGTGTTTTTAGTGGCCTCGACAATGACCCTCTCCGCCTGCGCCCTCAACTCCCAGCTCGATACTCGACCAGACAAAGCAGCCACCCAACCCCGGAACCCTGCACCCCCAACGGCCAACTGGCGATCTGCCAGCGAACTGACAGCAGCGAAAGGATCAGCAAGCTGCATCCCCCGGAGCCGACAGATCTCCGAATTCCTGGGTGCCAGCGGGCGGGATGCCATCAACCTGCTCTATTTCGACAAGAACAGCCCACGTGAAGAGCTGATCTCCTCGGTGATCGGCTCTAACCGGCCCAACGGTTTCCAGCTCGGCGTGATGGATATAGCCCAGGGTGAAAAATGCGTGGCCACCTACGAAATCATCCGCGCCTGGGCCAACAACTGCAGCAGCGTCCTCTACGACCAATACCCCGGTTACACCCTCGCCTCCGCCATCAACCCCACAACGCGGATCTATGGCGCAGGAGAGAACCTGCATCTCTTCACCTGGGAACTGCCGGCCGGCGGCTGCCTGACACTGCAAAAAGAGCTGCTCCACAACAAGTGACCTCCACAACCCCTTATCACCTATGAAAAGCACATAGAGGAGACCATTGTGAATAGAGAACCGAATAACCTGCCGATAAAAACAGGCCTGTTCCGACCAACGCCCATTGCCATCGCAATGATGCTGATACTGGGCGGACAGGCCCAGGCGGCCAGTGTCATCATCACCGGAAGCACCTCCAACGACACCACCGGCGTCACCACCCAACCCCAGGACCCAAACGGCAACAGCGTCTTCATCGGCGACGGTGCGGGAGACGGCCTGACCACCACCGCACCGGGTCAAAACACGATGGTCGGCAGTGGTGCCGGAGGTAACACTTCCGGGCTCTATAACAGCACCCTGGGTACCCAGGCCAGCATCGATTCACAGGGCGATGGAAACACCGCCGTGGGTGCGTTTGCAGGACAGCAGACCCTAGGGGATCATAACTTTTCAGCAGGATATGGCACTGGAAACCGTGTCAACGGTGACAACAACACGGCCATTGGTGAATACGCAGGCAGCTACATTCAAGGCAGCCACAATATCGCCATCGGCACCAGCGCCAATGATTATTCCGCCAATCCAACAAATGCACAAATAATATCCAACGCCACCAGCATTGGCGCCAACAGCCGGGCAACCACTTCAGCAGTCGCCATTGGCCAGGACAGCCAGGCACAGGGCACTGATGACGTCGCCCTGGGCAGGGGGAGTCGTGCCGCAGGAGGTTCAACCGGAAAGGCTGTTGCCATCGGCGCTGATTCCTATGCAAGAAATACTGCCGTCGCCATTGGTCGAGCAGCAGAGGCCAATGGCACTTTTAGCACCTCGATTGGCCCTGACTCCGGCCTCAACACATCGGGCAGTTACAACACTTCGGTCGGCATGAGCAGCGGGAAAGAGTCAAATGGGAGTAATAACACCTCATTTGGCTTTGGCACTGGATCTTATGTAGACGGCGGTCTCAACGCCGCTTTAGGAGATTGGGCAGGCAGCGAAGTGGAAGGCTATGGCAATGCCGCCTTGGGCTATCGGGCCGGCATGTATCTTCAAGGAGATGGCAATGTCTCCCTCGGTCTTGCGACAAATACGGTAGGGACTACGCCCAGGCCAATCGCCTATTCCGTTGCCATTGGCACAGAGGCCACATCGCTTACAGACAAAGCTGTCGCCATTGGCCACAACACCTCTGCCAGCGGAGTCGGCAGTACAGCGACAGGCGCCAGCAGCCAGGTCGACGGCGATTACGGTACGGCCTACGGCGCCAACGCATTGGCCAAAACCAATGACACCACCATCGGCTACAACGCCCGGGCCAACGCCGATGGAGCCGTGGTTATCGGTGCCAACAGCAGCACGAGCTCTCTCAACAGCGTGGCGGTGGGCGCAGACGCCACCATCGCCACCGGTGCCGTTGCCTTGGGCCAGAACTCGCTCGCCACGGAAGCCAACACGGTCTCCGTCGGCAGCACCTCATTGCAAAGACGCATCACCAATGTGGCCGATGCCGTGAACGACTCCGATGCCGTCACTCTTCGCCAACTCAACGCACTGGATACCAATGATCCGAACCTGGTGACCAACGCGAGCAACAGTATAGGCGTGGGACAGACCAGTAGTGTGGGCACCACCAACAACAGCGTCGCCCTGGGCGAGGGATCCGTGGCCAGCGAAGACAACACCGTCTCCGTCGGCAGCTCCACACAGCAGCGGCGCATCACCAACCTGGCGGATGGCGTGGCAGACTCCGACGCGGCCACGGTGGGCCAACTCAACGCCCTCGTACTCTCGGATTCCAACCTGGCCGGCCAGGTGACCAACCTCTCCAACCGGGTCGATCAACTTGATGTGCGCATGAACAGCGTTGGCGCCATGGCAGCAGCCATGTCTTCCGCCCACGCCGCACCACAGGCCATGGGAGACACTCAATTGGCTATTGGCGTAGGTAACTACAATGGCAGCAATGCCGTTGCAGCCAGCCTGTTCCACTACATGAACAACCGCACCCTGCTAAGCGCCGGCGCATCGAAGGCACCCAACTCCAATGCCGCCGTGAGCGTCGGCGCCACCTTCGCCTGGTAAGGTACATCCCGGCACTCCCAATCCCCGAGTGTCACTACCCCTCTCCTGAACATTTCCGGACACGATGGATCGATCCGGCGCCACAGCAACACTTTGTAACAATTTCTTACTTCGACGAAATCACATCCCGCGAACCATGGGTTAAGATGCAGGTCAAACAGACCTGATCAGAACCAACAACAAATCGTGGGGAACTCCATGGCCGTCAAGACCAGACGCTGGGTGATCGTGATACCGATACTTGTCGGCGTCGCCGCCATCGCCTTCCTGAAGAAGAACAAGATGGAGCCGGTACAGGAGCCCCTGACCGAAAAGCCCCGGCTGGTGCGGGTCATCCCCGCCCCCAGCCTGACCATCTCGCCCAAGGCGACAGGACACGGCACGGTGCAACCGGGGCGCACCTGGGAGGCCGTGGCCCAGGTCAAAGGCAGAATCGTCGAGAAGCACCCCCAGCTGGAAAAGGGGGCCTTCATCGAGACCGACGCATTGATCCTGCGTATCGACCCCACCGACTACGAACTGGCCATCGCCCAGGCCGAGGCGGACATCCAGGCCACCCAGGCCCAGCTCGACGAGCAGGATGCCAAGGCGGCCAACACCCGCGCCTCCCTGAAGATCGAAGAGGCGGCCCTGGCACTCAACGAGAAGGAGCTGCAGCGCAAGAGGAAGCTGGTCGGCAAGGGGGGTGTCAGCCGCTCCGACCTGGAGAGCCAGGAGCGCAGCGTACTGGCCCAGCAGCAGAGCGTGCAGTCCCAGAAGAACACCCTCAACCTGATCCCCACCCAGAAGGCGCTGCTCCAGGCCCAGTTGGCCCGCCACCAGGCGGCCCTGGCCACCGCCCGGCGCAACCTGGCCAACACCGAGATCCGCATGCCCTTTACCGGCCGTATCGCCTCGGTCAACGTGGAGCAGGAGAAGTACGTCCGCGAGGGCGAGGTGCTTGCCAGTGCCGACGGCATGGCGCGGGCCGAGATCGAGACCCAGATCCCCATCGACCAGATGAGCAGCCTGTTTCGCGACCGAGGGGCAACCAACATCCTCAACCTGACGGAGGTTCAGGCCCACAACGGCATCGAGCTGAACGCCCACGTCGCCCTGCGTGAAGGGGCCCTCAACGCCAGCTGGAACGCCCGCTTCGCCCGCATCAGCGACACCCTGGACCCAAAGACCCGCACCGTTGGCGTAATCGTCGAGGTGGACCAGCCCTACGCCAGGGTGGAACCGGGACGGCGGCCACCCCTCTTCAAGGGATTGTTCGTGGAGGTCACCCTCAGCGGCAAACCACGCCCCGACAGCCTGGTGGTGCCCCGCTCGGCCCTGCATGATGGAAGGATCTTCGTTGCCAACAGGGAAAACCGCCTGGAGATACGGGAGGCCGATATCACCCTGCTTCAGCCGGAGTTCGCGGTCATCGGAAGCGGGCTGGAAGCGGGCGAACACGTCGTGGTCACCGACCTCAACCCCGCCATCGACGGAATGCTGCTGGAGGTGCGGGAGGACAAGCGCAGTCTCGACCGGCTGAGCCGCCTGGCATCAGAGGATAACGACTGATGATCGCCTTCTTCGCCCGTCACCCCACCGCCGGCAACCTGCTGATGCTGTTCCTGGCGATACTGGGTCTCATCGCCCTGCCCGGTCTGCAGCGGGAGACCTTCCCCGACTTCGCGGCGGAGAAGATCCAGATCACTGTCCCCTACCCCGGCGCCAGCGCCGAGGATGTGGAGGAGGCGATCTGCCAGCGCCTGGAGGAGGCCCTGGATACGGTCAACGATGTTGCCGAGATGAGTTGCGAGGCCCGTGAGAACCTGGCCATCGCCGTGGCCGAGATGGAAGAGGGTGGTGATATCGCCCAGTTCCTGGACGACATCAAGAGCGAAGTGGACGCCATCAACACCTTCCCCGACGAGGCGGAACTGCCGGTGATCAAGGAGCTTGGGCGCACCGACAAGGTGGCGGCCATCGCCATTACCGGCCCCATGGCGCCCAGCGACCTGAAGGCCTACGCTGAGGAGGTGAAGGAGCGGCTGCAGCGGCTGCCGGAGGTCTCCCAGGTGGATATCAACGGCTTCTCCGACCACCAGCTGCGCATCGAGGTGCCGGCCCGCACCCTGCGCCAGTACGGCCTGAGCATGTCCGACATCGCCAGCACGGTCGCCCGGCAGGGCATCGACTTGCCCTCCGGATCCCTCGAAACCAACGATCGGGATATGCTGATCCGCTTTACCGATCTGCGACGAACCACTGATGAACTAGCCGATTTAACAATAGTAAGCGCCAACTCAGGGGCCGAGATCAAGCTCGGCAGCATCGCCCGCATCAGCGACCGCTTCGAGCTGGACGAGGACAAGATCCTGTTCAACGGCCAGCGCGCCGCGGTACTGCAGGTGATCAAGACCAAGCAGCAGGACACCCTGGTGGTGAAGGACGCCGTGAGCCGGTTGCTGGAAGGTGAGATCCGACCCACCGCCCCCCAGGGCGTGGAGTTCTTCGTCACCCAGGACCGCTCCTCCATCGTACGCGACCGACTCAACATGCTGCTCAAGAACGGCGGCCAGGGACTGGTACTGGTATTCCTGGTGATGTGGCTCTTCTTCCAGGGGCGCTTCGCCTTCTGGGTCGCCATGGGACTGCCGATCTCGTTTCTCGGCGCCCTCTATTTCATGAGCATCCTGGGTCTCACCATCAACATGATCACCATGGTGGCCCTGCTGATCGCCATCGGCCTGCTGATGGATGACGCCATCGTCATCTCGGAGAACATCGCCACCCACCTGCGGCGCGGCAAGAGCGCCATGCAGGCGGCGATCGACGGCACCAAGCAGGTTTCTCCCGGAGTGATCTCCTCCTTTCTCACCACCGTCTCCGTATTCGGCCCCCTCGCCTTTCTCTCGGGCCACATGGGCAAGGTGCTGCAGTTCATCCCCATGGTGCTGATCCTGGTGATCGCGGTGAGCCTGATCGAGGCGTTCTGTATCCTGCCCCACCACCTGGCCCACTCCCTCAAGCACCACGAGAACGAGGTCTCCCGTTTCCGCCAGGCCTTCGACAACAGGCTGATGAGCTTCCGGGACAACACCCTGGGCCACATCATCGACTGGGCGGTACACCAGCGCTACTGGTTCATCGGCATCATCGTCGCCCTGTTCCTGCTCAGCATCGGTATGTTGGTGGGGGGCAAACTGAAATTCCAGTCCTTCCCCGACATCGAGGGCGACATCATCGAGGCGCGACTGCTGCTGCCCCAGGGCACCCCGCTTTGGCGCACCGAAGAGGTGGTGGAACGCATCACCCGCGGCATTGCCGTGGTGGACGAGACCTTCACCCCCCTGCAGCCTGAGGGCCGGAAGCTTGTACGCAACGTGCAGGTGCACTTCAACAGCAACCAGGACGCCGGGGTGAGCGGCCCCCACGTGGCCACCGTCACCGTCGACCTGCTGACCGCTGAAAAACGCGCCGGCAGCCTCGACGACTACATCAACCGCTGGCGCGAAGAGGTGGGCGAGGTACCCGACCTGGTGGCTCTCAACTTCAAGGAACCCACCATGGGTCCGGGCGGCATCCCCCTGGAGATCCGCCTCACCGGCCCTGATCTCGACCAGCTGAAACAGGCCTCCCTGGCCCTCCAGGAGTGGCTCAGCCGCTACAAGGGGGCATTCGACCTCTCCGACGACCTGCGTCCCGGCAAGCCCGAGCTGCGCCTGCGGCTGCGCGACGGCGCCCTGGCCCTGGGGCTGGACGCCTCCACCATCGCCAGCCAGCTGCGTGCCGCCTTCTACGGCACCACCGCCACCGAGATCCAGGTGGGGCCGGAATCCTACGAGATAGACGTGCGGCTGGCGGCGGACGACCGCTCCACCCTCACCGATATCGAGACGTTCCGCATCACCACCGCATCCGGTGACCAGGTTCCCCTCAATGCGGTGGCCCTGATCGAGCAGGCGCGGGGCTACTCCCGCATCCAGCGCATCGACGGGGTGCGCACCATCACCGTCTCCGGCGACCTCGACACCCGCGTGGCCAACGCCCGCGAGGTGGTGGAGCACACCAAGCAGAACTTCCTGCCCGAACTGCTTCAAAAATATCCCGGTGTCAGCACCAGTATCGAGGGCCAGTCCAAGCAGACCGCCAAGACCGGTTCCTCCATGCTGCGCAGCTTCGCCATTGGCCTGATCGGCATCTTCATCCTGCTCAGCTTCCAGTTCCGCAGCTACTCCGAACCGCTGATCGTCATGATGGTCATCCCCATGGCCCTGATCGGCGTGGTCTGGGGCCACCTGCTGATGGGGCTCAACTTCACCATGCCGGGCATCATCGGCTTCGCCTCCCTGGCCGGCATCGTGGTCAACGACTCGATCCTGCTGGTGGAGTTCCTGAAATTGCGTATCCGTGAGGGGCACAGCATCGTGGAGGCGGCCAAGCTGGCCAGCCGGGAGCGTTTCCGCGCGGTGCTGCTCACCTCGGTCACCACCATCGCCGGCCTGACCCCGCTGCTGCTGGAGAAGAGCATGCAGGCCCAGGTGCTGGTACCCCTGGCCACCAGTATCGTCTTCGGCCTGCTCACCACCACCCTGCTGGTGCTGCTGGTGGTGCCGGCCATGTACAGCATCCTGGGTGACCTGGGCATCACCTCCACCGAAAAAGAGAAAGAACTGATGGAGACCGCCTGATAGCGGTACAATTGCCGGCCAACAGACAACCAGCTTCACCATGCAGCGCGCCCAGAGCATTCTCAACGACACCTTCGGCTACAGCGATTTCCGCCACAACCAGGCGGAGATCATCGCCGCCCTGCTCGACGGCAGGGACGCCCTGGCCCTGATGCCCACCGGTGGCGGCAAGTCACTCTGCTACCAGATCCCGGCCCTGGTCAGGCCGGGCACGGGCATCATCATCTCGCCCCTGATCGCCCTGATGCAGGACCAGGTGGACGCCCTGCGCCAACTCGGTATCCGGGCCGCTTTCCTCAACTCCAGCCTCGGCCCGGCCGAGCGCCAGGATGTGGAACAGGCGCTGCTCAGTGACGAACTGGACCTGCTCTACGTCGCCCCTGAACGACTATTGATGCCCTCCATGCTGGGCATGCTGGAGCAGGTGAAGCTCTCGCTCTTTGCAATAGATGAAGCCCACTGCGTCTCCCAGTGGGGCCACGACTTCCGCAAGGAGTACCAGCGCCTGTCGGTGCTGCACGAGCGTTTTCCGGCGGTGCCGCGCATCGCCCTCACCGCCACCGCCGACCAGCGCACCCGCAGCGAGATCATCAGCCAGCTGCAGCTGGAGCAGGCCGACTGCTTCATCAACAGCTTCGACCGGCCCAACATCCGCTACACCATCGCCGAGGGCCAGAACGGCCGCGACCAGCTGTGGCGCTTCCTGGAGCAGGAGCACCCGGGGGACGCCGGCATCGTCTACTGCCTGTCGCGCAAGAAGGTGGAGGACGTGGCCCAGTGGCTGAGCAAAAAAGGGCGCACCGCCCTGCCCTACCACGCCGGGTTGAGCGACGACCTGCGCCGGGAGCACCAGGCCCGCTTCCTGCGCGAAGAGGGGCTCATCATCTGCGCCACCATCGCCTTCGGCATGGGCATCGACAAGCCGGATGTGCGCTTCGTCGCCCACCTCAACCTGCCCAAGAGCATCGAGGCCTACTACCAGGAGACCGGCCGCGCCGGCCGCGACGGCGAACCCGCCAACGCCTGGATGAGCTTCGGCCTGCAGGACGTCATCACCCTGCGCCAGTTCACCCAGAACACCGACGCCGAGGAGCAGTTCAAGCGCATCGCCCACCACAAGCTGGAGGCGATGCTGGGGCTGTGCGACATCACCGCCTGCCGCCGCCAGGCGCTGCTCGGCTACTTCGGCGAGCAGCTGGCCGAACCCTGCGGCAACTGCGACAACTGCCTCAACCCGCCCGAGACCTGGGACGCCACCGAATCTGCCCGCAAGGCGCTCTCCTGCGTCTACCGCACCGGCCAGCGTTTCGGGGTGAACTACGTGATCGACGTGCTCAAGGGCAAGGAGGACGAACGCATCCAGCGCTTCGGTCACGACCGGCTCAGCACCTACGGTATCGGTGACGAACTGGACGGCAGCGGCTGGCGCAGCCTGTTCCGGCAACTGATCTCCCTCGGCTACCTGTCGATCGACGCCGAGGGCCACGGCGCCCTGCGCCTGAGCGAGAAGTGCCGCCCCCTGCTGCGGGGCGACGAGAACCTGGAGCTGCGCAAGCAGCGCAAGGGGGCGAAGAAAGAGAAACGCAGCAAGGCCACCGACAGCCTGCCCTCCTGGCACCAGTCCCTGTTCGAGGCCCTGCGCAGCCTGCGCCTGGAGATCGCCCAGGAGCAGGGCGTGCCACCCTACGTCATCTTCCACGACAGCACCCTGCAGGAGATGGCCGAGCAGCGCCCCGACAGCCGCGAGCGCCTGCGCTACATCAGCGGTGTGGGTGAGAAGAAACTGCAGGCCTACGGTGAACAGTTCCTGCAGATCATCCAGCAGCACCCCCTGCCCGGGATCCACGACAACCGGCTCAGCGAGACCATCAACCAGACGCTGGAACTCCACAGCCAGGGACTGGATGCGGAGCAGATCGCCCAGCAGCGGCAACTGAGCCCGGGCAGCGTCTACAACCACCTCGCCGAGGCGATCGAGGCAGGCGTGGTGGAAGCCAGGGACGTACTGCCCCTGCAGAGCGATGAGTACAACGCCATTGTCAACGCCCTGGAACTGCTCAATATCTGCGAAGAGGGGCGCCTGAAACCCCTCTTCGAAACCCTCGACGAGGCCTACGACTACGGAATTCTGAAGTGCGTTCTCGCCTCGGAATGCCTGTAACGCCGAGGTCATCAGTGCTGCACGACAGCGCAGCTTCCGGGCGAACGATAGTGAGCGGGGTTGACCACCTTGTTAGGCATGCCTACACTTGGTAATAACAGATGTTCTAACGTCCCGGAGATATACCGATGCTCAAGGTAAAAGTGACCGCCATTGGAAATTCAATGGGAATAGTACTGCCAAAAGAGGCTCTTACGAAGCTTCATGCCGGAAAGGGTGACATGCTGTATTTGGTCGACGGACCAGAGGGATTGACCCTGACGCCCTACCAGCAAGACCTCGACGATCAGATGAAGGCGGCTGAAAAGGTTATGAAAAAGTACCGAAATGCCCTTCATGAGTTGGCTAAATGAAGGAACCTGTTTGGGTATTGCCTGAGACTGTTTTGGCAATACACCAAATGCTTTTGGCAGAGCATGGTGGGCTATCCGGTATTCGAGACCAAAAACTACTCGATTCAGCCTTGGCACGGCCTCGCCAAAGGCTTTCTTATGATCAGAATGCTTCAATTTTCGAATTAGCCGCTTCATACAGTTTCGGCCTTGCCAGGAATCACCCCTTCGTAGATGGCAACAAACGAATTGCTCTTACCGTAGCCGCTGTTTTTCTGGAGTTGAATCGATACTCGCTAGATGCCCCGGAAGCAGAAGCTGTCATCATGTATGAGCAATTGGCTTCTGGTGATATAACCGAAGACTCACTCGCTGACTGGTTTCGAGAGTCATCCATTTTCAATGCCTAACCCGGATCACCTCCCTGTCCCCTCATCCACCTTGTTAGAGCAGCAGTTCCACCAGGCCGTACAAGGCGAACGAGCCACTCACGACAAACCCGATGAGCGGCACCCACCTGGGCACGGTCCAGACGCCGGCAGGTGCCGGCTGCCCCTTCAGCCGCAGCAGCGATAGATTGACCAGCGAGAAGACCACCAGGGTGATGACCGAGGTGGCGGTCGCCAGCTCCACCAGGGGCAGCCAGAGGGCAAGCACCACCACCAGCAGGGTAACCAGTGCCGTGGCGACCAGGGGGGTGCGGGTTCTGGGATGGATATAGGCAAGCCCACCGGGGATGGAGCCGAGGTTGGCCAGTCCGTAGAGCACACGCGAAGCGAGAATCACCTGCACCAGCGCCCCGTTGATGATGGCGAACAGCGCCACCACCCCGACCAGCGTGGAATCCTGTCCCGTGTTGAGTTCATAGACCAGCGCCAGGGGTGCCTCGCTCTCGCCGAGCTGCTCCAGCGGGACGGTCAATATGGCCGCCAGGCTGACCAGCATATAGAGCAGCGTGGTCACCACCAGGGTGATGACGATCGCCAGGGGCAACATACGCTCCACCCGCTTCACCTCCTCGGCCACGTTGACCATATCCTCGAAGCCGAGAAAGGCGTAAAAGGCCAGCAGCGAGGCCGCCAGCAACCCATGCCAGGCCTGCATACCATCGCCCACGAACAGTTCCGGCACTCTCCCGGGCAGGGTGGCGAAACCCTCGCGCGCAACCCAGATCACCAGCAGCAGGCCAACGATCTCCACCAGGGTGATGAACGCCGCGGTCAGCACCGACTCGTTGATCCCCAGGGCGGCAACCACGCCCAGTACCAGCACGAACAGCAGGATCGTGATCCACTCGGGCAGGGCCGTGAACGCCCCCAGGTATCCGACGAAGGCGGTGCCCAGGGTGGCGCTGGCCACCGTGGCCGCCAGTACCACCAGGAGGCCGACCAGCGTCGACAGCAGCGGCAGGCCCAGCCCCTCGCGCACATAGACCGCCTCGCCGGCGCTGCGGGGAAACCGTGACGACATCTCTGCAAAGCTCAATGCGGTGAAGGCGGCCATCACCGAGGCCAGCAGAAATGCCCAAGGTGCGAGCATGCCGGCTGTACCCGCAACCTTCCCGGTCAGGGCGTAAATCCCCGCGCCAATTGTCGTCCCCAGGCCGTAGAGGGTGATCATCGGCAGGTTCAGCGAGCGCCGCAGCGTGGGTCTGTCGTTCATGCTCACCAGCTCCCTATCTACCCTAATAATGGGCTCCCCGGGGCCGATCTGCCACTTTCATTCACGTGAGTTCACCGGCCAGTGGATCGGAGATGTGGCCAGTTATTGAAAAGTGGGTTATCTTTCCGGCGTTTTCCAAGCAGAAACAAGGCGGGAACCATGAGCAAACCCTTTGTCGCCAACCTGGATGCGCCTAAGCGCCTGGTAATCCCATCGGTGCCAGGGGCGCCGACCACCAGGCCGGACTGGCTGGCTGAGTCCCCCTGATGCTTCACCCCTGGAAACTGAGAGAGGCCGCCCGCTGCTTCTGGCGGGGCGGCCTGCTCGCCTACCCCACCGAGGCGGTCTTCGGGCTGGGCTGCGACCCGCTCGATGAGCAAGCCGTCCACCGTATCCTGCAGCTCAAGCAGCGCCCGGTGGAGAAGGGACTGATCCTGATCGCCGCCGACTTCGAGCAGCTGCGCCCCTTCGTGCGCACGGTCGACGATCAGACCATGCAGCGTGTCTTCGACTCCTGGCCCGGCCCCAACACCTGGCTGTTGCCGGCAGCCGAGGACCTCCCCTACTGGCTGAAAGGCGAACACGCCACCCTCGCGGTCAGGGTCACTGCACACCCGGTGGCCGCGGCACTCTGCCGTGCCTGCGGATCGCCCCTGGTCTCCACCAGCGCCAACTTGGCCGGCCATCCCCCGGCCCGCACGCCACTGGCAGTGCAGCGCAGCCTGGGTGACGGCATCGACATGCTGATCCACGCTCCCGTGGGAGAACAGGCACAACCGAGCACCATCACCGATGCCCTTTCTGGCCGTGTCATCAGAGGCTGAACCCATGGAAGAGAACCGCCCCGATGCCGATGCGGTAAAACAGGCACTGCTGAAGATCCAGGACGACATCTGCCGGGACCTGGAGTCCATCGACAGCAAGCAGTTCATGGAGGACGCCTGGACCCGTGAAAACGGCGGCAGCGGCCGCAGCCGGGTATTGGAAGGCGGCGAGGTCTGGGAAAAGGCAGGGGTCAACTTCTCCCATGTCTTCGGCGACAAGCTGCCACCCTCGGCCACCACAAAGCGCCCCGAGCTGGCCGGACGCAGCTACCAGGCCATGGGGGTCTCGCTGGTGATACACCCCCGCAACCCCTATGCCCCCACCTCTCACGCCAACGTGCGCTTCTTCATTGCCGAAGCGGAGGGCGAAGAGCCGATCTGGTGGTTCGGCGGCGGCTACGACCTCACCCCCTACTACCCTTTCGAAGAGGACATCATCACCTGGCACCAGCGCTCCAGGGATCTGTGCGAACCCTTCGGCGAGGACCTCTATCCCCAGCTCAAGCAGTGGTGCGACGACTACTTCTACCTGCCCCACCGTAAAGAGCACCGGGGTGTGGGGGGGCTCTTCTTCGACGACTGGAACCTGTGGGAGTTCGACAAGTGCTTCGAGCTGATGAAAAAGGTGGGAGAAGGCTTCACCGCCAGCTACCTGCCCATAGTCGATAAACGCAAGGACCATCCCTACGGCGAGCGTGAGCGTGACTTCCAGTGCTATCGCCGGGGACGTTACGTGGAGTTCAACCTGGTATTCGACCGCGGCACCCTGTTCGGTCTGCAATCGGGCGGACGTACCGAATCGATACTGATGTCACTGCCACCGGTGGTTCACTGGAACTACGGCTACGAGCCGGAGCCAGGCACTGCCGAGGCAGAGATATACGACTACATCCGCGAACCCAGGGATTGGCTCGGGCAATAGGGTAGATCAGCCCTCGACCTAGCCGCGCAAAGACCTCTTAATTAGGCACTCTCACTGGAATAGCTGAAGTACACGCCTGCAGAGAGTTGAGCAGTTCATCCACCCGTTGTGTCAGAGAGGCTTCCATCTCGGCCTCGGTGGTCTCGGTATTGGGCTGGGGCGCCGGCTGAATAAACGCCACCTCGATACGGTCATGCCCCCGAACGAAGAGCCGATGGACCGACATGCTGACCAGTGATTTGTCGGCAGGAGAGAAAAAAGAGCGCGTCAGGGGAAAGGGTCCCATCTTGTTACCATCCTTCGGATTGTTGGCGACGATCTCAATGGTTGGACCGAAGTCACCGACACCCTCTTCAACCAGGTACCTGATACCCGCCTCGTTGAGCTTCTCCGCGCTGCGTCTTTCATTATCGAGCATTTTCAGGTAAGCCTCTTTTGTCGTCTGCTCAGCCGGTACCGTTGAGACGGCGATGGTCCCAACCAGGTGACCGGGATAGGCGACATGCACGAGGTAGATCGCCCCGCCTTTCAGAAAGGCGTGCTGCAGACTTTTTGCCTTATCGGGCTGAGCGAACTCCACGCAGTAAACACCGGGAAGGGCGTGCTTACCGTCCCATTCACCTTTCAGCATCCTGATATCGTAAACCTTGCCGCTGATTTCATATTTTTCCTGGGCAATGCCAAGCGTCGAAAAAGAGATCAAAAACAATGCGACAACCAATCGAATCGAACCAGACAACATGGCACCCTACCCTCTGTTTTTTATTTCTATATACCACTTCGGCTTCATGCGGCCGAAGTCGGTTCTCAGGTTACACTTCAGCCCCTTCTTTGAATCGAGCACATATTGCCGAGCGCCTTCACGCACGAAGACAACCCAGTGCCAGAAAGGCCGACCATCTTCCAGGTGCCACTTGATCGATAAAAGTGCACAGTCCGGCAACCGGTCCCAGCCATTGAACGGCCTTTCGACCTTATCCGCTTCCACGCCCAGCTCGCCTAACAGTCGGCGTACCGGATCGGTACTGGACCAGAGCGACTGATCACTGGCAACGATACCGATACCCCCGGCTATCTTTTTAGCCTTCTTGTAGGTGATACCCGCAACTGCTGCCGCGCTGGCAATAGCGCAACCTGTCGTTTCTTCCTGGATCACCGGTTTCATAACAACATCCTGAAAACAAACACGGGCAACCTGGCCCTGTGATTAATCTTTCCTGTTGCTGATGAGATACTGCAAGTGTTCAATACCCGTACCACAACAGCCCCCGAGCATCCGCACACCGTAGTTGGCATTCAGGTTCAACATCAAACGACCCCACTCGGAAACGCTATCGACCTTGAGCTCGCCTGCCTTCTCCAGCTCACTATGATCGAGTGACGAAGCGTTTGCCTGGTAACCGATAAGTCTCGAAAATATTTTTCCAGGCTGCTCTTCTGGACGCAAGAAGGAAGGATGGGCACAGTTGACCATGTAGCCAAGGGGCTGCCTTGTCGTATTGCCATCGATTAAATCGATCGCCTGATCCAGGCGACTCCCATCCAACACCCGTCCGCTCCTATCAATCACAAAGCTGATGATATACGGGATATCCATCAGCTCCATCACTTGCGCAATACCGAGCGCCTCCTGAACATTAGGGAGTGTTTCGGCAATAAGAAAATCAACGCCACCCTTTGCCAGCTGCTCGATCTGCCACGAGTGGAAATCCCTTGCTTCCGTAACAGACAATCCCTCTCCCGGCAGGTAGCAATCGTTCTTGCAGCCGATCATTCCGCCAATTTTCACAGCATTGTCACTACTGTTTTCTGAATCGCGAAGCGCGCGCATATAGGAGACAGCATCCCCATTTATGCTGTTGCTGATATCTGCTTCATTTACCCTGCTCTTGTTTGCCCGCCAGGTAGGGGAGCATACGAGCATTGGCAGGCCAGCCTCGATTGCCAACTTTATGTATGCCCTGTATAGGGTGCTCATCACATCACTGGCAACTGGATCATAAATGAGCGGTGCGTTCACAAGTGTTTCGTGCAGGCGCACCTTTCCAGAGCGCCTCAGCTGCTCAACAATCGCAGCCTCCATCAGAACAAGCTGATCGTCTTCGAGAAGTTTCTTCATATCCTTGAAGCCGGCATCCGCATAAACGATGCACTGCCTGGCGCATCAATCCGGAATGCAATTGTGAGCGTACTCATACGCACGCCAGGAAACCGGTTAATGACAACCGCCAGCCCTTCACTCAATCCCCAGCACCTGCACGGCCAGTTTACGATCGCGTGGACCATCCATCTCCAGCAGCAGGATGGACTGGTAACGACCAAGAGAGAGTGAACCGTTGTGTACCGTTACCGTCTCACCGTTCCCAAGCATCATGGCGATCAGGTGAGCGTGTGCGTTCTCGGGTTCGTCAGGCGGAATATTGACCCGCAGGTGCAGATCGTTGTGCTTATACGGATCTTCAGGTGGCGCAATCTTCAAAAAGAAGTTGCGGATATCATCGAAGAGACGCTCTTCATTTTCGTTTATCGAGAGTGCGCAAGTGGTATGCAGCGAGGTGACAGTAACCATCCCCTCTCTGACACCTGACTCCCTTATCACGGCACGAATATTCTCAGTCACATCCAGAACATGAAAAGATTCGACCGTGGCTACATTCAGTTCCCGGTAATAGCTCAACATCTATCAACCTTATATCAATATCGTTTTACCTATAGTGACCTATTCTGTAGCGTCGAAGAGAAAAAAACGACCGTTTTAATGCGCATGCTAAGCGTGATCACGCGTAGCATTCGCAAGCACGATGCCAGAAGCGATGAACGCAACGCCAAACAGCTTGCCCAGGATTTTTGGGGTTCCGGAAAACAACCGGTTCTTTGCATGTTCAACTGCCAACGCATATCCCACCAGGCATGAGAAAGAGAGGAACATGAATGTAGCGATAAGCAGGGAAAACTGAACCAGCAAGCTGCCATCGTGATCGATGAACTGCGGGAAAAGCGCCGTTGTGAATGCAATGGCTTTCGGGTTGCTCAAGGCGACAACCAAGCCCTGAACATACCCTTTCTTCCTACTTCTTTGCGGGATCTCATGTGCTTCAACGCGAGGGTCTACAACAAAGCCGCTTCTCCATATCTTGATACCCAAGTAGACAAGATATGCAGCTCCAGCGAGCTTGACTGCCTCGAAAATAACAGCCGAGTTCAATATAACCGCACTGAGACCCAACACCGATAACGCAGACATGACGAACAGCCCGGATATATTCCCCAAAATAGTGACGATGGAGTGCTTCCAGCCACATGCAGCACTATGTGAGGTCGCAAGCAGAACGGCCGGACCAGGTGTGACCGTGGCAATGAATGCAATAGACGAGAACAGCAACCAATTCTGGAATTCCATCTATGTATGATCTCTTTTACAGATAACGCCAAGCACTGCATATAAATGCGAGCGCATCGAGGATATTGTCCGGCAAGTCACTTGTTATGCGTTATATGTATATACATTCCATGAGCTTTTCTTTATATCAAGTGAGTCATAGAGTTTCTTGGCTTGCTCATTATCCTCAGCAGTTAGCCACTGTAACCGCGCTGCACCTTTACTGATAACAAACTGAAGGCAATGATTTATAAGCTTTCTTCCAATCCCTTTTCCTCTATGGCTTGGAATTGTATAGAGATCATTCATCACACCAACCTTGGCCGGAATGCTTGAAACGTAGGTAAAATACACCGTAGCGAAAGCTACTGCTTTGCCTTCATTATTTCGATAAAGAAACAGGCATCCTTCATTTCCATTTTCATTGAACTGCGAAAAAAATTTCTATTTCTCTCATCGTCGATGTCATCTATTTTATAAAACTCTTGATATAGCCGAATTAACGGCAGCACTTCTTCTAAATTATTATCTGAGACTGGTTCGATCACTTTTTATGACGCCTCACAGCACCGGTAAAATATGAGCTTGCGAGTATTTTATCCGTGTGACTGCGCTTGTTATGCTTATTCATAGTGTGTCCAAAGGCGCAGCACCTTGATGATTTGCTTATCTTCCAGCACTTGATAAACGATACGGTGTTGAATGTTGATTCGCCTAGAATATGCACCTGATAAATCACCAACCAATTTTTCGTAAGGTGGTGGATTTTGATAGGGATCGTCTTCCAACAGTTTGAGCAAAGTTTGGGCTTTCTTTTTCAAGCCAGATGCGGCTAGTTTTTTTGCATCTTTTTGTGCATGTTTTGTATAGATAAGACGCCAACTCACCAATCAAGCTCCGAGTCACATTCAGAGACCGGCGTTTCCATACCCTCCTTGATTGATTCCCTCATTCCGGGAATGGAAAGCAGGTGTAACGATTCGGCAATAGCGTTCCAGTCTTCCTCAGAAACTAGAACGGCATTTCCTCTTTTACCCGTAATAACAATGGGTTGGTGCGTATTTGTGGCCTCATCGATCAAGCTGTAGAGCTTTGACCGGGCTTCTGTGGCATTGAGAATAGTCATGTATCAGCCCTCCCTGACATAAGCGTACGTCATGCCGTACGTCTTTTCAAGCATAACGCCAACATAACCGCACCGCTTTGCTGGGTCCGGGTTGATGTTCTTGTTAGCTGCTTCTGTAAACTTGGGATCGATGCCCAACTTTGACGACAAGCACCACCACTTCAGCATCAATGATTTCATAGATGATTCGATAAACGCCCTGTCGTACCCGATAACGCTCTTGACCAGATAACTTTGTGCAACCTTCACACCTTGGGTTTTCTGCCAAGGTATTTATTCGCCCCAATATTTTCTTTACATCGCTGTTTGGAATGCATCGAAGGTCTTTGGCTACCGATTTTTTAAACTGAATTTCATATTTTGCCATGGGATTTTAGATCTTCTAGCAATTCCTCATAGCTCAGTGCCGGTTCAGACGCACGTTCTTCGAACGCGCTTAAGTCTTCTTGGTCTTCGCGCAGAGCCATACGAACCGCTTCGTTTACGAATTCGGAAACGGACCGATGCGTATTTGCGGCTTTCACACGAAGGGCGTGATGTATTTCTGGGTCGAAGTAAACCGTTGATCTTTTTGACAATTCGCTCATAACTGGCACCTCCATATTCCAATTATAGCGCTATAGCGTTGTAGTGTCGTAATGTTTTGCAGCTAACGCCCAAAATCACCGGAAGCAAAAAGCATAGCGACGAGGAACGAGGAGCGACGCTTTTTGCTGTCCGCTGGAGCTACTTGTTAGGGCCATCATTCCAACTGAGATCAAGCTGCCTATGATGAGCCACACAATCTCTAAGATATAGATTTATAAGGCTTTGATAGGGAATGCTTGTTTCTTCTGCCATGTTCTTGAAGTAATCGATGACATCTTCACCCATGCGAATAGTGACCGATTTCTTTAATTTCGAGGCATAGGGGTTTTTGCGGGATTTCATTTTCGAGAAATCGTATTCGGCTTTCATGACGCACCTCGCGGATAATACGAACGTTCTTTCTTCGTGGCTTTCCTAGCCGAAATAATTCGAATCGTTTCGCCAGAATTTCGTTCGCAATGGCAGACAATCAAAATACGACTTTGATTGCTAGTACCTAGCATTACGAAGCGATCTTCATGTGACGAGTGATCTTCATCGTAGAACTGGACGGCATATTCGTCGAAAAACACCGATTTCGCTTCTGCAAAGGAAATTCCATGCTTTCTCTGATTTGCCGTGTTTTTGGCTTCATGCCATTCGAATGTAATCATACATACAGTGTATGTACTGAGACTGGTAAGTCAACTATTTAGCCCTAACGTTTACATATGGGGCGCGCAGCGAAGCGGAGCGTCCCAGTGAGCGATAGCGAACGGCATGATGTTTTTGTTAGCTTACTTGTCCGTGACTGCATATATGCTATCATTTGCCTATGGCAGATTTGGTTGTAGTGGACACAAGTGTACTAATAAGTGCCCTGATTGGTGAGCAAGGACCAAGCAGGGAGATACTGCGACGCTGCTTGAAGGGTGAGTACAACCCATTGATCAGCAACACATTATTTTCTGAGTATGAGGATGTTATAGGCAGGAAGCAAATTCTTGATGTATGTCCTTTGGGAGCCCAAGAAATTAGAGAAATAGTCAATGCCTTGTACTCTGTTTGCCAGTGGGTGCCCGTATATTTCCTTTGGCGACCTAACCTGAGGGATGAAGGTGATAATTTTTTAATTGAATTAGCACTAGCAGGTAATGCTGATATTATTATTAGCAATAATGTCAATGACTTACGTGGTGCTGAGTTGAGGTTCCCCGAGTTAAGCATACTCACGCCAGAACAAATATTGAGAGGTAGATAAGATGGCAACCATGACTATTCGAATACCTGATGAAAAGGCTGGCCGATTAAAGGCATTGGCTAAGTACCGGCATGTGAGTGTAAACAAATTGATTGATGAGCTTTCAACCCAAGCACTCGCTGAATTTGATAGTGAAGTTCGTTTTCGGGCGCTCGCTGCAAGTGGCGATCCTGATCGTGGTTTGGATTTATTGGAGAAGCTCGATACTCATTTTTCTAAAGGCTAACGCCGACGTAACCGGGCGACTGAGGAGCGGTAGCGACGAAGGCGCTCCGAGTGAGCGCAGCGAACGGTGTTGACGACCTTGTTAGGCGCTACCTTTCCTGGAGAGGAAAGCCAACGGGCGGCACCAAACCCAAAGGGCACCGCCCTGCGGTTCGCACCACTGCCGGTACGATGGGCGAGGTTTGGTGTACCACCTGTGGCACGCGTAATCGAAAATGCTTCGTTCATTCTTTTCAGCACCTGCCTTGGCTACCGATCATTTTATTGATGCGGCCCACTGACCTTTGCCCTGGCACGGACTATTCAGCGTGGCCTGCGCGGATGGGGTTGGCACCCTGGTACCGCGCGATCGTTCCTTGCACCAGCCTTATTGAAGCAGCGGCCCTTCTGCGGGGCCTGTATTTGTTGTGGAGTTTGGAGCGTACACCAGACCCCGAAAAACCTTCTACCTTTTTACGCCTAACAGGTGCTTATGTGGACGGCACAAATAACGTGATATGCCGACGGCACAAATATTGTGTTATGTTGCCAATTGTTCTATATATGTTCTGTACAAGGAATATAAATCCTGTGGCAGGCATATGCAAATGGACAATGAAAAACCCTCTAACGATTCTCGTATAGAACAGTTCTGGCTTCGTTATTTCGAGGTGCTCAAGCTGTTTCGAATTTCCGAACGGGCCCGCCCCTGGTATCGAAAACACGTAGAAGCTTTTATTGATCATCATCCTTCCATCCGCCTGAAGCAGCATACGCCTGAAACGATTCAGAGGTGGCTTGAAAAGCAGGGTCAAAACAGCCAGGTTGCAGATTGGCTTTTTCAACAACAGGTCGATGCACTGCGCCTGCTTTTTGCACACCTGCTGAACGTTCCGTGGTCGAAATCTTTTGAGTGGGAGCTTTGGCAGTCCGGAGCACGCTCTTTGGATAGAGACCACCCAACGATTGCTCGAACGTATGAAATGATCGACGAGGCGGTTGCCGATCCCAAAAACCTGTTGGGGCAACGCTATCCGGAACTCTACCGCAAATTTCTTATTGCGATCAGGCCGCCGGATTACTCTGTTAATACGGAAAAGAGTTATCTTGGCTGGATCAACCGCTTCCTTCGTTACCATCATGACAGACATCCCTGTGACTGTGCAGAAAATGAAATAGGTTCATTTTTAGAACATCTGGCACTGAAGCGCAAGGTGGCAGGGGCAACCCAATCTCAAGCATTGAACGCCTTGGTGTTCTTTTTCTCCCGAATTATTGAAAAGCCGCTTGGTAATATAGGACCCTATAAACGTTCTGGCCGACCCAAGCGACTGCCAACGGTTCTAAGCCCTGCCGAGATTGATTCAGTTTTTGCAACACTGCAGGGCACCAACGGCCTGATGATACGGCTGATGTACGGTACCGGCATGCGTGTAATGGAATGTGTCCGGCTTCGTATTCTCGACCTGGACTTCGACTACCGCCGCATCCTTGTACGAGCGGGAAAAGGAAACAAGGATCGTGCTGTGCCGATGCCGGAAAAGGTTGTTTCTGATCTGAAGAAGCAGATCCGGTGGGTGAATCACATACATGAAATTGACCTTGAGGAAGGTTACGGATCGGTCTTCTTGCCTGACGCCCTGGCTCGCAAGTTTCCAAATGCCGAAAAGGAGTTCCGCTGGCAATACCTGTTCCCGGCCACCCACGTGGCAAGGGACCCACGAAGCGGCATTACCCGCAGACATCACATTCACCAAAGCGCGGTTCAGAAAGCCGTTAAGCGTGCGGCGCAACAGACTGGTATTACGAAACGCGTGACCAGTCACACGCTGCGGCACTCTTTTGCCACCCATCTGCTGGAATCGGGTTCGGACATACGTACAGTACAAACCTTGCTGGGCCATGCCGATGTCTCGACCACCATGATCTACACCCACGTTGTCGGGCGCGGTGGCCATGGTGTAAAAAGCCCCCTGGACAGATTGGCCTAGTGCGTAGCCAGGCGCTCTTCGGCGTCGGCTCTCACACCTTAACCGATCGCCTCCTTCATCCTGTCATCGATCGCCCTCGAGATAATCCTGAAGCCGGCGGGCGTGGGGTGTATCTCGTTGCGCCAGTGTTTGTCTTCCAGCAAGCCCTGGGTGTTGGCGACGAAGAGCC
>JBEVVY010000001.1:2560495-2998532 GCA_040506895.1 Sedimenticola sp.
GAGATAATCCTGAAGCCGGCGGGCGTGGGGTGTATCTCGTTGCGCCAGTGTTTGTCTTCCAGCAAGCCCTGGGTGTTGGCGACGAAGAGCCTGCCGGGGTAATCCGCTTCAAGGGCGAGTATCTCATCCCTGAAGCGGCCCAGCATGAACCTCACCACTTCGCGCTGTTCGTCCCCGTCATCGAAGCCCTTGTTTTTGAGAAACGGATAGAGCCAGGACTCGCCAATGGGGAAGAGATCGAACAGTTCAAAGCCCTTGTCTTCGGGCACCACGTAATCGTAGGCGTGGGTAACGACCTTAACCGCCGGATTTTTCGAGTACTGCTCTACACGTTCCAGCAGTTCGACGTAGACCGATCTGATCTGGCTCAGCTTGTTCTCCAGTCTCTCCATGTCGATGCAATCCGTCGCTGCCTGGGCTGAGGAGCGGTCCCTGAGAAAAAAGTCGAAATCGAATTTTCCGACTATATCGTTGCCGCCTCCGGAGAAGAGAATGACGTCGAACTCGGTGTGCTTCAGGCGTTTCGTGAAGGCGAACTTCTGATCGCCCGACATCATGGTCACCGCTTCGTCGCCACTGCTGGCGGTGGTATAGATGACATAGCGCTTCTTCTTGCCCAGGACCTGCACGATGTTCGACGCCTCGCCGAAGGCAAAGAAGCGGCGGGGATAGGCGAACCAGGAGTCGCCTTCCGCCAGTATTCTCACAGGCCTGCGGGCAGTTGATACAAGATGGTCGAAGTCCCGGGAATCCGTTGTGTAGGGCATGGTGCCTCCTTATCCTTGGTCGGCAGTGAAATTTGATGGGAGGGGTGTAGCAACGCCACCCTGCGCAGGATATTACTTCGTATTCGCGCAGTAATGCAACGCTATGATCATTACCCGATGACCGGACAATCGTAAGCTTTTAATGGGTTTCAAACGGGACATAAAAAATGGGCTCACATGGGGAGTTGTGAGCCCAAAGCGCTGCTATTAGCGCCGGAGGAGGTCGCCGCATCAGCGTGTGTCGCCTGGGTTCGCCATTCCCAGCTGATGCGGCGAGTACGGAGATGAAATCCGTTGGCGTTCCTTTGCCAGCCAATACTGGATCAACTTCTTATCCAGTCTTGATTTAGTTATCGGCGACCTGGCGGAATGGTTGATAGTCCCGGACCCTCTTCTGACCATTTTTTTTGAACCAGTTCACATTTTCTGTCCGTAGATTTTTTTGCGACCGGTTCAGGCAAAAAAAAACGGCGCCATCCGGCGCCGCCTGTCATTCAATAAAGTGTCCGCCTCAGCTCTGGGGTGTCCCGACTGAGGCGACCTTTTTTACCCGGCTGTCATTCAACTCCGCGATGCGAGTGATGAGGCGATCCATTCCGCCCTTTCGCATCTCCTTGGCGAAGCTGCTGCGGTAGTTGGTCACGAGGCTGATGCCTTCGATCTTCACATCGTAGGCCTTCCAGCCGTCATCGCCGTTGCGCATGCGGTAGACCACCTCAACCGCCTGGGCACCGGGGCGATGCACCATGGTACGCACGGAGAGACTCTTTGCACCCGCCTTGGCCTTGATGGGCATATGCTTGACTTCCCATTCATCGAACTCACGGAAAGCGGTGGCGTAGGTGCGCACCAGCAGGCGCTGGAACTGGTAGGAGAAACTCTTCTGCTGTTCCGGGGTGGCGCGGCGCCAATGCTTGCCGAGCACCAGTTTGGATACACGGGTGAAGTCCACGTGGGGGATGAGAATGTCGTTGGCCAGGCGATTGACGTAGCCCGGTTCATTCATCACCCGGTCGCGATCGCGCTTCAGCACTTCGTAGAGCTGATCGGAGATACCCTGGATCACCTGTTGCGGCGGCTCCAGTTCATCGGATACTGCAGTGAGGGGATATACGACCGCGATCAGCAGCAGCGCGGCGGTGAATAGATCCTTGAATATATGTCCGACTTTCATAGCAGGCACCTTTGTCCTTGATTCCCTTTCATTCCTGCAATTTCCTGCCGCAGGCATCCAGATATACGGCAACAGGTTGGAATTCTGAACATTCGATCATCAAAAACCAAGAACTGGGTCACATTTTCAGACATTTCCTACAGCAGGAGATTCCCAGAGTGCTCATGAATCCACTCATTTATCCAGTGACCGGGGTGTGAGCCGCTGAAACGCCCCAGTTCCTCGCCCTTGTGGAATAAAATTACCGTTGGAAATCCGCGCAGCCGGTAGTGGCCGGCCAGGCGCATGTTGTCATCCACCTCGACCTTGCCCAGCAGAATGGCCCCTTCGTACTCGTTGACCACCCGCTCCAGGGCCGGCGCCAGCGAGATGCAGGGGGCACACCAGTCGGCCCAGAAGTCGACCAGGATCGGTTTTTCGTGGGAAGCCTCGAGAACCTGTTTCTCAAAGCCGTCTTCGTCCACATCGAAGATATAGGGGGATTTTTCCTTCATAGGTACTGCCCGGGGCCTGTTTACATCAAAGTGCGATACCATACCGAAATTGTAGAGAATCCCAACCCTGATGTATCTTATCCCCCCATCACACACCATTAATAATGAGAAGCAGACCCATGTCGAACAAGAGTGCGCTCTCCTCACGCTACCCTTCTGCCCGCATGCGCCGCATGCGCCGGGACGACTTTTCCCGCCGCCTGATGCGCGAATCGACCCTCACCCCGGACGATTTCATCTACCCTGTCTTCGTACTCGAGGGGGAAGGTAACCGCGAGGCGGTACCCTCCATGCCCGGCGTGGAGCGCATGAGCATCGACCTGCTGGTGAAGGAAGCAAAAGAGGCCTGCGACCTCGGCATTCCCGCCATGGCCCTCTTCCCGGTGACCCCCATGGAGGCCAAGTCCCTGGACGCGGCCGAGGCCTTCAATCCCGATGGCCTGGCCCAGCGGGCGGTCCGCGCCTTGAAGGATGCGGTGCCTGAACTCGGCGTCATCACCGATGTCGCCCTCGACCCCTTCACCACCCACGGCCAGGACGGCATCATCGACGACACCGGTTATGTCATAAACGACGTCACCGTGGAGGTGCTGGTGAAGCAGGCGATCTCCCACGCCGAGGCAGGCGCAGACGTGGTGGCCCCCTCCGACATGATGGACGGACGCATCGGGGAGGTGCGCAACGCCCTGGAGGCCAACGGCCACATACACACCCGTATCCTCGCCTACTCCGCCAAGTACGCCTCCAGCTTCTACGGACCTTTCAGGGATGCCGTGGGCTCTGCCGCCAACCTGGGCGCCGGCAACAAGTACACCTACCAGCAGGACCCCGCCAACAGCGACGAGGCCCTGCGGGAGGTGGAGCTGGACCTCAACGAGGGCGCCGACATGGTGATGGTGAAGCCCGGCATGCCCTACCTGGATATCGTGCGCCGGGTGAAGGACACGTTCGGCGTGCCCACCTACGCCTACCAGGTGAGCGGCGAGTACGCCATGCTGATGGCGGCGGCACAGAACGGCTGGCTGGACGAGAGGGCGGTGATCATGGAGGCCCTGCTCGGCTTCAAGCGGGCCGGTGCCGATGGCATCCTCACCTACTTCGCCAAGCGTGCCGCCCAGTGGCTGAACGACTGATCCCGACCTGCCGACGATGACCGACAAGTACGCCGTAATCGGCAATCCCATCGAGCACAGCAAGTCACCCCAGATCCACAGCGCCTTTGCGGAGCAGACCGGCCAGGACCTGGTCTACACCCGCCTGCTCGGCGAGCCGGGACATTTCGAGCGCGATGTGAAAGCGTTCATCGACACGGGCGGCAGGGGGCTCAATGTCACCGTCCCCTTCAAGGAGGACGCCTGGCAGCTGGCCGACGAACGCAGCCCCCGGGCCGAGACCGCAGGAGCGGTTAATACCCTGATCCTGCTCGACGACGGCCGCCTGCGGGGTGACAACACCGACGGCGTCGGCCTGGTGCGTGACCTGACCGTCAACCATGGCGCTTCGCTCAAGGGCAGCCGCATCCTCCTGCTCGGTGCCGGTGGCGCTTCAAAAGGGGTGGTACGCCCACTGCTCGAAGAGCAGCTCGAGACACTGGTGATCGCCAATCGCACCGCCTCCAAGGCGGTGGACCTGGCGGTGGAGCTTTCGGCGCTGGGCAGCGTGGAAGGCTGCGGACTGAATGAACTCCAGGGCAGGCGCTTCGACGTGATCGTCAACGGCACAGCGGCCGGACTTGGGGGCCAGGTGCCCGATATCCCGGATGATATCCTGCAACCCGGCGGCTGGACCTACGACATGATGTACGCCAGCGAGCCCACAGCCTTCGTACGCTGGGGTGAGCGCCATGGCGCCTCCCAGGCCCTGGACGGCCTCGGCATGCTGGTGGAGCAGGCGGCGGAGTCGTTCTATCTCTGGCGCGGCGTAAGGCCGGAAACCGCCCCCGTCATCGGGATGCTGCGCGGCGCCTGACCTTCCTGGCAACTTAAAACCAAACGCAGGGTGCAATAGCGAAGCGTATTGCACCGAATATTGTGTATCTGGTGGGTTACGCTACGCTAACCCACCCTACGGATCATGTCGGTACTTAGCCGCCAATTTCACGTAATTGCCCCCGACATAATCGAGGAATTCGTGCTCCTCATCGGTGAGTGCCCTCACCTTCCTCGCCGGCGAACCCCTGTAGAGATGACCGCTCTCCAGGGCCTTGCCCGGCGGCACCAGGCTCCCCGCCGCAAGAATCACCCTTGAGCCGATCTGCGCCCCGTCCATCACGATGGCCCCCATACCGATAAGGCAGTGATCGCCGACGGTACAGCCGTGCAGCATCACCTTGTGGCCCACGGTCACGTCGTTGCCGATGGTCAGCGGGTAGCCACCGGGATTGAAGCGGCTGTCGTGGGTCACGTGGAGTACGCTGCCATCCTGGATATTGGTGCGCTCGCCGATACGGATGGCGTGAATATCCCCCCGCACCGCGGTGAGGGGCCAGATGGAGGAGCCGCTGCCGATCTCCACGTCGCCGATCACCACCGCGCTCTCATCCACCCAGGCGTCATCGGCAATCTTCGGCTGCATGCCGTCAAAGGGACGGATATTGGACATGGGGGCTCCTTCAAAAATCGTGCAAAGAACCGATGATATACTCAAATCGGTTAACCAAGGAGCCTGCCATGGATATCAGCACCTTCGTCTTTCTCGGCATCATCGCAGCGGTGGCCATCTACGCGGTGATGATCTACAACAACCTAGTGATCCTGAAGCACGGTGTCTCGAAGGCCTGGGCCAATATCGACGTGCTGCTGAAGCAGCGACACGACGAACTCCCCAAGCTGGTGGAGACCTGCAAGCAGTTTTTATTATCGAGAAATTCTGGTTGCGCGGGGAACCGTAGATATAACAAGCGTAGAAGTGATTTTGTTGCAACCGATCTGCAGAATCAGTTTTTGCAATAATCAGTTGCGGGACAGTAGACCGGAAAAAAGGATTAATTGGGAACACAGAAGGCCAAATCAGTTGCGTAAGATGCTACTAGAGTTCCTTCATTCACAATCATATTAGCGGACCAAGAAATGGAAATAGTGCTCTTTATTTTAATTGCAATAACGCTTGTTGCAGGCGTGTACGCGATAGTTATTTACAATGGCCTAGTATCACTCAAGCACGCTTATAAAAAGGCATGGGCAAACATTGATGTTTTGTTAAAACAAAGGCATGACGAAATTCCTAAGCTGGTGTCTGTTGTGCAAGAGTACGCAAAATACGAACAAGAAACACTTGATAAGGTAATGCAAGCCCGTGCATCAATTTATTCAGCGAGGGAGAATGGCGATGTGGCTGGCGTTGGAGCCGGGGAAAGTATGCTGCGTATGGGCTTGGGAAACTTGTTTGCAGTAGCGGAAAACTACCCGGAACTGAAAGCCAATGAGAGTTTTCAACACCTACAACACCGTATTAGTGGGTTGGAGAATAGTATCGCAGATCGCCGCGAATACTATAACGAAGCAGTAAATAACAACAATATCCGTATCGAACAATTTCCCGATGTAATCATTGCTCGATTTTTCAACTTCAATTCAGCCGAGTTGCTAGAGTTTAGTGAAGAAGAGATCAAAGATGTGGATGTAAAAGCTCTATTTAACAGCTGAGGTGAGGGGCTATTCGTTATCTTTGGTAATTCCATCGAATTCGATGGATTAAATTGTGGATATCTAAGCTATGTTGGTAGTTGTTATTGACACCAATGTGTTTGTACGTGAAACACACCTTCTGAGAAAAAAGGGTGGTCCTACTCTTGTGCGACTCCTGCGCTTCACAAAAGGGATTCTCCAGGTTTCCGAAATCTTACGCCGGGAGTATGTTGAGCAAACAATCATTACGGCAGACCAACAAAAGAAAAAGATAGATACAGCGTATAGCAACCTAGAAACGCTGCTAGGGACGCGAATTAATCCTATTGGTGCAAGCAAAGAAGTTGCCGAATTGCGAGCAGAAAAACGTCTTGGGGAGCTTGAGGAACTCACACTGGGTGAGCCACTTACAGATGAGCTACATGTGGCGGCTGGTAATCGCACTGTGGATAAAAAGCGACCTACATCGAAGACTGATCACGGCTACAAAGATTGTCTGATATGGGAAAGTGTTTTGCGCTTGCCGCAGGGATCTGATGTCAGATTTGTTTCGAATGATGGCAAAGCATTCTTCGACGGTGATAAATTCCATCAAGACCTGATTTCAGAGGCGCTGGAAGTTGGGATAACTGTGAAGGGTTATAAGGATATTGAGCGTTTGATAGAGGATCTAATTCATGAAAATCCGGAGATCGACCTTGTGACGCTAGAGGCTCAGGAACTAGCCGAAGAAACCCCAGATCTCATAGAAGATGCAGCGCCGTTTCTGCCCGTTTCTCAACCCGATGAAGCTGTCGGAGAAGATCACTCCCCACCTGGAGATCTAAACGAAGTCACTCAAAAACTTGCCGATGCACAGGGTCGCTTCGATGGTCTCGACCTGAAGGTTCTGGCATATATTGCTTACCTTGATTCTGCCAGTAAGACCGATCTCTTCAACGCCCTGTCCGATGCAGGTGTTGCTCACGATATCGCAAAGAATGTTGCCGAACGCTTAGTGATGGGCGGCTTCGTTCGTGACACGGGCAATCACTATCTTATCGCCGATCAAACTATCGTGGAGATCATCGTTCCGACTGTGGAAACGGAAATCATTGCCTGGTTAGGTACGCATCGGGGGCTAGATGGACAATAATGCTCGCCTAAAGGCGCTATCTCGCCTTGCCCAATCCAAAACCGAAGCTGCGGAAGCTGCACTACGGGATGAACTGGAAGATGCTATTGCGACTCTGGATGCTGAGACTAATTACGACGCACTATCACAAAGCCTCGAAATTCTAGACGTTATAGGGTATCGGTTCAGCAATAGAACGGTCGATTTTATTGGAAACTTTGTTCAGACGATTGAAGGAAGGGAACTTACCTACGCAGAGTCCTTTGAAGATTTCCCTGAGTACATCGCGGAATACAACAACACACAGAGTTTGATCGCCAAGGCTGTTGAGGTAATTGTTCGTCTAAGATATTTAGAAACTAAACCGGTGTTGCGAATCCTTCTGTCTCTCCATGACCACCCATCAGAGAAAGTGCGCCAGAAAGCATACAGTGGCCTGGATTCTCTAGCTAAGTATGACCTCAATGTGTTTTATGGTGCTGACAGGAAGGGAGGAATAGGACCGGCTCCTCAAAATGAAATACTCGAAGAGTTGGAGCCAATGAATGATCCTTCTTTGAAGGCGAATTTTGAAGCATCGCAACGTATTCTCAGCAACATTTTATCGCCTACTCTAGAAGGTATCTCCTGGTCATACAATGCTGCAACATTTTCGCATGGTGCAATACCGGCGATTCCTCTTGTAGCAGATGTCCGGGCTCGCAGTATTAAAATGCTATGCCGTATCTATTCACTTGCTAATACCACAAAAGAGAAGCTCGCCGTCATTAGTGCATTGACAGAATCGGCTAGGACTGAGCATCGGGTTGCAATGGATGAGAAGACACAGGAAATGGTTTCTAGAGACTCAGTGGAAGTTCTCAATTTCTTTGCTCAGTTGATTCAGGTCGAAAATTTCCGAATTGTGCAGAAGATCGAATCAGAAAGTTACTGGATCTTCGTACGCGCATTCAATGATGATATTAGGAATGCTGCACTGAAGGTTGAAGAGGCGATTACCGAGAACAATGAGTATGCAGATTATCGTACCCTCATCGGGTTTGAAGGGATTTTCGGTGATTGGGCAACATATGAGCGAACAGGTGAACGGCACAGTGCAATAGAGAAGGAAAGACGAGAAAAAGCTTCAGAATTAGCTCATTCGATTACCGCTGATAACTATAGTGAATGGCGTACCAAAATACTGGAATATGCGAAAACAGAGTCAGACGACCTTGCAACATTCCCTGTTTTTTATCATTTCCTTTCTGAGTTCGCTGGCACTCAACCCGATCTTGCTTTGAGGCTTATTAGTGAGGATACAAGTGAAGTTGCACGTTTTCTGATACCGATCCTCAGTAGCTTGTGGAACAGTGCTCATCGGAATCAAGCTCGCGCACTAATTGAGCGATGGATTGACGAAAGAGGATCCGACCAGGACCTATATCTCTTCTCGGCAATCAAAATGTTTCTGTCGACTAGAGAACTGGATATAGATCTGTTAAAGCGGCTTCTCAGTAAGGTTGCCGCACTACAGGACATTTCATGTGTACGCCAGGTAACTGTCGTTGCTATTGCCCATTGGGAAGAGGCTAGGGACGTAATTCTAACTGAGTTGCTCTATCCTTCGTTGGACGTACAAACGGAAATGAAGAGTGCCAGCTGGATTAACGAAATATGGTTTCGCGACGAGGCACGAAAACTTTTTGCAGGAATGAATCCTGAAGGTGTGGAACACATTCTTCAAAATCTTCTCGTTCTCAATAAGATTGATTATCACGCTGAGGAGGTGCTTTCTAGTCTCGCCCAACAGACCCCGGAGCGTGTTATTCAATTTTTTGTTCGGCGTATTGAGAAAGAAGAGGAAAATAGAATTAACGAAGGCACACGCGATTTTGATTCCATCCCCTTTGAGTTTTATAAGCTACAAGAGCCTTTATCAAAGATCCCTGGAGCCGCTGTGAGCCTTGTATTAGAGCATTACCGTAAAGATGCCACACTATTTGAGTTTCGTGGTGCAAGATTACTCAAGAACATCTTCCCGAAATTTTCGGAAGAGTTTGAGGCGGAGTTATTGCGATTGATCCGTGAGGGTATCGAAAGCAATCTGGAATTTGTAGTCAAGGTGCTTAGAAACTATGAAGGAAAACCCTTCATTCATCGACTCTGTAAAGCAATTGTGAAGACTGTAGAAAGCGACAGTCCTATCCTTGCTGAGGTTGCAATTGCCCTGGAGACCACTGGGGTTGTTGCAGGCGAATTCGGGATGGCCGAAGCTTATGAAAGCAAAAGGCAGGAAGTCCTTGACTGGCTGACCGATTCTGATGAAAAAGTAAAGATCTTTGCAGAGCGGTATGTTGAAAATCTTCAACGGATGCTCGATGCAGAAACACAAAGAGCTGAAGAGGAAATTGCCTTGAGGAAACACCGATACGGTGAAGACTAGTTTCCTATCTAACTCTCCTGGAGTTTATTATTGGCTTTGATCCAAGCGATTAAACTACACATTATTTATCACGTTGTAGACGTCTTCCAAGAATTCGCTAATGTCTTCTCATGGAAAACCATGGATGTTCGCAGCCTGATCTTTAACGGCCGCTAATCGTCATCTAGTTCGATGTTCAGGTGATTTAGTTCTACAGGCATTTCAGTTTTTTCGAGGTGCCGTATTTCATCCTCTGTTATCTCTGCAACATCAAGAGCTCTCCGCTTCTGAGCATTAGTCGTTTTATCTTCTTCTAACAAGTGATCCAGTTCTGGCGTTTCCCTGCCTTGATAGCCCTTCTCGAGTTCCTTCTTCAGATCATCAGGCAGTTCGTTCACATTGAACGCTTTCCTGGTGTCCTTGCTGTCGTGGTTTTGCGCCATTCCAAAGTCTCCTGGTGCTGCTGAAAGCGTAAATGGCTAGAACAGTTCCTTGCCCACTGGAGGAGCATCCATCCATTCTTTATCTTCCTCAGTAAGTTCAAATGACTCTCGAGGTGACTCATTTAAGAGACGCAGAAATTCTTCTGGGTCAAAGTCTTCAACTAGCGGACTTTCTTCTCCAGCCTGTAATCGTGCTCGCAAGGCTTTAAGTTTCTCTAAATCATTTTTGTTTTTGCTGCTCATGCTGATGTGTCTTCATTCACTATTACAAGAACAACTTAATTGCCATCGTGTTGAATTGCACCCAAAACTGACCCACCTATCCCCATAATTTGCATCGAATTTTGACCCACGTACAACTCTACCTGCATCAAGGCTTTGCAGGAGTAAACAGGAGTGATCGACGTGGCGTTATTAAGCGTAATCAGACGATGGCATTTCCGGGAAGGAATGCCGATCCGGGAGATAACCCGAAGAACAGGACTAAGTAGAAATACAGTCCGCAAGTATTTAGCCAGTGGCGTGGTGGAACCACGCTACCCCAACCGTAAAAGTCCCTCCAAACTGGATGACTATGAACTGACGCTGACCAGTTGGCTGTTTCGTGAGTCCAGACGACATCGCAAGCAGCGCAAGACGGTCAAGCAGCTACACAGTGACCTGGTGCAACTGGGTTATACCGGGTCCTATGACCGGGTAGCCGCCTTTGCCCGCAACTGGCGGGCTGAGCAGCAGGAAGCCAAGAAGACCGCCGCCAAGAACACCTTTGTGCCGTTATCCTTTGCACCAGGAGAGGCGTTTCAGTTCGACTGGAGCGAAGACTACGTTCAGCTCAATGGCGTCAACACCAAGCTGCTGGTTGCTCATTTCAAGCTCAGCCACAGCCGCGTGTTCTTCATGCGTGCTTACCTGATGCAAAGCCATGAGATGCTATTCGACGCTCACTATCATGCCTTTGTCACCTTCGGTGGCGTGCCGGAGCGTGGCATCTACGACAACATGAAGACGGCAGTGGATAAAGTCCGCAAAGGCAAACAGCGGGATGTAAACAAGCGTTTTACCGCCATGGTCAGCCATTATCTGTTCGAGGCCGAGTTCTGCAACCCGGCAGCAGGCTGGGAGAAAGGCCAGGTCGAGAAGAATGTACTCGATGCCAGGAGACGCATCTGGCAGGGCGCACCCGCCTTCAAATCACTGGCAGGACTGAACCTGTGGCTCAGGCAGCGCTGTCTTGATCTGTGGCAGGAGCTGCCGCACCCGGAAGACAAGCGTCGCACCATAGGCGATTACTGGCAGGCAGAGCGTGAACACTTGATGGAGGCGCCTGCAGCCTTCGATGGCTTTGTCGAGTACAACAAGCGGGTCAGCTCCACCTGTCTGATTACCTACGACAACAACCGCTACAGTGTGCCGGCCAGCTTTGCCAACCGACCAGTTAGTCTACGCGTGTATGCCGACCGGCTGGTCATTGTGGCCGAAGCCCAGGTGGTAGCCGTTCATGAACGCGTCTTTAGCCGTGATCATAGTTTCCCCGGGAAAACCATCTACGACTGGCGCCATTACCTGTCAGTCGTGCAGCGGAAGCCCGGTGCTTTACGCAATGGTGCGCCATTCCATGAGCTACCCGAGAGCTTTAAGCGGCTACAACGCAAGCTGCTCAAGCGTCCCAGCGGTGACCGGGAGATGGTCGACGTACTAGCGCTTGTGCTGCTGCATGATGAAGCGCTGGTCGAACGTGCGGTAGAAGAGGCGTTAAAGATCGACCGCCCCTCCAAGCAGCATGTCATCAACTGTCTGAGCAGGATCACAGATAAGCCCAAGCCAGAACCTACTCAACCACCTGCTGCTCTGAAGCT
This sequence comes from Sedimenticola sp., assembly GCA_040506895.1. Taxonomy (GTDB): domain Bacteria; phylum Pseudomonadota; class Gammaproteobacteria; order Chromatiales; family Chromatiaceae; genus Sedimenticola_A. The sequence continues at coordinate 2,572,374 of JBEVVY010000001.1, forward strand.
GGTCACAGAGCCGACAGCAGATACCCACCGTTATGACAGACTCAGGAGGAAGCAGCAATGACGGCAGATGCCATGGTTACCACCCTTAAATCCCTCAAGCTGTTCGGTATGGCCGATACGGTTGCCACCATGTCAAAACAGGCGGCACCGATCTATCAACAGGCTGTTCCTATCCTGGAAACACTGCTCAAGGCCGAAGTGGCTGAACGCGAAGTGCGCTCAATAAACTACCAGATGAAAGCCGCCAGGTTCCCGGCCTATCGGGATCTGGCTGGCTTCGAGTTTAGGGAAAGCCAGGTAGATGAAGCCCTGATACGCGCTTTACACCGCTGTGAGTTCATTGAAGATGCCCAGAATGTGGTCTTCGTAGGTGGCCCGGGCACGGGCAAAACCCATCTGGCTACGGCCATTGCGGTGCAGGCCATACAGCACCACCATCTGCGCGTACGCTTCCTGCCCACCATCGAACTGGTTAATCAGCTGGAACAGGAAAAGCTCAACGGCAAACAGGGGCGTATCGCTAACCGCCTGATGCATACTGACCTGGTGATACTCGACGAACTGGGTTACCTGCCGTTCAGTCAATCCGGTGGAGCATTGCTGTTCCACCTGATCGGCAAGCTCTATGAAAAGACCAGCATCATTATCACAACCAACCTGAGCTTCTCAGAGTGGTCATCTGTCTTTGGTGATCCCAAGCTGACAACAGCACTGCTGGACCGGCTAACCCATCACTGCCATATCATTGAAACCGGCAATGACAGTTACCGCTTCAGGCACTCAACTTCACAACAACAGGAGGATAGAAAAACTGGAAAAAGGAAGTGAACTCAGGCCATAATCCGGCTATCTGGGCGGGTCAAAATTAGATGCAAAACCTGGGTCAGTATTAAACGCAAATCAACATGTCATGCTAGAAAGTCTAGTAGAACAAATGGAATTTGGCAACCGATACCCAAGATATAGTAAAAAGCAGTACATGCAGTACGAGCAGGAGACCCTGGAGAAGGTGATGCAGGCCCGTGCTGCCGTCTCCTCCGCCCGCGAGCAGGGCGACGTGGGCGCCCTGGGCATTGCCGAGGGCCAGCTGCGCCTGGGCCTGGGTAACCTGTTCGCCGTGGCCGAGGCCTACCCCGACCTGAAGGCCAACGAGACCTTCCAGCACCTGCAGTCCCGCATCACCGGGCTGGAGAACAGCATCGCCGACCGCCGCGAGTACTACAACGAGAGCGTCAACAACAACAATGTACGCATCGAACAGTTCCCCGACGTGATCGTCGCCCGCATGTTCAACTTCCTCTCCGCAGAGCTGCTCGAGTTCTCCGAGGAGGAGAAGAAAGACGTCGATATGAAGACCCTGTTCAACGGATGATGCACATCTCCACCGGCGAGTTCTGGTTCTTCCTCGCCCTTGCCGTCGCCGCATCGGGCGCCGGCTTCTGGTTCGCCTTCCGCAACCTGGTACGCGCGCGCATCATCGAGGACACCCCCACCGCCAGGGTGCGCTCGGCACAGCAGGGCTACGTGGAACTCAACGGCACCGCCCTGCTGATGGACGGTGAACCGATCCGCGCACCCCTCACCGGCATCGAGTGCTGCTGGTACCGCTACAAGATCGAGAAGCGTGGAGACAAGAACTGGCATCGGGTGGAGTCGGACACCAGCGACAGCCTGTTCCTTATCCAGGACCAGACCGGCGACTGCATTGTCGACCCCGAGGGCGCCGAGGTGACCCCGAGCGACCGCAGCGTCTGGTACGGCAGGGAGCGCCAGCCCGTCAACCGCAACCCCGACCGCAACCCGGTGATGCAGCAGCCCATCTTCAGGCTGGCCAAATTCCTCAACACCGATCTCAACGGCGGCTTCGGCGGCCACTACCGCTACACCGAGGAGCGCATCTACTCCGGCGACCTGCTCTACGCCATCGGCCTGTTCAAGACCCTCGACGACATGGACCACGCCCGCAGCCGCAAGGAGCTGGCCATGGAGTTGCTCAGGGAGTGGAAACGCGACCAGGCCGGCATGCTCGAACGCTTCGACAGCAACGGCGATGGCCAGATCGACATGCAGGAGTGGGAGAAGGTGCGTCGCAGCGCGGCAACCGAGGCCGGCAAGGCCTATACAGAGCAGATGGCGAACCAGGTACTGCACACCCTGGGCAACACCGGCTCCCGCCGCCACCCCTTCCTGATCTCCACCCTGCCCCAGTTCAACCTGGTGAGGCGCTACCGCCTCTACGCCGGCGGTTCCATCGCCGCCTTCTTCATCGGTGGCGGTATTGCCGCCTGGTTGCTCAGCACCTATTTTTAGTCCGTAGGGTGCAATAGCGAAGCGTATTGCACCGATGAAATGGTGGGTTACGCTACGCTAACCCACCCTACATAACTGTGGCAGAATACCCTTTTTGCAATTTCCAAGAGCCGTACACCCGATGGACAACCCGTTGCTCGAACTCGAGGCACTTCCCCACTTCTCCCGCATCAGGCCGGAACATGTGGAACCGGCCATTGACGCCCTCCTGAAGGAGGGGCGCGAACTGACCCGCAAGCTGCTCGAGAGCGGCGCCCCCTACACCTGGGACAACCTGGTGGAACCCCTCGAAATCGCCGACGACCGCCTGGGACGGGCATGGTCCCCGGTGAGCCACATGAACTCGGTGGTCAACAGCGACGAGCTGCGCGACGCCTACAACGCCTGCCTGCCCAAGCTCAGCGACTACGCCACCGAGATGGGCCAGAACGAACAGCTCTGCAACGCCTACAAGGCGGTCTACGAAAACGGCAGCGACCTGAACGACGACCAGCGCAAGCTGCTGGAGAACGCCCTGCGGGACTTTCGTCTCTCCGGCGTCGACCTGCCCGCGGAGAAGAAGAGCCGTTACAAGGAGATCAGCCAGGAGCTGACCAGGCTGACCAGCAAGTACGAGGAGAACCTGCTGGACGCGACCAACGCCTGGAGCAAGCTGGTCACCGACGAGGCGGAGCTCGCCGGCCTGCCCGAGTCCGCCCTCGGCCTGGCGAAACAGACCGCGGAACAGCGTGACGAAGCGGGCTGGATGCTGAACCTGGAGTTCCCCTCCTACCTGCCGGTGATGACCTACGCGGACAACCGCGAGCTGCGCCGCGAGATGTACGAGGCCTACGCCACCCGTGCCTCGGACCAGGGCCCCCATGCCGGCAAGTGGGACAACAGCGAAACCATGGAGCGCATCCTCGAGCTGCGCCACGAGCAGGCCCTGCTGCTGGGCTTCGACAACTACGCGGAGAGATCCCTGGCCAAGAAGATGGCGCGCAGTTGCGACGAGGTGCTGGGTTTTCTCAACGACCTGGCGGAGCGCTCCCATGGCCAGGCACTGCAGGAGCTCCGCGAGCTGACGGAATTCGCCAGCTCCGAACACGGCGCTGAAGATCTCCAGGCCTGGGACATCGGCTACTACGCCGAGAAGCTGCGCCAGCACCGCTACGCCATCACCCAGGAGGAGCTCAAGCCCTACTTCCCCGAGTCGAAGGTGCTCTCCGGCATGTTCGCGGTGGTCAACCGCCTGTACGGTATCGAGATCGCCGAGGTGGCCGACGTGGAGACCTGGCACCCGGACGTGCGCTTCTTCGAGATCCGGGACCGCGACGGCGGGATCCGCGGCCAGTTCTACCTCGACCTCTATGCCCGCCCCAAGAAGCGCGGCGGCGCCTGGATGGACGAGTGCGTGGTACGCATGTTCAACGAACAGTACGACCAGATCCCGGTGGCCTATCTCACCTGCAACTTCTCACCCCCGGTGGGCGACAAGCCGGCCCTCTTCACCCACGACGAGGTGGAGACCCTGTTCCACGAGTTCGGCCACGGCCTGCACCACCTGCTGACCCGGGTGAACTATCCCGGTATCGCCGGCATCAACGGCGTCGCCTGGGACGCGGTGGAGCTGCCCAGCCAGTTCATGGAGAACTGGTGCTGGGAGCGCGAGGCCCTGGACCGCATATCGGGCCACTACGAGACAGGCGAGCCGATCCCGGCAACACTCTACGACCGCATGAAGGCGGCCAAGAACTTCCAGTCGGGCATGCAGATGGTACGCCAGCTGGAGTTCTCCCTGTTCGACTTCCGCATGCACCGGGAGTACCAGCCAGGCAGCGGCGGACGCATCTACGAAATCCTTGAAGAGGTACGCGAGAAGGTGGCGGTGATCAGGCCACCGGCCTTCAACCGTTTCGCCCACGGTTTCTCCCATATCTTTGCAGGGGGCTACGCCGCCGGCTACTACAGCTACAAGTGGGCCGAGGTACTCTCCGCCGACGCCTTTTCACTTTTCGAAGAGCGGGGCATCTTCGACCGGGATACCGGCGTCGCCTTCCTGCAGAACATCCTCGAGAAGGGAGGTTCGAAGGATGCCATGGAGCTGTTCATCGGCTTTCGCGGCCGGGAACCGGAGATCGACGCCCTGCTGAGACACAGCGGTATCGCCTCATGAAAAAGTACCTGATTATCTGCCTGGCAATGCTGGCGACGCCGCTTCAGGGCGCCCATATCACCGACAAGCTGCTGGCCGGCCTCTACGAGAAACCCGACACCAGTGGCGAACCCCTCAAGGTGCTTCCCAGCGGCACACCCGTGGAGGTGCTGGAGAAGAATAAGGGGCTCTCCAAGGTGCGCACCGGCGACGACACCATCGGCTGGATCGAGAACAGCTACATCACCAACGAGAAACCGGCCCGGGTGATGCTGCTCGAACTGCAGGCCAAGACCGGCCCCCTCCAGCAACGCCTGCGCGAGGCGGAGAGCGAGCTCAAACAGCTGCGCGCGGGCCAGCCCGCGCCTGATGCCCCGGCCGATGCAGATAACGGCAAGGCCCTGGCCGAAGCGAAAGCGCAGATAGAGCAGCTCAGCCAGGAGCTGGCCGAATCGAACGCCGCCCTGGAACAGGCCCGCAGTGAAGCGGGCGCCGGCGACAGCGCGCTGGAACAGGAGAACCAGGCCCTGCGCAAGCGTATCGAGGATGCCGCGGCGGCCCTCGGCAGCCCGCTGCCCTCACAACCATCGGCAACAGCCGGCAATGGCAACGGTTACCGTTTCCACCCCTGGCATCTGCTGGTGCTTGGTGTGATCATTCTGGTCAGCTTCATCAGCGGCATCGCCTACAAGAATTTCCGTATCGCCAAGCGTTACGGCGGCTTCAGAATCTGACTTCGGGACAGGGTCCAAACATGAAATACAAAGACCTGCGGGACTTCATCGGCCAGCTTGAGGCCCAGGGGGAACTGAAGCGGATCGCCACCGAGGTCGACCCCTACCTGGAGATCACCGAGATCTGCGATCGCACCCTGCGCGCCGGCGGCCCCGCCCTGCTGTTCGAAAACGTGAAAGGCTCCGACACGCCCCTGCTGGGCAATCTCTTCGGCACCCCCCGCCGGGTGGCCCTCGGCATGGGCGAGGAGTCGGTGGAGGCCCTGCGGGAGGTCGGCAGGCTGCTCGCCCAGCTGAAGGAGCCGGAACCCCCCAAGGGCGTGAAGGATGCGTGGGAGAAACTGCCCATGTTCCGCAAGGTGCTGGACATGGCCCCCAAGCGTATCAAGCACCCCCCCTGCCAGGAGCAGGTGGAAGAGGGCGACGCAGTGGACCTGGACCGGATACCGATCCAGACCTGCTGGCCCGGCGATGTCGCACCCCTCATCACCTGGGGACTGGTGGTGACCCGGGGTCCGGACAAGCCGCGCCAGAACCTGGGCATCTACCGCATGCAGAAGATCGGCAAGAACCGCGTCATCATGCGCTGGCTCTCCCACCGTGGCGGGGCGCTCGATTTCCGCGACTGGCAGAAGGCACACCCCGGCGAGCCCTTCCCTATCGCCGTGGCCCTGGGCGCCGACCCGGCCACCATACTGGGGGCAGTCACCCCGGTGCCGGACACCCTATCCGAGTACGCCTTCGCAGGACTGCTGCGGGGCAGCCGAAGCGAGGTGGCCAACTGCATCGGCAGCGACCTGCAGGTACCCGCCTCGGCGGAGTTCGTGCTGGAAGGCCACATCCACCCCGACGACATGGCACCGGAGGGACCCTACGGGGACCACACGGGCTACTACAACGAGGTGGAGAGCTTCCCGGTCTTCACCATCGACCGCATCACCCGCCGCAACGACCCGATCTACCACAGCACCTACACCGGCCGGCCGCCGGACGAACCGGCGGTGCTGGGCGTGGCATTGAATGAAGTCTTCGTGCCGATTCTGCAGAAGCAGTTCCCGGAGATCACCGATTTCTACCTGCCGCCGGAGGGCTGCTCCTACCGCATGGCGGTGGTCTCCATGAAGAAGCAGTACCCGGGCCACGCCAAGCGGGTGATGATGGGGGTCTGGTCGTTCCTGCGCCAGTTCATGTACACCAAGTTCGTTATCGTCACCGACGACGACGTCGACGTACGCAAGTGGGAGGACGTGATCTGGGCCATGACCACCCGCATGGACCCGGCCCGGGACACCACCATGATCGAGAACACACCGATCGACTACCTGGACTTCGCCTCGCCGGTCTCCGGCCTCGGCTCCAAGATCGGCTTCGACGCCACCAACAAGTGGCCGGGCGAGACGGATCGCGAATGGGGCGAGCCGATCACCATGGACCCGGCAGTCAAACAGCGCGTTGACGAGACCTGGGACGAACTCGGCATTATCGACGAGTAATACTCCGCTCAATGCCTATAATTGAGCGGACAGAAAATAATAACGAGGAGCACCGACATGCGCACCATCATGCTCATGAACGCCAAGGGGGGCTGTGGCAAGACCACCCTCGCCACCAACATCGCCACCTGGTTTGCCGATGAAGGCGCCAAGGTAGCACTGGCCGACTACGACCCCCAGGGCTCCACCCTGGACTGGCTGGAGGCGAGAAAGGATTACGACGGCATCCCCGAGATCGAGGCCATCGACGCGACCAGGGACCCGGTTCGCCCCCAGAAAGGGACCGAGTACCTGATCATGGATGCCCCTGCCGGTACCCATGGCAAGGCGATCAACGAGATGCTGCGCAGGGTGGAGACCCTGATCATCCCGGTACTGCCCTCGCCCATCGACATGCGCGCCTGCAACCGTTTTCTGCAGGAACTGCTCAGCAGCGGCAGGGTCTCCCGGGACCAGACCAAGCTGGCCATCGTGGCCAACCGGGCGAAAGAGAACACCATCATCTACCACCAGCTCGAGGAGTACCTGGGCCATCTCAAGATCCCCTTCCTCACCCACCTGCGCGAGAGCCAGAACTACATCCGCTCCGCCGAGCGCGGCCTGGGCATCTTCGAACTGGCACCCTCGATGGTATGGCAGGACGTCGATCTGTGGGACCCGGTGTTCGACTGGCTGACCGATCCGAAGAACTATCCCTGATCGATTGGCGGTGGGTTACGCTGACGCTAACCCACCCTACGACCCTCCCTGCCGAAAAACGTAGGGTGTAATAGCGAAGCGTATTGCACCATCCGATGTTCAACCGTCGTAGTCCAGGGTATCGGCTATCTCACTTCCCGCCCAATCATTCGGGTACACCCCTCTGGCACTCAATCTGTGAAACGTGGAGTACGGCCAATCAACAACCCGCTCCACCAAACCATGCTTAACAGGGTTGATATGGACGTAATCCATATGCGCCTGAAAATCTCTTTCATCGCGAATGAGGTGCTCCCAATAACGCCTCTGCCATATCCCCCTTTCGCCCCGTCTCTTTTGAGAAGCTGATAGCCACTCATCCTGCACAACCTGCCTGGAGAAACCACCTTTGATCAATCTCCAACGCAATGAAAAATCTGTGTCTTTACCTGGCAGCGTAATGACGCAATGAAGGTGATCCGGTAACACCACCCACCCATGAATCTTAAATGGATAGCGTCTGCGAACCTTGCTCACCACCTCGCGCAGGGAACCAATATTCCGAACGAGAAGATCGCTTTTCTCTCGTCGTGAAAGATTGACGGTGAAGAAATAGGTGCCTCCTGGCATCCAAACTCTGCGATAATTTGGCATTTAGGAATATTGATCCTAAAGACCAAGGAAAGCAACCACGGAGCATCATCACAATTGATAATAATTGTTGGTGGGTTACGCTGGCGCTAACCCACCCTACGACTCTTCCTGCCGAAAAACGTAGGGTGCAATAGCGAAGCGTATTGCACCGAGCATTCAGCTTTCGAAACAGGCATCGAGCCCCGAATCGAGATCAGGGTACTTCAACTCCACCCCCAGCTGATCGAGCATCTTGCGGTTGCGCAGCCGCCGCGATTCGGCCATGTAGGACATCATGCCGCGTGAGAGTTTCCCTTCCCCCTCGGACATGGAGATCAGCGGCGGGCGGGGTAACCCGGCACGGTCGGCGATACGGTTGAAGTAGTCGGTCATGGTGCCGGGATGGCCGTCGCTGATGTTGTAGACCTCACCATCCACCCCGCGGTCCATGGCCGCCAGGCAGACCTGCACCAGGTCGTCGGCGTGGATCCGGTTGGTGAAGGGAGCCTCCTCCTCGCGGATCATGGGCAGCTCCTTGCGCAGGCGGTCCAGGGGCAGCTTGCCCGGACCGTAGATGCCCGCCACCCGGAGTATCACCAGTTCCCGGCCCGACGCGTCCCGCCACTGGCGGAACGCCTGTTCCGCATCCCAACGACGCTTTGCCCGGTCCACCACGGGGTTTACGGGACGCTCCTCGTCGACCCACTCCCCGTTGCAGTTCCCATAGACGCCGGTGGTACTGAGATAGACCACGCGCCTGGGCTGGCCGTGTATTTCGAAGCTCTGAACCAGGTTGCGTATCCGGGTATCCATGACTCCTTCCCGCGGTGGTGGCGCGAAGTAGAATACATCGCTGTCACCGGTACCGAGGTCCGGCATGATGTCGTGATCCAGGTCGGCCCGCAGGGCGTGTATGCCCAGGGATTCGAGGCTCCGGGAACTCTGCTTGGAACGCACTACCCCGGTCACTTCATAGCCCGCCCGCATACGTTCTTCGGCCACCTTGCGGCCCAGGTATCCACAACCGATGATTAGCTCAGTTAACATATGGTTTTAATTCGCAGTAAAATAGTAGAGAATTCTGGACCATTCTGACTCAATTGTTCAAGGAATCATATGAGCTTCACTGTAAATGTCACCCCCAGTGGCCACTCATTCTCCACCGAAGAGGGAGAATCCATTCTCGACGCAGCCGAGCGCCAGGGCGTCGCCCTGCCCTACGGCTGCCGCAACGGCATGTGCGGGAGCTGTGCCGGAACCCTTGAACAGGGCGCTGTGAGCTATCCCGGTGAGGAGGAGGGTGATCTCGCACTCCAGGAAGAGAACCAGTGTCTCACCTGCAAGGCGGTACCCTCCAGCGACATCACCATCCATATCAAGGAGGTGGAGAGCACCAAGGAGATCGAGGTGCGCACCCTGCCCAGCAAGGTGGACGAGATGGAGCAGCTGGCCCACGACGTGATGCGCATCTACCTGAAGCTGCCCGAGAACCAGCGTCTGCAGTTCCTGGCCGGCCAGTACCTTGACTTCCTGATGCCCGACGGACGTCGTCGTGCCTTCTCCATTGCCAATGCACCTCACGATGACGAGCGCATCGAGCTGCATATCCGTCGCGTACCCGGTGGCGAGTTCACCGACTACGTCTTCGAAGAGATGAAGCCGGACAACATCGAGCGCATCCAGGCTCCCCTGGGTGGCTTCTACCTGCGTGAAGAGTCCGACCGCCCGCTGATCTTCATGGCCGGCGGTACCGGCTTTGCTCCCCTCAAGGGGATCATCGAGCACGCCTTCCATATCGGCGTGGACCGTCCCATGCACCTCTTCTGGGGTGTACGTTCAGAGCGGGATCTCTACCTGGCAGGGCTCGCGGCCAAGTGGGCCGAAGAGCATGACAACTTCCAGTTCACCGCGGTGCTCTCCGAGCCCGAGGAGGGCTGGAGCGGCTCAACCGGGTGGGTCCATGATGCGGTGGTGGCCGAGTACACCGACATGAGCGGTTACGACCTCTACATGAGCGGCCCCCCACCCATGGTGTTCGCCGGTAAGGACGCTTTCCTGGAAGCCGGACTTTCCGAAGACAACATGTACTCCGACGTCTTCGAGTGGGCCCAGGACAATCCGAACAAGTAACTGCTAGCCGTTTTCCTGGCGTTGAAAAGGGGCCGTGAGGCCCCTTTTTCATTGCCCAAACGTCTATTCAACAGCGGCCTCAGCCCCCTGCCCCACAACGGTAATTAAACTAATCCCGTTCTCATCCGACACTATAATCAGGTAAAGCAGCGCCAACACAACAACCACAAGACCCTCAACAATCGGAAGGGGAGAGGCCGTGCTCAAATTCATGGACAAGATCCGGCGTCACTCGGCGGTGGCCGGCGGCAACTTCGAAAGGATCTTCGAGGGTGCAGAGATTCCGCCCCTGCCGGCGGCGATCTCCCGGCTGATCACGGAGGTGAGCAGCGACGATCCAGATCTGCCGAAACTGAGCAACATGATCACCGCGGTTCCCGAGGTGGCCCACAAGGTGCTCAGCACCGTCAACTCCGCCTACTTCTCCCTGCCCCACAAGGTGAGCAGCATCAAGCACGGCGTCACCATCCTGGGGCTGAAGAACATAAAACCCCTGGTGCTCTCGTTCGCCATGAAGGAGTCCCTGCCCCAACCGCAGGGCAGCCTGTTCCAGGTGAAGGACTTCTGGTCCGACTCCCTGCTCAAGGCGCTGTTTGCCCGCGCCCTGGCAGATCTACACTGCAAACCGGACCGGGAGGAGGCGTTCACCGCCATGCTGCTGGCGGATATCGCACTGCCGGTGCTGCTCTCCTCCTGGGGCGAGTATTACGAGCCCCTGGTTGAGCAGTGGCAGAGCTCGCCGGGCAGGCTTTCCGATACCGAGCGCCAGAGCTTCAAGTGGGACCATGCCCAGGCAGGCGCCTGGATACTTCAGAACTGGGACTTCCCTGCGGAGCTGGTCTGCTTCGTCGGCCTGCACAACGCGGACCGGGAGCAGCTGCGGGAGCTGGAGTTGGAGGATACCGTAGCCCTGCCCGTCACCACCGCCGCCCTGCTGCCGAGTTGCCGCCGGCCCGACCCGGTGCGTACCAGGCAGGTGGTGGATAGCGCCCTGGAGACATTCGACCTGTCACCGGCGGGACTGTCTGAACTGCTCGATGGTGTGAACAGGGACTTCTCCGAGATCTGCAACCTCTTCGACCTGGCCCCGGCCCATGGTCAGGAGGTGCTCGGTCACCTGCAGGAGAACCTGTCGCTACGCCTGGAGGCGGAAGACGATGGATAGGGATGACAAGTTCGAGGCCCTGGCCAAAAAGCAGACCCAGCGCAATGGGCGGGGCGCTCCCCCCCAGGCCAGCGGGCTCTACCGCCTGGTCGCGTTCTTCACCCAGATGCAGCTCGGCTACCTGCTGAAGGACAGCAGGCACTCGAAGACCGCGGTGCGTATCTTCGTCTTCCTGGAGGGGCTGAGTGCCCTGGCGATCATCTCCACCGCCGCCTTCCTGGCCAAGCTGCCCCTGCTGTTCCCGCCCCTCGGACCGTCAGCCTTCATCCTCTTCAGAACACCCCTTTCACGGGCCGCCGCACCCCGGGCGGTGTTCCTTGCCCACAACATGGCGATGGTGATCGGAATCGCTATGTTGCACCTGTTCGCCCTGCTCTACCCCGAGGCCGACCTGCACGGCAGTGATGCCCTCAACTGGCCCCGTATCTTCGCACTCTCTCTTGCCATGGGTCTCACCAGCCTGGGCATGATCCTGTTCAACTGCGCCCACCCGCCAGCCGCCGCCACCACCCTGATCGCCGCCATGGGTTATTTCGACGGCCCACTGCAGATCGCCGCCCTGCCGGTGGCAGTGGCACTGCTGCTGCTCCAGGCCTACATTTTCAACCGCCTGCTGGGTGGGTTGCCGTTTCCCGCCTGGCAGTTCGACCGCAAGGCGGCCAGGCAGTACCCCGACCTGGCGGGGCTGGGGGATCAGAAGGTCTCGTACTGGGAGGAGATTGCCGGACAGGTGTTCGAACGGCGCAAGAGATGATGCCGATTGGTGGGTTACGCTAACGCTAACCCACCCTACGACTCCCCTAATTGAAAAATGTAGGGTGCAATAGCGCAGCGTATTGCACCACCCGATGGAGGGTTACTCTTCGCCAACCCACCCTACAACTTCCCCTTATTGAAAAACGTAGGGTGCAATAGCACAGCGTATTGCACCGCCCCGATGGTGGGTTACGCTAACGCTAACCCACCCTACGGCTTGGCCAGTTCCAGTTTCGGGGGGTTGATATCCGTCGGCTGTGCGTTCGTATCGGCAGATTCAAGCTGCCCCCCGCTGCGCTCCAGGCTGGCGGGCAGTTCGGGCATGGCGACCTTGCTGTTCAATGCCAACCCTTCGCGGAAGCAGGCCATCGCCTTTTCGGTCTCACCCATACGTTCAAGCAGAAGGCCGAGTTCACGGTAGGCATCTGATGGCGCACCGACCCCGATACACGCTTCGTAGTAACTGCGGGCCTTGCCCCAGAGTTTGTTACGCAGGCTGAGACGGGCGAGGGCCAGCAGCAGCACCGGGTTGCTGGACTGCTCTGGGGCCCACTGTTCGGCCCTGGTCAGCTGGTGGGCGGGGTCACTGCCCTCGACACGGCCGTAGAGATCCGCCAGTTCATCGTTCCAGTGGCGACCCAGGGTTTCGATCAGCAGGGCGATCACCTGGTCGAACTGGCGTCGGTTCATCAGGTGATTGACGTAGCTGCTCACCATCTCCTCGCGCTGGCGTACCGGGTGGGGGATGCCTTTCCAGGTCTCCATCAGCTGGGCCGGATTCTCGGACTGGGCCGCCCGGTCCAGCAGCTTGCGATAGACGCCCTGCTCCAGCGCCTGCAGCTCGTCGCCATCCACCACCTTGCGCTTCTTCAGTACCGGCAGCAGGGTGTGGAGCTCCTGCCAATCTCCGAGGCGCTCGTAAAGCTCCTTGAGCAGTTTCAGCACGTGGGTGTGCTTTGGCGCAATCTGGCGAAGGTGTTTCAGGGTCGCCAGGGCCTGTTCGTACTGTTCATGGCTGAGCTGCAGCTCGGCCTGGGTCAGGCCCACCGCCACGTCAGCCGACGGCATGCTTTCATGGGCCAGCTGGAGATACTGGTCGCGATGGTCATGGGCACCCTGCTGCTGGGCGGACCGGGCCGCGGCGAGGTAGTTGATCAACGGTGTCTCGGAGCGCGTGGCGTAGCGGATGAGGTTCTTTTCGGCCAGTTTCCAGTGGCCCTCGGACAGCTCCACCAGTCCCTGGGTCAGGGAGCGCCTGGCCTGGCGGGCCTGGCGGCGCAGACGCCAGCCATGGAAACGTTCCGGCACGCCCCACACCCGCACAAGGCTGCGCAGCAGGACGTAGAGCCCGATGAAGAGCGCCAGGTCCAGCAGCAGGAAGAAGGCGAGACTGCCCTCGACGGTCCAGTGACCGTAGCCGATCAGGATGTAGCCGTTGTCCTCGAGAACGACCAGTGTCAGGGCAACAGAGACGGCGACGGCCAGCAGGGCAATGATGAGGTTCTTCATCAGGCATCGCCCCCGCTGCTCTTGAGCCGGGCACGCAGCTCCATGAGTGAAGCGGATATATCCGGCAGCGCCGGGCTGATATCGATAGCCTTGAGCTGTTCGATCTCGCCGAGCATCGCCCTGGCGACCTGGCTTTCCGTATCGAACAGGTCACCCAGCCACTGCTCGGCGGTCTCCAGGCTGGCAATGTAGAGAATGCGGTCTCCGCGCAGCATCGACATGCGTGCCGCCTCGAGTTGCAGGCGGAGGTTCTGGTAGACGAAGAACTGCTGCTCCGGCGGCAGCATGGCGCTGACCGGTTTGCCGTGGTGGCGGATCACCATCACCGATTTGAAGCCTTCCCAGCCGTCCTGCAGCATGGTCTTGAGGGTGCGATCGCCGCCCTCTTCAGGTTCATCCGCGGCACTCTCCTGCCGGGGTGCCGGCTCGGTGCCGATGATTTTCAGCTTGTTAATCTGGCCGACCATGGCGGCCAGCCTGGAGGAGAGTCCCGTGCGGTCCACCCTGGCCACGGACTGCAGCGAGGCGATCTCTCCCGCGAGGGTCTGTCGCACATCGCTCCAGCCGGGATCACCGGAGTCGCTCAGCCGGCCATCGGCAGCCTGCAGCGCCTTGATGGCCGTTTCCACATCCCGCTCCAGGCGGAGACGGTGGTTGGCCACCCGCATCAGGTACTCCGCCTCGCTGGCCATCCAGGCGGTGCTCTCCCGGCCCACGCGATCGTAGACCGAGGCCAGGGAGTCGCTCATCTCCCTGCTCTGCTGCTCCAGCCTGGCCCTCTCGCTGGCCAGCTTTTCATCCTGGCTGGCGAGGGTCTCTTTCTGCAGGGCGATCGCCTCGGCCTGCTCCTGGTAGGCCTTTCGCGTCACTTCCAGGCGCTGTTGCAGGGTGCTGCGTGCATCTTCGGCCTGGGCGATGGCACGGTTCATCTCCTGCAGCGAGCCCTGCAGGCTGCTCCAGTAGTTGTATCCGAAACCGAGCAGTGCCAGGATACCGACAATACCGACCAGCGCCAGAACCAGTGCCAGGCTGAGGGGGCTTTTGCCGGGGGAGCGTTTGCCTCCCTCCTCGCCCTCGCGGACCTCGGTCACCTCGGCATCGACGATCTCGCCCTCCGGGGGTTCCGACGGGCCGTCCATCGGTTCCAGTTCGGCGTCACGTTCTCTCTGATCGCTCATCTATCTATCCATCTCGAAAAAAGTCAGCTATGGCACCCGGGTTATTATTCTGTTGATCGGGCCGTTGACCCTATCCTACTTTGTCAGCAGTGGTGGCGGCCAGTGCTTTGGCGCAGAACTCAGACGCGGTGACCCTGCCAGTTGCAGATCGCCTTCAGCATACTGCGGTCGTCCGCCCCCCGGGCCAGAATCACCTGGCTGAAACCGAGCGCCCTGGCATGTTCGCGCATCCGTTCACTGATCACCAGCAGCGGTGCCTCCAGTAACCGCTTGCGACCGGCATCTCCCAGCAGGGTACAGAGGTTGTCCAGTACCTGGTTGCTGGTGGCGGTCACCAGGTCGACGTCTGCCCAGCGGTTGAGCAGCAGGGTGGGATCTTTGTCAGGACAGAGGCGCTGATACACCTCGGCGTAGTCGACACGGGCGCCGCGCGCCCCCAGCCCTTCACCGAGCAGGGCACGCCCGCCCTTGCCGCGAAAGATGACGATCTGGTTGCCGGAGATCTCCTGCAGCGCCTCGGTGGCCAGCAGCGCCTCGCTGTCGAAGCCGTCGTCGGGAACGATATCCACCGCGTAGCCGGCCCGGGCCAGGGTGTTGGCGGTACTGCGCCCCACCGCACCGATCTTCAGCCCCTCCGGCAGACCGTCCGTACCAAGCAGTTCGAGCGCGCCGACCACGGCGTTTGGGCTGATGAACAGCGCCACCTGGTAATCTTCGATATGGTCGAGAATCTTTGCGGTTTGCCGGGGATCGGCGGGACCGCCGATCTCCACGGCGGGAAAGCGCAACGCCCTGCCGCCGTGCTCGCGGATCTGCCGGCAGAGCCCCTCGGCCTGGTGTTCGGCCCGGGTCACCAGGATGCCGAGTCCATCCAGATCGCAGGGCAGTGGCATGGAGGGGTCGCTCATGGCTGGCAGCTGAGCCTATTCCCCGTAGAGATGGGCCAGCACCTGGTCGGCACCCTGACCCAGAAGATCCTCGGCGATTGCGATGCCGAGGGATTCGGCCTCCTCCCGGGTGCCATGGGCCTCGGCACGCATGATACGGCTGCCGTCGGGCTCGCCCACCAGGCCGTGCATGTGGATGCGGTCGTGGTTGAGTACCGCGTAGCCGCCGATGGGTACCTGGCAACCGCCCATCAGGCGGTTGTTCATGGCCCGCTCCGCGGTGACACAGATCGCGGTCTCTTCATCGTGCAGCACCTGGATCACCTCGTTGACCCAGGGATCATCCACCCGACACTCGATACCGATGGCGCCCTGACCGATGGCGGGCAGGCTCTGGTCAGGCTCGATGAACGAGGTGATACGGGTCTCGAACTCCAGCCGTTTGAGTCCGGCAGAGGCGAGGATGATGGCGTCGAATTCCCCCTCGTCGAGCTTGCGCAGACGGGTGTTCACGTTGCCACGCAGGGGGGCGATCTTGAGATCCGGGCGGCGCTCGGTGAGCTGGCACTGGCGACGCAGGCTGGAGGTGCCCACCACTGAACCCTCGGGCAGCTCGTCCAGGTTGGCGTACTTGTTGGAGACGAAGGCGTCACGGGGATCTTCCCGCTCCAGTATCACTGCAAGGTGCAGCCCCTCGGGCAGTTCAACCGGCACATCCTTCATGGAGTGCACGGCGATGTCGGCCCGGCCTTCCAGCATGCCCTGCTCCAGCTCCTTGACGAACAGGCCCTTGCCGCCGATCTTGGCCAGCGGGGTATCGAGGATCTTGTCGCCCTGGGTGCTCATGCCCACCAGTTCCACCTGGAGTCCGGGATGGGCCTGGCGCAGCTTGCGGGAGACATGCTCCGCCTGCCACATGGCGAGGGGGGATTTGCGGGTTGCGATGCGGAGGGTCTTGTCAGTCATGGTTGTACGGCTTCAGCACTGGAAAAAAAGCCATCCTAAAGCCTCCCCGCCGGTGTGGCAAATCAGCCGTTCCTCTTCAGCCAGCGTCTCACCTCGGGGAGATGGCGCCGACTGATCTCGAGCTGTTCATCGACACCCCTGAGGCTGGCCATGGCGTGGCCCTCCGGACCCTTCACCAGGCCACCCAGCCTGTCCCGGGCAATCAGTGCGTTGCGGTGTATGCGCAGGAAACGCTCACCGTAGCGCTCCTCGAGGGCCTTGAGGGAGTCCTCGAGTAGAACCTCGCCCCCCTCGTGGCGGATGGTGACGTATTTCTGGTCCGCCTTGAAATAGATGATCTCGTCCAGGGGTATGCGCAGCAGCCCGCCACGGTAGCTGACGCTGATCGACTCGGCTGCGGGTTTGCGCAGGGACTCGATGGCCTGCAGTTGGGGACGGGTGAGCGTGGCCGCCCGCTGCAGCGCCTTCTCCAGGCGCGCACTGCGGATCGGCTTGAGCAGGTAGTCCACCGCGTTGTCCTCGAACGCCTCCAGGGCGTGCTCCTCGTAGGCGGTGGTGAAGATGACCGCCGGCGGTGTCTCCCATTCGGACAGCTCCGCGGCTACCGCGAGACCGTCCTTGCCCGGCATGCGGATGTCCAGCAGCAGCAGGTCGACCTCCTGGTCACTGCAGAACTGGAGCGCCTCGTGGCCATTGGCCGCCTCGCCCACCACTTGGTAGGGCGCTCCCAGCTCTTCGATCAGGGCACGCAGCCGCCCCCTTGCCGGCAGCTCGTCATCCACGATCAGTATCTTCATCTCCTCGGGCCTCACACTTTCCAGGGGTGGGGAAACACCACCCGCACCTGGTGGTTGCCATCCACCTTGCTGATAGTCAGGCCGGCATCACCCGAAAAGAACCCCTCAAGCCGCTGGCGGGTGTTCTCCAGGGCCATGCGGTTGCCTTCACGATGATGCTCCGAGGGTGCCGACGGCAGGGTGTTGCTGATGCTCAGGTTCACCTTCTGCCGGCGATAGCGTCCACAGATCTGGATCAGGCCGGGCTCGCTGGCGGGCTCGATACCGTGGTAGATGGCATTCTCCAGCAGCGGCTGAAGCACCAATGTCGGTAACGGGGCCTGCAGGGGCAGGTCGTCATCCAGGTCCCACTCCACCCTGAGCCGGGCCCCCAGCCGTTCACCCTCGATGCGCAGGTAGTGCCTGATCAGGTCCAGTTCATCACCCAGCGTGGATTTTCTGTCGCTGCGGGTGAGCGATGCGCGGAACAGTTCCGAGAGATCCTCAACCACGGTCTCGGCCAGCTTGGGATTGGTACGGGTCAGGTGGGCGATGGTGTTCATACTGTTGAACAGGAAATGGGGGCGTATGCGTGACTGCAGCGCCTGGAATCGTGAGTGTGACTCCGCCACCACCTGCTTTCGCCACAGGTGCTGAATATAGAAGTAACGCAATACCAGGGCAGTGACGATACCACTCACCCCCAGGTTCTTGAGTACCACCGTCGCATCCATGGCCGGCTCCAGCGTGAGGGGCAGCAACAGCCTGGAGAGCCACGCCACGCACATCGTCAGCAGCAGCACCAGGAGCCATGCCACTACGCCCGCCTGGCCGTCGCTCAGCCTGTTGAGCCAGCGACGCAACAGGCAGAGCATGGCCGCGCTTAACAGGGCGATCCACTGCACGTAGAGCGAGTAGAGGCTCAGTTCCAGGGTGAAGTTCTCCAATGAGGGTATGGAGACCAGTGTGAGGACAATAGCCAGCAGTTCGGCCGTGACCACCAGTGCGAACACCACGTGGATGCTGCAGAAGTTGGGCAGAAACGATGAGCCCGCTTTCACCCCGGGTTGCCGGGTTTCTGTGGAGTCCGCCATTTTCTTTTTCTGTTTTCTCCGAGCCGTCCAGGACCTGCTAAGGTGTTGAGAATCCTGATACAATCCATTCCCTAATTATGAACCCTGTTTTGTATCAATTCACACTATCTGTCGAAAATAGTGTGAACTGACGGAACACGTTGCGCAGGAAAACCGTAGATGAGCGACAAAAAACTCTGGTCAGGCCGCTTCAACGAGCCCACCGACACTTTCGTGGAAGCGTTCACCGCCTCGGTTGAGTTTGATCAGCGACTCTACAAGTACGATATCCAGGGCTCCATCGCCCATGCCACCATGCTGGCGAAGAGCGGCATCCTGACGGAGCAGGAACGCGACAGCATCATCGGCGGCCTGGAGCGTGTGCAGCAGCGCATCGACAGCGGTGACTTCGAGTGGTCGGTGGAACTCGAGGATGTGCACATGAACGTCGAGTCCGCCCTCACCGATGATATCGGCGACAACGGCAAGAAGCTGCACACCGGGCGCTCCCGCAACGACCAGGTGGCCACCGACATCCGCCTCTACATGCGCGACGAGATCGAGCTGATCCGCGCAGAGATCAGGCGCCTGCAGGAGGCGCTGCTGGAGGTGGCCGAACGTGAAGCCGAAACCATCATGCCCGGGTTCACCCACCTGCAGACCGCCCAGCCGATCACCTTCGGCCACCACATGATGGCCTGGTTCGAGATGCTTGAGCGGGACCGTGAGCGTCTCGCCGACTGCAACCGCCGGGTCAACGTCATGCCCCTTGGCGCCGCTGCCCTGGCCGGCACCACCTACCCGATCGACCGTCACTACACGGCTGAACTGCTGGGCTTCGACCGTCCCAGCGAGAACTCCCTGGACTCGGTCAGCGACCGCGATTTCGCCATCGAGTTCAGCGCGGCCGCGGCCCTGGTCATGATGCACCTGTCGCGCATGTCCGAGGAGCTGATCATCTGGTCATCGGCCCAGTTCGCCTTCATCACCCTCTCGGACAGCTTCTGTACCGGCTCCTCCATCATGCCCCAGAAGAAGAACCCGGACGTGCCCGAACTGGTGCGCGGCAAGACCGGACGCGTGTTCGGCCACCTGATGGGCCTGCTGACCCTGATGAAGGGCCAGCCCCTGGCCTACAACAAGGACAACCAGGAGGACAAGGAGCCCCTGTTCGATACCGTGGACAACCTGAAGGGATCCCTCAAGGTGTTCGCCGACATGATCCCGGCCATCACCTGCCGCAAGGAGAACATGCGCGAGGCGACCATGAAGGGCTTCGCCACCGCCACAGACCTGGCGGACTACCTGGTGCGCAAGGGCATCCCCTTCCGCGACGCCCACGAGGTGGTGGGTAAAGCAGTGGCGCTATGCGTCGAGAAGGAGTGTGACCTGTCGGATCTCGGCCTGGGTGAGTTGCAGGCCTTCTCCGATGCCATCGGGGATGATGTCTTCGAGGTGCTCACCCTGGAGGGTTCGGTAGCCGCACGTAATCATATTGGCGGCACGGCGCCGGAGCAGGTGCGCGCGGCGATCGAGAGGGCCAGGGAGCGCCTGGGCTGATCCGCTTCAGTCGAACTGGTCCAGGTCCAGTCCGTATTCGTCCAGCACCTCGGCCGTCTGCAGCCTTTTCTGTCCGGCCGACACGGCCATCACCTTGGCAAGCACCTCCGAGACCTCGCCTCTGCCGATGCCGGCACGTTTCGCGCTTTTCAGGTAGTAGTTGACGCAGGGCTTGCAGTTCATCGCCATCGCCGCGGCAAGACCCACCAGCAGTTCAGTACGGGTATCCAGGAACTCGTTGTCGTGGGTGGTGGCGTAGAAGGCGTCGTAGGCGTCCTGTTGTCTCTTTGTCAGCATCGGGGCCTTCCTTGTTCAGGGAGATCACTGCAACCCCCTTGAACCTGTTGCAGGCAAGGGGGTCGGCGTGGTGCTACTTCTTCTTCGATTTCTTGCCCTTCTTGGACTTTTTCTTTGCCTTCGATGACTTCTTGGCCTTTTTGGCCTTCTTGGCTTTTTTTGCTGCCTTGGCTTTTTTAGCCTTTTTCGCCTTCTTCAGGGCTTTGGCCTTCTTCAGCTTCTCTTCCTTCTTTGACTTCTTCTTGTCCTTCTTCTTGGCCATAACAGTTCTCCTTTATGGTCTGGCGGCATTCCAGATTAACACCCAAAAAGCAATGTTTCACTTTTATTAACCCGGGTCAATCACCCTTCGGTCCCATCAGGAACCAGACGATCAGCCCCAGCACCGGGAAGAAGAGAACGACGACGATCCACACCGCCTTCGACAGCGTGGACGATGCGCTCTGCGCGATCTTGATAATGGCGTAGATATCGGCAATCAGTATCAGCAGGCCGATCAGGCCTGTGCCCGTATCCAACATGGTTTTCACCTCTTCTGGTCTGTAATCCGTTCGTGGCCGATCAGCCTATTCTGCCCAATTCACAGCGCCGGGTCAGCCTGACCTGTTCGTGTTATCGAGGAGCCTGAGCGGGCCTGCCCAGAGCGGCTGTTTGACAACGCCGTAGGCCAGCAGGAGGGAGAGGAGCGGAATGGCCAGCACCTGGATAAGGAACAGGGCGATGTAGAGCGTCGCCAGTTCCAGCAGGGAGCCGATGATCTGCTCCACGTTCCGGGCGATGTGATCAAATGCGTGGCGGGCACTCTCCACCTGGTTGCCGGCCTTGCCGACGATGGAGGAGAAGAGCCCGTCCTCTTCACCCTTCTCAAAGGCATTCATCTCTTCGTAGCGGGAAGAGACCAGGGCGAGACTCTCCCTCGCCTCGTCTATTCCCGGCGCAAACACTGCCGAGTGAAGTCCCTCGCTGACCAGTGCCGAGAGGGGCAGCAGCAGTCGGATAAGCAACAGAAAGACGCAGGCCCTGATCATGATCTGCAACCAGGGCCTCTCCCCCACGCCCCTCAACCAGACCAGGGGGATCATCAAGAGCAGCACAACGACAATCAACTGGAAAGCCGCCACACCCGCTATCTCAAAGGCTATTTTCTGCAGGCCGAGGGCGATGATGGCGGTCACCAGGATGGATGAGGCCCGTTCCGTCATATCATCAACAGGGTCCAGTATCTGACCGGCAGCGATGCTCACACCGACACCGGCGGGGGAGACCTCCACCTCGGACTCCTTCAACACGGAGACAACTGCGTTGACGCCTCGCGTGGCGGCATAGGCCAGTGCGGCCTCTTTCAGGGTTTCTGAGAAGTAGCGATCCGCACCGGAATCCAGCGACAGCTTGCCCTTGGAGAGCAACCCGAACCCCAGGCTGAGGAGAAGTATCGCCAGTGTCGTTGCAAGCTTACGTCTGGATAGTTCCAAGCATCATCCCTCAACCGGAGAGCGCCAACTCCACCGCCTTGGCGCAGTGAATGGCCGTGGTATCGAACAGTGGCACCGATGTGTGCTGCTGCTGGACCAGCAGTGCGATTTCGGTACAACCAAGAATAACCGCCTGGGCGCCCTGTCGGCCCAGACCGTCGATTATGTCCAGGTAGTCGGACCGCGACTGGTCGTTGATTGTTCCGCAGCACAGCTCCCGGTAGATCACCTGGTGCACTCGTTCACGTTCGTCCGCTTCCGGCACCAGCACCTCGATGCCGAAGCGCTCCTCCAGCCGCCCCTTGTAGAAGCGCTCTTCCATGGTGAAACGGGTACCGAGCAGCCCGACACGGCGGACACCCTCACGCTGCAGGGCCTCGGCGGTTGCATCCGCGATATGTACCAGGGGAATGGAGATGGCCTGTTCGATATCGGGTGCCACCTTGTGCATGGTGTTGGTACAGATCAGCAGAAAATCGGCACCTGCCCGCTCGACGCTCTGGGCGGCATCAACAAGGATCTCCGCGGTGGCCGCCCAGTCGTCACGGTGCTGAAGCTGCTCGATCTCCGCAAAGTCGACGCTGTAGAGATGTATTCTTGCCGAGTGCAATCCACCCAGGCGTGTCTTGACGCCCTCGTTGATGGCCCGGTAGTAGCTGAGGGTGGACTCCCAGCTCATGCCCCCCAGCAAGCCGATGGTCTTCATCGATCTCAATCTCCCCTGGTCCTGCAACAAAGGTTTCGGACACTATACCTTCCATTGACTACAATGGGAGCCATGCCCAGCGAAAACGATCAGACCTCTTCCTTCGAGCTTCACCCGAGGCTCGCCGCGGACACCTTCATGGTGCGGGAACTCGCGCTTTGCCAGCTGCGGCTGATGAACGACAGCCGCTTCACCTGGATGATCCTGGTACCCCGCAGGGAGGGGGTGACCGAGGTACACCAGCTCGAAACAGCCGATCAGCAGCAACTGATGACCGAGAGCAGCCTGGTGGCCGGTATTTTGATGGCGATCAGTGGTGCGGAGAAGATCAACATCGGTGCCCTGGGCAACCTGGTACCCCAGTTGCACTGGCATGTGGTGGCGCGACACAGCAGTGATCCCTGCTGGCCCGGCCCGGTCTGGGGATGCGGGTCGGCGACACCCTACCGGGAGGAAGAGCTGGAGACCCTGCTGGAGCGGCTGGAGGAGCATCTCTAGACAACCCGCCTCGCCTCCACGGTAGGTAAACTTCAGGCCTGCCCCTTGCTCAGCTTGATCATGACGTTGAGGTTGGAGGTCGATTCCGCGTTGGCCATCGCCTCTTCGGTGGTGATCAGCCCCCGCTGGTAGAGATTGAAAAGCGACTGGTCGAAAGACTGCATGCCGGTCTCGGTGCTCTTCTCCATCGCCTCCCGCACCTCGTCGACCGAGCCCTTGCGGATCAGGTCCCGCACGTAGGGGCTTGCCAGCAACACCTCCACCGCCGGCATACGCTTGCCATCCACGCCGCTCACCAGCCGCTGGGAGACGATCGCCTCCAGGTTGTTGGAGAGGTCCATCAGGATGGAGTTGTGCATCACCTCCGGGAAGAAGTTGACGATGCGCTGCAGTGCCGTGTTCGAGTTGGTGGCATGCAGGGTGGAGAGACAGAGATGGCCGGTCTCGGCATAGGCGATGGCGTGCTGCATGGTATCGCGGTCCCTGATCTCGCCGATCAGGATGACGTCCGGCGCCTCGCGCATCGCGTTTTTCAGGGCATCGGCATAGCAGTCGGTATCGATGCCCACTTCGCGCTGGTTGACGATGGATTGCTTGTAGTGGTGGATATATTCGATCGGCTCCTCGATGGTGAGGATATGACTGCGTGTGTTCTGGTTGCGGTAATCGATCATCGAGGCAAGGCTGGTGGACTTGCCCGCGCCCGTTGCGCCGACCATCAGCACCATGCCCCGCTTCTTCATCGCCAGCTCCTGGAGAATCAGCGGCAGGTGCAGCTCCTCGACGCTGGGGATCAGTTCATTGAGGAATCTGACCACGATCGCCACGACACCCCGCTGGCGGAAGATATTGACCCTGAACCTGCCCAGCCCGGGGAGGCTGAGTCCAAGATTCATCTCAGGTTTCCTGGCAAAGCTCGCACGCTGCTCTTCGTCCATGATCGCCTGGGCGAGTTGCTCGACGCCCTCGGCGGAGAGGTGCTCGTCGTTCACCGGCTGGATCTTGCCATCTATCTTGATGTGCAGCGGAGAGCCGGGGCTGAAAAAGAGATCGGAGGCTTCATGCTCCACCATGAGCCGCAGAAAATCATTCAACGAAGACATCGTTCCTTACCTCCTTTCCACTCTTTCTCCTGTTATTCAGTGTAGTTGATCAACCGCCGGCGATGATTCTGTCGATGAAGTGCTTGATCGCAACCTGGGCGTCGGCCCCGAAACCGGTGAACTCCAGGCTGCTCTGGTATACCCCATCACGCTTGCCCGAGCGCAGGACCATGGCATAGACGGCCGCGGACTCCCCGCCCATCAGCGACAGGGAGAGGTTGATCTTGATTTCACTGTAGGGCGGCAGATACTCACTGAGCCTGATCAGCATGCCGCTGTAGCTGATATCCATCACCTCGCCGTCGAATTTTTCAGGCAGTATCCGCTTGCCCTCCACGCGCTGAAAGTGCAGCGGCAGGTTGACCTGGACCCGCGGGCTGTTACGCGGATCACGGCGTGGCACTTCACGCCGCTCCGGTTCGAGCAGGGCGCGCACCTCGTAGAGCTTGACCGGCTCGCGCTTGCCCTTCACGTAGACCTCGTTGGCATCACCGGTCTCCACCACATCGCCCAACAGCCTGCGGGACTTGTCACTCACCAGGACCTGGCCCCGCAGCGAGTAGGCCTCGATTCTCGACGCGAGATTGACCTCGTCGCCGATCACCGTGTACTCCCTGTGCAGGTCCGAACCCAGGCTGCCGGCAGCGACCTCGCCGGTATTGATGCCGATCCCCATGTAGATGTCGGGAAAGCCCGCCTCCCTGTGCTCCCGGTTGATCTCGTCCATCGCGCACTGCATCTCCACCGCGCAGGCCACCGCCTGCTGGAGATCCCGCTCTCCCGCCTCCTGCACCCCGAAGAGCGCCAGGATGGCATCCCCCATGAACTTGTCGATCGTCCCGCCGTGGGCCACGATGATCTCGGACATCCGGGCGAAGTAGCGGTTGAGCAGGGCGATCAGCTCTTTTGCCGGGCAGCTCTCCGAAATGGCGGTGAACCCCCGCAGATCGGAAAGCAGAATGGTGACGGTCTTCTCCTCCGCGGAGACCTCTTCCACCCCCTGGGCCCCGAGCAGCCGATCGAGCTCCGGGATGAATGTGGCCAGGCTCTCCCGTTCCGGATCATCGCCGCAGAAGTGCTCTTCCACGGCCCGGATGATGCTCTCTCTCAATTGTTGCTGTTTTTGTCTTATCATCTGCGAAGACCGGAAACCCGTTGTGCGCACACACTTTAACTGTGGCACAAATTGATGCGGATAACAGCCTGCCCCAGGAACCGAACCATGAGCACCGACAGCCTCGATCAACTCAACCGCCGCCTGCTGGAGTTCGCACAGGCACGAAACTGGGAGCAGTTTCATTCGCCCAAGAACCTCTCCATGGCGCTCATCGCCGAGTGCGCGGAGCTGGTGGAACATTTCCAGTGGCTCACCGAAGAGCAGAGCCTGAACCTGCAGGATGAGAAGAAAGAGGAGGTCACCCTGGAGCTGGCCGACATCTTCATCTACCTGATCCGCTGTGCCGAGCGCCTGGATATCGACCTGGTGGAGGCTGCCTACCGCAAGATCGAGATCAACGAGCAGCGCTACCCGGCGGAAAAGGTCTACGGGGATGCCCGCCGGTCAGATGAATACGGTGATTAGGTCAGTAGTTTTCGGGCAAGCCGCCGGCTCCAGCTGAGACGGCGGGCACCCATCAGCGCCTCGGCCTTGTTGGCCACAAGCACCGCCTCCGGCACCCGGGCCATGACCGCCTCCGCCAGCTCAAGGCAGGCACCGTGCCTGGGCTTGATGCTGATCCAGAGCAGGTTGGTCTTCATGTTCAGATCGGCAAACACCACCTCCCCGCCAAACCCGTCGAAGACCTGCTGCAGGGCCTCGAGCACCTCATCCCGGCGCTGCCGGGGGGCCGATTTCAGCCGGGGTATCAACATCATGAAGTCGAACAGCGAACGGCCCTCCGCATCGCGGGTGGGCACCCGCTGCCAGAGAGGTTCCCCGGGAAAGAGTGGTTCGGCCTGCCTGAGTTGGTGCTGTTTCATTCCGACACCCCGCGAGCGAAAAACAGTAAAAGTATAGGCAGCACCATCAAATTGCGCCAAATTACGCCTTAATATGTAAAGAAACGGCGCCGCCTGCCGTTTAGAATAGATGCAGACCTGCCTTGCCAGGCAGCGAAATAGCGGAGAAATCCCGCTGGAGAGCGGAGGTATAACATCGTGGAAAACCCACTTCAGCCCAATCAGCAGGCCCTTGAACACTGCCCCCTGGCGGTGATGGTACTTGACGGCACAGGCAAGGTGCGCTGGGCCAATTCCGCCTTTGAAGCGATCAGCGGCCTGGATTCGGCCCAGTTGATCGGCAAGGATCGGGAGAGCCCGGATGACACGACCCTGAAGACACTGCTCACTTCCAATGGCCCGATCCACCTGGTCAACGGTGACGAGGGAAGCGAAAGGGTTCTCCAGTGCACCACCGTGCAGGGCGAGGATGGCGAACAGATAAAGTACTTCCAGGAGATCACCGAGGTCACCCAGCTGAGGGAGCAGAACCGGGATCTGCAGCAGCAGGTGGCGGAGCTGGCCATTACCGATGAACTGACCGGACTGTCCAATCCGCGAGCCCTCAGCCGCGCCCTCAACGCCCAGGTGACGCGCAGCCGCCGCTACGGCAACCCCCTGAGCCTGATCATCGCCGAGCTGAGTGATGACAACGCACCGGGCGAACAGCTGCCCGACGGCATCATACTGGCGGTCAGCCGCCACCTGCGCTATCGCCTGCGCTGGGCCGATACCATCGCCCGCTGGAGCGACAGCCAGTTTGTCATCATCCTGCCGGAAACCGGCCAGCAGGAGTGCCGCAAACTGATCGAAAAGATCGAAAGGGGATTTTCCGAGATCCCCCTGCCGGAGGAAGAGGTCGAGCGCAACCTGCAGCTGCAGTTCGGCAATGCCCAGTGGCAGAAAGGCGATGACGCCAAGAAACTGCTGCGGAAAGCAGGACAGGATCTCTTCCCGGAAGAGGGTCTCACCGCCAACACGGCATAAGAGGCAAAAGCATGTCCGGTGCAATCAACTACGAGGACGGCATCGGCCGAAAAGAGCTTAATATAATCCGCGATCGCTTCCTGGAGGTGCATGGCAAGCGCCTGCAGCGTATCGAGAATGAACTGCGCCCTGCCCAGCGCACGTTCATTGAACTGTTACCCCTGCTTTTCCATATCAATCACCCCATGCTACCCGGTTTCGTCAGCAGTGAAACCCCGGCAGGCATACCCAATTACTCCCCCGGGCGAAACGCCCTGCTGACTGCAAAATCGATCAGTCGCAGCTTCACTTTCGAGAAGCGCGCCAGGCGCCGCTTCGACATCCAGGGGCTCTACCTCATGGGCAGCATCGGCAGTATCGCCCATACCGCCGGCAGCGATTTCGATGTCTGGCTCTGCTACGACCCCCGGCTGGAGAAGCGGGAGATTCTCGCCCTGCGGGAGAAGGTGGAGAAGCTCGAAACCTGGGCCACCGAACTGGCCCTCGAGGTACACATCTTCCTGGTCAACGTGGAGACCTTCCGCAGCGGCAAGCGGGACGCCCTGTCACACGAAAGCAGCGGTACCGCCCAGCCCAACCTGTTGCTGGAAGAGTTCTATCGCACCGCCGTGTTGCTGGCCGGTCGATACCCCCTCTGGTGGCTGATCCCCCCCGACGAGGAGAGCAACTACAGCAGCTACGCCGAGATGCTTGTCAGCAAGCGTTTCGTCGACCCCCTGGATATCCTCGATTTCGGCGGCCTGGAGAAGCTGCCGCCCAAGGAGTTTTTCGGCGCCGCCCACTGGCAGCTCTACAAGGGCATCCAGTCACCCTACAAATCGATTCTCAAGCTCCTGCTGACCGAATCCTATGCCCAGGACTATCCCGACATCCGCTGGCTCTGCCAGGATGCCAAGAAGGCGGTCTACGCCGGCACCATCGACACCTCGGAACTCGACCCCTACATGATGATGTACCAGCGGGTCGAACAGTTTCTCAAGCTGCGCAACGAACCCAAGCGCCTGGACCTTGCCCGACGCTGTTTCTATTTCAAGGCCGAGCAGGCGCTGAGCAAGCCCTACCGGCTGAAGCATAAGCGCTGGCAGCGGGAGGTGATGCAGGTACTGGCCACCGAGTGGGGCTGGGACCAGGCAAAGCTGATCACCCTCGACTCCCGTGCCGACTGGAAGATAGACAAGGTGCTGGAGGAGCGGAACATCCTGGTGCGCGAGCTGACCAACAGCTACCGCCTGCTGACCGATTTCGCCAGGACCTTCACCAGGGGGCGCGGCATCGACCCGAGAGAGCTGAGCCTGTTGGGGCGCAAACTCTATACCACCATGGAGAAGCGGCCCGGAAAGGTCGACCAGATCAACCCCGGTATCTCCGTCAACCTGGTGGAGAGCCAGATCTCGCTCCACTATTTCCGCACCAAGGCCGGAGAGCAGGGGTGGCACCTCCACCTCGGTGATATCGGCGAGCTGCAGGCAGAGGTGACCCGGCCGGTCAAAACCACCGCCGGTTTGATCGAGATGCTCACCTGGTGTCATCTCAACACGGTCGTGGACCGCGGAACCAAGATCAATATCTACCCGGTCCAGTGCGCGGTGCAACCGGAAGAGCTGCATGCCCTGCTCAACACGATCCGCCATCATTACAAGGCGGACAACCACCATACCGACATCCCCATCGAACAGCTCGAGGCCCAGCCCTATGCCCAGGGCTGCCTGCTGTTCATCAATATCGGCACCGACCCCATGGCCCGCCTCTCACGGGAGGGCAAGCAGTTGACCTCCAACCGCAGCGACCCCCTCAGCTTCGGCGCCGCCCACGCCTCGCTGGTGGAGAGTGTCGACATGCTGATACAGACCAGCTGGGGTGAACACCTGGCCACCGGCTACACGGGGCTGGACGGGCTTTTCGTCAGCCTGTGCAACTACATGCGCCTGACACTGACCGCCAGGGACGGGCATACCTCGCCGGATGTCGAGGCCCACAGCTTCTCATCGGTTCGCGCAGAGGGTATCGCCAAGCGGGTGAAAAAGCTGTTCGATGATGCCTGTCACTGCTTCGGCCCCAAGGGCCCGGGCATCGACAGCCGTTACCTGGCACAGGCAGGGGACAGCTACTACATCATCCAGTCGAAACACGATGGTTACAGTCATATTCAGCTCAGCTCCTGGCACGAACTGCTGGAGACGCTGTCCCTGCCCAATGACCGTTTCAGGCCGGTCTGCATCGACAGCATGGCACTCAACTCGACACCGCTGCCAGCCATCTACAAGAAAAACAGGGCCGGCGTGGTACAGGTCTTCTACATCACCGGCAAGCAGCTGAGCGATATCTTCGTGCTGGATGAGAACGGCTCACTGTTCCACCAGCGTCTGCAGGGTACCGATGAGCACTACCTGGTGGCCCACCAGCAGCGATTCTTCAGTGGCCTGCAGGTGCTGCAGAACCTGCTATCAAATCAATCGCAGGAGAGCGCCCTCCTCAGGCAGCCCGAGTTCTACAGGCTCATCAAGAACCCCCAGGGACAGTTCACGACCCAGAAGCGGCGCCTCTCCAGCAGCGGGCTGCCGGAGAGCTACCTCGAGCTGCGCGCTGTCAGCAGCGGACTGGATCTCAACCTCACCCCCTTCATCCTGACCCTTGGTGAAGAGGAGTTCAGCTCACTGGACCTCGGCCAGCGGATCTTCGAAACCGTGGCCCGTCATGTCCTCTCCAAGCGGCAGAACCGGCAGACCTATCCCATCTACCTGACCTCCCTGGAACTCTCCGGCTCGGCGGTGGAGCGCAGCTGGACCACCATCGATCTGCTGAAGTACAAGAAACGGCTGGAAGGCCGCCTCAACCAGGCCCTGCAGCAGATCTTTTCCTAGCGCAGGGTTAATAATCCCCCCGGCAGGGTTTATACTGCCCGCTTTGCAACTCGACCCTGGAGCCGTCACACCATGCACTGCTGGCCACGCTATATCCTATGGTTCACCATCGCCGTCCTGGGCACCGGCAGCATGCTCTCCGCCTGCGGCCAGAAGGGCGATCTCTACCTGCCTGACGAAGGTGTTGAGCAGACCCAGGAAAACGAGCAAGAGAAGAAAGAAAGCTAACCGTTATGGATCATTTCCAGTACCGGGGTGATCGGCTGCACGCCGAAGAGGTACCCCTGGAGCAGATAGCCGAAACCTACGGCACCCCCTGTTACGTCTACTCCCGCGCCACGCTGGAGCGGCACTGGCGCGCCTTCGATAACGCATTCCAGGACCATCCGCACCTGGTCTGCTACGCGGTGAAGGCCAACTCGAACCTGGCGGTGCTGAACCTGTTGGCACGACTCGGCTCCGGCTTCGACATTGTCTCAGTCGGCGAGCTGGAGCGCGTGCTTGCCGCCGGCGGCGATCCCGGCAAGGTGGTCTTCTCGGGCGTTGGCAAGCGGGCCGACGAGATGCGCCGTGCCCTGGAAGTGGGCATCCGCTGCTTCAACGTTGAGTCCGCAGCCGAACTGGAACGTCTCGACCGGGTGGCCGGCGAGATGGGCGTGCGCGCACCCGTGGCCCTTCGCGTGAACCCGGACGTGGATGCACAGACCCACCCCTACATCTCCACGGGACTGAAGGAGAACAAGTTCGGTGTCGATATCAACCAGGCACTGGAGGTCTACCGGCGTGCCGCCGAGCTTCCCAACCTGGAGATCTCCGGCGTGGACTGCCACATCGGCTCACAGCTGACCCAGGTGGCGCCTTTTCTCGACGCGCTGGACCGGCTCATGGCACTGGTGGAGCAGCTCTCGGCTGAAGATATCACAATCGATCACCTGGATCTGGGCGGTGGACTCGGTATCCGATACACCGACGAACAGCCCCCGGAGCCTGCCGAGTATGCCGGGGCCATCGCCGAGCGCCTGGGTGACGTCTCCTACGAGATCTTCATCGAACCGGGCCGCGCCATCGCCGGTAACGCCGGCGTACTGCTGACCCGCGTGGAGTACCTGAAGCATACCGAGGAGAAGGATTTCGCACTGATCGATGCCGCCATGAACGACCTGCTGCGGCCTACCCTCTACCAGGCCCACCAGGAGATCATCCCCCTGGTACGCCGGGAGGGCGGACGTGCGGGTGTCTACGACCTGGTGGGACCGATCTGCGAGACCGGCGATTTCCTCGGCAAGGAGCGCGAACTCTCCCTCTCCGAGGGTGAACTGCTGGCGGTACGCTCCAGTGGCGCCTACGGCTTCACCATGAGCTCCAACTACAATACCCGCCCCCGCGCACCCGAGGTGATGGTGGATGGTGACCAGGTGTTCCTGGTGAGAGAGAGGGAGCAGGTCGAGGAGCTCTACAGGGGCGAGCACCTCCTGCCGTAACCCTCCCCCACGGTGTCTTGATGCCGGCGAATCCGGTAGTCTATCGATATGAGACTGCAATTCACAAAAATGCATGGGCTGGGCAACGACTTCGTGGTCATCGATGCCATCGGGCAGGATGTCCGGCTGACACCTGGGCAGTGCCGTTTTCTCGGCGACCGCCGCTTCGGTGTGGGCTGTGACCAGATCCTGCTGGTGGAGCGCCCCGGCAATGCAGAGACCGATTTCTACTACCGGATCTTCAACTCCGACGGTTCGGAGGTGGAGCAGTGCGGCAACGGTGCTCGCTGTTTCGCCCGCTTTGTAAGGGACAAGGGCCTGACCCATAAAGATGAGATCGATGTGGGTACTCACTCCGGCAATATACGCCTCTACATAGAGGATGACGGAAACGTCAGGGTCAATATGGGGGCACCGGTCCTGGTGCCGGACCAGATCCCTTTCATAGCTGATGAGATCGCCACCAGCTACCCGATCGAGGCAGGTGGCGAGCAGCTCGTCATCGCCGCCGTCTCCATGGGCAATCCCCACGCGGTGCTGCAGGTGGAAAGCGTGGAGAGCGCCCCGGTGGAACGGCTCGGCCCGCTGATGGAGTCACACCCCCGTTTCCCGCAGCGGGTCAATGTCGGCTTCATGGAGGTGCGCTCGCGGGACACCATAGGACTGCGGGTCTTTGAGCGCGGCGCCGGGGAGACCCTGGCCTGCGGTACCGGGGCCTGCGCAGCGGTGGTGGCTGGCCAGATTCAGGGGCTGCTCGATGAGCAGGTGAGGGTCGCCCTACCCGGGGGCGAACTTGTGATAAAGTGGCAGGGCGGGGACCGGCCTGTCTGGATGAGCGGACCCGCAGTGAGCGTATACGAAGGAACTATTGAACTATGAGTTCACAGCCAGAACAGACCACTGAAGAGGATACCGAACAGCTCGTTATCGACTACCTCAAGTCGAACGCGGACTTTTTCGAGCGCAACCAGGATCTTTTGAAAGAGCTGGAGCTCTCCCACTCCAGTGGCGGCGCGGTCTCGCTGATCGAGCGGCAGGTTCAGTCCCTGAGGGAGCAGAACCAGCAGCAGCAGAGCCAGATCGACGAGTTCATCGCCGTGGCCAGGGAGAACGACCTGCTCAATGACCGCCTGCACGACCTGACCCTCTCTCTGATCGATGCGCTGAACTTCGACGAGGTGGTCAACGTACTCGAAGACAAGCTGCACGATGACTTCAAGGCAGAGGCGGTGGAGCTGCACCTCTTCTCCCACGCCGAGACCGATGGCCCCGCCAACCCCGACCTGGACGGCTTCCGTGAATTCCTGGATGCCGGAAAGCCCCGTTGTGGCCGCCTGCAGGTGGATCAGCTCAGCTTCCTGTTCGGCCCCCAGGCCGACGATATCCAGTCCACCGCGCTTATCCCCATTCAGGGCGAGGGGCTGCTTGGACTGCTGGCCATCGGCAGCCAGAGCGAACACCGTTTTCACCCCGGCATGGGCACCAGCTACCTTTCACGCCTGGGTGAAGTGATCAGCAAGACCCTGGAAGTGGTCTCAGAGCCGGGCTTCTGATGGGGAAGGAGCCGGGCACGCTGCAACATTGGCTTGATCACTTCCTTGAACACCTGCGCCACGAGCGCCGTCTCGCAGAAAACACCCTGAGCAGCTACACCCGCGACCTGGAAAAGGTCAGGGAGTGGTGTGTCGAGCAGGGCATAACCGACTGGTCGGGCCTGGACCAGCACCAGGTCCGCGCCTATGTCGCCACCCGCCATCGCAAGGGCATCTCGGGCAAGAGCCTGCAGCGGGAGCTCTCTTCCCTGCGCAGCCTGTTCCGCTACCTGCTGAGGGAAGGCCAGGTCACGAGCAACCCGGCACAGGGTGTGCGGGCCCCCAAGATACAGCGCAAACTGCCGGCCACTCTGGACGCCGACCAGCTCGGCAGCATGCTCGACGCCCCGGCCGAAGATCCGCTGGACCTGCGCGACCTGGCCATCATGGAGCTGTTCTACTCGTCCGGACTGCGCCTCTCCGAACTGGTTTCACTCAACACCAACGACATCGATTTCAATGACACTACCCTTGAGGTGACGGGCAAGGGGAGCAAGACACGCAGGGTACCTGTGGGACGCAAGGCCCAGGAGGCGATCCAGCGCTGGCTGGAAGTGCGCGGGGAGATCGCCAACATCGAGGAGTCTGCCCTCTTCGTGGGCAAGCGCGGCCGACGCATCAATCCCCGCACCATCCAGGAGCGGATGAAGCGCTGGGCCATCAGGCAGGGCGTGAGCCGAAACATCCACCCCCACCTGCTGCGCCACTCCTTCGCCAGCCACCTGCTTGAATCCTCCGGCGACCTGCGTGCCGTCCAGGAACTGCTGGGGCACGCCGACATCAGCACCACCCAGATCTACACCCACCTCGACTTTCAGCACCTGGCACAGGTCTACGACAAGGCGCACCCCAGGGCCAGGAAAAAGAAATAACCCCTTACGTTAAATTGCTACAAGCCTGGTCGGCTTAAGTGTTGCCGTTCTTATCCGTTTTATATATTTATTCTGACCGGCGGATAGCATTGGGAATAATGAGGTATAGCCTACCCCATTTCTCACTCGAAGATGGGCAGGTGTCACACATGTGAAATGCCTACTTACCCATTTGATCAAGCCAAGAAAATTCACTGTTTTTAATCGGTATATTCCCGTATTTGGATGTGTGCGGATTATACAATCCGTGTTTTCTCAAAAACTGCTGATTTCTCTGTTCCGTTCCATGCATAAGAAAGATGCGCTCCCTGTACGGGGAGCCGGGGGGGGGGGGAGTGCGGCGATACATTCACCACCCGGATGGCGAACGGATCGATATACCAGACCCCATGAGCCCCTTGCTTTCATATCGCTTCCGAAGGCTTGAGATGGGCTCCAGTCGTCAGGATCGTGTAGGTATTCATAGATGCCATCGCGGATATCATGCATCGGCTTCTCAACCTGCCCGATTAAGTAGATACAGGTTTGTCTTGATTAACTGAATTATTCGCGCCATTTTTCACTAGATTAGTTGCCTGAATAGCCTTCATAATCGTGCCATGCCACGAATAGTCTATTTATTCGCGACAATATAATATACAGATTGGCCTAATTAAGGGCTATAATCAGGACATGTGGATCTGGCAACACGAAAACTGGCCCAACTACAGCTATGATGAGGAGCGCTTTTCAGAGCGCGCCAGGGATTTTTTCTCTAAGTCTGAGCGTTTATCCGGGCGGATTGAAGCACTTCCGTCAACCTATCGGGCGGACGCCATTGTCGATTTGATGCTGTCGGAGGCGATTACCACCAGCGCCATCGAGGGTGAGTATCTGGACCGCGCCTCAGTGCGCTCGTCTCTGATGTCGCTTATTGGTGTAGAGACCTCTTTTCAAAGCGACGATCTGAAGGCTGAGGGAGCAGCCACATTGATGGTAGATGTCAGAAGGCACTGGAATCAGCCGTTATCCCATGAATTGCTAGGGCAATGGCAGAGCTGTGTTATTGCCGATCAGGTCACAAGTTCAATAATGCGGGGTGCCTACCGCAATTCTCCAGATATGATGCAGATCATCAGTCAGCGGGGCTACAAGATCGACGTCCACTATGAGGCGCCTCCCGCAGAGCGGGTGCCCGAAGAGATGGCACGGTTTATCGAGTGGTACAACGACACCAGCCCAATAACCGGCGATGGATCTTTGCCTGGTCCAATCAGGGCAGGGCTGGCACACGTCTGGTTTGAGAATATTCATCCATTTGATGATGGCAACGGTCGAGTAGGTCGGGCCATTGCAGACCATGCGCTTTCGCAGTCATTGGGTTATCCCACGCTGGCCTGTCTGGCTACCGCGATTGAGAGCACAAAGAAAACTTACTATGCCGAGCTTGAAGATATAGGGCGTGGCAAAGCTGACCTCAACTCTTGGATGGAGTATTTCATTGATGCTGTGAGCAGAGCCCAGGATATTGCGAAGGGAGAGGTTGATTTTGTTCTAGGAAAAACCCGCTTTTACGACAAGTTCGCTGGTCAGCTGAACGAGCGCCAGGCGAAGGTTGTAGCGCGTGTATTCGAAGAGGGCAGAAAGGGTTTCGAGGGCGGCATATCGACGAGAAAGTATGTTGCCATCGCCAAATGCCCGAGCCGTACCGCAAGCAGAGACTTGGCAAACCTATTGGAGAAGGGGGCTATTGAGCAGCTTCCTGGTAGTGGCCGTAGCACCCGCTATGAACTTGCAGTCGTCGAGACGGCTGCTATCCCCGGATGGGACCAAGTCACCTAAATAGCTAACTGGGGGAGGTTCATATCCCCCCGTGCCAGGAAAAGAAATAACCCCTTTCGGGAAGGGGCCACAAGCCGGTCCGGAACAGGTATCATCGGTCATATACAGACCATCCCGAGAGGCTTTCCCTTGGCCAGCCTGCAGCAGATCAACGTTCAATTCGATCCCCAGGAGGACCGCCTGCTGCTCAGCGTGCGGGCGGATGACGACAGCGAGATCAGGGCCTGGCTGACCAGGCGCTACTGCCGCCTCCTGCTGGGGATCCTCGGCAAGCTGGCCAGGGAGGACCAGGCCGCCGCCGACTCCGACGAGGCGAGGCGTGCGATAGAGGCCTTTGAGCGTGACGCCGCGCTGGCCAATGCCGACTTCTCCACCAGCTACGACTCCTCCGCGACCTCCCACCCCCTGGGAGAGGAACCGGTACTGGTAACGAAGATCGAGTACCAGCCGGCGGAGAACCAGATGATCATCCTCTCCCTCGGGCTGCCCGACGGCAGGAATATCAACCTCAACCTCTCCAGGGACCTGCTCTTCGCCCTCATCAAGCTGATCGGTGATGGCAGCATGAAGGCCGAGTGGGGACTCACCTCGTCTGGGGATGGTGAATCGGGCATGGCCAAGGTGACACCAACAGGGGCCGCGATTCACTGAAACATCAACAAAAAGCCTCTAAATGACGCGATTTTCCCTGTAAACCCTCTTATGTAACAGGCAAGCACTCACTTCTCTCCAAATGGATGCCGCCCTACCATTTAGAAGCCAAAATATTTATTGATGATTATTTTTTGTGACTTTAGAGACATTTCGGTCCAGGTTAGGACTTTTTCACGACACAAAGAAGTGCCATATCACCCCAGCAGTTTTCTGTAATTGCTGTAGATCGGGCTACCTTGCGGAAAGTACTCCATGATCGCCGCTGCATAGCGGTCGAACGGGTTGGCGATCCTGCCAATGGCACGCCGTCGCTCAGCGGCAAGGTCATAGCTGTTGAAGCGGATCGTGAAAGGCACCGGGTAGTCGGTGCCGAACAGCAGCTTGTGATGGACCTGGGTCTGCCCGGAAAGGTGGCGCAGGGCGCGTGCCCGCAGGGGGGCGAGAATGGCGGAGATATCGCCGTAGAGATTCTCTTCGGATTCCAGCAGCTCCAGCAGCCGGAAGTAGTCCCGGTCGAACCAGGCGGGATCCTTCGAAAGGTTCCGCCAGAACGCCCACCGGTGCTCCACCCGGCCCAGGCCCATGTGGGCCGCGATAACCCTGACCCCTGCCTCCAGGGGCTGGCGCAGCATATCGATCCGCTCGTACTGGGCAAACGAGTCGATACTGTATTCACTGCCGATATGGATGATCAGCGGTAACCCACGCGCCACCAGCTTTTCGTAGTAGGGTGCGAAGCGTGGATCGTTGAGGTTCACACCCCAGTAGTTCTGCAGGAACTTGGCACCCCGGCATCCCCGCTCCCAATACTCGTCTATCCGCTCCAGGGCATCGGGGCGCAACGGATTGATGGAGAAGAAGGGGATGATGCAGTCGGGGTTGTCGGAGGCCACCGCCAGCAGGTCCTCGTTGCTGGCGCAGACGGTTCTGTCTCGATGCAGCTCCTGCCCGCGGGAGTCGAGCCGGCTGTCGATGCCGAACAGGCAGATCTTCTCCACCTGCTGTGACGCCCGGACCGAGCCGACCAGGGCGGAAACATAGGCGCCATAGGGGCCCCCGCGGAGGGCCTCCGGGTCGATACCCAGCCCCTTGCCGAAGAGACCCATTGCCAGCCGGTCGTAGAAGCGGTCGAAACGTACCTGGGGACTGAGCAGGTGGGTATGGATATCGACAGTTTTCAAGACATTTTTCCCCGAAATGGCTCCGCAAAGCCCTGCAGATTCCATTATCGTTTGATTCCCCCCTTGAAATCCCGCTTTTTTTGCACCATTTGGAATCGGGTACAATAAACCGTTTAAGGCAGTATCGAGGATCCCGCACGTGGAGCAGATCAGAGGCACGACAATTCTATCCGTCCGACGGGGCGGCAAGGTGGTGATCGGCGGCGACGGCCAGGTCTCTATGGGCAACACCGTGATGAAGGGCAATGCCCGCAAGGTGCGCCGCCTCTACAAGAACCAGGTGCTGGCAGGCTTTGCCGGAGCCACCGCCGATGCGTTCACCCTGTTCGAACGTTTCGAAGCCAAGCTCGAAAAGCACCACGGCCACCTGACCCGTGCCGCGGTGGAGCTGGCAAAAGACTGGCGTACCGACCGCATGCTGCGCCGGCTGGAGGCGCTGCTGGTGGTGGCCGACAAGGACGCCTCGCTGATCATCACCGGTACCGGCGACGTGATCGAGCCGGAAGAGAGCCTGATGGCGATCGGCTCCGGCGGCCCCTTCGCCCAGGCGGCGGCCCAGGCCCTGCTGCACAACACCGAACTGAGCGCCCGCGACATCGTCGAAAAGGGCCTCGCCATCGCGGCCGACATCTGTGTCTACACCAACCACAACCGGGTCATCGAAGAGCTGGACGCGGAAGCTGAAGCGTAAGCGCGCCGGAAAGAATATGTCTGAAATCACACCCCAAGAGATCGTCCGCGAGCTGGACAAGCACATCATCGGCCAGGCAGCCGCCAAGCGCGCCGTGGCCATCGCCCTGCGCAACCGTTGGCGCCGGGCCCAGGTCAGCGATGACCTGCGCAACGAGATCACCCCCAAGAACATCCTGATGATCGGTCCCACCGGCGTGGGCAAGACCGAGATCGCCCGCCGCCTGGCGAAACTGGCGAATGCGCCGTTCATCAAGATCGAAGCGACAAAATTCACCGAAGTCGGCTATGTTGGCCGCGATGTTGAGTCGATCATCCGCGATCTTGCAGATTCAGCCATGAAAATGGTGCGTGAGCAGGAGATGGAGAAGCTGAAGGATATCGCCGCGGATGCCGCCGAGGAGCGGGTGCTCGACGCCCTGCTGCCCCGCCCCACCACGCCCAGCTGGGAGACCGACAGCACCTCCCAGCGTGACGACTCCGCCACCCGTGACAAATTCCGCATCAAGATCCGTAACGGCGAACTGGATGACAAGGAGATCGAGATCGAGGTGAGCGGCGCCAGCCTTGGCGTGGAGATCATGGCCCCGCCCGGCATGGAGGAGATGACAAACCAGCTGCAGGGGCTGTTCCAGAACATGGGCAGCGGCCAGACTCGCAAGCGCAAGATGCGCATAAAGGACGCCCTGAAGATCCTGCAGGATGAAGAGGCGGCCAAGCGCATCAACGACGAGGACCTGAAGATCCGTGCCCAGGAGATGGTGGAACAGAACGGCATCGTCTTTCTGGACGAGCTGGACAAGGTGGCAAGCCGCTCCGAGTACGGTGGCCCCGATGTCTCCCGGGAAGGGGTTCAGCGGGACCTGTTACCCCTGGTTGAAGGCTGCACGGTATCGACAAAACAGGGCATGATCAAGACAGATCACATCCTTTTCATAGCATCTGGCGCATTTCACCTGGCCAAGCCCTCGGACCTGATACCGGAGCTCCAGGGCCGCCTGCCGATCCGCGTGGAGCTGGACGCCCTGACCACAGAGGACTTCACCCGCATTCTCACCGAACCCGACGCCTCCCTGACCGACCAGTACAAGGCATTGATGGAGACCGAGGGCGTCATGCTGGCATTCACCGATGACGGGATTCGGCGTATCGCCGAGGTCGCCTGGCAGGTGAACGAGAGCACGGAGAACATCGGTGCACGCCGCCTGCACACCGTGGTCGAACGACTGCTCGAGAGCATCTCCTTCACCGCGTCCGACCTGCCCGGCACCGCCGTGACAGTGGACGAGGAGTACGTGAACAACAACCTGAACGAGCTGGTGGCCGACGAGGATCTGAGCCGCTTCATCCTGTAACAGCCGATCCGCCCCGTGGAGCCAACCCCAGGCGATTCATGGCCACTATTGCACCATCGCCGTGCTAACCTGCGGCGAAATTAGAGATTCAAGGAGTTATTTATGTCCAAGCATGTACCGACAGAACTGAACCTGCACCGCCAGTCGCGGGTGCTGGAGATCTCTTTCGAGGACGGCGCCCATTTCAACCTGCCCTGCGAATACCTGCGGGTCTTCTCGCCCTCCGCGGAGGTTCAGGGTCACGGCCCGGGCCAGGAGGTGCTCCAGGTCGGCAAGGAGGATGTCAACATCGAGCAGATCTCCCCGGTGGGCAACTATGCCGTGGCATTTCACTTCGATGATGGCCACAACACCGGCATCTACTCCTGGGACACCCTCTACAGCCTCGGCGCCAATCACGAGCAGAACTGGAAGAACTACCTGGCCCGCCTGGAAGCCGCCGGCCACAAGCGCAAAGAGTCCAACTGACACCCATCTCGAGAGGCGGCCCTGCCGCCTCTTTCCTGATCTTCCCGAAATCCACGCCCTCTCCCCTGCCCCAGATCAACTTCCTGGGTCAGAAAATTCGGTCTTTCCAGCCAAACCCTGTAAAATCTCCCCAGTTTTGCCCCGGGGCCCCAGTTGAGAGAGTTGAAGTCATGACGGAAGAGAACACCACGCATTTCGGATACCAAAATGTGCGTACGGAAGAGAAGGCGGGACGCGTCCGCCAGGTCTTCGATTCGGTGGCTACCCGTTACGACCTGATGAACGACCTGATGTCCATGGGCATCCACCGCCTCTGGAAACGCTTCGCCGTGGAACTGGCGGGTATCCGGCGTGGCCAGAAGGTGCTGGACCTGGCATCGGGAACCGGCGACCTGGCCGCCCGTTTCGCCGGCCTGGTGGGACCGGAAGGCCTGGTGGTGATGACCGATATCAACGCCGCCATGCTCGACGAGGGGCGCAAGCGCATGGTCGACGAGGGCCTGGTGGGCAACGTGGAGTACTCCCAGGTCAACGCCGAGAAAATCCCCTTTCCCGACAACACCTTCGACTGCATCACCATCGCCTTCGGTCTGCGCAACGTCACCGACAAGCAGCAGGCACTGAACGAGATGCACCGGGTGCTGAAACCCGGCGGCCGGGTACTGGTGCTGGAGTTCTCCCATCCCACCGGCGAGCCACTGAAACAGGTGTACGACATCTACTCCTTCAAGCTGTTGCCGATGATGGGACGGCTGGTCGCCAACGACGAGGAGAGCTACCGCTACCTGGCCGAATCGATCCGCATGCACCCCGACCAGGAGACCCTCAAGGGGATGATGGAACAGGCGGGCCTGGAGCGCTGCGACTACCACAACATGACCGGCGGTATCGTGGCGGCCCACCGCGGCTTCAAGCTGTAACCGGCAACACCGCACTGAGATCATGAGCACCTCCGGACTCGCATACGCCACCCTTGAAGAGGCAGTGAACCGCTACCTCGCACTCGACCCTGATGCACAGGCCGAGATGGCGAAGCTCTATGGCAAGGTGATCGCCTTCGAGCTGGTGGGCCTGGGCCAGACACTCTACCTGGTGCCCGGTCCCAACCGCCTGCAGGTGCTCGCCCTGTACGAGGATGAAGCGGACTGCACCCTGCGCGGTACACCCCTGGCCCTGAGCCGCATGGGCGACCCCAAGGGGAGTACCGACCAACTGTTCGCCGGCCAGGTGGAGATCAGTGGCGACACCGAACTGGCCCACCGGTTCGGCAAGATACTCGCCGCCATGGACATCGACTGGGAAGAGCAGCTCTCCCACTACACGGGCGATATTATCGCCCACGAGGTGGGCAACCTGTTCCGCACCGCCGGCCAGTGGGGCGAGCGCACCATCAGGACCCTCGGCCTGGACCTGCAGGAGTACCTGCAGGAGGAGATCCGGCTCCTGCCGGTGAAACCCGAGATCGACCATTTTCTGAAGAGTGTGGACACCCTGCGCAACGACGTGGAACGCATGGAGGCACGCATCAACCGCCTGAAGAACAACCTGAACAAGAAAGGTGAGAGCAAGTGATACGGCCCACCGAGGCGCTGCGCCTCCTGCATATCAACTGGGTACTCCTGCGACATGGACTGGACGAGGTGATCCTCGCCACCCACCTGTTCCGCCCGGTCCGTTTTCTACTCTACCTCTCCCCCTTCTACTGGCTGCGCCGCGGCCAGATGCCCGCCTACCCGGTGCGCATGCGCCAGGCCCTGGAAGACCTGGGGCCGATCTTCGTCAAGTTCGGCCAGATCCTCTCCACCCGGCGCGACCTGCTGCCGGATGACATCGCTGACGAACTGGCCAGGCTGCAGGACGCGGTACCACCCTTTTCCGGCACCCAGGCCCGCGCGCTCATCGAAAAGGCCTACGGCCACCCCATCGAGGAGGTACTGGACGACTTCGAGGAGACGCCCATGGCCTCCGCCTCCATCGCCCAGGTCCACGCCGCCACCCTGAAGGACGGCAGGAAGGTGGTGGTGAAGGTGCTGCGCCCGGATATCGAGCGAATTATCCGCCGCGACGTGGGCCTGCTCTACATCATCGCGCGCCTCGCCGACCGCTACTGGAAAGATGGCAAGCGGCTGCGGCCCATCGAGGTGGTGCGGGATTACGAGAAGACCATCCTGGACGAGCTTGACCTGCAGCGCGAGGCGGCCAACGCCGCCCAGCTGCGCCGTAACTGGGAGGGCAGCGACATCCTCTTCGTGCCCGAGGTCTACTGGGACCTGACCCGCAAGAATGTCCTCGTACTCGAGCGCATTCACGGCACCCCGGTGAGCAACGTGGAGGAGCTCAAGACCCAGGGCGTGAGCATGAAACAGCTGGGCGAACAGGGTGTGGAGATCTTCTTCACCCAGGTGTTCCGCGACAACTTCTTCCACGCTGACATGCACCCGGGCAATATCTTCGTCGAACCCAGCGGCCGCTACATCGCCGTCGACTTCGGCATCGTCGGCTCCCTCACCACGGAGGACCAGCGCTACCTGGCCGAAAACCTGCTGGCCTTCTTCAACCGCGACTACCACCGGGTGGCCGAACTGCACGTGGAGTCGGAGTGGGTGCCGGGCGACACCCGGGTGGACGAGTTCGAGGCGGCCATCCGCTCGGTATGCGAACCGATCTTCAACAAGCCCCTGAGCGAGATCTCCTTCGGCCACTTCCTGCTCAACCTGTTCCAGACCGCGCGGCGCTTCAACATGGAGGTGCAGCCCCAGCTGGTACTGCTGCAGAAAACCCTGCTCTACATCGAGGGCCTGGGCCGCCAGCTCTACCCGGAGCTCGATCTCTGGACCACCGCCAAACCGTTCATGGAGCGCTGGATGCAGGAGCAGGTGGGACCCCGTGCCTTCGTGCGCAAGCTACGCAAGAACCTGCCCCAGATGACCGAGCATGCAGCGGACATGCCCCTGCTGGCCCACAAGGTGCTGAGGGATGCCGCGGAGGGACGCCTGGAACTGAAGTGGCGATCCGATGAGCTGGAGCAGATGCACCAGACCATCAGGGAGAACCACCGCAACACCGTCGCCAGCATCAGCGGGGCGGCCATGCTGGTCTCCGGCGCCATGCTGCTGACCCTGGGGCCCAGCATCATGCTGTCGGCCACGGTGGTAGTGACCGCGGGCCTTGGTCTCACCATCGCCGGTGGCGTGGTGCTGCTGCACGCCTGGGTGCGCAGCCTGTAGACTCTCCCCTGACCGCGGCCACCCAATTCATCCCGGTGGGTTACGCTGTCGCTAACCCACCCTACGCAGAAGACTTCGATCCGAACCGTAGGGTGCAAATAGCACAGCGTATTGCACCAACAGACAGAGCCCGTACGGTATATCACCAATAATCCGAGCAGTTTTAATTCGCCCGGTTGTCGGTTAGTCTCTGAAAAAAACAAACCGAACGGGGGAGCGGCATGTCTGGCAAGCACTTCAAAAAGATCGAGGCGCTGGGCGACATCCTGGTGGATGGCTTCCACCTGATGGGACTTTTCGTGATCGGCGCCGCCATCATCTGGGCATCCTGGGCCGAGGTGTTTCGCATCATTGCCGAGGGACATCCCGGCATCAAGGATGTGCTGCTGCTCTTCATCTACCTGGAACTGGGTGCCATGGTGGGCATCTACTTCAAGACCAAGCGCCTGCCGGTGCGTTTCCTGATCTACATCGCCATCACCGCCCTCACCCGCCTGCTGGCGATCGACGTGAAGGTGATGGACGACATGAGAATCCTCATGATCACCGGCGCCATCCTGCTGCTCAGCCTCAGTGTCCTGGTACTGCGCTACAGCTCGGTGAGGTTCACCGCGCCTGAAGATGAATTGCCCGGGATGAAAAAAAACGCATCCGACAGCGATATCTGACCTTCTGACACGAGCGCGTGGTGTTGGGCCCGCCGGCCGCGGCTGATACACTCTGTCGACCAATAAGAAATGTATGGGGAAAGGAGACACACCATGAGAAGAACCGCTATTGCCATCGCCACCGCATGCGCCATGCTTGCCGGCTCGGCCCTCGCT
This sequence comes from Sedimenticola sp., assembly GCA_040506895.1. Classification (GTDB taxonomy): domain Bacteria; phylum Pseudomonadota; class Gammaproteobacteria; order Chromatiales; family Chromatiaceae; genus Sedimenticola_A. Next base: position 2,616,443 of record JBEVVY010000001.1, read on the forward strand.
GCCGCACCGGTCAAAATAGGCATGGTCACCACCCTCTCGACCAAGGCCGGCTACCTGGGTGAGGACATTCGGGACGGTTTCAAACTGGCCATGGCCGAGAACGGCGGCAAGCTCGGCGGTATAGAGGTTGATCTCATGGTGGACGACGATGGCCGCAAGCCGGGCAAGGGCAAGCAGATCGCTGACCGCTATATCAAGAAGGACGGCGTGAAGATCATGACCGGCATCGTCTTCTCAAATGTCGCCATGGCGGTGGTGCCGAAAGTGGTACGTGACGACGTGGTCTACGTCAGCCCCAATGCAGGCCCCTCCGCACTGGCCGGCAAGGGTTGCCATGAAAACTACTTCAACGTCGCCTGGCAGAACGACAACCTGCACGAGGCGGCGGGACAGTACGTTAACGATGCCGGTTACAAGAACGTCTACATCCTCGCCCCCAACTACCCCGCGGGCAAGGATGCGCTGGCCGGATTCAAGCGTTTCTACAAGGGCAACATCGCCGGCGAGGTCTACACCAAGCTGGGGCAGTCGGACTATGCTGCCGAGCTGGCCAACCTACGTGCCGCCAAGCCCGATGCGATGTTCTTCTTCCTGCCCGGCGGCATGGGCATCAACTTCATCAAGCAGTATGCCCAGGCCGGCCTGAACACGAACACCCCCCTGTTCGGTCCCGCTTTCTCATTCGATGAGCGGCTGCTGGGCGCAGTGGGCGATGCCGCGGTGGGTGTGATCAACGGTTCACAGTGGACCCACGACCTGGACAACGCGGCCAACAAGGCATTCGTTGCCGCCTTCCGTGAGACCTATGGCCGCACCCCCACCCTCTACGCCAGCCAGGGATACGATGCCGCCAGGCTGATCGGCAGTGCACTGAAGACCGTAAACGGCGATCTTTCCGATCTGTCCGCTTTCAGAACAGCCCTGCAGAAGGCTGACTTCGAGTCGGTGCGCGGTGCCTTCAGCTTCGGCAACAACCAACACCCGGTGCAGGACATCTACGTGCGTGAAGTGGTGAAAACCGCCGACGGCAAGACCACCAACAAGACACTCAAGAAGGTGTTCACCGGTCACACCGACGCCTACGCGGCGGAATGCAAGATGTAGCAACGTGGATACGGGGCGCTTACGCGCCCCGTGATCCCCTCCCCCGTCATCGATGCTTCTCTTCATAGAACAGCTGCTCAACGGGCTTCAGCTCGGGGTGATGCTGTTCCTCATGTCCGCCGGGCTGACCCTGGTGTTCGGCATCATGCAGGTGATCAACCTGGCCCACGGCTCCCTCTACATGGTCGGGGCCTACGTGGCCGCCACGGTGGTCCAGGCCAGCGGCAGCTTCCTGCTGGGACTGCTGGCCGCGCTGCCCGCCGCAGCCCTGGTCGGCATGCTGATGGAGACGGTGGTGCTGCGCCGGCTCTATGACCGCGATCACCTCGACCAGGTGCTCGCCACCTTCGGCCTGATCCTTTTCTTCAATGAACTGACACGCATAATCTGGGGCCGCCAGCCCCTGTTCATGGATGTTCCCCAGTGGCTCTCCGGCACGGTGGAGCTGATCCCCGGCGCCCCCTATCCAAGCTTCCGCCTGGCGATCATCCTGGTGGGCATCCTGGTTGCACTGTTCCTCTACCTGCTGTTCACCCGCACCCGGCTCGGCATGCAGATCCGCGCCGGCGCCAGCAACCGGGAGATGGTCGCGGCCCTGGGCGTGAACATCAAGCTGCTCTACACCCTGGTCTTCGGGCTGGGCGCCCTGCTGGCGGGACTGGCCGGCGTAATGGCAGGCCCCATTCTCGCGGTGGAGGCAGGCATGGGCGAGAGCATCCTGATCCTCACCTTCGTGGTCATCGTGATCGGCGGTATCGGCTCCATACGGGGCGCGCTGATCGCCGCCCTGATGGTGGGCATGGTGGACACCCTGGGTCGGGTGATGCTGCCGGACCTGTTGCGGCTGTTTCTACCCGCCGCCACGGCGGACGGGGCCGGCGCCTCCCTCGCCTCCATGTCGGTCTATATCCTGATGGCGGCGATCCTGGTGTGGCGTCCCCGCGGCCTCTTCCCGAGCCAGGGCTGAACCATGAACAGCCTGTTGTCCCGAGCCATCCTCATCCCCGCCACAGCACTGCTGCTGTTCCTGCTGCTGCCGCCCATCATGGAGGCCAGTGGCAACAGTTACCTCGTGTCGCTGTTCAGCCGCATCCTGATCTATGCCCTGGCCGCGGTAAGCCTGGATCTTATCCTCGGCTACGGCGGCATGGTCAGCCTGGGCCACGCCGCCTACTTCGGGGTCGGCGCCTACGTGGTGGGCATACTCACCTTCCATCACCAGGAGGGCAGCCTGCTGATGCAGTGGCCCCTCGAGCTGGCCGGCAGTGACAGCGCGCTGCTCGTCTGGCCCCTGGCGGTGCTGCTCTCGGCGCTGGCCGCCGCCCTGTTCGGTGCCCTGAGCCTGCGCACCAGCGGTATGCATTTCATCATGATCACCCTGGCCTTCGCCCAGATGCTCTACTACCTCTTCGTCTCCCTGGAGGCCTACGGCGGCGATGACGGGCTGAGTCTCTGGTCGCGCAACAGCCTGCCACTGGTGGACGCGGGTGACGACACGAGCTTCTACTACCTCTGCCTGGGCGCGCTGGTACTGTTCCTCTTTCTCTCCCATCGCCTGGTGCATTCCCGCTTCGGCCGGGTGATCCGTGGCGCCAAGGAGAACGAGTTGCGCATGCAGGCCCTGGGGTTCCCCACCTACCGTTACCGGCTGGTCTGCTTCACCATCGCCGGCGCGGGTGCCGGCCTGGCCGGCGCGCTGATGGCCAACCAGACCGAGTTCGTCAGCCCCGGATTGATGCACTGGACCCAGTCCGGAGAGATCCTGGTGATGGTGCTGCTGGGTGGCATGGGGACCCTGTTCGGGCCGGTGCTGGGCGCTGTGGCCCTGCTGCTGATGGAGGAGATCCTCTCTGCCTACACCGAGCACTGGATGGTCTTTCTCGGGCCCTTCCTGATACTCGTGGTGCTGTTCGCAAAGCGCGGGCTGTATGGTCTGCTCGTCGGAGGTCGGCATGGATAAGCCGCTGCTGCAGGTCAGGGGATTGAACAAGCGTTTCGGTGCGGTGGAGGCGAGCCGCAATCTCACCCTGGATATCATCGAGGGGGAGATACACGCCCTTATCGGGCCCAACGGCGCGGGCAAGACCACTGCCATCAAGCAGCTTGCAGGGGAGATCCTGCCTGACAGCGGCAGCATTCTCTTCAACGGGCAGGAGATCTCACAACTGCCGGCCCAGCGACGGGCGCACCTTGGGCTGGCCCGCTCCTTCCAGATCACCTCGGTCTTCGAACAGCTCAGCGTTGAGGAGAATCTTGCACTGGCGGTACAGGCCCACCAGGGGCACAGCTTCCGCTTCTGGCGATCCGCCCGCAAGGACACCAGGCTGCAGACACCCACCCGTGCCGCCCTGGCGCGCTGTGGCCTGGAAGAGCGGGCCGACCTGCTTGCGGGAAATCTCTCCCACGGTGAAAAACGCCAGTTGGATGTGGGCATGGCGCTGGCGGGCAATCCGACGCTGCTGCTGCTCGATGAGCCGATGGCGGGAATGGGGCCTGGCGGTACGGTCAAACTATCGGAACTGATACTCAGCCTCAAGGGCAAGGTCAGTATTCTCCTGGTGGAACATGACATGGACGTGATCTTCTCCCTGGCCGACCGGATCACGGTACTGGTCTACGGCGAGCCCATCGCCACCGGCACACCCGACGAGATCCGCAGCAACCCGGATGTACAGCAGGCCTACCTCGGCGGGGCGTCAAGCTGATGCTGAGCGTCCGGGGCATAGAGAGTTTTTACGGTAACAGCCAGGCGCTGTTCGGGGTCGACTTCGAAATGGAGGCCGGCGAGGTGGTGACACTGCTGGGGCGCAACGGCATGGGCAAGACCTCCACGGTACGCACCCTCATGGGACTGCTGCCCGCGAGACACGGCACCATCCATTTCGAGGGGAGGGAGATCCAGCATCTTCCAAGCCACGCCATCGCCCGCCTCGGTTTCGGACTGGTACCCGAAGGGCGACAGGTGTTTCCCAACCTCACCCTGAGGGAGAACCTGGTCGCCACTGCAGCAAACTATTCCGGCTCTGACGATCCCTATGACCTTGAGCGGGTGCTCTCCATCTTTCCCAAGTTGAAAGAGCGCATGGGTCACTACGGCAACCAACTCTCCGGTGGTGAGCAGCAGATGCTGGCCATTGCCCGCGCACTGATGACCAACCCCAAGGTACTGATCCTGGACGAGGCGACCGAGGGTCTGGCCCCCCTGGTGCGGGAGGAGATCTGGCAGGGGCTGGAAGTGCTGAAGCGGCGTGGCGAGTCGATCCTGGTTATCGACAAGAACCTGGATGCCCTGCTCCACATCGCAGACCGCCACCACATCATGGAGAAAGGCCGGGTGGTCTGGAGTGGCAGCTCATCGGAACTTGCCGGGGATGAATCCCTGAAGCACCGCTATCTGGGTGTGTGAACATGGCCGGCGTCTATCGGAACTTCACCCCTGAACAGTTGCAGGCCCAGTACAGCGCCCGGGCGGCGGTTCCGGAGCATCCGCAGATCTTCGATCGCTGGCAGGAGTCGAGTGCACGCTACCGTGCCCAGGCCCGCTGCACCCTTGACCTGGCCTACGGCTCCTCGCCCCGGGAAAAGCTGGACCTGTTCCTGCCGGAGCGCGGCAACGCGCCCATACTGCTCTTTATCCATGGCGGTTACTGGCAGGCCATGGACAAGTCATTCTTCAGCTTCCTGGCCAGCCCACTTGTCGACCAGGGTGTCGCCGTGGCGATAATGAATTACGACCTCTGCCCCGATGTGACACTGGACACTATTGCCCGGCAGGCTCGCGGCGCAGTGGCCTGGTTGTGGGCAGAGGGAAAGGGACACGGCCTGGACAGGGACCGGTTGCATGTCGCCGGACACTCAGCCGGGGGGCAGCTTACCGCAATGATGATGGCGACCCGCTGGAACGAACTCCCCGGGGATATCCCGGCTGATGTCATAACATCAGGACTCTCCATAAGCGGCCTGTTCGAACTGGAACCCCTGATTCACACCACGATCAATGAGCCCCTGGGCCTGGACCTGGAATCGGCCAGGCGGAACAGTCCCCTGTTGATGGAACCGGCAACCCGGGCACCGCTGGTGCTTGCCGTCGGGGGCAGCGAGAGCGAAGAGTTTCACCGCCAGTCCAGGGCGCTTTCACAGGCCTGGGGAACGCGGGGTGTTCCCACCTCCATGCTCGAGGTGCCGGGGTTGAATCACTTCACCATGGTGGAACAGCTGGCCGAGCCGGACAGCCTGTTGCTCAATCGGGCGATGATGCAATTGACCCGGCAGCCAAATTGATTAAGGCATGGCTCGCTGCCGGGTTAATAATCTCAGGATGACGCCTCGAGCTGCGGCCGATCCGCCCGGCGGTTGGTGACACCGAAATAGATACCCACCAGGGTCAGCAGCACACCGACGGCCTCCAGCGCAGTGAGCGATCGGCCGAAGAAGAGGATGTCCCAGGTAAAGGAGAGGGTCGGCTGCAGCAGCAGCATCAAGCCGACGGTCATCGCCTTGAGCCTGGGCATCGCCGAAGTGATCAGCAGCCATCCCACCACCTGGCAGAAGATACCGTAGGCCAGCAGGACGAGCAGACTCCGGGTATCCGGAATCGCGAACGACTGATCTTTGGCCAGCAGTTGCAGGGCCAGGATGATGGTACAGACGACACTGGCGATGGTGAGGTTCTCGAAGGGCTTGCGTTGCTGCTCCATGGCCTGGGCCTTGCGCAGGCTGATCATGTAACCGGCATAGGCCACGGCGGTGATCAGGCCCAGAACGATTCCCAGCTGGTACTGATCGCTGAAGCCGCTCCAGCCCACGCCAACCTGGAACCACAGCCCCAGCATCGCCAGCGCCGCGCCGGTAAAGAAACGCAGATGCAGCGACTCGGCAAACAACCACAGACCCGCAAGGGGCATGATGAAGACCTGGAAATTGGCCAGCAGGGTACCCAGCCCGGGACCGACGATAAGAATGCTGGCATGCCAGCAGGTGAGGTCTATGGTGAAGAAGACCCCCGCCAGGGCCAGAACCCACCAGAGGCTTCGGCTGAGCCGTACCGGCTGGTGGCGGATCAGCAACCAGCCGAGCATGATGACGGAACCGAAGAACATGCGGTAGAAGGCGGAGACCTCCGCGGAGACATCTGCAATGGAGACGAACACCGCCGAGAAACTGATCAGGGTGGCACCGGCCGCCATCAGCAGCAGGGGCCTGCCGCGCTCACCGCCGCGCATCGCCGTCACCGGATTCAGGGTCTGACCAGGGCGGTTTCAACCTCGTCACGTTTTGCCCGCCCCTCCAGCGCCTCGATCAACTCGAGGGCGAAATCCATGGCAGTACCCGGCCCCCGGGAGGTGATCACCTTGTCATCCCTGATCACCGGCTGAAGGTCCACATCCACCTGGGGAAGATCCATGCCGTCCAGCACGCCGGGGTAACCTGTCGCCTTTTTGCCATTCAGGATACCGTTGCTGGCAAGTACCTTGGGTGCGGCACAGATGGCCGCGGTATAAGCCCCTTCGGACTGCATACGACTCAGCAGCTGGTGAACCCTGGGGTCATTGTCGAGATGATCGGAACCGGGCAGGCCACCGGGCAGGATGATCATGTCGAAGGCCTGCTCCATCACCTCGTCGAGGGTCGTATCGGGGAGCAGCACCACCCCCCTGCTCGCCTTGACGGGCCCCGCCTCGAGTCCGGCGGTAACCACCTCCACACCGGCGCGGCGCAGCAGATCGATGATGGTTACTGCTTCGAGTTCTTCGCAACCTTGGGCGAGGGGGACGAGTGTGCGGGCCATGGGTTGTTTCTCCTTTGAAGTTCGATCATCTCCGATGCGCTGATCAGCTGAACACCATGCAGACCGGGGTCGGAAAGCAGCTCCTGCAGCACCTCGGCTGTCTCGGGATAGGGGTGGCCGATACCGATGGCGAAGCCCTGTTTCCTGGCCTTCTGCACAAGCTGCCTGAACTGCGCCCTGATCGCTTCGGGATCGCGGACGTTGTCCAGAAAGACATCCCGGCTCGCTGCCGGCACCTCGTACTCACGTGCCAGCAGGTGTGCCACCGAGTCGCCGCTTGTCCTGCTGTCGATAAAGTAGAGATCGCCAAGCTTGCCTATTCCCTCCATCAGCCAGGCCATGGCACCGGGGTGGCGGGTGAGCAGGCTGCCCATGTGATTGTTGATCCCCTTGGCGTGGGGAATTGAATTGAGTGCCTGCAGCAGGGTCCGCTTGAAGGCGCTCTCCGTCTGGTGGAGCGTCAGCCCGCCGGGGCCCAGGGGGTTGTTGTCGTGGGACTGCATCGGCAGATGCAACATCACCTCTTTGCCCCTGCTGTTCGCCTCGATTGCCAGCTTTCTGGCGTGGGGCGTATGCGGGAGAAAGGCGTAGGTCACCTTGCCCGGAATGGCCAGGGCCTTGCGACCCCATCCGCCATGGTAGCCCATGTCATCGATGACAATGGCGATGGCCGGTCGCAGTTGATCGGTGTCAGCCGACTCTTCGGCGGCAGCGACCGAAACACTCCACAGGAGACAGAGCAGTGCCGCCAATGTGCGGCAAGATGTTGCTCTTGTACCGTGAAGTGGATTCATGGTCGTTACGATTTCCGTTGCAGTATATAGAGCCCCTTGAGGAGATTCAGGGCTTCGTTGAGCTGGTAGTCCTTCTCTGCCAGGGAGCGGCCGTTTTCGTCGTTCTGCTGGTCACCGGCATCCCCGTCACCCGGCTTGCCCTCGTCCCCGTTCTCCAGGTGACCGGCCAGGTCGGCCTCCTTGATGCTCTGCTCTTTACCGCCGTTGACCGCCTCGACCTTCAGGTTGGAGAGCACGATGTCGGGCTCGATCCCCTCTGCCTGGATCGAACGGCCCGAGGGTGTGAAATAGCGTGCCGTGGTCAGCTTGATCGCGGTGCTGTTGTTGACCGGGATGATGGTCTGTACCGAACCCTTGCCGAAGGTGCGGCTGCCCATGATCACCGCCCGCTGGTTGTCCTGCAGGGCACCGGCAACGATCTCTGAGGCCGAGGCCGACCCGCCGTTGACCAGCACCACCATGGGCGCACCCTCCATCACATCATCGGGTGCCGCGCTGAAATCGAGCTTGGATTCGTCGACCCGGCCCTTGGTATAGACGATATCCCCCTCGCTGAGAAAGGCGTCGCTCACGGACACGGCGCCATTGAGTACGCCACCCGGGTTGTTGCGCAGGTCGAGAATCAGCCCCTTCAGGCCGTTGCCGCTCTTCGACTTGAGCTCGCTGATCAGCTTGAGCATATCCTCGGTGGTGCGGGCCTGGAAGTGGGCGATGCGCAGGTAGGCGAAATCATCTTCCAGCAACCGGCCCTTGACGCTGACCACCTTGATGATGTCGCGCACGATGGTGATCTCGATGGGTTTCTCGGTGCCTTCGCGGACGATGGTCAGCACGATCTCGGTGCCCGGCTTACCGCGCATGATATTGACCGCCTCGTCCAGGTTCATGCCCTTGATCGGTTTGCCATCCAGCTTGACGATCAGGTCGCCGGCCTGGACACCTGCCCTTTGCGCGGGGGTATCGTCGATTGGCGCGATCACCTTGACGAAGCCGTCTTCCATGCCCACCTCGATACCGAGGCCGCCAAACTCGCCCTTGGTGCCGACCTGAAGGTCCTGGAACTCCTCGGCATTGAGATAGGAGGAGTGGGGGTCGAGACCGGAGAGCATGCCGCGAATGGCGTACTCAAGCAGTTCCCTGTCGTCCACCGGTTCGACGTAGTCCTGCTTGATCCGGCCGAAGATATCCGCAAATGCCCGCAGCTCCTGCATCGGCAATCCGTTATCCCCGGCCTTCTCAGCACTGGCCATCTGACCGAGCATCATGCCGGAGGCGCTCAGCCCCAGCGAAAATGCCACTACCAGTCGCAGGCTCTGCTTCATACCCTGTCCTCTGTCTTGCTGGGCGGCTGCAGGGGCAGCCTGCCGTTTGATGTGTCTCGGGGCAGTGCACCGACACGATTACCCCGGGATCTCTTGCACCATCTGACCGGATTTACCGGTTTGCCATTGTACCTGATGCCAAAATACACGCCTGAGTTGAGTTGTCCACCACTGTTTCCCACCAGTGCGACAGGCTCCCCGGGTTCGACCCACTCACCGGTCTCCTTGAACAAGCTCTGGTTATGGCCGTAAAGGGTCATGTAGCCATCGCCGTGATCGATGATAATCAGCAGGCCGAAGCCCCTCAGCCAGTCTGCAAAAGCGACCCGGCCATGATGTACCGCCCTGACCTCGCGACCTTCGGGGGCGGAGATCAGTACGCCGTCCCACTTCAGGCTGCCCGCCTTGGTGGTACCAAAGCGGGCCTTGAGCCGCCCCTTGGCGGGCCAGGTCATGCGACCCTTGCGCTGCTTGAAGCTCTTGGCACTCTCCCCTTCCAGGGGCAGGGCCATGTACTCCTCCTGCAACCGGCTGACCAGTGACTTGAGCTCCTTCTCGTTCAGTTCCAGCCCCTTCAGCTCCTGGCCCTTGTTCCTGATACTGGCGTTGAGGGCGGAGACGATCTGGCGACGCGCGCCGTACCTCTCCTCCAGCCTGGTCTTTTCTGCCAGCTCCTTCGCCTGCAGCTCCTTCAGGCGCCTCTCTTCCGCGCTGATCTCCTGTTCAGTGCGGGCGATCGATTCGAGGGTCTTGTTGATCTCGTTGATGCGCTCCGCGCGGGCACGATTGAAGTAATCGTAATACACCATCACCCGGCTGACTACGGATGGATCCTGTTGATTGAGAAGAATTTTCAGCCGCTCCTGGCGGCCCATGGCGTAGGCGGTACGCATCTGGATGGCCAGTTCATCGCGCTGTCCGATCAGCGCCTTGTGCTGGCTGGAGCGGACATCCTGCAGGGTGGCGAGGCGCTCCTGCTGGCGCCCAAGACTCCCGGCAAGCACCCGCAGGCGCCGAGCCGAGCGACCGATCTCCTGCTCGGCGGTTCGCAGTTCCGCCTCGAGTTCACGCTGTTTTTGCTGCTGCTGTCCAAGCTCGCTTTTCAGCGTCTTGATATCGTGCTGGAGCTGTTGCAGCTCCTGCTCCTTGCCCTGAACCGACGGATCGGCAACCGATACGGGTGCGCTAAGGGTGAGTGCGACCGACAGTGCTGCCGCAGCAAACAGAGGACTGCCGCGGCACTCTGCCAGCCCCATCAGGCCGCCTGCTCTCCATCTTCGGGAAACTGCAGCAGGCTGTGACCCTTCATTTCGGATGGCAGCTTGAGATCCATGATATGCAGCAGGGTCGGCGCAATATCACACAGCGCACCATCCTCCATCAGGTCAGCCTTGCGCCCGACATAGACCAGCGGCACCGGGTTCTGGGTGTGGGCCGTATGGGCCTGGTCGTTTTCAGGGTCCTGCATCTGCTCCGCATTGCCATGGTCGGCGGTGATCAGCAGCTCTCCCCCGACCCGGTGCAGTGCCGACGTGACACGACCAAGGCAGTGGTCGAGGGTCTCGATCGCCTTCACCGCCGCCTCGTAATCGCCGGTGTGTCCCACCATGTCGGAGTTGGCGTAGTTGCAGATGATCGCGTCGTACTTGTCACTTTCGATCGCCTCCACCAGGTGGTCGGTGACCTCGTGGGCGCTCATCTCCGGCTGGAGATCGTAGGTGGCGACTTTTGGCGACTGCACCAGGATCCTGTCCTCTCCCTCGAAGACCTCTTCCCGGCCACCATTGAAGAAGAAGGTGACGTGGGCGTACTTCTCGGTCTCGGCCAGCCTGAGCTGACGCAGGCCTAGGTTGGCGATGTACTCCCCGAAGACGTTGCTCAGCCGCTCCGGCGGAAAGGCCACGGGGATATCGAAATCCTTGTTGTACTGTGTGAGGCTGACGAAGCAGCTCAGCTTGGGCGTGCGTTTGCGCTCAAAACCGCTGAAGTCTGGCTCGATAAAGGCCTTGGTCAGCTGGCGGGCCCGGTCGGAACGGTAGTTCATGAACATCACCGTATCACCGTCTTCCACGGTGACCGGGCTCTCGCCGGGAGGAACCACGCAGGTGGCTTTCACAAACTCGTCGCTCTCGCCCCGGTCATAGGCCATCTGCAGGGCGGTGAGGGCATCCGGGGCCTGGTGTTCACACGCACCGAGTGTCAGCAGGTCGTAAGCCTCCTGCACCCGTTCCCAGCGGCGGTCGCGATCCATGGCGTAGAATCGGCCGATGATACTGGCCACGTAACCGGTACCCAGCTCTTCGAAAGTGGCGCTGATCTTTTCCAGGGAGGGCTGGGCACTCTTGGGCGGCATGTCGCGCCCATCAAGAAATGCGTGTACGTACACCTTCTTGGCACCGCGCTCCACCGCCAGCCTGGCCATGGCGTGTATGTGGTCCTCGTGGCTGTGCACCCCACCGGGGGAGAGCAGGCCGAAAATGTGCACTGCCTTGCCCTTCTCTATCGCCTTGTCGACCGCATCTGTCAGGGTACGATTGGTGTAGAACGAGCCAGTGCGGACCGAACGGCTGACACGGGTGAATTCCTGGTAGACCACCCGGCCGGCACCCAGGTTGAGATGACCCACCTCGGAGTTGCCCATCTGTCCCGCAGGCAGGCCGACTTCAGCGCCGGAGGTACGGATCAGCGTACGGGGGTGTTCCTTCCACAGGCGGTCCCAAACCGGGGTACGGGCCATGTTGATGGCGTTGAACTCCTCCGCTTCACGATACCCCCAACCGTCCAGAATGATCAGAACGGCCGGCTTTGCTCTGGCTGACATCTATTTGAGACCCTCAGAAAAAATTACTACACCGGGCTAACCCGTTGAAAAAGCGCACTATTAAAACATTTTTGGTCATGTGCGAGAAGTTCAAGGGGCAGATCGTATTCATTTCTACAAGGATAACGTCTATTGATTGTTTAAAAAACGGCCAATAAGAGGACAAATTCCTACCCAAAATTGCGTATTTCCATTATCAACCCATTGAAATATCCTCAAATTTACCGTAAAACAGCTTATTACTTTATTATGTCCCTTTAACGAAGGCATACTGCATGGAAAATAAATTTGGGAGCCCCAAGAAACCTGTCCTCGAGGCAGACAGCGAACTCCACGGAAACCTGGAGAGTCTGCTGGCTGGTGACGAGGATATTGAGCGCGCCTCCCGCTCACTCAAGGCTATGTCGCACCCCCTGCGCCTGAAGATCCTCTGCACCCTGGGAGGCCAGGAAGTGAGTGTCCAGGATATCGTCGAGCAGGTCGGCACATCCCAGAGCAACATCTCCCAGCACCTGGCGATCCTGCGTGACAAGGGCATTCTCGCCTCCCGGAAGGATGCCAACAGGGTCTACTACCGGGTCAGCGACTCCCGCACCCTGCAACTGATCGGCATGATGCGCGAGGTCTTCTGCACCCACGCCCACTGAGCCGGATACCCCGCTGCAATGAATCAAATAAACGGGAAACATCAGTTTCCCGTTTTGTTTTTTTCTCCCTGCGCTAAAATGGCCGCTCCATTATCAAGACGAACCCAACGCTGACAAATCTATGCAACAGTTAATTGAATTCGCCGGCAACCATCTCTTTCTCGTGCTGGCCCTGTTTGTGGTCCTCGCGCTGCTGATCCAGAACCTGCTCGCCAGCAGCGGCAAGTTCTCCGTGCAGCCTGCCGGAGCGACGGATCTGATCAACCGGGAAGATGCGGTGGTCGTGGATGTCCGCCCGATGAACGATTTCTCCAAAGGGCACATTATCAATGCCATCAACATCCCCTCCAACTCGTTGAAGAATCAGCTTGGACAGCTCGAAAAGGATAAGGACAAGCCGATCATCATGGCCTGCCGTTCTGGCGCCCAGTCTTCCGCAGCCTGCAAGGTTCTGCGCAAGGAGGGCTTCGAAAAGGTCTACAACCTGCATGGCGGCATGCTGGCCTGGGAGAGCGCCAACCTGCCGGTGAGCCGGAAACGAAAGAAATAGAGCGGCATCGGCGATGCCGTATGTCCATGGTTAACACAACTGGAACTGAACAATGACCGAGAATGCCCAGCCGGAACAAGCGGCACCCGAATTCGCCCTGCAGCGTATCTACATAAAGGATGTCTCCTTCGAGACCCCCAACTCCCCCACCATCTTCAACGAGCAGTGGAGCCCGGAGTCCAGCCTCAACCTGAACAGCAATGTCGAGAAGGTGGGCGAAGACCTCTACGAAGTGGTGCTGAACGTGACCGTCACCACCAAGCTCGGTGACAAGACCGCCTACCTGGTCGAGATCCAGCAGGCTGGCGTTTTTCACGTAAAGGGGTTTCCCGAGGCCGAGATGGGACCGATGATGGGTGCCTACTGCCCCAACATCCTCTTCCCCTACGCCCGCGAGGCGATCTCCGACCTGGTCTCCAAGGGAAGCTTCCCCCAGCTGCTGCTGACCCCGGTCAATTTCGACGCCCTCTATGCCCAGCACATGCAGGAGCGTGAGGCCCGGCAGGCCAAGACCAACTGATCCGTCCATGCCTGGAAAGCAGCCCGTCATCGCGGTACTCGGCGCCGGTTCCTGGGGGACCGCGCTCGCCATTCTACTGTGCCGTAACGGTGCAGAGGTCAGGCTCTGGGGGCATCTGCAATCCGAGATCGATGCCCTGCTTGCCGACGGCGAGAACCGCGCATATATACCGGGCATACCCTTTCCGCAAGGCATAGCACCGACCACCGACCTTGCCGCTGCCGTCGATGGTGCGGATGAAGTGCTGGTGGTGGTGCCCAGCCACGCCTTCAGACAGACCATGCAGCGGCTGGAGCCCCTGCTCGGAACAGACACCTCTGTCAGCTGGGCCACCAAGGGACTGGAACCGAAGAGCGGAAAACTCCTGCACCAGGTTGCACAGGAGGAGCTCGGCGATCGTCCAATCGCCGTGATCTCCGGCCCCAGCTTTGCCAAGGAGGTCGCCCGGGGACTGCCCACCGCCGTCACCGTCGCCTCCACCTCCTCCGCCCATGCCGAGCGCCTTGCAGAGTACCTCCACTCGGAGGTGTTTCGCGCCTACACCAGTGACGACATCATCGGCCTGGAGGTGGGCGGTGCGGCAAAGAACGTGATGGCCATTGCCGCCGGTATCGCCGATGGCCTCGGTTTCGGTGCCAACACCCGTGCCGCGCTGATCACCCGTGGCCTGGCAGAGATCATGCGTCTTGGCCTGGCCCTGGGTGGCAAACCTGAAACCTTCATGGGTCTCGGCGGCCTGGGCGATCTGACCCTCACCTGCACCGATGACCAGTCACGCAATCGCAGAATGGGCCTGGCCCTGGCCAGGGGACTCAGCATCGAAGAGGCGCGGGCAGAGATCGGCCAGGAGGTGGAAGGGGTGAAGACGGCCCGCGAAGTCCACAACAGGGCACAGGAGCTGGGTATCGACATGCCCCTGAGCGAGCAGACCTACCTGGTGCTGTTCCAGGGTCTGGATCCGAAGACCGCGGTCCACAACCTGATGCTGCGCCGGCAGCGGCCGGAAACCGGTTAAATACTAGTCGAAACCGGCGAAGGCCTGTTGCCGCCAGGCCTCGAAGAGGATCACCGCCACCGCGTTGGATAGATTGAGACTGCGGTTACCGGGCACCATCGGTATACGCAGGCGTTGTTCGGGAGGCATCTCATCGAGAAGCGCCTGGGGCAGGCCACGGGTTTCCGGTCCGAACAACAGGACATCCCCGGGCTGAAATGTGACCGTGGCGTAATCGATCCTGCCGCGGGTGGAACAGGCGAAGATCCGGGCCGGTTGCACCGCGTCGCTGAACGAATCGTAGTCAGCATGTTCGGAGACCCGGGCCATGTCATGGTAATCGAGGCCGGCCCGCCTCACCTGTTTCTCGTCGAGGCTGAAACCGAGTGGATGAATCAGGTGAAGAGAGCTGCCAGTATTCGCGCACAGGCGTATGATATTACCTGTATTGGGCGGTATCTCCGGTTCGTAAAGGGCAACATGAAACATGGCAGGCGGCCGCTCATTATTAAAGTAACTGCTTACGGAAGCACTCAATGACCACAACCACTGACTCACCACTCGCTGTCGATTTCTGCGGCCTCTCCTTCAACACGCCCATCGTACTGCTCTCCGGCTGTGTCGGGTTCGGCGAAGAGTACACCCGCGTGAAAGGTTTTTCCAACCGCGATACCGGCGCCATCTGTCTGAAGGGCACCACCGGCGAAGCGCGCCTAGGCAACCCGCCCCACCGTGTCTACGAAACGCCCAACGGTATGCTCAACGCCATCGGCCTGCAGAACCCCGGTGTGGATAAAGTGGTGGACGGTATTCTGCCGACACTGGATTTTGACGAGACCCGTTTTATCGCCAACGTCTCAGGCTCCACCATCGAAGAGTATATCGAGGTGACCCGGCGTTTCGACGATTCGCCCATCGATGCCATCGAGATCAATATCTCCTGTCCCAATGTCAAGGAGGGTGGTGTCGCATTCGGCAACGATCCCGATATGTCCGCAAGGGTCGTGGAGGCGTGCAGAAGCGTTACCCGTAAACCCCTTATCACCAAGCTCTCACCCAACCAGACCGATATTGCGGAGAATACACGACGCTGTATCGAGGCCGGTAGCGACGCCTTCGCGGTAATCAACACGCTGATGGGAATGGCCATCGATGTGGAGAACCGCTCACCGATCATCGGTAACAACCAGGGTGGACTCTCCGGCCCCGCAATCAAACCGGTCGCCCTGCTCAAGGTCCACCAGGTCTACCAGGTATGCCGCGACCACGGCATCCCGATTATCGGGCAGGGCGGCATCACCACGGCGGAGGACGCCCTGGAATTCCTGATTGCCGGCGCTACCGCAGTCGGAGTCGGCACCGCCCTCTTCTACGACCCGCTGGTATGCGCAAAGATCAACCAGGGGATTCTCGACTACCTGCAACGCCACCAGATGCAGTCCGTGATGCAACTCACCGGCACACTGCAGTTGAATGCACCCCAGGCACCCCGTTGCGGCTGTTGACCGAAGTGGATACCTGACAGCCAGAACTCTACAGTTATGAAGCGCCCCGCAAGGGGCGTTTTTTATTGCGTGTACAGGCAGTGGTCTGCATCGGTGATCACTGATCATTGATAACCAGACCAGGCTCTCTCCCCGAGCACCCGACTCTGCAGATCCTATTACAAAGCACTATGTAAATGGCTACAAAATAGCACTGCCCATGCGTTTACTTCTCCATTCCGGGGCCATAGATTGGATCCACATGGAAAAGAAGCAACCGATGAAAATCACTAAAGCACCCACTGAAGAAAAGCGTATTACAGGCAAACCGGAGAGTGTTCCATTGCCTGGAGATATTCCATACAAACTGCCCCTGGCTGCCGTTGTCATGCTCCTCTGCGCTATCGCCATTCTATTGTTGGAGTACCTTTTCATACCCAGGGGATTGAGTGGATGGGAGTAATGGTCTGCCTGGATTGATTTGTCACCAACTGAATCACATAGAGACGCCTGATCCGCTAACGCCTCACCTGGCAGAAAATAACAGCTGCCAGGGAATCAATTGCAGACGGGTGGAACAACATATTCTTGATCGAGTAATACACCAACAGGAGGTTGGGGTTATGAAGCACAACAGAATCACCATCACTCCGCTGGCGCTATTACTGCTTTCAGACGAAGAGGACCTTGCTCTTCTGCGATCCGGCAAGAGTCAGGCACAGGAACAGCTCTTGCTGCAGAGGGGTACTTTAAAAGGGCGGCAAGACAATCTTGATGATTTAAGCGGCCGGAAATATTGCAAAGAGAAGTGGGATTCATAATCCAACTGAAACACATTTTGTCATCTGCTGATTAGCGCACAATCCATCTAAAACAGCACAACCATTCCGGACACACTCAGCACCCCTTGATTCATACAACACAAATCGGGATTACCACAACCCGAGCCCGAACCACGGCAGTAACGGGCCCCGATTACATGAGAACCTGATTGGGTGATGCATTGCCTTCAATTCTGTTACAGCTCCTGTTCCAACGCCCAAGTTTGAATCTACGGGACCATCCCGTTCGTAAATTCCAAGTATTCGAAACAGGGACATCATATTTCTGAAACCTTTCAAGGATCAGGGACAATCAACCAAGAGGAATCCACCATGTTGATACTGCGCAGGTCTCCACACCCAGGAGATCAGACTATTTTCATCAGAAAGAGCAGGGATGAGGTGATCAAGGTATCGATTCTGAGTGTCGATGTCGACCAGGTCAGGGTAGGCATCAGCGCGCCTATGGAGTACAACATTTCCCGCGAAAAGAGTCCCGCCCCTGTCAAAAGCAAGAAGGTGACCTGAAACCTCTTATATGACAGGTGAACGCTATACCGGGACCTTTCTCCACAGAGGTGCTAAAGTCTCTTTACATAGCACCGTTTGGCGGCAACAATCTGCTAAGCACAACCGCCGCTGGTGGTATCAATCTCAATGATGGACCGGTTTTCGAACTACCGATAATGGAAAACGCATCACTACACCCTGAAATAGAGACTCTGCGCTCTTTCACGCCCCTGAGCCATCTTTCCAGGGAGCAGCTCGAACTGTTGCGCCAGTCGGTGATATTGGAGGAGGCCGCGGAAAAAGCTACCCTGATCGGGCGGGGGAGCATGGAGGATGCCAGCTATTTCCTGCTCGAGGGGAAGGTTCTGCGTACCGCATCAGATGGCAAGTCCAATGAGGTTGAGGGTGGCAGCCCATCGGGTCTCTCACCCCTGTCACGCCTGATCCCTCATAAATACGAGGTGGTCACCCTGACGAAGGTGAGCTATTTCAAGATCAGCAACACCCTGCTGGACAGTGTGACCAGCGTGGTGAGACAGCAGGAGACCTCTCCCTTCTCCGGTTACAGCGTGGAAGAGGATGCTGTCGAACACCACGATACCGATGTAGAGAACAAGATCTCGTTACAGTTTCTCCAGGACCTGGAAAATGACCGGCTGATACTGCCAAGCCTGCCGGACGTTGCCCTGCGCATCGGCAGGGCCCTTGAGAACGATGAACACAACACGGAAGAGATCGCGGCGATGATCCAGAACGATCCCGTGATCACCGCCAAGCTGATCAAGTGTGCCAACAGCGCCTTCTACGGCATGCCCACCCCGGTGGAGAGCTGTGCCGGAGCCATCGTACGTATCGGCACCAAGATGACCCACAAGCTTGTGATCACCTTTGCCCTGAGGGAGCTGTTCAAGTCAAAGTCGAAAGAGCTTCATGCCCGAATGAAGGCGCTGTGGACTCACAGTACCAAGGTTGCCTCCATCTGTTACGTGCTTGCCCGTCGGGACAAGCGGTTCGACCCTGAACACGCCATGCTCGCCGGCCTGCTCCACGATATCGGCATCGTGGCCATCCTGCACTATGCTGAGAACCTGCCTCCAGATGACCTGCAACCTGAAATCATCGACCAGGCGATCAAGCGTCTCAGGGGCCAGATCGGCAGCCTTATTCTGCGCAAGTGGGGATTTCCGGAGGATTTCGTCACCGTCGCCCTGGAGGCGGAAGAGTGGATGCGCAACTCACACAGCAAGCCCGATTACTGCGACCTGGTGATCATCGCCCAGCTGCATAGCTTCGTCGGCACCCACCTGGCCCTGACCATGCCGGCCATCAACCAGGTACCTGCCCACACCCGCCTGGCGCTCGGGGAGCTGACACCAAAGATGAGCCTGCTGATTCTCGAAGAGGCCAGCGAACAGGTCGAGCAGGCAGAGGTCCTGCTCTCACTCTAGATCTGTCCCGGTGGGCGATGCGGATAGTTCGCTAACTAACCGCGCCAGCCCATTAACAGTTGTCGACCTCGTTGGAGAGCATCTGCTCCCTTGCCGTATACATGGACTGGTACTCCTCCTCGAAGAAGAAACGCTCATCTCCAAGGGCCGGCCTGAGGCCGTCGAGCCAGGTGGCCTCCTCATCGTAACGGGCAAAGAAGGGGCGCTGTACCCAATCCGGGTTTCGTCCCTGGATAAAACGCAGAACGAACACCTTCTCGCCGCCAATCTCCGCGGTGCCCTGAATCTCCACCTTGCCCGGCCCTGCACTCATGCTGGGGCCCCGCGCTGTGCGGCCCAGACCGGAAACCTGCTGCATCGCCTGGCGGTAGATCTCCCACGCCTTGGCCAGCGGAACCTCGAAGTAGTGCCGGGCACCGGTATCCCGCTCCACAAACATGTAGTACGGGATGACGCCCAGCTTGATCTGGCTGTTCCAGAGCCGGACCCAGGTATCGGCCGAATCGTTGATGTGGGCCAGCAGCGGTCCCTGGCTGCGAATCTCCGCGCCGATATCGCGCAGTCGCCTGACGGCGGTCTGGGCGATATCAGTCTCCAGCTCCCGCCAGTGGTTGTAGTGCGCCATGATCGCCAGGTGCTTGCCTGCCTTGATCAGCTTTTCGAACAGGGCGATCAGTTCGTCGGCATCGTCGTCGGAGACAAATCGGTAGGGCCAGAAGGTAAGGGCCTTGGTGCCGATACGGATGGTCTGGACATGGTCGTACTCCGGCTCCAGCAACGGCTCCAGGTATCCGACCAGGCGCTTGGTCTTCATCACCATGGGATCGCCACCGGTGATCAGCAGATCGGTCACCTCCTGGTGTTCGGCCAGGTAGTTGTGCAGGGCCTTCGCCTCGGTGGAGGCCATGCGCAGCGCCTTGTCACCCACGAACTGTGCCCAGCGGAAACAGAAGGTGCAGTAGGCGTGGCAGGTCTGACCCTGGCTCGGGAAGAAGAGCACCGTTTCACGGTACTTGTGCTGAATCCCTTCGAGGGGATTGCCGTTTTCGTCCAGGGGGATGTTGAGCTCCATCTGGCCCGCAGGGTGGGGATTGAGCTCGGCGCGCAGTTCCTTCGCAAGGGCCTGGATCTCATCCTTGCCGGCACCATTTCGGTGCAGCTCGGCCATGCGCTCGAAGCTCTCCTCGGTGAGCATGCCCCGCTGGGGGAAGGTGAGCTGGAAGATCGGATCTTCCGGGACATTGTTCCAGTCGATCAGCTCATCGATCACGTATTCGTTGACACGGAATGGCAGTACGCTGGAGACAACCTTCATCTCGAAGCGCAGCGTTTCCGGCAGCCTGGTCAGGGCAGGTATGCGCTCAAGATCGCGCTGTGTATAGACCTTGAAGCGGCGTGTCTCGAAACCCTCTTGCGGCGCATCCATCGCCTGTCGTTGTAGTATTGCTGTCTTGCTCATAATACCCTCCTGCAAACCAGACCAACGGCAGGTAAAATCCAGAGTAAAGTCGCCCCGGTCCGAAAAATCGAAACCATGAACTTCAGTTTTCAGGGGGACTGGACTGACGGGAGTTCCGTACTCCCGCTACTCAATATTGTTTATTACAGGCCGGCCTTATATTGCCGATCCTGGCCCACGGGACAGCAACCTGGTCCCAACTGGGCCGGTAACTATAACATAAACGATAAACTTTAACCGAATCAGTGAATTAAACGACTTTACGGTATGTTTGAAAAGCTACATCCATGGGATGTAAGTCCCGGCGAAGCAAGGGAAATCCAGCAACAGCTGCGGGGCCGGGTGATTACATCCGACAGGCTGGGGAAGGTTCGCCATGTGGCTGGAGTCGATGTGGGTTTCGAGGAAAACGGCCGCATCACCCGCGCCGCGGTGGTACTGCTCAGTTTTCCTGGACTGAAACCCGAGGCATCAGCCATCGCCCGCCGTCCCACCGGTTTCCCCTATGTACCCGGACTCCTCTCGTTCCGGGAGATTCCTGCGGTACTGGATGCACTGGAGAAGCTCGAGCGGCTGCCCGATCTGCTGCTTTGCGACGGCCAGGGTATCGCACACCCCAGGCGTTTTGGCATCGCCTGCCACCTCGGCCTGCTGACTGATATACCTGCGATCGGGGTCGCTAAATCACGCCTGACCGGGACCCATGGGGAACTACCACCCGGGAAAGGGAGCTGGGTGCCTTTGATGGACGGCGACGAGCGGATCGGCGCGGTGCTGAGGAGCCGAAGCAACGTCTCTCCACTCTATATCTCCCCAGGCCACAGGATCTCCCTTGAAACCGCCATCGATTATGTACTGGCCTGTACCCCCAAATACCGGCTTCCCGAAACCACCCGCCAGGCTCACCGACTCGCTTCCGGTTAATCGAGCCAACCCGGGAAGGCGGCATACAACCCGTCCAGCAGATGGCTCAGGGTCGGGACATCCCAATCAGGCATAGGCAGCTTATCCGGCCAAGGCTTCCCCGGGGCGAACCTGCCCGTTCTCACCAGGGCGGTGCGCATGCCCAGGGCAGCGGCACCGGCGATATCGGTATCCGGGCGATCCCCCACCATCAGGCACTCCCCCGCGCTGGCGCCGAGTCGTGACATCGCCATCTCGAAAAGAAGAGATTGGGGTTTACCGATGGTGACCGGCGCCACCCCCGTGGCCACGGCAAAGGGGGCTACCAGTGCCCCACCCCCGGGAAGCACCCGGTGGGAACCGTTCACAGACGCATCCACGTTGTGGTCGGGATTGGTGGAGATGAGCCTGGCTCCTCCCTTGAGCACCAGGTTGATACCGGTCGTCAGGCTCTCGAAATCAAGTCCCGGCCCCTCCCCGACCACGACGAAATCGGCTTCCTCCATGTCAGGCTGGCCAACCTCGGAGAGTGCCGTGTGCAGCCCCTCGCCGCCGACGGCATAGAAACGGAATCCGGCTTTCAAGGATGAGAGATAGTGGGCGGTCGCCTCGGCTGAAGTAAGTACTTGCTTATCTTCTGGCCTTTTGAAACCAAGGGATTCCAGTCGATCGGCGACCTGTGATGGGGTCTTGATCGGATTGTTGGTGAGAAAGAGGTGGGGCTGCTTTTCAAGGACCGACATAAAGGCCACGGCATCCCCTATCGCCCTCTCTCCGTGATAGAGCACCCCATCCATATCCAGTATCACAGCCCTGGGTGCGGATTGATTCATCTCGAGGCAACTCCGCCGGGTATGGCACCAGCGGTCCCGATCATGTCCTTGGCGGAACGGTTTGAGTCACAACGTACCGACATTGTAATAGGAAATAAAGGCGTAATATTGGCTTAGAATTATTTAATTTTCTTAAATTAACTTGTGAAGCATTTTCAGCCAAGGAGCAATCATGCATAAACTCATCATCACCCTGCTGGTCCTCTACTCGGCATCCACCAGCGTCATATCAGGTCAGAACCCCTACCCCCAGGACGATCTACTCGAGCTGGAGCCCTGCCTCAACGGCGAGGTCTCCGCCTCCGGCATGTTTCCCAACCAGGAGATGGAGGACCAGTTCATCGCCTACCTGAAATGGGTCGACCAGCAGGGCCTGCCCAGGAGCTATGCGTTTAGCCGCTC
This sequence comes from Sedimenticola sp., assembly GCA_040506895.1. GTDB lineage: Bacteria > Pseudomonadota > Gammaproteobacteria > Chromatiales > Chromatiaceae > Sedimenticola_A. The sequence goes on from JBEVVY010000001.1 coordinate 2,638,843, forward strand.
AGGTACCCGGCTGCTCAATCATTGAGTGCCGGCTTCACTCTGGGCGGATATGCTCGATGTAATGGGGGCGATCCTCCATTACCAGCTTGACCGCCTCGGCCTGGAGTTGGAGCTTGATGTCACTGCCCTGAAAACGGAGGTCGCAGTGCGCCCTGCCGCGACTCTCCAGGGGAACCGGGATCATATCGCGGTAGGTATAGATATTCTCGCCCACGTCGCCGCCCTCACAGACTGCCGGGGTGGATGGGATCTCGCCATCCACCTCGGCACCCTCGAAAATCAGTTCGCCGGCCTGCCACCAGCGCGTGCGCTCCACGGATCCTGTCATGGTCTTGATGATGGTGGCGCGTGAAAAGCGCAGGACCACCCTGTCCCCTTCAGCCTGGATGCTCTCAACCTCGGAACCGGGCAGTTCGATACTGCTACTGTCCATTCGGAAACTCCCCTAGAATAATTCTGCAATGTGGCCTCTCTGCAGGCCATGGTATATCCGTTCATATCGGGGCGGTTCCTGCAAACTCAAGCGGTGAGCCCACAACCGGACAAGGGGTCAAACCATGTTTGTGGAACTGGTGATACTGTTGGTTTTGATTGGCATCGTGATAGCCGTGATGCAACCCTGGAAATGGTAGTAAGTACTAACTTTCTGTTTCGGCCCCGGGCTGGACGAGCCCCAACTCCTTGATCTTCCGGGTAAGCGTATTTCGCCCCCAGCCCAGAAGTTTGGCCGCATCCTGCCTGCGACCACCGGTATGCTCGAGGGCGACATCGATCATGATGCTCTCGAAGGCCGGAACAGCCTCTTCAAGAATAGCGCTCTGGCCATGCTGGATGCGCTGCCTGGCCCACAGACGCAGCAGCCCTTTCCAGTCACCGTCGCCACTCTCAGCGGCCTCGGTTTCGGCCAGCTCGGGGGGCAGATCCTCCACGTGCACCTGCTGGCTGGAGGCCATCACGGTCAGCCAGCGTGCCGTGTTTTCCAGCTGCCTGACATTGCCAGGCCAATCGAACTTTTCGAGCTCCGCCAGGGTTTCGGGCAGCAGCGTCTTGGTCTCCACATCGAGCTCCGCGGCAGCCTTCTGCAGAAAGTAACGCATCAGCAGACCGATATCCTCCCGCCGTTCGCGCAGTGAGGGGATATGGATACGGATGACATTGAGGCGGTGAAACAGGTCCTCCCGGAAGCGTCCCTCCTTGACCAGCGCCTCAAGGTTCTGGTGGGTGGCCGCAATGATCCGTACATCCACCTTGACCGGCTCATGACCACCGACACGGTAGAACTCGCCATCGGCAAGTACCCGCAACAGGCGGGTCTGAAGCTCGGCGGGCATATCGCCGATCTCGTCCAGAAAGAGGGTGCCTCCGTCAGCCTGTTCGAATCGCCCGACCCGTCGATTCTGGGCACCGGTGAATGCACCCCGCTCGTGGCCAAAAAGCTCCGACTCCATCAGGTCCCTGGGAATCGCCGCCATGTTGAGGGGAATGAAGGGCTGGTCTGCCCTTGGGCTGTGCTTGTGCAGTGCGTGAGCCACCAGTTCCTTACCGGTGCCCGACTCGCCATTGATGAGTACCGTGATGTTGGAACGGGCCAGGCGGCCGATGGCACGGAACACCTCCTGCATGGCCGGGGCTTCACCAATGATCTCGGGACTCTCGGAACCCGACTCGCCGGGACCGCCACCCTCTGCGGTGCGATTACGGCAGGCACGGGTCACCTGGTCAACCGCTTCTCCCAGATCGAAAGGTTTGGGCAGATATTCGAATGCACCGCCATGGAAGGCGGCCACAGCACTATCGAGATCTGAGTGAGCGGTCATGATGATCACCGGCAGTTCCGGGTAGAGTTCCTGGATTCTCTCCAGCAGGGAGAGCCCATCCATACCGGGCATCCGCACATCGGAGATCACAACGTCAGGCTGCTCCCTGGCAAGGGAGTCGAGCACCCCGTCGGCGCTGGCGAAACAGGTGACTTCCATGCCCGCTTTCTGCAGCGCTTTCTCGAGCACCCAACGGATGGAGCGGTCGTCGTCGATCACCCAGACTCTGTTACTTCTTGACATTAGGATTCTCCACCGGCAGCAGCACGTTGAACAGTGTGCAACCGGGCTCACTGCGGCACTCGATCAGGCCGCCGTGTTGATTGATCAGGGATTGTGCAATGGAAAGGCCCAGGCCCATGCCGCCTTCACTGGCCGTAACCATGGGGTAGAAGAGTTTTTCGCGGATATCGTCGGGAATGCCCGGGCCGTTGTCCTCGATACCGATCTCGGCCACCAGCCGATGACGCACGTTGCCGATGGTGAACTGGCGCAATATACGGGTGCGCAGAGTGATCTTGCCGCCACCCTGATCACCCACGGCCCGCGCAGCGTTGCGCACGATATTCAAAACGGCCTGAATAATACGATCACTGTCGACGTAGATTTCAGGAATACTCGGGTCGTAGTCCCGTTCCACCACCAGGGCGTCACCAAACTCGGCGATGATCAGGTTGCGCACCCGTTCGAGCATGGTATGCACATTCACATCGGAATGGTTTGGTAACTTGTTGGGGCCCAGCATCTGGTCCACCAGGGTCTGCAGGCGATCCGCCTCATCGATGATCACCTGGGTGTATTCAACCAGGGAGCGATCCTCGAGCTCCCCCTCCAGCAGCTGTGCTGCGCCACGAAGCCCACCCAGGGGATTCTTGATCTCGTGGGCCAGTCCACGGATCAGATCCCGCGCAGCCTGGTGCTGGGAGAGCAGGTGCTCCTCCCGGCTGATACGCAGCTGCCGGTCGATCTGTTGGAGTTCCACCAGCACACCACCCTCGCCATCGCGGTCCGCCAGCGGGATCACCGTGCAATCAACGGTGACCGAACGCTTTTCCGACAGGGGTACACTCAGCTCCCTCTCGGTGTAGGGACGCCCTGTCTGTACTGCCCGGTTCAGGCTGCTCTCGACCATGTCACCCGGGCAGTGGAGCAGCTGGCTCGCCCCCAGGCCGATCATGTGGCGGTTACTGACAGCGAACAGCATTTCGGCCGCGGGGTTCATGTACTGCAACCTGAAATCCTGGTCAAACAGAAGAACCGCGCTGTTCAGGTTATCGAGAATCCGCTGGTTGAAGCGCTCCGATGATGTCATTTCAATACTCATTGGATTGAACGAATGCAAAAACCGAACCAGTTCCCCGAAGGGGTGTGGGGAGAGAGAAAAGCACGCCACTGGCGGGCTTTCAGCCAGCTTCGGGTAGGATAGGCATATCAGCAAGCCCCTTCTATGCACCATTATAGTGCATGGGCATGAGGTTCACCGGGATGAATTGATATGAGAAGTCTCTAGTGGGGTACTAGTTGGACTTGAAGCCTGGGTTTGTGGGGGTAAACGCCGGGCTGGTGCGGTTTTTCGGGACCGCCCTGTAGTTGGGGCTCACACTGCTCGGAGGTGGAGTACCCTGACCCCGGAACTCCTCGCGCTCACTCCCCTCGGGCAGGGGGGCGTCGCCTTCGTAATCGGACTGCTCCTCGCCCTTGGGCAGTTCGGCTTCCCCTTTGTACTCCTCCTGCTCCTGGCCCCTGGGCAGGGGATCAGCACCTTCGTACTCCTCCCGGTCGGTCCCCTTGGGAACTGTCGACTGGGGTGCATACTGGGGTGCATCGATGCCACGCAGGCCTGAACTGCCCGACGCCGGTGTCTCGCCACTGTGGCCCTCTTCATAAGAGGGGCGCAGGTAGAAACGGACGTAATTGGATCGAATCAGCTCCCTGCTCTCCTGATCGACCACCAGCGCCGAGAGTGTGTGGCCACCCCGTTGTATGTTGCGCAACTCCAACCGGGTCGTGGTCAGTGCAGAGGAGACCTCGCTGCCATCGAGATAGACGCGGAACTTGTGACCCCGCCTGAGCGGTGGAGTGAGCGACAGTGCAACGCTGACGTTGCCTTCGTTCGAGCGCACCATCTGTTCATTTTCCGGGCTGGTGATAAGCAGCTTTTTATAGCCGCTGAAGGGCACCTCTTCGTCTGCCTGCTCCTCCTGCGCGTTTCTGCTGCCGGGAAGACGCTGCTGGTAGATGGTGGGTTCCGGAAGTTTTATCTGTTCAGCACCGTCCTGGGGTACATCGGAGTAGTGCACGCTGCCATCGGGGCCGATCCACTTGTAGACGGCGGATATGACCGGAAAGCTTGCCAACAGGAGAAGAAGCAGCACTGCCTTTTTCATAATCAACAGCATAGTTCAGCACAGGATCCGTCACAAGCGGCCGCCGACTGGCTGCATCGCCTTGCCGACAAGCGACACAAGCATAAAAAAAGCGCCCCGAAGGGCGCTTTTCGTCATCATGTATGCAACCGTGACTTACAGGCTGTAGTACATGTCGAACTCCACCGGGTGGGTGGTCATGCGCATGCGGGTGACCTCTTCCATCTTCAGGTCGATGAAGCCGTCGATCAGGTCGTCGGTGAATACGCCGCCGGCGGTGAGGAACTCGCGGTCCGCATCCAGCGCTTCCAGGGCCTGATCCAGGCTGTGGCAGACAGTGGGGATGGCCGCTGCTTCTTCGGCAGGCAGGTCGTAGAGGTCCTTGTCCATCGCCTCGCCCGGGTGGATCTTGTTGAGGATACCGTCCAGGCCAGCCATCAGCATGGCGGAGAAGGCCAGGTAGGGGTTGGCGGTGGGATCGGGGAAACGCACCTCGACGCGACGACCCTTGGGGTTGGTCACGTAGGGGATACGGATGGAAGCGGAACGGTTACGGGCGGAGTAAGCCAGCATAACGGGCGCTTCGAAGCCGGGCACCAGGCGCTTGTAGGAGTTGGTGGAGCTGTTGGTGAAAGCGTTCAGGGCACGGGCGTGCTTGATGATACCGCCAATGTAGTAGAGAGCGGTCTCGGACAGGCCGCCGTACTGGTTGCCGGCGAAGATGTTCTCGCCGTCTTTGGCCAGGGACTGGTGAACGTGCATGCCGGAACCGTTATCACCAACGATGGGCTTGGGCATGAAGGTCGCGGTCTTGCCGTAGGCGTGGGCCACGTTCCAGGTGACGTACTTCTGGATCTGAACCCAGTCGGCACGCTCTACCAGGGTGCTGAACTTGGTACCGATCTCACACTGGCCAGCGGTGGCCACCTCGTGGTGGTGCACCTCGACAGGTACGCCCATCTCTTCCATGGCCAAGCACATGGCGCCACGGATGTCGTGCAGGGAGTCGACAGGAGGTACGGGGAAGTAACCGCCCTTGACGGTGGGACGGTGACCGATGTTGCCATCTTCGTAGACACGCTCGGAGTTCCACTCGGCCTCTTCGGAGTCGATCTTCACCATGCAGCCGCTCATGTCGGCGCTCCAGCGGACGTCGTCAAGAACGAAGAACTCGGGCTCCGGACCGAAGAAGGCGGTATCGGCCACGCCGGTGGACTGCAGGTAGGCCTCTGCACGCTTGGCAACGGAACGGGGATCGCGCTCGTAGCCTTCCATGGTGGAGGGCTCGAGGATATCGCAGGTGACGTTAAGGGTCACTTCATCGGAGAAGGGATCCAGCACTGCTGTAGTCGGATCCGGCATCAGGATCATGTCGGACTCGTTGATGCCTTTCCAGCCGGAGATGGAGGAACCATCGAACATCTTGCCTTCAGTGAAGTCGTCTTCGCTGATCATTGTGGAAGGTACGGAGACGTGCTGCTCCTTACCGCGGGTATCGGTGAAGCGAAAGTCGACAAACTTCACTTCGTTGTCTTTGATCATCTTCAGGACTTTAGAGGCCATGATGTTCTCCAGCTCTTAAATTTTGAGGTTTCACTGCCCGTGGCAGCATTCAAAAATGGTATTGAAAAAAAATGCACCGGTTTGCACAGGTGCCGAGAAAAACTCTGCACTCCTGTTGCAGAAAGCATGCCATAGGAGAAATTCTCATTGATTATGGCGAAACGACTATTTTCCCTCTTTTTTGTGGATATTTCGAGGGAATATAAAATATGATGTTTTTCAATAGGTTATATAGGAGCGGCACTGATCTGATAGGGGTTGCGTGAAAATCGATCACCAGCCATCCCAAAGTCATCTTGAATGCCCCGGAATGGAGCGAGCACCAATATAGTGCGTTATATTTCCTAGACGCACCTTTTTAGTGCGTATCTCCGTAGAATACCCTGACCACACCGAAATCGGGCCGCTCTGCAATTGCTGCCTGCAGGGCATCGCGCAGTTGGACCGCTTCCTCATCACCGGGATACTCACCGAGTGAGAGATAGAGATCGGCATCCACCCTGCCATCCAGGTAATGGAGCACCAGCCGCTGCCGCCTGGCTGCCTGGGGAATCCCGGCCCAGCAGTGGTCGAGATCCTCCTCCGCCCTCTTCCTCAGGGGGAGGCCCTTGCTCGGCGCAGCGACCTCGTCGTCTTCAGGATCGATATGCACCGTCACATCGGCGACCTCTTCGATATCCTCCAGCAACCGCTCCATCACCATCTGGCTGATCATGTGCCCTTCCGACACGCTGAGCCAGGGATCGACCAGTACGTGCACATCCACCGAGGCCTGGCCGCCCAGCTTGCGGGTGCGCAGCATGTGGATCTCCTGTACGCCGCCCACCCCGAGAATGGTTTTGCGGATCAGTTCGACACGCTCCTCCTCCAGGCCGGCATCCACCAGCTCCTGGAAGGCGGGCCAGCCGATCTCCCAACCGATATGGGCGATCATCAGGCCCACGCCGATGGCCGCGATGGCATCCAGGTAGGGAAGTCCGGCAAGGGTGCCGCCCACACCGACAACAACGACAACCGAGGAGACGGAGTCGGAGCGGTGATGCCATGCGTTGGCCCGCAGCATCTCCGAGTTGATCTTCCTGGCGACATGAATGGTGTAGTGGTAGAGCAGCTCCTTTACCGCCACCGACAAAATGGCGACGTAGATCGCCAGGGTGGTGGGCTGCAGCAGCTCATCCGGCTCGAACAGGCGGTGGGCCGCATCCCAGCCGATACCCGCGGCAACCAACAGCAGGATGATACCGAGCCCCATGGTCGCTGCCGTCTCGAAACGGCCATGTCCGTATGGGTGATCCTCGTCCGGCGCCTGGTGGGCATGTTTCGCGGCGAAGTAGACCAGGGCGTCGGAGAGCAGGTCGGATAACGAGTGAATACCGTCGGCGATCAGGGCGTGGGACTGGGCGATAAAACCGAACAGGGTTTTACCTACAGCGAGTATCAGATTGAAAACGGCACCGATCACGGTGACCTTCTGGGTGGCCTTCAGCCGCTCCTGGCTGCTCTCGTCGATCTCTAGCATGGGTCCTAACTACTCCGATCCGACCTCGATGACGACAATGTACTCGTCATCCTCGGTCCGGGTTTCAACCACTTTGTGTCCGTTGATCCTGCACCAGGCAGGTATATCGTTCAAGGCGCCCGGGTCGGTACAGACCACCTCCAGCACCGTTCCGGGCTCCAGTTCATTGACCCGGTCCTGGGCCCGTATCACGGGCATCGGGCAGAGCAGTCTGCGGGCATCCAGAACAACCCTGCTCAAAGCACCCACTCCTGTGGGATCTCGTAGGGAGGCATCGGCTTGACCGACAGCTTGCGGCTGTTGCCCTCGCGGTCGGTCAGCTCCAGGTCCACCGAGTCGGCACTCTTGCCCTGGCTGTAACGGGCCACCAGGCGCGCCGCCAGTTCGATATCTTCATCCGAAACCTCGCCGTCGATCAGTGCCAGTGGACCGGGATGACTGGTGGTCTTCAGGCTGATGAACTGCTTCCTGTAACCCTGGAGAAAATTCCCCTCTCCCTCCTCGCGGGAGATGATCACCTTGAAGTTTGGCCTGGGTCGAAGGTGACGTCCCACCTTCAGCAGCATGATGTCATCCATCTCGTAGGTCTTCTCACCGCGGGCCTGCCAGAGGTCGGCAAGCTTTTTGGAGTACTGGGCATCGGTGAGGAAGCAGCAGCCCCCCGCCGGTTGCGCGTAGTCCTCGATGCCGAACGCTTTGGCCAGGGCCATCTGGGGTTTGCGGGTACGGCCGCTGAAATCGTAGAGCTTTTCGCGATCCACCCAGCCTTCCCGTTCCGGCAAGGTCTCGGGCAGATTCCTGGCGCATAGGGGGCGCAGCAGCAGATCGTCGGCACCGGAGTCCCGGGCGACCACGGGCATGGTGTCCTTGCGCTGGGACATGGGCCGCTGGCCCATCACCTCGCCGGTGATGATGAAGTCGAAACCGTGTTTCTCGATCCACTCGTGGGCCTTCTGGACCATGAAGATCTTGCAGTCGAGACAGGGGTTCAGGTTGGCGCCATAGCCGTGCTTGGGGTTGTAGACCACATCCTTGTACTCCTCAACGATATCCACGATGTGGAGCTTGATGCCGAGCTGCTCGGCGACCCACAGCGCGTTGTTGCGCTTGGGCTTGTTGCGGTCCTTCTTGCGAATGGCGTGGGTATGCCCCTCGACACAGAAGCCAGTGAAAAAATTGATGCCTTCGACATGAATCCCCTGGGCCTGGATCGCTTTTGCCGCCAAAAGGGAGTCCAGGCCGCCGGAGATCAGTGCTACGGCCTTGCGTTGTTCAGTCATCGCGAAAAATAAGGGTCTGGCAGGATTTCGATGGGGCGATTATACGTCAAGCACTCCCCGAGGGAAAAACGCTGTCCGCATCCGTATCCCCACCAGCGGAGCTTCCCGGGGTTGAATGGACAGTGTTCCTTCTCCCCTCCAGACTCCAAAACCACTGGTTACGGGGGTCTGCGGCTCATCCGGTTAGCCAAAGGGCCGCTTCAACCGATATAATGGCGGGATTATTTTCTCTTTAGAGATAGGGTCTTAACCTTGAGTACAACAACCAGCAGCAGCGGCCCGGATGTTTCCACATTCCAGGGCCTGATTTTCGCTCTCGAACAGTACTGGGCCGACCAGGGCTGTGTCATCCTGCAACCCTACGACATGGAGATGGGCGCGGGTACCTTCCACACCGCGACCTTCCTGCGCTCCATCGGCCCCGAGCCGTGGAATGCAGCGTATGTCCAGCCCTCCCGCCGTCCCACCGACGGTCGCTACGGCGAGAATCCCAACCGGCTGCAGCACTACTACCAGTACCAGGTGGCCCTCAAGCCGTCACCGAAGAATATCCAGGAGCTCTACCTCGGCTCCCTGGAGATGATGGGTATCGACCCGAAAGTGCACGACATCCGCTTCGTCGAGGACAACTGGGAATCCCCCACCCTGGGTGCCTGGGGACTCGGCTGGGAGGTGTGGCTCAATGGCATGGAGGTGACCCAGTTCACCTACTTCCAGCAGGTGGGTGGCCTCGATTGCCGTCCCGTGACCGGCGAGATCACCTACGGCATCGAACGACTGGCGATGTATATCCAGGGTGTTGAGAGCGTATTCGACCTGGTATGGGCCATCGGTCCCCAGGGGCCCGTCACCTATGGCGACGTGTTCCACCAGAACGAGGTTGAACAGTCCGCCTACAACTTTGAGCACGCCGACGTGGAGTTCATGTTCAGCCTCTTCGACCAGTGCGAGAAGGAGTCCAACAAGCTGATCGAGCTGGGACTGCCCCTGCCCGCCTACGAGCAGGTGCTGAAGGCATCCCACGCCTTCAACCTGCTGGACGCCCGTCACGCCATCTCGGTCACCGAGCGCCAGCGCTATATCCTGCGGGTGCGCTCACTGGCCCGCGCGGTGGCCCAGGCCTACTACGATGCCCGTGAAAAGCTGGGCTTCCCCATGCTGACAGAATCCAAGGAGGTGGCCAATGGCTAACCGTGCCGACCTGCTGTTTGAACTCGGTACCGAAGAGCTGCCACCGGTCGCCCTGAAGCGCCTCTCGGATGCCTTTACCCGTGAATTCATCGCCGGCCTGGAGAGTGCTGACCTGCCCTTCGGCGAGGTGAAGAGCTACGCCGCACCGCGCCGCCTGGGCCTGCTGATCAGCGACTGCGCCACCGGCCAGCCGGACAAGGACGTGGAGCGCCGCGGTCCTGCGGTCAAGGCCGCCTTCGATGCCGACGGCAACCCGACCAAGGCCGCCGAGGGTTTTGCCCGCTCCTGCGGTACCACCGTCGACCAGCTGCAGCGCATCGAGACCGACAAGGGCGAGTGGCTCACCTACAAGGTCCACCAGACCGGAAAATCCGCAGCCGAGCTGCTGCCCGGCATAGCCGAGACCGCACTGAACAAACTGCCCATACCCAAGCGCATGCGCTGGGGTGCCTCCGAGGCCCAGTTCGTACGCCCGGTCCACTGGCTGCTCTTCCTGCACGGCGACCAGGTGGTTCCCTGTACCATTCTCGATGCAGATGCCGGCAGCCTCACCTATGGCCACCGCTTCCATCACCCTGGATCCATCGAGATCACCAGCCCGGCGGAGTATGCCTCCAGGCTTGAAGAGCAGGGATTCGTGATTGCCGATTTTGCAGCACGCCGGGAGAAGATCCGCGTGCACGTGGAGCAGACTGCCGAGGCCCTGGGCGGCCGCGCCGACATGGATGATGAGCTGCTCGACGAGGTGACCGCACTGAACGAGTGGCCAGTGCCCATCGCCGGTACCTTCGAGGAGAAGTTCCTCGAGGTACCCCACGAGGCACTGGTCTACACCATGAAACTGAACCAGAAGTACTTCCCGATGTTCGATGCCGCTGGCGGCCTGATGAATCACTTCATCACCATCGCCAACATCGACAGCCCCAAACCGGAGCTGATCAAGGAGGGTAACGAACGGGTCGTCCGCCCACGTCTTTCGGATGCCATGTTCTTCTGGACCCAGGACGGCAAGAAGCGCCTCGAGGATCATCTTGAATCCCTCAAGAGCGTTGTCTTCCAGCAGAAACTGGGCAGCATGTACGAGAAGTCGGAGCGGGTGGCCGCACTCGCATCCAGCATCGCCGCTGAGATCGGTGGCGAAGCCGACCTGGCACAGCGTGCCGGCATGCTGAGCCGCTGTGACCTGATGACCGAGATGGTCTACGAGTTTCCTGCCATGCAGGGCATCATGGGTCGTTACCAGGCGGCCCGTGATGGTGAATCCGAAGAGCTGGGCCAGGCCATGGACGAGTTCTACATGCCCCGCTACTCGGGCGGCCAGCTGCCGGAGTCGAAAACGGGCATCGCCATCTCGCTGGCGGAGCGCATCGATACCCTGGTGGGTATCTTCGGAATCGGTATGAAACCCACCGGCGACAAGGATCCCTTCGCCCTGCGCCGCGCAGCGCTGGGTGCACTGCGTATCATGCAGGAGCATGCCCTGCCGGTCAGCCTGGGACAGCTGCTTCAGCAGGCCGCCGACGATCTCGGAGATCGCGTCAGTGAAGAGGACGTGGTTGCCGATGTCTACGACTTCATGATCGAGCGCCTGAAGGGTCTCTACCATGAGAAAGCGATTGCGGTTAACGTCTTCGAGGCGGTGGCGGCAGTGCGCCCGGAGAGCACCGCGGATTTCGATCGCCGCATCAACGCGGTTGTCGCCTTCGGCAAGCTGCCAGAGGCGGAATCCCTCTCCGCTGCCAACAAGCGCATACGCAATATCCTGAAAAAGGTGGATGGCGAAACCCCGAGCCAGGTCGATCCTTCACTGTTCGAAGGCGATGAGGAGCGTGCCCTGCACGACCAGGTCACCGCCAAGTCCGACCTGGTCAACCCGATGCTCGACGCCTACGACTACGAGGGATCACTGATCGCCCTTGCCGATCTGAAGGAACCGGTCGACCACTTCTTCGACGAGGTGATGGTGATGGCCGATGACGAGGCGATCCGAAACAACCGGCTCGCCCTGCTCAACCGACTGAGCGGACTGTTCCTGGGCGTGGCCGATATCTCACGGCTACAGTCATGAGCGATCGTGAGCCGGCGATCACGGCCGATTCCTGGGAGTCGATGATGGAGGCCGTGCAGGCCTTTCATACCAAGCACCGCTTCAAGGAGACGGGCGGCGAGGAGATGAACTACCGGGTGGCCCTGATGGCAGAGGAGCTCGGGGAGATCTCCTCCTGTGTCACCAAGGGCAAGAGCCGGGAGGCCCTGGCTGAAGAGGTCGCCGATCTGCTGATCCTGGTGATGGGCACCGCCATCGCCCGGGAGTTCGATCTGAACCAGGCATTCTGGGAGAATATAGAGAAGCTCATGAAGCGCGAGTCCAGAATGGTCGACGGAAGGATCCGGGTGTCCGAATTCAGGGATATGCAACAGTAAGTACTTACTAACTCCGCTCAACCCATTGTACAAGTATTAATCCGAGAAGTTTTTATGGTACTGCTCAGATCCCTCATCTATTTCGTCGTCCTGGTCCTCAGTATTATTCTGTTTGGCCTGCCCATCGCCCTGTTGGGTTGGCTTATGCCCTACAGAATGCGATCACAGGTGGGAAATCTGTGGGGCAGGTTCAATCTCCATATGCTGCGCATTATCTGTGGTCTCAAGTACGAGATCACCGGCGTGGAGAATATCCCTGAAAAGAGCGCCATCGTCCTCTCCAAGCACCAATCGGCGTGGGAGACCATCGCCCTGCGCGGCCTGCTTCCCCCCGAGCAGGCCTGGGTACTGAAACGCGAACTGATGTGGATTCCGGTATTCGGCTGGGCACTGGCCGCGGTTCAGCCCATCGCCATCGATCGAAAGGCCGGACGCAAGGCCGCCAAGGAGATCATAGAGAAGGGAATCGAGCGCCTGAAGAAGGGACGCCTGGTCGTGATCTTTCCCGAAGGCACCCGGGTGGCTCCCGGGGATTACAAGCGTTACGGGATCGGTGGTGCGCTTCTGGCCTCCAAATCCGGCTATCCCGTGGTGCCGATCGCGCACAACGCCGGGGTCTACTGGCGCAGGCGCGGTATCAAGAAGTATCCCGGCACCATCCAGGTCGTGGTCGGCAAGCCGATCGATACGGAAGGTATGAGCACTTCGAAAATCAACGAAATGGTCGAGGAGTGGATCGAAGGGCAGGTCGCCGCTCTGCCGGGCGCGCTACCTGACACCAGCGCATGAGATGTGCCTGATAGTGAGCACTCACTCACTATCCTTTGCTCCAGTTAATGGTATCTACCTGCCGACTGCCGGTTACCAGCTGCGAATAACTGCTATTGTTTGATTGAGAGCGTTATTCCCTGCCCTGATTACAGGGCTGAGACTCGGGCGGCTGACTGGGTATGAAAAACGGTTACCTCTATATTGAAGTGAGTCCATCACATCCTGGACTCATTCACCTCGCCAAAAGCCTTTCGAAACCATCCACCGAGAGCAGCGTTGGCGATGATCCCTGCATAGTCTACGTCGCTCGCTTTGATGATATCGACGCGGGGATGATGCACTGCCATGAGCTGCTGAGATTCAAACTCCATGACCTGAACAACAGGCTCTACAGGGCAGATCCTCTCAAGGCCATTGCAGCGATCGAGGCCGACAATATCGGCCACAGGCGTATTTTTCTCCACCCGGAGTGTGACTCTCTCTCGGATCTTGATCTGGAACAGGAGATCAACAGAATCAGGGAGGATAAGGTCCGCCAGAACAGAATCTGGCAGACCATTGGAAAGATAGCCGTGGGTTTACTGATTGCCGAAGTCGTTCTGGGACTCTGAAATCAGCGACTGGATGGGGAGTGTCGCTATCCTGCCGGTTTAAACGTCAAGATTTTCCACTTCAAGTGCATTTTTCTCGATGAATTCGCGTCTAGGCTCCACTTGATCGCCCATGAGCGTGGTAAATATCTCGTCAGCTCCCACTGCATCCTCAATACTCACCTGGAGAAGCCGGCGACTCTCCATATTCATGGTGGTCTCCCATAACTGTTCCGGATTCATCTCACCCAGGCCTTTGTAACGTTGGATGTGCTGACCGCGCTTGGCCTCATCCATCAACCAGGAGAGTGCCTGGCCGAGACTGGAGATCTCCCTGCGGCGTTCACCGCGCTTGATATAGGCGCCTTCGCCAATCAGTCCATCGAGCTGCGCGCCGAGCTCACTCATCTTTTTATAATCTGCACTGGTGAAGAAGCTGAGGGGCAGATAACTGTCGGTGCTGATGCCATGAACCATCTTGGAGACCAGGATGGCAGCCGGATGTTCTTCATCGCCATCGACCATCTTCAGAATAAATCTGCTTGAAGGGCCCTGGTCAGCATTGGCACGACCGGTAAGCTCCTCCAGCCATGAATTGAATGCAGCGGTATCCGAGATCAGATCCTCATCCACAACCGGCATGTGAATTATCTTTTCGAGAATCCCATGTTCATAGCGTTTGGAGAGCCTGCGCACCGTGGCCATCGTACTCTCGTACTGCTTGGCCAGGGTCTCAAGTGCCGTGTCTGCAAGTGCGGGAGACGCTTCGTTGACGTAGAGCTCTGCATTATCCAGGGCAGTCTGCAGCAGGTACTGGTTCAGATCCGTATCATCTTTCAGGTACTGTTCCTGTTTACCCTTCTTCACCTTGTACAGCGGTGGCTGGGCAATATAGATATGACCCCGTTCGATCAGCTCGGGCATCTGGCGGTAGAAGAACGTGAGCAGCAGGGTGCGGATATGAGCGCCATCGACGTCCGCATCGGTCATGATAATGATTCTGTGATAGCGGAGCTTGTCCGGGTTGAACTCTTCGCGCCCAATACCGCAACCGAGAGCGGTAATCAGGGTGCCCACCTCGGCCGAGGAGAGCATCTTGTCGAAGCGGGCCTTCTCCACGTTGAGGATCTTACCCTTGAGGGGAAGGATCGCCTGGGTACGACGGTCCCTGCCCTGCTTTGCAGAACCACCCGCGGAATCACCCTCCACCAGGTAGAGTTCCGAGAGTGCAGGATCCTTCTCCTGGCAATCAGCCAGTTTTCCAGGCAGACCGGCAATATCCAGTACCCCCTTGCGGCGGGTCATCTCCCTCGCCTTGCGGGCGGCCTCCCTGGCGCGGGCAGCCTCGATCATCTTGCCAGCGATGGTCTTCGCGTCGGTGGGATTTTCCAGCAGAAACTCCGAGAGACGTTCTGCCATCACCGCCTCGACAATGCCCTTCACCTCGGATGAAACCAGCTTATCCTTGGTCTGAGACGAGAATTTTGGATCCGGCACTTTGACAGAGAGGACCGCGGTAAGTCCCTCCCTGGCATCATCACCGGAGGTATTTACCTTCTGTTTCTTCGCCAGCGCTGCCTGTTCGATGTACTGGTTGAGGGTACGGGTCAATCCTGCCCTGAACCCGGCAAGATGGGTTCCGCCATCCCGCTGGGGAATATTGTTGGTAAAGCAGAAGATGTTCTCCTGGTAGGACTCGTTCCACTGCATCGCCAGTTCGACAGTGACATCGTTCTTCTCCACCGTGAAATGGAAGACCGTTTCGTGCAGGGGTGTCTTCTTCCGATTGAGATGCTGAACGAAGGCCATGATTCCACCTTCGTACTCGAAGATATCCTCTTTGTCAGTACGCTCATCGTGCAGAACAATTCTCACACCGGAGTTGAGAAACGAGAGTTCCCGCAGGCGCTTGGCAAGAATATCGTAGTGATACTCGATATTGGAGAAGGTATCCGCACTCGCCTTGAAGGTGATGGAGGTACCCGACTCATCGGTCTCACCAACCTCTTCGAGGGGGGCCGTCGGTTCACCATGGTCGTAGCTCTGGGTATAGCGTTTACCGTTTTTGCAGATCTCCAGCTTCAGGGATTCGGAGAGTGCATTCACCACCGAGACACCAACACCGTGAAGACCGCCGGAAACCTTGTAGGAGTTGTCATCGAATTTACCACCCGCATGGAGAACGGTAAGGATCACCTCCGCTGCTGATCTCCCCTCCTCCGGGTGGATATCCACCGGAATACCCCGGCCATTGTCTGAAACCGTAACTGACTCGTCATCATGGATGATTACCTTGATTTCACTGCAGTAACCGGCCAGGGCCTCATCGATCGAGTTATCAACCACCTCAAACACCATGTGGTGCAGCCCCGTTCCGTCATCGGTATCACCGATGTACATACCCGGGCGCTTACGTACCGCATCCAGACCTTTTAGAACTTTGATGTTTGAAGAGTCGTAACTCATAGGGTGCTCCTGATAACAAGCTCCATATTATACACGGAGAGCATCCCTCTCCGCTTACTTATTAACCAATAAATCGGTGTTTCAGCTTGAAATCTTTCCATGTTCCACGTGGAACATTCCATCCATGCTGAAATCAGAGAAGAGTCTTTTATCCGTTGCGGTCATAAAGGACTGCACAGATAGCTCCTTGATCCGCTCGAAGATCTTTCCGAGGTTTTCCTGATCCAGTTCTGCTGCCAGGTCATCGATCAGAAGTACCTGGTCGATTTGGCTCATGGTCCTTGTAACCCTGATCTGTGCGATCTTCAGTGCTGCAATCAGGAGTTTCTGCTGTCCGCGGGAGGCGACTTCGGATGCCTTGTGATTATCCAGCCTGATGACAAGGTCCGCTCTTTGGGGTCCCGCCTGGGTGAAAAAGCGTTTGCAGTCGCTCTGAAAGGTTTCATCCAGGGTAGCCTTGAATCCTTTTTCCCTGTCCCAACCCGATCTCCACTCAAAGGATCCTCCATACTGTGGAAGAAATCGATCAAGTTCTAGGTCCAGGGCATCTTTCAGATGAGTGAGGTATTTCTCCCTCTGCTCGTTCAATTGAGAGCCGGCTTTGATAAGTTCATCGTCCCAGATCCTCGCCTGGCCCTGGTCCTGTCTCAGTGCAGCATTTCGTTGATTCAACACTCTGAGATATCGGCGTATCAAAAGATTATGCGTATGTTCCACGTGGAACACACCCCAATCCAGAAATCGCCTTCGATATTCAGGACCGCGCTCAAGAAGCTGGTGCGATTGGGGTGTAATGATATGCAGGGGAATCAGGGATGCAAGATCCGAGAGCTTGCTTATTCTGTCGCCGTTGATTTTAACCTCGGTAGAACTTCTGGATTTGGACAGTCCTATTCGGAATGCCGCATTATTCCTTTGGTACTGGGAGTATACGAAGAGGTTGTCACTGCCGTTTCTGATCAGAGGCCCAGCCTTGCTGCTTCTGAAAGAGCGGCCACGGGCGAGTAGATAAATCGCTTCGAGAAGAGAGGTTTTACCCGATCCATTACTGCCCCAGATAAGATTGTTTCCAACATCGGGGTTCAGTTCTGTCTCTTCAATATTTCTGAGGTTTGAGATCCTGAGGGATGTAATGGCCATCAGTGTGGGCCAGGCAAGAAGATAAAGTGGATATTATCTGGGTGGGAGAGCAGTGAAAACTCCCCCACCCTTTTTGATTACAGTCGCATGGGCATGACCACGTAACGACTCTCATCCGTATCCTGGTTCTGGATCAGGCAGCTGCTGTTGGCATCGCTGAGGAGAAGTTTGACCTGGTCAGTGTCGATAACATTGAGGACTTCGATCAGGTAACCCACATTGAATCCGATCACCAACTCCTCTCCGTCGTAATCGATCTCAAGCTGTTCTTCTGCCTCTTCCTGTTCTGGGTTGTGCGCCAGAAGTTCAAGCATCCCACTGGAGAACTGGAAGCGGATACCACGGTACTTTTCATTGGAGAGGATCGATGTTCTCTGCAGGGCCTGCTTCAGGATATCTCTTTCGGTAGCTACCACCTTGTCAGTATTCGCGGGAATGACGCGCTGGTAATCAGGAAACTTCCCATCAATCAGCTTGGAAGTGAAACTGGTATCTCCCATCTTCAGGCGGATGTGGTTGCTGCTGATATCCACCTCTACAGTCTCATCTGAATCCTCGAGCAGTCGGCCGAGTTCCAGTACCGCTTTTCTCGGCAGGATAACCTGTACATCCACACCACTCTCGATTTCGCACTGTGCTTCACTGAGTGCCAGGCGATGACCATCGGTTGCGACTGCCCTGATCATTCCGCTGCTGATCTCCATCAGCATGCCGTTGAGGTAGTACCTCACATCCTGCTGGGCCATTGCGAACTGTGTCTTATCGATCAGTCGTTTCAGAAGCTTCTGGGTAAGAGAGAACCGCTGGCTGCTGACCGAGGGCTCGATTGCCGGGTAATCCTGTGCCGGCAGAATACCCAGGGTGAAGCGACTCTTTCCAGATCTGAGTACCGCACGTTCCCCCTCGATGCTCAGCTGTATATTGGCTTCGTCGGGGAGTGCTCTGCAGATATCGGTCAGCTTCCTGGCCGGAAGGGTGAAATCCAGTTCCCCTTCACATTCCACTGTTGCAGACGTTTTCATCTCAACTTCAAGATCAGTAGCCGTGATGTTCAGTTGACCATCTTTTGCATTGATCAACACGTTGGCCAATATCGGTAGTGTCTGTCGTCTCTCTACAACACCACCTACCTGTTGAAGTGGTTTGAGCAGATTATCCCTGTTGGTGGTGATCTTCATATCGAAGCTCTCTTAATAATATAAAAAGTATTTATTAAATTTACTGTTATTATTACTGGGCTGAAATTGTCTGGATAACTATTATTTCTCTTTTATTTTCAATACGTTATCCGTATTTTTCGCTGTGTAAAACCCAGGTGTAAATCTCATCTATCCTGTTTACCGATTGTGGATAACTATAACCTTTTTTATCGTCTCCGGAACACGCACAGTTTATCCACATCAGCTTGTAAGAGTTCTTAACAGGTTTGCATAGTCCTCTGCAATCCGTGTATCGCTCTCCTTCAGCTCGGCAACCTTTCTCGTGGCATAGAGAACGGTGGTGTGATCGCGGCCACCAAAGGCCTCGCCTATTTCCGGAAGACTGTGACTGGTCAGTTCTTTCGCCAGGGTCATGGCGATCTGGCGCGGCCTGGCGATGGTGCGGCTGCGTTTCGCTGACAGAAGATCCGATGTCCGAATCTTGAAATATTCACCCACGGTCTTCTGAATGTTCTCAATCGTAACCTGCTTGTCCTGTGCGGCAAGCATGTCCCTAAGGGCATCCTTGGCAAACTCCTGGGTGATCGGTCTGCCGGTGAATTCTGAGTTGGCCACGATACGTCGCAGGGCACCTTCCAGTTCGCGGATGTTTGAGCGTACCCGCTTGCCGATGAAAAAGGCCACCTCGTTGGGCAGGTCGACCCCAAAGAGCTGGTCTGCCTTGCTCTTGAGAATCGCCACGCGTGTTTCCAGGTCGGGTGGCTCGATGGCCACGGTCAATCCCCAGCCGAACCGGGATTTGAGGCGCTCCTCGAGTCCCGCCACCTCTTTTGGAAACCTGTCACTGGAGAGGATGATCTGCTGCTGGGATTCGAAAAGGGCGTTGAAGGTGTGGAAGAACTCCTCCTGGGAGCGCTCCTTACCTGCAAAAAACTGAACATCATCGATCAGCAGTGCGTTGACGGAACGGTAACGGCGTTTGAAATCGTCAATGGTATTGTGTTGCAGCGCTTTGACCATTTCCGCCACGAAAGTTTCAGAATGGAGGTAAATCACCCTGGCCTGGGGATTTTTCTCCAGAATGGTATTGCCGACGGCGTGCATCAGGTGGGTTTTACCCAGCCCTACCCCGCCATAGATAAACAGCGGGTTGTAGACGGTGCCGGGATTCTCGCCGATCTGCATCGAAGCCGCCCTGGCCAGCTGGTTGGATTTACCCTCGACGAAGGTATCGAAGGTGAAATCGCGGTTCAGGTTGCTATGGATCGGTTCCCCGCTCGGTTTCACGCGAACCCGTGGCAGTGGATTTTTCTGTTCGGCGACATTACCGGAGGGCTGTTCCGGACTCTTCTCTTTCTCGGCCTTGGCCTTGCTACCGATCTCCAGAACAACTTCGGGCGGCGTACCGCCGGCCAGGTCGTTCAGAAACTGGTTGATGTGGGAGAGGTAGTGATTCTTGACCCAGTTGAGTACGAACTGGTTGGGTGCAAGCAGGCGGATGCAGGCGCCTTCGTCCACGGTCTGGAGCGGACGGATCCAGGTATTAAACTGCTGTGGAGACAACTCCCCTTCGAGGCGGTCCACACACTTGTTCCAAAGATCCACGCTTAAGCTCTCACACTCTATTTATTTATATATGTACATTGACGGGGTTTCAGTAATGCGTGCCTGAAGAGAACGGTGGGACCGTAAAGTGGCGAGGAAACGCATTCTTTTTTATTTGGAAGAGCGGTCGTTGCCTCTCTTCATCCCGCTTCGATCAGGGAATAGAGTCTACCCCGCTTTTTGAGACTTATCCACAGGTCTTTTTGAGAAAAATGGGAGTGAAAATTCCCAAGTGGATATTACGGTTACGCCGATATTTTAAGTACCGGGTGTATTGACAGCCATGGGTCGCTCAAAGTACTCTATGCGCCTTTTTTCAACGGCTTTTATTCGCGACGTCGGGTAGGGCCAGAATCATTACCGGTAGAGAGTCATGAAAAGAACATTTCAGCCAAGCAATCTCAAGCGCGCCCGTACCCACGGTTTCCGTGCTCGCATGGCCACCCGTAACGGCCGCAAGGTGATCAACGCCCGCCGTGCCAAAGGCCGCGCCCGCCTGACCCCCTGATCCGTCAGCTTTTGAATGCGGCCAAGGCGCGCTTTCCCCGTTCTGCAAGGCTGCTGAAGCCAGCTGAGTTCAGCAGGGTCTTCGAGCGTCCCGGGAAATCGGTAGACAACTGCTTTACCGTACTGTTCCGGGACAACAATCTCGAAGAGGCAAGACTGGGACTGGCGATCTCGAAGAAGAACGTCAGGCGCGCTGTAGACCGAAACCTCATCAAAAGGCTTGTCAGGGAGAGCTTCCGTTATCAAAGGGAGCAGCTGGGCGGACTGGATATCGTGGTGATGGCCCGGCGTAACCTGCCGGCAACTGACCGAAGTGCCCTCAGATCTTCCCTGGATAAGCATTGGTCAAATCTGGTTAAACGCAATAAAAAACCATGACCAGCCCTTTTCCCCAGTTTTCCTACGCAAAAAAGTCCGTTTCAGGTCATAATACGGCCTCTGTTTTTTGCGATACTGGGCAAATTTAGCATTACCATTCCGACCTGAGACAGTCCATGGACAACCTTCGCCTCATATTGTTTTTCTCCCTGGCTTTTATCCTCCTCCTGCTATGGCAGGCCTGGAATGAAGACTATGGTCCCAAACCGGTTCAGCAGAGTGCGGCGGTGTCCAGCGAAACCCAGGCCCAGGGGGTTCCCCAGGCTGCACCTGTTGCAGGTGGCGAGGTACCCTCTGCACCTGTAGCCCCGGTCAGTGTCTCCACTGCCGGTGAAAACGGTGTTCCCAGCATAGGCGGTGCCGCGCCTGCGGGCAGTGGCAACGCGATCAAGGTGGTTACCGATCTCTATAACATCGAGATCGATACCCAGGGCGGCAACATCATTTCGACCTACCTGAATGAGTACCCGGTATCGATCGAGACTCCGGACGACAAGTTTCACCTGCTGCGTCCCACCACGCCCAACCTGCTGATTGCCCAGTCCGGCCTGATCGGTGCGGACAAGGCGAGTGCGCCCACCCACGAGTCGATCTACCAGAGCGAAAAGGGCACCTATGTTCTGGCTGACGGCAACGACAGCCTGCAGGTCGATCTTGTCTGGAGCAACGACAAGGGCATCAAGGTAACCAAGCGTTTCAACTTCAAACGCGGTGATTACCTGGTGAATGTTCAGCACATCGTCGAGAACGGTTCCGCTGAACCCTGGACCGGACGCGAGTACCACCAGCTGATCCGCACCGAGGCGGTTGAAGAGGGCAGCGATTCGCAGTTCCTCTACACTTTCACCGGTGGCGCCATCTACAGCCCTGAAGAGAAGTTCCAGAAGATCGCCTTCGAAGATATGGGCGATAGCCGGCTGGACCAGGATATCCAGGGTGGCTGGCTCGCCATGCTGCAGCACTACTTCGTCACCGCCTGGGTGCCCGGGGCTGAGCAGAAGGACCACTACTACACCAACGTACTGCCCAACGGCCGTTACCTGCTGGGTGCCTATACACCCGGCGCCACCGTTGCCGCGGGTCAGAGCCACACCTTCAACACCGGTTTCGTTGCTGGTCCCAAGGTGCAGAACATGCTGGAAGCGATCGCTCCCGGCCTCGACCTGTCAGTGGATTACGGCTTTCTGACGATCATCGCCCAGCCCATGTTCATCGGTCTCGACTGGTTGCACAGTGTCGTGGGCAACTGGGGCTGGGCCATCATCATCTTCACCATCCTGCTGAAGCTGGCCCTCTACAAGCTGTCGGAAACCAGCTACCGCTCCATGGCCAACATGCGCAAGATGACCCCGCGCATCCAGGCACTGAAGGATCGCTACGGCGACGACAAGCAGCACCTCAACCAGGCGATGATGGATCTCTATAAAAAGGAGAAGATCAATCCGCTGGGTGGTTGTCTGCCGATCCTGTTGCAGATCCCCTTCTTCATCGCACTCTACTGGGTACTGCTCGAGAGCGTGGAGCTGCGCCAGGCGCCGTTCATTCTCTGGATCGAGGATCTGTCGATCAAGGATCCCTACTACGTACTGCCGGTGATCATGGGTGTCTCCATGTTCCTGCAGCAGAAACTCAACCCTGCGCCACCGGATCCGATGCAGGCCAAGATCATGATGAGCCTGCCGTTTGTTTTCACCATTTTCTTTGCCTTCTTTCCGGCAGGTCTGGTGCTCTACTGGGTGGTCAACAACATTCTCTCCATCGCCCAGCAGTGGTATATCACGCGCCAGATTGAGAACGCCGGCAGCTGACGGGTGATCCTGTGAGCACACAGGATACGATAGCCGCAATCGCCACCCCGCCCGGTATGGGCGGGGTCGGTATCATCAGGGTCTCCGGCAGGCGGGTAGCCGATATTGCCGAACAGATCATCGGCAGACTGCCCTCCCCCCGTGTCGCGCATTTTGCCCGTTTCAGGGATGAAAATGGCGAGGCCCTGGACGAGGGTATCGCCCTCTATTTCCCCGCCCCCAATTCATTTACCGGTGAAGATGTTCTGGAGCTCCAGGGCCACGGTGGTCCCGTGGTCATGGACCTGTTGCTTCAACGGACCCTGGCGTGTGGCGCACGCATTGCCCACGCGGGAGAGTTCAGCCAGCGCGCCTTTCTGAATGACAAGCTGGATCTCGCCCAGGCCGAGGCGGTGGCTGACCTGATCGAGAGTGGCACGGCGGCCGCGGCGAGGTTGGCAGTCCGCTCCCTGGAGGGTGAATTCTCACGCCGCATCCATGACCTGGTGGAGCAGGTCACCCATCTGCGCATGTACGTGGAGGCGGCCATCGATTTCCCGGAGGAGGAGATCGACTTCCTTGCCGATGGAAAAGTAAGTACTGACTTACAGCAGATCATCGATAACCTGGCAGGTATAGAAAAAAGTGCCCAGGTGGGCCGGCTGCTGCGGGACGGCATGACCCTGGTGATCGCTGGTCGTCCGAACGCGGGCAAGTCGAGCCTTCTGAACGCCCTGGCCGGCAGGGAGTCCGCCATCGTCACCGATATCCCGGGCACCACCCGCGACCTTTTGCGGGAACGGATCCAGATCGACGGCATGCCCCTGCACCTGGTGGATACCGCCGGGCTGCGGGAGAGCAGCGACCGGGTCGAGCAGGAGGGTATCCGCCGCGCCCGGGAGCAGATCGAACAGGCCGACCTGGTGCTCTGGATATTCGACGACCAGGCCGACCCCGGCCACGATGCCCTGGATCGTGGCACGCTGCCGGAAGGTGTTCCGGTTACCCTGGTGCGCAACAAGATCGATATCACCGGTAGTGCCGCCGGCGTGACCGGCGGTGCCGGAGAGACCGAGATCGCGCTCTCGGCACACACCGGCGATGGGGTGGAACTGTTGAGAGAACATCTCAAGCAGCGCATGGGTTACCACGGCAGCCAGGAGGGAGAGTTCATCGCCCGCCGCCGGCACCTCGATGCCCTTGACCGCGCAAAGACCCAGCTGTTCAACGGCAGGACGGCACTCGAAGAGACCGGCTCCGGTGAGTTGATGGCGGAGGACATGCGCCTGGCTCAACAGGCCCTCTCCGAGATCACCGGCGAGTTCACCGCCGACGATCTGCTGGGTCGGATCTTTTCAAGTTTCTGTATCGGCAAGTAAGCACACCTTCCCTGTTCCGCTCAGCCGAAAACAAAATCCGTTTAGCACCTCCTGGCAGAGCCGGCTATTATCAGCACTATCTTCTTCACCCCTGGAAACAACGCATATGCTCAAGCTAGTCTATGTCGGTGGTCTTGGCATGATGGCCGGACCCGGTGCCACCCACCTCACCCCTGTCGGCCCGGCACAGGTGGTTCGCTTTCATGATCGCGGTACACCCGGTGAGAGCCGGGATATGTTCCGACAGGCCTGGACGCGCCACGGTGCGGAACCGGTCTCCGATCTGGACAGCCTGGTGGGCGATGGCGAGATAGACGGCGTGGTGATCTGCGCCGGAAAGAACGGTGACGATATCGTCATCGTGGCCGAACTGGTCCGACTGCTGGAGGCCAGGTGCAGCCAGCGTCCCTTCATTCTTCATCTCTCGACGGTCAGTCCCTCTTTCACCGAGGCCGCAGTGAGCTACTGCAACAGCCACAACGTGGACTATGCAAACTATCCTTTGACCGGGGGGCCACTGGGAGCCCAGCTGGGCGGTGCAGATCCCAAGGGGATGCTGATCCTGGCCAGTGGTGATGAGGCACTCTACGAGCGGGTGTTGCCTGCACTGCAACGCCTCGGTCATCCCCGTTTCTTTGGCACATCCGTCTCGGCAGGCTCCATAACCAAGTTGATCGGACACTACCTGGTGTTCAACGGATTGACGGGTATAGGTAGCGGAGCGGTTCTCCATGCCGAGTATTTCAACCAGGGTGTTCTGGGTGGTGAAGCCCAGACCGACTACCTCTCGTTTCTCAATGGCGGGGCCGGCCATACCCGGCAGTGGGACGTGGCCATGAGCAAGGGCGTTAAGGATGACGTGTGGGATGCGGGCTTCAGTAACCGGCATGCGGTGGTCGATATCGTCTACGCAATCCGTCTTGGCCTGGACAAGGGCCTTCCGCGCATGGCCCTGCAGCCGATGATCAACATGGCCTTTGCCATGTCCTACCTGATGATGTGCTACCCGGGGGAGAACTTTGCCACCCAGGCCGTTGTAAGGGAGATGCTCGGCAGCGAGGCGAAGGAGCTCGACTTCTTCATGCAGGGTGCAGGCGCATTCGGCAGTGATATGAACCAGGTGCTCGAGGATTGCGTTGCCAGCCTTCCGGGTGATGTGCGTGACACGGTACTGATGGGACCGACGCCTGAAGATTTCGAGCGGGTGTTAACCACGGGCTGATGAAGACCTGGCGTTATCGCGAAGACGCAGCTGAATTGATCAATCACCGGATGAGTAACCCAATGGAGTTTCGACAACCATGAACTCCCCGCAACTGCTGCTTGCGTTGACCACCCTCTTCTGGGCGGGCAATGCCGTTGTGGGAAAAGTGGCGGTGGGTCTTATTTCCGGCATCGAGCTGTCGTTCTGGCGCTGGGTGATCGCATTGGTACTGCTTACCCCTTTTGCCTACAAGGCGGTAATGAAAGACCTGGCCTACTATCGCAGGCACTGGCTCATGATGCTGTTGCTCGGTTTTCTCTCGGTCTCTGTCTACAACACGTTCCAGTACCTGGCACTGCAGTGGACATCGGTGATCAACGTCGGCGTGGTCACTGCCACCATGCCATTGATGGTTTTCACCCTGACCTGGCTGGCTGGCCAGGAGCGTGCGAGCGGTTACCAGCGCCTTGGGTTATTGATGGCACTCTTCGGTGTGCTGCTGGTGATCACCCGGGGTGATCCGGGTGTACTGCTGGGACTGGAACTGAACCCGGGCGATCTGCTGATGCTGCTGGCCGTGTTCAGTTTTGCCCTCTATTCGGTGCTTATCAAACCCCTGCCTGACGATCTGAACCGGCTCGGCCTGTTGTGGATGCTGGTTTTTCTGGGAGTACTGGGGATACTGCCGTTCTACCTCTGGGACATCAGCCAGCATGCCCTCCTCACCCTGAACCTGGATACCGGTCTGATCCTGTTGTACGTCGGCATCTTCCCTTCCATTCTCTCCTACTTCTTCTGGAACCGGGCGATTGCCCTGGGTGGTGCCAACCTGGCGGGTATGTTCTGCAACCTGATCCCGGTCTACGCCATGGTGCTGGCCGTGCTGTTGCTGGATGAAAAAGTGGCCGCATTTCAGCTGACCGGCATGCTGGGGATCTTTGCGGGGATTTTTCTCGCCACCTCGTTCCGTCCCAGGCGTAACGTCTAACCGGCCTGGCTGCGTGAAGGCCTGAACGCCTGGACCATGATCTGCAGGCGCCGGCGCAACGTCTGGTTGTCCTCCGTGCCGTAGCGGATGCCGACATAGAGACTGGTGATACGGGCCACATCCGTAGCCAGGTCGGGTCGCTGGTCGATCACCCGGCTGGCGAGATCCTTCGGCCCCTCCCAGGGTCTGCGCTCGATACCGATCCGGTTGAGCTTCCGGCAGTAACGCAGGTAGGCCCGCTGGACCGGGTCCGTCTTCTGCCGGGTCTGGTTCCACAACAAGCCACCGATGGCCATCACCACGATGGCGGTGATCAGCACCATGCCGATGGCCAGCCGGTGTCCGCGAAGAAACGACAGGCCGAGCAGGTCCATCAGCAGTCCCTGGCGTTCGTTGCTGTAACCCAGAACCCAGTTGTGCCAGGTGCTGTTGACCGAATCCCAGCCCCAGAGCAGCTGCTTCACCATCCGCTTCAGCAGTTCAGACTCCCCAAGGTCGAACTCGATGGGTGCACCGATGGTGGAGGATCTCCCGAAATCGGGATTGAACGAGCGCTCGATACGCTGGGGTGCCACCGCGGCCGTGGGATCGATCCTTACCCAGCCACGGCCCTCCAGCCACACCTCGCTCCAGGCGTGGGCATCGGATTGACGCACCACCAGGTAGTCGCCCATCGGGTTGACCTCGCCTCCCTGGTAGCCGGTGACCACCCGGGTGGGGATACCGGCAAGACGCATCAACAGGGTGAAGCTGGTGGCGTAGTGCTCACAGAAGCCCCTGCGGGTATCGAACAGGAACTCGTCAGCGGGGTTATCCAGGGTCAGTGGAGGAATCAGGGTGTAGTAAAAGGGCTGCTCCCTGAAATACTTCAGCGCCGCATCGACAATTGCGGCAGGGCTTTCGGCATCGGCAGGCCAGCCTTTGACCAGCTGCTCCATGCGTGGCGTGATGTTCGGCGGCAGCTGCAGGCCACGTTGCAATTCATCCTCCCGCAACGGGCCGGTGTTGTACTGGGTCCAGGAGGTAAGGTTGTAGCGTATGCGCTGATCCAGCGGCTTGGTGTTGAGCAACTGGAAGTCAGGCATGCGGATCGAATTTGCCGGGCGCTTCTGCGGCAGGTCGAGGGCGAAGAGCCAGCGCCGATGGGTCGGCTCCAGGGTCACGGTGTGGGTGACCGGTTCACCACCCACCTGGAATCTCAACCTGCGCGGGCGCTGCCGTGGACCCTCGTTCCAGTAAAAGCCGTCGCTCTCCCAGAGCACCGGACCCCGCCAGTAGAGTTTGCTGTTGGGTGGGATCTCGCCCTCGAAATCGACACGGAACGCCACCTCCTCGGAGAGAATCAGCTTGCTGATGCTGCCCGGGGATATACGGTCGCTGAGACCGCTTTTGGCGGCGGTACTGTCCAGCCCCAGGTTCCAGAGCGGCCCGGTGAAGCGGGGGAAGAAGACAAACAGCACGATCATCACCGGCACCGCCTGCAGCAGCATAACGCCGGATTTGCGCAGGGGGGGCAGCAGGCTGGGGCTGTGTTCCGAGCGGCTCGCCTCCACCAGCACCGCACCCAGTCCCCACACCACCAGCAGCACGTAGCCAACCAGGGCAATCTCCTGGCGGAACAGGAACTGGGTCACCAGGGCGAAGAAGGCGAGAAAGACAGTGATGAAGAGATCCCGGCGGCTCTTCAGCTCCAGCAGCTTCAGTCCCATCATTGAGGTGAGCAGGGCAACACCCGACTCCTTGCCCATCAGCAGGGGGTAGTGGGCCAGCACGTTGGCCAGTCCACCCACGGTCAGCAGGAACAGCAGCAGTTTTCCCGGCAGCGCCCGGGGGATCCTGAGGGCCACCAGCCGCAGAAACACGGCGGCGAGAAAGAAGGCGGAGATCCAGCCCTCGAGGTGCAGCACGTGGGGCGCCACCGCTAGGACCAGCAGAACGATGAGGGCCGTCAGTTCACGCCGGTTGAGCGGTGCTTCCAGCGGCTTTCTCATGACGATTCACCGAACAGGGCCAGGGCACTGAGGCAGTTGTTCCGGTGAGTGGGCCCACGGTTTGGCCTGATCTCCAGGCCGGGCAGACGCAGGCCGTACTCGTGCTGCTTCTCGCAGGCGTCGAGCACCCCGCGGCAGAGTGCGCTGAGCCGCGCCTCGGTATCCATACCCGTCAGTGACTCGAAATCGAGCCAGCGCCGATCGGCCCGGTCTCCGCCGAACTGCTTGGTCTGTATCCCCTGCCCCCGTGCCAGGGCCTTCCAGTGGATGTGCCTTATCGGGTCGCCGTCCCTGTAGCTGCGCAGGCCCACGAAGTCATCGACGCCGACGCCCTTGTCTCCCTTCTGGCTCTGGCGGTAGTCGGGTACCTGGGCGGGTGGCATCCTGGAGCCGGGTGCCGGGTAGACCAGGCAGCGGTTGTCCAGCTCCACGTAGACCCAGGCGTGGAGCAGTCCCATGGGGAACCGGGTGAACAGCACGAACTGGCCCATGGGCTGATAGCCCCGGTGGTGGGTGCCGAGGGCGAGGCTCAAAGCGGCGTTGGAATTACCTGCCAGGTCGCAGGCTACCGGCTCGCCCTCCGGCAGCCTGATATTGATGCCCGCCCGGTCGCTCTCCCGCTTGTTGATCAGTTGGATCTCGAAGCGAGCCTCCTGGCCGGCGAAGACAGGTTCGCTGCGACCGGCCACCAGCTCCAGTCCCACCAGGTTGCGCCAGGTGTGCAGTATAGCAACGATGCCCAGCCCCGCGAGCAGGAAGGTGAGCATAAAGCCGAGGTTGTTGGCGTAGTTGATCGAACCCAGCAGCATCATGAAGAGGATGGCGCCGAACAGAAAACCCTGGGCGGTGGGCAGGATGTAGACGGTACGGGGCATGACCCGGGCGCGCCCCTCCACGTCGGCATAGACATGGCGGCGGATCCAGCGCTCGGGTACCCGCAGTTTCATGGTATCGGTACCGACTCCAGCAGCTGCTCGGCCAGGTCGACACCCTCGTCGGGCGCGGTGTCGTCAGTGGTGCGCAGGCGGTGGCCGACCACCGAGGGCAGAACCGTCTGCAGATCCTCCGGCAGTACCTGGAAACGGCCGTCCAGCAGGGCCCAGGCGCGGGCGCTCCTCAGCAGTGCGAGCCCGGCGCGGGGCGAGAGGCCGTGGTTGTAGGCCGGGTTGTTGCGGGTGTGCTCGATCAGCGCCTGGCAGTAGTCCAGCAGGGCATCCGAGACATGCACCTCCGTCACCTGTTGCTGCAGGGCCTTCAACTGCTCGTGCTCAAGGCAGGGTTCGAGGGTCTCCAGCATATCCCGCCGGTCCTGTCCGGCCAGCAGCGCCCGTTCCGAGCGGGGGTCGGGATAGCCCAGCCGAATACGCATCAGGAAGCGGTCGAGCTGGGACTCCGGCAGGGGAAAGGTACCGATCTGGTGGGCCGGGTTCTGGGTGGCGATAACGAAGAAGGGCTCGGGCAGGCGCCGGGTCTCCCCTTCCACCGTGACCTGGCGCTCCTCCATCGCCTCCAGCAGTGCGCTCTGGGCCTTGGGGGTTGCGCGGTTGATCTCGTCCGCCAGCACCAGTTCGGAGAAGACCGGTCCGGGGTGAAAGCGGAACACCGACTCCTGCCGGTCGAAGATCGACACCCCGATGATATCCGCCGGCAGCAGGTCGCTGGTGAACTGGATGCGCTGGTAGTGCAGTCCCAGCAGCTTGCCCAGCAGGTGGGCCAGGGTGGTCTTGCCCACCCCCGGCAGATCCTCGATCAGCAGGTGACCCCTCGCCAGCAGGCAGGTCACCGCAAGGCGTACCACCTGTTCCTTGCCCAGGACGATCCGTCCCGCCTCTTCGATTACACGATCCAGTGCGTTCTTCATGGATGACTTCTTGATAGTGGTTGCAGGAATGCCTGATGACTATTGTATAACCTGTGGAGAGAAGCGGCTGGTTTGATTACCCTGTATTTGACCTGGGACTCAATAACCATGCGGCATGGACCGCATCTCCGGTTCCCATTGAGGAAGGATTGGATTGATAGCCATGGCTCACACAGATATAGACCACCTGGTCATTACCAGTCCGACACTGGAGATGGGTGCACAACATGTCATCGATGTGCTGGGTGTGGAACCCCAGCCAGGGGGTGAGCACGAGAAGATGGGTACACACAATCTTCTGCTGCGCCTGGGGAACAGCACTTACCTGGAGGTGATTGCAAAGAACCCCGAAGCACCTGCACCAGGCCGGCCGCGCTGGTTCTCCCTCGACAGGGTAAATGAGGGCTCGCTACCTCTTCTTGCAACCTGGGTGGCAAGGACAACGGATATAGACGCCACGGTGTCTGCATGTCCGGAGGGCGTCGGGGATATTGTGTCGATGAATCGCGGTGACCTGGACTGGCTGATAACCATTCCGCAGAATGGCGAGCTGCTACTTGATGGTGTGGTGCCATCGTTTATCGAGTGGCAGACAGCCCGGCATCCGGCAGAAGGGCTGGTCGATCACGGCCTCAGGCTGTTGGGCCTGGAACTGCATCACCCCGAACAGGAGAGGCTATCCGGCATCTTTAAGCTGGTTGATCTCGAAGGTCCGGTAACGGTAGAAAGATGCAGGCCATCCGAGCGTCCACATCTGCAGGCGATTATAGAGACACCGGATGGCATCAGAAGATTGAAATAGAAGGTAAGACGATATGAAAGGAAAAAGCTTGGCAATCCTGCTGGGCGTGTCGCTGTTCTCAGCAGGCAGTCATGCACTCAGTCCCGAGGCCATGGAAGGCAAGAGCCTCTACCCGGCATGCCATGTCTGCCACAACCAGGCGATGGATCCACCCCTGGGTCCGCCGATGTGGGGCGTGCAGCGTCTGTATAAAAGAAACACCCTGGATAACGAAGACTTCGTGACTTCAATGGTCGAATTTGTGAAAAAACCGACCACCGAATCGGCGGTGCACACTAAAGCGGTTTCACAGCTCGGCCTGATGCCGCCGATGCCCCTGCCCGACGAGATGCTGAAGAAGATTGCCACCTACATATTTGAAGAGCAGTTCCCTCCTCCCTGTGACCATTGGCGGATCGCAGCCAAACGTGCCGAGAAACGGGGTGACATGGAACACGCCAGGAAGGACCTTAATCAACTGAAGCGCTTCTGCAGTTGAGTTGAGAGGAGCCAAGCGGCACTCCTGCCAGTAAACTGATCGATAGTTGGCTTTTGATAAATTGCTGTTTCGCTGGAAGACGTATCTTACATATACCAATGCTGAAAAGCGTTGGTGCTATACTTGAACCGTATCTCATCGCTATAGGAAGGAGGCGTTTGCATGATTGTTATCCGTTGTTCACAGGCCGGTAAAAAGAGCTAGTTGGATTACCGGGACAGGTTCTTTCCTGAATCCCTGCACCTCAGCTCACCTGTAATTGCCCGGCCTGTACGCCGGGGTTCATCCGAATCCCAATAGATTCAGCATGCCTGTTATTGGCGCGTGCTGCTTTACCTAATATTTTTTGGGATAACACCAATGCAAATCAATAGCCTCCCTGACCTGGGTTGGAACAACTTTTTCCAGTCTCAATTGGACCTGGAGTCACTTGAATCACAACTGCCGTTCCGTGTCGTTTCCGTACAACGCAACCTGGTTGAATGCGTGGGACTCGACGAGGAGAGTCATCAGAAGCATCTTCAATTAGTAACCTACTATTGGCGACATGATCCGCCGGAAATGCATCCTGCGGTTGGTGACTGGATAATGGTGGATCGCAGTTTCAAGCCACTCTGCATACTCGAACGGAAAACGGATATAAAACGCAGGGGTGCAGGCAAAGAGTCTTTTGTTCAGCTCATTGCATCAAACATCGATACGATATTTATCGTCACCTCATGTAACAACGAATTCAACATCAACAGGATCGAACGTTACCTGGCCATAGCAGCTGAGACCGGTATCGATTGTGTACTGGTGTTGACTAAAACAGACCTTTGTCCGGATGTCTCACCCTATGTTGAATCCCTATCCCTAAGTCTTCCCGAGTTACCGGTCGAGAGGATAAATGCCACAGACCCTGAAGCTCTCCGTGTATTGGAAAAATGGATAGCTTACGGACAGACAGTGGCATTGCTCGGCTCTTCCGGCGTTGGGAAATCAACCATCATAAATGGTCTGAAGGGAAGTGAGGATCAGGGTACGGCCGCTATTCGTGAAAGCGACAGCAAGGGGCGCCATACCACGACATCGAGGAGCCTGCACCGTTTGGCCGGAGGGGGGCTGCTGCTCGACAATCCAGGTATGAGGGAGTTACAGATAGTCGATAGTGAAGAAGGTATCAGGAGCGCTTTCTCAGATATCGACACGCTTGCTCAACAATGCCGGTTCAAGGATTGCCAACATATCTCCGAGCCGGGGTGTGCCGTTATCAGGGAAGTTGAAGCCGGCAGGCTCGAGCAGCGTCGCCTCGATAACTACCGCAAGCTTAAGTCCGAGCAGGCGCGTAATAACGAATCGCTTGCGGAGCGGCGTAGCAGTGACCGGTCGCTGGGCCGTTTTTATAAACACGCCAAATTGAGTTCGCGCCGATTCAAATCCAGGGAGTAGTGATAAGCGATATTCAAAGCACCACTGTTTGAAGATCTGAAAGCGACATATCGAGACAGTTTATTGCGTCACTCGGCAAGCAGTGCCGCAATAGCCTTCTCAACCTCCTCCGCCCGCTTTTCACCGATATGGGTCTCGCCGATAAAGAGGTAGCGTAGCTGTCCCTGCTTGTCGACCAGGTAGAAGCTGGGCCAGTAGCGGGTACCGGTGGCGTTCCAGTAGGAGAAGTCGTTGTCCATCATCACCGGGTGGGTCAGTTTGAACTTCTTGATCTTCTTCTCGACATTGGCCCGTTTCCGTTCGTGCTGAAACTCGGGAGTGTGGACACCAACCACCTGGAACGGTTGGTCCTTGAACTTCTCTTCAACGGAGTGCAACCAGGGGAAGGAGCGGTAACAGTTCCAGCAGTCGAAAGTCCAGAAGTCCAGCATCAC
Organism: Sedimenticola sp.; assembly: GCA_040506895.1. Classification (GTDB taxonomy): domain Bacteria; phylum Pseudomonadota; class Gammaproteobacteria; order Chromatiales; family Chromatiaceae; genus Sedimenticola_A. The sequence continues at coordinate 2,671,975 of JBEVVY010000001.1, forward strand.
CACCTTGCCCTTCAGGGAAGCCAGGGTGATGGGCACGGAGTTGAGCCAATCCTCGAAAGCGGTGTGGGTGAACTCGGGCGCAGGCCTCGGTTTCAGCTCCCTGCCCTCTGCCAGGGAGAGAAACGTCAGGCTGAATGCCATCAACAGAATGATGGCGGCAGGTTTATACGGTATTGCGAGGGCTCTTCTTTGCATGTTCGGTACCCGGGTTGTTTGGCCATATCCGTAGGGACCGTGCGGATGCGGGAATTATTTCTCACTCCACCTTGATATAGGCAAATCCCTGGCGCTGCAGGTCGGCCACCTGCACCACGCCGGAGGGAACAGACTCCACGCCCTCGTAGAGTTTCGATGCGTCCAGTCCCACCTGGCTGCGGGTGATGTCGCACAACTCCAGTCCCACGGACATCACCTGGTTGAGGCTCGACAGGCGCCCCTTGAGGTTGTCGCGGCGTTCCGCCAGCGCGGCATCCTCTGCAAAGGGGGTCTTCTCCAGCTTGTCGCCGGTGACGAAGCGGATGCCGTGGGCAACGAAGACGATGCGCACGTCGTACTCGATCATCTCGTTCTCGTAGTGTGTGACCATGTTGTGGATGCTGGTGAGCATCGCACTGAAGCGGCGGGGATCGGCGAAGTCGGCGTGGTAGACCACCTTCACCACGTCGTCGTCTGCCTCGTCGGCGAAGGCCGAGGGGATGTTGAACCAGATGATGGCGGCGAACAGGGCGATGATGGCGGTGATTCTGACAGGAAGCATGGCGGACTCCTCGTTATGGGTGGTCTCTATCTGATGGGGCTAACCATGCACCGTTTGGGAAGATCCAACAATTGAGGTTTTCCTTGGTCGGATCTGTGAAAACCGCCAAAAAGGCTATAAATAACAGTTGTGTGGGGTACAATACGCGGCCTCTTAAAGTTGATGCGCGAAAACCATGTTTCATGCCGATAGCTACGATGTGATCGTTGTGGGCGGGGGTCATGCCGGTACCGAGGCGGCCCTGGCGGCCGCGCGCATGGGTGCCCGTACCCTGCTGCTGACCCACAACATCGACACCCTCGGCCAGATGAGCTGCAACCCGGCTATCGGCGGTATCGGCAAGGGCCACCTGGTGAAAGAGGTGGACGCCCTGGGCGGCCTGATGGCACGCGCCACCGACAGGGGCGGTATCCAGTTCCGCATACTCAACTCGCGCAAGGGTCCCGCGGTACGCGCCACCCGCGCCCAGGCGGACCGTGTTCTCTACAGGGCCGCGGTGCGTTTCGCCCTGGAGAACCAGCAGAACCTCGATATCTTCCAGCAGGCGGTGGATGACCTGGTCGTCGAGGGTGAACAGGTCACCGGCGTGGTGACCCAGATGGGGCTCAAGTTCCACGCCCGCTCGGTGGTGCTCACCACCGGTACCTTCCTTGGCGGACGTATCCATATCGGGCTCAACAATTACGAGGGCGGACGCGCGGGGGATCCGCCGGCCAACGCCCTCTCCCGGCGGCTACGGGAGCTCCCCTTCAACGTGGACCGGCTGAAGACCGGCACCCCGCCCCGCATCGACAGCCGCACTATCGACTACAGCGAACTCCAGGCCCAGCCCGGGGACGACCCGGTGCCGGTCTTCTCCTTCATGGGTTCACCGCAGGAGCACCCGGAGCAGGTACCCTGCCATATCACCCATACCAACGAGCGCACCCACGAGATCATCCGCGGGGGCATGTCCCGCTCGCCGATGTTCACCGGGGTGATCGAGGGGGTCGGTCCCCGCTACTGCCCCTCCATCGAGGACAAGGTGGTGCGCTTTGCCGACCGTGACTCCCACCAGATCTTCATCGAGCCCGAGGGACTGACCAGCAACGAGGTCTATCCCAACGGTATCTCCACCTCCCTGCCCTTCGATGTGCAGTGGGAGCTGGTGCGCTCCATGAAGGGGTTTGCGAATGCACGGATCGTGCGTCCCGGTTACGCCATCGAGTACGACTTCTTCGATCCCCAGGATCTGAAACCCAGTCTCGAGACCCGATTCATCGAAGGGCTCTATTTCGCCGGCCAGATCAACGGCACCACTGGTTACGAGGAGGCGGCGGCCCAGGGGCTGCTGGCAGGGCTCAACGCGGTACTCAAGATCAACGAGCGGGAGGCCTGGTGCCCACGCAGGGACGAGGCCTACCTGGGCGTGCTGGTGGACGACCTGATCACCCGCGGCACAAAGGAGCCCTACCGCATGTTCACCAGCCGGGCGGAGTTCCGCCTGCTGCTGCGGGAGGACAACGCCGACCTGCGTCTGACCGAGCAGGGGCGCCGGCTGGGGCTGGTGGAGGACGGGCGCTGGGAGGCCTTCGACCGCAAGCGCGAGGCGATCGAACAGGAGCGCCAGCGGCTGCGGGATATCTGGGTCCACCCCGGCAGCGAGGCGGGCGACATCGCCGAGCAGGAGCTGGGCACCTCCATCTCCCGTGAGACCCGGGCACTGGACCTGCTGAGCCGTCCCGAGATCAGCTACGACGGTTTGCGCAGACTGCCCACGGTTTCACCGGGCGTGGAAGATCCGAAAGTGGCCGAACAGCTGGAGATCCAGGCCAAGTACGCCGGCTATATCGAACGCCAGCAGGATGAGATCGAGCGGGCACGGGCCAACGAGGCGGTGAAGCTGCCCCAGGATTTCGATTACGGCAAGGTCAAGGGGCTGTCGTCCGAGGTGCGGGAGAAACTCTCCAAGAGCCATCCCACCACCATCGGCCAGGCGGGCCGCATCCCCGGCATGACCCCGGCGGCCATTTCCCTGCTGCTGATCCACCTCAAGCGCAAGTCCGCATAATGAACGATCAGCGCCTCACCTGGGAAAAGCAGCTCGCCGATGGCCTTCACAGGATGGGTGTCGACCTCAGTAATCAGCAGCAGGGCCTGCTGCTCGACTACCTCGCCCTGCTGCTGAAGTGGAACAACGCTTTCAACCTTACCGCGGTGAGGGACCCCGCCGAGATGGTAGCCAGGCAACTGCTCGACAGTCTCTCCATTCTCGACATGGTCAGGGGGCCGAGGGTGCTGGATGTCGGTACCGGGCCTGGGCTGCCGGGCATTCCCCTGGCCATCGCCCTGTCGGATGCCAACTTCACCCTGCTCGACTCCAACGGCAAGAAGACGCGTTTTGTGCAGCAGGCGAAAACCGCCCTCGGGCTTTCCAATGTCGAAGTGGTCAACGGACGGGTGGAGACTTTCCGGCCTGAAAACCCTTTTGATACCGTCACCTCCCGGGCCTTTGCTGCTCTGCCAAAGATGGCCCAGCTGACCGCGCACCTGCTAGCCGGCGACGGACAGCTGCTGGCCATGAAGGGCACCATACCTCAAGACGAGATAGCACAGGTCGAGAGAGAGGGTCACCGGGTCCAGGTTATCGAACTCAAAGTGCCTGACACGGAAGGCGAGCGCCACGCCATTCTTCTCCGTCCCCGGGATTGACAGCACAATAATTTGCTGACGATGTGGCGCATACCCGGTGAGTGGTTTATACGTTCTATCAGGAAAACGTTTATTCAAAGGGAAAGGGGTTGCCAGATGAGATACAGAACAGGATTACTTGCACTGGTGCTGCTTACAGGCTGTTCCCAGGCTGAAGAGGTGAACATGAACCCCGGGCTGTGGGAGTGGAGCACGGAGATGGATATGCCCGGCATGCCGATGAAGATGCCGCCAACGGTCTACCAGCAGTGTATTACCCGGGAGGACCTGGTACCCCAGGAGGGTGGCCAGAACCAGGATTGCGAGATCACCGAGATGGAAACCTCGGGTGACACGGTCTCCTGGAAGATGACCTGCAACAGCCCTGCGGGCCAGGTCATCAGTACCGGCAAGATGACCTATGCCGGTGATAGCGCCACCGGCGAGATGTCCGTCAACACGGCCGGCATGGAGATGCTCAGCCGCAGTCGCGGACGACGCCTGGGCGAGTGCCAATAGCCCGCCAGTAGCAGCGCTCGTCTTCCCACCTGACCTGGTCGCGGGGGTGCCTATACCCCGCGCCATGTCAAACGCTTTTAAGGGATTTTATTTCCCTTCTGCCGGGCCCGTCACGCTTTCCCCGGCCGCTTTTGTAACCGTGAGCGGTTATTCACATATCCGCCGGCCGCCATTGGATTCTGCCCCGCAACCACCGACAACCTGATTGAGGATCCGGGTCCGGTAGGCCCGGAGCCTTTCTGAATTGGGCTTGTTTGTAGTGAGGCAATGATTATGCCTGGCAGAACTTTTTTTACCTTTTTGATACTCCTGTTCATCCTGAGCGGTTGCATGAAACCGACATCCTATCGTCCGGTGGTCTCCGATGAGCGGGTTGCCGGAGAGCAGGAGAAGCAGCGGCGGATCGCCCTGCAGCGCAGCGCCAGGCTAAAACAACGCCTGGCCGAGGTCAGTTATCCCCTGCGGCGGGCAGCGGCTGATTTCTGCCCCGAGGAGCAACGTGCCGGAACCGGTATCTACTTCACCCATCCCTATGCCTACCAGGATGGGTTCAGGGATACGGCCAGGGCGCTCTTCAAACTGCCTGACGGGGTAAAGGTCTCCCATGTGGTATCAGGTACGCCTGCAGCAAAGGCGGGGATACTGCCTGGAGACAGGCTGCTTGTGATCGGCGGGCACACAATCCAGCCCGGCGAGGCGGGGATCAAGGCCCTGCGGCGTTATTACAGAAAAGAGGTGAAAGCCGGTGAACCCCTGGTGATCAGGATCCGGCGCGATGGCAGCGAGATGAGCATGGAGGTGGAGACCGAGCGGGTATGCGGCTACCCGGTGGTGTTGAAGGAGAGCGGCCGGATCAACGCCTTCTCCGATGGCAGGCGTGTACTGGTGACCCCGGGGATGATCCGCTTCACCGAGAACGACCATGAACTCGGCATGGTGGTCGCACATGAACTCGCCCACAACGCCATGCATCACATGGATGCCAGGCGGATCAATTCCATGGGTGGCATGGTGCTGGATGTACTGGCGGCCTCGGCCGGGGTTTTTACCAAGGGCTATTTCAGCAAGCTCACCGGCAGGGCTTTCTCCCAGGAGTTCGAGGCGGAGGCGGATTACGTGGGGCTCTATATCCTCGCGCGGGCCGGCGTACCCATCGAAGAGTCGGCCAACTTCTGGCGCCGCATGGCGGCGGAGCGTCCGTCGGACATCCGGGGAATCAAAGGGGCGACCCACCCCACCACGGCGAAACGCTTCCTGCTGATAGAGGAGACGGTCAGTGAGATCCGGCAGAAACGCCTGAAGGGTCTGGCCATGGAGCCCGAGATGAAGGCGCGGCGGCAGAAGGGACTGGCCCTGATGCCCGGCGCCCAGGGTAGCTCGGGGAAGGGCTGAGCATCGAGGCCCCTGGGCCGGGTGTCCCGGATGTCGCACCACTCTCCCTGCTGATATCATGCGGGGATGATGGTATGCCGGGGAGGCGGGTTATGAGCGACAACATACAGGGTAAATGCTGGAGCTGCGGCACTGAACTGGGCGCCAGCGACTACGGCCGGGAGACCAACTGCCTGACGTGCGGCAAGCCGAACCGGGTATGTCGCAACTGCCGCTGGTACGCCCCGGGCCAGACCAACGAGTGCCGCGAGCCGGTGGCCGACCGGGTGATGGAGAAGGATAAACCCAACTACTGCGGTTTCTTCGAGCCCACCGGGGAGCCGGTTGGCGGGGCCTCCTCGGACCAGGATGACCTGCTGAAAGCGGCGGAGGATCTGTTCAAGTTCTGACCTTCCGGTGCCCGGATGTACTGAGGGCTGCACACTATCCCCTGGCGCGGCGCCGTAACGGTACTTACTTGTGGGACACCACACGCGTTTCTGATATTCTCGTCAGTCCGCCCAGGCACGGCGCCGTCGTTGCTGATGGCGGTAGAGTGACTGAACGAGTAAACGGAAGCGCACCCATGGGCCGAATCGTCTGTGTAGCAAATCAGAAAGGTGGGGTCGGCAAGACCACCACCGCCGTCAATCTGGCTGCCTCCCTTGCCCAGCTGAAGCGCAAGGTATTGCTCGTGGATCTGGATCCCCAGGGCAACGCGACCATGGGCAGCGGCGTCAACAAGTACGAGTTGGAGAAGTCGAGCTGTGACGTGCTGCTGGGCGAGTCACAGTTTGCCGATGCGGTGGTCACCTCGGACGAGGCCGGCTTCGACGTGCTGCCCTCCAACGCAGACCTGACGGCAGCGGAAGTGGGCCTGATGAATGCCCCCCTCAAGGAGAAGCGGTTGAGCCTTGCCCTTTCCGGTGCCAAGGAGCGCTACGAGTACATCATCATCGACTGCCCCCCCTCACTCAACATGCTGACCCTCAACGCCCTGGTGGCCGCCGACGGGGTGCTGATTCCGCTGCAGTGTGAGTACTATGCCCTGGAGGGGCTGACCGCCCTGATCAGCACCATCCGCCAGATCCAGGACAGCCGCAATGCCAACCTGCAGATAGAGGGCATCGTGCGTACCATGCACGATCCGCGCAACAACCTCACCAACGAGGTCTCCGCGCAGCTGATCAGCCACTTCAACGACCAGGTGTTTCGCACCATCATCCCGCGCAATGTGCGTGTGGCCGAGGCGCCCAGTTATGGTCTGCCGATCATCAAGTACGACAAGTCGTCCCGCGGCGCGGTCTCCTACATGGCCCTGGCGAGCGAGTTCCTGCGGCGCAATGATCAGCGCGGCACGGGGGCGGAACCGGCCACCGCCTGACAGACAAGAAATTTTCAGGGCGAGCTTGTCGCCCCAATAGACAGATTCGGAAAAAGAACAGATGGCAGCAGCGAAAAAACGTGGTCTTGGAAGAGGGCTCGATGCCCTGCTGGGGGGAGCCGCCAAAGAGGGGGAACAGGATACCCCCGAGAGCAGTGCGCCGGGAGAGAACCTGACCAGCCTGCCGGTCGACCTGATACAACGCGGACGTTACCAGCCCCGGCGCGATTTCAACCCCGAGAGTCTCCAGGAGCTCGCCGATTCCATTGCCGCCCAGGGCGTTGTTCAGCCCATCGTGGTGCGTCCTGTCGAAGGTGGGCGCTACGAGATCATCGCCGGTGAGCGTCGCTGGCGCGCCAGCCAGCAGGCGGGCCTCGATGAGATCCCCGTGGTGATCCGTGATGTGCCCGATCAGACCGCCATGGCCATGGGGCTGATCGAGAATATCCAGCGCGACGACCTCAATCCCCTGGAAGAGGCCACCGCCCTGCACCGCCTGCTCAACGAATTCGAACTCACTCACCAGCAGATCGCCCAGGCGGTGGGCAAGTCCCGTACAACGGTGACCAACCTGTTGCGCCTTCTCGACCTCAACGAGGACGTGAAGAAGTTTATCGAGGAGCGACGCCTGGAGATGGGCCATGCCCGTGCCCTGCTCGGCCTGAAGGACGAAGCCCAGAGCAAGGCTGCGCGCCAGGTGGTGGCCCAGGGGCTCTCGGTACGCGAGACCGAGAAGCTTGTGCGCCGACTCCAGGGTGATGAACCGGCCCAGGCCAAGCCCAAGGCCGTTGCAAAGGAGGACCCAAACGTGGTTCGCCTGGAAAACGACCTGACCGAGAAACTGGGCGCCAGGGTCAAGATACAGCAGGGAAACAGCGGCAAGGGCAAGCTGGTGATCAGTTACAACAGCCTGGACGAGCTGGACGGTATCCTCGACCACATTCAATAGAAGGCGCCCCGGGTGAAAGGTGTCGCCAATGATTCTGTCGACCCGTTTTAATACGGACTGATTGACAATTATCGTTGGCTTTTTTGCCGCAGTCGGTAAAGGTTGTGACAAATGTCATGACGCGCACGGACTATTAGAATATTAGGGTTTTCTTTAAGTCATTTATAAGGCTTTTGACGGTCATAAAAAGATTTATTCGGCTATCGTTTGACCTTATATGTTGGACCCCTTATACTGCGCTCCGCTTTAGATAGGCAAGGCTGAGAGCTGCAGGGGATCATAGAGATGCAACTCACTGACAAGAGCCAAGCCTATCGGGTCATTCTGGCGCAGCTGGCAACGTCTTTCATCGCAGCCCTGGCACTACTCGCCATCGGTTGGGTTGAGGCTTACTCTGCCCTGGCCGGAGGACTGACAGCAGTCTTCGCAAATCTGGTATTCGCCGTGGTGGTTTTCGTTCGCTACCAGGCACAGCAACCGGCCAGCATGGTCGCCAGGTTCTACGGGGCAGAGCTCCTGAAGCTCGTTGTCACAGGAATTTTGTTTGCAGCCGCTATCGTGTGGCTTGAGCCACTGAGCATCGGCGCGCTGCTGGGCACCTTTTTGCTGACTGCGATCGGGCCCGTAATTGTTATGAATTTTTTTAATTAATCGAGTCTTGGTTTAAGAGCACAATGGCCGGCGATACCCTGACCTCCAGCGAATATATCAAACACCATCTGACCAATCTTACTTTCGGTCAGCATCCTGATGGCACCTGGGGCATTGCCCACAGTGCAGCAGAAGCCAAAGAGATGGGCTTCTGGGCGATCCACGTGGATACCATGTTCTGGTCCATCGCCCTTGGCATCCTCTTCCTTTATCTTTTTAAGAAGGCAGCCGATGCGGCCACCTCCGGAATCCCCGGTGGTCTGCAGAATTTCGCCGAGTGGATCGTCGAGTTCATCGACACCAGCGTGCGTGGCTCCTTCACCGCCAAGAACGACCTGGTCGCCCCCCTGGCGCTCACCATCTTTATCTGGATCTTCCTCCAGAACCTGATGGACCTGGTGCCCGTTGACCTGATTCCATACGCTTCCCAGCTGATGGGTATCCACTTTATGAAAGTGGTCCCGTCCACCGATCCCAATGCCACCTTCGGCATGGCCATCGGTGTTTTTGCACTGGTCCTCTACTACAGCATCAAGATGAAGGGTGTTGGCGGTTTCATGGGTGAACTGACCCTGCAGCCGTTCTCCTCTGACAACCCGATCGTCAAGATCCTCTTCATCCCGATCAACTTCGTACTCGAATTCGTCAGCCTGATCGCCAAGCCGATCTCTCTCGCACTGCGTCTGTTCGGTAACATGTACGCCGGTGAGATGATCTTCATCCTCATCGCCATCATGTACAACGCAGGTGTGATCCTGGGTCTGTTCGGCGGTGTGCTTCAGCTGGGCTGGGCGATATTCCATATCCTCATCATTACACTGCAGGCGTTCATCTTCATGACCCTGACCATCGTGTACCTGGATATGGCGCATCACGAGCACTGATTTTTTAACTTTATTTATTAACTTCAACTTACTCACCTCAACGGGAGACCAAAATGGAAAACGCACTGCTGTACATTGCCGGCGCAATCATGATGGGCCTGGGCGCCCTGGGTGCCGCTGTCGGTATCGGTGTTCTGGGTGGACGCTTTCTCGAAGGCGCTGCTCGTCAGCCTGAACTCATCCCCATGCTGCGTACCCAGTTCTTCATCGTAATGGGTCTGGTCGACGCCGTTCCCATGATCGCTGTGGGTCTGGCCATGTACGTGCTGTTCGCTGTTGCCGGTTAATCTTGGCTACTTCAAGCGAACTAATTTTCATCTCGTCTAAAAGCGAGGTAAATCCGGGATGAACATCAATCTGACTCTTATAGGTCAGCTTCTCTCCTTCGTGGTGTTCGTGTGGTTCACGATGAAATTCGTGTGGACCCCGATCATGGGCGCCTTGGAGACTCGTCGCAAAGAGATCGCCGACGGCCTTGCGGCTGCCGAGCGTGGACAGCACGAGCAGGAGTTGGCACAGGAAAGGGCAAAGGACGTTCTGCACGAGGCCAAGGCCCAGGCAGGCGAAATTGTAGCCCAGGCTCAGAAGCGCGCTTCTGAGATTGTCGACGAAGCCAAAGATAATGCACGCACCGAAGGTGAGCGCATTCTGACCGCGGCACAGGCCGAGATCGAGCAGGAGACCAATCGTGCTCGTGAACACCTGCGCGAGAAGGTCGCAGATCTGGCGGTTGCCGGTGCAGAGAAGATCCTCCAGAAGGAGATCGACGCTGCAGCGCATAACGACATCGTCGAATCCCTGGCCAAACAGATCTAAGGAACTGCCATGGCAGGAGAAACAACCACAATCGCCCGTCCTTACGCGGAAGCGGTATTCGCCAGGGCCCAGGAGAGCGGCAAGCTCGCCGAATGGTCCGAACAGCTGGCGTTTCTGGCTGGTGCTGTCGAGGAGCCTGCCCTGGCGGGTCTCATCGTCAACCCCAAGGTCGCTCAGGATGCCCTGACCGGCCTGATGCTGGATGTCTGTGGCGACCACTTCGACGAAGAGGGGCAGAACCTGGTCAAACTGCTGGTGCAGAACGATCGCCTCCTGATAGCAGGTGAGATCGCGGCTCTGTTCGAAGAGCTGAAGGCCGAGAGTGAAAAGGTACTCAATGTACATGTCCGCTCCGCCTATGCCCTGGAAGCCGACCAGGAGAAGCAAATTGCTGACGCGCTGAAAGAGAAACTGGGACGTGAGATCACCATCACCTCCGAGCAGGACGAAGCCCTGATCGGCGGCGTGCACATTCGTGCAGGCGACATGGTACTTGACGGCTCAGTCAGCGGGCGACTGCAGCAACTGGCGAACGAATTAGGAATCTAAGCGAGAAGCCATTATGCAACTCAATCCATCCGAGATCAGCGAACTGATCAAAAATAAGATCGAGAAATTCGATCTCAAAACCGAAGCCCGCACCGAGGGCACGGTCATCAGCCTGACCGACGGCATCGCACGCATTCACGGTCTGGAAGACGTGATGTCCATGGAGATGCTGGAGTTCCCCGGCAACACCTACGGCCTGGCGCTCAACCTGGAGCGCGATTCTGTAGGTGCGGTTGTCATGGGTGACTACACCCACCTCTCCGAAGGCGACGCGGTCAAGTGCACCGGACGCATTCTGGAGGTTCCGGTCGGCGAAGGCCTGCTGGGTCGCGTGGTCGATCCCCTGGGTAACCCGATCGACGGTAAGGGCGAGATCAATGCAGCAGGCACCTCTCCCATCGAGAAGGTCGCTCCTGGTGTTATCGCCCGTAAGTCGGTTGACCAGCCGGTGCAGACCGGTCTGAAAGCGATCGACGCCATGGTACCCATCGGCCGTGGCCAGCGTGAGCTGATCATCGGCGACCGCCAGACCGGTAAGTCTGCGATCGCCATCGACTCCATCATCAACCAGAAGGGTACCGGTGTTAAGTGTATCTACGTCGCCGTAGGTCAGAAGAACTCCACCATCGCCCAGACGGTTCGCAAGCTCGAAGAGCACGGCGCCATGGATCACACCATCATCGTCGCCGCTACCGCCGCCGAGTCTGCCGCGCTGCAGTTTCTCGCACCATACGCCGGCTGCACCATGGGCGAGTACTTCCGCGACAAGGGTGAAGACGCGCTGATCGTATACGATGACCTGACCAAGCAGGCGTGGGCCTACCGCCAGGTATCCCTGCTGCTGCGTCGTCCGCCGGGTCGTGAAGCCTACCCCGGTGACGTCTTCTACCTGCACTCCCGTCTGCTGGAGCGCGCTGCCCGTATCAACGAGGCAGAGGTGGAGAAGAACACCAACGGTGAAGTGAAAGGCAAGACCGGCTCCCTGACCGCCCTGCCCATCATCGAGACCCAGGCCGGCGACGTATCCGCGTTCGTACCGACCAACGTGATCTCCATTACCGACGGTCAGATCTTCCTGGAGGCCGACCTCTTCAACGCAGGTATCCGCCCGGCCATCAACGCCGGTCTGTCGGTATCCCGTGTAGGCGGTTCCGCCCAGACCAAGATCATCAAGAAGCTCGGTGGCGGTGTTCGTCTGGCCCTGGCCCAGTACCGTGAGCTGGCGGCCTTCTCACAGTTCGCATCCGACCTGGACGAGGCCACCCGCAAGCAGCTGGAGCGTGGTGAGCGCGTGACCGAGCTGATGAAACAGCATCAGTACAGTCCGCTTTCAATTGCCGAAATGGCGACCTCCCTGTTCGCGGCGAACGAAGGCTACCTGGATGACATCGATGCATCCAAGGTTGTCGATTTCGAAGCGGCTCTGCTCGGCTACATGAACAGCAGCCAGAAGTCTCTGATGGACAGAATCAACGAGACTGCGGACTACAACGACGAGATCGCCAATGCCCTGCACGACGCACTGAAGGATTTCAAGGCAAACCACACCTGGTAAGCACGAGATCCCCGAGAGCTGATAGATAAGGTTTAATCATGGCAGGCGCAAAAGAAATCCGCACCAAGATCGCCAGCATCAAGAATACGCAGAAGATCACCTCTGCGATGGAGATGGTGGCGGCCGCAAAGATGCGTAAGGCCCAGGACCGTATGAATGCGACACGTCCCTATGCGGACAAGATGCGCAACGTCATCGGTCACCTGTTCCACGCGCATCCGGAGTACCGCCACAGCTTCATGAAGGAGCGTTCCGAGGTCAAGCGAGTCGGTTATATCATCGTCTCCTCAGACCGCGGTCTGTGTGGCGGCCTCAACAGCAACCTGTTCCGCAAGCTGGTGAAAGAGGTTGCACAGCAGCAGGAGCAGGGTATCAAGGTCGAGTTCTGCACCATCGGCAACAAGGCGCTGGGTTTTTTCAAGCGCTTTGGCGGCCGCGTGCTGGCAGAGGCCACTCACCTGGGTGACTCACCGCACCTCGAGGACCTGATCGGTACCGTGAAGGTGATGCTGGATGCTTACGTGGACGGTGAGCTCGATCGCATCTACGTGGCTTCCAACGAGTTCGTCAACACGATGACCCAGAAGCCGACCGTTGAGCAGGTCGTACCCATCTCTGCGGAGCCCGACGAGAAGCTTAGGCACCACTGGGACTACATCTACGAGCCCGATTCCAAGGATGTGCTCGATGGCCTGATGGTCCGCTACATCGAGGCCCTGGTGTACCAGGCAGTAGTCGAAAATGCAGCATGTGAGCAGTCCGCCCGTATGGTGGCGATGAAGTCCGCTACCGACAATGCAGGCAACCTTATCAACGAATTGCAGCTGGTCTACAACAAAGCGCGCCAGGCCGCTATTACCCAGGAGATCTCCGAGATCGTGGGTGGCGCCGCCGCTGTGTAAGGCGAATTGAATTTTGATTTTAACGAGGAACCAGAAATGAGTTCGGGTAAAGTGGTGGAAATCATCGGCGCTGTTGTGGACGTACAGTTCGCAGCAGGTGATATGCCGAAGGTCTACGATGCACTCAAGATCGAATCCGAAGGATTGACCCTTGAAGTGCAGCAGCAGCTGGGTGACGGCGTTGTCCGTACCATCTGCATGGGTTCAACTGACGGTCTGAAGCGTGGTGTTGAAGTTGTCAGCAGCGGCGCTCCCATCTCCGTGCCGGTGGGCCAGGCTACCCTGGGCCGCATCATGGACGTACTGGGTGAGCCGGTTGACGAGGCAGGTCCTGTTGAGACCGACCAGCGTATGCCGATCCATCGTGCAGCGCCCAAGCTCGAAGAGCAGGCCACCACCACCGAGATCCTGGAGACCGGCATCAAGGTTATCGACCTGGTCATGCCCATCGCCAAGGGTGGTAAGATCGGACTGTTCGGCGGTGCGGGCGTTGGTAAGACCGTAACCCTGATGGAGCTGATCCGTAACATCGCGGTAGAGCACTCCGGCTTCTCCGTATTCGCCGGTGTGGGAGAGCGTACCCGTGAAGGTAACGACTTCTACCACGAGATGGAAGAAGGCGGCGTACTGGACAAGGTTGCCCTGGTCTACGGTCAGATGAATGAGCCTCCAGGCAACCGTCTGCGTGTAGCGCTGACCGGTCTGACCATCGCTGAGAACTTCCGTGATGAAGGCCGTGACGTACTGATGTTCGTTGATAACATCTACCGTTACACCCTGGCGGGTACCGAGGTATCGGCACTGCTGGGTCGTATGCCTTCCGCGGTGGGTTACCAGCCTACCCTGGCTGAGGAGATGGGTGTTCTGCAGGAGCGTATTACCTCCACCAAGACCGGTTCCATCACCTCCTTCCAGGCCGTATACGTACCTGCGGATGACTTGACCGACCCCTCCCCCGCAACCACCTTCGCGCACTTGGATGCGACCCTGGTACTGTCCCGTCAGATCGCCGAGCTGGGTATCTACCCCGCGGTTGATCCCCTGGACTCCACCTCCCGTATCCTCGATCCCAACGTGGTCGGCCAGGAGCACTATGATGTTGCCCGTGCCGTACAGGGTACCCTGCAGCGCTACAAGGAGCTGAAGGACATCATCGCGATTCTGGGTATGGACGAACTGTCCGAAGAGGACAAGCTGGTCGTAGCCCGTGCCCGTAAGGTACAGCGCTTCCTGTCCCAGCCCTTCTTCGTGGCGGAAGTATTCACCGGCAGCCCCGGTAAGTACGTATCCCTGAAAGACACCATCGCGAGCTTCAAGGCGATCGTTGAAGGCGAGTACGACCACCTGCCCGAGCAGGCGTTCTACATGGTCGGCGGCATCGAAGAGGCTGTTGAGCGAGGCGCTGGCGACTAATCAAGCCGGGAGTTTCTTATGAGCATGAAAATTCATGTGGACATCGTGAGCGCAGAGGGCGAGATCCATTCCGGCCAGGCCGAGATGGTTTATGCCCCGGCGGTCATGGGTGAGGTCGGTATCGCACCGCGGCACACGCCGTTGGTGACCCGGCTGAAACCCGGCGAGGTTCGCGTCGAGCCCGGTGACGGCAAGGAGATGGAGTATTACTACGTCTCCGGTGGCATCCTCGAGGTACAGCCCCACCTGGTCACCGTTCTGGCGGATGATACCGCGGTACGCGCGGTGGATCTCGACGAGGCGGCAGCTATCGAAGCCAAGAAGCGGGCCGAAGAGGCACTCGCCGGCAAGCAGGCCGAGTTCGAGTACGCCAAGGCCCAGTCCGAACTGGCCGAGGCGGTTGCCCAGCTGCGTGCCATCGAGAAGATCCGCAAGGGCACCAAACGCTGATCTCGCGACCACACACCACAGTGGTTACAAAACCCCGCCGCACGGCGGGGTTTTTGTTTTCAGGCAACGGAATACGGCAGCCGTACCTGACAATGTATCAGGGATAGACCCGGAATTTACCTGCTAAGCTTAGAGTACTCCCTACTCTTATTGATCTGGCGGGTTTTCAGGGAAATGGGCCACCAACAGAGAAAATCGCACGGGTGGCAGCTCGGTGTTCTGATCATTGTTGCGCTGGTCTGCTCAACCGCAATCGGTACCCCATCGAAAGAGTCGCCCGGGGCAGGCTCCCGGGATGACGGTTCGCCGGAAAGCGCCGTTCAATCCTCCATTGCCGATTTCTACCGGGTGACAGGCAGTGAACCCATCTGGATCGAGGCACCAGGCCTGTCAGAGAAAGGCCACCGTTTTGTCGGGCTTCTGGAAAACATCGATAGCGAGGGCCTGGATGCGAAAGACTATTGGTACGATGAGATTCTCGCCCTGTCGAGGGAGCCAGACCTGGACTGGATCGGGTTGTGGCGGCTGGAGCTGCTGCTCGATCTCTCCTACCTGAGTCTTGGCAAGGATCTTATCCAGGGGCGGGCGGACTGGAACCTCCATGATCCGCGCTGGCATATACCGAGAAACCGGGCACAGCTTGCGGATCTTGCCGCCGCACTCAATTCAACGATCCCCATTGACCATGCCCTGAGAGCGCTGGCTCCAGGGCATTCCGCCTACCACCAGCTGAAGGAGGCCCTGGCCCGTTACCGCGAGATCGAAAAAGCCGGGGGATGGGATCCCGTAGAGACCAACCAGAGTCTGAAGCCGGGAATGGAGAATGCGACGGTATCCATTGTACGCAGACGTCTTGTTCTGGAGGGGGACCTGGAAGAGCGTGATGAGGGGAGTCCCTTCCTCTACGACGAACAGCTGGTCCAGGGGGTGAAGGCCTTTCAGCGCCGCCATGGCCTGGAGGAGGATGGCGTGGTCGGGCGTAAGACCAGGGAGGTGATGAATATCCCGGTAGGCGAAAGGGTCCGGCAGATCCAGATGAACCTGGAGCGCTGGCGCTGGTTGCCCAGGGAGTTGGGTGACGAGTACATCATGGTGAATACGGCGTCCTTCAGACTCGATTACGTCAGGAATGCCGAAACCGCACTCTCCATGCGGGTGATCGTCGGGGACCAGTTGCACCGTACCCCGGTATTCATGGAGAAGATGACCTATATCGATATCAACCCGGTTTGGAATGTCCCGCAAAAGATCGCAACGGAAGAGATCCTGCCGCAATTGGCAATGAAACCCGATTATCTTGAACGAAAGGGTTTCAGGATCCTCAGCGACTGGAGTCCTGGCGCCAGGGAGTTGACCCTGGAGGAGACGGGCTGGTCGACGGAGGACGGGGGCCATTTTCCTTACCGGTTGCAACAGGCAGCGGGCGATCAGAATGCCCTGGGCAAGATCAAGTTCCTGTTGCCGAACCGGTACAATATCTATCTCCACGACACCCCCGGAAAGAGCCTGTTCAGCAAACCGCGCAGAACCTTCAGTCACGGCTGCATAAGATTGGAGAATCCCAAGGGGCTCGCGGTGGCGCTGTTCGAGCAGCTGAAACAGTGGGATGAGGAGCGCCTGGAGCAGGTCCTCGCCGAAGGGGTCAACAGCAAGGCGATACTTGCCCGTCCGGTGCCTGTCTATATCGTCTACTTCAGCAGTTGGGTGGATGAGAGCGGAGCGGTCCATTTCAGCCGGGATCACTACCACAGGGACCGCGCCCTTGCCCGACACCTGTTCCCGGGAGAGGAAATAAGCTACTGAAATACCGTTTTACTGGAAGTTTTTGGGATTTGTTTCTGATTTCCAAGGATTTTTTATTTACAAACTGGTAAATAAATGGACAATTCAGGTGTCCTTGGAATTTTATACAGATAATGCGCAAGTCTACCAACAGATCCCTGACCGATTCGGTCAACACGCCCTGCCTCGAGCGGCGTCGTTTTCTCCGCAACTCCCTGATCATCACCGGCGGTCTCTTCGCCGCTCCGGCTGTTGCCACCGTGCGCCGAACCGGCGAGCGCAGACTCGAGCTGCACAATCTGCACACCGGCGAGCGTGAGAAGGTGCTCTACTGGTCAGGTGGCCAGTATCAGAAAGGGGGACTGAGGGATCTCAACAACCTGCTGCGCGACCACCGGACCGGTGATGTGTACGACATGGAGCCGGAGTTGTTCGATCTTGCCTACGATCTGGGCAGCCTTTTTAGCGACAGGCATCGCTTCGAGATCATTTCGGGCTACCGCTCTCCAAAGACCAATGACAAGCTTCGCAGCCGCTCGAACGGTGTCGCCAAGCGCAGCCTGCACATGCAGGGCAAGGCGATCGATCTGCGCATTCCGGGAGTCTCCCTCTCCAAGCTCAAGCAGGCAGCCATAGGCATGCAGCGTGGCGGAGTCGGCTACTATCCGAAATCGGGCTTCATCCACGTGGATACCGGCCGCGTGCGCAGCTGGTAGTAGAGACCTCCCCCCTGACGAGTGCTTTCCCCGGGTTTGGCGTATCCGCCGGGCCGGTTTATCCTTTGTGAATCTGAACCGTGGACGAGAGCGCCTTTAAGAGCATGCCCTCACAATTGGAATCCCTTATCAGTGGTCAGCGCACTTCACGCCTGCTGATCGCCGCGATTGCCATCTCCATGGGCCTGATGCTGTGGCAGACCGCCCGCTGGACGGAAGAGACCGCGCTGGCGGAACTGAACCAGCGCAGTGCCACCCAGCTCAGCTTCTACGTGGCAAACCTCCAGGGACAGCTTCAGAAATACGAGTTCCTTCCGGAGCTGCTGGCAACCAATACTGAACTCGTGCGCTTGCTGGAGAATCCCGGAGACCGGCAACTGACGGATTCACTGAACCGCTACCTGGAGACCATCAACCGGATTACCGATGCCTCCGATACCTACCTGATGAATGACGAGGGGCTCACCATCGCAGCCTCCAACTGGCAGTCCGAGCGTCCATTCGTCGGACGCAACTTCTCTTACCGCCCCTACTTCAAGGAGGCGATGAAGGGGCATCTCGGGCGCTACTTCGCCCTCGGAACCACGTCGAGAAAGCGCGGCTACTATTTCGCTTACCCGGTGAGATCGAAGGAAAAAATCCTTGGTGCGGTGGTGATCAAGATCAACATGGCGCCCATCGAGGAGAAGTGGAGCCGCTCGGAGGACGAGTTTATCGTCACCGACCCGGACGGGGTGATCTTCATCACCACCAACAAGGAGTGGCGCTACAAGACACTGGCCAGCCTGGAGAGCGATGTCCTGAACCGCATCAGGGCCAGCAGGCGCTACAGCGATGCCGAGTTCTCCCCACTGGGCGTGGTCATCGAGACATCTGGCCAGGGGCGGATCATGCGCCTGGCCGACAAGGGACGGACGCGTTACCTGGCCCTGGAGCAGGCGATGCCGGAGGCGGGCTGGAAAGTGCACATCCTTACGGATATCTCGCCGGTCTCCGCCAGGGTCGGCTGGAGCCTGGTGACCGCGGGGGTTTTCCTGGGTATTGCGGTGCTGTTTGTCATGTTCTGGGTACAGCGGCAGAAGCGCCTGCATGAACGTGAACGCTTCGAACGCCAGGCGAAAAAGAACCTTGAGCTGAACGAGGCCCGCATCCGGGCGATCCTGGAAGGGGCACAGGCCGGGGTGCTGACCATGAATGACGATGGCCGGATAGAGTTTGCCAACAGCCGGGCCCAGGAGCTTTTCGGTTATGACCAGGGTGAACTTGCCGGGCGTCTCTTCCTGGAGTGCTTTCCGGAAAATGACAAGGCCGATGCCGTGAAGGCGTTGAACGCCTCGGAAGCTGGTGTCGTTGTCCGGGAGATGGATGCCCTGCACAAGAGCGGCACCCTGTTTCCGGTGGAGGTTTCGGTGGGCAGTCTCAAACTGCATGATGGAAGGAAGCGTATCGCGACGGTTCACGATATCAGCCATGCCAAGCGACAGGAGGCCGAACTGCGGGAGGCGCACGATCTGCTGGAAGCACGGGTAACCGAGCGTACCCGTGATCTGAGTGAGACCAACATCCGCCTGAAACAGGAGATCGAGGAGCATCAGCGTACGGAAGGGATGCTCCGCCAGACCCAGGATGAGCTGATCCAGGCCGCCAAGATGGCCGCCCTGGGCCAGATGTCCACCGGCATCAGCCATGAGCTCAACCAGCCCCTGGCGGCGATACGCTCCTATGCGGACAATGCCCGGGCGCTGCTCGACCATCAGCGCAAGGAGGATGCCTGCTGGAACCTGACACAGATCTCCGAACTTACCGAGCGGATGGCCCAGATCAGCTCCCAGCTGAAAGTATTTGCCCGCAAGACGAAGGGGCGGCTGGTGAGTGTTTCACTGACCGCGGCCATGGAACACTCGCTTCGCATACTCGCCTCCAGGATCAAGGAGAGCCGGGCAGAGGTGGTACAGCAGTTTCCAGATGCCGAGCTGTTCGTCATGGCCGATATGGTTCAGCTCGAACAGGTGCTGATCAACCTGATCGGCAATGCCCTGCAGGCGGTGGAGCCCGCCGACGAGCGGCAGGTGGAGATCAGGGCGATGAGCGAGGGGGGTAGCGTGGTGATCACCATCCGTGACAGTGGCCCGGGTATCGCCCCGGATCACCTGCCCCGCATATTCGATCCCTTCTTCACCACCAAGGAGGAGGGGCGTGGCCTCGGCCTGGGACTTTCAATTTCCCACCGTATCGTCGAGAGTATGAATGGCGAACTGATGGCCAACAACTACATGGACGGAGGCGCCATCTTCACCCTGACCATGCCGGCAGCTGAAGCCCCCCTGGAAAACACGGGCTGAACACGGACAACAACTTTCAGAGCATAATGACGACCCGCCAATGAGCAGCCATCCGACCATCTATTTCATCGACGATGAAAAGCATATCCGTATCGCCAACCAGCAGACTCTTGAGCTGGCGGGATTCGATGTGCAGTGTTTCAGCACTGCCGAGAAGGTACTGCCCCTGCTCTCCCTGGACTGGCCGGGCGTGGTGGTGTGTGACATCAAGATGCCGGGTATGGATGGTCTGACCTTTCTCGCCCGGGCAATGGAGGTGGACCGGGATCTGCCCGTAATCCTGGTGACCGGCCATGGCGACATCTCGATGGCGGTGAATGCCATCCGCGATGGCGCCTACGATTTTATGGAGAAGCCGTTCGCCGCCGAGAAGCTGATCGAGACGGTGCGCCGGGCGGTGGACAAGCGGGCCCTGACGCTGGAGAACCGCAAGCTGAAAATGGAACTGGAGGCCCAGAGTGCCCCGGGGCCTCGCATCATCGGGAACACACCGGCGATACAGCGACTGCGGGCGACCATTGCCCAGGTTGCCGATACCGGTGCCGATGTGCTGGTGTTTGGCGAGACCGGTACCGGCAAGGAGCTGGTGGCCAGATCCCTGCACGAGCACTCAGAACGCCGGGACAGCAATTTTGTCGCGGTCAACTGCGGTGCAGTGCCCGAGAACCTGATCGAGAGTGAGCTTTTCGGTCACGAGGCCGGAGCATTCACCGGTGCCCAGGAGCGGCGTATCGGCAAGTTCGAGCACGCAAACGGTGGAACCCTGTTTCTCGACGAGATCGAGAGCATGCCGATGCCGGTACAGGTGCGCCTGTTACGGGTGCTGCAGGAGCGGATGGTGGAGCGGCTAGGTTCCAACGAACTGATCCCGCTCGACCTGCGGGTCGTGGCGGCGACCAAGGTCGATCTGAAGGAGGCCGCGGAACGGGGCGAGTTCAGGGAGGATCTCTACTACCGGCTCAACGTGGTCACCCTGGATATCCCTCCCCTGCGCGATCGCCCGGAAGATATCCCCCTGCTGTTCCACCACTACCTGCTGGTGTCCAACGCCCGCTACCAGAAGGAGGCACCCCCGCCGCGTCCCGAGCAGATCCACGGGCTGCTGGCACACCCCTGGCCCGGCAATGTGCGGGAGCTGCGTAATGCCGCCGAGCGTTACGTACTGCTTGGGGAGAGTTGCGGCTACGAGCTCGAGCAGGTACTGCAGGGGGGTGAGGACGGGCAGTCGCCGATCACCCTGCCCCAGCAGGTGGAGTGTTTCGAGAAGAGCGTCATCGAGCAGGCGCTTGCCGCCAGCAACGGCAATATCAAGGAGACCATGGCCTCCCTCGGCGTGCCGCGCAAGACCCTCTATGACAAGATGTGCAAGTTCGGTCTGGATAAAAGCAATTACAAGGAGTGAGGGCCCACTAGCTACGCTTCTGCCGGTTGTAGAAGTTGGCGAACTCCCTGTCCGCGCCGACGATATGGCCGATCAGCCACTGCTTGAGCTGTCGCATCGACTCCATGTCGAGCAGTTCATCTCCGTTTTCTATCTCTCTTATGAACTGGTGCAGCTCGGCACGCAGCAGGGCGTGTTCCCGCTGGTGCTCCTGCAGCTCGGAAAATCCGGCACGCGCCATGAAGCGCTCCTCGTTGCGGAAATGGACGCTGGTCTCATCAGAGAGCTCTTCGAGAATGACCAGGGCCGCCAGGGTCGCTTCCGGTGATGGGGTCTTCAGGGTCTCTGCGAGCCGGTTGAGCGTTTCGACCAGCATAAGGTGCTCCTCATCCAATTCGGCGATGTCGAGGGCCATCCGCTTGTTGAACTGCATGAAACCTGGCATGAGGGGCGACTGCTTCAGTTGTGGTGTGATGATTTAAATGTCTAGTTCAGCCCCGGGGTCTTTGCAAGAAAAACCGTAAACAATATCGGTGGAAATGCCGCTTTGTGTCGAAATCCCCATACCCCTTTAAGGCAAATTGGCGGATTTCCACACATTTGGTGATTTGTACTTTTTTCTCCATGTCCTATTTTTAATAGTCACTCCAACAGCTTGGGGTCTATTTGTACATAAAAATAGAAACTGGCCCGGCAATTGCTCTTTTAACGGGGAGTATCTGTCTGGTGCCCTGTCTCACCAGTCTTAATGGATACGTGAGAGACCGGGCATTTTGCCTAATAAATATCAGGAGGTGGTTCAATGAAAATGAAACGTAGATCTTTTTTGGTGGCCGGCGCGGCCCTGCTGACCGCGAGCGTGCTGCCCGCAACAGCCATGGCCAAGGAGCGCGTGGTGTTCAGTGGTGGACCCGCGGGCGGTACCTTCCAGGTGGTGGCCAACGCGGTCCAGGTCTACAAGCCGATCAAGGCTTCCAAGGATTTCCGGGTCAAGGCCCAGTCTTCAGCCGGTTCCGTCGAGAACCTGCGCAAGGTGAATTCGGGCAAGGCGCAGATGGGCGTCGTCTATTCTGGTCATGTCTATCTCGGTCGCAACGGCAAGATGAAAAATGACACCAGGAAGTACGAGGACGTCATGGCCGTGGCCTGGCTCTACGGCGCGCCCGCCCAGCTGGTGACCCGCAAGGGCTCCGGCATCAAGAGCGTCAAGGACCTGGTCGGCAAGAAGGTCGGTGTGGGTAATGCCGGTTCCGGTGCATTCGCCAACTGTGAGCTGTTCTTCACCCACATGGGTGTTTGGGACAAGATCGAGCGCAACGCCATGGGCTACAACGATGCGGCCCAGGCCTTCGGCAACAAGCAGCTGGACGCCTTCTGGCTGTTCACCGCTTTCCCCAGTGGCGCGGTCATCATGGCTGCCCAGACCAACGATATCGAGCTGGTCAACGTGGGCCAGGATGCACAGGATAGCGGTTTCTTCGACCAGTATCCCTACTTCTCCAAGCTGTCAGTGCCTGCCGGTACCTACCGTGGCGTCGATTACGAGAGCCCCTCCTTCCAGGATTCCGCTCTCTGGGTGGCCAACTCCAAGGTATCTGAAGACACCGTCTACAAGATGCTCTCCACCATCTACACCGACGAGGGCCTGGCCCACATGAAGGCCCAGAAAAAGACCTTCAAGCACATGAGCCTGGATACCGGTACCCAGGGTGTTGTCACCCCCTGGCACCCCGGCGCCATCAAGTTCTGGAAAGAGAAGGGCATGATGTAATCAACATCATTGGCTAAGGGCGCGGACGGGATCGAAAGATCCCGTCCGCTTATACTGTCCAGGAAACCTGATAACGATAAAGGGCTGCGGACTTGACGCAGCTACTGAATAACAACCGAGGAGCAAGCCGTGCTGGTCGAGAAAATGAATAAAGTCGAGCAGATGCTGTTCGACGCCCTTGCCCTGGGCCTGGTGCTCTTCTACTCCTATTCCGCCGTGCTGGAACCGGCCGCTACCCAGTTCCATCGCGGCATCTACGTGGTCATCACCTACGTACTTGTTTTCCTCGTCTATCGCTCCAAGAGCCAGATCGGCCGTATCTGGGACTACATATTGATGGCCGTTTCGGTGGTCACCCTCGGCTACTGGATCATGAACTTCGAGGCGATCAACTATCGCGCCGGTGCCGAGACCGAGCTCGATCAGTGGATCGCCATGGTCGGCGTGCTGGTTGGCGTCGAGGTGGCTCGCCGGGTGGTCGGCAGTGTGTTCGTGATTATCGGTGCCGTTATGATCCTCTACGGGGTCTATGGCGAGTATGCACCGGAGCTGATATCCCATGCCGGTGACACTTTTCCCGATCTCTGCACCAGTATCTTCTACAAGAGCGATGGCGTGTTCGGCATCATGGCCAATGTACTGGCCACCTATATCATCCTGTTCGTGATCTTCGGCGCCTTTCTGGAGAAGAGCGGCGCCCAGCGTTTCTTTATCGATTTTCCCCTGGCCGCGGTCGGTCACAAGATCGGTGGCCCCGGCAAGGTCTCGGTTATCGCCAGTGGCCTGTTCGGTTCCATCTCCGGCAGCGCAATCGCCAATACCGTGTCGACCGGTGCATTCACCATCCCCATGATGAAGAAGGCGGGCTTCAGGCCCCATGTCGCCGGCGGTATCGAACCCGCCGCCTCCATCGGCGGCATGTTCATGCCCCCCATCATGGGTGCGGGCGGCTTTATCATGGCTGAACTCACGGGCCTGCCCTACTCCCAGATCATGCTGGTGGCGATCTTCCCTGCCCTGATGTACTTCTTCAGTGTCTTCATGATGGTTCACTACGAGGCGAAGAAGCACAATATCGTCGGCGAACGGAGCGAGAAGAGTGCCAAGGAGATCCTCAAGAAGGAGTGGTTCTACGTGCTGCCCCTTGTGGTGATCACCATCTTCATGTTGATGGGTTATTCACCAGGTTACTCGGCCATTCTCGGTATCATCACCTGTATCGTCGTCAGCTGGTTCCGCAAGGATACCCGTGTCGACCTGAAAGGCTTTGTCGCCGCCTCCAGGGCCGGTGCCGAGGCGAGTCTGAAGATCGGCGCCACGGTGGGCGTGATCGGTATCATCATCGGCGTGCTCACCTACAGCGGCCTGGTACTCACCTTCGCCGATATCGTCATCGAGCTGGCGGATGGGTCGCTGATTCTGACTATCCTCTTCATCGCTCTCGCTTCACTGATCCTGGGTATGGGTGTTCCGGTTACGGCGGCCTACCTGATCACCGCCGTGGTGGCGGTACCCGCCTTGACCCATCTCGGCGTGAACGAGCTGGCCGCGCATATGATCGTCTACTGGCTCTCCCAGGACTCCAATATCACGCCACCGGTCTGTATCGCCGCCTTTGCCGGCGCCACCATCGCCAAGGCCAATATGTGGGCCACCGCCTGGATCGCTTTCAAGTTCGCCAAGTTCCTCTACCTGGCGCCCTTTATCTTCGGTTATGTCCCTGCATTCTCCCTCGACGGCAGCTCCACGGACATCGCCATCACCTTCGTGCTGGTGTTCCTGGGTACCTGGGCCTACAGCTGGTTCCTGAGCGGTATCTGGATGAGCAAGTTCAAGAAGAGCGCAACCGCCTAAGGACCAGAGTAATGACTGAAGAAAACAAGCTGCCGACAATCGAGTACAAGAAGATACTCTACGTCACCGACCTTTCGGAGTCCGGACGACACGCTTTTCCCCATGCCGCCAGCATCGCCCGCCGATGCCGCTCCGAGCTGACGGTGTTTCACGTGGTGCAGACCAAGGACATGGAGAGCCTGCTGGGTTATGTCAGCGAGGAGCTCTGGCAGGATCTGACCAACCGGAGTCTCGAGGAGGCGAGGCAGGTGCTGCTCTCCAGGAAGCGGGACGATGTGGAGATCCGCAACCATGTCCAGAAGTTCTGCGATGAGAGCCTGGCCGATGAAGGAGAAGAGCCGGTTCTGAGCTACGACATCAAGGTGGAGATCGGCGAACCCCTGGAGAAGATCCTCGAAGAGGCTCATGGTGGTGGATACGATCTGCTGGTCATCAGCAAGCACGGTGATCGTGCCTCGGTAAAGGATGCGGTGATCGGCGATACCGCCAGGCGGGTTGTCAGGCGCTGTAACATCCCCGTGATGGTGGTCCCGCTGTCTGAATGAGGCGGCCGTCTGAACGGCCGATTCATCGAAATTGTTCGCAAGTCCAGGGAGATTTTGTAATCTCCTTGGCAATTATCAGTAATATCTATACCGCGCAGTATTTTACTTATAGAATCCCTTGCTCCCCCGGAAAATCCCCTGTTCCGGTCACTATGCCGATAGGAAAGAGCACCCATCATGTCTGATGATCTGAAAAAGAGCGCCCTGGAGTATCACCGCTACCCCCAGCCCGGAAAGCTGGAGATCAAGGCCACCAAGCCCCTGGACAACCAGCGTGACCTGGCCCTGGCCTACTCCCCCGGCGTGGCCTTTGCCTGCCAGGAGATCGAGGAGAATCCGGTCACCGCGGCCGACTACACTGCCCGCGGCAACCTGGTGGCGGTCATCTCCAACGGTACCGCGGTGCTCGGACTGGGTGCCATCGGCAGTCTCGCCTCCAAGCCGGTGATGGAGGGCAAGGCGGTACTCTTCAAGCAGTTCGCCAATATCGATGTCTTCGATATCGAGGTGGACGAACTCGATCCGGAAAAATTCATCGACACCGTGGCCCGGCTGGAGCCCTCCTTCGGCGGCATCAACCTGGAGGACATCAAGGCGCCCGAGTGCTTCATCATCGAAAAGGGCCTCAAGGAGCGGATGAATATCCCGGTCTTTCACGATGACCAGCACGGCACCGCCATCGTGGTGGCCGCGGCGATCTACAACGGTCTGCGGGTGGTCAACAAGGATATCGGTGAGGTGAAGCTGGTGGCCTCAGGCGCCGGTGCCGCCGCCCTCGCCTGTCTCGACCTGCTGGTCGAACTGGGCGTGAAGAAAGAGAACATCCTGGTCACCGACATTGCGGGCGTGGTCTACGAGGGGCGCACCGAGGAGATGGACCCCTACAAGGCCCGTTACGCGGTCGACACCGACAAGCGCACCCTGCAGGAGGCGCTGCCCGGAGCGGATATCTTCCTCGGACTGTCGGCTGCAGGTGTACTCAAGCCCGAGTACCTGAAGGAGATGGCGGAGAGGCCACTGATCATGGCCCTGGCCAACCCGACGCCGGAGATCATGCCTGACCTGGCGTTGGAGGAGAGGCCCGATGCGATCATCGCCACCGGTCGCTCCGACTTTCCCAACCAGGTCAACAATGTCCTCTGTTTTCCCTTCCTGTTCCGTGGTGCCCTCGACGTGGGTGCCACCGAGATCAACGAAGAGATGAAGATGGCGGCGGTGCGCGCCATCGCCGACCTGGCCAAGGCGGAGGCCTCTGACATCGTGCGTTCCGCCTACGGCGGCCAGGAGCTCCAGTTCGGCCCCGGTTACCTCATTCCCAAACCCTTCGATCCACGCCTGATGGGCTATGTCGCCCCGGCGGTGGCCAAGGCGGCGATGGAGAGCGGTGTGGCCCAGCGTCCGCTGGACGACCTGGACGCATATCGTGAAAACCTGACCCACACCGTGTTCCGCACCGGCATGATGATGAAGCCGGTCTTCGACCTGGCCCGCGAGAAGGCGCGCCGGGTGGTGTTTGCCGAGGGTGAGGAGGAGAAGGTCCTGCAGCTGCTGCCCCAGATCGTGGAGCAGGGCATCGCACGTCCCATCATCATCGGTCGCCGGGATGTGATCGGGCGCCGGCTGGAGAAGCTGGGATTGAGCGTGGAGATCGACGAGGATTTCGATCTTGTCGATCCCCACGATCACGATGACTATTTCAGATACGTGGAGGCCTACTACGCCCAGGTCGCCCGCAAGGGATACTCGCCTATCGAGGCGCGCTACTTTCTGCGCACCAACTCCACGGTACTCGCTGCCCTGATGGTCCGCCAGGGACGTGCAGATGCGATGATCTGCGGTACACGCGGTCGCTATCCCGACCACCTCGGCCACATCGAGGAGATCATCGGCAAGGCGCCGGGGGTCAACAAGCTGACCTCCATGAACGCCCTGGTAATGAACAAGGGTACGCTGTTCATGACCGATGCCTTTGTCCAGGAGGAACCCACGGCGGAAGACCTGGAAGAGAGCATACGCCTCTGTTCCCGCGAGGTGCTCTGGTTCGGTGAGGAGCCCCGGGTTGGACTGCTCTCGGCATCGAACTTCGGGACCCGCAATACCCCCTCTGCCCGAAAACTGCAGAAGGCCTACCAGTTGATACGGGAGTCGCAACCGGAACTGGCGATCGAAGGGGAGATGCATGCCGATATCGCGCTCTCTATAGACGCCCTCAGGGAGAGGTTCCCGAACACGGCCATGAAGGAGGCCGCCAACCTGCTGGTGATGCCCAACATGGAAGCGGCGAACATATCCTTCAACCTGGCCAAGCATCTTGCAGATGGCATCGCCATCGGGCCGATCCTGGTTGGGGCCGCGGAGTCTGTGCACATCGTCACGCCAAGTACCACGGTGCGCGGCCTGCTCAACATGACGGCCATTGCGGCGGTTCGCTCAGGGTAACTTGCCGATCATGTTGCTGGCAGCCTCTTTCACGATCAGGTTGAAAGAGACCGGGTCTTCGGTGCCCGTGTCGTAGGCAAAGTTCAACTCCTCAACGGCCTCCCAGGCGATGGAGCCGTTGTGGGCATCCCAGATCTGCAGGAACAGGCGGACGTGGGCCTGCTTGGTCTCCAGCAGGCGTATGCCCATGGCGCTGAACCTTCCCTTGGAGTACTGCAGAAAATCGGCGAGCTTGAGCTGGGCGATGTAGCGGGTGGCCGTCGCTTGGCCGATAAGGTCCAGGGTCGCCTTGTTGAAGATGCCGGTTACCTGGTAATCGAGAATCATCTGCTTGTAGGCATCGGTCAGCCCGGCCTGGTTGATGGCGCTGAGTGTGTCCGGCAGGGATTCGAAGCGGATATCGGGACGCATCTCTGCCAGGGTTTCGGTGAACACCAGTGCAAATGTCTGCTTGTCCTCCTCCTTGCCGGTTACCGTGCTGGGAATCAGAAACGCAATTCCGTGGCGGCTGAGATCACTGGCGTTCAACTGCAGGGTCTGCTGTTTGGAGCTGGAGTGGACCTGGGTGGTCGAGCAACCGGTCAGGCCGGCACTGATAAGCAGCAGGGCAAGCAGGAAGATAATAAGGCGTTTCATACCATTTCCCCCTTTTCAATGAAAAGTATAGTCCCAACCCTCTGGCCGGACCTCCCTTCTCAAAATCATCAGCCTTTGCCATATTTAGTGGAGGTGCTTGTTGGATGGTGACGGAGCTGTTGTGAACTTGAATCTGCTTGTTCTGGTTGGAATCGTTGTTTTGTTGTTACTCCTTGCGTGGGGGGCGAAAAGGGCCGCTGCGCGACGTAACGGATTGGCCACCCAGGAGGAGATTCTCGAGACCGTGGACTGGCACGCCCAGACCCTGACCCAGGCCCTCGAACAGGTGGACAGCGCCACGGACGGTCTCACTGCAGCCCAGGCGAGGCACCGCCTGGAGTCCTATGGCCCCAACCGGCTGCCGGAGGTCAAGCCCCGCAGTCCGCTGATACGCTTCCTGGCCCAGTTTCACGATGTCCTGATCTATGTGCTGCTGATCGCCGGGATAGTGACAGCGCTGCTGCAGCACTGGCTCGATTCGGGCGTCATCTTCGGGGTGGTGGTGATCAATGCACTGATCGGATTCATCCAGGAGGGCAAGGCCGAGGATGCGTTGCGGGCCATTCGCCAGATGCTCTCCCCCCAGGCGATGGTGCTGCGTGACGGCAAGCGCACCACCATACCTTCCGACGAACTGGTGCCGGGGGACGTGGTGGTGCTGCAGTCAGGGGACAAGGTGCCCGCGGACCTGCGACTATTCCACTCCAAGGGGCTGCAGATCGAGGAGGCCTCGCTCACCGGCGAATCGGTACCGGTTGAGAAGTGCATCGAACCGATGCCGCGCGCAACGGTGCTGGCGGATCGCTGCTGCATGGCCTACTCCGGTACCCTGGTGACCCATGGCCAGGGAAGCGGCGTGGTGATCGCCACCGGGGGGGAGACGGAGATCGGTCGAATCAGCTCCCTGGTGGCCAGCGTTGAGCAGCTGACCACTCCCCTGCTGCGACAGATGACCCAGTTCGGTCACTGGCTGACCATGGCGATTCTCGGCCTGGCCTCGATCAGCTTCACATTCGGTGTGCTGGTGCGCGATTACACCGCCACCGAAATGTTCCTCGCCTCCGTGGGGCTGGCGGTGGCGGCGATTCCGGAAGGCCTGCCGGCGATCATGACCATCACCCTGGCGATCGGCGTTCAGCGTATGGCCTCCCGCAATGCGATTATCCGTCGCCTGCCCGCGGTGGAGACCCTGGGAACCGTTGCCGTGATCTGCTCCGACAAGACGGGCACCTTGACCCGCAACGAGATGACCGTGCGGGCGGTTGCCGTGGCCGGGGCGGAGATCGGCCTGACCGGTACCGGCTACGACATCCATGGCGGTTTCGTGGTCGATGGCCAGGACTACCCGGCAGAGAGCAATCCGCTGCTGATACAGGCACTTCGTGCGGTCTCCCTCTGCAACGACTCCTCGGTGGTCTGCACCACCGAGGGCTGTGATACCAGTGGAGATCCGATGGAGGCCGCCCTGCTGGTGGCCGGCATCAAGGGGGGGCTGGACGTCGATGCGGAGGTCAAGCAGTACCCCAGGACCGATCTCATCCCCTTCGAGTCGGAGCACAAGTTCATGGCCACCCTGCACCACAGTCACGAGGGGGATAGCTTTGTTTTCGTCAAGGGTGCACCGGAGAAGATCATAGGCCAGTGCAGCGCACTGCTCACCGCCGATGGGGAACAGCCCCTGGACCCGGAAGAGTGGCTCGGGCGCATGGAGCGCATGGCGTCCAAGGGCTTCCGGGTACTGGCCGTTGCCATGAAAGCGGCCCACCAGAGCCAGATGGAGCTCACCTTCGATGACGTCAGCCAGGATCTTGTCCTGCTCGGCCTGTTCGGCCTGATCGATCCGCCGCGACCCGAGGCGATAGAGGCCGTCAGCATCTGTCGCCGGGCCGGGATCCGGGTGAAGATGATCACCGGTGACCACAGTGTCACCGCATCGGCCATCGCCAGGCAGGTGGGGCTTGTCAACCACGAGGCGGTGCTGACCGGCGTAGAGCTCGACAAACTGGAAGACGAGGCGCTCCATGCTCAGGTGCCGGATGTGGATGTCTATGCCCGGGTTACGCCGGAGCATAAGCTGAGGCTGGTGAGCCAGCTGCAGAACAACCGTAACGTGGTCGCCATGACCGGTGACGGGGTCAACGACGCCCCTGCCCTGAAACGCTCGGATGTGGGTGTCGCTATGGGTGGCAACGGTACCGAGGTGGCCAAGGAGTCCTCTGAGATGGTGCTCACCGATGACAACTTCGCCACCATCGTCGCCGCGGTGGAAGAGGGGCGCACGGTGTATGACAACATACGCAAGGCGATCCTCTTCATCCTGCCCACGAACGGGGGTGAGGCGCTGGTGATTCTCGGTGCCATCCTCTACGGATTCAGCGAGTTTCCCCTCACCCCGGTACAGATCCTGTGGGTGAACATGATCACCGCCGTGACCCTGGCCCTGGCGCTCGCCTTCGAGCCCTCGGAGCAGGATGTCATGAGGCGCACCCCCCGCGATCCCAGTGAACCGGTACTCAAGTCCCTCTTCCTGTGGCGCATCGCCTTCGTCTCCGTGATCCTGATGAGCGGCACCTTCGGGCTCTTCGTCTGGGAGACGGGTAAGGGCGCATCCATCGAAGAGGCGCGTACGGTGGCGGTCAACACCCTGGTGATGTTCGAGATCTTCTATCTCTTCAACTCCCGCTACATCACCGCGCCGGTGCTCAACAGGGAGGGTATGTTGGGCAGCCGCTATGCCCTGATGGCGATTGGAATCCTGCTCTTCTTCCAGCTCGCCTTCACCTATTTCGGCCCCCTGCAGACCCTGTTCGGAACCGCTGCGATCGACCTCGGGACCTGGGGGCTGATCGTGCTGGTCTCCTCCACCGTGCTGTTCCTGGTTGAGGCGGAGAAAGCGCTGCTTCGCCGTTTCCTGGGCCGGGCTGCTGAGCAGCACTGATTTCAGAGGAACCAAACGCCCTGCAAGCTGTTACAATAGCGAGTCCTCTCGAGAAGGGGCCCGTTTTTAGCGCCGGATCTCCAGCCTGTGCGGAGCCGGGGCGGTTTGGAGAGTTGAGAACATGTCCCAAGATGTGGCCAGGCCGGGGAGAGTCGTTTCCCCCACCTGCACCGATACCGTTGAAGGTAACCACTTGCCAGCCCCGCACTATCAACTAATGGCGGTTGCTGCCGTTATTGTGTTCATTGATTGATTTCCAGGGACGAGTTTAAACGATGAAGCTAGGAGTAGTGATTCTTGCCGCCGGCAAAGGCACCCGGATGAAATCCGCCCTGCCGAAGGTGTTGCATCCACTGGCCGGCCGGCCACTGGTCAGTCACGTGATCGGGACCGCCCGGGAACTGGGCGCTGAGAAGATCGCGGTGGTCTACGGCCATGGCGGTGAACTGGTACCCCGGTCGATGAATGATCCGGACCTCGCCTGGGTCGAACAGGCAGAGCAGTTGGGTACCGGGCACGCGGTGGAGCAGGCGCTGCCGGCCATGGCGGGCATGGACCGGGTGCTGGTGCTCTACGGCGATGTTCCCCTCACTGCCCGCTCCACCCTGAGCACACTTATCGATGTCGCCAGCGATACCGAACTCGCCCTGCTGACCGTCGACCTGGACAACCCCACAGGCTATGGCCGTATCGTCCGCGACGACCAGGGCAACCCCGTGCGCATCGTCGAGCAGAAGGATGCCAGTGAAGAAGAGCTCGGCATCAACGAGGTGAACACCGGCATCCTGGTGGCGGATGGCGCAAAGCTCAATGCCTGGATCGACCGGCTGGAGAACGAAAATGCCCAGGGTGAATTCTATCTCACCGATATCGTCGCCATGGCGGTCGCAGAGGGCATCGAGGTGCACAGCGCACAGCCGGCGAACGTACACGAGGTGATGGGGGTCAACGACCGTGTTCAGCTGGCCGAGCTTGAGCGCCACTACCAGCGTGCCAATGCGGAGCGGCTGATGCGCGAGGGAGTTACACTCTATGATCCCGGGCGGTTCGACCTGAGAGGATCGCTGCAGGCGGGAAGTGACGTGGTGATCGACGTGAACGTCGTCATTGAAGGCGATGTCACCCTCGGCAGCAACGTGACCGTCGGTGCCAACACGGTACTGCGCAATGTTACAGTGGGTGACAACACGGTGATCCTCGAAAACTGTGTCCTCGAAGATGCCAGCGTGGGTGCCGACAGCAGAATCGGTCCCTTCAGCCGCTTGCGTCCCGGGGCCAGGCTGGTCGGTGGAGCACACGTGGGCAACTTCGTGGAGATCAAGAATGCGGTCGTGGGCCTCGGATCCAAGGTGAATCACCTCACCTACGTGGGTGACGCCGAGGTGGGTGAAGGGGTAAACGTGGGTGCAGGCACCATCACCTGTAACTATGATGGAGCCAACAAGCACAAGACCGTTATCGGCGACGGTGCATTCATCGGCTCCAATACCGCGCTTGTAGCACCGGTCACCGTGGGCGAAGGCGCCACCATCGGTGCAGGTTCGGTGATCAGCAAGGATGCGCCGGCAGAGAAGCTGACCGTGGAGCGGGGGCGCCAGATCACCCTCAACAACTGGCAGCGGCCGGTAAAAAAACCGAAGAAATAGGGGTAATCAGGCCCCGGGCGAATGGGTGCATCTGTAACACCCGCTCGCCGGATTGAGCGAATCACGCGTAATCGTTATCTTGACCTTGATTGAGCACGACCTGGAGATTGCTATATGTGCGGCATAGTTGGCGCCGTTGCACAACGGAATGTGAACCCGATACTGATGGAGGGGCTGCAGCGCCTCGAGTACCGTGGCTATGACTCGGCGGGTATAGCCGTCTGCAACGGGGCGGGAAGCCTGCAGCGTATCCGTTCGGTGGGCAAGGTGTCCGCGCTTCAGGATCTGCTGGACCGGTCGGAGATCTCCGGCAATCTCGGTATCGCCCACACCCGCTGGGCGACCCATGGCATGCCTGCCGAGCGCAATGCCCATCCCCATATGAGCGGTGAGCATGTCGCCATCGTGCATAACGGAATCATCGAGAACCATGCCGAGCTGCGTGCCGAGCTGGAGCAGGAGGGCTACCGTTTCAGCTCCGAGACCGACACCGAGGTGATCGCCCACCTGCTGGCCAGCATCTTCAAAAAAGAGCCGGAGCTGGTCAGGGCGGTGAGAAGCGCCACCCAGCGGTTGGTGGGGGCCTACGCCCTGGCGGTGATACGCCCCGAGGATCCCGGGCGCATGGTGGTTGCCCGTGCCGGCAGTCCCCTGGTGGTGGGTGTCGGTGTGGGTGAGAACTTTATCGCCTCCGACGTCTTCGCGCTGCTGCCGGTGACCCAGCGTTTCATCTTCCTTGAAGAGGGTGACGTGGCGGAGATCACGCGGGACGAGGTGATCGTGCGCGATGGCGAGTGCAATCCCACCGAGCGGGAGATCATCGAATCGAGCCTGCGTAATGCTACCGCTGACAAGGGCCCCTACCCCCACTTCATGCTGAAGGAGATCTTCGAGCAGCCGGGGGTGATCGCCGAAACCCT
This sequence comes from Sedimenticola sp., assembly GCA_040506895.1. Classification (GTDB taxonomy): domain Bacteria; phylum Pseudomonadota; class Gammaproteobacteria; order Chromatiales; family Chromatiaceae; genus Sedimenticola_A. Next base: position 2,705,815 of record JBEVVY010000001.1, read on the forward strand.
GGAGGGCCGCATCCACAAGGGACGCCTGCTGGAGGAGAGTTTCGGCCACGAGGCCAAGACGCTGTTCGACAGGACCCAGGGCGTTCACATCATCGCCTGCGGCACCAGTTACCATGCGGGGCTGGTGGCCCGTTACTGGCTGGAAGAGATCGGTATCCCCTGCAGCGTGGAGGTCGCCTCGGAGTACCGCTACCGCAGGCGTGTGGTGCCCGACAACACCCTGTTCGTCACCATCTCCCAGTCCGGTGAGACCGCCGACACCCTGGCCGCCCTGCGTGCCGCCAAGGTCTCCGGGTATCTCGGCAGCCTGGTGGTCTGCAATGTCCCCGAAAGCTCCCTGGTGCGTGAGTCCGACGTTGCGCTGATGACCCGTGCCGGTCCGGAGATCGGCGTCGCCTCAACCAAGGCCTTCACCACCCAGCTGGTGGCCCTGCGCCTGCTGACCCTGGCCCTGGCGCGGCGCAAGGGTATGGGCGAGGAGGAGGAGAAGGTGCTGGTGGACGAACTGCACGCCCTACCCCGCCAGGTCGAGGTGGTGCTGGAGCTGGATGAGTCCATCAAGAAGATGGCCGATGCCTTTTCCAACAAGGAGAACGCCCTCTTCCTCGGGCGCGGGACCTTCTACCCGGTGGCCCTCGAGGGCGCGCTGAAACTGAAGGAGATCTCCTATATCCATGCCGAGGCCTACCCCGCGGGAGAGCTGAAGCACGGCCCCCTGGCGCTGGTGGATGAGAAGATGCCGGTGGTCTGCGCCCTGCCCGACGACCCGTTGCTGGAGAAAGTGCTCTCCAACCTGCAGGAGGTGCGTGCCCGTGGCGGTGAACTCTTCCTGTTCAGCGACCAGACCGTCAATATCGACCTGGACAACTACCAGAACCTGGATCTGTCGGATATCTGCCCCACCACCGCCCCCATCGTCTACAGCGTGCCGCTGCAGCTGCTCGCCTACCACGTGGCCCTGCTCAAGGGCACCGATGTGGACCAGCCCCGCAACCTGGCCAAGTCGGTAACCGTCGAGTGAGGTGATAGGCGGGCAGGCAATCCTGTAAAGTAAGAAGACAGGTTTAAATTTATATTCAAGGCACACTGGCGTGTGGAGGTGGCCGTGCTTGAGAAATAGCCCCGGGAGGGTTTTCCGCAGGGGTTTTTCATGAGCCAGATCTGAATAATTATCATTCTTATTCGCTTGCGTCAGGGCAGTAGATCAAGCCTTCTCTTTGGCCGTTGATATTACCCCCTTGCAACATGCCCGCTTTCAGGCCGCAATGGAAAATTTTTAGTCAAAACATTCCTTTGCGTGATTGGAAAATGTGGCCCCAGCTTATCCTCTATTAATCTCGCTAATCACCAATAAAGGATTACTGATTAGTCCGAGCATAAGCAAATCATTATTATCCTACCGTTCTAACATTCCCCAGGAGAGAGGAGACGATGTTTACCACTAACCCCTTCAGCACAATTTCTGGAACCATCTCGCCAGAAACCATGCAGATCTACGTAGTTCTGATGGTGATTCTGGTCGTCGGGGGCGTTGTCCTCGATATGATGCACAAGAAGAGTGCCAAGTACTTTTTCGAGAATGCCAAAAAGGCCCAAAAGAATGCCAAGCGTACTGTAAGCAGCGGCGAAAAAATTGGCCTTGCGGTTTCTACCGTCACCAGCGAAGTCATGACTTCGTCAGAGTTTTGCAACCCGGCCCGTCGGGTTTCTCACCTCTTCCTGATGTACGGATTCATCATCTTCGTTGTCTCCACGGCAACCCTGATCTTCGGTTACCCGACTGCTGCCGAGGCTGGTATCTGGCCGATGCTGTGGCACCTGGGTGCTGCAATGGTTGCTGTCGGCGGTTACTGGTTCTGGTTCCTGATCCGTGTGGACCGCTACTCCGAAGGTGCCCCCCTGGCTCGCCTGGTAAAGGCTGACCTGTTCATCGTTTCACTGCTCGCTACCGTGACCTTTGCTCTGATCTGGTCCTTCGTGGGTGGCGGCGTAAGACCTTGCTTCATTGCCTTCATCCTGTCCGCCACCGTCCTGTTCGGCGGCGTTATGTGGTCCAAGTTCGCCCACATGTTCTTCAAGCCGGCTGCGGCTTACCAGAAGAAGATCACCAAGGCCGACGGCTCCCAGGAGAATCTGCCGGATGTTGGTGAGATGAACGATCCTGCTATTCACGCACGTTACCCGGATATCCCCGAGTACATGGGTACCAATCCCCCCAACATGGGTCTTGGTATCAAGCGTGAATCCCCGAATCACTACTGAGTCGTTTCAGCTCAACAACATATTTAAGAGAGAACTGATATGCCAACTTTCGTATATATGACGCGTTGCGACGGCTGCGGACACTGTGTCGACATCTGTCCTTCGGACATCATGCACATCGACACAACCCTGCGTCGTGCATACAACATCGAACCAAACATGTGCTGGGAGTGCTACTCCTGCGTTAAAGCCTGCCCTCACCACGCGATTGACGTTCGTGGTTACGCCGACTTCGCACCTCTGGGTCACTCTGTACGTGCGATCCGCGATGAAGAGAAGGGTGTTATCGCCTGGCGCATCAAGTCCCGCAATGGCGAGACCGACCTGAACCTGCTGGCGCCGATCACCACCAAGCCCTGGGGTCAGCACATTCCCCAGCTTGCGGACGTACCTGCGCCCAGCCAGGAGATGCGTAACAGCCAGCTGCTGTACAACGAACCTAAATACATTCGTATGGACGATGGTGATATCCACACCCTTGAGTCCAATGGGTTGCATATGGAAAAAGGGGTGTACTACTAATGGCCTACAAAACTATCGTAGAAGACAATATCGATATCCTGGTCGCAGGTGCCGGCCTTGGCGGTACAGGTGCCGCTTGGGAAGCGCGCTACTGGGGTAAAGACAAGAAGATTGTCATTGCTGAAAAAGCGAACATCGACCGTTCCGGTGCTGTTGCACAGGGTCTGTACGCGATCAACTGCTACATGGGTACCCGCTTCGGCGAGAACAACCCTGAAGATCACGTACGCTACGCTCGTATCGACCTGATGGGCATGGTCCGTGAAGACCTGCTGTTCGACATGGCTCGCCACGTTGACTCTGCTGTTCACCAGTTCGAAGAGTGGGGCATGCCGATCATGCGTAACCCCAAGACCGGCTCGTTCCTGCGTGAAGGTCGTTGGCAGATCATGATCCACGGTGAGTCCTACAAGCCCCTGGTTGCTGAAGCAGCCAAGAAGTCCGCTGACAAGGTCTACAACCGTATCTGCGTTACCCATCTGCTGATGGACGACGGTAAAGAGAACCGTGTTGCTGGTGCCGTTGGCTTCAACGTACGTACCGGTGATTACCACGTCTTCAAGTCCAAGACCGTTGTTGTAGGTGCCGGTGGTGCTTCCAACATCTTCAAGCCCCGCTCCGTTGGTGAGGGTGCTGGTCGTGTCTGGTACGCCCCCTGGTCTTCCGGTTCCGCTTACGGCCTGATGATCGGCGCTGGCGCCAAGATGACCCAGATGGAAAACCGTATCGTACTGGCCCGCTTCAAGGACGGTTACGGCCCTGTTGGTGCTTACTTCCTGCACCTCAAGACCTACACCCAGAACTGTGACGGTGAAGAGTACGAATCCAAGTGGTTCCCCGCTCTGGAGAAGATGGTCGGCAAGGAGTATCTGGACACCGAGGCGTCCCACGTATCTCACCGCCCCATCCCGACCTGTCTGCGTAACCACGCGTTCATCAACGAGGTGAACTCCGGTAAGGGTCCCATCCACATGGTTACCATGGAAGCGTTCCAGGATCCGCATCTCGAAGAGATCGGATGGCACAACTTCCTGGGTATGACCGTTGGCCAGGCCGTACTGTGGGCCGCTACCGACGTTAACCCCAAGTATGAGAACCCTGAGCTGACCACCTCTGAGCCCTATGTAATGGGTTCCCACGCTACCGGTTGTGGTGCCTGGTGCTCCGGTCCTGAAGATATCTCTCCTGAAGAGTACTTCTGGGGTTACAACCGTATGACCACCGTTGAAGGCCTGTTCGGTGCCGGTGATGCTGTTGGTGGTACTCCTCACGCCTTCTCCTCCGGCTCCTTCACCGAGGGTCGTCTGGCCGCCAAGGCTGCCTGCGCCTACATCGATGATGGCAAGGCCGAGGGTATCCGTGTTTCCCAGGAGCAGATCGATCGCCGCAAGGCAGAGATCTACAAGCCGATGGAACACTACAAGGTTTACCGTAACGAGATCGTTGCCGGTAGCGTAAACCCCAACTACATCAACCCACGTCAGGGTCTGGATCGCCTGCAGAAGCTGATGGACGAGTACGCTGGTGGTGTAACCGTTAGCTACATGACCAACGAAAAGCTGCTGCACATCGGTCTGAAGAAGATGAAGACCCTGGAAGAGGATCTGGAGAAGGTAGCTGCTGAAAACATCCACGAACTGCTGCGTGCGTGGGAACTGAAGCATCGTCACCTCGCTTCCGAGGCTGTGATGCAGCACACCCTGTTCCGTGAAGAGACCCGTTGGCCTGGTTACTACTACCGTGGCGACCACATGAAGGTTGATGATGAGAACTGGCATGTTCTGACCGTTTCCCGTCGTGATCCACAGACTGGCGAGTACACCATGGAAAAGGCTCCTCTGTACCACCTGGTTGGTGATATCGAGGACAAGGCTCTCGCAGAGCTGAAAGCTAAAGAAGGTAATTAAGCCAATAGAAAGTACCAGGCAGGGGCCCCTCCCGGGCCTCTGCTTGGCTTTCAAGAGAAGAGGCCAATATTATTGTTGGCCTCTTTTCGTTTGTATGTAATGGCGTTTCTTGTATTAATAGAGAAACGTCTATGAACAGAAAGATCTGCAAATGAACATTATTGACAAGACAGATGACGAGCTGATGGCATTCATGCCCTGGTGGGATGATCTGATCAAGTACTCCAACAAGGGCCAGTACGGAAAATTCATCCAGAACTTTTCCGCTGATCTGTTGCGGGGTCTGAATGAAGTTGAAGTGGGTAACCAGTTTGCCAAAAGCGAATTGACCCGGAGTCTCGATGCCAACTACGATTTTCTGGGTTTTATCCGGCGTGGCGAGCATGTCTCCTTCCTTTTCCGGGTCCGCAGCACCAAGAAAGAGGGTGAGTGGCTTGGTCGCATGGTAATCGGGTACGAGCGGGGCGAAGTCAAGATTTTTGCAGCATCGATTTTCTGAGAAGTCATGAAACAGACCATACAGCAAAACAAGCTTGTTGAACTGAACTACAAGGTTCTCGATGAAAAGACCGGCCAGGTCCTTTCAACCGTCGAGTTTCCCATCAGTTATGTACATGGTGCGGACCGGGTGCTCGCAAGCATGGTCACCGATCAACTCGAGGGTCGTTCCGAAGGTGAGGTCATCGAGGTTCCCATCGATGGCAACCTGATCTACGGTGCCCGGGATGAGGGACTGGTCTTTACCGACCGCATCGAGAATGTGCCGGAAGAGTACCGGGAAGTCGGTACCAAGATCCTGATGGAAAGCGAGAAGGGTGAGCCCAGGGAGTTCATCGTAACCCGCATGGATGACAAGACCCTGACCGTTGATGGCAACAACCCGCTTTGTGGCAGGGACCTGATCTTCAGGCTGGAGATCCTGACCGTCAGGGATGCCACCCTGGAGGAGATCGAGGCGGGTACCAAGGTGGTCAACGGACCCGACGTCGATTTCGACCCCGATAAGATTGTGCCGATCTAGTACTCCTTTTGAAGGAGTACCACTACTGGTTGCTGAATGGATCGTCGTACAGCAGGATGCTGACATAGGGTGCGTAGGTTAAAACAGCACCCTGGTTGGGACCCAGCTCGTTGAATGCGTGGAGCACCTGCTCAAGGCGTTGTTTGCTTTCCGGTTCTTCTTTCAGTGCTTGCAGCGCTGATACCAGCGGCTCGACCTGCTCATGCTCGAGATGCGTTTCAAGCATGTTGAGCGCATCATCAATCTTTTCCACGTTGATGTGCCGCAGGTTTTTCTTCAAACGGTGATCCTGGTCCGGATCGTCGAATTCTGGCGGCTCTTCCTGGGTGTTTAGACCTGTTCCTGCCGGCGCGCTGGCCGATTGAAGCCCGGCAAATGCGTTGAACTCTTCGAATGACCTCTGCTTCAGCACACTGACAAATGCATTGAACTCCTCCGTGCTTGGCTTTTCCAGGTAGAGTGATATGAGGGGCTCGCCATTCACGCGACTCTTGAAATGGAGGAGTGATTTGCTGATGACAGGCTCGGGATCGAGTACTGTCAGCATGACTGTCAATGTCTCTTCTTTCTTGAATGGCGCCTTGATACGAACGTTGACATGATCGTCGACCAGTTCGAATTCCTGGCTGCCTTTAAAGAGATCTTTCTGTATGAGCTTTGTCGTCATAACGCTTATCTGTTGAAAACTGCTTTCACTACGTCGGAAACAAGCTCATGGGCGTAAGAGTTTTCACCGCAATGGATAATCTCGTACTCATCGCCGATAAAGGCGAGAAAGGGATGAACCCTGGTGCCTTCCTGTTCGATAATCGCCTGGTCGTCAATGGTGCTGGCGACGCTGAATGCGATCTCAAGCGTCAAGTCATGCAGTTCCTCGCCGCTGACCCCGGCCTTGGCTAGTTTGAAACGGATCTGCTCGACGAGTTCGCGAACGAAGATCCTTTGAAGCTGTTCATACTTCTCGACATCAAGTATTTGTTGCATTGTGAGTTTCTGCCAAATTCATTAACCCGGCGAAGGAATTTGTCACTTTCAGCATCCGTCTGTTTGCCGCCAGGTTGCGTTATTAAAAAGTTAATAAGGAAGGGCTAATTATACACGTTCTCTTTTAGCCTTTTCAGCACTCCCCTAATTGCCGTCAGGAGATTTGTATCCCTGCTCCTGGATGGGAAATTGTCAATACAACTCATGCGCCAGCGCTGACGGCGCTCTGACATCCAGTCCTGCTTGTAGGCGTCATTACCTGTGAGAAAGTCGATCTCTTCGACCTGGTCGGTGTCGATCACGTGCTCCATCAGGTAGGCGATGAGAATAGAGCCTGGGGAGTACTGCTTCCATGCCTCGTCGTATGCGAGTTTGAAGATGCTTGCCTTGCCGTGTACTACGAACCAGAATTGTGCGGCTGCAGGCCGGTCCCCGATATAGAGGATGGCAAGCCTTAGCCAGCCTGCCATTGACAGGTGTTCAGCAAGCCCTTTTATGAATTTTTCGAATACCTCGTTTGCCTTCCAGCTGGCGGTATAGACAGCAGTGTAATCTGCTAAGCCCTGTTGCAGGTTGTCGCCGGTAAAAAGGCGTATATGGTAGCCATGCTCACGCTCAAGCTTGCGCTTTTTTCGTGCAATGGTGTTGCGCACCCTGGAAGGGCGGGCTGCCATGTAGTCTGAATAAGACTCTCCCTGTGTTCGATGAAACCAGTTGTGGAAATGAAAAAAGCGATGGCAGGCGTATCCGGAAGACTCCAGGGCAAGCTGTAGATTCTCCAGGTTGACGTCATCTTCAGCGATGGGGTCCAGCTGTAGAGAGTGCGCCGGCAATTGTTTCAAGCCATCTACCAGGCACGCCAGGATCTCTTGCTGGCGATTGTCATCGATCAAAAGCGTAGAGAGCGATGTGTATAAATGCCTGAGCGACTGGTAGTTCCCGCTATCGCGTCGGGCAAGCGGGAGAAGGGCCAGAACATCTTCACCGTCGAGCACGCATGCCAGTAATATCCGGTCTCCCTCGTTGATTCCGTTATTTACCAGGTTCTCAAACCACGGCTTGGAAAAAAAGATGCTCTCACGTCCGGCTGATGCAAAGAGTGCGTCGGCACTTTCTGGCAACTCGCTCCAGTCGGCGTAGCAGGTGAATTCCATTGCTGATAATCAGGGCCTGTTAACAGGCCCTAGTGTGGGACACCACACTAGTTCATCGATCCGCCGGCGTCTTCAGGGCTGGCAGTCATGTCGATCAGTTCGGATACTTCAAGCGTGCCATTGATTTCCAGGAAAGGGCAGGATTTAGCGGCTGCAAGGGCCTCTTCCATTGAGCCCATATTCATGATGCCCATGCCGGACATTGCGGAAGTGGTACCGGCTTGTGCAGTGCCGTCAGGCTGCACGGTATGGGTGTCCTTGAACGGTATGGCGGGGCTGACAACCGCACTCCCGAGTGAATTCAGCCATTCATGGTATTTTTCGAAATGCTTCTGCCCTTCTTCGGGGCTGGAAGGGTATTCCCCTCCCAGATAGACAAATATGTACTGCGGCATACAGGATGCTCCTGTGCAAGGTGTGAGAATATAGCAAACCCGGCGATTTTAACGGAAATGGCCACTAAAAGCAGGGATAAGTGTGTTAAATGGCAGTAAAAAAAATTGAAATCCCCCGGTGCTTCTAATCGCTGGTCACCCCTAATCCGCTGCTATATAATTCCGTCACCAAAGAATCGAATTTATGGTGTCGAGAGAGTTTTCAATTGAAAGTCCATTCAGTGGCTTTCTCGACAATTAAACCAAAGGTGATTTATGAGCGGACAACCTACTACCAGACCTAAAGTTCCTGAAGGCAAATCTCGTTACCTGACCACTCGTCAGAAAGAGCCTAACGAAAAGGGTTTTGTTGGGTACGAGACCATCTGGGAGTCTTTCCAGAAAGAGGCCAAGTACACCACCCCCAAGCGCCCGTAAATCGAGTAGCCGTGAGGCCTTTCGGGTCTCACGGCCACTTGTCAGGCTGCTGAAACTCCTCCCTGGGGCGCGATTCTCCCTTCAGTCGTTCCCGAAATACCCGTTTATCCCCAATAAACCAAGATTTTGGCCGGCTTTGCCAGGTCTCGCGTTTCCCACCAAATGACTTTCATTGGCCTGCCAGCGGCAGCCAGGGCTTTGCCACATGAACTGCCGTGTAGATTGAGCTGCGGGGTGGGTGGTCATTATTCTGGAGGTCGGATTGACATGGATGTGCTTGATACGGGAAGGATAAGGATCTCCCCTCATGAGGGGCAATATCTCCTCTTCACCCTGTATGCCGAGGGTGAGGTCACCTCTGGCGACATGGACAAGATCCGGGAGTACCTTGGGCGGTTCGATGGAAAAGCCCCTCTCCTGGTTGTGAGAGAGTGCTACTACTCATTCTCATCCGAGGCGATGATGATCATGATGAAGGAGGCCGGCGATCTGATCAGCGCGGTCGCCTATGTTGATAGATCGTCACAGGATACCCTGCTCTCCGAGTATGCAAAGATGACCTACCTGCGCGATCTCCCGGTTCAATCGTTCATGACCCGGGAAGAGGCAGAGGCATGGATTGAGGAGTTCAGTCCGTTGCCGGCATACGCCAACGCTTGAAAGGCAGTGAGCCCGGTTCCTGGTGCCCTGCCCTACTGGCGAAAGCGGTAGCCCACGCCGGTCACTGTTTCAATGCATTTTGCCTTGGCCCCCAGTTTTCTGCGTAACCCCCTTATTACCGAGTCGACCACGTTGCTGCCTCCCTGGTAGCTCGTACCCCACACATGCTCCAGCAGCTCGAGGCGTGGCACGGCTTTACCCTTGTGGCTTACCAGGTGGTCTAAGACCCCGAACTCAAGGGGTGTCAGAGGAACCCTCCGGTTGTTTATCACAAGCTCCCGTGACGAGATATCCAGCAGTGATGGGCTCTGTTCAATGCCCAGTTCGCTGGCGGCCAGCGTTGAGAGCCAGCCATCCACTGATTCAGGTCCGAAGTCCAGAACCGCGCTGTGATAGATCCTGTCGTCGAGTTCGACCTCGTCTCCGGACAACACCTGGAAACCGAGTCGTTGGGCAACCGGCGCATATGCGGGCAGGTCGCAGACCGTGAGATAGATGCGGCGAAGATTCGGGCGCATCTCCATGTAGGTGCGCTTCAGGTCGAGCCAGGCCGCTGCCTGTTCGTCGGAAGGGGTCTCGCCCTCTTCATGGCTCAGCCAGCGCCTGCAGAAGAGCGCCGTCTCCCCCGGCAAGATGGGGCTGTGGTCGAGGTGATCGAGCCAGGTGGCCGTGACAGGATCCTCTTTCAGCCAGTCCAATGTTGTCTCGCCAGGTTGAAACTTGCAGTAGAAGCCCGTGATGCTGCCGTCAGCCCGCCGTATGATCGAGAAGGCGTGGGGCATCTGTTGCCACCAGCGGGTCAGCAGTTTGACGGCATCGGGGCCTTCATTGGCGGTGATGATCCGATGCACTGCGTCAGCATCGTTGCCGGATGCAGGTTCCACCGTCAGGCCGGAGGTGTCACTTGGAAAGAATGCTTCGCGCACCACGGGGTTTTCGATGAGGTAGAGCATGTCCGCCGTGTATCGCCAGAGTTCACTGCTGCCCGCCGACTTCACTTCCGAGACCAGCTGTTGCCACGCCTTGCGTCGATAGTCGAGAAACGCTACCGGGTCGCGTGCCCTCAGGGTGTTTGCGATGGCCTCCCGAACCACGTCGTGGATCATCAGGCCGTCACTGTTGATGTCGATATAGGGCAGATTGCTCAGGCGCACATAGACCGCATCGGGATCGATATCGGGTGCCAGTGCGCGAAGCAGTGAGACCGTGGTGCGCCTTGCCACCGAGATGCCTTCCAGGGCGCTTTGAATGGATTGATCGCTGACATCTTCAAGGAACATGCGTGTCAGCGCCTGGAGCACCTGCTGCAGGTTTTCCTCCTTCAGGTTGATATCCGGTCGGGCCTGGCAGGCTGAGGCTGCCAGTTTCAGGGCCAGTGGATGCCCATGGGCGAAGCGTCCAACTCGTGCGATCGCTTCCGGTGGTACATCGAGCTGACTCAGCAGGCTGTGGGTGTCCTCGTCTGACAAGGGCTCCAGCGTGTAGGCGCTGAAGCGTCCCTGCATCTGCGCATCTGTCTGCCAGGCGGGTAGCGGCCGTTCACGGCTGAATAAATGCAGTGAGACATTGTCCGGCAGCAGGGGTACGAAAACCTGTCTCAACCAGGTATCCATCAGCAACAGTACTTCGTAGGTGTCCAGTGCCAGGACCACCGGTGTGCCGGGCTCTCCCAATGATGTGGATATATTTTCTATGCAGTCCGCGGGTGATCTCAGGGCATTGGCCAGTGCCTGTGTGAATCCGTTTTCGGTGGGTTCGATATTGCGGCATTCCAGCCTTATGACCTGCCCGCCTCGCTTGTGTGCCCGCTCCGAAAACATCTCTATGAGTGTGCTTTTTCCGATACCGGCAATGCCCGAGACATGGACAACCCTGGCGCCTTGCGGTTCCAGCGTGGACGCCAGCTTGTTCAGCAGGTCCGTGCGACCTACGAAATTTCCCTGTGAAATACAGGGTGACGGTTTGCTGGTCTGTGAGCACATCCTGTTGCCCTTCCGCTAGGTTGTACCGGAAAAGTAAAGCACATTCTCAGGATTTCGCAGTGCGGGAATTCTCATGAAATTCTCATCTCCCCCTCATGCCTGGTTACATCCGGGCTGCTATAAATCCAGGAAACCGGATCACGACAAGTGGTCCGGTTTGACAGATTTCATTCATCCGGCGTTGAGTTGGTCTGAATAACGCCTCCATTGCAAAGGAGCATGACAATGACGGCATCACTGTACGAAAGGTTGGGCGGTACCGAAGGAATTACGCGTATCGCAAACGATATCGTGGACAACCATCTTACGAATACCCGCATTTCCAAGCGGTTCGATAATGCGGATATTCCGGCGCTGAAGAATGCAGCGGCTACGTTCTTCATCACCGGTGCAGGTGGTCCGGAGGTGTACGAGGGCAAGGATATGGTGGCTGCCCACGCCGGGATGAATATCAGTATCGAAGAGTTCACCGCGGTACTCGATGATGCGTTGGCGGCGATGGACAAGAACGATGCGGGGCAGCGGGAGCGGGAGGAGGTTCTCTATATTCTCTACAGTATGAAGCCGATGGTTGTCGCTCAGTAGGCGCCCTGCCCTGGCGGACGTTCTAAATCGAGGCCCTGGCCGGCACGGGGGCTGGCAGCAGTTGCTCGGGCCGGCCGAACAGGTAGCCCTGGCCGTAGTGGAAGCCGAGCTGGGTGACCTGTTCACGCAGCGTTTCCGACTCGATTCCCTCGGCCACCAGTCGGTAACCGGATTCGTTGATCATCTGCGCCAGGTGCTGGACTATGGCCTGCTGGGCCAGGTCGTTGAGACTGCGGATCAGCGAGATATCGAACTTCACCAGGTCCACCGGCATGTTGGCGAGGTAGCGCATGGATGAGTAGCCACTGCCAAAATCGTCCAGGGCGATGATGAAGCCCATGGCGCGCAGCCGGTCGAGATTCTCAGTGGCAGTGCCCAGCTGGGTGATAAGCGCTGTTTCAGTGATCTCCAGTGTGAACCGGTAGTCGTCCATGTAGGCCTGGAACGGAGCGAGCAGCTCCAGCACCTTGTCACTCACCACCATCGGGCCGGAGAGATTGATGGAGACGCCACTGCCCTCCGGAATACACCCGTCATCCAGGTCTTCGAGTATTCTCTTCAGAATGGCACGGTCCATGTCGATTTCAAGGCGGCGTGCCTCCACCAGTGGAAAAATGCTGCCTGGCAGTATCCATTCGTCATCGTGGTGGATGCGGATAAGAGCCTCGTAGTAGACCACCTCGTCCCGTTCCAGGTCGACGATGGGCTGGTAGAAAATGGTCAGCCCGGTGCCCTCGTTTATCGCTTCGAAAACCGCGTTGTTGATCCAGCTGGAGAGCAGGCTGCCACTCTCCTTTGCCATATCTTCGTTGTAGAAGACCACGTTGGAGAGGCCGGGCTTCTTCGCACTGTACATGGCGATATCCGCCTTCCAGGGAAGCGTCGCCAGCTCATCGTCACTGGCGGCGTTGGCCTGGGCCAGGCCGATACTCACCCTCACGGGCTCCCTGATGCCCAGCTTGGAGAAGGGGTGGTTTGCAATCGCCTCTTCGCACCTGTTTGCCAGGTTGAGGGCAGACTCCTTCTGGCAGTCGATCAGTACCGTGGCCAGCTCATCGCCGCCCAGTCGGTAGAGGTGCTCGCCCTTGCGCAGTACATTGCTGATGCAGGAGGCGATCCCTTTGAGCACCTCGTCTCCCACCTGGTGTCCATAGGTGTCGTTGATCGCCTTGAAGTGGTTGACGTCGAACAGGATGAGGCAGATCCCCAGTCGGCGGTCGACAAGGATCTCGTTGAGGCTGCGCCAGAAGTCATCGAAGGCGCGGCGGTTCATCACGCCGGTGAGGGCGTCGTGATGGGCCTGGTTCCAAAGCTCCCTGTTCTTTTCGTCCAGGCTGGAGTGCACATTCTGCAGTTCAGACTGGTATTCGTTGAGTGAAACCCTCACCTTCTCGAGCTCTTTTACCGGCAGGTGGTGCTTCAGCGGGTCGAGAAGCACCCCCCCTGAGCTGTCCTTCAGGTGGTCGATGTGGTGAGAGAGCTGTCGAAGGGGCTTTCCCACCAGGTAGACCAGCATCGGGTAGAAGAGCAGGGAGAGGGTGCCGATAATGAGGCCAAGCCTGAGGATGGCAGAGCCCAGGACGTTTTCAACGGTTTCGGTTGCCGGGTTGTGTCTTGCCTGGAAGGTGGTCGATTGAAAGAAGTCTTCGAGCAACAGCAGGCCATCCGGAGAGGGGGCGAACTCGACTGAGCGGCTGTCCAGGTGCTGGAACTGGGAGAGCCGCTGGAGGAGTCTCATAAAGTCGATGTGCAGGCCGATAAACCCTGTCCGCTCACCCGTTCCGCTCTTGTCCAGGATCTCCTGGATCAGGATCAGGGCGGGCGTATCTCCATTGAGATCGATATAGGGCTCCTGTTTCCTGCTGCCTGCAACCTTGTGTGGCAACAGGGTCTCCCGGGGGCGTGTAAGGGCGCTGCCGTCCGAGCGGTAGAGCTCGAGGTCGATCACCTCGTAAGGGAGACTGTTATCCCTGCTCAGCAGGTGGTGGTGCCAGAAGATGTAGTTGGCCGGATCCTGGATCTGCTGCCGTGCGTCGTCCCGGTCGCCAAGCCAGTTGGTCATGGCAATGGCCTCGCCGATGACCTTGTCCAGTCCATCGCTCAGCTCCCTGTGGGCGGCCGAGTGGCTGACCATGGCCACATTCTCACGCACCTCGTGGACCTCCTGGTAGGCGAGCGTGCCAAACAGCATGAGCATTGCCAGGGTAAGTCCGGCGAAGATGACGGCATAGTGCCTGATTGAAAGTCTTCTGGCGCCGATCATGTATGCGCCACCGACAGATGGATGGCGCAATCGGAATTTGAACAGAAGGCAGGGAAGCGTTCCAGGCGGAACGTTCCGGTGGGCACCCGCAAACCTTTTGCAATCAAACTCAACATCATGTTGCCGATATGAGGTTACATCCTTGATTGGTGTTTTCCGCGTATCGGCAGGGTTTTTGGATTCTTTACTCTTTTAAGTCAGATAATCCCTGGAATTGGCAGTGAAGTAGGGTTGCAGATATCCCTGAAACGACAAAAGCCATCAAATTGACGACTTTTGGCGTCAATTTGCTGCAAATAACAACAATTACCCATTTACATGGCTGATCTGATCTCAGGAGAGCAGGGCGACACTCTTGGCCTGGGCATAGACCGGCTTGCCCCTGGACAGCTCCAGCAGGGCGGCAGACTTGCGGGTCACGCGGGACAGCATGGGAACACCGCCCACCAGCATCCGTACCATCACCTGGGACTCGTTGAGGGGGGATATCTCGTCCACAACGGCCGGAAAGATATTCAGTATGCTTGTGCCCGACTGGTGCTCAAGGGTGAGGCTGACATCCCGGGCGGTGACCCGCACCCTGACAGGGTGGCCTATGGGGAGCGACTTGTGGCTTACGGTGAAGCGGCCGCCGGGGAAGTCCACGTAGGTGAGACCAAAGTTGTCATCGTGCGCCGCCACGGTAGCCTCGATCAGGGCTTCCGCCTCGTTACCGTGTGCCAGGGGAAGATCCAGCCGGGTCAGCATCTCTGCGATCGTGCCGGTCGCCTTCACCTTGCCCGCCTCCATCAGGACCAGGTGGTCTGCCAGGCGTGCCACCTCGTCGGGAGCGTGGCTGACGTAGATGACGGGGATCTCCAGTTCGTCGTGCAGGGACTCCAGGTAGGGCAGGATCTCCTGCTTGCGCTCACGGTCCAGGGCCGAGAGGGGTTCGTCCATGAGCAGAATCCGGGGGCTGATGGCCAGGGCGCGGGCGATCGCCACCCGTTGGCGCTCGCCACCTGAAAGCTGGTGTGGGCGGCGCGCCAGAAGCTGCCCGATGCCCAGAAGGTCGATCGCTTTTTCCAGGGATACCCTGGCCGTCCCTTTCTGCCGCTTCAGGCCGTACTCCAGGTTTCGGCGGACATCCAGGTGGGCGAACAGGCTGGCTTCCTGAAAGACATAACCGAGGGCGCGCTGGTGAGGGGGCGTGAAACGGTTGCCATCCTGCCATGTCTCGCCATTGATCAGGAACAGGCCGTCAGGGTCGTACTCGAGTCCGGCCATTGCGCGTAACAGGGTGGTTTTGCCGCAGCCGGATGGACCATAGAGTGCAGTGACGCCCCTGTCAGGAATGCTCAGTGCCGCATCCAGGGTGAAGTCACGGCGGGAGATACGGAATCTGGCTTCAATCGTCATGCCGCGCCCCCATGGGGTCATGCCCTGGCAGGCCGATCTGTATTGCGTCGTAACCGGTCATGGTGACACCACCGAGAAGCGCCGGTTGAGGGCGTAGACGGCTATCAGCATCAGGAAAGAGAGCAGCAGCAGGCCGCCCGAGAGCCAGTGTGCCTGGCCATACTCCAGGGCCTCGACATGGTCGTAGATTGCGATGGAGAGGACCTGGGTCTCTCCCGGAATGTTGCCGCCGATCATCAGCACCACGCCGAATTCGCCGAGTGTGTGGGCAAACCCCAGGACCGCGGCGGTGAGAAAACCGGGGCGGGCCAGGGGAATGGCGACGGTGAAAAAACGGTCCAGCGGCGAGGCCCCCAGGGTGGCGGCGACCTCCATGGGGCGACGGCCTATGGCGGAGAAGGCGTCCTGCAGGGGTTGCACGACAAAGGGCATGGAGTAGAACACCGAGCCGATCACCAGGCCGGTGAAGGTAAAGGCCAGGGACTGCCCGCCCAGCCACTGCATCACCCCGCCCAGGGGGCCGTGGGGACCGAGTGCCACCAGCAGGTAAAAGCCAAGAACCGTGGGCGGGAGTACCAGGGGCAGGGCGACTACCGCCTCGATCAGGAATTTGAACCGCCAGCGGCTGCGTGCCAGCCACCAGGCAAAGGGGGTGCCCAGCAGCAGCAGGATCAGGGTGGTTACTCCAGCCAGCTTGAGCGTGATGGCCAGGGCCGTGATGTCCGCCTCATTCAGCATCGGGGGTGCCGTAACCAAAACTGCGGATGATGCCGAGGGCACTATCCTGCTGGATGAATTCGATGAACTGCTGTGCTGCGACGCTTTTACGCACCATCACCGCCTGCTGTTCTATCGGTGCATAGAGGGCCTGGGGTACCTCCCAGTATGAGCCCTCGATGGGATGGCCGGGACGCTTTACCTGGGCGTAGGCTACAAACCCCAGGTCGGCATTGCCGCTCTTCACGAACTGGTAGGTCTGGGCGATGTTTTCACCGCGTACCATGCGGCCACGCTGAAGGCGTTGCCAAAGGCCGCGTCTCTTGAGCACCTCCCGTGCCGCCATACCATAGGGGGCGAGCTTCGGGTTGGCTATGGCCAGGTAGCGGAAGCTGTCGTGCTCAAGCACCCTTACGTCACTGTCCACGTAGCCCGCTTGGGGGCTCCAGAGAACGATCTTTCCCCGGGCGTAGGTGAAGCGGCTGCCGGGGTCGGCTGCACCTTCCTCCTCCAGCAGCCTGGGGCGTCGTGAATCGGCGGCGAAGAAGAGGTCGAAAGGGGCGCCGTTTCTGATCTGGGCATAGTGCTTTCCGGTGGAGCCGAAGATCAGTTTTACCCGGTGGCCGGTTGCGGCTTCAAAATCCCCGGCGATCCGTTTTATGGCGTCTGAGAAATTGCTCGCCACGGCGACTCTCAATTCGGCAGCAGAGAGAGAACCCCATGCCAGTAGCATGATGATCGCCAGTGCGATCTGCTTGCCGGGTTTGTTGAAGAAGTGCGGCATCCGGGTGTTCCCTGGCTCAGAGATCGATCTCTGTGGAGCGGTGGCTCAGAAATGCCTTGAACTCGCGGTGGGCAGACCAGAAACAGGCAATCGCCTGCTCGCCCGCCTCGGTCAGGCGGGTGCCCCCGCCGCCCTTGCCTCCGGTGCTCTTCTCCACCACCGGCTGTCTGCTCTGCCGGTTCATGGAGTCCACCAGTTTCCAGGCGTGGCGGTAGGACATCTCCATGGAGCGTGCCGCGGCGGTGATCGAGCCGTGCTCGCGGATCCGCTCCAACAGGACGACCCGGCCGTAACCGAGAAATGTCCCCTCGGGGCCTTCAATCCAGACACGGCCGTGCAGGCGGTAGCTCTTTTCCATGGTTGGCGTTCGGCATAAATGACGTTACGAATTATCGTAATATACAGCTGAGCATAACGCAATACGGAACAGATGGGCCGTAGCCGGCTGAAGCTGTGGCCGGGGGAGGGGGTAGTCGCTAAGCCGCAGCCAGGCCACTGGCGCTCCAGCGGGGATTGGGATCGCCTTCGATCTTCAGCGGCAACGCAACTCCAGCTCCAGTGTGTTGTTTCTCTTGTTGCTCTCAGGTCGGCAACGATCTTTACCCGTACCGATGTCCCCTCGGGCAGCGGCTGGAATAGGGTAAAGCTGGCCTGGCCTCCAGGCTTCATCAATGCCCTTGTGCGGTCAAAACCGAACAGGGCGACCCCCTGCCAGCCCTTGCCATCCTTGTAGAGCTGGATGCCCGCACTGTTGCTGCGGTCGTAGGCTGAGGCTGGAACCCCTGCGCCACCCCGGTTCTCCAGGGTCACGATCGGGCGGCACCGGGCGTCGAACTCAACCCGGGCCACGGCCAGGTCGGGCAGGAGCGGTACGCGGGGTTTTGCCTTGGGGACTGCTCGCTTGGGGGGGGCGGGCGGTGCCGGAGGTTGTGGCGGCTTGTGCAGGCGCTTTGGTTTTGCCGGTGGCGGTGAAGAGGCCCGTGGCTTTTCTCTGCCCTGGGGCATGATCGCTTTACAGAGACCTTTTTCCATGGCCGCCTGCAGGGGATTGGCAACGGCTTTTCCGTCCAGGCGTGTGGTCACACTGGTTTTACCGCCAGCTATTCTGGCTTCGGTGCTGCCCTTCTCTGCTGCCTCGACCTGGCGGATGTAATCGGCCACCTCTTTTCGGTAGGCCTCGTCGAAGCGGCACTCCATTGTCATGTTGCCGGGCATCTGTTCGCGAGTGAGGCAGTTGCCGTCGTCATCGGGACCGATGACGCTCTTTTTCATCGGTGTGCCGGTGAAGGGGTGTGTGAAGCTGCATTCGTAGGGTTCGCAGGCATCCAGCCGGTCGGCATACTCGGTGCATTCCGAAACCGCCCAAAGGGGTTGGCAGATGAGCAGTGCAGCGGCGATCAGGTATCGGGTATCCATTGTTCCGCTCGGTTCACAATCCTTACCTGAGTATAGTTCGCCCGGGCCGGATACATTGTAGTGGTGCCCGCTGCATGCTGTTTATTCCCGGGATCGGCTAAACTTACCAATAGTGGGCCATGCGGACAGGAGGCATGCCGAGATGAATCGCTGGTTCTTGCTGGGGGTGATCCTGGTGCTTCAGGGGTGTACCCAGACGGTTGTCTATAAACCCTCATCACCCCTGTTCTATATTCCCGTGGGTTCCATCGTGGAGCTCCACGAGGAACTCGTGGTGCCTCCCCGCTATACCCGGGTCTACATGCAGGATGGCGAGGTGTGGGGCTACAGGCAGGTGGACAAGTATTACCCCTTCTGCAACTTCGAGGTGCGGGAGCGCAAGGAGAGTGAAAACCAGTACATCAGGCCCGAGCGTTTTATCGTCACCCGGGTCGAGCAGGGCTGGCGACAGGTGGTGGAGATGGCGCGTCCCAGGCTGGCCAGCAAGGCGATGAGGAACCGTTTTCGCGACTGGATCATCTGGAAGGACGGCCCCACGGACGTACACCTTTACCGGCACTACTGGCTGGGTTCGGACAGCCAGCCCAACGTGATGCGATTTACCTGCTGGGGTGGCAAGGCGGACTGGCATGAGGCCTCGCTGCCGACACTGCTTGAGGTGCGTCGGCATGTTGGCAACAAGGTGACCATCCACCTCAATCCTTAGCTCACCCCTTGGGGACGAAACTCTCCAGGGACTTGATGTAGTTGACCCGTTCGAACCCGGCGGGGTCGCCCACGTGGGCCTGGCTGACGATCCCCCTGAACTCCTCGATACTCTCGAAGCCCTTCTCCTCCATCCACTCCTCGATGCCCAGCTCGATGCGTTTCAATGCGGATGCGCCCTGTTCGAGAAGAACGCTGCAGAGATGCACCACGTCGGCGCCGGCCAGCAGCATGCGCAGCGCGTCTTCCGGGGTATGGACACCGCTGGTGGCACCCAGGGAGAGCTCTGTGCGGCCGTACAGGATGCCGATCCAGTGCATGGCCAGCAGGCCGTCGTTGGAGTTCGAGAGGTTCAGCCGGTGGTTGAGGCGCAGGGTGTCGACATCGATGTCCGGCTGGTAGAAGCGGTTGAACAGAGAGACACCCCTGGCACCCACCACCTCCAGCTCCTTGACCATGTGGCCGAGGGAGCTGAAGTAGGGCGAGAGTTTCATGTTGATGGGGATCTTTATCTGCTCGACCAGCTGTTCCAGAAGCTCCAGGTAGCGACGGTCGACCTGGCCACCGGGCATGCCGATATCGGTCTCGATAAAGTAGACGTTGAGCTCCAGGGCATCCGCACCCGCCTCCTCCATGGCCTTGGCGTGGGTCAGCCAGCCGCTGGGTGTGGTGCCGTTGAGGCTGGCGATGACAGGGATATCCAGGGCCTCTTTCAGCAGCTGCAGATTCTCCAGGTAGTGCTCCACCACCCCGGGCAGTTCGTGGTGGGTGGGCAGGAAGCTGTCGGCCTCTCCGAAACCGGTCTCCTGGTGGTGGAGGTAATGGCTCAGGTGCTCGTCCTCGGCCGCGATCGCCTCCTCGAACAGGGAGTACATGATGAGTGCGCCTGCCCCGGCGTCCTCCAGCCGCCTGGCGGTGGAGATACTGCGGGAGAGGGGCGAGGCCGAGGGCACCAGGGGCGACTTGAGTGTGAGTCCGAGATATTCAGTCGTGAAGTCCATCTTATTCTCCGTTTTTTCCGCTCTCTTCTATCGCCAGGTGGGCCAGTTGCTCGTACATGTGGAACTTGTCCCTCACCCCTTTCTGGGCCTGCTGCAGAAACTGCTCGGCCTCCTCCGGATGGGTGCGCATCAGTACACTGAAGCGGGTTTCACTGGTGACGAAGTCCCGGTACGGGATCGAGGGTTCCTTGCTGTCCATGTGAAGGGGGTTTTCCCCCTGCCTGGCCTTGCGCGGATCGAACCGGAACAGGGGCCAGTGGCCGCTGTTGACCGCCAGCTCCTGCTGTTTCAGGTTGTTGGCCATGTCGATGCCGTGAGCGATGCAGGGGCAGTAGGCGATGATCAGGGAGGGGCCCGGATAGGACTCCGCCTCGATGAAGGTGCGCAGGGTCTGCACATCCTTGGCACCGAAGGCGACCTGGGCGACATAGACGTCGCCATAGGCCATGGCCATCATGGAGAGGTCCTTTTTCTGTACCGATTTGCCGGCGGCAGAGAACTTGGCCACCGCACCCAGGGGGGTCGCCTTGGAGGTCTGGCCGCCGGTGTTGGAGTAGACCTCGGTATCCAGGACCAGCAGGTTGATATCCCGGCCCGAGGTGAGGGCGTGGTCCAGTCCGCCGTAACCGATATCGTAGGCCCAGCCGTCACCACCGATACTCCAGACGCTCTTCTTCACCAGCATATCCGCCAGCGACGCCAGGTTCCTCGCTTCGGGGCTGTCCATGCTCTTCAGCCGCTCTTTGAGCTGTTCGACGCGTTCCCGCTGCTCGTGGATGCCCGCCTCGTCCGACTGCTCCGCCCCGAGCAGGCCCTGGGCCAGCTCCTCGCCGATCTCGCCGGAGAGCGTTGTCAGCAGTTCCCTGGCATGTTCACTCTGCTTGTCGATGGCCAGGCGCATGCCGAGGCCGAACTCGGCGTTGTCCTCGAACAGTGAGTTGCTCCAGGCGGGGCCCCGCCCGTTGGGGTCGGTGGTGTAGGGGGTGGTGGGCAGGTTCCCCCCGTAGATGGAGGAGCAGCCGGTGGCGTTGCCGATCACCATGCGATCGCCGAACAGCTGGGTGGCCAGCTTGATGTAGGGTGTCTCGCCGCAACCCACGCAGGCGCCGGAGAACTCGAACAGGGGCTGCATGATCATGGAGCTCTTGAGGGTGTTGATCTTGAGGCTGGTGCGATCGTACTCCGGCAGGGTGAGGAAGAAGTCCCAGTTTGGTATCTCCTGCTGCTTGTATTCGGAATCGGCCGTCATGTTGAGCGCCTTGCGCCCAGGGTTCTTCTTGTCCCGGATGGGGCAGATCTCCACGCAGAGGCCGCAGCCGGTGCAGTCTTCAGGCGCCACCTGGTAGCTGATGTGCCAGCCTTTATCGAAGTCCTTGCCCTTGATCTGCACGTGCAGGAAGCTGTCGGGCGCGCCTTCCGTCAGCTCCTCCCGGAACAGTTTCGAACGGATCGCCGCATGGGGGCAGGCGAGGGGGCACTTGCCGCAGTGGGTACAGATGTCGGGCTCCCATTTGGGCAGCTCCCTGGCAAGGTCGCGTTTCTCCCAGGCGGCCGTGCCCAGGGGCCAGGTGCCGTCGGCGGGGATCTGGCTCACCTTCAGTTGATCGCCCCGGCCGGCGATGATCTCTGCTGTAACCGTCCTGATAAAACCGGGGGCCATCGGGCTGATCACATCGGGCCGGTCGAACTTGCTGGTCACATGGGTCGGCAGGGCCACCTGGTGCAGCCGCTCCAGGCTGCCGTCGATGGCGGCGAAATTGCGTTCCACCAGGCGCTGTCCCTTGCGGCCGTAGGTCGACTCCACCGCGGCCTTGATCTTCTGTACCGCAAGATCGGTGTCGATCAGCCCGGTGATGGCGAAGAAGCAGGTCTGCATGATGGTGTTGATGCGCCGCCCCATGCCCACCTCCTGGGCCAGGCCGTAGGCGTCGATTACGTAGACCTTGAGCTGCTTGCTGAGGATCTGCTGCTGCATGCCGCGGGTCAGGTCATTCCATACACGTTCGGGGGAGGTGGCGGTGTTGATCAGGAAGGTGCCCCCCTGGGCCGCCTTGTCGAGCATCTCGTAACTGTTGAGAAACACCGGTTGGTGACAGGCCACGAAGTTGGCCTCGCCTTCCCCCACCAGGTAGGTGGAACGGATCTGCTTGGGTCCGAAACGGAGGTGGGAGACAGTGACGGCACCGGCCTTCTTGGAGTCGTACTGGAAGTACCCCTGCACGTAGTTGTCGGTCTCCTGGCCGATGATCTTGATGGAGTTCTTGTTGGCGCTGACGGTGCCGTCGCTGCCGAGGCCGTAGAAGACCGCGCACTCCATTTCGCCTGCCGCCTTTGGGCGGAATTCGGGATCCCAGGTGAGACTGGTATTGCTGACATCGTCAAAGATGCCGACGGTGAAGTGGTTGCGGGGATCGGGTTCGATCAGCTCCCTGAAGATACCCTCCACCATGGCCGGCGTGAACTCCTTTGAGGAGAGGCCGTAGCGCCCGCCGAGAATCCGCGGCATGAAGCTGATGCGCTCCTCGGCGTGGGCGGTGGCGTAGGCGCTCAGAACATCTTTGTAGAGGGGTTCGCCATCGGCGCCGGGCTCCTTGCAGCGGTCGAGTACCGCAATTCTCTGGACCGTTGCGGGAATCGCCTGGATAAGCGCTTCCGCATCGAACGGGCGGTAGAGCCTCACCTTGACCAGGCCGACGCTCATGCCCTGGGCGACCAGCTCTTCCACTGTCTCCTCGGCAGCCCCGGCCCCTGAGCCCATCAGGCAGATCACATGCTTGGCGTCCTCCGCGCCAACATAATCGAACAGGCGGTAGCGACGGCCCGTGAGCTCGGCGAAGCGGTCCATGTACTCCTGCAGGATGGCGGGCAGGTTGGCATAGTAGGGGTTGACCGTCTCCCGGCCCTGGAAGTAGACGTCCGGGTTCTGGGAGGTGCCGCGGATCACCGGGTGGTCCGGGCTGAGGGCGCGTTCGCGGTGTGCCTCCACCAGCTCCTCGTCAATAATGGCGCGTGCCTGGTCACGGCTGATCCGGTCCACCTTGCTCACCTCGTGGGAGGTGCGGAAGCCGTCGAAAAAGTGCAGAAAGGGGATGCGCGACTTCAGGGTGGCCGCCTGGGCCAGGAGTGAAAAGTCCATCACCTCCTGCACCGAGTTGGAACAGAGCATCGCGTAGCCGGTGGCGCGGCAGGCCATCACGTCGCTGTGATCGCCGAAAATCGAGAGGGCCTGGGCCGCCAGGGAGCGGGCCGAGACATGCAGTACCATCGGTGTCAGTTCGCCGGCGATCTTGTACATGCTGGGGATCATCAGCAGCAGGCCCTGGGAGGCTGTGAAGGTGGTGGTCAGGGAGCCGGCCTGAAGGGCGCCGTGCATGGCGCCAGCGGCACCCGCCTCGCTCTGCATTTCGATGACGTCGGGTATGGTGTTCCAGAGATTGGGTATGCCCCGTGCAGACCACTCGTCTGCCCATTCACCCATGGGTGATGCCGGTGTGATCGGGTAGATGGCAACCACTTCGTTGGTCAGGTGTGCGATATAGGCGGCGGCCTCATTGCCGTCGATGATGGCCGTGTTCCTTTCCGTCATTGATCGATCCTCTCTCTTATACCGGTCTGCCTGACAGGCATCCGTTCTTATTATCTGCGGCCCCTTCTGCAGGCTTTATCACAACATAGCAGCTTTACCACTGGATGAAGACATTATCTGTAACTATATGCCGGATGTGCCGTATGGACTATGACCTGGATCGAAGGTTTGAGCGCTTACCGTGTGATTTATATGGTAAATTGACGTTAACGTAAGTTGCCGATCCGCCATTGGGAATGGATGAATGCTGATCACAGAGATACTGGCCCGCAATGCCAGGGTATACACCGACGAAGTGGCGCTGATCGAGCGCGAACCGGCGACGGGAAGACGCTCCGAGATCAGCTGGCGCACTTTTGACCGCCAGGCCAACCGTTTTGCCAATGCCCTGATGGCGCGTGGCGTGGGCAGGGGAGACCGGGTCGCACACCTGTTGATGAACTGCATCGAGTGGCTGCCTGCATACTTCGGCATTCTGCGCACCGGTGGGCTGGCCGTACCGCTCAATTTCCGCTTCGAGGCGGACGTGATCCAGGGCTGCTCGGAACTGGTGGAGCCCAGGGTGTTTCTCTTCGGCGAGGAGTTCATCGAACGGGTGAGTGCCATACGGGAGGTACTGGATCGCTGGGTTGAACACTACATCTTCATCGGTCCGGATGAGCGCTGTCCGGACTATGCCACCCGCTACGAGGATTTCGTGGCGGGCGCATCGGATATCGATCCCGGCACCGAAATGGAGATCACCGACGATGCGGCCCTCTACTTCACCTCGGGTACCACCGGCCTGCCGAAGGCGGTCTGCCTGACCCACCGCAACCTCGAACATGCCTGCTACGTGGAGAACCGTCACCACAACCAGACCCACGAGGACAACTTTCTCTGCATTCCCCCGCTCTACCACACCGGCGCCAAGATGCACTGGTTCGGCAACTTTATCGTTGGTGCCCGGGCGGTGATCCTGAAAGGGGTCAAGCCGAAGTGGATCCTGGAGGCGGTATCCGAGGAGAGGGCCACCATCGTCTGGCTGCTGGTGCCCTGGGCCCACGACATTCTGATCGCCCACGAGAACGGAGAGATAGATCTTTCCGATTACCAACTGGACCAGTGGCGGTTGATGCATATCGGCGCCCAGCCGGTACCCCCCAACCTGATCAAGGCGTGGAAGCGGCACTTTCCCCATCACGACTACGATACCAACTACGGATTGACCGAGTGCACCGGCCCGGGATGTGTCCACCTGGGGATGGAGAGCATTCACAAGATCGGTGCGATCGGCGTACCCGGCTTCGACTGGGAGTGCCGCATTGTCGATTTCGATGGCCAGGATCTTCCCGATGGAGAGCGTGGCGAACTGCTGGTGAAGGGGCCGGGGGTGATGCGCTGCTACTACCGTAATCCAGGCGCCACGCAGGAGGCGGTGCGGGAGGGTTGGCTGCACACCGGCGATATCGCCCGCCGTGACGAGGAGGGCTTCATCTGGCTGGTGGATCGCAAGAAAGACCTGATCATCACCGGGGGTGAGAATGTCTCGCCGGTGGAGGTGGAGCATTTTCTGATGGCCCATCCCGCCATCCAGGATGTCGGTGTGATCGGCACGCCGGATCAGCGACTGGGTGAACTGGTCACCGCCGTGGTTCAGCTCAAGCCCGGTAAGGACGTCACGCAGGAGGAGCTGATTGCCTTTGCCGAAGAGTTGCCCCGCTACAAGCGGCCCAGGGTGATCCACTTCGGGGAGGTGCCTCGCAACGCCACCGGCAAGATCGAGAAACCGAAGCTGCGCGAACGCTACGCCTTCTCGAGGATCTGAGTTTTCCGTACATTCTGTGCATCGCCGCTCCTCGGCTCTGGCTTCCTGCTTCGCTCTACCTCCTGCACCCCTGCAGTCGTGCACCCGCGGCATACGACCGCCAGGGATGGCGGAAGTGCAGGAAATGCATGCCGACAGGGATGTAGGTATTAGAGCAACGCAGGAGCAGTTGCCGAGGAGCAATTTCCTGTCCGTACATCCTGTACATGCGCCGCTCCTCGGCTCTGGCATCCTGCTTCGCTCTAACTCCTCCATCCATGGAGTCGTGCGCATCCCTCGGCTCGGGCTTCCTGCTTCGCTCTACCTCCTGCATCCCTGCAGTCGTGCACCCGCGGCATACGACCGCCAGGGATGGCGGAAGTGCAGGAAATGCATGCCGACAGGGATGTAGGTATTAGAGCAACGCAGGAGCAGTTGCCGAGGAGCAATTTCCTGTCCGTACATCCTGTACATGCGCCGCTCCTGTGCATCCCTGCACCCGCGGCATACCGTACATCCTGTACATAAAAAAGGGGTACGGACATGCCGTACCCCTCCGAGTGAGCAGCGACCCGGGGCAGGGTCACTGCGCAATCGTCACTGCATTACTTTCCGTGTTTCGCCTCGTGCTCGGCACGCATGATCTCGGCTTCCTGCAGAATGGTGTTGACCGCGGTCTTCAACGGTGCCCAGCCATACCAGTGCATGTAGTCGTTGCTGGCATGGAAGGCGCCCTGGAAGGTGCGTTGCCTGTACTCCAGCATGATCAGGTAGAGCTCCTGCTCGATGCTGGTCTTGGCCTCGTAGTACTGCAGCAGGTCAGGTGCGTATTTCCACCCTTCAGGCTTCTTCAGAATGCCATCCTTGTAGAGGGCCTGGACCGCCTGGATCGCCTTGGCGAACTCGTGGTCGGCTGCCTTGATGATCTCGTCGGAAGCCTTGAAGTGCTCATTCACGAAACCCTGGGCGTGGCACTTGTTGCAGGTGGCCTTCATCTTGGTGCGCTCGACATTGAACTCTTCGGGTCCCCTTGCGGCCTGGCCCTGTACGACGATCTCGATGAAACGCTCGGTCGGCTGCAGGCTGGCATCCAGTACGCCGGCGGCCTGAAGGATGAGGGCGCGGTCGAAGGTCCACTGGGGATCGTCGTCGACATCCATGTAGTTACCTTCTGGTAACTGGGCGGCCAACTTGGTCAGCGGCTCTTTCAGTGCCGGTGCCACATCGATCAGTGCCAGGACGTTTGCCTTGGTCGGTATTCGCAGACCAAGGAAGCCCCAGGCGGTACGCACTTCATGGTCGCCTTCGCTCAGATGGCAGGTCTGGCAGGTGGGCGCACGTCCGTTCTCGTTAACATGCCCTTCGATCTGCCACACGATGCCGTGCTTGGCGGAGGTGTACATCTCCCACTGGGGGTGGTCGAAGCCCATGTGGCAGTTGGAGCAGGCCCGCGGATCCAGCGCTTCCTTTGCCGCAAAGCTGTGGCGGGTGTGGCAGGCGTCGCACTGGGCGTTGCCGTAACGGTAGGTGGATGCCTCTTTGCCGCCGTCGCGTTTTACCTCACCCATATTGCCCTGGGTGGCTGCCAGCAGGCCCTTCTCACCGATCTTGTGGCAGCCGGAGCAGCCGCGATAACCCTGCTGGGTGATCGAGCCGGGCTGGCCATGCCATGCGATCTGCGATTTCATCGCCAGCCATGCCAGGTTGTGCTTGCCGTCGCGATGCTGGCGGGCCTGCTTTTTGTGGCACTCGCCGCAGGTCTCGGGAGTGGGCATGGTGGACTTGGCGTAGTCGTCCATGGTCTTGTGTTCTGTGCCATGGCAGTCGTGGCAGCTGACTTCGTCTACAGCCTTTTTGGGGTTGGCGTGCGGTCCATCCATGTGCTGCTTGACAATGCCTGGGTTGACATTGATATGACACCCCACGCATTCGCCCTGTACTTTTTTATCCTCGTCGAGATCCTTGGCCAGGGCTGAGCCCTGAAAGGCGAAAAAGAGCAACGACCCGAAGAGTATGGTTATCAGCTGGGTTCTTATTTTCACAACAATCCCTCCCGCAAAAACTCCGCGCATGGGCGGAGGTCCGTCTGGTTAGGGGCGTCAGACTGCGGCACCCGGTGAGTCTCGGTACTGCTTGAATTGAGTGGTGTTTATTTGAAGCGGACAGGTACGGCGTGGCCGCGCGTTAATACTTCTAATAGTTATGAGGTTTTTTGATAGCAGGTTAAGTCGGCAGGGGACTTGATAAATATCAATATAGGCAGGGGGTTCCGGTGAAACCGCCATAAAACCCGTGGTCTGGGAAATTGCCTCTTGCCCGGTCGAGTGTGAGAGGGGTGGCTGATACAATGCGCCGATGGATGTTTCTCATATTCTCGACGGTCTGAATGACGCCCAGCGCGATGCAGTCTCCGCCCCCCCGGGGGGTATGCTGGTGCTGGCGGGTGCCGGCAGTGGTAAAACACGGGTCCTGGTGCATCGCATCGCCTGGCTGATCCAGGTGGTGGGGGCGTCTCCCTGGAATATTCTGGGGGTTACCTTCACCAACAAGGCGGCACGGGAGATGCGTGGCCGTATCGAGGAGCTGCTCGGCCAGCCCGTGGGTGGCATGTGGGTGGGCACCTTTCACGGCCTGGCCCACCGGTTGCTGCGCGCCCACTGGCAGGAAGCGAAGCTGCCCCAGAGCTTCCAGATCCTCGACTCCGACGACCAGTTCCGCATGATCAAGCGCCTGCTCAAGGCGATGGATCTCGACGAGGCGCGCTGGCCGCCGCGACAGGTGCAGTGGTTCATCAACAAGCAGAAGGACGAGGGGCTGAGGCCTCAGCACCTGGACGACGGGGGTGATCCCTTCCAGCGCCAGATGATCCGCATCTACCAGGAGTACCAGGAGGCCTGCGACCGGGGCGGCGTGGTCGATTTCGCCGAACTGCTGCTGCGGGCCCACGAGCTGTGGCGTGATCGTCCCGATGTGCTCCATCACTACCGCGAGCGGTTTCAGCACATCCTGGTGGACGAGTTCCAGGATACCAACACCATCCAGTATGCATGGCTCCGGCTGCTCTCGGGTGAACGTGACAATCTCTTCGTGGTGGGCGATGACGACCAGTCGATCTATGGCTGGCGCGGTGCCCGGGTGGAGAATATCCGGGACTTTCAGAAAGACTGCCCCAAGGCGCCCCTGGTGCGCCTGGAACAGAACTACCGCTCCACCGGTACCATCCTGAAGGCCGCCAACGCGGTGATCGCCAACAACCCCTCGCGCCTGGGCAAGGATCTCTGGACCGATGGCAGCGAGGGTGAGTTGATCAATCTCTACGCCGCCTTCAACGAGGTGGACGAGGCGCGTTTCGTGATCGAGCGCATCCGGCAGTTCGTGGAGGAGGGGCACCGGCGGACCGAGGTTGCCGTGCTCTATCGCTCCAACGCCCAGTCCCGCCAGTTCGAAGAGGCCCTTATCCAGGCCCAGATCCCCTACCGGGTCTACGGTGGCCTGCGCTTCTTCGAACGTGCCGAGATCAAGGACGCCCTCGCCTACCTGCGCATGGTCTCCAGCCCGGAGGATGATGCCTCCTTCGAACGGGCGGTGAACATGCCTCCCCGGGGTATCGGTCCGCGTACCCTGGATGCGGTGCGGGCCCATGCCCGTGATTTCGGCTGCCCTCTCTGGCAGGCGGCCCATGAGCTGGTGAAGGGCGGCGCCATGGCCAAGCGTGCCGCCAATGCCCTCAGCGGATTTCTCGAACTGATCAAGGAGCAGCAGGTCTCCACCGAAGGGCTGGCGCTGCACGAGATCGCCGACCAGGTGATCTCTGCCTCCGGCTTGCCGGACCACTTCAAGAAGAGCCGTGATGGCAAGGGACAGGACCGGGTGGAGAACCTGGAGGAGCTGGTCAACGCCACCCGCCAGTTCGCGTACGAGTACGAGGACGACGAACTCGACGTGCTCTCCGCCTTTCTGGCCCATGCCGCCCTGGAGGCGGGCGAGGCACAGGCAGACGCCTACGAGGACTGCGTGCAGCTGATGACCCTGCACTCTGCCAAGGGGCTGGAGTTTCCGCTGGTCTTTATCGCCGGCCTGGAGGAGGGACTCTTCCCCCACAGCATGTCCAGTGATGACCCGGAGCGCCTGGAAGAGGAGCGGCGGCTCTGTTACGTGGGCATGACCCGCGCCATGGAGCAGCTCTACATCACCTACGCCGAAAGCCGCCGGCTGCACGGCCAGGAGAACTACCCTCTGCCCTCGCGTTTTCTGCGTGAGATACCAGGCGATCTGATCCAGGAGATCCGCTCCCGGCCCCAGGTGTCGCG
The DNA here is from genome assembly GCA_040506895.1 of Sedimenticola sp. Taxonomy (GTDB): domain Bacteria; phylum Pseudomonadota; class Gammaproteobacteria; order Chromatiales; family Chromatiaceae; genus Sedimenticola_A. The sequence continues at coordinate 2,735,670 of JBEVVY010000001.1, forward strand.
TCCTGTCTACTCGCCCTCGCCGGTCGGTGTGGGCATGCAGGAGTCGGGTTTCCAGCTGGGGCAGCGGGTCTCGCACCCCAAGTTCGGTGAAGGGGTGGTGCTGAATGCGGAAGGGCAGGGGGGCAGTGCGCGGGTACAGGTCAACTTCGAAAGCGAGGGCTCGAAGTGGCTAGTGGTGGCCTACGCAAATCTTCAGCCGTTGTAGTTTAAGTAATATTACTGGTGGTTTGGGGATCGGGATTCCAGTATCTTAGACGCAGTTTAACCTGTGGAAACACAAGGTGGTTTTGCCATGCAGAAACTCCTGCGGTTGTCAGAACTGATCGATGGATTGAATGAGCGGGTAGGGCGTTCCCTCTCCTGGCTGGTCCTGATCATGGTCATCCTCGGTGTGTACAACGCGGTGACGCGCAAGCTGAGCCAGACCATCGGCATGGATCTCAGTTCCAACATGTACATCGAGGCCCAGTGGTACATGTTCAGCGTCGTCTTTCTCTGGGGCGGCGCCTACACCCTGAAGCACAAGGGGCATGTACGGGTCGATATTCTCTACTCCCGGGCCAGCAAAAAGCTCAAGGCGTGGATCGATATCCTGGGTACGGTCCTCTTTCTGATGCCCCTCTCCCTGCTGATCATCTGGGTCAGCATTCCCTATGCATCGGACTCCTGGAAGATCTTCGAAGTGTCCCCCGATCCGGGTGGATTGCCCCGCTACGTCATCAAAACGGTGATACCCATCGCCTTTGTGCTGGTACTGGTACAGGGGGTCAGTGAACTGATCAAGAGCGTCGCCTATCTGAAGGGCTGGAGACCCCATCAGGACGATCAACAACAAGGGCCTGAACTATGATTGATCCCGATCTTCTCGGACCCCTGATGTTCGGGGCGGCCCTGCTGCTCATCTTCATGGGCTACCCGGTGGCCTTCGCCCTGGGCGGTACCGCCCTGGCCTTTGCAGTGATCGGCATCAACATGGAGCTGTTCGACTTCGTGCTGCTCCAGGCCCTCTCCCAGCGCATCTTCGGCATCATGCAGAACTACACCCTGCTGGCGGTGCCCTTCTTTATTCTCATGGGCATGATCCTGGAGCGGACCGGCCTGGCGGAGGATCTGCTCAAGACCATGGGTATCGCCTTCGGGCGCGTACGTGGCGGACTCGGCTTCTCGGTGGTGATCGTGGGCACCCTGCTGGCCGCCGCCACTGGCGTGGTGGGTGCGACGGTTGTGGCCATGGGCCTGATCGCCCTGCCGGTCATGCTGCAGGCCAACTACTCCAAGCCCCTGGCCACGGGCATCATCAACGCGTCGGGAACCCTGGGACAGGTGATTCCGCCCAGCATCGTGCTCATCGTGCTGGCCGACCAGCTGGGCGCGCCGGTAGGTGACCTCTTCGTCGGTTCCCTGGTACCGGGACTGATGCTGGCCGGTATGTACGCCGTCTACGTGGCCATCGTCGCCGCGGTCAGTCCCAAGTCGGCGCCGGCGATGCCGGTGGAGATGCGCACCATGGAGGGGGCGGAACTGATGCGGCGCATTGCCCTGGTCATGGTACCGCCGCTGGTGCTGATCCTGGTGGTACTGGGCAGTATCTTCACCGGTTGGGCGACCCCCACCGAGGCGGGTGCGTTCGGTGCCGTCGGTGCACTGGGCCTGGCCTTTGCAAACCGCCGCCTGAAGCTCAAGGCGGTGGTCGAGAGCATGCAGGAGACCGCCAAGCTGACCAGCATGGTGCTGTTCATCCTGGTGGGTTCCCAGACCTTCTCCCTGGTGTTCCGCGGCCTGTTCGGGGACATGTGGGTGGAGGAGCTTCTCACCAGCCTGCCCGGCGGCGCGATCGGCTTCCTGGTGCTGGTCAACCTGCTGGTTTTCATCCTCGGCTTCTTTATCGACTTCTTCGAGATCGCCTTCATCATCATCCCGCTGCTGGCGCCGGTGGTGGTGCGTATCCTCGCGCCCGAGTTCGCCGAGTTCGACGAGCCGGGCCGCATGGCACTGGTCTGGTTCGGCGTGATGATCGGCATGAACCTGCAGACGTCGTTTCTAACGCCACCCTTCGGTTTCTCCCTCTTCTACCTGCGCGGTGTCGCACCCAAGTCGGTGACTACGGCGGATATATACAAGGGGGCGATACCGTTCATCATCATCCAGCTGCTGGGCCTGCTGGCGATCTTCTACTTTCCTGAGCTGGTTACGGGACTGTTGGAGATGGGGGTGGGGCAGCAGACCTGATGGCGGTTTTCTGATCTTTGGCTGCCAGGTTGAACATTGGATGGTTGAAGATAAGTTCCCACTTGTCTGCCGCCTGGTAAAAAATTTCGTGACCTGGATAGGTATATTCTCCGTAGTTGTGTCTACGACACGGTCACGAGGTACTTTTCGTTGGCGCGAAAAGTACCCAAAAGCGCCTTCTCCCAAGATTTGCCCTCACTGACGTTCGGGTCCCCTGCGGTTCACTCGGCACATCCTTGTGCCTCGCCCTTCGGGCAGCCTATGGATGCGCAAAACGGCTGTCCTGCCGTTTTGTCTCAGAATTTCAGGGGGTTTCCAGACAGGCCTTCCATGGCCTGACTGGAAACGCGCCGCTTCCCTGCGGCGCCCCTAAAGGGCTGTCCCTGAAATTCCTGCGATGCTCGGCTGCATCAAGGGAATGGGTTCCGTTTCCAACGCACCGGAAAATCTATATACCTGTTATGGGAAAACATCGGCTAGCGGGTATTGGGGCCCTTTGTCCCGACGAGCATCGCAGGCTTCGCTGGACAAGGCCCGAAGGGGGCCGGCAGGGAAGCCGGCCGTTGTCAGTCGCGACAGGGATGTCGCGTCTGACAACCCCCAGCGAAGGTGAGAAGCGCAGTGCACCCGCGATAGCGGGCGGGACACGGGGGAGAAGAGTTTTTGGCTACTTTTGCCACTATGCAAAAGTAGCTCGTAGCCATAAGAGAAAAGTCACTACAGCGTGAACTGCTGTTAGGCTACGAAACTTTTTACCATGACTGAAATATATAAAAAGTTCCGATCGCAAACTTGCTACACCCATTCAAACAAAAAACCCGCCACCCCCTGACGGGAGTGACGGGTGGTTTCAGGTGAGTTGGCCTGTCAGCCCTTGCCGCCAAATACGAACTGGGCGTAAGCGGTTTCGGAGGTACCGAACCACTTGTCGGAATCCGCCTTGAAGGCGCTCCAGTTATCGTAGATGGCCTTGTAGGCCGGGTCTGCTGCAGCCAGCTCGCCGTAGAGGGCATCGGCCTCTTTCTTGGCGGCTGCCAGGATATCGTCCGAGTACTGGCGCAGTTCGATACCCTTGCCAGCGAGGCTCTTCAGGGCAGCCGGGTTCTTGGAGTCGTAATCGACCATCATCTGCAGGTTGGCCTGAGCCGCCGCGGTGGTGACGATCTCCTGGTACTCCTTGGGCAGGCTGTCCCACGCCTTCTGGTTGACGTAGAGGCTGAGGGTCGGGGCAGGCTCCCACCATCCGGGGTAGTAGAAGTACTTGGCTACCTTGTAGAAGCCCATCTTCTCATCATCGTAGGGTCCTACCCACTCGGTGGCGTCGATAACGCCACGCTCCAGGGCAGGGTAGATGTCGCCACCGGGCAGCACCTGTACGGTGGCACCGAGGCGGCTCATCACCTTGCCGCCCAGGCCTGGGATACGCATCTTCAGGCCCTTGAGGTCGGCGGGGGTGTTCACCTCCTTGCGGAACCAGCCACCCATCTGGGCGCCGGTGTTGCCGGCAGGGAAGTTGACGATATTGAAGTCGGCGAAGACCTTGCGCATCTGTTCGATGCCGCCGCCGTTGTAGAGCCAGGCGTTCTGCTGACGAAAGTTGAGACCGAAGGGAACCGAGGTGTCGAAAGCAAGAGCCGGGTTTTTGCCGATGTAGTAGTAGGAGGCGGTGTGGCCCATCTGGACGGTGCCCTGGGACACGGCATCGAACACTTCCAGGCCGCCAACGATCTCGCCGCCGGCGTAGGGAATGATTTGAAAATTCCCGTTGGTCATGGCCTTGACCCGTTCAGCGACGGTGACTGCACCACCGTAGATGGTGTCGAGTGCCTTGGGCCAGGAGGTGGCCATGCGCCAGCGCAGTTTTTTGGGGGCTGCGATGACGGCTGGTGCGGCAACCGCTGCTGCGGTACCTACGGCCGCCTTCTTGAGAAAATCGCGACGTTTCATCCAGATCTCCTTTCTTCAGCTTATTTTATGAGCAAGAGCTTCTATGTATAGGAGATTGGGTAGTAATGCGCAATCCGTAGTTTTGCGTACTGTATCTTCATGAAAGGTGTGGTTTTGGAGTGCGCATCCGAATGGGACAGAACGGGTTGCCGGGTTAAACTAGGGAGCAAGAGGTGGCCGGCTGAAGATCGGCTGCCCGGTTTCCGGCTCAAGGTCTCTCTCCATATGGCATTCAGCGCACCTCCGCCCCTGGGACTCTACATCCACATCCCCTGGTGTCTTCGCAAGTGCCCGTATTGTGATTTCAACTCGCACCAGGCGGAAGAGAGCCCCGATGCCACGGGTTACGTCAGGGCGCTGTTGGCGGATCTGCAGCTTGATCTGCCCCTGGTGGAGGGGCGTGAGATCTCCACCATCTTCATCGGCGGCGGCACCCCCAGTCTCTTTCCGCCGGAGGCGATAAGGATGCTGCTTCTCGGTGTGAACCGGCGCATCGGGATCTCCACGGATGCCGAGATCACCATGGAGGCCAACCCGGGGACCTTCGAGACGGAACGCTTCAGGGGGTACAGGGAGGCCGGGGTCAACCGGCTCTCCATCGGGGTGCAGAGCTTCAATGACCGGGCCCTGGGCATGCTTGGCCGGATCCATGACAGTGACCAGGCCCGGCATGCACTGGCCGGGGCGAAGGCAGCGGGATTCGACAACATCAACCTCGACCTGATGTTCGGCCTTCCGGGGCAGGACCTGGAGGCGGCACTGTCGGATGTGCGCCAGGCGGTCGACTCGGGAGTGCAGCATATCTCCTACTACCAGCTGACCCTGGAGCCCAATACCCTGTTTCATGCCCAGCCCCCCAAACTGCCTGACGAGGAGTTGATCGATGGGATCCAGGAGGCGGGGCAGGCCCTGCTGGCCGGGGCGGGCTATCGGCAGTACGAGGTGTCGGCCTATGCGCAACCGGACCGAAGATGCCGGCACAACCTCAACTACTGGCGCTTCGGCGACTATATCGGCATTGGGGCAGGTGCCCACGGCAAGCTGACCCTGATGGAGAGTGGTGAGGTGTGGCGTCGCTGGAGGCAGAGGCACCCCGCGACCTACATGGATGCCGCCGGTACCGGGCGGGCGCTCTCGGCCAGGCTGCTCGAACCGGAGGATCTGCTGGCTGAATTCATGCTCAATGCCCTGAGATTGCATGACGGATTCGAGCCCGCGCTGTTCGGGGAGCGCACCGGCCTGCCCCTGGAAGTCGCCCGGCCCGGGCTCGACCAGGCCCGGGAGATGGGACTGCTGGAATCCGGCAGTGAAAGAATTGTGCCCAGCGGACGGGGGCGGCGCTTCCTCAACGACCTGGTCTCCCTCTTCTGCTGAGGATCGGAATTCGTTCCCGGGCCCAAATAGCACTTGCACTGGGGGCCGGTTTCCAATAATATTCGCGGTCTTTCCGTTCCGGACGGGGACGGACGACTATTGTTTTTATATAGAGGCAATCATGAAAGCGGACATTCACCCCAACTACGCCGATGTGAAAGTGGTTTGCAGCTGCGGCAACGAGTTCCAGACCCGCTCCACGCTGGGTCAGGAAGAGCTGCACGTGGAAGTTTGCTCCTCCTGCCACCCTTTCTTCACCGGTAAGCAGAAGATCATGGATACCGCCGGACGCGTGGACAAGTTCCGCAAGCGTTACTCCCGCGGCTGATCACCGCCAGGCGGTTTACCCGCACGGCGTCGAAAAAGCACCCTTCGGGGTGCTTTTTTCGTTTCCGGGTGTGTAAATCCGCCTTTTTAAGGCCAATGAGCGGGAAAACACAGAAAAAATACCGTTGCACCTTTTTATATTGCGGCGCATCATAAACGGGTTTACCTGACCCAATTCCTGTGAGCGAGAGATGACTGCAAAGACCAACAGCCCGGATGCCGATAGCGCCCTCAACCAGCAAGCCCTGAAATACCACTCGGAACCCCGCCCCGGAAAGATCAGTGTCGAACTGACCAAGCCGACGGAGACCCAGGAAGATCTCGCCCTGGCCTACACCCCCGGGGTGGCCGAGCCGGTCCGCCAGATTCACCAGGATCCCCAGGCCGCATACGATTACACCGCCAAGGGCAACCTGGTGGGTGTGATCACCGACGGCAGCGCGGTGCTGGGGCTGGGCAATGTGGGCGCCCTGGCCGGCAAGCCGGTGATGGAGGGCAAGGGCGTGCTGTTCAAGAAATTCGCAGATATCGATGTATTCGATATCGAGGTGAATGCCGAACATCCCCAGGAGTTCATCGAGACAGTGATGCGCATCGCCCCCACCTTCGGTGGCATCAACCTGGAGGATATCGCCGCGCCGCACTGTTTCGAGATCGAGGCGGCGCTCATCGACCAGCTCGATATCCCGGTCTTCCACGACGACCAGCACGGCACCGCCATCATCATCGCCGCAGGTCTGCTCAATGCCCTGGAGCTGGCAGGCAAGACCCTCGATGAGGCCAAGGTGGTGGTACTGGGCGCGGGCGCTGCAGGCATCGCCTCGGTACGCCTGCTGATGGCCATGGGAGCCCACCGTGACAACATCTATGTACTGGACCGCAAGGGTGTGATCCATATCGGTCGCAAGGACCTCAATCCCTACAAGTGGGGTGTGGCCGCGGATACCGATAAGCGTAGCCTGGATGATGCCATGAACGGCGCCGATGTCTTTATCGGTGTATCCGGTCCGGACCTGGTCAGCCCGGAACAGCTCGCCTCCATGGCGCCCAACCCGGTGGTGTTCGCCCTCTCAAACCCGGTACCCGAGATCCGCCCCGAGATCGCCCACAAGGTGCGTGGGGACCTGATCATGGCCACCGGGCGCAGCGACTACCCCAACCAGGTCAACAACGTGCTGGGCTTCCCTTTCATCTTCCGCGGCGCGCTGGATGTGCACGCCTCGCGCATCAACGAGGATATGCAGATCGCCACCGTGAAGGCGCTGCAGGCACTGACCCATGAGCCGGCGCCCCAGTCGGTGCTGGATGCCTATGGCATCGATACGCTCAAGTTCGGTCCCGACTACATCATCCCCAAGCCCCTGGACCCGCGCCTCAAGGAGGCGGTATCGGCGGCGGTGGCTAGGGCGGCAGTGGATACCGGCGTGGCCCGGGCGCCCTACCCGGCACACTACCCTGCAATCTGAGGCAGATGGCCGGACTTTGGTCCGGCCGCTTCCCCTGCTCAGCTGTGCTGGGTCAACAAAGCGCCAATCGGGCTGGAATCCTGACTACCCATAAACCTCTTCTGGGCACTATAATGTCGGCGACTGCTTTAGGGTCTGTTAACACTAATTGAATCCTGTCTGCTGAGGCCTTTTTTTGCTCAGCAAGGCAGAAGGAGTGCGGTGTATTGAGCTTACATAAACGACTGATAACGCAGTTGAGCAAAAAAAGGCATCAGCCCTTCGGGTTGCCCCTGAAAAAGCGCCACCCAGCGTTGCTCGTTGCTTATTTGGAATGACCAAACTACGCGCCTCGCGCCTTGATTGGCGTTTTTTCAGGGGCAACAGGCACAATTCAATTAGTGTTAACAGGCCCTAGGGGGACCAATGCTGAACAACAGGCCGCGTCATATTCTGAGATCCGATCAGTTCGATCGTGAATTCCTCGATTATCTCTACAGCCTGGTAAACCTGATTCGGCGTTACGACAAGAGCAAGGAAGGCCTGCTCTACCTGAAGTCCCTATTGCCCCACATCAGGGGCATGCTCTACTTCACACAGCCCTCGACCCGCACCTTCATGTCGTTCCACTCCGCCTGCAACATCCTGGGCGTGCAGACATCGGAGATCCGTGACAGCTCCACCAGTTCCGAGAAGAAGGGCGAATCCATCGAAGACTCCCTGCGCACCTTCTCCAGTTACGTCGATCTGATCGTCATGCGTTCGCCCGAGGCTGGCCTGTGCGAACGCATTGCCGCCTTTCTGGACGCCACACCCAGGCCGGTGCCGATCATCAACGCAGGCAGTGGGCCGGATGAGCATCCGACCCAGGCGCTGCTCGATATCTACACCCTGCGCCGCAGCTTCAAGGGCAACCAGATCGATGGTAAGAAGATCTGCATGGTGGGCGATCTCAAGCGTGGCCGCACCGTGCGTTCACTGAGCCGACTGCTGGCCAATTATGAAGATGTCACCATCACCTTCGCTTCACCGGAGGAGTTCCGCATCGAGCAGGATCTGCGCGACTGCCTCAACAACAGGGGCGTGCCCTTTGTCGAGACCACCGATTTCGAAGGGGCCATCCGGGAGGCCGACGCCATCTACATGACCCGTATCCAGGATGAGTGGGATGAGCAGCACGAGTCGGATGCTGTCGACCACTCCAACTTCTGTCTCCACTACGATCATCTCGACGTCATAAAGGATGACTGCGTCATCATGCACCCGTTGCCACGCCGTGACGAGATCGATCCCCAGATCGACAGCGATCCCAGGGCCAAGTACTGGCGCCAGGAGCGAAACGGTATGTGGGTGCGTGTCGCGCTGATCGCTATCCTGATGGGTGTGGACCACCAGGTGATGCTGCCGGAACTCTGAGTCCCCAGGTTCCGGGTCCGGACAAAGAGATTACCCGTTCCTGGATTGGAAATAGTCCATCGCCTTCAATACGAAGCGGGCATAGGCTGCGGCCTGGCCATCACCCATTTCGATCGCAACATCGATGGTCTCGTATACCTCTTCGTCTGAGGCGCCTGCCTGCATGGACTGGTCCAGGTGCCACTCCATGCAGGGTTCGCACTTGGTGACGATTGAGATCGCAAGGGCCATCAGCTCCTTGGTCTTCCTGTTCAGTGCACCATCGGAGAAAGCCTGCGCCTCCAGTTCGAGAAATGAGCTGTAGGTCTTTATTTTCTTCCGGAAGTCAGGGTGCAGACGCTTCCTGTCTTCGATGCTCTGTTCGATCTTCCTGAATACCAGATCGGACATCTCTCTCCCTTGCTGTCTCATCGGGTGTGCTTTGGGGTAAGCATGTTAGTACCTGATTTAAAAGTATTTCCCGCTCTTTTGCTCCCGTACTAAACTTGAAAGTAGGTGGATACGTTGGAGCGTTTTCAACTGATCTGTTGAGTATATGCAATACGGTATTGGCGACATTCTGACCCTGCTCGGTTCACTCGGCCTCTTTCTGTACGGCATGAAGGTGATGAGTGATGCACTGATGGAACTGGCCGGGGACCGCATGCGTACCGTGCTCGCCACCACCACCTCCAATCGTTTCTTCGCGGTGATGACCGGTTTTCTGATCACTGCCGCCATTCAGTCCTCTTCCGCCACCACCCTGATGGTCGTCAGTTTCGTCAATGCCAGCCTGCTGACCATGACCGAAGCGGTTGGTGTGATCATGGGTGCCAATATCGGCACCACGGTCACCGCCTGGTTGATCTCGATCCTCGGGTTCAAGCTGAGCATAAGCTCCATTGCGCTGCCGCTGGTGGGGGTCGGTTTTCTGATGGCCCTGTCGAAGAAGAAAAAGATCAAGGACTGGGGTTATTTCCTTATCGGCTTTGCAGTCCTCTTTATCGGTCTGCAGTTTCTCAAGGAGTCGGTTCCCGATATCCGCAACAATCCCGAGGTGCTGGCCTTTCTGGCGGAGTACACCACCAAGGGCTATCTCTCGGTGCTGATGTTTATGGTGATCGGTACCATTCTGACACTCATCGTACAGTCCTCCAGCGCCACCATGGCATTGACCCTGCTCATGTGTCACGAGGGATGGATTCCCTTCGATATGGCCGCGGCCATGGTGCTGGGTGAAAATATCGGCACTACCATCACCGCCAACCTCGCCGCACTGGTGGCCAACTACCAGGCGAAGCGTGCGGCGAGGGCTCACTTCATCTTCAACTCACTGGGTGTTCTGTGGGTGCTGGTGCTGTTCTATCCGTTCATCAATATCGTCGCTGGCTTTGTTGAACAGGCGGAGGGGGCTTCTCCTTTCGTGAGTGCGGCAGCCATACCGGTGGCACTTTCGCTCTTCCATACCAGCTTCAATCTTCTCAATGCCACGCTGCTGATAGGTTTCATTGGCGTTATAGTGAAAATGGTGGAGTGGCTGGTTCCTGTAGAGGTTGAAGAGGAGATCGAGATCCACGAGCCACAGTTTCTGGATGAGGCGTCGTTGAAATATCCCCAGACCGGCGTCAAGGCACTCACCGACGAGTCCCTTCGCCTGCTGCAGAACGCGGCTTACAAGGCGGTCGCCCATGGCCTGAGTGTGCATCGCGCCGACCTGGAGTCGGAGCAGAAACTGAAGGAGATCCTGGAGTACCCGGAGATCATCCAGATCGATATAGATCGTTTCTACGAGACACGGATAAAGCGCATCTATGGCGAGATCCTGGAGTATGCAACCCGGCTGCAGAGCAGGCACACGTTGGATGAAGGGACGATCGAGGATATCCGCAACATCCTGCTGGCCGACCGCATGCTGGTGCAGGTGGTGAAGCAGATGAAACCACTGCATGAAAATGTGGCCGAGTTCATGGCCTGCGACAACCAGGCGATACGCCGTGAGTACAATGTACTGCGGCGCAGGATTCTCAAGGTGGTGCGGATGATCCACCGTATCAGTGTCTCCGAGGAGCTTGGGGTCTACCTCGAAAAACTGAAGAACCAGCGACTCAAGGCCGAGCAGCTCGATGTACTGGTGACCGGTCGCGTGGACAAGCTGGTGCTGGAGGGCGAGATATCCGATGCAATGGCCACTTCACTGATGAATGACAGCGTCGAGGCGGCGCGGGTGGCGCGAAAGCTGGTGGATGTGGCCACACTCCTCTACACACCCAAGGACATCCAGATGTATGCTATCGATGAACACGAAGAGGAGGCGGTGCAGGATATCAGGATGCACGCGGAGGAGAGCGATTACCGGGATATTGAGGTCTCCGGGGTAGATGAGGATTCGGATATCAGGCCAGAATCCTGATGCCGTTTGCCAGGCAGAAGGACTCGAACTCCCCGGTAAGATCTTCTGCCATGACCAGGCTGGCCCTGACACGTTCACCGTAAGCGATATCCGCGACCTGGCAGCCGTGGATGGATGCCCAGTACCTCAAAGGCTGCTCCCGGGAGAAATCCAGCTCGACGCTGAGCGTCGACTGTGGGATGAGCTGCCTCACCGGCAGCACGGAAACAGCCGCTTCCGCGGCACCGCTATAGGCGCGCACAAGGCCTCCGGCGCCCAGCTTTATCCCGCCGAAGTAGCGGATCACCACCACCACGATGTCGCCGATCCCCTTGTGCTGGATGACATTGAGAATGGGCTTTCCGGCGGTGCCGGAAGGTTCGCCGTCATCGTTCATCCCCGCGTTGCTGGCGGATGCGGGATTGCCCAGCAGGTAGGCCCAGCAGACATGGCGTGCCTCGGGGTGATCCCCCCTCGCCTGCTCAACGAACGCTGTCACCTCATCCTTGCCTGCGGCGTAGGCTGCGCGCGCGATGAAGCGGCTCTTCTTGATCTCGATGGACTCTTCGACAGTGTCGGCGGGGATGGAATATGTTTGCGACATGACCGGCATTATAATACGGCTCACCCTATCCACTTCAGCACAGTGATCCATGAAACCCGATACATCAACCGCCATGCGTGACCTGATCGCCCGGATCAGGGCATCGATTCCCTTCGATGCCCCCGAAACGGCCATCTGCATGGACGAATGCAAGGGGTGCTCCATGAAGATGCTGGAGTACCTTGCCTCGGAGCTGGACAGCTGGGACTACCGCCTGGCCCAGGGGGAAACCCCGAACTTCGGCGATCTGAATCAACTGGCAAAGAGTGCGCGGAAGATTCACGCCGTACTCAGGAATAACGGCCTGGTCGAGTAACGGGGACTCTCGTTTCTTCAGCCAAGCATGCGCCCGAACAGCATGCAGGGAGCGGTGATGGTGTGCTTCACCGCCCCTGCCACATGTAACACCAGGGCTTCGAGCAGATCGTGCATTTCACCGGCAGGCGATGGGATCTGCAGCCGATCAGGGGATCATCCCGGCATAGGCGATCCCCGTCAGGTAGTGGATGTCGCGGTTGAACGTGACCAGGTCGTCCGTGGAGAATTTTCTGAAATCGTCATGGCCACAGGCGCGGGCGATCACCTTCATCAGCTCGTTGGTGGCTTCGAAGAAGTTGCACAGTTGTTTGGCCGACTTGTCGATCACCTGGCGCCTGCGCAGGGACTCCTTCTGGGTGGCGATACCCACCGGGCAGTTGTTTGTCTGACAGGCACGCATGCCGAGGCAGCCGATGGCCTGCAGTGCGGAGTTGGAGACCGCTACGGCATCCGCGCCGAGCATCATCGCCTTGGCAAAGTCTTCGGCGATGCGCAGGCCACCGGTGATGATCAGGCTGACATCGTCAGCACCGGAAACATCCAGGTGTCGCCTGGCCCTGGCCAGCGCAGGAATGGTGGGCAGGTTGATGTTGTCCCTCAGTACCGTGGGCGCGGCACCGGTTCCGCCGCCTCGTCCATCGAGGATGATGTAGTCGGCGCCGGCTTCCAGGGCGAAGTCGATATCCTTCTCGACGTGGCTCGCGGCGATCTTGAAGCCGATGGGGATGCCGCCGGTCTTTGCACGTACCTCGTTGGCGAGGGCGGCAAAGTCATCGGCGCTGTTGAGGTCCGGAAAGGTGGCGGGACTGATGGCCTCTTCGCCGGGCTGCAGACCACGCACCTCGGCGATCTCACCCTTCACCTTTTCCCCGGGAAGGTGCCCCCCGGTGCCTGTCTTTGCCCCCTGCCCCCCCTTGAAGTGAAAGGCCTGGGCCATGGCCACCTTGTCCCAGCCGAAGCCGAATCTGGCAGAGGCGAGTTCGTAGAAGTAGCGGCTGTTGCTGGCCTGCTCGTCCGGGAGCATGCCGCCCTCGCCACTGCAGATGCCGGTCTCTGCCATCTCCGCTCCCCGTGCCAGGGCGATTTTCGCTTCCCGTGACAGGGCGCCGAAACTCATGTCGGAGACAAACAGGGGCAGCGCCAGCCTGAGAGGGCGCTCGGCACCCGGGCCGATAATGGTTTCGGTCACTACAGGGGCTTCATCCAGCAGCGGCTTTTTCCACAACTGTGCCGGCAGGAACTGGATATCCTCCCACTTGGGCAGGCTGTTTCTGTCGACTCCCATGGCCGCGGTGAAGCCGTGGTGGCCGATCCGCTTCAGGCCGTTCCTGGAGAGCTCCCTGATATGCCGGGTATAGGGCTCCGTATCCTCCGGGTGGGTGTCGGCATAGAGGCCCAGGTACTGGTCGCGGGCAAAAGGCTGGGGATGCGCGTCGAGATAGTCGTTGATCTCCCGCTCATCCACCCAGATGCCGTCATCCTCGATCTTTGCGCTGAACCTGTGCAGTGCCTCCGCGTTGTTGTAGGCGGAGACACCGCTATCGAGGCGGTAGTCCCAGCCGTGGAGGCCGCAGATAATATCCTCGCCACTGACATGGCCGTCGGCCATCAGCGCCCCGCGATGCAGGCAGCGGCCGTAGAGCACAGAGACCCGGTCATCGAAGCGGGTGACCACAAGGTCGAGTCCGTTGACCTCGGCATGTACCGGCTGGCGGTCTTTCAGTTCGGAGAAGGTGGCTATACGCAGAGGCTTTTCCATGGTGCGGTGACTCCCTGTATCGGTGTCGTTTTCTGTTTGTTGTCTGCCCTGGTACCAGGACAGCGTTAATCAAGACCCTGCCGCAGCTGCGTTTATTTCAGGCGCGCCTACTCCTCTTCCTCCACCTGCAGCCCCATATCGGTGGCGCGCTTGCGCCACAGGCGCCGTGCAAGCTGCTGCATGTCGGCGGCCTTGTCCCCCTCGTCCAGGATCTCCAGGCCGATGAGGGTCTCGACCACGTCTTCCAGGGAGACGATGCCCTCCATGCCACCGTACTCGTCGACGATGAGGGTAAGGTGAGCACGCTTGCGCAGCAGCAGGTCGAAGGCGTCGTAGACCGAGGCGCCGTCGGACAGGGTCGGCAGATCGCGGCGGTAAGTGACCAGGGACTTGTCGGTGTTGCCCCGGGCATAGGCGAGGATCATGTCGCTGCGCAGTACGAAACCGGTGACATGTTCCTGGTGGCCGCTGTAGACGGGAATGCGCGAAAAGCGCGAGTTGGCATAACTGGCGAAGAACTCCTCCACGCCCAGGGACTCCGGCAGTGAGAAGACCACCGGGCGGGGAGTCATGATATCGGTGATCCGGGTCTCTCGGAGCAGGAAGAGGTTCTTCAGGATGGCCGACTCCTTGGCATCGAGCTGGCCCTCCTTCTCCCCCAGGTCGGCCATCACGGCGAACTCCTCCCGGGTGAGTCCCTCCACCGTCTTGCCGTGGGAGAGGCCGTCGGTCAGTTTCTCCGACATCCAGACGAAGGGGCGCAGTATCCAGACCAGGAATTTCAGGCCATAGGCGGTGGCAGGTGCCAGGCGTCGCCAGTAATGGGCACCGAGGGTCTTTGGGATGATCTCCGAGAAGATCAGGATCAGCAGGGTGAGTACTGCAGAGGCGAGTCCCACCCAGGCGCTGCCGAACACAACCGCTGCCTGGGCGCCGGCACCCGCCGCCCCGACGGTGTGGGCGATGGTGTTGAGTGTGAGGATGGCCGCCAGGGGCTTGTTGATATCGCTCTTGTGCTTTCGAAGCAGGGCCCCGTAGGGTTTGCCCTCCTGCTCGAGGACCGCCACGTGGGCCATGGTGACACTGAGGATCACCGCCTCGGCGATGGAGCAGAGAAAGGAAAAACCGAGTGCAACGGAGACGTAGACGATGAGCAGGATCATTTTGGAGTCGGTCCGGTTCTTTTGGCTTCATTAGAACACAGAACCGTAGGGTGCAATAGCACAGTGTATTGTGCTGTCCCGGTGGTGGGTTACGCTGCGTTAACCCACCCTACTGCTCTATCCGTCTAAAAACGTAGGGTGCAATAGCGAAGCGTATTGCACCGATCAGATCCCGGGGCCTGAGATATCGGCAGATCGCTTTTTAGTGGGGCAGCTCTTGCTGCTGCAGGCACCGCAACCGGGCTTGTAGCCCTCTTCCTTCTCCGGGTCCTGCCTGGCGAGCCAGCGCTGGAACAGCACCCAGGCGCCGCACAACAGGCTGAGTCCGATCAGGGCGAAGATGTGGGTTTCCATGTCCGCTCCCCCTTATCCGGAACTGAACAGGCCGGCGAAGCCCATGAAGGCCATGGAGAGGATGCCGGCGATGATCAGGTTCATGGCAGTGCCCTGGATAAGGGCAGGCACATCGGAAAGCTCCGTCTCCTCGCGGATGCCGGCCATCAGCACCATGGCGAGGGTGAAGCCGGCGCCTGCGCCGAGGGCGAAGACCAGGCCTTCTGTAAATCCATAGCCCTTGTTGGTGGCGAAGATCGCCAGGCCAAGGATGGCACAGTTGGTGGTGATCAGGGGCAGGAAGATACCGAGCGCCTTGAACAGGGCGGGGCTCAGCTTTTTGATCGCCATCTCGATGAACTGCACGGTACTGGCGATCACCACGATAAAGCTGATCAGTCGCAGGTAGGGCGCGTGGGGCAGGATGTAGGTGTTGAGAAACCAGCTGCAGATGGCCGTCACGATCAGCACGAAGGTGGTGGCCAGGCCCAGGCGGAACGAGGTCTCGAGCCTGCCGGATACCCCCAGGAAAGGACAGAGTCCCAGGAAATAGGCGAGTACGAAGTTGTTGACCAGCAGGGCGCTGATGAAGATCCAGACCAGGTCGTCCATCACAGCATCTCCTTCTCGGCCGCGGCAACCTGCGCCATGAAGGCACGCTTGCGGGCGGTGATCCAGTTGAAGAAGAGCAGGATCAGGCCCAGGGTGATGAAGCCGCCCGGGGGCAGGATCATGATCACCCAGGGCTCGAAGCTCTCACCGAACAGCGGGATGTTGAACAGGCTGCCGTTACCCAGGATCTCGCGTACACCCCCCAGGGCCAGCAGGGCGAACATGAAGCCGGCAGACATGCCGGCGGCGTCGATGACCGCCATCTTCACGCCATTACGGGAGGCGAAGGCCTCCTGGCGGCCGAGGATCATGCAGTTGGCCACGATCAATGGAATGAAGGCCCCCAGCTCCTTGTGTACCGCCGGCAGCAGCGCCAGGATGGTGTAGTCGGCGATGGTCACGAAGGTGGCGATGATGATGATGTAGAGGGAGATGCGCACCTGCTTGGGGATCAGGTTCCTGAGACCCGCCACCAGGAAACTGGAGCCCATCAGCACGAACAGGGTCGCCAGTCCCATCACCAGGGAGTTGATGGCGGTGTTGGTCACCGCCAGCATGGGGCACATGCCCAGCACCTGGACGAAAACGGGATTGTCCCGCCAGAGGCCCTTGATGAACTCTTCGTAGCTGTTCTGCTCTCTCTTAGCCATGGCTACGCTCCTTACTCGTCATTCCGGCGAATGCCGGAATCCAGGCAGCATAGGATTGGAGCGCCTGGATTCCGGATCTCCGCAAAGCTTCGTCCGGAATGACGGACAATTTCTGCGCTACGCTTTCCGGGCATCTCGCTTCCAAATTTCTCAAATCCATCATCCTTCATTTCCCCCCGGCTTCGGCTCGTTCCCCGGGGGTGGGAAGCGCTCTTTCCAGACCGCGTGCGCCTCGTTGATGATGCGCGCCACTGCCTTGGCGGATATGGTGGCGCCGGTGATGGCATCGATCTCGTTGGGCGCGGACTTGGTGCCCTTTTTCACGGTCTTGATCTCGGGGTCCGCTGAAAGATCGTCGAAGTTGGCGACGAACTCGGCATCCTTGTAGATCTTGTCCCCCAGTCCGGGCGTCTCGCGGCTGTCGAGAATCCACATGCCCACCACTTTCCGCTCGGTCGGTTTGTAACCGTAGAGCACGCTGATGGTGTCCTGGAAGCCCGGGCCGGCGTTGGGGATGGCGTAACCGATCAGCTGGTTCTGCCCGTCGTAGCCGCCGTAGACGATCTCGGCATCCTTGTCCGGTTCGGGGTTGGCCACCAGCTTGTTGTCCCTGTACTCAAGCAGCTGCATCTTCTTCACCCCGGGCAGTACCCGGAACACCGCCTGGCGCAGCTCTTCCGCCTTGTTGGCGGTGATGGTGGGCAGGGTCGCCTCGTAGATGCTGATGATGGCGACGCCGGAGATCAGGCCGGCGAAAGCGACCGACAGGGCCAGCTTGGCGCTGCCCGGGTCCTTCATGCTCTGGCTGTTGTCCATGCTCACGAGGCGCCCTCCTTGCGGCCGCCCTCATCCCGGCCGAAGATGCGCGGCTGGGTGTAGCGGTCGATCAGTGGCGTTGCCGCGTTCATCAGCAGGATGGCGTACATCACCCCCTCGGGGAAACCGCCGAAGACCCGGATCAGTACCACCAGCAAACCGATGCCCAAGCCGAAGATCCAGGCCCCCTTCGGGGTCAGGGGGGAGGTGACCGGGTCGGTGGCCATGTAGATGGCGCCGATCAGCAAGCCGCCGGAGAGCAGGGTGAAGATGGGGCCGGGATACTTGTCGCCGTCCACCAGGAAAAGGGCCAGGGAGAAGATCCCCGCCGCGAGAAAGATACCTGCGGGAATGCGCCAGTCGAAATCGCGGCGTATCAGCAGGAAGATGCCGCCGAGGATCAGCAGCAGGCCGCTGGTCTCGCCGATGCAGCCCCCGGTGTTGCCGATCAGCAGCGGCATGAGATCGGTCTCTACCTGCTCGAATTTCATCAGCCCCAGGGGGGTCGCGGCGGAGACCGCGTCGTAGGTGGGCGTGACGAAGGGCAGCGACAGCACGCTGGGGGAGATGCTCCAGAACGTGGTGTCGGCTCCTGCCCAGGTGGTCATGGCGATGGGGAAGGTGGCGAGCAGGAAGGCGCGACCCACCAGGGCCGGATTGAACATGTTGTTGCCCAGGCCACCCCAGATCACCTTGCCGATACCGATGGCCGCGCTGCCGCCGATGAAGGCCATCCACATGGGCAGCCCCGGGGGCAGGGTAAGACCGAGTATCAGGCCGGTCAGCAGGGCGCTGTTGTCGGCCATGGCATCCCGGCGTTTCTCCTTGGAAGTGAATGCCCACTCCGTCAGCAGGGCACCCGCCATACTGGCCGCGAGCACCAGCAGGGCGCCGATGCCGAAGAACCAGATGCCGGCGAGGGTGGCCGGCAGCAGGGCCAGCCAGACATCGCGCATCGCGCTGGGGGTGGTCATCCCCTGGCGCAGCATGGGGGCCGACTGGATCAGCAGGTTGGGGTCTTTGCGGCTCATGCGGCACTACTCTTTCTGTTGCGCAGGGTGTCTTTCGCCGTGCGGATCAGCTGCACGATAGGGATGCTGGAGGGGCAGGCGAAGGTGCAGGAGCCGCACTCCACGCAGTCCATCACCTGGTAATCCTTCATCTCGTCGAACTGGCGGTTGCGGGCCAGTCGCGCAAAACGCGACGGGTTTAGAAAATAGGGGCAGGCCTCCAGGCAGCGCCCGCAGCGGATGCAGGGGTACTCCCTCGGCCGGGCGGTCTCCTCGTCGGTGAAGGCGAGGATGCCAGAGCAGCCCTTGAGCACCGGTACGTCGAGGCTGGCGATGGGGGTACCCATCATGGGGCCGCCCATGATCACCTCGCGGGTCTCCTCCTTCAGGCCGCCGCAGAAGCGCAGAACCTCCCGCACCGGGGTGCCCAGGGGCACGATCAGGTTGGCGGGATAGGCGGCGCCGGGGCCGGAGACCGTGACCACCCGCTCGATCAGGGGCATGCCCCGGTCGAACCAGTCGGCCAGGGCCACCAGGGTACCGACATTGTTCACTGCCACGCCGATGTCCCGGGGCAGCTGGCCGGCAGGGACCTCTTCGTCGTAGACCGCCTTGATCAGCATCTTCTCGGCACCCTGGGGGTATTTCACCGGCAGGGAGACCACGTCGATCGGCTGACCCTCGTCGATGCGGCTGCGCAGAATCTCGATGGCGTCGGGCTTGTTGGACTCCACGCCGATGGTGGCCCGCTCGGCCCCCAGCTTGGTCATCAGGATCTCCACGCCGCGCAGCAGCACGTCGGGCCGCTCCATCATCAGGCGGTGGTCGTTGGTCAGGTAGGGCTCGCACTCGGCGCCGTTGACCAGCAGGCGCGTGATCTCCTGACCCTCCGGGATGGAGTACTTCACGTGGGCAGGGAAGGCCGCGCCGCCCAGTCCGACGATGCCCGCCTGCTGTACCTGCTCGATGAACGCCTCCATGCTGAGGGCTTCCCAGTCGATGGGCGGCTGGGGTTCGAGCTGCTGGGTGGCGTAGGGGTCGGCCTCGATCTCGATGGCGGGCTTGAAGCTGCCGTCCAGGTAGCGGTGTGGGCCGATGTCGCGCACCGTACCGGTCACCGGGCTGTGCAGGCAGGTCGAGACGAAGGCGCCCGCCTCTGCGATGAGCTGACCCCGTTTCACCTTCTGGCCCACCGTCACCACCGGTTTGGCGGGGGCGCCGATATGCTGGCCCAGGGGCATGGTGTAGCGATGCATGAACGGCACCCGCTGGATCGGGCGGTCCACCGTCTGCTCCTTGTGGCCATCGGGATGCACGCCATGGCTGAAGGATCCCTTGAACAGGTTGAGTGTACTCAGCAACGACATGCCGGCCTCACCTGTAACCCGCCAGGTTGAGCAGGCGGCCCTTGATCTGTTCCGCCACCTTGCCCTTGAGCTGCGTCTCCAGGGCAGCCAGCTTCTCTTCATACTCGGCGCGCAGGGCGTCCATCTCGGCCCGGTGCTCGGCGGCGACCCGCTCCTCCGCCTCGCGGTTGACCCGCTCGGTGAAGGGGGTGACCAGGCCGGCCAGCTCCTGCAGGGCGCGCCAGCTCGCCTGGCTTTGCTCCACCTGCGCCATCAGTTCGGTGGAGACGGCGTAGCGCTGTTCACCCAGGCTGATGACCGGTGTCTTGCCCTTGCGGGCGGTGGCTTCGAGCTGCAGCCAGGCTGCTGTCTCAGTGGGTGCCGGGGTCTCTTCGGTCACCTCGGTGAAGTGAGCGGAGAAACGTGCCTCGCGCAGGGCCCAGTGGATGGGGGTGATGGCCTGGTTGTCGCCACCCAGGGCCCAGGGCTCCCTGGGCAGCGGATTGCCATCCAGGTCGATGCGACTGCCGAAAACGCCCTCGCCTTCCGGGTTGTAGCGGAACAGCGGGAAGGCGCGCCCCTCCACGGCCCGCTTGGCCTGGGTCACGGTCTGCTCGGTGGCAAAGCCGTGGCGTGCCGGGCTGGGGGCGTGGATGCGGATCAGTGAGGGGCCAGCAAAGGCGAGGCCCTGGCGGATACTCTGCTGCATATGTTGCGGATCGGCGATGGAGCTCTGCGCAACGTAGGCGTTGCGCTGGGAGAGTGCCATCAGGCCGAGGTTGTTGCGCGGGTCGTTCCTGCTGGCCAGGGGCTGGCTTCGCAGTCCGCGCTGGTCGAGGCCCATATCCAGTTCGCTCAGTACCAGGATCTTGATCGGCAGGTCGGAGGTGAGCAGCCAGATGATCTGGTTGAAGCCCTTGCTGCCCAGCTCCTCTTCGCTGCCCACCAGGAACAGGGGCGGACAGAGCTGGCGCTGGGCCTCGTCGAGATCGTCCCACTCCAGCGGGGTCAACTCCTCCGGGTTCTGTCGTGGATCCAGTTCCGCCTTGGCCTGCTGTAGCAGGTTGAGGGTGTGCAGGGTCTCGCTCACGTGGGACTGGAGCATGCCGGCGGCCAGCTGGGGGGCATTGCCGGTGGTGTCGACGGTCACCGGGGCCTCGAACGGATTGTTGGGGAAGGTGCCTGCCCAGCGGGCGGTGGAACCGGCGGCTATGGTCAGTCCATAGCGGGCGCGGCCCAGACCGTAACGCCCCTCTGCCAGGCGCCAGCGGGTATTCTTGAGCTCCTTGGCCAGGGCGACCAGGCGCTGCATATGCTGGCTCTCGACACCCTTCTGGCTGAGCTTTCCGAGATCCACCTCGCCGCTGGTATCCTCCAGGCTTGCCGCCAGGTGGTCCAGGTCGTCGGTGGGCAGGGCATCGGTCAGGGTCGTGCGGATCAGCTCGTTGAGCTTGTCGCCGGTCTCCTGCAGCTCGCGGGTGAGGCTCTGGTGCAGGGGTTGCTGCTGGAACTCGGTGGCGCCCAGAACCTGGCGCAGGGTGATCTTCTCGCCGGAGCCCGCCTCGGCGGTGTCACCCCCGGTCATGGCCAGGGCGCAGTGGCGGGAGAGCATCAGGCTGGCCATGGGGTTCATCGCCTCTTCACGGGTGAGGCGGGTAATGGTCTCCGACGCGGTGTCCGGGGCCTGCTGCCAGATGCGCCAGAGACTGCGGGCGTTGTCGATTATCTCCGGGGTCTGCGGATCCCGGGTCAGGGCGATATCCTGGCAGCTGTTGGTGCAGATGCCGCAGCCCTTGCAGGCGTCAGGGTTGATCACCAGTGAGAGCAGTTCGCCGCCATCCTTCTGGCGCAGCTCCCCGGCGTGCAGCAGGGGCTGGGTGACGGAGAGCGGCAGGGGGGCCAGGGCTTCGTTCAGCTTCTCGATGTCGGCCTCGACTGCGGCCAGGCGCTCTTCGTTGAGCTGGGCCTTGTCGCGCAGCCACTCCCAGGCCAGGGTGATCGCCTCGCCGGCGCTACCCCCGTTGAATTCGCCGCTGCGGGCCATGGCGCTGATGCGGCTGCCCAGCTTGGGGGCGAGGGGGCGCAGGGCATCGCCGCCGATGGCGTTTACCCCGCCGGCGATCAGTGCACCGGGGGTGACGGCGGTCACCGCGATGGCACTGTCGGGGCAGGCGATCCAGCAGGCGCCACAGGCGGTGCAGTTCTCCGGGTGAAAGCCTGGAAGGACAGTACGGTTGGTGCTCAAATCCTGGAAGGTACTGCTCAGGGGAGGGATCGAACCGGTGGCGAGGAAGGGGTCGACGGAGAGGTCGTCCTGCTCACCGTTGCGATAGAGAACCCCCACCTGGTCCCAGAAACGGGGCAGGCTCTCTATGGTGTTGCTGATGGAGCCGAGGTGGTGAACGATGGCCGGGGCCTCGTCCTGCCACTGCTGGCCGGTGACCGGCGCATCTTCACTGATTTCGACTTTATCCAGGGCGTTGCTGCCCGCCTCGAAGGCGGTGCCGAGGCTCTCCTGTTCAACCGTATCCAGGGTGCCCAGGCCTGAGCTCCAGGCGGAGAGCACCTGGCGGCGGCCCTGGCCGATCAGCTCCTGGTTGGAGAGTGCGGTAAAGAGGCCGCCGAGGATATAGGCGTCACGCAGCTCGGTCTCTTCGTAGGGTGCAACGGGCAGGCGCAGCAGGGTGAGCTCGCGCTTTTTGATGGCACCGCGACTGGCATGGCTCAGGCCCTGTCGGACCTTCTGCTCGTCGTCGCATTCGGCCACCAGCAGCAGCCCCCCCTTGCGCAGGTTCCAGTGCATCTGGGCGCTGCCCAGGTTGCTGCATCCGATGGCCACTGCACCATCCACCGGGGTGTCGCGGCCACAGTCGCCGTGTCCTTCCGGGGCCTGGAACAGGCGATCGCTCACCCACTGGCTGCGGTCGTCCCAGCTCAGGCCGGGTTGGGTGCGCAGCCGGCCGCCACTGAGGCGCTGCAGGATGCCGGCGCTCTCGCCGACCAGGGCCTCCGCCCGACTCTCGGCGGTGCGGTAGAATTTCAGGGTCAGGGCGCCCTTGGGGCTGAGTATCGGCTGCTTGGTCCGCTCCCGCACGCCCAGCTTTTCGATATCGGGGTAGGCGCGGCGTATCCTGTCGAGCAGCACCTGGCGCTTCGGGTGGCTGTTGTCACTGGAGTGGAACTCCAGGCCGATGTAACGGGTGGAGCTGGTGTCGCCCTTCAGGTCGCGGCACCAGGCGATCAGATCGGCGCCCCGCAGGTGCAGGCCCGCGATACCGTAGATGCCACAGTGCAGGCGGGGCATCTGGCGCTGCTCCATCACCGGGTAGCCGGGATGGGTCTGCTCTCCCAGGTGTCCATTGTCCAGGGCGCGGTTGAGCGACGAACGCAGCTCCCGCAGCAGCGGGGTCTCTTCACCCAGGGGGGTGTCCAGGCGTTCGAGTACGCCCACTTCGCGCGTGCCCCTGACCGCGCTGGCCAGCTGGGCGCCGGGGAAGGGGCGCAGGCAGCGGATGCCGAGCACGCCCACTTTCATCTTGTGCTGCTTGCGCAGGTGATCGGCGCTGGCACGCGCGGCTTCCACCGCGGCTCCCATCGCCAGCAGCAGGGTCCTGGCGCCCTCGGTACGGTATTCGGAGAGGGCCTGGTACTGCCTGCCGGTGAGTTCTGCAAAGTCGTCGAATGCACCCCTGATCAGTTCATCCGCATGGGCGTCGAAATAGATGCTGTCGCCAGCCCGGCCATGGGCCGCCACCTCGATACCCTTGAGGCTGCCCTGGAGCATCGGCTGATCGAGATCGTGCCAGCGTGGCAGCCGGCTGCGCTTCTCGCCGAACAACATCTGCTGGGCGGGGGTGGGCGTCTCGATCCGCTGGTCTGCGGCGCCGAGATAGCGGTTGACCAGCTCGGCTGAAGGCAGGCGCAACTCCTGGGCGGAAAGGGCGGTCTGCTCGCCGTCCATCACCACGATACCGGGGACCAGGGCCCGTTCGGCGACCTGGTGGGCGATCAGCGTCAGGTCCACCGCCTCCTGGACATTGGTGGCAACCAGAACGAAGCAGCCGCTGTCGGCAAGCTGGAGCAACTCGCCGTGACTGCTGCCGAGGCTGTTGCTGGCCTGGGAGCTCATCTGTACAACCAGGGGCAGGTGGCGTACGGCAGCGTCCTTCAGCAGGGGCTGGGCGCTGGCCAGTTCATCAGCGGCGAGAAAGACGGTGGCACGGCGACCGCTGAGGCACTGTCCGATGGCAGCCGCCAGGGCGCCCTCTGCACTCTCTGCATCCAGGATACCCAGGGGCTGGGAAAATCTGTTTCTGCCAGCCTCCTGGCACCGTCGACGCCAGGTGTGGGCGGCAGCCTGGGTGACGGTGCTGGTGGTCAGGGCGGCGCAGTCGCAGATCAGCGATTCGGTGTAGGCGACGGCGCTGTTGCCGTCGAGCACCGCGTCTGCCTGGGGGGCCCTGGACGTCGTGCTGGAGCCGAAGAAACGGCGGTATAGACGTATTGCCAATTCATTGGTACTAGGCATAACGTTTTTCCTCGTCGGCCTGGTGGCCGTTCTGGAATTGATTACCCGTCAGCCACTGTATCGCGCCGGTGGGGCAGCGCTTGGTGGCGGCTTCGGTTTCCGGCAGACCGGAGTCGAAGTCGATGACCGGCAGGTTGTCTTTCATTTCGATCAGGCCCGGCGCAGCGTCCGCAGCGCAGCGCGCACAGGCGTCGCAGGCCACAGAGCAGAGGTGGGTGGCCGCCTCCCCTTCCAGCGGGGTGTTGCACTGGACGAACAGTTTCTGGTTCTCTGGGACGATCTCGAACAGGTCCCGCGGGCAGGCGTCAACGCAGTCACCACAGGCGGTACAGCCCTCGATCTCCACCACCGGCAGGCCGTTGATATCCATGTGGATGACCTCGAAGGTGCAGGCGACAGCGCAGTCGGCGAGGCCGAGACAGCCCCAGGAGCATCCCTTGCCGCCGCCGGAGATCACCGCCGCCGCACGGCAGCTCTCGAAGCCCCTGTACTCGGCGATCTGGAAAGCCTGGCTCTGGCCGCCGGCACAGTGCAGCCGGGCCACCAGTTTCTCCTGTTCGCCCGCCTCCACACCGAGGAAATCGGCGATATCCTCGATCATGTCGGCGCTGGCGACGGTGCACTTGCTGGGCTGGACCGTGCCCTTGACCACCAGTTCGGCGAAGGGGGCGCAGCCGGGTTCGCCGCAGGCACCGCAATTGGTGCCCGGGAGCATCTCCTCGGTTTTCTGGATGCGCGGATCCTCGTCAACTTTGAACGCACGCGCAGCGATGGCCAGGATCACCCCGAAGAAGAGGCCGATCCCGGTCATGATGGCCGGTGCCGTCAAAAAGTTTCCGAAGTCGAAGCTCATGGTCAGTTGTACGGAGCTGCCCGTGCCACCAGTTCATCCAGGTCGGGCTCGCCGGGATTGAACGGCTTGCCGGGGTGGATACAGTTGGAGGGGCAGATCTCGGCGGCCTCCACCAGCTGGGCATAGGTGCCGGCGTTGATATCGGCGATCACCGCCTGGTTGTTGTCGTTGTAGACGAACATGACCGGGTTGATCGCCAGGCAGTCGTTGCAGCTGGTGCAGAGCGGGGCGTCGATCCAGGCGTCGTCGAAACTGAGCTCCTCTTCCTCCTCGGCTGGTGCTGCTGACGGTGCCTCGTCTACCTCGGGGCCGGGTTCCGCCTCGGGGGTTGCTGCTGTCGCAGCCGGGGTAGTGGTCGCGCGCTGAGCACCGGCGGAGAAATCCATCCCCATCAGCACATCGGTGAGACGGGACATCACCTCGCCTGCAGCCTCGGCACGGGCGTCGGCCAGGGCCTGCTCGTGCTCGGCAGCTATCTGGGCCTTGTCGGCCTCGGCCTGGGCGGTGATCTCCTCCCGGGCTGCCTGCTCGGCCAGTTCCACGAAGCGGTTCTTGACGCCGCTCATCTCCTGCAGGGAGTGCCAGAAGTTGAGACGGTCGCGGCAGGCGTGGACCAGGGTACGGCTGACCACGATGCGCTGCAGGGTGCCGAACTTGTCCACTCCCCAGATGTAGGGGACGGTGTGTGCGGCCTCGTCCTTCTCCAGTTTCAGGAAGTCAGCCACGGGCACCAGGTCATCTGACTCACAGGCTGCAGGCACCACGGCGAAGTGGTGGTGCAGCTTGGGCATCAGCAGGGCGTAGTCTGCGAAGGTGAAGGCGGTTTCGGTCTCCACGGTGGCACCGTTTTCATCCTGGTAGCGCAGGCTGTGGCGGGGCCAGTTGCGGTCCCACTGGGGATTGCCGTTGAAATCCATGCGGTCGGCGCTGCTGTCGCCCTTGCCCGGGTTTACCCGGAAGAAGGGGTGGGCGCGACCTTCCAGTGCCGCGCCGGCCACCAGCCAGGCGTTGATCGGTGCTTCGTTGCCCGTGGTCTTGAGGCCGGTGCTGATCAGGTAGAGACAGGTGCGCGTGGCCTCCAGGCCCTCCAGGAAGCCCTGTATCAGGTGGTCGTGGCGTGCTGCAGAGGTCTGGGCCACGAAGGCCTGGCGGTGGGCGATGCCGATGTAGCCCAGCTCGGTGCGGAAGTTCTGGAACGGGTCCTCGTCCGCCCGGGCCGCCGGGTTGTTGTAGGGTTGGACACGGGTCATGATCTGCACCGGTCGGCCGGAGCTGAGCAGGCGGGCGAGGGATGCCCTGCCCTCCCCTGCCACGCGGTCTGCGCCCTCCAGGGCGATCACCGTTGGCACCAGCAGCAGTTCTTCCTTGGAGAAGGCCTCCCAGCCGAAGTTGGCGAACCAGGGGTCGTGGATCGACGGGTCGTAGATATCGTCGATCTCCAGCTTGGCGATGCGCAGGGCGGCGAAGACCTGGGCCAGCCGCTCCGCCTCGCTGTCGAACAGTTCGTTGGCCTTGGCGCTGGGATCGTTGTCCTGCACCGCCTCGAAGCCGGGGATCTTTTTCAGCCAGCTGTCGTCACCCAGGGTGCCCCTGTGGACAAACTGCACCCGCAGTTCGTTGTCCTGGTAGTTTTCGAGTGCCTCAAGGGCCTGGCGGATGCGCTCCTTGCGGGTTTCGGTCATGTGCACCGAGCCGTGGGAGTGATCCATCAGGTTGGAGAGGGCCTCGGGATTGATGAGTTCGGCGGCGGCACCGATGCTGTTGCGCAGCTGGGCCGGTTCCTTCGACTCTTCCGATTTTTCACGCTCCACCTCCAGCAGCTTGATCAGGCCCCGTGTTGCGTCTTCCACTTCGGCGACGAAATGCTGGTGGCGGGGGGTGCTCAGAGTGCGGATCACGTGGATCAGCTGCTGGATCGCGGGATAGATACCGTAGCCGAGGATCTGCCCCTCTTCGGGGATGGACGCAAGCAGGCGGTCGAGATCAGCGCGCAGCTTCGCGCTGTTGTCCGCGTCCAGGCCCAGCTGCGCTATCAGCTTGTCAGCCGCTTCAGCCAGCAGGGGCTGCAGCTGGCGCGGGCCCTCTTCCACATCCTGGCCCTCGCTGCCTTCGGTCAGGTTGCGCAGGTAGCGCTCGATCCAGGGCAGGTTGTCCTTGAGGATGCGGGCCGACTCATTGTCCGGTGCGAACTCCTGTACCGTCTCCTGCAGGAAGCGGGACAGGGGCAGGGCCAGGTCGGCAGGGGTGATCTCCCCAGCGTCGGCCGCGGGCCGACGCAGGTAGAGGGGGTACTCGAAACGCAGGCGGCTGGCGTCGCGGAATGGGTCGAGCAGGGCCGGCAGGCATTCACCACTGACCGGCTCCACCAGCTCCCTGACCTCGGGGTTGCCAAGGTGGAAGTGACGCAGGTTGTGCATCGTCTCCTTGCTTGCGTCGGCATCCTTGATAGCGCTCGGCAGCGCCGGCAGGGGGCCTTCGGTTTGCGCTTTTGCAGTCATAACAGGGCCTTTCTCCAAGTCGGATCAGATAGCGAAGGCGTCCAGTGCCGTGTTGAGGGCGGCAATTTTCTCTTCGTTGGTCTTGTCCAGTCCCTCGGCGGAGAGGTCTTCGTAGACCACCGCTTCCTTGTCCTGGTAGAGCAGGCCAAGGGGAATCCTGGAGGTGTCGCGGGCGAGCTCCATGGCGCCGATCCAGTTCTTTGGATCGTGCTCCAGGCTGTTCTTGAACACGCGGTGGACACTCTCGTCGACCGCAATGCCGTCCTCGTGGGTCAGCACCAGCATGTCGTCCGGGTTCTCCTGCATCGGTTTGCAGAACTCCTCGGAGAATACCGGGCAGCGTTGCAGGATACGCACGAAACTGGTGCCGCGGTGCTGGTGGGCCGCCTTGATCGTTTCGTAGAGCATCGGCGGATTCCAGTCCGGTACCTGGGCCACGAAGGAGACGTTGGTGATGCCCAGGGTTACGGTCAGCGGATTCAGCGGGGGCAGAATCGCACCCTTGGGGTGGGTGCTGGTGCTCATTCCCGTCGGCGTGGTTGGCGAGGTCTGCTTCTTGGTCAGGCCGTAGATGCCGTTGTCGAAGATCAGCACAACCATGTCCATGTTGAGGCGCATGGAGTGGATCCAGGGGCCGGCACCGATGGAGAAGCAGTCGCCGTCGCCGGTGGCGACCCACACGTCCAGGTCGGGACGGCGGGACTTGATGCCGTTGGCCAGGGGCAGCGCGCGGCCGTGCAGGCCGTGCAGGCCGTAGGTGCCCATGTAGTGGGGCAGACGGCTGGAACAGCCGATACCGGAGACCGCGACGGTCTTTTCAGGGGGTGTCTGGGCGTCGCGCAGCACGCGGTGCACAGTGTTGAGTACGGCGAAGTCGCCGCAGCCGGGGCACCAGCGGGCTTCGCCGCCGGAGTAGTCGCCCAGGGTGAAATAACGCTCGAAGACCTCGAGGGACCAGTCAGCTTTCAATCCGAACATAACTCTGGCTCCTTAATTATTCAGGGCGCCCAGGCGGCGCTCCAGTTCGTTGTGGATCATGCCGGGCTGCAGGGGATGGCCGTAGACCACGGACCAGCAGTCTACGTTGTGCAGGGTGTTGGCGCGCAGTACGGTGGCCAACTGGGCGTAGCGGCGGTTCTCCTCGGTGATCATGGGGCCGTTGGGATCGTCGCTGTAGTTGATCTCCACGGTGATCACCTGCTTGAAGCGGGAGAAGATCTCTTTCAGGCCCGGCTCCAGGGGTGAGATGAAGCGCAGGTGGACGGAGGAGACCTTGCCGCCCTTGGCGCGGGAGCGGTCCACCGCCTCTTCGATGGCGCCCATGGTGGAGCCCCAGCCCACCACCAGCAGGTCGCCCTCTTCGTCGCCGTGGATGGTTGGCGGCTTCAGGGTCTGCTGGAAGGCCGCCAGCTTGCGGCTGCGGTGTTGGCAGGAGGTCTGGTTGGTGTCGGAGTCGTAGGCCACCTTGGAGCGGGTGGTGTGGGAGAGGCCGGTGAGTACGTACTCACCACCGCGCTGTCCCGGTATCGGGCGCTGGGAGAGTCCGGTCTCGGGGTCCCAGTCGTAGGCGGGCACCTCGCTGTCCCAGGCGGACTGGTCGATGGGTGCGGCCAGCCACTCTTCGCTGGGTACCGGGCGGTCGTAGGGCTGCACACCGGTGGCCAGGTTGGCGTCGGTGAGCACAAAGACCGGGCCGCGGAAGGATTCGGCCAGCTTGCGCGCCATGATCACGTAGTGGAAGCACTCGCCGATGGTGGCTGCGGCCATGACGATCTTGGGCGCGTCGCCGGGCATGCCGTAGAGGGTGGAGAGCAGGTCGCCCTGCTCCACCTTGGTGGGCAGGCCGGTGGAGGGGCCGCCACGCTGGACGTCGACCACCACCAGGGGAATCTCGCCCATCACGGCCAGGCCCATCATCTCGGTCTTGAGGGCCATGCCGGGACCGGAGGTGATGGTGCAGGCGGTCTTGCCGGCGTAGGAGGCGCCAACGGCGAAACCGGCCGCGGCAATCTCGTCCTCGGCCTGGTGTACGAAGCCGCCCATGGTGTCATAGACATCCGCCAGGTAGTGGGAAGCGGAGGTGGCCGGGGTGATGGGGTACATCGCCACCATCTCCATGCCGGAGGCCATGACGCCGAGGCCGACGGCCTGGTTACCGTTGGTCACCACGGTGGGGGGCAGCTCGTCGGTCCAGGGATCGATCTTGTAGTGGTAGTCGATGTTCTCGGCGGCGTAGCGGTAACCGGAACGGAACAGCTCCTGGTTGGGCTTGATCACCTTGTCGCCCTTGCGTGCGAAGGCGGCGGCGATCTCGTTCATGGCCATCTCGACATCGCGGCTGTAGATGTGGCAGAGCATACCGAGGGCGAACATGTTCTTGCCCCGGCGGGCGTTGGAGACGATCTTGAGACACTCCACCTCCATCGGCACCTCGTGCACGACGAGGCCGTGCTCCTTGAACTCCTTCACCGCAGCGGCGTACTGTTCGCGGATCTCCTCCTGGGGATCTTCAGCCCACTTGTTCTCGAGCAGCACGATGGTGCCGTCCTTGTAGGCGCCGTTGGCGATGCGCGAGTAGAGCACCTGCTCGTTGAAGGCGACCACCAGGTCGGCCTCGTCACCCATGTTGGTGACATACCTGTCGGCCACGCGGATGCGGATGCCGCTGGCACCTGCCGGTGAACGTGCAGGGGGCTGGATCTCGGCGGGGATGATCTCCACCGTCCAGGCGCCGTTGCCCATCTTGCCACTGATGGTGCCGAAGGTCTGTCCGCACTTCTGGGCGCCTTCGCCCGAGTCGCTGACCACCTCGACGATGTGTTCGGCGATGGTTTCTGGGCGGCGGTCGGGGAACTCGAGTACCTGGCCTCCGGTATCTTCAGTTTGTGTCGTCATTGGCACACCTCGTTAAACAGTGCATTTGCGGCCTGCCCTCTGGCGGGGCGTTGGGCCTGATGCAGCTAAATCAAAGATTGTTCGTATTCGTTCATGAAGTGGTAGAGTGAGCTGTCCACCACTTTTACCGCGCCGTCGGGCAGATGGCATTTGCCCGAGCCGGGGATGATCTCGCACAGGCTGATCAGTGAATCCAGGTCGGCCCGGGTCCCCTGCCCCGTGTCGATCTTGCTCAGCAGGAGCGAGATGTAATAGGTGCCGGTTTTGCACGAGGGGCACTGCCCGCAGGAAGAGGCGGCGAAAAAATTCACGTACTCGGTCACCCGCTTGACGATGCCGGTGCCGTGGGAGACCACGATCATGGCGCCGGTGCCCAGGGCGGAACGCCGTGCGGCCACGGACTCGAAGTCCAGGGGTACATCCAGATCCTTGGGGGTGAGGATGGTATTGGAGGGGCCGCCGGTGAAGATCGCCTTGAGCTTCTTTCCCACCAGCATGCCGTCGCCGTAGATGTGAAGCAGCTCCGACAGGGGGGTTCCCATGGGCAGTTCGTAGGCCCCTGGACGCAGTACATCACCGCTGATGCAGTAGATCTTGGTGCCGCAGGCATCGCCGATGCCGAGATCCCGGTACCATTGGGCCCCCTTGCGCAGGATGTGGGATACGTTGGCCAGGGTCTCGACATTGTTGATCAGGGTGGGGCAGCCGAAGACGCCGTCTTCCGCCGGGAACGGCGGTTTTCCGCGGGGAAAGGGGAAGCCGCCCTCCACCGATTCGATGGCGGCAGTCTCCTCGCCGCCAATGTAGTGGCCGGAACTGCGCACCACCTTCAGCTCCATGGGCTTGCCGAGGGCCTGCGAGGCGGCCTGGATCTGGTCGGAATCCTGCCACTGGCCCACCGCCAGGTGCATGTTGTCGATCGATTCGCCCAGGTCGGGGTTGATATAGAAGACGATCTTGTTGATGCCGCAACCGAGGGCGGTGATGATGGCGCCCTCGATGATCTGGTGGGGCGTTTCCGCCATCAGCAGGCGGTCCTTGAAGGTGCCCGGTTCGTCTTCGTTACCGTTGCAGATGAGGTACTTGTCACCCTCGGTCTTCTGGGCTGCAACGAACTCCCACTTCTTGTAGGCGTGGAATCCGCTGCCACCGAGCCCGCGCAATCCAGCCTCCCTCACTGTCGGGATGATCGCCGCAGGATCGCTGCTGGCCCGGGTCAGTCCCTCGCCGCCGATGCCGGCGAGCCAGCCAGCGAGATCGGCGCCTATGCGGTTTGCCGGGTGCAGCAGTACCTGGTTGAGGGGCTTGTCGCTCATGATCAGCTCTCCCCCTCGGTGCTCTTGCGCAGTCCGTCGTAGTCCGAGTCGTTCTCGAACTTGGCATAGTCCGGAAACAGGATCGGACCCTTGTTGGTCAGCGGCATCATGGCCAGCATCAGTTCCCGGCGCAGGCTGCTGAGATGCTCGATGGAGATTTTCTTGTGGCTGCGGTCATGGGCGCGTTCGGCCGCATGTTTTCCTGCCCGGCGGCCGAAGCTGATGATGTCCAGCAGGGAGTTGCCCATCAGGCGGTTGCGCCCGTGGATGCCGCCGGCCACCTCGCCGATGCAGTAGAGGCGGGGCACGCTGGTCTGGCCATCCTTGTCGATCACCACGCCGCCGTTCTGGTAGTGCAGGGTGGGATAGATCAGCAGCGGTTGCTTGCGCGGATCGATGCCGCTCTTTCTGCCCAGTTGGATCAGCTTGAGAAAGCGTTTTTCGAAAAGACCGGGCTCGCGCAGTTCCACGCCGGGGGTATCGAGCCAGATCCCCTGGGTGCCGTTTTCGCAGATGACCCCCCTGCCCTCGTTGCACTCCCGTATGATGGCTGCGGCCACCTGGTCCCTCGGCTGAAGTTCATCGACGAAGCGCTCTCCCCTGCCGTTGAGCAGGTAGGCGCCGGCAGAGCGTACGCCCTCGGTGATCAGGGTGCCGGCAAGGTGGTGCGGATAGGCCAGCCCGGAGGGGTGATACTGGAAAGAGTCCAGGTCTCGCATCTTCGCCCCCAGGCGGTAGGCCAGTACCAGGCCGTCACCGGTGGCTCCGAAGTGGTTGGAGGTGGGGAAGCTGTTGAGATGCATGCGCCCGATACCGCCGGTGGCAATGATCACCGCTTTTGCCTTCACCAGCTTGTAGCGGTACTCCTTGAGGGAGGAGAGTACGGCGCCTGCACAGTAGCCCGATTCGTTCGACAGCAGTTCAACAGCGGGGCTGTAGTCCCAGACATTGATGTTGCTTGTGCGCACCGCCTCTTTCAGAACGCGCATCATCTCCAGGCCGGTGTAGTCCCTGAAGTAGACCACCCGGGCGGCCGAGGTGCCACCGGCACGGCGGGTCAGCAGGTCGCCGTACTTGTCGAGCTCGAACTGCATGCCCTGCTGGATCAGCCATCGGATCACGTCTGGCGCATCGCTCACCATCTCGGCCACCAGCGCCTTGTCCACCAGCTGCCGGCTCGCCTTGAGGGTGTCATCGAAATGCATCTGGGGGGTGTCGCCCTTCTCTATCGATGCCTGGATGCCGCCCTCCGCCATCACCGTGTTGCTGTCACCGATGCGCAGCTTGGTTGCGAGGATCACCCGTGCGCCACTACGCACCGCTGTCAGGGCGGCCGCGCAGCCTGCGCCACCGCCGCCGATGACCAGGACATCGGTCTCCACCACCGGGGAGCCGGCCAGGTCCGCCTCGTCGATACGGGCGTCGGCCTGCAGAATGTCGGCAAGCTGGCGGTGGCAGATGTCGCCCTTGTTGGGGCCGACCTGGAGATTGACCACCGCGCTTTTGTCATGGTCCGGGTGAAAGGCGCGCAGCAACTCGCCGGTCTCGAGCTGGTTCTCGGCTGCCGGTCGTTCCGCCATGGGCCTGTAGGCGGCGAGTGCTTCTTCGTAGGGTATGCCTTTCATATGCAGTCAGTCCCGTAAGACCTCACTCCTCGTCTGAGTAGGTAACCTTCATCTGGCCCTTCTCCAGTTTGCCCAGGCGATTGATCAGGTTCGACGGCCGGGCATGGAAATAGGCGGTGACCCTTCTCGAGAAGAGCCCGACATGGTTGGGTGCGATGGATTCCGGGCATGCGGTCTGACAGAGATTGCAGAGCACGCATTCGACAAAAAGGTCACCCGCCTCCTTGAAGCGACCCTTGGTTGCCAGTTCGACACCCGTCTCGACGTCGATGCCTTTTGGGCAGGTGCTGGAGCAGCCGCTGCAGTGGCGGCAGTTTTCAGCCTCGGGGAAAAACTGTTGGAATTTCTCCTGGACCTCCCAGGAGCTTCTGATGTCGCTGAGCTGGTACTTGTGATGGGTCGGTTTGGGAAAGAGCAGGAAGTTGACCTGCATCCCGTCCTCGATCAAAACCTGGCAGCCAAGCTCGGTGGAGACATCGGCGCTGCCTTCCCGCCGGACCATGACACGACAGGAGCCGCAGACCCCTTCCAGGCAACCGACGCTCTTTACCCGCGGGTAGCCGGCATGCCAAAGGGCCTGGATGACCGATAGCGACGGAGGGGCGGAGATCGCCTTTCCGTTGATGGTCAAATTGACTTCATTATCGTGACTGCCCATCCAGAAATACCTGTTTCTCAACGACTTTATGTGCCGGGAAAAAGACCGGCTATTATGGGGTATATTCGAATTTTCCAGTTATCTAAGAAAATTTAGCCTGCAATAACAAATCGTTATATTCCAATAAAAATAGTGGGTTATTTATCGGTTTGCCCCGAATTCAACCGCTGTGAGTGGGTTGAGAGGGGGTTAGATGCCGGTGCGCTCAACGCTGGATTTGACCGCTTCCAGGGTGTCGTCGAAGAGGGTGCGCTCCTCCTCGTTCAGATCGAACTCGATCACCCCTTCCATGCCGCCGGCACCGATGATGCATGGCACGCCCATGAAGAAACCATCCACCCCGTACTCGCCATTGCAGAGGGCGGCAGAGGCGATCACGCGCTTCTTGTCCTTGATATAGGCCTCCACCATCTCGGCGATGGCTGAAGCGGAGCTGACGAATGCACTGCCGTTGCCGAGAAGCTGGACGATTTCAGTGCCTGCGTTGCGGGTTCTCTCTGCGATGGCGTCGATTCTGTCGCGGGGCAACAGGTCGGTGATGGGGACGCCACCGATGGTTGCGGTACGGATGACCGGAATCATCGTCGGCCCGTGGCCACCCATCACCAGGCAGGAGACATCCTCCACGGAGTAGCCGGTCTCCATGGCGAGGTAGGTTCTGAAGCGGGCTGTATCCAGTGCCCCTGCCATGCCGACAACCTGGTTGGCGGGCAATCCGGATGTTTTGTGAAAGGCGTAGACGATGGCGTCCAGGGGATTTGTGGTGACGATCACGAAGGCGTCCGGCGCGTGGACCTTCACCTCTTCGGCGACACCCTGGATGATCTTGAGGTTTACCTCGAGCAGGTCGTCCCGGGACATGCCGGGTCGGCGTGCCATTCCCGCTGTGATGACGATGACGTCGGCGCCGGCAATGGCGGAGAAATCCCCGCTGCCCTCGAGATTGATGTCGTGACCGCCATTGGGGCGGTAGCCCATGATGTCCAGCGCCTTGCCTTGCATGCGCTCGCCGAATTCGGGGATATCGACAATGGTGATGTCGCCCAGCTCCTTCTGGGTCAGTAGTAGTGCCAGTACGCCGCCAATCTGGCCGCCGCCGATCAGGGCGATTCGCTTTCTGGGCATGAAGAGAGCTCCTCTCGGGAACAGTGCAAAAACCCGGTAATTTATATAGCTTTTAATCAGAAGGGTTTATTTCTACTGGATTGACTGGAAAATAGGCAAATTTGAATTTTCTATCCCGGCGTCAGGGAAGTTTGTGCCTGCGTTTTATGTCGCGACGCACAAAAAGATGTTATTCGGTTATCATGGGCGCTGATTTCTGGGTTTGACAGGTTTTCCAGCAGATCCAGTGCGTTATTGGTTGCGAATAAAATAAAGATATTGCCGGGCGGATGCCTTAATAGTTTGGATGTCCGTCCTAATAATTCCGAAAAGCTTGTTCTGTGCAAGGGTGTTTGCTATATAAGAACACCACGCGGTTACGCTTATACCTGGAGAAGTCAGTTTTATGTCTGATAGCACAATCACTCTGACCAACAGCGGCGATGGCCGTACTGCAGAATTCTCTCTCCGTTCAGGCACGGAGGGTCCGGATGCACTGGATATCTCCAGTCTTTATAAAGATATGGGGGTGTTCACCTACGACCCGGGATTCGTCTCCACGGCAAGCTGCCACAGTTCGATCACCTATATCGATGGTGACAAGGGTATTCTCCGCTACCGCGGATATCCTATTGAGCAGTTGGCGGCGAAGAGTAATTTCCTCGAGGTGGCCTATCTGCTGCTCTACGGAGAGCTGCCCACGGCTGGCCAGCAGAATGAGTTCGAAGGGATTATCCGTTACCACACCATGATCAAGGAGACATTGAAGAACTTCTTCGATGGCTTTCATTATGATGCACATCCAATGGGTGTCATGGTCGGCGTGGTCGGCTCCCTCTCTGCCTTCTACCACGACTCGCTCGATATCAATAACCCGCGCCACCGGGAGATATCCGCCCATCGTCTGATCGCCAAGATGCCCACCATCGCCGCGGCCAGCTACAAGCACAATATCGGTGAGCCGTTTATCTATCCGCGTAATGATCACGATTACTGCGCTAACTTTCTGCGCATGATGTTCGCCACGCCCTGTGAGGATTACGAGCCCGATCCGATCGCGGTCAAAGCGATCAATCTGCTGTTCATCCTGCATGCAGACCACGAGCAGAACGCAAGCACCTCTACCGTTCGTCTCTCGAGCAGTTCCCAGGCAAATCCCTTCGCCTGTATCGCGGCAGGCATTGCGTCACTGTGGGGTCCTGCCCATGGCGGTGCCAACGAGGCGGTATTGAATATGCTGCAGGAGATCGGCGATGTCTCCCAGATCGACAAGTATCTAGCCAAGGCGAAGGACAAGGACGATCCGTTCCGCCTGATGGGCTTCGGTCACCGGGTATATAAGAATTTCGACCCGCGGGCCACCATTATCCGGCAGGTCTGCCACGAGGTGCTGAACAACCTGGCCGACAGCAACAACCCGCTGTTCGAGTTGGCGCTCAAGCTTGAGGAGGTCGCCCTGGAGGATGAGTACTTCATCGAGCGCAAGCTCTATCCAAACGTCGATTTCTACTCAGGCATCATCTACCGTGCCCTGGGAATTCCCAACAACATGTTCACCGTGATGTTCGCTATTGCCCGCACCGTGGGCTGGGTGGCTCACTGGATGGAGATGATGGCGGATCCCCACCAGCGGATCGGTCGTCCCCGCCAGATCTATACCGGTGCGCCGGAACGCGATTACGTGCCGCTGGATCAGCGCTGATCCAGCGCTATCAGCTCAAGCAGTCTGCTCAGGGGTGCCCCTTTTTCGGGGCGCTCGTCGATTTTGCCGAGCGGTGGATTTCGCTGCTCGGCAGGCTTGAGAATGTAGAGCTCGATATCGGTATCACCTGCGAGAAATCGCAGAACCGGTCGTCTTTCGCGGCTGCCGTTTGAGAACTTCAGCTGGACTTCGCGCTCGACCCACGGGATGTTTTTCTCCATCAGGTGGAACATCACATCCTCCGGTGTCTCCGGGAACAGGTGCAGTTGGATCGGGCTGTTACTGCTGGCGGTGCCGGAGAGTACGGGGCCGACAAGCCTGGGGCTGAAGGCCTGGAGTGATTCCATCGCTTCCGCTGCAAGGCGGCGAAGACGCCCGAGGGTGTCGGTCTGCCCGGACAGGGAGAAGATCGATTGATGCCGCTGCAGGGCCATCTCGATCTCGTTGTTGTCGGGAAGCAGCCTGTTGTTGCTGTAGCCGAGACGCCTGGCGGCTTTCTGCCTGGCGGAGTGGTAATCGAGGTCGCCCTGTTCGGCCAGCAACCTGGCCGCTTCAGCGGCTATTTCCAGTCTGATGGAGCTTTTCGGGCCTCGTGCCATTAAAAGAGTTCTGCTGAATCGCCGCCGGGCTCAGTGCCCGTGTCACCCGTCCTGGGTCCGTTGTTGGTCACCGCCTGGGTGGCCGTCTCTTTCGGGGCGTTCTCCGCCCTGAACACTTCAAATATTCCGTCTTCCTGGTTTATATCGGCACGCTTTCCGGTTTTGGGGTCGATCCGCACGGTGACCATGCCCGGTGGCATCTCCAGGGGAATCTCCTCAGTGTTCTCCAGTGCATCGCGCATAAAGGCTATCCAGGCGGGGAGGGCCGCTCTTCCGCCCACCTCGCCCCTGCCGAGGGGCTGGGACGAGTCGAACCCCACCCAGGCAATGGCTACCAGCGAGCGATTGAAGCCGTTGAACCAGGCGTCGCGCTGTTCGTTGGTGGTGCCGGTCTTGCCTGCAAGGTCCTTGCGCCCCAGGGCGCGTGCCTTGCGTGCCGTGCCACTGGTGATGACGTCACGCATCATGGAGTTCATGAGGTAGTGGTTTTCAGGGGATATGACCCTGGGCGCTATGGCGGGCTGCTCTTCGGTGGCGGGTTGATCGGCTGTTTCGGCCTGTTGCGGCGACTGATCGCACGCCTCGCACACGGCCAGCGGTGTCGCCTTGAAGATCTCGTTGTGCCCGATGTCTTCGATTCGTTCGATAAAGTAGGGCTCGATCCTGAATCCGCCATTGGCCAGTACCGAGTAGGCCCTGGCCATCTGGAGCGGTGTGACCGCGCCGCTACCGAGTGCAAGGGAGAGGTTGTGTGGCAGTTCGTCGGTGTTGAAGCCGAAGCGCTCCGCATGGGCCAGTGCGAATTTCACCCCCATGTTGCGCAGCAGGCGGATGGAGACGAGGTTGCGTGATTTGGTCAGGGCGTAACGAAGGCGTGTCGGCCCGAAGAACTTTCCGCTGTAATTTTCAGGGCGCCAGGCTCCCTCCAGGCTGGGGTCGTTGAATACCACCGGGGCGTCATTGATCAGGCTGGCGGGGGTGAAGCCCGCCTCCAGCGCGGCTGAATAGATGATCGCCTTGAAGCCGGATCCCGGCTGACGTTTTGCCTGGGTGACACGGTTGAACTTGCTCTGGTAGAAGTCGTAACCGCCGATAAGCGCCTGGATGGCGCCATTGTCCGGGTCGACCGAGACGAGGGCGCCCGCCGCAGCGGGTACCTGTGCAAGGCGCCACCACTCCTCGCCCTCCTTGATTTCGGGGAGCACGTAGATGAGATCGCCGGGCTGCAGAACGTCGCTGGCCTGCTTGAGTTTGGCGCCCAGCCTGTTCTCGTCGATATGTTCCCTGGCCCACTCCAGTCCTTTCCAGGGCAGGGTGATGTGGATGCCCTCTCCGAGGTAGGCGTCTGCCTGTTGGCCTTCTGTGGCCGTGACGATGGCAGGACGGAGATCGGCTATCGGGTTGTGGTCTGCGAGCAGCAGATCCAGTGCCTCGTCGCTTGAGGTGTCGTCAATCTTGAGCTGTCTTGCCGGGCCCCTGTAGCCATGCCGCCGGTCATACGCCTGGAGCGCCTGGCGAATGGCGCGGTTTGCAGATCCCTGGAGCCGGCTGTCGATGGTGGTGATGACGTTGTAGCCTTCGGTGTAGGCCTCATTGCCGTAGCGATCGACCATTTCGGAGCGCACCATCTCGGCCACGTAGGGGGCTTCCATCTCCGTTTCAGAGCGGTGGAGCCTGGCGGTGACCGGCTCGGCGAGGGCGGTTTGATAGGCCACAGGAGTGATGAGGTCCAGCTCTTTCATCCGGCCCAGGACATAGTTTCTGCGCAGGAGTGCACGGTCGGGGTTGGTGA
The DNA here is from genome assembly GCA_040506895.1 of Sedimenticola sp. Taxonomy (GTDB): domain Bacteria; phylum Pseudomonadota; class Gammaproteobacteria; order Chromatiales; family Chromatiaceae; genus Sedimenticola_A. The sequence goes on from JBEVVY010000001.1 coordinate 2,774,957, forward strand.
CAGGGTTGAAGCGGGAGGGTGCCTTTGGCAGTCCGGCGATCATGGCTGTCTGGGCAAGGTTGAGTTCGTCGACCCGCTTTCCGTAATAGACCTGGGCGGCAGCGCCCACGCCGTAGGCCCTGTGGCCGAGGTATATCTTGTTTAGATAGAGCTCGAGAATCTCATGCTTCGTCAGCTCACGTTCGATCTGCAGGGCAAGCAGGATTTCGTTGAGTTTTCGCGTGTAGGTCTTTTCGCTGGAGAGGTAGAAGTTACGGGCGACCTGCATGGTAATGGTGCTGCCGCCCTGTCTGCGCTCACCGGTGAGAGCCAGCTGTACCGCCGCGCGGATAAGGCCCTGGTAATCTACTCCCGGGTGCTCGAAGAAGCGGTCGTCCTCTGCAGCCAGGAAGGCGTCCGTCATCGGCTGCGGGATCTCGCTGTAGGTCAGCGGAATTCTGCGCTTTTCTCCGAACTCCGCCATCAGCTTGCCGTCGGCAGAGTAGACCCTGAGGGGTACCTGGAACCTCACGTTCTTGAGGTTTTCAGTGGAAGGCAGGTCGGGTTCCAGGTAAAAGTAGAGGGAGATGGCGGCAATGGCTCCGACTGTGCAGCCTATCAGGGCCATCCAGAAGCCGATTTTGAAGAGCTTGATTAACCACTTCATGCGCTAGTTCACGGTTTTTGGGGAATTTGATATTCAGAATATACGTATTTGAAAGAGGGACTATACTAGCAGATGATGGTCCTAGAAATCATTTCGGGGCAAAAAAATCATAAAAAATTCATTTAAGGCTTCACAAAAAAATCATTTATTGCTATATAGTTAAGAAATTTAATTAAAGAAAAACCTGTAAACAAGCTCTAAAGTCGCGATCAAGCGGATAAGGAAACAAGATGTTCTCCTTTTTTGGGTCCAAAAAACAGTCGTTGCTAGGGATAGATATCAGTTCAACAACGGTCAAGCTGCTCGAATTGAGTCAGTCCTCGGGACGTTCCGGCGCCACCTATCGAGTTGAGTCCTACGCAGTGGAACCTCTACCGGCGAATGCGGTGGTGGAGAAGAATATTGCGGATGTCGATGCGGTAGGCCAGGCGATTCGCAATGTGGTCAAGCGTTCCGGGACAAAGACCAGGCAGGCAGCGGTAGCGGTATCAGGGTCTGCCGTGATCACCAAGATCATCGCCATGCCCGCGTCTCTCACAGACCAGGAGATGGAAAACCAGATCCAGCTCGAGGCTGACCAGTACATCCCCTACCCGCTGGAAGAGGTGAATCTCGACTTCGAGGTGCTCGGTGTCTCCGAGAAGAATCCGGAGATGGTGGATGTGCTGCTTGCCGCTTCGCGGAGCGAGAATGTCGATGACCGTGTGGCGGCACTCGAGATTGCCGGCTTGGGTGCGGATATTGTCGATGTAGAGGCCTATGCAATGGAGAATGCGTTCTCCCAGATCGCCGAGCAGCTGCCAGAACAGGGTGATGACCGCACCATCGCCGTTGCAGACATCGGTGCCACGACGACGACCCTGAATGTTCTGCACAATGGCAAGATCATCTATACGAGGGAGCAGAGCTTCGGTGGCAGGCAACTGACCGAGGAGATCCAGCGTCGCTACGGGCTGTCCCGGGAAGAGGCCGGAATGGCGAAGCGCCAGGGCGGCCTGCCGGACAACTACGTTCCCGAGGTGCTCGAGCCGTTCAAGGAGGCGATGGCACAGCAGGTGAGCCGTTCGCTCCAGTTTTTCTTCTCATCCAGTTCCTATAACAGCGTAGATCAGATCGTACTTGCAGGTGGCAGTTCTTCGATCCCGGGTGTGGATGAGCTGATCGAAGACAAGATCGGCACGCCCACGGTGGTTGCCAATCCTTTCGCCAATATGTCGGTCTCCTCCAACGTTAAGCCTCAGAGTCTGAGCAATGATGCCCCTTCTCTGATGATTGCTTGTGGACTGGCCCTAAGGAGTTTTGACTAACATGGCACGTATCAACCTCCTACCCTGGCGAGAGAATCTGCGCAAAAAGCGTCAGAGAAATTTTGGCATCGCCGCACTCATGGCCGTTCTGGTCACCATCGCTGGATGCGGTGGTGTGTATCTCTATATAGACGGCCTTATCAAGCATCAGAACCAGCGCAACAACTACCTCAAGAGGGAGATTGCCGCTGTTGAGCAGAAGATCAAGGAGATCCAGGAGATCGAGCGGACCAAGGCCCGCCTGATTGCCCGCATGAACATTATTCAGGAACTCCAGGGGAGTCGTCCTGAAGTCGTTCATCTCTTCGATGAACTGATCACGACGATTCCGGATGGCGTTCACCTGACCTCTCTGAGGCAGATTGGCCGAGCCCTGAAGTTGGAAGGCAAGGCGCAATCCAACGCGCGTGTTTCCGCCTATATGCGTAACATCGATAAATCAAAGTGGCTGGGTGGTCCGGCGCTGCAGATTATCTCCAGCAAAACTAAGGATGGTGCCGATGCGAGCCAATTTAATCTGGACGCGACCCAAATCAGTCAAGTCGCGAAGAAAGAAGAGCAATAGTCCAGGAGGAAAACGCGGTGAATCTCCAAGAACTCAATGAACTGGACTTAAGTAACATTGGTGACTGGCCTGCGCTGGTCAAAGTGATCCTGGTCCTGATTGTCTGCGCCGGTATCGGTGCGGGCTGGTACTATCTCAATACGGAAGATCAATTGAAGGCTCTCGAGAACGTCGAGCGACAGGAGGTCAGCCTGCGCAAGGAGTTCGAGGAGAAGCAGGCAAAGGCGGTCAATCTTGAGAAGTACAAGAAGCAGCTTGAAGAGATGAAACAGTCCTTCGGTGCCATGCTGCGCCAGCTGCCCAACAAGACTGAGGTGGCCGACCTGCTGGTGGATGTCTCCCAGACAGGCCTCGCCGCAGGGCTGGAGTTCGAACTGTTCGACCCGCAGCCCGAGGTGCGACGGGAGTTCTACGCCGAACTGCCTATTCAGCTGAAAGTGCATGGTAACTACCATGAACTGGGTGAATTCGTCAGCGGCCTGGCTGCGTTGCCGAGAATTGTAACCATCCACGATGTTCACGTGGTTCCGGTGAGCGATAAGACAGCGGAGAATCCCCTGGTGATGACGGCAATCGCCAAGACATACCGGTATATTGACGAGGAGGGCGAGCAATGAGAAAGCCCATGACTCGTTTACTGAAAAGCTGCCTGATAATCTCCGCATCGCTGTTACTGACAGCTTGTGCCGGCGATATGCAGGATCTGAAGGATTTCGTCAGTGAGGTGAAGTCCAGAAAAGCGGGGCATATCGAGCCCCTGCCCGAGATCAAGCAGGTGCAGACCTACACCTTCTCGGGCGCCGGCCGGGATCCCTTCTTCCTCGCCAGTGACGAGGCCCAGGAGGGGGAGGTTGCCCCAACAGGTGGCCTGTTCCCGGATACCACGAGACGCAAAGAGGAGCTCGAGAGTTACGAGCTGGATGCGTTGAGAATGGTTGGGATACTCGAGCAGGAGGAGGCGCGCTGGGCGCTGATCCAGACCAAGGACAACACGATATACAGGGTCAAGGCGGGTAACTACATGGGTAAGAACCATGGCCAGATTACCCGGATCACGGAAACACAGGCTGATTTGACGGAAATAATACCGGATGGGCAGGGCGGCTACCGGGAACGGCAGGCCTCGCTGGCACTGACAGAGTAATTCAGGGGTATGACAATGATTAATAAACCGAGTTTGAACAGACAGCGGAGCCGGATGGGTCGCGATAGCGCCACTAGTCGCAGATACGTCGGGTTGTTTAGCCGCGTCTTGCTGGTTTTGATACTTGCCGCTGCAATGCCCGTTATGGCCGCGGAAAACGTGCTGAAGGATATCAGCTTCTCCACGCTGCCCGGCAACAGTGTGAGGATTACCCTCACAGCGGAAGGACCTGTCGGTGAGCCAAGGACATTCACCACGGAGAATCCGGCGCGCATCGCGATGGATTTCTACGGTATGAGCAGTGACCTCGCGCAGAAGAACCAGACCATCGGGGTCGGCATGGCGCGTAGCGTGACAGCTATCGAGGCGGGTGGACGTACCCGCGTCGTGGTCAGCCTGGTCAGCGATGTCGGTCACTCGATCGAGGTACAGGACAACAAGGTTTTTGTCACGGTTGACGGTGGTGGTCATGCGGCAGTTGCCCAGGCTTCAGCACCTGCAGCCGAAGCGCAACCTTCGTCATCCGGCGGCGCGCCGATGGCCGTGGCGGCCCAGCGCAGCGTGGAAAACATCGATTTTCGTCGTGGACCTGACGGCGAAGGCCGTATTCAGATCATGCTCAACGACGCCTCCGCCGTGGTCGATATGCGTGAAGAGGGTGGCCGGATCGTCCTCGACATTCTCGACACGGCCCTGCCGGAGCGCCTGATGCGCAAGTTCGACGTTAGCGACTTCGCAACACCGGTACAGCTCTTTGAGGTCTCTGCCCAGGGCAGCGGTGTTCATGTCAACATCAGGCCGGAAGGTCACTATGAGCACCTGGCTTACCAGGCCGATGAGCTGTTCACCGTCGAGTTCCGTCCTCTCACCAAGGAGGAGGAAGAGGAGATCCAGCGCAAGAAGCAGACCTTCGAGGGTGAGCGCCTCTCCCTCAACTTCCAGGATATCGAAGTACGCTCAGTGCTTCAGCTGCTTGCGGATTTCACCGGCTTCAACCTGGTCACCTCCGATACAGTGACCGGCCGCATCACCCTGCGTCTGAAGAATGTGCCCTGGGATCAGGCCCTGGACATCATCATGAAGACCCGGGGTCTCTCCATGCGCAAGAACGGCAACGTGGTGTTGATTGCGCCTACCGAAGAGATCGCGGCCAGGGAAAAGCTGGAGCTGGAGTCCCAGAAGCAGATCGAAGAGCTGGCGCCGCTCTACTCTGAGTACATCGTGCTCAGTTATGCGAAAGCGGCGGATATCGCGAAATTGCTGAAGTCTGAAGAGAATCAGCTGATGAGTCCCGAGCGCGGTAACGTCACCGTTGACGTCCGTACCAATACCCTCCTGGTGCGCGACACGGCGGCCAAGCTGGAAGATATCAGGCGCATGATCTCCAAGCTGGATATCCCGGTCCGCCAGGTGCTGATCGAATCCCGCGTGGTCATCGCCAATGACGACTTCCTGAAAGACATGGGTGTCCGTCTCGGCTTCAACCGTGCAAACTCCCTGAGTGAAAACGGCCCCGATATCCTGATTGCCGGTGGCCAGCCCGGTCACCTCGATGGCACCTATGCCCTCGACACGGGGCAGTTTATGGGTGTCAATGCCGGTATCGACAATACCGGTGGCAGCGAGTCCCTGCTGGTCAACCTGCCGGCCACCGCAGCCGCATCCCGTGGCGGCGGTCTCAACCTGCTGATCGGCAAGGTCGGATCCTACCTGCTGCAGCTCGAACTCTCCGCCATGCAGCAGGAGGGCAAGGGTGAGCTGGTCTCCAGTCCCAGGGTGATCACCTCCGACAAGTCGCCCGCAAGCATCAAGCAGGGTGTGGAGATTCCCTACCAGGAGGCTTCCGCCAGCGGCGCCACAAGCGTCGAATTCAAGGAAGCGGTACTGAAACTGGATGTGACTCCCCAGATCACACCGGATGACCGGGTAATCATGGATCTCGAGATCAACAAGGACAACCCGGACTTCTCCCGTGCAGTACTCGGTGTTCCTCCCGTGGATACCCGCTCCATCAAGACCTCGGTACTGGTGGACAACGGCGAAACCGTGGTGCTCGGTGGTGTCTTCGAGCGTACCGAGACCAAGAATACCGAACGGGTACCGTTCTTCGGCGACCTGCCCTACGTGGGCTTCCTGTTCAAGCAGGAGCAGGTTATCGATCAGAACAAGGAGCTACTCATCTTTGTTACACCGAAGATCCTGAAAGAGACGCTCAGTGTACGCTGATCACTGCTAGTCGCAGCGAAACAAAGGGCCTGTCTGAAGACAGGCCCTTTTTTATTTGCCGGCCTGTCTTGCCACTGACCCTGTTATCTGGCATATCTCACTTATGACGCGTTTCAAGAACATATTCCTGGTCGGTCCCATGGGTGCTGGCAAGACCACCATCGGACGTCAGCTGGCCGAGCAGTTGGGGTTGGAGTTTGCCGACAGTGACAAGGAGTTGCAGCGTCGTACCGGTGTCGATATACCCACCATCTTCGACTTCGAAGGCGAAGAGGGCTTCAGGCGTCGTGAGAAAGCGGTCATCGACGAGCTCACCCAGAGAGAGGGCCTGGTGCTGGCGACGGGCGGTGGGGCTGTTCTGGACCACGAGAACCGCGCCTGGTTATCGGCTCGCGGCTTTGTCGTCTATCTCTTCTGCAGTCCGGAGCAGCAATACGAGCGCACCCTGAGAGACCGGAACCGCCCCCTGCTGCAGACGGAGGACCCGCTCTCCAGGTTGCGTGCACTGATGGAGCAGCGCGACCCGATATACAGGCAGCTGGCCGACCTCGTGGTGCAGAGCGAAAAACGCAGCGCGGTGTCCGTGGCCAAGGAGATCGTGAAGCGGGTTCAGTCAGACTGATTTGGACATTTCCTGTCCAGTTTGAAAAAATTGCCGGATATTGGCGGGCGTTTCCAGCCCCTTTGTTTTTCCTGGATTATTGAAGAGTATGAGTGCAGAAACCCGAGTATTGAATGTCGATCTGGGCGACAGAAGCTATCCGATCTATATCGGCTCCGATCTGATGGGTGATGCAGAGATCTATCGCCGCCATATACCGGGGCGCCAGGTGATGGTGGTTAGCAACGAAACCGTGGCCCCCCTCTACCTGGATAAAGTGCTGGCTGCGCTGGCAGATTACCAGGTCGAAACGGTAGTGCTGCCGGATGGTGAGAAGTACAAGACCCTGGAGACCTGGCAGACGATTTTCGATGCGCTGCTGGAAAAGCGCTTCGACCGGCAGTGCACTGTCCTGGCGCTGGGTGGCGGCGTGGTTGGGGATATCACCGGATTCGCTGCGGCCTGTTATCAACGCGGTGTGCATTTCATACAGGTGCCGACAACCCTGCTGGCCCAGGTCGACTCCTCGGTCGGGGGCAAGACCGGGGTCAACCATCCCCTGGGCAAGAACATGATCGGCGCCTTCTATCAGCCAAGGTGCGTGATCGCCGATACCGATTCGCTGAATACCCTGGATGATCGCCAGCTGGCCGCGGGTATTGCCGAGGTCATCAAGTACGGCCTGATCAACGATCTCTCTTTTTTCGAATGGCTCGAGGAGAACATGGCGCTGCTGCTGGCCCGTGATGCCGGTGCGCTGATCTATGCCATCGAGCGCTCCTGCCAGGACAAGGCCGATGTGGTGGCAGCGGATGAACTGGAGGCGGGACAGAGGGCGCTTCTCAACCTTGGACACACTTTCGGTCATGCCATTGAGACCGGCATGGGGTACGGGGAGTGGCTGCATGGGGAGGCGGTGGCCGCCGGTATGTGCATGGCGGCAGACCTCTCACTACGGCTTGGTGGTATCTCAGTTGAAGACCTGCAGCGGATCGTGTCACTTCTCGGTAAGGCGAACCTGCCCACGGTGCCGCCGGAAAACCTCGGTCGCGAACAGTTCCTGGAACTGATGGCAGTGGATAAAAAAGTACTCTCGGGTAAGTTGAGACTGATCCTGATGGAGGGGCTTGGGCACTCCGTGGTCAGTGACGACTTCGATGTCTCTGAACTGCACAAAACGCTGGATGAATACGGAAGATAAAACAGAGGAAACGGATGCCATGGAACCGGCTGCCGGGCACGGTAACGACCCCTATTTTTCGTTGCCCGAGCTGGAGCAGCGTCTCGACCTCCTCTTTCACCTGGCAGAAAACAGTGACCGCGTTCCCCTGCTGAAGGCCGAAGAGGGGATGGGCAAGACCATGATGCTGGATCAGCTGGAGCAGCGGGCCCAGCCGAACTGGCACCTGTGCCGGATACTGGCTGACGCCATGCTGCAGCCCGAGCAGCTGATAGATCGAATTGGCTGGTGTGTGCAGGTTCAGGAAGTCGGCAATGGTGATGCCCTGATGCGTCGGCTCGAAGATCTCCGCAACGAAGGGGGGCGGGTGATCGTGGCGGTTGACGATGCCCACCAGCTGCCGGTGTCCAGTATCATTACGCTATTGAGGCTTTCCGAAAAGAGAAGCAATGGAGAGCCCCTGGTCAAGGTGATGCTGTTCGCCCGTACAGATATCGACGAGCACCTGGCAACACCCCAGATCCAGGCGATGAATCCCCAGGCCCTACAGATGCTGGACCTGCCCCGCTACGAGCGATCCCAGGGGCAGGCTTTCGTGCAGCATCTGCTTGCGGTTCACGGTGTTGATGATTCCCTTGTGGCGCTCAATGAACAGAAGGTTGAGCGGCTCCTGAAGCAGAGCGAGGGGGTGCCGGCGGCCATTGAAGAGGGCGTTACCCGTCTGCTGGCCCAGGCCGACCTGGGTGATGGTGCATCCCGGGGAGTGGGTATTCCGCTGCTTGCGGATCTTTCCGGTCCCGCCATGGTGGGGACCGGCCTGGTTCTTGCCCTGGTATTGATTACCCTTCTCTTCCAGGAACAGATCAATTCACTCTTTGAAGGAGAGGAGGAGGTCCGGCAGGCATCACAAGAACTCACTGCTCCCCCGGAGACCGTGGTTCCCCTGGAACTGCCCAAGCCTACCCGGCCGGGAGCCGTTCCGGGTGTCAGTGTGCCGGTCGTCGCATCCAGGGAGGTAAGCGAAGCCGAACCAGCCCAGCCTCCTGAAGAGGCCGCCGATGCAGTGAGTGCAGAGCGTGGGCCGGAGACCGTGCCGGAAGAGGGTGGCGCACCGGCTCCGCAACCGTTCATGGGTACTAAAGAGGAGCCTGCACCGGTTGCTGAGAAGGTCGAAGATGCGAAACCGGCGGAACCCCGGGCCACGGAGGTCGTGCAGGCTGAAATACCCGTGGCCGCGCCCGTGGAGGATAAGCTCCAGCCTGTAAATGCCCCGAAAGCGGAGGCAGCGCAGGAGGTGGCCAGGGCGCCGCAACCTGTGAAAGTGGAGCCTGCGAGGCAGGTCCCGGCGAAGGTGAAGGAGGTATCGCTGAGTGACGAGGCATGGCTGCTGCAGCAGAAACCGACCGATTACACGCTCCAGCTGGTTGGCCTGGGGAGCGAGGCTTCAGCCAGAAAATTCATTAAGGATCATGGAATTAAGGGCAAGGCAAGGGTGTTCGAGTCGAGCCTCAAGGGGCGTCCGTGGTACTCGGTTGTCTATGGTGTCTATGGTGGGCGCAGTGCGGCTGTCTCCGGCCGGGAAAAGCTCCCGCCGGGGATCAGGAAGACGGGCGTCTGGCCCAGAAGTTACGCCTCCATACAGGATCTGATCAGGAAACGCTGATACGCCCCCTGGTTCAGCATCATTTCAGGAGTTTACTTCTTCTGTTTGCGGCCAAAAAACTGGCCTGACAGCAGTTTCTCAAGTATCCTACGCGGTTCCGTTCGCCGGTGCTGGCTGTTTCCCGAATAGCCCTGAACCGGTGGCATTAGCGGCCCCGGCACGGTTTCGGGGCGTGTAGTCCAACTGATAGAGGGGGCTGGGATAAGCGAGTGTCCCTCCCCTGTAAATAAAGAAGACGAGGTTTGCGATGAGCCAAGGGGCTTTGCCACCGAAGCAGGGGTTGTATGACCCCCGTAACGAACATGACGCCTGTGGTGTCGGCTTTGTAGCGGACATCAAGGGACGCAAGACCCACAAGATCATCGAGCAGGGCCTGGGTATCCTGGAGCGACTCACTCACCGTGGTGCTGTGGGTGCTGACCCCCGCGCGGGTGACGGCGCGGGCATCCTGATCCAGCTGCCTGACGCGTTTTTTCGCGCCGTGGTCGATTTTGATCTGCCGGAATCCGGTGCCTACGCAGTGGGCCACCTTTTTCTTCCCCGCGACGATGCGGCCCGTGCCGAGGCCGAGGCCACTGTTACCCGCTTTGTAGAGAGCGAAGGGCAGCAGATCATCGGCTGGCGCGATGTGCCGGTGGACAATTCCGGCCTGGGATACAGCGTGGTACCCACCGAGCCGGTCAATCGCCAGGTCTTCATACGCCGTGGCGACAACTGTGCCGATCAGGATGCCTTCGAGCGTAAGCTGTTCGTTATCCGCAAGCAGATCGACAAGGTGATTCGTGAATCCCAGCTCGAGGGCAAAGAGGCGTTCTATTTCACCTCCATGTCCTCCCGCACCATCACCTACAAGGGTATGCTGCTGGCGGACCAGGTCGGCGAGTACTTCCCCGACCTGATGGATGAGCGGATGGAGTCGGCGCTGGCCCTGGTGCATCAGCGCTTCTCCACCAACACCTTCCCCACCTGGGACCTGGCTCACCCGTTCCGCATGATCGCCCACAATGGCGAGATCAACACCCTGCGGGGCAACGTCAACTGGATGGCGGCGCGCAAGCACTCCATGGCCTCCGAGATCCTCGGTGACGACCTGGAGAAGGTGTGGCCCCTGATTCCGGAAGGCCAGTCCGACTCCGCCTGTTTCGACAATGCGTTGGAGCTGCTGGTCATGGGGGGCTACTCCATGTCCCACGCCATGATGATGCTGATCCCAGAGGCCTGGTCCGGCAACCCGCTGATGGACGAAAAGCGCCGCGCCTTCTACGAGTACCATGCGGCCCTGATGGAGCCCTGGGACGGCCCGGCTGCCGTTGCTTTCACCGACGGTCGCCAGATTGGCGCCACCCTCGACCGAAACGGCCTGCGCCCGGCTCGCTACCTGATCACCGACGACGGCCTGGTGCTGATGGCCTCGGAGATGGGCGTGCTGGACATCCCCGAGGAGAATATCGTCAAGAAGTGGCGTCTTCAGCCCGGCAAGATGTTCCTTATCGATATGCAAGAGGGTCGCATCATCGACGATGTGGAGCTCAAGGAGCAGCTCTCTTCGGCCAAGCCGTACCGTGACTGGCTGGACAAGACCCAGATCAAGCTGGACGGTCTGCCCGAGGCGGTGGGTGCCATGACGCCCGATACCGCCACCCTGCTGGATGCCCAGCAGGCGTTCGGCTATACACAGGAAGATATCAAGTTCCTACTCACCCCGATGGTGCTGACCGGCCAGGAGGCGACCGGCTCCATGGGTGCCGACAATCCGCCCGCGGTACTCTCCGGGCGACCCAAGCACCTGTCCAACTACTTCAAGCAGAACTTCGCCCAGGTGACCAATCCGCCCATCGATCCGATTCGTGAAGAGATCGTGATGTCGCTGGTCTCCCTGATCGGCCCCCGTCCCAACCTGCTGGGCATGGTGGACGGCGAGTCCAACATGCGCCTGGAGGTGAACCAACCGGTGCTCACCAACACCGACCTGGAGCGTATCCGCAACATCGAGGACAATACCGGTGGCGCCTTCCGTACCCGCACCCTCGATATCTGCTATCCGGCAGGGCAGGGCGCCGATGGCATGCGCAATGCCCTGGGGGCACTGTGCGATGCGGCCGAGAAGGCGGTCCTGGACGGCTATAACATCCTGATCCTTTCCGACCGTAACGTGGACGCCGATTTCGTGGCGATTCCCTCGTTGCTGGCCACCTCCGCCGTACACCATCACCTGATCCGCAAGGGGCTGCGTACGGAGTCCGGCCTGGTGATCGAGACCGGCGCCGCCATTGAGGTACACCACTTCGCGACCCTCGCCGGCTACGGTGCCGAGGCGGTCAACCCCTACGTGGCGTTCGATACCATCCAGTCCCTGCTGCCCAACCTGCCCGAGGAGCTCTCTTTCGAAGAGGCCCAGAAGCGTTACATCAAGGCGGTCGGCAAGGGGCTGAAGAAGGTGATGTCCAAGATGGGCATCTCCACCTACCAGTCCTACTGCGGTGCACAGATCTTCGATGCCGTGGGTCTCTCCACCCCGTTCATCGATGAGTTCTTCACCGGCACTGCAACCACCGTTGAGGGCGTCGGCCTTGCCGAGGTGGCCGAGGAGGCTGTGCGCTGGCACGGCGATGCCTTTGGCAACAAGCCGATCTACCACAAGCACCTGGATGTGGGTGGCGACTACGCCTTCCGTCTGCGTGGCGAGGACCACGTCTGGACCCCGGACACCATTGCCAAGGTGCAGCACGCCTCGCGTGCCAACGACTGGAACAGCTACGAAGAGTTCGCCAACGCGGTGAACGAGCAGGAGGAGAAACTGCTCACTTTCCGCGGCCTGTTCGATTTCAATTTCGCCGACCAGGAGATTCCCCTCGACGAGGTGGAGCCCGCCAAGGAGATCGTCAAGCGTTTCGCGACCGGCGCCATGTCCTTCGGTTCGATCTCCTACGAGGCCCACTCCACCCTGGCGGTGGCGATGAACCGGATCGGCGGCAAGTCCAATACCGGTGAGGGTGGCGAGGAGCCGGAGCGCTTCAGCCCGATGCCCGACGGTTCCAGCAACCCGGAACGTTCCGCCATCAAGCAGGTGGCGTCCGGTCGTTTCGGTGTGACCGCCGAGTACCTGGTGAACTCCGACGATATCCAGATCAAGATGGCCCAGGGCGCCAAGCCCGGTGAGGGTGGCCAGCTGCCGGGTCACAAGGTGAACAAGCAGATCGCAAGGGTACGTCACTCCACCCCGGGTGTGGGCCTGATTTCGCCTCCGCCCCACCACGATATCTACTCGATCGAGGATCTGGCCCAGCTGATCCACGATCTGAAGAACGTGCAGCCCAGATCCCGCATCTCGGTGAAACTGGTCTCCGAGGTGGGCGTGGGTACCGTTGCCGCGGGCGTATCCAAGGCCCATGCCGACCACGTGACCATCTCCGGTTACGACGGCGGTACCGGTGCCAGCCCGCTGACCTCCATCAAGCATGCCGGCTCCTCCTGGGAGATCGGCCTGGCGGAGACCCACCAGACCCTGGTGCTGAACAAGCTGCGTAACCGTATCGCGGTACAGGTCGATGGCGGTATGCGTACCGGTCGCGACGTCGTCGTGGGCGCCCTGCTGGGTGCCGATGAGTTCGGTTTCGCCACCGCCCCGCTGATCGTCGAGGGCTGCGTGATGATGCGCAAGTGCCACCTCAACACCTGCCCGGTGGGTGTGGCCACCCAGGATCCCGAGCTGCGCAAGCGCTTCACCGGCAAGCCCGAGCACGTGGTCAACTACTTCTTCTTCGTCGCCGAAGAGGCGCGCAAGCTGATGGCCAGGCTGGGCTTTCGCTCGTTCGACGAGATGATCGGCCAGATGGACCGCCTGGACATGCGCAAGGCGATCGATCACTGGAAGGCCAAGGGGCTGGATTTCTCCCGTATCCTCTCCAAGCCGATGACCGAAGAGGGCGAGCTGGTCTTCAACAACGAGAGCCAGGACCACGGTCTCGACAAGGCGATCGATCACCAGCTGATCGAACAGGCCAAGCCTGCGCTGGAGACGGGTGAAGCAGTGAAGATCGACATCGATATTCACAACTACAACCGCACCTTCGGTACCATGCTCTCCGGCCGCGTGGCGGAGAAGTACGGTCACGCCGGGCTGCCCGACGACACCATCTACATCAAGGCCAAGGGTACTGCGGGTCAGTCCTTCGGCGCCTGGGTGGCCAAGGGTGTCACCATCGAGCTGGCGGGTGAGGGCAACGACTATGTCGGCAAGGGCCTCTCCGGTGGACGCCTGGTGATCTATCCGCCGGCAGAGTCTGCCATCGAGAAGGCCGAAGAGAACATCATCGTCGGCAACACCGTGCTCTACGGCGCGATTGGCGGTGAGTGTTACTTCCGCGGCGTGGCGGGCGAGCGCTTCTGTGTGCGCAACTCCGGTGCCACCGCGGTGATCGAAGGTCTCGGCGACCACGGTTGTGAATACATGACCGGGGGCGTGGTGGTCTGCCTCGGCTCCACAGGTCGCAACTTCGCGGCGGGCATGTCAGGAGGTATCGCCTACGTGCTGGATGAAGAGGGCAACTTCGACCAGCGCTGCAACCTCTCCATGGTCGAGCTCGAGCCGATCCAGGAGGAGGACGATGCGCTGGAGGCCCTGGATCACCAGGGCGGCGATCTCGAGACCAAGGGCCGCGTGGATGTCAGCCACGATATGACCCGTTTCGATGCCATCCGCCTGCGCCAGCTGATCGAGAACCACATGCACTACACCAACAGTACGGTGGCGAAAAATATTCTCGATAACTGGAGCGAGTACCTGCCCAAATTTGTAAAGGTTATGCCGGTCGATTACCGCCGCGCGCTGAAAGAGCTTCAGGCGCAGCAGCAGTCCACCGGAAGTGAAGCAGTCAAGGGGAGTCACTGATCATGGGTAAGCCCACAGGTTTCATGGAGTTTCCGCGCAAGGACCGGAGCTATGCACCGGTCTCCGACCGGATCACCCATTACAACGAGTTCAGCATCCCCCTGACTGATGACGAGATGGGCGTCCAGGGTGCCCGCTGCATGGATTGCGGTATTCCGTTCTGTCACGAGGGGTGCCCGGTCAACAACATCATTCCCGACTGGAACGACCTGGTCTATCGCCAGGACTGGAAAGCGGCCGTGGATGTGTTGCACTCCACCAACAACTTCCCGGAGTTCACCGGTCGTATCTGTCCGGCCCCCTGCCAGGAGGCCTGCACCCTGAACCTCCAGGACGATCCGGTCACCATCAAGAACGTCGAGCTCTCCATCGTCGAGAAGGCGTGGGAAGAGGGCTGGATCCAGCCCCAGATACCCCGGCACAAGAGCGGCAAGCGCGTGGCGGTTGTCGGCTCCGGTCCTGCTGGCCTGGCGGCGGCGCAGCAGCTGGCGCGTGCCGGCCACTTCGTTGCCGTCTACGAGCGTCAGAACCGCATCGGCGGTCTGCTGCGCTACGGCATTCCCGACTTCAAGCTCGACAAGAAGGTGATCGATCGCCGTATGGCGCAGATGCGTGCAGAAGGCGTCGAGTTCCATGCCAACACCCACGTCGGTGTCGACATGCCGGCCAGCAAGCTGGTGGATGAGTTCGACGCGGTGGTGCTGGCGGGCGGCTCAGAGCAGCCCCGTGACCTGCCGGTGCCCGGTCGCGAGCTCAACGGTGTCCACTTCGCCATGGATTTTCTGCGTACCAACAGCCGCCGGGTTCAGGGTGACGTGATTCCCGAAGAGGAGTTCATCTCCGCCGAGGGCAAGCACGTACTGGTGATCGGTGGCGGTGATACCGGCTCCGACTGTATCGGTACCTCCAACCGTCACGGTGCGGTCTCTGTCACCCAGATCGAGATCATGCCCCAGCCTCCCGAGAAGGAGGAGAAGGGCACCACCTGGCCCTACTGGCCCAACAAGATGCGCACCTCCACCTCCCAGGAGGAGGGCTGCGAGCGCATGTGGTGCGTGGCCACCAAGGAGTTCCTGGACGACGGCAATGGAAATGTCACGGGCGCCCGTTGCGTCAAGGTCGAGTGGGAGAACGTCGACGGCAGCTGGAAGATGAACGAGGTCGAAGGTTCAGAGTTCGAACTGAAGGCCGACCTGGTGACCCTGGCTATGGGTTTTGTCCACCCGGTCCACGAGGGTATGCTCAAGGAGCTGTCTGTGGACCTGGATGCCCGTGGCAACGTCAAGGGAGAAACCGAGGGTGAGGATGCCTACAAGACCTCCATCGACGGTGTCTTCGCCGCGGGCGACATGCGCCGGGGACAGTCCCTGGTGGTCTGGGCGATCCGGGAGGGACGCCAGTGTGCTCGTGCAGTGGACGAGTACCTGATGGGCGTGTCCGACCTGCCACGCTGATCGGCATTGAATGAGAATGGCGACTTCGGTCGCCATTTCTTTTTCGAAATATAAAAATAGCTTAACGTTGAGAACTACCGGGGATATCAGTGAGTAATCTAAAGAACGACCGTTTCCTGCGCGCCCTGCTGCGCGAGCCTGTAGACATGACCCCCGTCTGGATGATGCGCCAGGCCGGGCGTTACCTGCCCGAGTACCGTGCCACCCGCGCCAAGGCGGGCAGTTTCATGGATCTGTGCAAAAATCCGGAACTGGCCTGCGAGGTGACAATTCAGCCCCTGGATCGCTTCCCCCTGGATGCGGCGATCCTGTTCTCGGACATTCTCACCATTCCCGACGCCATGGGGCTGGGACTCTATTTCACCGAAGGTGAGGGTCCCCGTTTCGAGCGTCCCGTGCGCGATGCCGCCGCGGTGGAGGCACTGGGTGTGCCGGATCCCGAGGGTGAGCTGAAATACGTAATGGACGCGGTGCGCACGATCCGTCGTGAACTCGATGGCCGTGTACCCCTGATCGGCTTTTCCGGCAGCCCCTGGACCCTGGCCACCTACATGGTCGAGGGTGGTGGTACCAAGAACTTTGCCCAGGTAAAGGGGATGATGTTCGATCGGCCCGACCTGATGCACAAGCTGCTCGAAACCACGGCCGACGCTGTCATCGCCTATCTCAACGCCCAGGTGGAAGCCGGTGCCCAGGCCCTGATGATCTTCGATACCTGGGGTGGTGTACTGAGCCCCAGCGACTACAAGAGCTTCTCCCTCGACTACATGCAGCGCATCGTCGAGGGGCTGACCCGTGAGAGCGAGGGTCGCAAGGTGCCGGTGATACTCTTCACCAAGGGTGGAGGTCAGTGGCTGCAGATGATGGCCGACACCGGCTGTGACGGCCTGGGTGTCGACTGGACCACCGACCTGGCCGAGGCTCGCGCCCGTGTAGAGGGCAGGGTCGCCCTGCAGGGCAATATCGATCCCTGCATTCTCTACGCCTCCCCGGAACGTATCCGCAACGAAGTGGGGCGCGTCCTGGCAAGCTACGGCAAGGGTACGGGTCATGTCTTCAACCTGGGTCACGGAATTCATCCCAACGTCAATCCGGAGCATGCCGGTGCCCTGGTGGATGCGGTCCACGAACTGAGTGTGCCCTACCACCAGGACGACTGATCGGCGCTATCCATGAAGATCGTACAGCTCGGTCTCGGCCTGATGGGTGCACCGATTGCCCTCAGGCTGCAGCAGGAAGGTTTCGATATCTCCGGCTGGAACCGCGGCCGCGAGCGGTCGGCTCTCGCCTCTGAACAGGGATTGCCGGTCATCGGTGACCTCGGGCGTGCTGTCGGACAGGCGGATCTGCTGATCCTCACCCTGAGCGACAAGGCCTCCATCGACGCGGTTCTCTTTCCCGATGAGGGTGCGCTGCCCCTGGCGGGAAAGCGGGTGCTGCAGATGGGTACCATCGGGCCGGCCGAGAGCCGCGAGGTTGCCGTCCGCTGCGAGGCCGCCGGTGCACGTTACCTTGAAGCCCCCGTGCTGGGCAGTATTCCCGAGGCCAGGGCCGGCACCCTGATCATCATGGCGGGTGGCGACCAGGCCGATTACGACGCCTGCCTGCCCCTGCTCAAGGTGCTGGGCGAGGCGCCTGAGCTCGTTGGCGGGGTGGGGCAGGGCGCCGCCCTGAAGCTGGCCATGAACCAGCTGATCGCATCCCTCACCACCGGCTTCTCTCTCAGCCTGGGCCTGGTCAGGGCCGAGGGGCTGGACGTGGAGCGTTTCATGGCGCTGCTGCGCACCAGTGCACTCTATGCGCCCACCTTCGACAAGAAACTGGCCAAGATGCTGGCCCACGACTACGCCAATCCCAATTTTCCGCTCAAGCACCTGATCAAGGATGTAGACCTTTTCACGCGTGTTGCACGAGAGAGTGGTATCGACGCTTCGGTACCCGAGGCGCTCTCCGCGCAGTTGGAGAAGGGGCGTGAAATGGGGCTCGCCGACGAGGATTACTCGGCGCTGTACGAAGCGGTAAATTCAGCTACAAAGTAGGCCTGGAATAATACTCCTGCCTGAGCGAGGATCGGATTATGGGCAATTCACTACAGGACCAGCTGCTGAAGGCGGGCCTGACCGACAAGAAACAGGTCAACAAGGCGAAAAAGGCCAAGCAGCAGAAAGAGAAGGCCCAGCGCCACAGCAAGCAGAAGCAGGTGGACGAGTCGACCCGGCGTGCCCGGGAAGCGGCGGCAGAGGCCGCCCGGCGTGACCGCGAGCTCAACCAGCAGAAGCAGCAGGTAGCCGAGGAGAAGGCGATTGCCGCCCAGGTGCGCCAGCTGATCGAAATGAACCGCCTCGCGCTGGACGAAGGGGAGGCCGCATACAACTTCACCGATGATGGCAAGGTGCGGCGCATCCATGTCACCGACGAGATACAGCGGCAGCTGGGCAGGGGGCGCCTGGCCATCGTGAAGTTGGGACAGCAGTACGAGGTGGTCCCCGCCGGGGTGGCGGAAAAGATCAGTAGCCGCTCCGCAGAGTCTGTCATCGTCTGCAACGAACCCGAAGTTCAGGATGATGCGGATGATCCTTACGCCGATTTCAAGGTGCCCGACGATATGATGTGGTGAATTGATCGGAGGGCAGCCCTGTTGCAATTCGGGGAATCGCCACTATCTTTTCAGCATGATTAGCGTTGGAGTTTATTCATGACCCGTATACTTCTGTTTCTCGCCACCAATGCGGCGATCCTGGTGCTGATCAGCATCACCTTCCGCCTGCTTGGCATAGAGGGCATTCTGCAGAGCAACCAGGTGGACCTGGATCTCAACGCCCTGCTGGTGATGTCGGCGGTGATCGGCTTCAGTGGCTCGTTTATCTCCCTCTTCATCTCCAAGTGGATGGCCAAGCGCAGCATGGGCGTGCATCTGCTGGAGTCCCCCGCGACCGCCACCGAGCAGTGGCTGGTGAATACCGTGCGCCGCCAGGCGGAGCAGGCGGGGATCGGTATGCCCGAGGTGGGCATCTTCAACTCGCCGCAACCCAACGCTTTCGCTACCGGCTGGAACCGTAACAACGCCCTGGTGGCGGTGAGTGCCGGCCTGCTGCAGCAGATGAGCCAGGACGAGGTTGAGGCGGTGCTCGCTCACGAGGTGAGTCACGTGGCCAACGGTGACATGGTGACCCTGGCCCTGATCCAGGGCGTGGTCAACACGTTCGTGGTATTCCTGTCCCGGGTTATCGGCCACCTGGTCGACCGGGTGGTGTTCAAGACCGAACGTGGACACGGCCCCGCCTATTACATCACGGCCATCGTGGCGGAGCTGGTGCTGGCGGTGCTGGCCAGTGCCATTGTCATGTGGTTCTCACGCCGCAGGGAGTACCGGGCGGATGCAGGTGGTGCCCAGCTGGCCGGGCGTAACAAGATGATTTCTGCGCTGCAGCGCCTTCAGGCGGTGCATGAACCCCATGCGCTGCCCGACCAGTTCGCCGCGTTCGGTATCGCCGGAGGCCTGGGGGATGGCATCAAGAAGCTGTTCATGAGTCATCCTCCCCTGCAGGAGCGTATTGCAGCGTTGCAGGCACAGCGTTAGTACACGGAGTCACGCGGTTGCGGCTGCCGGTCAGCCGTAGCCGTTCACTGCCTGTCGAAGCCTTTTTTCACTTCCACCGAGTTGCCCAGGTCGAGGCCGGTGAGATCCTTCACGCACTCGTTGATGAATGCTTCGAGATCGGGGCCGTTCAGACCTTCGCCCTCGCCTTCGAGATGGCAGTTGGCCTTGGTCTCTTCGAGACTCTCGTCTGCCTGTGCGGTTATGGGCGGGATGAACAAAAGGGAGCTGATGAACGCTGCAGCGCCTCTGGTAGTTATTGAACAGTGCATGTTGAGTGGTTTTTATACAGCCAGGAAGTCGCGCATCTTATCAGCAGCCCTTCCGGTGTGCCAGTCATTGACGCAGGATAGCCTGCGCTATCAGTAGTGGGGTGGAGGTGTCTCTTCGTCCGCGGATGCCACCTGGGATGGGGTGAGATTTTTCAGCTGCTGGCGTAGCTGCTGCAACGCCGTATGCAGCTCAGAGATCTGGTTCTGCTGGCGGGTGACGGTAAGGGTCAGCTCCTGGATTGCGTCGTCCTGGAAGGCCACGCGGGTCTGGAGATCGATCAGCTCTTCGTTCATGGAAACAGGTCTCTTGTCAGTGGATGCGATGGGCCTTTGCCAGGTAGTCGGTGGACTGCATCTCCTGCAGCCGGCTCACTGCCCGCTGGAAATCGAAGGCGAGGCGCTCGCCCTGGTAGAGTGACTCGGGCGGCTCGGCGGCACTGATGATCAGTTTTACGTTGCGGTCGTAGAACTCGTCCACCAGGTAGAGAAAGCGCCGGGTGGCGTCGTCCAGGGCGGGTCCCAGCAGCGGGATGTCCGAGATCAGCACGGTGTGGAAGCTGCGGGCAAGCTCCAGGTAGTCGGCCTGGCTTCGGGGTGGGCCGCAGAGGGCCATGAAGTCGAACCAGACCACGTCGTCGGCGATGCCTCTTACGGGGATGTCGCGTCCGAAGACATGGATCTTTCCCGCTCCCTGGTTGATCTCCGGTGCCAGGGCTTCAAACTCTTCTGTCAGCCGCTGCTCCGTCCCGGGGCCCAGGGGAGTGTGATAAATGGTGGCCTGTTCCAGGTAGCGCAGTCGATAGTCGGTGCCGCCATCCAGCTTGATGATCTGAGTGTGCTGTTTCAGCAGGTCGATCGCCGGCAGGAAGCTGGCCCGCTGGATGCCGTCCTGGTAGAGATTGTCCGGTGCCGTGTTGGAGGTGGTGACCAGGGTGACGCCCTGGCGGAAGAGTGCCTTCAGCAGCCCGGCGAGAATCATGGCATCGCCGATGTCGGTGACAATGAATTCGTCCAGGCAGATCACCCGGGCGTTATCCGCCAGGCGTTTTGCCACCAGTTCCAGGGGATCCTGTTGACCTCTCATTTGCGCCAGCTGTTCGTGGACATCGCGCATGAACTGGTGGAAGTGCAGGCGCAGCTTCCGGTCGCCCGGCAGCAGGTTGTAGAAGAGGTCGATAAGCCATGTCTTGCCACGTCCCACGCCCCCCCAGAGATAGATGCCGGTTTCAGGGGTGATGTCGGCGGAACCTGCGCTGAACAGCCCCTTCAGCAGGCCGTAACCGCCCCTGGGATTGCCGTTGGCGGGTTGCTCCAGTCGATCGTAGAGATTCTGCAGGGCGGCGATGGCCGCCTCCTGGGCGGCATCGGGGATCAGGTCGGTCTCTTCCAGCTGTTGCCGGTAATACTGTTCAGGAGTCATGTTGCCCGGATGCTGGAATCCAGTGGTCAGTCTTCGTTGCGCGGGTAACGGTCATCCAGGTTGGCCGGGCAGAGCACGTTACGCATGGTGCCGATCAGTGTCAGCAGCTGGCCGTTGCGGATACGGTAATAGATGCGGTTGGCCTCTTTGCGCGAGGTGACGATGTTCTTGTTCCGCAGCTGCTCGAGGTGCTGGGAGATATTGCTCTGGGAGGTGCCGGTCCGCTCAACGATCTCCCCTACAGACAGCTCGTCATCTCCCAGGGAACAGAGGATCTTCCAGCGCAGGGGGTGGGCCATCGCTTTCAGGGCGTTGGCGGTCAGCGTGGTGTCTTCGTTAGGAATGGTGGGTTCTGTAGGTTCAGTCATTGTGTACTCCTGTTGCTTCTCAGGGGAGGCTGGCGGCACTCTTCTGTTGCTCTTCGTTCGCATCCTCCCGGACATACCCGGTCATGTCTTTGGCAATGCAGATGATGTCGGAGATCTCTCCGTCGTCGTTGGTGATCGCAGTGCGTGAGAACAGGATCGGCACCCGGCTTCCGTCTCTCGCGATAAAGCGTGCATCGATCTTTTTCAGGGCGCCTACCCGGATCAGCGCTTCGAGCCAGGTTCCCATGAAAGCACCGGCCTGTTCGTCTGCCTCCTCTTCGAAGACGTCACCGATCTGCATGTCGACCAGCGATCCCTCTTCGTAGCCCAGCATCTCGTAAGCCGTGGGGTTGGCCTGGGTGATGGTGCCTTCAGGATTGAGTACCAGCAGCGCCTCGCCCATATGGTGGATGATGTTTTCCAGGTGCTGCTTGGCCTGGGCAAGCTCGGCAGTGCGTGCGGCGACTTTCTGCTCCAGTACGGTGTTGAGCTCGCGCTCTTTCTCTATCAGGCGGAAATAGGTGCTGATCTTGTTGATGAGCTGGTTGTCGTCGATCGGTTTCAGCAGGTAATCGACAGCGCCGACATCGTAGCCTTTCTGCTGGAACTCCTGGGTCTTGAAGGCGGCGGTGAGGAAGATGATCGGGATGTCGCGGGTCTTCTTTCGGACCTTGAGTATCGAGGCGGTCTGAAAGCCATCCATCTCCGGCATCTGGATATCGAGGATGATCAGGTCGATCTTCTGCTCGCCCAGGGCGATATCCAGTGCCTGCTGTCCCGAGGTGGCTTCGAAGATCTCCACGTCCATATGCTGTTCCACCAGCGTGCGCAGGGTGAACAGGTTGTGTTCGTGATCATCTACGATCAGCAGCTTGAAACCACTATAACGCTTCATGGGATTTCATTTTTTAGACGGGATCCGCGGGCAGGTGCCGGTAGATCGCATCTTTCAGTTCCTCTGGTTCGATGGGCTTGCCGATGAAGTCATCGGCACCTGCCTCAAGACAGACCTGGTTGGACTCCGCATGGATATCCGTTGCCAGGGCGATGATGGGCAGGTCCTCATGTTGTTTTCTTTCTCTAATCTTTTTGATCGTATCACAGCCGTCCATACCGGGCACCATGAGGTCCATGAGGGCAATGGAGAAGCTGTCGTCCTCCTCGATCGCCTCCAGGGCCTCTGCCTGGTCACCTGCGGCGGTCACTTTCAGCCCCCAGGATTCCAGCAGGGGAGCCAGGGTCAGCAGGGTCTGGGTATCGCTGTCGATCACCAGGATGCTGTGTCCCTGGAGGCCTGTATCGCTCTTCTCAGCCTGTTCCGGCAGAGGGGTATCGATCTCTTCTGTGGTATCGGCCTCGGCCTGGCTCGCCTCTTCGGTGTCGATCAGTTCATCTTCCAGCTTGGATCCGTCGAACTTCAGGGGCAGCAGCAGTTGGAACGTGGAGCCCTCATTCTCCCGGCTCTCCAGTTCGATGTGGCCGCCGAGCAGGTGGGCCAGCTGCTGGCTGATGGTGAGCCCCAGGCCGGTGCCGCCATAACGCCGGTTGGTGGCGCCGTCCGCCTGGCGGAAGGCATCGAAGATATGGGCCTGCTTCTCTTCCGCTATACCGATGCCGGTATCCTGCACGCAGATGCGTAGCGGGCAGTCGCAGATATCGCTATCCCCGAACCCCCGGAGGGAGAGCGTGATGCCGCCTTTTTCTGTGAATTTGACGGCATTTGCCAGGAAGTTCTTCAAAATCTGACGAATCTTGTCGATATCCGAAACGATTCTCCTGGGGGCGTTGTCGCTTATCTCGAGTTCGAGTTTAAGCGACTTGGCGTCGCACTGGGGCTGGATCAGGGAGACCAGGTCCTGGAGCATCTCCGGCAGGGAGATGGTCTCGATGTTGAAATGGGTGCGCCGGGCCTCGATGCGGGAGAGGTCGAGAATGTTGTCGATCAGGGTCTGCAGATCACTGCCGGCCTTGTTGATGACCCGGGCCTTCTGCTGGTGCTCCGGATCCAGGCCGCTCTTCTCATCGGCGAGCATCTTGGAGAGCAGCAGGATGGAGTTCAGTGGCGTGCGCAGTTCATGGCTCACATTGGCCAGGAACTGTGACTTGTAGCGGTTTGACTCCTCCAGCTCCCTGGCGTGGGCACGGAGGTTACGGGTGTTCTCCACGTGCTCTGCGGAGAGCCTGGAGAGATTTTCGCCAAGCTGCTTCAATTCCTGGGGTCGCTTCCAGTCGAACATGATCGGCTCTTCACTCTCCAGGGTGCGCTGTATGCCGTCGGTCAGGTCCTGGCTGAGGTGCTCGGCCCTGCGGGCGAGCAGCCTGGAAGCGAACCAGACGGCTATCGCCAGGGCAAATACGATACTCAGCACACGCAGGGAGAGCGCGTTGCGGAAATCGGCGATGGGGGAGGGGTCTACCGTACGTCCAACCCACAGCGCTTCAGCCTGTTCAGTGCGGAACAGGGGCACCCACATGATCTGCTGGCCATCTCCCTCCCAGAGAGCGGGTTTTCCCTGTTTGAACATCCCTGCCAGCCCGGGGTAGCGTTCGAATGCGTTGCCGGTGGGGCCGGAGGTATCCGCATGTTCCAGGAAGTTGCCGTCCGTGTGGACCCAGAGTGTGTTGCTGTAGTAGCGGGCCATACCGCCCACGTCGATACTGATCATAACGGCGCCGACCTTGGTCTCTGCGCCGATCGGGCTGATCAGTCGCAGGGTCATGAAGCGCCTCGGGTCTTCGGCGGTCCGGTCGATGCTGATGGGGCTGACCAGGGCGCGGCCGGTGTCGGACTTGAGTGCGGCCTCGATAAACACCTTGGGGGTGGGCGGCGGGCGCCGGGTGGTGGGTTGCCACTGCTGGGAGTTGATGTCCCGGTCCAGCCAGAACCGCTCGCGGCCCTCCTGGTCGAAGAAGACGATCTGCACGATGTCCATCTGGTCGAGCAGGATCTGGTTGACCCACTGGCTGTACTGGGTGCGTGCCAGGTCGATGTTTTCAGGGGTCGACTCACCGTTGCCCATGACCACGCCGGGCTCCGGCAACTTGGACAGCAGGCGGACCATCTCGTCACGACTGGCCAGGTGCTGGTCAAGGTCCCTGAAATCCGCACGCAGGTTCTGCAGGTGGGCCTTGTGGTAGAACAGCTCCATCCTCTCCAGCACCAGGGGCAGGTTGATCACGACGGCGATGACCAGCGGCGCCAGGGCAAACAGGAAGAAGAACAGCAGAATCTGGGTGCGAAGCTTCACGGGGTTCGGTCCGTCGCTTTTCTGTCATGTAATCGATAAACAATACCCTATCATCGAAGGGATTCAAACCGAGCGGGCCCGCTCCTGTAACATAGTCCTGATGAGTGAATTGCAGATTGTTTTCCAGGATGAATGGTATGTCGCCATTCACAAGCCGCCGGGCCTGCTGGTGCATCGCACCCGTATCGCCGATGGCGACCGTTTCGCCATGCAGATGTTGCGTGACCAGATTGGCCAGTGGGTATACCCGGTGCACCGTCTCGACCGGCCCACCTCGGGGGTGCTGGTGTTCGCCCTTGGCCCGGAATCGGCCAGGGCACTGGTGCGGTTGTTTGAAAACCGCCAGGTCGAAAAGCGTTACCTGGCCGTTGTGCGGGGTTATGCCGAGACCCAGGGGCATATCGATTATCCGCTGCTGGAGGAGGATGCCAGTGAGCGCCAGCAGGCGGTGACAGACTACCGGCGGCTGGCCACTGTGGAGTTGCCGATAGCGGTGGGTCGTTACCGGACGTCGCGCTACTCCCTGCTCGAGGTGTCACCGGTTACCGGGCGCATGCGCCAGATCCGTAAACATATGAAGCATATCTTTCACCCCATCGTGGGTGATACCTCCCACGGTGACGGCAAGCACAACCAGATGTTCAGGGAGCGTTTCAACTGTCACCGGCTGTTGCTGCAGGCGGCAGGATTGCGCTTTGTTCATCCCTATACGGAAAAAGAGGTTTCGCTTCGGGCAGGGGAAGACCCGGAACTTGAGAGAATCTTCAAGGCGTTCGGTTGGGATGGCTATCTGTAGCGTGCGATAGCGAAGGCAGGCGTATTGAAACGTGTGGCTGTTGGTGGATGGCGCGATCGCCAACCCACCCCTGGACCCGGTTCAGAGTTGGCGGATCAGTTCGAGTACCTTTTCAGCATGACCCTTCGGTTTGACATCGTAGATGGCGTGCTGAACCTTGCCTGCCTTGTCGATAATGAAGGTGGAGCGCAGTATGCCCATGCGCTTTTCGCCGTGGGCCTCTTTTTCGCGCCACACGTTGTAGTCTTCGCACATCACGCCGTCGATGTCCGCCAGCAGGCGGATGGCGAGGCCGTGCTTGTCCCTGAACGCGCCGTGAGAAAGGCAGTTGTCGCGGCTGATACCCAACACCTCGGTATCCAGCTCATTGAACTCGTCGACCAGGTCGGAGAACTCCAGCGCTTCGATCGTGCAGCCGGGGGTATCGTCCTTGGGATAGAAGTAGAGCACCAGGTTCTTCTCGCCGGCAAAGTCGGCAAGCTGGGTCATCTCCAGGTCGGCATTGGGAAGCTCGAAGTTCGGTGCGGAATCACCAGGCTTCAGCATGTACACACTCCTCGGTCTGTCGATCCTGCCTGCAGGTGTTGCGGCGGATTCTTATCTTTTCGAGAGCAAATTTATTGCTGAATCAGGGTGACGTCAACACAATTTTTAAACCCCCATTTGCCCTGTGTTTACAGGGGGAAATTTCCCGGGACCACCCTGTGGTGAGCCCGGGTGTTGCAGGCGTCAGGCGGGGGTGTAGCCCAGGTTCGGTCCAAGCCAGCGTTCGGCCTCCTCCATGCTCATGCCTTTGCGGCTGGCATAATCCTCGACCTGGTCCCTGGCCAGCTTTCCGACGGCGAAGTAGCGGGACTCCGGGTGGGAGAAGTAGAGCCCGCTGACCGCGGCGGTGGGGACCATCGCCTTGGCGTCCGTGAGCCAGATGCCGGTGTTCGTTTCGGCGTCCAGCAGTTCCCACAGCAGGTCTTTCTCGGTGTGATCCGGGCAGGCCGGGTAACCCAGGGCGGGGCGGATGCCGGTGTACTCCTCGGCAATCAGCTGCTCGTTGCTGAGGACCTCGTGGCTGGAGTAGCCCCAGATCACCTTGCGTACCATCAGGTGCAACCACTCGGCGAGGGCCTCGGCCAGGCGGTCTGCTAGGGCCTTGAGCATGATGGCACTGTAGTCATCATGGGCTTTTTCGAATTCTTCGAGCTTTTCGTCTATACCCAGCCCGGCGGTGCAGGCGAAGCCGCCGATGTAGTCCTCGATGCCGCTCTCCCTGGGGGCAATGAAGTCGCTCAGGCACTCGTTGGCACGGCCACTGGGCTGCTTGCCCTGCTTGCGCAGATTGTGGAAGGTGGTGTGTATCTCCGCGCGTTTTTCATCCCTGTAGACCTCGATGTCGTCGCCTACCGCGTTGGCGGGGAAGAGTCCCACCACGGCCTTTGCCTGCAGCCACTTCTCGTCGAAGATCTGCTGCAACATGGTCTGGGCATCATCGAACAGCTTGCGCGCCTCTTCACCTTTCTCGGCATCATCCAGGATCTGGGGATAGCGCCCCTTCAGTTGCCAGGCGTGGAAGAAGAAGGTCCAGTCGATGTAGTCGGCGATATCCTCCAGCTCGAAATCATCCAGTACGGTGATGCCAAGTTGTGCGGGAGGTGCCGGGATGTAGCCAGTCCAGTCGATGGGCGTGGGGTTGGCTCGGGCATCGGCCAGGCTGACCAGGCTCTTGCCCTCCTGCTTGGCCGCACGACGCTCACGCACCTCGGCATGCTCGGCTGCAAGTTGCGCTATGAAGTTGTCGCGCAGTTCGTCTGACAGCAGGCTGGTGGCGACGCCGACGGCACGCGAGGCGTCGGCTACGTAGGCCACCGGGCCGTCGTACTCAGGCGCGATCTTCACCGCCGTATGTGCCTTTGAGGTGGTGGCGCCGCCGATCATCAGTGGCTGCTTCATACCCAGGCGCTGCATCTCCTTGGCGACGTGGACCATCTCGTCCAGGGAGGGGGTGATCAGGCCGGAGAGACCGATGATGTCGACACTCTCCTCCTGGGCTTTCTGCAGGATCTCCTCGGCCGGGATCATCACGCCGAGATCGATGACGTCGTAGTTGTTGCACTGGAGCACCACGCCGACGATGTTCTTGCCGATGTCGTGCACGTCACCCTTGACCGTGGCGAGCAGGATCTTGCCCTGGGAGCCGGTGGCGCACTCAGCCTTCTCCGCCTCCAGGTAGGGCTCGAGGTAGGCCACGGCCCGCTTCATCACGCGGGCGGATTTCACCACCTGGGGCAGAAACATCTTGCCGGCACCGAACAGGTCGCCCACCACGTTCATGCCGTCCATCAGCGGGCCCTCGATTACGTGCAGGGTACGCTCGGCCTGCCGGCGCGCCTCCTCGGTGTCCTCCTCGATGAACTCGGTGATGCCCTTCACCAGGGCGTGCTCCAGCCGCTTGTTCACCGGCCAGCTGCGCCATTCCAGGTCGGCCTTGTTTTCGGTTACGGTGCCATCGCCCTTGTACTTGGGCGCCAGTTCGATCAGGCGTTCGGTGGCGCCCTCGTCGCTGTTGAGGATGACATCCTCCACCGCCTTGCGCAGCTCTTCCGGGATGTCGTCGTAGACCGCCAGCTGGCCGGCGTTGACGATACCCATGTCGAGGCCCGCCTGGATGGCGTGATAGAGGAACACGGCGTGGATCGCCTCGCGCACCGGGTTGTTGCCGCGGAAGGAGAAGGAGACGTTGGAGACGCCGCCGCTGACCAGGGCGTGGGGCAGGTTCTGCTTGATCCAGCGTACCGCCTCGATGAAGTCCACGCCGTAGTTGGCGTGCTCCTCGATACCGGTGGCGACGGTCAGGATATTGGGGTCGAAGATGATGTCCTCGGCCGGAAAGCCCACCTGCTCGGTGAGGATCCTGTAGGCGCGGCCGCAGATCTCCTTGCGCCGCTCCAGGTTGTCCGCCTGGCCCTTTTCGTCGAAGGCCATGACGATGACCGCGGCACCGTAACGGCGGCAGAGCCTGGCGTACTGGATGAACTTCTCCTCGCCCTCCTTGAGCGAGATGGAGTTGACCACCGGCTTGCCCTGCACACACTTCAGGCCTGCCTCGATGATCTCCCACTTGGAGGAGTCGATCATCATGGGGGCCTTGGCGATATCGGGCTCCGAGGCGCAGAGATTGAGGTAGTGGGTCATGGCCTGGATGCCGTCGAGCATCCCCTCGTCCATGTTCACGTCGACGATCTGGGCGCCGTTCTCCACCTGGGCGCGGCAGATGTCCAGCGCCTCCTCGTACTCCTCGTTGAGGATCAGCCGCTTGAACTTGGCCGAGCCGGTGACGTTGGCGCGCTCGCCCACGTTGACGAAGTTGAGGCTCTTCTCGATATTGAAGGGCTCCTGGCCCGACAGGCGGCACTCCTTCGCCAGCTCGGGGAGTTGGCGTGGCCGCTTGCCCTGCATGGCTTCAGCAATGGCCCTGATGTGCAGGGGCGAGGTACCGCAGCAGCCGCCGACGATGTTCAAAAACCCGCTGTCGGCCCACTCGGAGAGGTACTCCGCCATGTGCTCGGCATCCAGGTCGTACTCACCGAACTCGTTGGGCAGGCCGGCATTCGGATGGGCCGAGACGCGGCACTCGGCGATGCGGGACATCTCTTCCACGTACTGGCGCAGCTTGTCCGGGCCGAGGGCGCAGTTGAGGCCGATGGAGATCGGGCGTGCATGGCGCAGGCTGTTGTAGAAGGCCTCGGTGGTCTGCCCCGAGAGGGTGCGGCCGGACTCGTCGGTGATGGTGCCGGAGATCATGATCGGCAGGCGCAGGCCGTCCTCCTCGAACACCTGCTCGCAGGCGAAGATCGCCGCCTTGGCGTTGAGGGTGTCGAAGATGGTCTCGATCAGCAGAATATCGGCACCACCCTCGATCAGGCCACGTGCCGCTTCCGAGTAGTCCACGACCAGTTCGTCGAAGGTGATGGCGCGCGCACCCGGGTCGTTGACATCCACCGACATGGAGGCGGTCTTCTGGGTGGGGCCCAGTACGCCGGCCACCAGGCGGGGCTTTTCGGGCGTGCTGTACTTGTCCGCCGCCTCCCTGCAGAGGCGGGCGGAGGCGACATTCAATTCGTGCGCATACTCCTGCAGGCCGAAGCGCTCCAGATCCTTTGCGGTGGCGCCGAAGCTGTTGGTCTCGATGATATCGGCGCCGGCCTCGAGGTACTCCTCGTGGATGCCACGGATGATATCGGGCTGGGTCAGTACCAGCAGGTCGTTCATCCCCTTCAGGTTGCTGTTCCAGTCGGCGAAGCGTTCGCCGCGGTAGTCCGCCTCTTCCAGGCCGTGTCGCTGGATCATGGTGCCCATGGCCCCATCCAGGATCAGGATGCGCTCTTCGAGCAGGGCTGTTATCTCGTCGGTACGGTCTGTGCTGCTGGCCATGGTTCTGAATCCGTGGGCAATGTGGGAAAAAGCCCGTAATTATAGAGCCTTGAGGGGTGTTAGGGGAAATTGTAATGGGAGGGAAACGGGTCGCCGTCCCGCTTCTATCTGTTCAAAACCCGGCGGGGCTCGTTTTTGGGCACGCTCTTGCGGGGCTCGCCGCCGTGCTGCCGGATGTACTCGTACATGACGATGGAGGCGGCAACACTCACGTTTAGGCTTTCGATCCGGCCATACTGGGGGATAGTCAGCTTGCGGATCCCTGGGTACTGGTCGGGATCGAAGCTCAGCCCCCGCTCCTCGTGACCGAAGATAAAGGCGCACTTCTCGGGAAACGTCACCTCGTTGAGCATCTCGCCCCCGTCGGCCTCCAGGGTGTAGAGGGTATAGCCGTTTTCAATGAGGGCCCGGTGGCTGGTTTCGAAGGTCTCATGAAACCTGGCGGGGACGGTCTTGAAGGCCCCTTTTGCCGGTGCGGGGTCGAAGGGGCCTATGTTGACCAGGTGCACCTCTGCTGCCCCGAAGGCCTCGGCACTGCGGAAGATCTTGGGTACGTTGAAGCCTGCCTTGAGGTGGTCCAGGACTATGGCGAAGCTGTGCTGGCCGGGCTCGGCGAGGAGATTCTTGCGGCGGTTTCTCTCGTAGCGGCGCAGTGCCTGGTTGCGGTCGTATTTCTTGGATTTTCTCAAAGCCATAGGGGTAAAGTTCGATAACGGGTGGCGAACATGCCATCATATATCACCATTGGTCGCATTGAGAATTTCCAAGCGGGCGACCGTTGTGGAGGCATCTCCCGGAGGTTCCTCTAAAATTCATGAAAAAATCGAGGAACTTCAATGTCTCAGGCAAAATCAGGCGACACCGTACAGGTCCACTACACCGGCACTCTCGAGGATGGCACGCAGTTCGACTCCTCAGTTGGCGCCCAGCCGCTCGAGGTCACCCTGGGGCAGGGACAGGTGATCCCCGGTTTTGAACGTGCCCTGGAGGGTATGGGCGTGGGTGAGATAAAGAGCGTCCACATCCCCGTGGAGGAGGCCTACGGCGAACCCCATCCCGAGCTGATCCAGGAGGTGGGTCGCGAGCATATTCCGGAGGAGATCGAGCTGGCGGTGGGTGTGCAGCTCCAGGCCCAGGGTCCGGAAGGACACCCCTATATTCTCACGGTGACCAGCATGACCGATGAGATGGTCACCCTGGACGGCAATCATCCGCTGGCAGGCAAGGCGCTGAATTTCGAACTCGAGCTGGTAGGTATCGCTGATTGATCAAGCCTGACTATGCCGGCGGCAGTATAGTCAACCTGATGGCCTCCATCGCCCAGGCGATGGGGGGCGATTCCCGGGGGTATGCCGCCAGTACCCTGCTCGGTGTGGAGCCCCTCTCACGGGTGCAGAACATCGTGCTCCTGGTGGTCGACGGACTGGGTTACCGCTACCTGACGGAGAAGGGCGGGGGCAGCTTCCTCTCCAATAATCTTCTGGGCAGCATGACATCCGTCTGCCCCTCCACCACGGCCACCGCCATTCCCGCCTTCATGCTCGGCGTTGCGCCGCTGCAGCACGGTTTTGCCGGCTGGTTCACCTACTTCAGGGAGCTGGGGGATGTGCTGGCGGTGCTGCCGTTCCGCTCCAGGCACGGCAGCCCTTCCCTGGGAGCGGTGGGTCTGAGCCCGGCGACGCTCTGCGGCTGTGAGCCGTTCCATACCGGCCTGCATGCCCGCTGTTCCGTGGTGATGCCGGACTGGATAGCGGAGTCCGATTTCAACATGGCTTTCAATGGCGAGGCGTCGGTGCTGCCCTACCGGGGAGAGACGGCCTTCTTCCAGGCCATTCGCAGCGGCTTGTCAGACGATGGGCGCAGCTATGTCTACGCCTACTGGCCGGAATTCGACGCCATCGCCCATGAGTACGGCGTAAGCAGTGGCCAGGCGGCCCGTCACTTCGAGCTGCTTGACCGGGAAGTGGAGCGCTTTGTCCGCTCACTCGAGGGCACGGATACCGCGCTTCTGATCACCTCGGATCACGGGTTTATCGATACCCTGCCGGAGCACACGGTCCACCTGGCGGATCATCCGGAGCTGGAATCGTGCCTGGTGCTCCCCCTGTGTGGTGAATCCCGATTTGCCTTCTGCTACCTGCGTTCCGGCAGTGAGGGGCGGTTTCTCGATTACGTGAGCCGGGAGCTCTCCCACTGCGCCGATGTGATCAGCGCCGACGAGTTGCTGGCGCAGGGGTGGTTCGGTCTCGGTCGTCCTCATGAACGTTTCCACGAGCGGATCGGTGATTACGCACTGGTCATGAAGGGAGATTACAAGATCAAGGACCGTGTGCTGGGTGAGCATCCCCACCTGCATCTCGGGGTGCATGGAGGGGTCAGTGAAGAAGAGATGTACGTTCCCCTGGTACACGCACATTGTTGAGAGGCCCTAATGAATATCGACTTATCAGAGATGCCCCCGGGGCAGGTCTATTTCACCATGACCCAGGCGCTTATTCCCCGTCCCATTGCCTGGGTGCTCTCCGAAAATGCTGATGGAGGTCACAATCTGGCCCCTTTCTCCTACTTCAGTGCTGTGAGCAGCGAGCCGCCACTGGTTATGCTCTCCATTGGCAGGCGCCCTGACGGTACGCCGAAGGATACCGCTACGAACATTGCGGCGCGCAGCGATTTCGTGGTTCACATTCCCCATCGCGAGGTGATAGAGCAGGTCAACCAGAGTGCGGCGAGTCTGCCGGTTGGCGACTCCGAGGTGGAGGCGCTGGGGCTGGCGCTCGAGCCGTTTCCCGGGTCGAGATTGCCGCGCCTGGCAAAAAGCCGGCTGGCCATGGCCTGCGAGCTGTACGAGATACAGGAGATTGGTGCAGCACCCCAGTCCCTCGTGTTCGGAAGGGTGAAGCGGCTGTACCTGGATGATGGAATAGCCCGCCAGGAGGAGGGCGGCAGGTTGAAGATATCTGCCGACCGGCTCGATCCTCTCGGGCGGTTGGGTGCCGGTGAGTACATGGGTATGGGCGAAATCATTGAACTGGCGCGGCCGAAATAGATCAGGGTCGAGCCAGGGGGGTAACGTGACAGAACGGGGGATGTGCGGGAGCAGCCGAAATCCCCTTTTCCTGGCGGTAAAGTACACGGATTGGGCTAAACTTCCGGAAAGAAGCCGCGGTGATAATGGATGTCTGAGAAAAGGGTTATACAGTGAAGTTGAAAACGGTTGTTTTGGTGCCCGTCGTGGTTGCCGCCCTAGCCTACGGCGGTATCAAGGGCTACATCTACTACAGCGTCAAGGGTGAGCTGGATAAGGCCATCGAAATGGCGTCCCCTTTTGCGCGTATCAGTTACGGTGGTATCAGTTCCGATCTCGGCGGCAAGCTGACCGTCAGGAAGATTGCCGTGACACCCATGGCCAGCAACCTCGAGATGCGGATCGAGGCGGTGGAGGTCGAGGGTGACGGTGTCGGCTTTCTGCTGGATCTGTCCAAGGGGCTGGACGGCAGTGATCCCCCGCCAAAACTGTCGGCCAACATCTGGGGCGCCGAGATTCCGGTTACAGACGACCTGGGTTCCGGTTTCAGCTTCGGGCCCGGGCAGCAGGCCAGAAAAATCGCCCCCAAGGTCTGTACCCTGGGCGGCATTCTGCAGCACATCGGGCTCTCCGATATCGGCTACAGCACCCTGCTGGCCGATGCCGGAATGGGTTACACGTATGACAGGGAAGGGGGGGATGTCGCGCTCAGGTTCGATTACCAGGTGGAGGGGATCGAGTCCTTCGCCATGGATGTCAGCATGCGGGGTGTTACCTCGCCGGGCATGGTGGCAATGGGTGTGATGCCCACCTTTCAGAACTTCGAGATGGCCTACCGGGCGGAGCCCGACTACATGAAGCGGATGGTCGAACACTGTGCCAAGAAAGCGGGCAAGAGTTCCCAGGAGTATATCAACACCCTCTTCAGTCAAAGCGATGCCTACTATGCCCAGAACCTGGGATTCATTCCGGGCCACAGTCTCGAGCTGGCCCTGAAGGAGCTGGTGACCAAGGCGGGCGAGGTGCATATCCGGGCCAAACCTTCGCCGAGCCTGGACCCGGCAACGCTGGGGATGTACAAGCCGGAGGATATTGTTCGACTGCTTGGTCTCGAGTTGAGTCTAAACGGCCGGTTGATCACCGATCTGGCTTTCAGGATGCCGACGCTGGCCGAACTGACCGGTTCAGCGAAGCAGGTCGAGCCGGGCGAGGTGGATGAGAGCGAAGAGCCGCCAAAACGTGTCATGCACTGGCGTTACGTGGAGGTGAAGCGTTCGGAGCTTGGCAGTTATCTTGGCAGCAAGGCGCGCCTCTATACCAGTACGGATGAGAATGTTCCGCCCAAGGAGGGTGTGCTGAGCTCCATCAGGCAGAACGTGCTGAGTATCAAGCAGCGAGTGCATGGTGGCGAGTTCATCGCTCACGTGGAACTCAATTCGCTGGTCAGGGCGGAAGTGCTTATTCCACAATAGCTGGTGCCTGGCCGCTAGCCGCAGGGTAGCGCCACCTGCAGCAGCAGTTCCATCGGGCCGGCACTGCGTATCCCCTGGATCTGCGCTCTCTCCCTGACGAAGAGAGAGCCTGCAAAACCGAGGGCGTTGACCGATATCCCCCGGCAGTGTTCCCTGCTTCGCGGCACCAGCAGCATCCAGTCGCGGGTCAGCAGCAGGTTGTAGGGGTGTGATTGCTGCAGCCGCCCCTTCTCTTCTCTTCCCGGCATGTCCAGGTAGTCGAGCAGTTTCAGATACCACTCCAGGCAGTACCTGTCATCGCTCTCCCGAAGGGGGCTGGAGAAACGCACCAGCGCATTGCTGAATGAGACCCGGGGCAGGCTCGTGATCTGTTCCGCAGTGTCACGCCTGTCCAGTAACGGCTGGATCGGCAGGTCGGGCTCGCCTTCCACCAGGGGCAGGGGAATCAGTTGCAGGTGCTTGTGTCCCTGGCTTGCCCCCGCCTCGGCGCCACCATTGTAGAAGACCAGGCTCGGAAACTCCGGCAGGCAGCGGCAGAGTGCTGAAAAGTCCTGCAGGTCCAGCAGTGTCTCCTGGGGCTGGAACTCGCGGGTCACAATCAGCAGATGGTTGTCGATCACGTTGAACTTGTTGAGCACTGCGAGGTGGGTGTCGCTGACTGCACCCAGGGTGAGCTCCGGCTCAGGTGGCAGGAAAGGGTTTGCGGGTGATCTTCCGGTTGACGTTTTTGCCTCGGCTTTGCGGCGCAGGCTGGAGACCCAGCGCACCTGGAAGCGGATGCCATTCTCCTCGATGATGGTCTGCTCCGTCTCGATCGGTTGCAGGGCGCCACTGGCGATGCCGTTGCGACTGGTCTCCAGTATGCGCTGCCAGAGGGTGCCGGGCTGGATGAATGGGGTCGACGGGTTCATGACTGCTCTTTGTATCCCGTATTCGGGTTCAGTGGAAGTGCCTGTGATTGTGCGGGCGGCAAAGGCTGTTATGCTTGGCTGAAACAGACACTGATGGAGAGGTGCCCTTGCTGTTTGAGTCGTCCGTGTATTGCGAAATGACCCGGGAGATGATCGTCTCGATGCTGCCGGCAGGTGACTTGGCGGCGCAGCGGGGAGCTTGTGTCGCGCTGTCCTTCCCGCGTTCTTCGGGAGAGGCCTTGTGAGCAGGACGCTCTACTACGTGCACGACCCGATGTGCTCCTGGTGCTGGGCATTCCGTCCCGTGTGGGAAGAGGTGGTGCAGGGGCTGCCCGATGATGTGGAGGTGAAACGGCTGCTGGGTGGATTGGCCCCGGACAGTGACCGGCCGATGTTGCCCGAGATGCGAAACAAGCTGCAGGGCATCTGGCGGGTGATTCAGCGTCGTGTGCCGGGAGCGCGGTTCAATTTCGATTTCTGGGAGCGGTGTGAGCCGCGACGCTCCACCTATCCTGCCTGTCGCGCAGTGATCGCGGCGCGCCTGCAGGGTCCGCAGTACGAAGAGCCGATGATCCTGGCAATACAGCAGGCCTATTACCTGGAGGCACGCAATCCCTCCGACAGCGAAACGCTGATTGAGCTGGCCGGGGGATTGGGCATGGACGGGGTGCGTTTTGCCAGGGCGCTGGCCTCAGTCGATGTTCAGCAGACGCTGCTCGACGAGATCGCCCTGGGCAGGGCCCTGGGGGTGAGCAGCTTCCCGTCGCTGGTGCTCGGGGCAGATGACCGGTATACCGTTCTGCAGCACGATTACCTGGATGCGGAGTTGATGCTGGCCCAGATACCGGGGTGGTCAGAAGTGTAGTTTTTCCGCCGCCCGGGGGTTGTCGATAAAGCGGTTGCGGGTGCCCTGTATCTCATCGATCAGCGCATTGCGGCGACGCTCTTCCCGGTCTGGCGGGTCTTTCCGGTTCCACTGTTTCAGCAGTTCACCCTGGCGTTTGAATATGGTCAGTCCATAGGTGTCGTGCATGTAGAACATGGCGCGTGCAATATTCCCGCGGCTTGCAGGGCGGGGTTCCACTCTTCTTGCCCGCTCGTCGGTTTCGAAGTCGCATTTGCCGAAATGGCGCCTCTCGCCCTTTATCGTGCCATAGGCCATGGCGCCCCTCGCCTTGTTGATACGGGCCAGCGACGGGTAGAGGTTGTGCAGATCCGATTCGATACGGTTGAAGCGTTGACTCGCGTTGCGGCACTGCTTGCGGCTTCGGCACCCCTCGGCCTTCATGGCCCAGGCCATGGGATAGACATGTTCGATATTGATGCCGCGCCCCTTGTTGCTGCCGAAGGCGGTGCCGCAGTAGAGCGTTTCGCCGCCCTTTGCGTAGAGCTCTCCCCAGAAGAAGGGGAAGATCTCCATGTACTCCCTGAACCTGGTCTGGCCGTCAGCATTGCATGACGTGACGCTCGCCGCGAGGAGCGCCATGAGTACTCTCCGTAGCCCTCTAATTTCCAATCTTTGAGACCCCCGCAATCCGATCCATGCGTATCTCGACCTGCTCACTGTCCTGGTCCAGCAGTATGTATTCAGCGCCATCGCGTACCGAGATGTCGGCGATCGTGCCGGCCAGTCGTTCGCCGCTGTCGGCCAGTGTGATCTGCACGGGGGTGTGGTGCATCGCCAGCAGCTCGTACTCGCTGTGCTGGGCGCAGGGTATGGGGCGGTAGTCGCTCATCAGTATGGGGATTGGTTTGTTATGACGCTTGGGATGATAGCAGGGTGTTCGAGTTGGGTTCCAGTTGCGGGTGTCAACATGTCCGGGGCTGGGCTGGTTGAGATGTTTGCAGCGGTTTCAGGGGTGTGCGCAGGTATTTGCCAAGGAGTCCGCGATACAAAGTAACGACATTTTATTCGTTGACGGCCAAAAGAAATCTGTGCTCAGGTGCTGTGTAGTGGCTTGAGAATCAAGAAGGAGGTGACGCCTGGCGGTACACGTTCATGCTTTGTTAATAAGGGAATTGTTTGCGGAAAATGGAAGGAGTTTCAGAATGGGTAATCTTGAATTCAGTACCGATGATCTTGTTATCACCGCTGACGGAAAGGTCGAGATCGACAATCCGGCTTTAGCGAAAGATCTCATTGAGCATGTGAAAAAGCTTGGGCCAGAAACCGCCGGGATCTTCGATAACTGCAACTGCTCGTCAAGTGAGTTGCTCTCCAGGGTCGCGTTAAAGGGGGTGGTTCCAATGGAGAGATTGAGGCTGGATCCTGGCAGGGTGGGCATATTCGATAATTGCAACTGCTAACCTGTTTTTGGCGGCGCCGTTCGCGGTGCCGTCTGCCCGGAGGGCCCTGATATGCCAATCGATAGAGCATTGCATGCCGGCCTCTTTTCGAACCGCATACTCGAACTGGTTCTGCTGCCCACGGAGCAGTGTAATTTCAGGTGCATTTATTGTTACGAAACCTTTGTAGGCGGTTTGATGAGTCCCGGTACGGTTGATGCCATATTGGCATTGATCGATCGATTCTGTTGAAAAACTCCATTGATGAAGACGGCCGGAGCTTCCGGCGAGTATAAATCGCTTCGTTTTTTCCCTTTCAGGGCTTGCCATCGGTTTTCGATGGCAGTTTTTGGATTAATCGGTTTGGTTTTGCCTCATGTAGGCGCACTTACCCCGTAATCAGGAGGTTTGTATCGCAATTGAGCCAGCTTTTTAAGGTTCTGTACCGTAGCTGCCAACAAGAACTCATCGTTCGCACCAGTGAGTCCTCGCAGCCTCAGCCGATCCATCTTCATAATGCGCTTGAGATGAGCAAACAACACTTCAACTTTCTTTCTGTCTTTTCGTGATTGCAGGTATTGCGGTGTTTCGGAGATTTTCCTAGCGGCATCGCGTGAGTCTTCATAGATGCTGCGGGCAATCTTCCGGAATGTAGTATTGGGACAGCATTGGGATTTAAGCTGGCACGACTTGCAATCTTGTATGCTGGCACGATAGATAATGGTGTTTGCTTTCGTGACAGTCGTACGAAGCTTTTTAAAATTACGCCGCCTGCCCTCTAAGCGTTTACCTGCCGGGCATTGATAACAGTTTGCACTTGCATCCCAGATAAAATCAGATCGACTGAACGTCTCTTTGTTTCTATCTGATTTATCCCATACTGGAACATGGGGCTCAATCTGTTTGCCCTTGACGAGCCATTCAAGCATCGGTGCAGTACCATAGGCTGTATCACCAATAAGTCGATCAGGCTTTAGTTCATACCTCGCTTCAACCCGTTCAAGCATCTGCTTGGTACTGTTGACCTCGTCGGTTCGATGAGCCGGTGTTGGCTCAACATCCAAGATAATATTGTGCTCGATATCAATCAGGTAATTGGTGGAGTAGGCATAAAAGGCTGGGCCGCCTGGCGCAGCTGTCCAGCGTGCCTGGGGATCCGTGAGGGATATGTTCTTGGGTGGCGTTCTAGTGGCGTTTTCTTTATCTAAAGCATCGAGATATTCACGTACCGGCCGACTGGCTTGTTCGATATCGAGCCAATCCATGGCCTTACTGCCAGGGACGCCTCGCTGGCGATTGGCATCTGCCTTGATAACGCTCGCATCAGTAGCGAAGCCTTCGCCCGCAACCAAGCCCTCTGCCATGCAGCGTCCAACAACATCTTCAAACAGAAACCGAAAGGTATCACTGTCGCGGAACCGGCCATGGCGGTTCTTTGAAAATGTGGAATGATCCGGCACATGGCCTTCCAGGCCGAGACCGCAAAACCAGCGGTAGGCCAGGTTTAAATGT
This sequence comes from Sedimenticola sp., assembly GCA_040506895.1. Lineage (GTDB taxonomy): Bacteria > Pseudomonadota > Gammaproteobacteria > Chromatiales > Chromatiaceae > Sedimenticola_A. The sequence continues at coordinate 2,813,967 of JBEVVY010000001.1, forward strand.
ACCTCTTCACAAAGACGCCTTTCTGAACGGATCCCATAGCAGTAACCCACAATGAGCATACGCAGCATGAGTTCTGGATCAACAGAGGGGCGGCCAGTGGTGCTGTAGTAAGAGGATAAATGATGACGCAGTTCGCTGAGATCAAGTACCTGGTCAATCTGCCTTAACAAGTGATCAGGTGGGATGTGTTGTTCAATGCAGAAATCGTAAAACAGAGTATTCTGATCTGGTGGTTGCTGCCCCATCATCAGTGACAATCCTCAGATTAATCAACTAGGAAAGATTATCTCATTAGAGCAGCCAGGTCGGGGAGTTTTTCAACAGAATAGATCGAAGGGCGCCGGAGTTGATGCAGTTGAGGATCGGCTGGTTCGGCGGCGAGCCGCTGCTGGCCAGAGAGGTCGTCTGCCGCGTCTCAGCTCATGCAATGGCCGAGGCAGGGAAGCGCGGGGGATTGCTATTTGAGTCAGGCATGTCAACCAACGGATATCTTCTGGATGTGAAGGCCGCGGAGCGTCTTATTTCGTGTGGTGTTACCGACTACCAGATTACGCTGGATGGCCCTGAGGCGATCCACGATCTTCGTCGTTTGCGAAAAGACGGCAAAGGGACGTTCTCGCGGATATGGTCTAATCTCCTCGCGCTGAAACAGAGCGCTCTTGAGTTCAGGGTAAATCTCAGGGTGCATCTATCCCAGGCATCGGTACCGGTGCTGGAAAAGTTCATCACTCACCTGTCACAGGCTTTTTCCGGCGATCAGCGCTTCAGGCTTTTTCTCAAAACCATCGAACGGCTAGGTGGTGGCCGGGACGAGGCAATCGATGTCATCGGCAGTGTGCGGGGGCAGGAATTGGAGTCCCGGTTGGCTGAAATCGCTGTCGACAATCACATGTCACTGCTGCAGGTAGACGATGGTTATATCTGTTATGCAGCCAGGCCGTCGTCGTTTGTTGTTCGACATAACGGTGACTTGGTCAAGTGCACCGTCGGATTGGATGATCCGTTGAATCAGGTAGGCCGGTTGCTTCCGGATGGACAGCTCGACATTGATCAGAGGCGTATACGCCCCTGGCTTGAAGGGGCTGTCTCTCTCGATAGGGAGAGACTCGGTTGCCCCCGCAGCCGGTTGGCCCTATAGGGTTCAAGCGTCATTTCAGTGTATTGCCTGCCGCTGTTGATGCTGGGCCTCGTCGCCCTGTAGGAGGTGTGGGTCAGGTGTTGATGTAGTCCCGCAGGTATTTTACCTCCACGGTCACATCCTTCAGCTTCGCCTTGACCAGATCGCCGATGGAGATGATGCCCACGGTGCGTCCCCCCTCCAGGATCGGCAGATGGCGGAAGCGGTGCTCGGTCATCAGTGACATCGCTTCGTCGATGCTGCAGTCGGTGGTGCCGACAATCAGGTTGCTGGTGAGGGCTTCGCTGATACCTACGCCGTCCAGCCGTCCATTGCGTGCGCCGCAGAGTTGAAGTATGTCCCTCTCCGTGGCGATACCCATCAGTTCGCCGTCATCGGATTCCACCAGCAGTGCGCCGACCCTGTGACGGCACATGGTGTCTATGGCCTCAAGTGCACTGATCGAGGCCTTGATCGTAATAATGCCGGTGGATTTGCGCTCCAGGATTTCGCTTAGCGTCATATTCTCCTCCTGCGAAGTAATTACCTTGTGTAGTGGTCAAGTATAGGAGGATTTTTGGGAATTTGATGGGGCAATTAGTTTAATTTATGAATTTCAATGGGTTGTCGTGGAAAAAGGGTGGGGGTGGGGCCCTTGCGGGCCCCGGAACTGACTTGATGGTGGGGGGGTGGGTCTAGAAGATATCCTTCAGAATATCCAGTATCAGCCCGGTCGCCTCTTCGATCAGCAGCACGTCGTTGTCGACCACCACCCGTTTCTGTCCCGGCAGGGTTTCTGGCAGCATCCGCTCCAGGCTGTCTGGCAGGTCGCGCTTCTCCAGTCCGGGTGGCAGGCGGCCGCGCTCTTTCAGCTGCTTTGCGAGTCCGGGTGGCAGTTTTTCTCTCTTGGCCAGTCCCGGGGGCAGGCCCTTGTGTTTTTTGCCCTTGGATTTCTTGTGCTTCTTGCCCTTCTTCTTTTTGCCTTTTCCGTTATCGTCGTCATCGTCCATGGATCTTCCGTAACGGCCCTTGTAGTAATCCTGGATCACCTGTTTCTCCATCTCGGAGAAGACTGCGTCGAGGACCTGGCTGGCCTGGGATGCACCGGCGGTGATCGGCAGTGTTCCGCATATCATGGCGGCGAAGGCGAGGAGCAGTGCGGAGAGATTGGTTTTCTTCATGGTGTTGCCTGTTGGTTATATATCTTTAGGAGAGAATAGATGATCCTGGCTGATGTTTCAGTGCCTGGGTCTCAGGTTTCATACCGTTTGAGCTCTTCGTCGTACCGGTTGAAGCCGACGATCTCACGCAGTTGCGGGAATGTCAGCATGCTCTCCGGCGTCTCTCCCATTCTCAGTGCCTCGAGCGCTGACTGCATGGCTGCCGCGGCGCTGCTGATGAGGGTGAGAGGGTAGGCTGCGATCTTGTAGCCAATAGCTTCCAGTTCTTTTGGGGGCAGGATTGGGGTGTCTCCCTGTTCCACCATGTTGGCCATCTTGTGTCCCGGTACTTCGTGGCAGAACCGCTCCATCTCTTCCCTGCTGCGGGGTGCCTCGAGAAAGACGATATCCGCTCCCATGTCGGCAAATGCCTGGCAGCGCCACATCGCCTCCTCCATGCCGTGGTCATGGCGGGCGTCTGTGCGTGCCATGATCAGAATGTCGCTGCAGGCCTCTTTCTGGTCGACCGCGGCCCTGATGCGGTTGATCGCCTCCTGTCTGTCGACCACCCGCTTGCCCCGGGTGTGGCCGCACCGCTTGGGGGCTTCCTGGTCCTCGATCATGATGCAGGCGAATCCCGCATCGGCATAACTCTTGACGGTGCGGCGCACATTCAGGGGGTTGCCATAACCGGTGTCCCCGTCGCCTATCACGGGTATCTCCACCGCGCTGCAGATATTGCGTCCCTGGTCCAGCATCTCACCCACCGAGATAAGCCCCGTATCCGGCAGTGCGAGACGGGCGGCGGATACGGCGAATCCGCTCATAAAGGTGAGAGGGAAGCCGGCCTGTTCGATCAGCCTTGCACTGAAGGCGTCGAAGCAGCAGGGCATGGTGATGATGCCGGTTTGGTCGAGGAGGGTGCGTAGCTGTTCCGCTGTACTGGGCATAAGGCGTTGGTCCGGTCTGTTCTTTGGCTGCTGCCGATTATGGACGGTTTACGGCGTTGCGCAATCGGCTGGGCGTTTGTGTTCGCTGGCTTTGTTGATCTGGATTATCAAACTGTCGACTAAAAGGAACTATATTTCCTCTTCACCGGAAGCGATGAAAGCGCCTTGCTTCATTCGCACTCGGTCCCTGTAATTGTAAAGAAATTAGCAAATAATGGGGTATTCCATAAAAACTGGAAGACTATGATAAAAAAACTATAAAAATAAGCATTTAGAGCGAAAAATATGCTTTACGTAAACGTAATTATGGGGTAAATAATAAACTACTTTGCAACTGGGTGCCGAGTCAGGTCGTTTCGGTCCCTGTATCCAACCACCACTAGTGGAAGATAAAACAATGAGCTACGAAGAGATCTACGCCCGTTCAATGGAGGATCCCGAAGGCTTCTGGGGAGAGGCTGCAGCGGATATCGACTGGTACAAACCCTGGGACAAGGTCCTGGATGATTCCAACAAGCCCTTCTACCGATGGTTTGCGGGCGGAGAGCTCAATACCTGTTTCAATGCCCTGGATCGCCACGCCGATGGCGGTCGCGGGGATCAGCCGGCGCTGATCTACGACAGCCCGGTCACCGATTCGAAGAAGACCTATACTTACAGTGAGCTGCGGGACACCGTTGCCAGTTTTGCCGGCGTGCTCAGGGACCAGGGCGTGGAGAAGGGCGACCGCGTGATCGTCTACATGCCGATGATTCCCGAGGCGGCCATCGCCATGCTGGCCTGCGCCCGTATCGGCGCCGTCCACTCAGTGGTGTTCGGTGGCTTCGCCGCCAAGGAGCTGGCTACCCGTATCAACGATGCCAAGCCCAAGGTGATCGTCTCCGCCTCCTGCGGTATCGAGGTGACCCGGGTGATCGAGTACAAGCCTTTGCTGGACGAGGCGATCGAACTTGCCGAGCACAAGCCGGAGAAGACGGTTATCTATCAGCGCCCCCAGGCAGTGGCCACCATGCAGGCTGGGCGCGATGTGGACTGGGCCGAGGCAGCAGCCACGGCCGATCCCGCAGACTGTGTGCCCGTTGCGGCCACCGACCCCCTCTACATCCTCTACACCTCCGGCACCACCGGCATACCCAAGGGTGTGGTACGTGACAACGGCGGTCACGCCGTGGCCATGAAGTGGAGCATGAAGAACATCTACAATGTCGATCCCGGCGATGTCTACTGGGCCGCTTCCGACGTGGGATGGGTCGTGGGTCACTCCTACATCGTCTACGCGCCGCTGCTGCATGGATGTGCCACCATCATGTTCGAGGGCAAGCCCATCGGTACGCCCGATCCAGGCGCCTTCTGGCGCGTCATCTCCGAACACAACGTGCGGGTGATGTTCACCGCGCCCACCGCCTTTCGTGCCATCAAGCGCGAGGATCCCGAGGCCGAGTACCTGGCGAAATACGACATGTCGAAGTTCGAGTCCCTGTTCCTGGCCGGCGAGCGTTGCGATCCCGATACCCTGGAGTGGGCGCAGACCAAGCTGCAGGTGCCGGTGATCGACCACTGGTGGCAGACCGAGACTGGCTGGGGTATTGCGGCCAACTGCCTGGGTATCGAGGCGTTGCCGGTGAAGGCGGGTTCACCCACCTGTGCCGTACCCGGCTACGACGTCCAGATCCTGGATGAGAACGGCAACGAGGAGAAGGCCGGTGAGATCGGGCGCATCATGATCAAGCTGCCGATGCCTCCCGGCTGCCTGCCCACCCTGTGGCAGAACGATGACCGTTATGTCGACTCCTACCTCAGCTCCCAGGAGGGCTACTACCTGACCGGCGATGCCGGTTACAAGGACGAGGACGGCTATCTCTGGATCATGAGCCGCATCGACGACATCATCAACGTTGCCGGTCACCGTCTCTCCACCGGTGGCATGGAAGAGGTGCTCTCCTCCCATGCCGACGTGGCGGAGTGCGCCGTGATCGGTGCCGCCGACCAGCTCAAGGGCGAACTGCCCGTGGGAATGGTGGTGCTCAAGGCGGGTGTCGACCGCGCCCATGACGAGATCCTCAAGGAGCTGGTCGCGCTGGTGCGGGAGAAGATCGGTCCCGTGGCCGCCTTCAAGAAGGTGGTCGTGGTGGAGCGTCTGCCGAAGACGCGCTCCGGCAAGATCCTGCGCGGCACCATGAAGAAGATCGCCGACAGCCAGGAGTACAAGATGCCGGCGACCATCGATGATCCCGCCATCCTGGACGAGATCACCGATGCGCTGAAGTCGATCGGTTACGCCAAGTAATTACGGCGCTCCGAAGGTGGGGTGTGCAGAGAGCGGCAGACTCTCTGTGCGCCCCGTATACCCGATACATACACCCATTCTTTCCGTTAACACCTGGATTCACTATGGCCGATTCGTCTACACCGACCATTGATGACTGGAGCAAGCAGGCCGAGAAGGAGCTGCGCGGTCGTCCGCTGGAAGAGCTGACCTGGAACACGCCGGAAGGCATCGACGTCAAGCCGCTCTATACCGCAGATGACCTGGCTTCCGTCACCCATACCGACAGCCTGCCCGGGTTTGCCCCCTTCGTGCGGGGACCCCGTTCCACCATGTACGCAGGCCGTCCCTGGACCGTGCGCCAGTATGCCGGTTTCTCCACGGCCGAAGAGTCCAACGCTTTCTACAAGCGTAACCTGGCCGCCGGTCAGCAGGGCCTGTCGGTCGCCTTCGATCTTGCCACCCATCGCGGTTACGACTCGGATCATCCCCGTGTCGTGGGCGACGTGGGCAAGGCTGGCGTCGCCATCGATTCCGTGGAGGATATGAAGATCCTCTTCGACGACATCCCGCTGGACAAGGTGTCTGTCTCCATGACCATGAACGGTGCGGTGCTGCCGGTGATGGCCAACTACATCGTTGCCGCCGAGGAGCAGGGGGTCGCGCCGGAGCAGCTGGCCGGTACCCTGCAGAACGATATCCTCAAGGAGTTCATGGTCCGCAATACCTACATCTATCCCCCGGCGCCGTCCATGCGCATCGTGGCCGACATCATCGGCTACACGGCGGAGCATATGCCCAAGTTCAACTCCATCTCCATCTCCGGCTACCACATGCAGGAGGCGGGGGCGACCAACGTGCAGGAGCTGGCCTTCACCATTGCCGACGGCCTGGAGTATGTACGCGCCGCCATCGACAAGGGGCTGGACGTGGACAGGTTCGCGCCGCGCCTCTCCTTCTTCTTCGCCATCGGCATGAACTTCTTCATGGAGGTGGCCAAGCTGCGGGCGGCCCGCCTGTTGTGGGCGGAGCTGATGGAGGAACACTTCCAGCCAAAGGATCCACGCTCCAAGATGCTGCGCACCCACTGCCAGACCTCCGGTGTCAGCCTCACCGCGAAGGATCCCTACAACAACGTCATGCGCACCGCGATCGAGGCGATGGCGGCGGTACTGGGAGGCACCCAGTCCCTGCACACCAACTCTTTCGACGAGGCGCTGGCACTGCCCACGGACTTCTCGGCACGCATCGCCCGTAACACCCAGCTGGTGATCCAGGAGGAGACCGGTATCACCAAGGTGGTCGATCCCCTCGCCGGCTCCTACTATGTAGAGAGTCTCACCGACTCCCTGGTGCAGGAGGCACGCAAGCTGATCGGTGAGGTCGAAGCGCTGGGCGGTATGACCAGGGCGGTGGAGTCCGGCATGCCGAAGCTGCGTATCGAAGAGGCCGCGGCACTGCGCCAGGCCCGCATCGACCGGGGTGAAGAGGTGATTGTCGGCGTCAACAAGTACCAGCTCGAAGAGGAGCCCGAGGTGGAGGTGCTGGATATCGACAATACCGCGGTGCGCGAGTCACAGGTCGCCCGCCTGGTGGAGGTGCGTTCCTCGCGTGACGACAGCGCCTGCGCGCAGGCCCTCGACGCACTGACCCGGGCCGCGCAAGATGGCAGTGGCAACCTGCTGGCGCTGGCGGTGGACGCGGCCCGTGCGCGTGCCACCGTGGGCGAGATATCCGATGCCCTGGAGAAAGAGTATGGCCGCCACAAGGCGGTGACCCGTTCCGTGGCGGGTGTCTACGGTTCCGCCTATGAAGGTGACGAGATGTTCGGAGAGATCAAGCAGCAGATCGAGGCGTTCGCCGAGCAGGAGGGGCGGCGTCCCCGTATGCTGGTGGTGAAGATGGGGCAGGATGGCCACGACCGCGGTGCCAAGGTGATCGCCACCGCCTACGCCGACCTCGGTTTCGACGTGGATATCGGCCCCATGTTCCAGACGCCGGAAGAGGCGGCACGCCAGGCGGCGGAGAACGATGTGCACGTGGTGGGCGTCTCCTCCCTGGCGGCGGGCCACAAGACCCTGGTGCCCCAGCTGATAGAGGCACTCAAGGCGGAAGGCGCCGGGGATATCCTGGTGGTCTGCGGCGGTGTCATTCCGCCCAAGGACTACCAGTCGCTGCTGGATGCGGGAGTGGCCGCGGTCTACGGACCGGGTACCAACATCCCGCAGGCGGCAGCCGAGATGATTGCTCTGATAAAAGAGCGGCATGGCTGAAGAGAAAAGATGGGGTGCCTGTGGGTGCCCGTAGAGAAAACCAATCATTGGTGAATAACTATGCAAGAGATCATTCGTAAGCTTGAAGAGAAGCGCCAGGCGGCCCGCATCGGCGGTGGCCAGGGGCGTATCGACAAGCAGCATGCCAAGGGCAAGCTGACCGCCCGGGAGCGTATCGAGCTGTTTCTGGATCCCGGTACTTTCGAAGAGTGGGATATGTTCGTGGAGCACCGCTGCACCGACTTCGGCATGCAGGACCAGAAGGTACCCAGCGACGGGGTGGTGACCGGTTACGGTACCGTGAGCGGACGCCTGGTGTTCGTCTTCAGCCAGGACTTCACCGTCTTCGGCGGCTCCCTCTCCATGGCCCACGCGGAGAAGATCTGCAAGGTGATGGATCACGCCATGAAGGTGGGCGCACCGGTGATCGGGCTCAACGACTCGGGTGGTGCGCGGATCCAGGAGGGCGTCGAATCCCTGGCCGGTTACGCCGACGTGTTTCAGCGCAACGTAATGGCATCGGGTGTGGTGCCGCAGATCTCCATGATCATGGGGCCCTGTGCAGGTGGCGCGGTCTACTCACCCTCGATGACCGATTTCATCTTCATGGTGAAGGACACCTCCTACATGTTCGTGACCGGTCCCGACGTGGTGAAGACCGTGACCCACGAAGAGGTGACCGCCGAGGAGCTTGGCGGTGCGGTGACCCACACCACCAAGTCGGGCGTTGCCGACCTGGCCTTCGAGAACGACGTGGAGGCGCTGCTGATGCTGCGTCGTTTCGTCAACTTCCTGCCCGCCAGCAACAAGGAGAAGCCCCCGGTATGGCCGACGGACGATCCCGCCGACCGCAAGATCGCCTCCCTCGACACCCTGGTGCCGGCGGATCCCAACAAGCCCTACGACATGAAGGAGCTGATCAACAAGATCGTCGATGACAACGACTTCTTCGAGCTGCAGGCGGACTACGCCGCCAACATCATCACCGGCTTCGCCCGCATGGAGGGTTCCACCGTGGGTATCATCGCCAACCAGCCGATGGTGCTGGCGGGCTGTCTCGATATCGACTCCTCCAAGAAAGCGGCGCGCTTCGTCCGCTTCTGCGACGCGTTCAATATTCCCATCATCACCCTGGTGGACGTGCCCGGCTTCCTGCCTGGAACCTCCCAGGAGTACGGCGGCATCATCAAGCACGGCGCCAAGCTGCTCTACGCCTACGCCGAGGCGACGGTGCCGAAGGTGACCGTGATCACCCGCAAGGCTTACGGTGGCGCCTACGACGTGATGTCATCCAAGCACCTGCGGGGCGACGTCAACCTGGCCTGGCCCACCGCCGAGATCGCGGTGATGGGGCCCAAGGGCGCGGTCGAGATCATCTTCCGCCAGGACCTGGGTGACCAGGAGAAGATCGATCAGCGCACCGACGAGTACCGCGAAAAGTTCGCCAACCCCTTCGTGGCGGGCAGCCTGGGCTTTATCGATGACGTGATCATGCCCCACAGCACGCGCAAGCGGATCTGCCGCTCCCTGGCCATGCTGGCCGACAAGGAGCTGGAGAATCCCTGGCGCAAGCACGGCAACATTCCGCTGTAAATGAGAGACGCCACAGAGAGCCGGAAATGAACGCTAATGAACGCGAATTTATTGATGGCGTGGCCAAGAGAGTGATAGGTGCTGCCTACGAGGTTTCAAACCATCTTGGTAGTGGCTTTATAGAGAAGGTCTATGAACGGGCACTTGCCCTGGAGCTGAGTAATCAGGGCATCAGGCATCAAACCCAGGTGCCTGTGCCGGTCAGCTACAAAGGGCAGGCTGTTGGAGATTACGTGGCAGATATATTGGTGGAAGGGAAATTGCTGGTCGAACTCAAATGTGTTGAAGCATTTACTGAGCAGCACATGGCCCAATGCCTCAACTACCTGAAGGCGAGCGGTCTCAATCTCTGCCTGTTGATCAATTTCCAAAAACCGAGAGTTGAATGGAAAAGAGTCGTTCTGAATTATTAAAAAACATTCGCGTTTATATGCGTTCATTCGCGGCAAACAAAGATTAGGTGAATGATGTTTGAGAAAATACTGATAGCGAACCGCGGCGAGATTGCCTGCCGGGTTATGAAGACAGCGCGCAAGATGGGTATCAAGACCGTGGCGGTCTACTCCGATGCGGACAAGGATGCGCTGCATGTCCACATGGCCGACGAGGCGGTGCATATCGGTGCCGCTCCGTCCGCAGAGAGCTACCTGGTGATGGAGCGCATCATCCAGGCGTGCAAGGATACCGGGGCCCAGGCAGTACACCCAGGCTACGGCTTCCTCTCCGAGAACGCCGCCTTCTGCGAGGCGCTGGAGGCCGAGGGCATCGCCTTCATCGGCCCCGCCCCCTACGCCATCACCAGCATGGGTGACAAGATCACCTCCAAGAAGCTGGCCGGCGATGCAGGCGTCAATATCATTCCCGGCCACACCGAGGTGATCAAGGATGCCGACGAGGCGGTGACGATCTCCGACCAGATCGGTTACCCCGTCATGTTGAAGGCCTCCGCCGGTGGTGGTGGCAAGGGCATGCGCGTGGCCTGGAATTCCGAGGAGGCGCGTGACGGTTTCGAGCGCGCCACCAACGAGGCACGCTCCAGCTTCGGCGACGACCGGGTATTTGTCGAGAAGTTCATCGAGGAGCCCCGCCATATCGAGATCCAGGTGATGGCCGATACCCACGGCAACATCATCTACCTCAACGAGCGCGAGTGCTCCATTCAACGCCGTCACCAGAAGGTGATCGAGGAGGCGCCCTCGCCGTTCCTGGACGGGGCGACCCGCAAGGCGATGGGCGAACAGGCCGTGGCACTGGCCAGGGCGGTGGAGTACCGCTCGGCAGGTACCGTCGAGTTCATCGTCGACGCCCACCGCAATTTCTACTTTCTGGAGATGAACACCCGCCTGCAGGTGGAACACCCCATCACCGAGAAGATCACCGGCCAGGACCTGGTCGAACTGATGATCAAGGTGGCGGCAGGGGAGAAACTGCCCCTGGGCCAGGACGATGTGCAGCTCAATGGCTGGGCCATCGAGTCCCGGGTCTACGCCGAGGACCCCTTCCGCAACTTCCTGCCCTCCATCGGTCGCCTGGTCAATTACCGGCCGCCGGAGGAGAGCGACAGTGTGCGCGTGGATACCGGTGTCTACGAGGGTGGCGAGGTCTCCATGTTCTACGATCCCATGATCGCCAAGCTGGTGACCTACGGTGCGGACCGTGACGAGGCGATCGCCCGCATGCAGGTGGCCCTGGACGAGTACTACATCCGTGGCGTGCAGCACAACATCAGCTTCCTCAATGCACTGATGGCCCATCCCCGTTTCCAGGAGGGGAGGCTCACCACCAACTTCATCGCCGAGGAGTATCCCGACGGCTTCAATGCCGAGATGGTGCCCCAGGAGGATCCCGCCAAGCCGATCGTGGTGGCGGCCATGATCCACCGCAACTACATGGACCGCGCCGCCTGCATGAGCGGGCAGATGCGCGGCCACGAGCGCGAGGTCAACGACGAGTGGGCGGTGATCATCGGTGGCGAGGCGCACCAGGTGGTGACCCGCCCGACCCAGAACGGCTACCACGTGGAGTATGGCGGCAAGGCCTACTCGGTGATCACCGACTGGGCCCTGGGACAGCCCCTGTTCGAGGGCACCATCAATGGCGAGGCGCTCTGTTTCCAGGTGGAGCGCAACGGCCTCTGGTACAGCCTGTTCCATCGCGGTGCCCGTACCGATGCCCTGGTGATGACGCCACGTGCCGCATCGCTGCACTCCCTGATGCCGGAGAAGGAGGAGGCGGATCTCTCCAAGTTCCTGCTCTCGCCGATGCCGGGCCTGCTGGTGAAGGTCTCCGTGGAAGCGGGCCAGGAGGTGAAGGCGGGCGAGGAGCTGGCAGTCATCGAGGCGATGAAGATGGAGAACGTGCTGCGTGCAGAGCAGGACGCGGTTGTCGCCAAGGTTGCCGCCGAGCCCGGCGACAGCCTGATGGTGGACCAGGCGATCATCGAGTTTGAATGACCGGCAGTATCGAATCACTTGCTGAAGAGGTCCTGGCGGGAAACCGCCGGGCACTCTCCCGCGCCATCACCCTGGTGGAGTCCACCCGCAGTGATCACCGGGAGCAGGCGGTCGAGCTGCTGAAAAGAGTCGCACCCCACAGCGGCAAGGCCATTCGCATCGGCATCTCGGGCGTTCCCGGTGCGGGCAAGTCGACCTTTATCGAAACCCTGGGCATGCACATTCTGGGTGAAGGGCACCGGCTGGCGGTACTTGCGGTGGATCCCACCTCGGCCCTCACCGGGGGTTCCATCCTCGGTGACAAGACCCGCATGGAGGAGCTCTCCAGGCAGCATGGTGCCTTTATCCGTCCATCACCTGCAGGTGGAACCCTCGGTGGCGTGGCGCGCCGCACCCGCGAGACCATGCTGCTGTGCGAGGCGGCAGGGTTCGACGTGGTGCTGGTGGAGACGGTGGGCGTGGGGCAGTCCGAAACCGCCGTGGCGGATATGACCGACATGTTTCTGCTTCTGCTGCTGCCCGGGGGGGGTGATGACCTCCAGGGGATCAAGCGGGGCATCATGGAACTGGCTGACATGATCCTGGTGAACAAGGCGGACGGCGATATGGTCTCCGTTGCCAATCTCAGCGCATCGGATTACCTGCACGCACTGAAGCTGCTCCATCCCCGCACCCGTAACTGGAAGGTGCCGGTGAAGACCTGCTCCGCACTGAAGGGGGAGGGGATCGCCGAGGCCTGGGACCTGGTTGGCGATTACCGCCATACCCTGGGCGAGTCGGGTGAACTCGAAGAGCGCAGGGCATCCCAGGCAAAGGCCTGGATGTGGTCGGAGACTGCCGAGAACCTGGTCTGCGCACTGCGTGACGATGATGGCCTCAAGCAGCGTATCCCGGAACTGGAACAGGCGGTGATGGAGGGGCGGCTGCCCGCCACCCTCGCCGCTGCTGAACTGCTCGATATCTTTCTGCGCAAGCGCTCCTGAAGGCGATTTGCGTCTCCCAACCCTGGAGTTGATCAATGATTGGAAAACTGAACCATGTCGCCATCGCCGTACCCGATCTCGAAGCCGGTACCGCAATCTATCGCGACACCCTCGGCGCCAAGGTCTCTGAACCCCTGTCCCTGCCGGAGCATGGCGTGACGACAGTTTTCGTGGAGCTCCCCAATACCAAGATCGAACTGCTCCATCCCCTGGGTGAGAATTCACCCATCGCCAAGTACCTGGAGAAAAATCCAAGCGGCGGTATCCATCATGTCTGCTACGAGGTGGATGATATCGAGGCGGCAGCGGCCAGGATGCAAGAGAGCGGTGCCCGGGCGCTGGGGGGTATCAAGATAGGCGCCCACAACAAGCCGGTGCTGTTCCTGCATCCCAAGGATTTCTGCGGCACCCTGGTGGAGCTCGAGCAGGCCTGATCCTCAGTCGCACAATACCAGGTGAGAAAGTCCCATGGCTGATCTGACCAAGCTTTTCGAAAGTAATCTTGTGTGGGCCGAGGGGATCAAGGAGCAGGACCCCCTTTTCTTTCAGAAACTCTCCCGGCAGCAGCGTCCCGAGTATCTCTGGATAGGCTGCTCCGACAGCCGGGTGCCGGCCAACGAGATCGTCGGCCTGCTGCCCGGAGAGCTGTTCGTTCACCGCAACGTGGCCAACATGGTGGTCCACACCGATCTCAACTGCCTCTCTGTGCTGCAGTACGCGGTGGATGTGCTGAAGGTGAAGCACATCATCGTCTGCGGGCACTATGGCTGCGGTGGCGTTGCCGCGGCATTGGGGAACAGGTCCCACGGCCTGATCGACAACTGGCTGCGCCATATCAAGGATGTCTATCACCTGCACCGTGAGCGTTTCGAGCGTTGTGGCGACCAGGAGGAGCGGGTCGACCTGCTCTGCGAACTCAATGTCATCGAGCAGGTGGCCAACGTCTGTCACACCACCATCGTGCAGGACGCCTGGAAACGGGGGCAGGAGCTCACCGTGCACGGCTGGATCTACAGTATTCACGACGGCGTGCTGCGGGACCTGAATGTCAATTTCGATGCGCCGGAGCAGGTGCCGGAGCACTACCGGCAGGTACCGCTAAGCAGCGAACGATGAGCGACAGTGGGATACCGGCTTTACAGGATGTGCTGCACCGCGAGGTGCCGTTGAGCGCGCACATGGGGGTGCGGGTGGCCGGCTACGACGGCAAGGAACTGGTGCTACAGGCGGATCTCGAACCCAACATCAACATTCACGGCACCGCGTTCGGCGGCAGTCTCTACTCGATTTGTGCCATCGCCTGCTGGGGGCTGTTGCACTGCAGGTTCCAGGAGGCAGGCATCACGGCCGGGAGCGTGCTCGCGGAGGGGCATATTCAATACCGCCTGCCGGTCAGCGGGGTGATCGAGGCGCGATGCAGGGTGCCTGGATCGTTCGAGGCCTTTCTGGCCGAGGTGAAAAGCGGCCGCCGTGCCGGCATTGAGCTGCAGGCGGAGGTGCTGACCGGGCGGGGCAGGGCGGTCACTTTCAGGGGGCGCTACTCCTCTACCTGACCGGGATTGTCGTCTGCCGCCTGCCGGTGCGGGATGTCCTGCTCCCGGGCTTCTTTCCAATGCTTTGTTTTTCAAGAAGTAATGGAGGCTTATGGTCTCGATAGAAGATCTTTATCCCAGTACTTTCGATCTGGGCCATACTTAAAGTCGAGGCAGTGATTGCCGATACAGTTTCAAGGAATTAATGTTCTGCATCTGAACAAGGGATATGGCTTTGGAGCAGGGAATGGCAACTTCCAGGATGGAGGGTAACCCGGTCATACAGTCCGACCAGGCCGGTATGCTTTATTCCAGCCTCTTTCAGTCCGTTTTCGTCACCTTCGTCGCTGCGCTTGTCTTTCTCGGTGTTCACTCCGAACACATGGGGTTAAACACCTCCCTCTCCTGGTTTTTCATGCTGTCAGTGGTTCTGTTCTGGCGCACCTACGAGGCCTGGAACTACCGCCAGGGGCGCCGGGCATCACGCTCCCCCCTGGACTGGCTCAGGTACCACCGTGCAGGAACACTCCTGACAGGGGCGGTATGGGGGCTGGCCGGGGTGCTCTTCTTTCCGATGGACGGGGTCCAGTACCAGCTCTTTACCGTGCTGGTGCTTGCCGGGCTGGCAGCAGGTGCCCTCAGCGTACACGCCCCGGACTACCTCTCCTATGTCAGCTACTCCATACCGACGCTTGTTCCCGTGGGCCTGGCATCCCTGTTACAGGGTACCAACCTGCATCTCGGTATGGGCATCCTGGTGCTTGCACTGGCGCTCTTCCTGTTGCGTGCTGGCAAGCGCATGCACGCCTCTTTTCTCACCTCCCTGCAGCTCCGCTATGAAAACCTGGAACTGCTGGAAGGCCTTGAGCGGGAGAAGGCCCGGCTCGACAACCGCCTGGCGCGGGTGCTCGATGGCAGTGCCGGCGAGGTCTACGTCTTCGATGGCCAGAACCTCGCGTGCAAGATGGCCAATGCCGGCGCAGTGGAGGGCCTTGGCTATGGCGAGGAGGAGTTACGCGACCTGGGCGTACTGGATATCGTCGATGTCAAGGATCGGGGGGACTTCGAACTGATCACCGCTGCCCTGCGGCATACGCCGGAGCGTTCGATGGCGCTGCAGGTGAGGCACCGCAGAAAGGATGGCACTACCTACCCGGTAGAGGCGCGGCTGCTCTACACCGAGCGGGAAGAGCCGCCGGTCTTCGTGATGACAGCGCTGGACGTGACGGTGCGTGCACAGGCGGAGAAGGTGGCCAGGGAGCGCCAGGCGCTGGTCCATTCGGTGGTATCCAGTGCGCCCATCTCTCTCTGGTCGCTGGACCTCCAGGGCAATTTCACCTTCTTCGTTGACACCGGCTTCTGGCAGAGCGACGAGTTCCCCAGGGCGAGCGTGGGCGAGAACATCTTTTCCGTGTTTTCCACTAAACCGCAGATCGTGTCGGATGCCCACCAGGCGCTGGCGGGTGAGCGTTTCGTCACCGACATGGAGGTGGAGGGCAGCACATACGAGATCCACTACTCCCCCCTGCTGGATGCCGATCACCAGATGGCCGGCGCCATCGGCGTGGCGCTGGACAATACCGACCGCAAGCAGTACGAGCGAAAACTGATCCGGCAGGCCAATTTCGATGATCTCACCGGCCTGCCCAACAAGAACTACCTGATGCCCAGGCTGATGGAGGCGTTTGTGCGGGCACGTCGCGAGCGCTGCAGGTTGGGTCTGCTGTTCATGGACCTGGACAATTTCAAGACCGTCAACGATACCCTGGGCCACAAGGCGGGCGACCAGTTGCTGCAGCAGGTGGGTGGCCGGGTACAGGAGACCCTGCGCGATACCGATGCCCTCTACCGTATCAGCGGAGACGAATTCGTGGTGATGCTCGAGGGTCTGAAGCAGCCCCGGGACGCAGAGGTGGTGGCGCGCAAGGTGCTCGACAAGTTCGAGAATCCGTTCGTGCTTTCCGCCGGCGAGGTCTTCGCCACGGGCAGCATCGGTATCTGCTACTACCCGGATGATGGTGAGACCCCGGAGAAGCTGATGCAGTCCGCCGATGCCGCCATGTATGGAGCCAAGGCGAAGGGTCGCAATACATACCACCTCTTCACCCGCGAGATGCGCGAGGATGCGGAGCGGCGCATGGCGATCGAATCGAGACTTCGCCGGGCCATGGAGCGTGACGAGCTCAGCCTGGTCTACCAGCCGAAAGTGGCAACCGGCAACGGGGATATCAAGGGCGCCGAGGTGCTGTTGCGATGGCACAACCCGGACCTGGGCTGGGTGCCTCCGGACCAGTTCATCTCCATTGCCGAAGATGCCGGCCTGATCAACGAGATCGGCCGCTGGGTGATCGAGAAGGCCTGTGCAGAGGCGGTCCGGTGGCAGGCGCTCTGCACCGACCCGGTCAGTGTTGCCATCAATATATCCTCCCGCCAGTTCAGGGGGGAGAACCTGCTCGAGGCTGTAGAGAGGGCGCTGGAGGATAGCAGCCTGCCTTCGGAACTGCTGGAACTCGAGATCACCGAGAGCCTGCTGGTGCAGGATGCCCCCGAGACCCTGGATATGCTCGATGCCCTGAGGCGGAAGGGGGTGAAGATGGCCCTCGACGACTTCGGCACCGGCTACTCGTCCCTCAGTTACCTCAAGCGCTTCCCCATGGACGTGCTGAAGATCGACAGGTCGTTCGTGCGGGATATCGGCATCGATCCAAGTGACGAGGCGCTGGTGGAGGCCATTGTCGCCATGGCCCACGCCCTTGAACTGGAGCTGGTTGCAGAGGGTGTGGAGACCGCCGAGCAGATGCATTTTCTGCGGCTGCGCGATATCGACCTGATCCAGGGTTACTACTACAGTCCGCCTGTCTCCAGTGACCGCTTCAGAGAGATGATATCGGCCACTCCGCCCAGGTTGCTGCCCAGGGAAGTGGAGGATACCGAGGTCTCGGTGGCGTAGCTGGCGCCTGGGTCATGCTCTGAATATCTTCCCTCTCCCCGCCATTCTCTCACCCATAAAAAAAGGGCCCATCGGGCCCTTTCCTGGTTTGGGGGAGGGTGTCACTCCACCCCGGCGGTCGCCCTGATGCTCGCCAGGTTGATGGCGGGCAGGTACTCGGGCTTCGGCTTGGTGCGCCGGGTGAACTTCTTGATGATGCCCTCCAGGTTGGGGCGCTTCTCGGCCGGGCCCTCGCCACTGCCGATGCCGCCGCCGAATTCCACGAACAGGTTGATGCCGTCGTCCAGGGCGGTCTGCAGGCAGCCCACCCAGTTCACCGGGTGGAACAGCTGGAAGAAGAGGCGTGACTTGATGCTCTCCGCATCTTCCTGGTGGAAGCCGCCGGTGTAGTTGGAGAGGACGTTGAGCTTGGGTGCATTGATTTCGACCCGGTCCAGTTCATCGCGGAAGTGGCGCGCCGCGGTGACCATGTAGTAGGTATGGAAAGCGCCCTCGGTCTTGAGCCTCACCGCCCTCTTCTTGGGGTGTACTTCGGCCATCTCTGCGGCAAGTGCATCCAGGTCGGCACTGGCGCCACCCACCACGGTCTGGTCCGCGAGGTTGAGCCCTGCAATGCCGCAGAAGTGTTTGTCCGCCAGTGGGCGGGCGGTCTCCAGGTCTACGGTCAAGGCCGTCATCTCGCCCTCGCCGTGGGTGCCCATCAGTTCGCCGCGCTTGGAGACAAGGCGCAGTGCATCCTCGAAGCTCAGTGACTCGGCGGCGACCAGTGCGGAATACTCGCCGAGACTGTGTCCGGCGGCGGCTACCGGCTGGAGGGGTGTTTCCGCCAGTTCACGGTAGACCGTGAGGCAGGCAATGTGATGGGTGAGCAGCACCGGCTGGGTGAAGCGGGTGAGGTTGACCTGGTCGTCAGGATCTTCATGGGAGAGCCTGGCCATGTCGTAGCCCAGCACGTCACTCGCCTGCTCGTAGATGTGGCGGGCAGACTCGAATTCTGCACAGAGATCACTGCCGATACCGGGGTATTGTGAGCCCTGGCCGGGGAAGATGTAGATGACGCGCTGATCCGTATCGGACATGGTTCTGTTCTCCAGTTCAATTCGAGAGCCGGAGGATAGACATTTCCAGCCTGGAGAACAAGGGGAATCCCTTTTTTATCAGTCAACTAGCACCGCCGGATACGAACCGGCGCGGATTGGGATATGATCGGTCTGAGACAGGATGGGGGCTGAGGCGATGGAAGATCTCGATCTGGAGGGGTTCCGGGGGTTGCTCCTGCGGCGGCGGGATGAGCTGCAGGGGGTGGCGGATGAGGCCGAAGAGGCTGCCGGTACCGTCGAGCTGGACCAGTCCCGCGTGGGGCGCCTGTCACGCATGGATGCTCTCCAGGCCCAGGCGATGTCCCAGGAGAATCAGCGGCGCAGGGAGGGTGAACAGAGGCGTATTGCCGCCGCTTTGAGAAGGATCAATGAAGGGGAGTACGGTTACTGCGTAGACTGTGGTGAACAGATCGCGCTGAAGCGCCTGGAGTTCGATCCTGCAGTTCCCCTCTGTATAACCTGCGCCAGCAGGTCGGAGAGAGGGAGCGGTTGAACGGCTGTGGTTTGATTCACCTGGGGTGGATTGACGATTGTGGAGTGAGGAATGACTGCGAAACTGATGGTGTTACAGAGTGCCGATCCCGAAAAGACCCGCCTGGTGAGGATTCCGGCCGATATGGATGAGCAGGAGGCATACCGGCACGCCACCGGTGTGATCGCCGCCGTGCAGGAGGCCAATGCCAACTGTAGCTGGGAGGATGTGGAGGATGCCCTGGATGACCACGGTTTCCAGGCGGTCGAGTTTGTGATCGGGCCTGCGCTGGCCTGCAGCCACTAGGGTTCTGTCAGCAGGGCCTAGGTCGAGTGGACGCTCCCATTCCCCGGCGTTTCGGTTGAGGGTCCGCCGATCACGCCCTTGCGTTCGAAGGGCAGGGCAAAGGGGGAGCCTGCCTGGTGGATCTTGCCGTGGATCCGGTAGGTGAGGCTGTCTCCCTCGCGTTTCTCGAGGGCCCGCAACTGTTCGACGATATCGAACAGGCTGCTGCTCACCTCGACCTCGAGGACCGCCTCGCCGAAACCCTCCACGGTGACACGCTTGTCGCTCACTCCGCTGGCGAATGAACGGTCATTGATCTCCACCTTGAAACTCATGCCGTCGATCTGCAGTTGCTCCGGGTTGGGATTCTGGATTCGCAGCGTGAGACCGTAGCGCTGTTCGAAGATCTCCATGTTGATCATCTTTATCCCGGTCAGGGTGACCCGGGGTGAATCCTGGCTCTGGGCCAGGCCGGCACAGCCGCTGAGTAGCGCCAGCATGAGCCAGCTGAGGGCCAATACAGTAGTTCGTGTCATGACGGGTTGCCCTCCAGGTGTTTGAGTTTTTCCCTGACCAGGCCGATGTGCAACCTCAGGTCATAGAGCTCCTCGGCATAGGAGAGGGGCACGGAGACCTTGGAAACGTCCTCCTCGATGGCGTCGAGCTCTCCCATCGCCACATCTATGTCAGCCCCCGGCACATCACTTCGCCGGTCAATGGCGAGCACCTCGCGGTACCAGCGATAGATGCGGGATCGGATGCGCCAGCGATAGATTGGCGGCATCACCTTGAACAGGGGGATCATCAGTGCCAGCAGGGGCAGCAGCATCACTTTCAGACGGTCCACCAGGGTGGCGGCCCAGAACGGCAGGTAACGCTGCAGCAGGGGTGGCCCGAACTTGTAGAATCGCTTCGCCTCCTTGCTCAGTGGAAAGGCAAGGAACTGTGCGGCAGGGAACTGGCCTTGCTCCTCGAACCAGCCCCCCTCGCCGTGGACCTCGGAAGCGGCCTGCAGCAGCAGGTCGACCAGCGCAGGGTGCAGATCCTTGTGGGCCACCAGGTTGGCGCTGGCCGCCAGCAGGCGTGTCTCCCTGCGTGGCAGATTGTGCTCGAGATTGATCACCCCCTCCGGCAGCACCACGGTGGAGAGGTACCGGTGCAGGCGTGCATAGGCGTCCGCACGATTGAAGCTCATGAGGCTGATCTCGGTAGAGTCCAGCAGTGCACGAACCACGGGAGAGAGGGGGGAGGCGACGAAGAACGCGGCGTCGATATCGCCCTTCAGCAGGGCGTCGGCCGCTGGACGGCCGCTCAGTTCAATCAGCCGGGTATTGGACGGGGTGATTGCGTTGTCGCTGAGAAGCTGCAGGGCGACCGCCCGGGTGCCGCTGCCCTCGGGTCCGATAGCGACTCTTTTTTCCTGCAGTCCGGTCAACCGGTCGAGCGTGAGGCTGCTGCGGTGGAAGACCCAGATCGGCTCGAAGTAGAGACTGCCGAGGGAGATCAGCTCGTCGCCCTGGCTTGCCTGCTCGGTGCCCCCCTGGATGAAGGCGATGTCGGCCTTACCGGATTCCAGCAGGGCGATGTTTTCAACGGATCCCTTGGTGTTGAGCACCTCGAGCTGGATATCCTCGCGCTTGATGATCTCCCGGTAGCGTTGCCCGAAGAGGGAGTAGGCGCCCTCAAGGCCGCCGGTGGCAATGGTGATCCGTGCCGGCGGTGCAGGCTGCACGAACTGGAATGCCAGCAGGAAACCCAGCAGCGTGATTGCGATTGCGGGACCGAAGATATGAAGATGGTCTCTTAATGGATGGTGTTCTGAGCTCAATGTTCCGGCCTTCAGGTTGCTTCTACAGGACACTATAGCCACAGCGGTGAAATTCCCCAATAGTTGTCGGCTGGAAGCCTGGCTTTTTATAGGTTATTAATGCGTTACATTGATAAAAAAGAGTCAGGCTATGGGCTTTCTCAGAAAAAACGTAACCATGCCAACAGCCGAACAGGCGTTGCAAGGACGCGGGGAACCGATGCAGGTCCCCCCGGTTCACTATGTGAATGGCCACCCGCTCACGCCACCCTACCCGGAGGGTCTGGAGCTTGCGCTTTTCGGAATGGGTTGCTTCTGGGGGGCGGAGCGGCGTTACTGGGAGGCGGATGGTGTCTTCAGTACCGCGGTCGGTTATGCGGCCGGCTACACGCCCAACCCCACCTATGAGGAAGTCTGCAGTGGCATGACGGGCCACAATGAAGTTGTCAGGGTGGTGTTCGATCCTGAACTCACGAGCTATGGAAAGCTGCTGCAGCTTTTCTGGGAGGCACACGACCCGACCCAGGGCATGCGCCAGGGTAACGATATGGGTACGCAGTATCGCTCGGGCATCTATACCTATAGCGCTGCGCAGAAAGAGGAGGCCGAGGCCTCGAAGGTGCTGTTTCAGCAGGCGCTGGATGCAAAGGGCTTCGGTCGGATCACAACCGAGATACTCGATGCCCCTGAGTTCTATTACGCTGAGCATTATCACCAGCAGTACCTGGCCAAGAACCCGGGGGGGTATTGTGGCCTCGGTGGTACAGGCGTCAGCTGTCCTGAAGGCGTGGTCTGAAATCCCGTTCTCTCAGCAGCCCTCGCTGAAATCGTTGTTCAGCAGGTAGTCGTAGAGCATGACGGCCCTGGGATGCTTGTTGTCGGCAGCCCTGCCTATCCACTCCAATGCATCGCTGTCATCCTCGGTTACGCCGATGCCGTTGAGGTACATCATGCCGAGTTGGAACTGGGCTTCGGCATGCCCCTGCAGGGCGGCCCGGTGGCACCACTCGAACGACCGGTACTCATCGCCGTGCGGTCCCCGTTCCGATTGGTAGACTACTGACAAGAGGTATTGGGCCTGGGGGTCATTGTTTTCCGCAACAGGGGTGAGGTACTCGATGGCCGAAGCGTAGCTTCCCGAGTTGAAGGCCATGAATCCCTTTTCCAGGTTGTCGGCCAACGAAGCCTGGCTGGCTGAAAACAGGCCGGTGATTATGCAGGCGCTGAACAATTTTCCGGTGCGGCTCAGTTTGCAGGTTGTCCTTTGCATGTCTGCACCTCCTGTCAGAATAACGATGGCGCTGTGTTGCGTATAGGGGAGCGCTGAGCCGGGTAGACCAAAATATCTTCAGCATTTCCCAGGAAAGGGTTGACGGGATAATAGAAGGTCTTCTCCCGCGCCTGTTCCGGCTTGAACTGCAGGCTCAACAAAACTGAACGGCTGCTTATCGATGAGAGGTCGTGGATGTTATGCCTGGCAGTGAAGAGGGTGTGATCACCAGGACCAAGCCGTGCATGGTCCTGGTGACTGAGCATCACCAGCCTGCCATTGGCGGACTGGGTTCTCCTGGCGCTGTAGACGGATGCCTCCAGGCGACCCTTGAGCAGCAGTTGGATGCCTGTGCCACCGGGATGATCATGCAGCGGAACCGGCGTGTCCCTGAAAGTCGTGAGCAGGCCAGCCCGGAAAATACCCGAACTGTAAAGCTGCAGATAGTGCCATGGTGTCGACAGGGGAGGGGGTTGGCGTTGCGCCTCGGCAAGGTGGTCGGAAAAAACCGCAAAGGTGTCGAGTTCGTCCGCAAGCTTCGACGTTGCCGTTACGAGGCACTCCCGGTGCACGGTAATCCTTCCTGGCCAGTAGAGCACGTTTATGGAGGATAGGAAGGCCTGCCACAGATCGGACCATGCCGTTGAGGCACTGTTCCTGATCAGTGTCTCCCCGGGTGCGTGGAGGTCGCGGCATCCCTCTCGCTCTCCAGTGAATGATATCCGTTCATCCATCTCGTCAGTCTGTCCCTGCCTGTTTTGTGGTGCGATTGCTTCCTCGGCACCATGGCGATGAGAACTTAGACTAGACCGGTATGTTGCTAATTTCCAGGGAGAAAAGATCCTCGGAGATTGCCTACACGTGAGCAGGATGATTGCTTAGGAGGAGGCACACTTTTGCACTTTTATTGTGCGTTTTAGCGGTCAATCAGCGTCCACCACCGAAGATCGATCCCAGCACGCCACGAATGATTTTCCGGCCGAGCTGGCTGCCTATGCTTCGGGCCGCGCTCTTGATGAAGGCTTCTCCAACGGATTGTCGGCGCGATCCACCTGATCGCTTGCGCTTCTCTTTTTCGCGGGCAGCCTGTTCGGCCGCCTCGGCCTCTTCCCGGGCCTCCTTCTCGGCACGTTTCTTGAGCAGTTCGTAAGCGGATTCACGATCCACCATCTCCTGGTAGCGTCTGCCGACGGGAGAGCGGGATATCCTGTCGTTGCGTTCGCTCTCTTCCAGGGGGCCGATGCGGGAGCGGGGTGGGCGGATCAGGGCGCGGGAGACCGGTGTCGGCCTGCCCTTCTCGTCCAGCACCGAGACCAGCGCCTCGCCGATGCCCAGTTCAGTGATGGTCTGTTCCACGTCGAGCCCGGGGCTGGCCCGGAAGTTCTGCGCCACGGCCTTGATCGCCTTGCGATCCTTCGGGGTGAAGGCACGCAGGGCGTGTTGTATCTTGAGTCCAAGCTGGCCGAGCACGTCATCGGGTATGTCGGTGGGCTTCTGGCTGATGAAAAAGATGCCGACGCCCTTGGAGCGGATCAGGCGCACCACCTGTTCTATCTTCTCCAGCAAGGCGTCATTCGCCTTTTCGAACAGCAGGTGGGCCTCGTCGAAAAAGAAGACCATCTTCGGTTTGTCTTCGTCCCCCTGTTCCGGCAACTGTTCAAACAGCTCCGAAAGGATCCAAAGCAGAAAGGCGGTATAGAGTCGTGGTGATTCTGAGGCGAGGCGGGTCGCATCGAGCAGGGAGACGACACCGTTGCCGGAGAAGTCGACCTGCATCAGGTCCTGCAGTTCGAGGGCGGGTTCGCCAAAGAAGTGTTCAGCGCCCTGTTCTTCGAGTACCAGCAGTCGACGCTGTATCGCGCCGATGCTCTGGCTGCTGATATTTCCATATTCGTTACGCAGCTCCTTTGCATTGTCCCCCATCCAGTTGAGCATCGACCGCAGGTCCTTGAGGTCGAGCAGCAGCATGCCCTCGTCGTCCGCAATGCGGAAGGCGGCATAGAGCAGTCCCTCCTGGGTCCCGTTGAGTTCCAACAGGCTGGCCAGTACCAGGGGGCCCATCTCGGAGATGGTTGTGCGTACCGGGTGGCCATTGTCTCCGAACAGGTCCCAGAACAGCACCGGTGAGGGGGATTCGGCATAGTCCTCTATACCGATGGCCTGCAGGCGGCTGGAGAAGTCCTTTCCGCTGCTGGCGGCTGCAAGTCCTGAAAGGTCACCCTTGATGTCGGCGGCAAAGACCGGCACGCCCATGCGGGAGAATCCCTCGGCCAGTATCTGCAGGGTGACCGTCTTGCCCGTACCCGTGGCGCCGGCAATCATGCCGTGTCGGTTGCTCATGCTGCCCAGCTGTTGAATGCCCAGGCCACCAGCCCCGCCAATGGTAAAGTTGCTGCCGACGCTCATCGCTTGTCTCCTTGTCGTGATACAGGGATATCTGCCCAAAGAGGATAACAGATCGGTGGTGCCTGTTTATGCGGACATTGTCTGCAATTGGAGTTAAAGACAAGGCTGTGTTGCAAACAGGTAGTGAAGGTGTGTTCGGGTGCGTGTTATCAGCGTTTCAGCTCAATGGTGCCCGAAACGCTCACCTCGATCCGCTGGGTGCCCGCTTCAAGGGCAGGGGGTGGCGCTGACTTCATCTCCATGGCCATGGCGCGCACCGGGAAGTGGCGTGGCGATACCCCGGATGTGTTGATGTTCATGTTCACCAACCGGTAATCATCGGTGTCGAGTTCGCCACTCACCAGCGTGGCACGGCGTTTGAACTTGCCGATGGCCTCGGCTATCAGTCTCTGCTGGGCCTCTTCGCGCTTCTCGGGTGAGACCGTGTACTGGATGTTGCTGAGGGCGAGCTCCTCCTGGAGCTTGCCCAGCAGGTTGCTCAGGGCGGTCGTGTCCTTGCTCTCCAGGCGCAGCGACTGGCGTACCCGCCAGCCGGTGATCTTGTTGCCGCTGAAGGAGCTGCTCTTGCTGTAGATGGGGCTGGTGCTGTAGTCGAGGGTGCTGCTCTTGATGCCGGGGACCAGCTTCGCCTTGCCGATGGCACGGCTTATCGCGGTATTCACCTCGCGAGCGGGTTTCGCTGCTTCGCGCCCCTCGCGCTGGACATAGAGAATGGCGATCAGGGTGTCGTTCTCCATCTCCTGTCCCGCACTCACCGACAGGTTGATGCGATCATAGGTGAGGGGGGCGGTGTCGGCCCAGAGTGTCGTGCTCGCCAGCAGTGCCAGTATTGCCAGTACCCTGTGCTTCATAATCCTGTCCTATTGCCTGGTGTTCGGTGTCTCTATCTCTACGTCCTGGGCGAAGATCTGCTCCACGTCGACCCTGTCGAACGTATACCGCTTGTTGCAGAAGTCGCAGTCAGCCCTGATCACGTCATGTTCATCGAGGATGCCCTTCACCTCAGCATAGCCCATGGCGCGCAGGGTGGTCGCTATACGCTCCTTGGCGCATCCGCAACGGAAGGCGACAGGTTCGGGTTCGAACATGCGGATATCCTCTTCGTTGAAGAGGCGATGGAGCAGTTCCGCCGGCTCCAGCCTGAGCATCTCTACATCGGTGACGGTATCGGCCAGCATGGCGATGCGCTGCCAGTCGTCCTCATGTTTGCGTTCGCCGGGCAGCTCCTGGATAAAGAGGCCGGCGGCACGTTCGCCGTCTGCGGCGAGCCAGATGCGGGTGTCGAGCTGCTCCGATTTTTCGAAGTAGGCCTCCAGGGTATGGGCCAGGGTGTCCCCCTCCATGCCGACGATGCCCTGGTAACGCTCCTTGCCGATGTTGTCGATGGTGAGCACCATTCTGCCCGGGCCGTAGATCTCGGCAAGGTTTCCTTCGGGCACTGCGCCCTGCCAGCGGGCCAGTCCCCTGACGGTGCGCTGGTGGGTGGCCTGGGCCACCAGGGTGGTGAGGGGGCCCTGGCACTGGGCCTGCAGAATCAGGGAACCCTCGAACTTGATGGTGGCCGACAGCAGCAGGGTGGCGGCCATCGCCTGGCCCAGCTGGTCCCTGACATTGTCGGGATAGGCGTAGCGCTCGAGTATTGCCTGCCAGCTGGCCTCCATCTGGACCAGTTCGCCCCGTACATCGAGGCCGTCGAACAGGAAGCGGTGCAGTTGATCGTGATTGCTCATCTTATCCGGTGTTTTTTTCGAATCTGTTTTCCGCCACGTTCTTGTGGCTGGAGATGGGATCGAACAGCTGGCCGTTCATGGCGATGTAGACCCCGGGGGGCAGCTGCTGCACCGCGGCCACGGCGTAGCCGATATTGAATATGGCATCGTTTACGCGCAGCCGGGCCGGTTGCATGGCACCGGTGAGTACGATGGTTTTGTCGTCGATTCCCGCAAGGGCCCTACCGGTCTCCACCATGCTGTCGGTGCCGTGGGTGATCAGGATCCGGTCGGCGCTTTCACGTTCAACTTTACGGCGCAGCAGGTCGCGGTCGTCGTCGGTCATCTCCAGGCTGTCCTTGCGCATGACCGAATCCACTTCGAAGTCGAAGCTGACGTTGGCCTCGTGCAGCAGCTCGGTGATCTGGGGGTCGCCCACCTGGAACTCGCTCTTTGCATCGAAATAGATCTTGTCGATGGTGCCGCCGGTGGTGAGGATCTTGATCTTCATCAGTCTATGTCGAAGCGTTCGAACTGGGTGCTGAACTGGCCGCGCCCCTGGGTCATGCTGCGCAGATCAGTGGTGTAACCAAGCAACTGTGCCAGTGCCACTTCGCAATCGATGGTGGCGCTGTCGAGACTGCGCTCGGTGTCCCTGATGATGGCACGCCTCGCCTGGAGGTCTCCCAGGATCGTACCGAAGTTCTCTTCCGGCACCACCACTTCGGCCTTCATGATCGGCTGCAGGATTGCCGGGCCGGCTCCACTGATCGCCTTGCGCAGTGCGCGGGTGGTTGCGGCGCTGATGGCATCGGGGCTGGAGGCGGTGCCGAACAGTTCAACCTCTTTGATGCGGATCTCCACATCCTGCAGGGGGGCGCCCTCCAGTGGACCACTGCCGAGTGCGAAATTGACGCCCTGTTCAATAGCGCCCAGCTGTTCGTCGCTCAGTGGATGGCCCTCGGGCAGCACGCGGGGCTCGAGCAGGATGATGTTGCCGGTATCCCGCTCCCGGGGTTCGACGTGAACGTTGACCCTCGCTTTCAGCTCGTTGTTCTCCACCGGGGGTTGGAAGAGATGGTCCGCACCGGCAGCCCGGGTTACCGTTTCTCTCAGTGCCACGGCGGGTTTGCCGGTCCTCACCTGGAGGTGGAACTCCCGCTCCAGCCGTTCGACGATGATCTGCAGGTGCAGTTCGCCCATGCCGCTGAGCAGGCGCTGGCCGGTCTCGGGGTCCTCGCCGAAGCGCAGCGTGGGGTCCTCTTCCTGCAGCTTGTCCAGTACCTCGAGGAACTTGTCCTCCTGTTCGGACGAGGCGGGCTCGACCGCGAGGCTGAGTACCGGGTCGTGGGTCTCGATGCGCTCCAGGAAGATGGGGTGTTCCGGGGCGCAGAGGGTGTCACCGGTGG
This sequence comes from Sedimenticola sp., assembly GCA_040506895.1. GTDB lineage: Bacteria > Pseudomonadota > Gammaproteobacteria > Chromatiales > Chromatiaceae > Sedimenticola_A. The sequence continues at coordinate 2,841,702 of JBEVVY010000001.1, forward strand.
AGGCGTGGCGCAGGCCGGCGATGAGTACGATCTCTCCGGCATGTGCGACATCGACGCGGCGCTTCTTTGCCGCGTCCACGTCGAAGATCCTCGCCGCGTGCTCATGGAACTCCTCGCCGTCGGGCTTGCGGTGAAACACCGTGTCACCCGGCTTGAGCACGCCACGGTAGATGCGGGCGAAGACGTGGCGACGTCCCTCCCACATCTGTACCTTGAACACCAGCGCCGCCAGGGGTGCGTTGTCATCCATCACCACCTGTTCTTCACTGCCGTCATCGAGATAGGCGGTGGTTGCCGGGCGGTCAAGGGGTGCCGGCAGCAGCCTGATCACCCCGTCGAGCAGGGGCTGAACGCCGACATTGCGCAGGGCGGAGCCACAGAAACAGGGAAACAGTGTGCCCGAGAGACAGCCCCGGCGCAGGGCTGCCCAGACGGTTTCGCTGTCGGGCTCTTCACCCTCGAGTACATGCTCGGCCAGTTCATCGTCTGTCTCGGCTATCCCCAGCAGCAGGCTTTCGCGGTGGTCCGCAACACCTGCCCAGGTGGTGTCGTCACACGGTGTTATCTCTACCTGTTCGCCATGCTCGCCCCTGAAGCGGATGATCTGTCTGTCGATCAGGTGGATCACCGCGTCATCATCTACCAGCGGTACGGTGACCGGTACCGGTTCCGCCTGCAGGCGCTTGCGGATGCTGGCCATGGATTTCTCAAAATCGGCTCCGGGGCGGTCCATCTTGTTGATGAAGAAGAGGGAGGGCAGGTTGAACTTGGAGCGCTGGCGCCAGACCGTTTCGGTCTGGGGCTCTACCCCGCGCACACCGTCCAGCACCAGGATGCAGCCATCCAGTACACGCATGCTGCGCTCCACCTCGATGGTGAAGTCGACATGTCCGGGGGTGTCCACGATCTGAACCAGGTGGTCTTCCCAGTTTGCCTTGGTGACCGCGGAGGTGATGGTGATACCGTGGTTCTGCTCCTCGGCCATGTAGTCCATGTGGGCTGCGCCGTCATGGACTTCGCCGATCTTGTAGAGGTCGCCGGTGTAGAACAGGATGCGCTCGGTCAAGGTGGTCTTGCCCGCGTCGATATGGGCCGCAACACCGATGTTGCGCACCTTGCTCAGGTCGTTCTTCTTTGGCATGCCGGATTGTCTGCGATTAGTGGGAAATCCCTGTCGAGCATGCTACCTAGAGTGCGACGGGATATCCATAACCTCGGTCAACAAACTATCTGGGGGTGGTGAGGAGCAGGGTGCAATAGCGCAGCGTATTGCACCGATTTTCGATGTCCAGGTGGGTTACGCTTTCGCTAACCCACCCTACGCTGAGTTCATTCGGTAGAGCTGTGCAGTACGTCACCGGTCGAATTGACCACGTCGACGCCGATGGGAAAGCCCTCGCGCAGGCTGGCCGTGACCACGCAGAAGTCCTCGTAGAGATCGAGGCAGCGCTTCATGCGCACCGCCTGTTCCAGTTCGCCATCGACCTGGAGCTGGATCTGCATGCTGCCGATGCGCAGTCGCTTCTTTTCGTTGCGCGCCAGGGTGCAGGTGGCGGTCGCCTTGATGCTGCCCGCTGGCGGTTCGTTCTTCGAGACGCAGTAGAGCAGGCTTGCGCTGAGGCAGTTGGCCGCTGCAGCGGCGAGCGCCCGGGAGGGGTTGGGTCCCTTGCCCTCACCCAGTGGTTCGGGCTCGTCCATGATGATCTCGCCCATGCTCTCCAGGCCGAAGTTGACCCTGAACTCGTAGCCCTGGAGGTGTTGCATCTCGATGGTGAACTGACCTTCTTTTGCCACGGTAATCTCCTTGGGAGTGTTGACAGGTTTTGATCAGGCGAACAGCTCAGCCAGCTTTTCGCCGGGCTGGTCGGCGCGCATAAAGGCTTCCCCGACGAGAAAAGCGTTGACGTTGTGCTCGCGCATCAGCGCCACGTCGGCGGGGGTGTGGATGCCACTCTCGGTGACCACGATGGGCCCTTGCGGAATCCGCTCCAGCAGATCCAGGGTGGTGTTCAGGCTCACCTCGAAGGTACGCAGGTTGCGGTTGTTGATGCCGATCAGCCGGTTGCCCAGGGGCAGGGCACGTTCCAGCTCATCCAGGTCGTGGACCTCAACCAGCACATCCAGGCCCAGTCTGTGGGCCAGGGCATTGAGCTCCTGCATCTGCTTGTCCTCGAGGCAGGCCACGATCAGCAGGATGCAGTCGGCACCCATCGCCTTGGCCTCGTAGACCTGGTAAGGGTCGATGATGAAATCCTTGCGGATCACCGGCAGGCTGCAGGCGGCACGGGCCTGTTGCAGGTATTCGTCGCTGCCCTGGAAGAAGTCGATGTCGGTCAGTACCGAGAGGCAGGCGGCGCCACCTTGTTCGTAGCTCACTGCAATCTCCGCGGGTCGGAAGTCCTCGCGGATCACCCCCTTGCTGGGAGATGCCTTTTTGATTTCGGCGATCACCCCGGCCTGGTCCGCCTCGATCTTCGCCGCGATGGCATCGGCGAAGCCCCGGCAGGGCTGGCTGTCGTCGACGCGCGCCATCAACTGCTCCAGGGGCAGTCTTGCGCTGCGATCGCTGATCTCCTCCAGTTTCCGGCGCACGATCTTCTTCAGGATGTCGGGTGTGTCGTTCATGAGCCAAGGGCTCCCTCAAATGGTTCGGGCCGCATATTTTACACCGATCAGCGCGGAGGTATATCCCCGCCCCGAAGAGAGCAATTGACGCCGGGTGCTGGGTGGTTATCCTTTCCGTTACAGCGACGCATCTGTGCCGCTGAATCGAGTTATCACAGGAAAACCAGGTTTCACATGGGTCGTTATCGTCCGCCACAACCGAAGAGCTCGCCCTACATCACCCGCCAGGGCTACGAGATCCTGCAGGAGGAGTCGAGGGCACTGTGGGTACGCCGGCGTGACGTCACCAAGGCGCTGGCGGCCGCAGCCGCCGAGGGGGATCGCTCCGAGAACGCCGAGTACATCTACCGCAAGAAGGAGCTGCGGGAGATCGACCGGCGTATCCGCTACCTGCAGAAACGGCTGCCCGAGCTGAAGGTGGTGGACAGCGAGCCGAGCGACCCGGAGCGTATCTTTTTCGGTGCCTGGGTCTGCCTGGAGGACGATGACGGGGTGGAGCACAACTACCGTATCGTGGGTCCGGATGAGTTCGACCCCGAGAAGGGGTGGATCAGCATGGATTCCCCCATGGCCAGGGCGCTGCTCAAGCGTGGGCTGGACGAGGAGGTGACGGTGCATACCCCCAGGGGTGCCATGCGCTACTGGGTGGTGGAGGTGCGCTACGGGGTATGAAATCCCCCCTCGGTCAGCTGTTGTTTTCGGCCTGCGGATGACTGATGATCTGGGTTTGTCCGGATACGAGGCAGGGAGCATCATGACCGAAGAGTTGTTCAAATCAGACGCCTACCTGAAGCGCTGTGAGGCCAGGGTCACCGCGGCCGATGAGCGTGGCATACAGCTCGACCGCACCGTTTTCTATGCCATGGGTGGCGGCCAGCCCGGCGATACCGGAAAACTGCTGCTTGATAACGGTGCAGAGATCCCTGTTGCGGACACCCGCCGGGAGCGGGAGAGTGGGGCCCTGCTCCATGTGCCCGCCGAGGGCAGCGATCTGCCGGCAGTGGGCTCCGCGGTCACCGCGGAGATCGACTGGCCGCGCCGCCATCGCCTGATGCGCATGCACACCGCCATGCACCTGCTCTGTTCCGTGGTGGACGGCGGGGTGACCGGGGGTAGTGTCGGCACCGATCGCAGCCGCCTCGATTTCGATCTGCCGGAGTCGCCGGACAAGCCGGCCCTCGAGGCGGAGATCAACCGCATTATCGCCGAGGACCACCCGGTGACCATCGGCGCCATCAGCGATGCGGAACTGGAGGCCAACCCGGAACTGGTCCGCACCATGTCGGTGAGGCCGCCCAGCGGGGCGGGCGAGGTGCGAACCATCCGCGTCGAGGGCGTGGACTACCAGCCCTGCGGTGGTACCCACGTCGCCTCCACCGCCGAGATCGGACGCATCCGCATCGGCAAGGTGGAGAAAAAGGGGCGGCAGAATCGACGTATCAACATCCACCTGGAAGAGTGATTTGAACATGCCTGCCGCGCCGCTCGCCTCCGCCAGGGGGCTGGTGAAATGTTTCGGTTCCCACCGTGCGGTGGACGGTATCGATTTCGATATCCCCCGGGGCAGTTGCTTCGGTTTTCTCGGTCCCAACGGCGCGGGCAAGACCACCACCCTGAAGATGCTGCTGGGGCTTGCCCCCAAGAGTGGCGGCGATCTCAGCGTTTATGGTCTGCCGGTCCCCGAGCGAGCCAGGGAGGTGCGGGCCCGTACCGGCCTGGTGCCCCAGGCGGATAATCTCGACCCTGACTTCTCGGTGGCCGAGAATCTGCGCACCTATGCCAGCTATTTCGGTTTCAGGCCGGGCGAGGTGGGCGAGCGGGTGGAGCGTCTGCTGGAGTTCGCGGCCCTCTCCGATCGCAAAGAGGCCAAGACCGACACCCTCTCCGGCGGCATGAAGCGGCGCCTGACCATCGCCCGTGCCCTGATCAACGAGCCCGAGATGGTGGTGCTGGACGAGCCTACCACCGGCCTCGATCCCCAGGCACGCCATATCATCTGGTCGAAGCTCAATGAGCTGCGGGAGCAGGGGACGACCCTGATCCTGACGACGCATTACATGGAGGAGGCCGAGCGCCTGTGCGACGAGTTGGTGATCATGGATCACGGCAGGATCCTCGACCAGGGAACCCCGAAACAGCTGGTGCAGCGTCACGTGGAGCCGGAGGTGATCGAGTTACGGGGCGAGCGGGCCGCTGTGTATGCCGATGAGGCAGATAGCCTGGGCTGTCGCGTGGAGCAGATGGGCTCCAGCCTCTATTGCTACTCCGCTGATCCGGGGGAGTTCCTCGGCAGGCTGCAGTCGGTCACCGGCCTCACCTTCATGCACCGTCCAACCGGCCTGGAGGATGTATTTCTCAAGTTGACCGGCAGGGAGTTGAGAGATTGAACCACTGGCGTCTTCCCTCGGTCCGCTCCGGAGCCTTCGCCATCTGGCGACGCAACATCATGGTCTGGCGCAAGCTGATCGGCCCCGCCGTGGTGATGAACTTCGGTGAGCCCACCCTCTACCTGCTGGGCATGGGTTTCGGCCTGGGCCACTTCGTGGGCGAGATGTCCGGCATGCCCTACCTGGCGTTTCTCGCCTCGGGCATCATCGCCTCCTCCGCCATGACCACCGCCACCTTCGAGGGGATGTACTCGGTCTATACCCGCATGGATCCCCAGCGCACCTACGAGGCGTTGATGGCCACCCCCCTGGAGGTAGACGATATCCTGGCGGGCGAGATGTTGTGGTGCGGAACCAAGAGCCTCTTCAGCGGTATCGCTATCCTGCTGGTGGCCACCCTGCTGGGTGTGGTCCAGGGTTGGCAGGCGCTGTGGGTGCTGCCGGTCGTGTTCCTGATCGGTCTCTGCTTTGCCGGCATGGCGATGATCATGAGTTCCATCGCCACCAACTACGACTTCTTCAATTACTACTTCGTGCTCGCCATCACCCCGATGTTCATCCTCTGCGGTGTCTTCTATCCCGTGGACAGCCTGCCGGAGATGGCCCAGGGCCTGGTCCAACTGCTGCCCCTTACCCACGCCGTGGCATTGACGCGGCCCCTGGTGGCGGGTGGTGAACTGAGCCAGCCCCTGCTGCACCTCTCGGTACTGGCCCTCTATGGCGGCATCGGTTTCTACATCTCGGTGGCACTGGTGAGGAGACGGCTGCTGGTGTGATCTGCCGCATTCCGGCCCCGATCGCTATTGATCTATACTTTGAAGGGCAGGTTTTCCGGTCATCACATGGAGGTGGAGTGGTCGGAGATCGTTTGGCAGAAGTCTTCTTGATAGCAGCTTGATCGGTGGGCTGTGACGGACGCGGGCTCGGGGGATATCCAGGCGGTGCTGAACCGGGCGGACGCCGCCTGTTACCAGGCCAAGCATATGGGTGGCGGACGGGTTGTCTTCCCTGCCGGGTAGATATTCCGGGTAGGATTGTCGATGCCCGGCGGCAGAGGGCCGTCTATAATCCTATCAGCCCTGTCGGCAGCCCATCAGAAGAACAAAAGACTATGACCTCGAATCTATTTGCCCATCTCAATGACAGCAAGGCGCCGGTGATCGGCATGGTTCACCTGGCCCCCCTGCCGGGCGCACCCCGCTACGATGCCAATCTCAACTGGGTCCAGGAACGCGCCCTGCGGGATGCCCAGACCCTTGCGGAGGGCGGGGTGGATGCGCTGATCATCGAGAACTTCGGTGATGTCCCCTTCTACCCGGGGCGGGTGCCCCAGCACGTGGTAGCCCACATGACCTCCATAGCCGCACTGGTTCGACAGCATGTCGAACTGCCCCTCGGTATCAACTGCCTGCGTAACGACGGTCTCAGCGCACTGGCCATCGCCCACGCGGTGGGGGCCGAGTTCATCCGGGTCAACGTGCTGACCGGTGCCCGGGTGGCCGACCAGGGCATTATCCAGGGCATTGCACACGACCTGATGCGCGAACGTGATCTGCTGCGGGCCCGCAGCATCCATGTCATGGCGGACGTGGATGTGAAACACTCATCGGCGCTCGGGGCCTCCAGGCCATTGACCGAGGATGTGATGGACCTGGTGCGTCGTGGCATGGCGGATGGCGTGGTGGTCTCCGGTGGCGGTACCGGCCTGCCCACCGATATCGACCAGGTCAAGGAGGTGAAGGCGGTGGTCGGCGACGTACCCGTCTTCGTCGGCAGCGGTGTCAATGAAGAGACGGCAGGCGCATTTGCCCGGGCCGCCGACGGCATGATCGTTGGCACCTCCATCAAGCGTGACGGTGTCGCCTCGAACCCCGTGGAGCTGGCGAGGGTGCAGGCGCTGATGGCGGCCGTGGCATAAGTTCACACGCTCTCTTGAATTCTCTTTTTCCATCCCTACCTATGGAGTAGGCGGATGCCCGGACGGGGTCCGCTGAACCGCACGGCTCGATGAGCGTGCACATTAATATATCGCTTCATAGTGAGGATATGATCATGACGACTTTTGATTTTGCACCCCTGTTTCGTACCGCCATCGGCTTCGACCGCATGGCAGATACCCTGGAGTCCGCCTACCGCGCAGATGCCGGTGCCGGATACCCCCCCTACAACATCGAGCTGACCGGCGAGGACGAGTACCGCATCTCCATGGCCGTGGCCGGCTTCACCCGTGATGACCTGGATATCGAGGTCAAACAGAACATCCTGCGCGTTGCAGGTGCCAAGAAAGAGAACCAGGAAGCCCGCAAGTTCCTGCATCGTGGCATCGCCAACCGCAGCTTCGAACGCAGCTTCCAGCTGGCTGACTACGTGCGCGTCGACGGCGCCGAGATCAGGGACGGCCTGCTGCACATCGACCTGGTGCGCGAGATCCCCGAGGCGATGAAGCCCCGTCGCGTCGAGATCAAGTCCGAGAGTGACCACCTGATCGAGAGCAAGGCGAACGCCGCCTGAACCTGACGGTTTTCTTTTCTCCCAAAGTGAGCGCAGCGGCCGAGGCCGCTGCGTTTTTTTTTGCCCGGCTATCAGCGGGTAGGATGATGGCAGGGTCGTCAGCCTACCTGCACTTCCTGCCCCGGCAGGGCTTGGCATCGCCATCATCCCCACCGTCACTGCCGCCACTGTTGATTGCCGCGGTCACCGCCGCATCGGCATCCAGGATGCCGATGCCACAGCCCGAGCAGCGGGACGGGAAGGCGCGGGCGGAGGATTTCAGCAGGGACTCGACATCACCCGCTGACAGCTCCGGTTTTGCCGAGAGCATCAACGCCGCCACGCCACTCACGTGGGGGGTTGCCATGCTGGTGCCCTGGTACCAGGCGTACGCATCCGCCCCGGGAAGGGTGGTACCCATGTTCAGGGTCGAGAGGACGCCGTTCCTGTAGTCGGAGCGCATATCTCCACCGGGTGCCGAGAGATCCACCTCCCTGCCGGTGTTGGAGTAGTAGGCGCGGCTTCCCGTGCGGGTGGTCGCCGCCACGGTGATCACGTTGCGGCAGTTGGTCGGAGTTGCCAGCCTGGTGGTGCTGGCGCTGTTACCGGCAGCCACCACCACCGCGCTGCCCTGGTCGTTGGCCAGGTTGATGGCGGATTGCATGGTGCGGCTGCAGGAGCCGCCACCGCCGAGGCTGAGATTCATCACCCAGGCAGGGTGGGCATTGCCGGGCACGCCTGTCACGGGCAGGCCCGCCGACCAGACGATGGCATCGGCGATATCGGAGGTGTACCCACCGCATCTTCCCAGCACTCTCACCGGCAGCACTTTGGCGTTGTAGGCAACGCCGGCGACACCCGATGCGTTGTTGGTCAGGGCAGCTACCGTGCCGGCCACGTGGGTGCCGTGCCAGCTGCTGTTTTCATCCCTAACCGGGTAGCCCCCGCCGCACTCTCCGGCCAGGACGTGATCCCCGGGATCACTTGCATCGCCATCACGTCCCCCTCCGTCGTTGGCCACGAAGGGATCGGAGATCATGTCGTAGCCCGCCAGCAGGTTGGCGGCAAGATCCTGGTGGGGGCGGTAGCCGGTGTCGAGGACCGCAACGGTGACGCCGGCACCCTGGTTCTGGTCCCAGGCGGCCGGTGCATTGATCCCGCCGGTGGGTTCATAGTAGTGCCACTGGTTCGTGTACCCCGGATCATTGGGGGTGAGAACACGGCGCAGGATGGTGTCGGGCTCGGCGTAGGCCACGCCGGGCTGTGCCGCTACCTGGCTGGCCAGGGCCTGGACGTCGGCTTGCGGATGAACTTTGTCCAGCTTCAGTACATGGGTGCCCACGCCTGTCGCCCGCTGGTAGCGCATGGTCCAGCCAAGGCGCTTGCCCATCAGTTCGGAGGCGACCTCCGGGTTGGGCCTGTCTGTTGAGAACTTGATGATCAGGCGGTCCGTGCCCGCGTGGCGCCCGTGCTCTCCGGGCGATGCCGCTGCCGTACCGGCAGCACCTAACATGCCGGCCACAAGGCAGCCGGCGATTATCTTTGCATAACCGCTATACATGGTTGGACTCCTACTGTTTCTGCCCAATCTTGCCAATACTTAAATAATAGCAGTCCAGGTGGATGGGATTGGGAGCTGGTTTCCTGTTCTCGGCTTTGAAGTGTGCGGCCTGCCACAATATAAACGTGACGGATCAGGCGGAAACTGAATCGCTCAGTGATCGCATCAAACGCTCCTGCGCCTGTATGCTGCGCAGCAGTGACAACTGCTGTTCTGCCCGCTCCAGGTTGCGGGTCGGGTGGTCGGTCTTGAAATAGCGATCGCCCTCGAGATGGTCGGTAAGGAAGCGTATTGCAAGCTCCAGCGTGATCACCTGGGGCGCGATCCAGAGCATCGATCTTTCGTCCCGTGTCAGGATCTCCCCTGTGCCGTCCACCCATCCCCTGAGCAGCGCTTCGTAGAGCGTGATATCAAGCCTCAGTCCATCAGCCGACGCAACGGAAGCGGCACTGCGCACAAGGTCGCCGAAATCGTGCAGTGCAAGCCCGGGCATCACGGTGTCCAGGTCCACCACGCAGAGGGCGTCACCGGTCGATGCATCAAACAGGACGTTATTGATCTTGGTGTCGTTGTGTACCGTGCGCAGTGGAAGCTGGCGCTCACCCAGGGCGGTGGTGAGTTTGCGATACGAGAGGATCTTTTCGGTGACCTCTTCAGCCCCGGCCCTGCGCTTGACGGGGTCAGCGTTGATAACCGCTTCAAGCCGCGCCAGTCGTGCAGGGGTGTCGTGGAAAGCGGGGATGGTTTCGTGAAGCGTGGGTGGCGGGAGGTCCGCCAGCTCCCTTACGAAACCACCGAAGGTGTGGGCGGCACTGTAGGCCTCGCCGGGGTCGCTCAGGCTCTGCAGGGTACGGCTGTTCTCTATGAAGGGATACATACGCCAGCAGTTGCCGTGCCCATCCTGCCACATCGGCTCGTCCTCGCAGGTGGGAACCAGGGTGAGCACGCGGCGCTGCCAGTCATCGGGGTATCTCTGGCGGGCCTTTTCCGCCAGGTGGCCGGTCACCCGCGCGATGTTCTGCATCACCGCCGCCGGGTTTTGAAATACCCGGGTGTTGATCCGCTGGAGAAGGTACTGCCGTGCCGGGCATTTCACAAGGTAGCTGTCGTTGATCAGCCCCTCGCCCACGGGGCTGACCATGATGGGCTCGCCCTGGGTTGCGAAGGCGCGTGCAATGTCCGTGATGGAAATCTCTGAAAGGCTCATTTCGACGCTTTGAAGAGGAAGAACCAGAGCATGGTTACGAGCTGTGCCAGCAGCACGATGGCGAAGGCCCACTGGAACGCTTCAGGCGCATAGCCGCCTGCCACGCCGCGGGGCCAGAGATCGATGATGGCGCCGATGCCCCACTGGCCGGCGAAGGCCACGATAAATACCAGCAGGTTGTGGGCGGTGTTGACCCGGCCTGCGAGATTGGGGGCGAAGTTCTGGGAGAGCACCGCGTAGGTGACCGTGCCGGAGGTGCCGAAAAAGCCGAACAGCAACCACAGCGGCAGGGCCAGTTCGGTAAAACCGAAGGCGATGCCTGCCTGGGCGACCATGAACAGCGCCATGCCGGTGCCGGCCACCGCGGTGGTGGTGATGCCGAGTTTGGAGAGACGACCCGCGGTAAAACCGATCAGGGCGAAACCGGCCACCATGGCGCTGGCGATAAAGGCGAGATAGAGGGCGGTGGTGTCGCGGTCGAAACCCGCCACATCCCTCAGCCAGGGGCCCGCCCAGAGACTCTGGATGGAGAGAAAACCGGCCTGTGAGGCGACGGCCCAGGGGGTGATGCGCCAGAACAATCGGCTGGTGAAGATGTGCAGGATCCCCTGGATATGATCGGCCATACCGATGTGGGGGTGTTTCTCCTCCTTGTCCGGTACCAGGGCGAAGAGCAGCGCGGAGACCAGCAGCGAGAGCAGGGCGAGGGCCATGAAAACGCCCCGCCAGTCGGTGAACTGAAGGGCCGTCTCCACCGGGGTCGTGGCCGCCAGGGCGCCCAGCCCGCCAGAGGCGAGCTGAAGACCGTTGGCCATGGGCAGCCGGTTCGCTGGAAACCACTGCACGAAGGATTTGAACGCTGCCATCAGGCAGGCGGAGACGCCAAACCCGATCAGGGCGCGCCCAAGGATCAATCCGCCGACCGATTCCGAGAGGCTGAAGACCAGGGCGCCGGCGGCGGCAAACAGCAGCAGGGCCGCCTCTATCCGTCGCGGGCCGTAGCGGTCCAGCAGGATGCCCAGTGGCAGCTGGAAGGCGGCGAAGGTGAGAAAGTAGGCGCTGGTGAGCAGGCCCAGCTGGTTGGCGTTGAGCGCCAGTTCGGCGGTCAGGTCGGGAGCGATGACAGCATTGACCACCCTGAACAGGTAGGAGAGGAAGTAACCCAGGGCAAAGGGGATGAAGATCCTCAGCAGGAAGGCCAGGCTGTGTTTGTCGGTCATCGGGCTTTTATGCCTCAAGCCGGGAATGCGCCTCGGCGTAGACGATTTCCATATCGGCCATGCTGTCAGCAGGCCCTAGAGCGACAGCGACATGGTCAATGAGCCATCCCCCGCTGGCTGCTTTCACTCGAAGCTCTGGGTCAGGATGATCAGCTTGTCGAGGCGGCTGCGGGCTTCACCGCTGGCGATCGCCTCGCTGGCCTTCTCAACGCCATCGGCCAGGGTCCCGGCCAGGCCCGCGGTGTAGATGGCGGCACCGGCATTGAGGCAGACGATGTCGCGGGCGGGGCCGGCATTGTCTTCCAGTACCGAGCGGATGATGCCCAGGCTCTCGGCCGCGTCGGCGGCCTTCAGTGAGTCGATGGGGGTGCGATTCATGCCGAAGTCTTCCGGCTGTACCGAGAAACGGCGTACCCGGCCATCCTTCAGTTCGGCCACCTCGGTCTTCTCCCCCACGGAGATCTCGTCCAGGCCGTCGCGGGCATGCACCACCATCACGTGGTTGCTGCCCAGTTTCTGCAGCACGTTCGCCATCGGATCCAGCAGTTCGTCGCTGAAAACGCCCAGCACCTGGTTGGGGGCGCTGGCGGGATTGGTCAGGGGGCCGAGGACATTGAAGATGGTGCGGGCGCCCATCTCCTTGCGCGGACCGATGGCGTGCTTCATGGCGCCGTGGTGTGCCGGGGCGAACATGAAGCCGACGCCGACCTCGGCCACGCACTGGGCGACCTGCTCCGGTGTCAGGTTGAGGTTCACGCCGGCAGCCTCCAGTACGTCAGCCGAGCCCGACTTGGAGGAGATGGAGCGGTTGCCGTGCTTGGCGACACTGGCGCCGGCCGCCGCGGTGACAAAGGCGCTGGCGGTGGAGATGTTGAAGGTGCCGGATGCGTCGCCGCCGGTGCCGCAGGTGTCCACCAGGTGATCCGAGCTGACCTCAACCTTGGTGGCCAGTTCACGCATCACAGAGGCCGCGGCGGCGATCTCGCTGACGGTCTCCCCCTTCATGCGCAGGCCGATCAGGAAGCCGCCGATCTGGGCGGGAGTGGCGCCGCCGGTCATGATGGTGCGCATCACCTCGGTCATCTGTTCGCCGCTCAGGTCGTGGTGGCCGAGGACATGGTTGATCGCTTGTGGCATCTCCATTTTGAATACCTTCTCTGGTTTTTGTAACGCGTGGCGCGGGTGGTCTGTCTGTGGCTTCCGGTCGATATTTTGTGCCGGGCTAATAATGTAAGGCAGGCGGGTGGGCTAAGCAAATGATCGCCGGAAGGGGCAGCCCCCTCCGGCGTTTCGATCTCGCATCACTTACCTTGCAGAAAGTTCTGCAGCAGGTCGTGACCGTGTTCGGTGAGAATCGATTCCGGGTGGTACTGCACGCCCTGGATGTTGTGCTCTTTGTGGCGAACGCCCATGATCTCGTCCATCTCCCCGTCGGCGGTTTGTGTCCAGGCGGTGATCTCCAGGCACTCCGGCAGGCTCTCCTTCTCGATCACCAGGGAGTGGTAGCGGGTCGCCTCGTAGGGGTTGTTGAGGCCGCTGAAGATGCCCGTGTCCGCGTGAAAGATGGGCGATGTCTTGCCGTGCATCACTTCGCGGGCGTGCACGATCCTGCCGCCGAAGGCCTGTCCGATGGACTGGTGACCCAGGCAGACGCCGAGTATCGGGACACGGCCGGCAAAGGTCTTGATCGCTTCCACCGAGATGCCCGCCTCGTTGGGGGTGCAGGGGCCGGGAGAGATCACCAGGTGCTCCGGCTCGAGGGCCTCGATCTGCTGAATGGTGATCTCGTCGTTGCGGTGGACGTGGACATCCGCCCCCAGTTCGCCGAAATACTGCACCAGGTTGTAGGTGAAGGAGTCGTAATTATCTATCATCAGTAACATGGTGCTCTGCCTACGTGATAAGTGCGTTTTCAGTTCGCCTGTCAACGTTCACGGCAAGACGCGCCTCGCAGAGAATGGTTGACCCCTTGTCAAGAGGCGCAACGCAGTCCGTGGGCGTTGACAGGCGAACCCGAAGGGCGTCCTCTGTTGTGTTCCGCAGCTGCGTTCCAGTGCTTGTTAAGGGCTGGCCATTTACTGCGCCCTGTGCCTTGCTGCGAAACACAACAGAGGCGCTGAAAATGCACTTATCACGTAGGCAGAGCACGTTACGCTCCCGTGCAGTCGTTGACGGTAAGGCCGGCCTCGGCCAGGGCGACGGCGCGGAACACGGCGCGTCCCTTGTTCATGGTCTCTTTCCACTCCAGCTCCGGCCTGGAGTCGGCCACCACCCCGGCGCCGGCCTGGATATGCAGGGTGCCGTTCTTGATCACCGCGGTGCGGATGGCGATGGCGGTATCCATGTTGCCGTTCCAGGAGAGATAGCCCACGGCACCGGCGTAGACGCCGCGCTTGACCGGTTCCAGTTCATCGATGATCTCCATGGCGCGGATCTTGGGCGCGCCGCTGACGGTGCCCGCGGGGAAGGTGGCCCGTAGCACGTCGATAGCGGTCATGCCGTCCTTCAGTTCGCCGATAACGTTGGAGACGATGTGCATGACGTGGGAGTAGCGTTCGATCACCATCTTGTCGGTCAGTTTCACGCTGCCGATCTTCGCCACCCGGCCGGCGTCGTTGCGGCCCAGGTCGATCAGCATCAGGTGCTCGGCGATCTCCTTGGGATCGGCCAGCAGTTCCGCCTCCAGCGCCTTGTCCTCCTCCTCGCTGTAGCCGCGACGACGGGTGCCGGCGATGGGGCGCACGGTGACCTCGCCATCTTCCAGGCGGGTGAGGATCTCCGGTGAAGAGCCGACGATATGGAAGTCGCCCATGTTCAGGAAGTACATGTAGGGGCTGGGGTTGAGACCGCGCAGGGCGCGGTAGAGATCCAGGGGCGGTGCATTGAACGGGATGGAGAGGCGCTGGGAGAGCACCACCTGCATGCAGTCGCCGTCCAGGATGTACTGCTTGGTACGTTCCACCGCCTGCTTGAATCCCTCTTCGGAAAAGCCCGAGACGAAGTGGGATTCGTCAATCTCACGCTGCTCGCTGTGTTGTTGGTGCGGCATGCCGGAGCGCATCTGATCAACGATCACACGCAGTCGCTGTCGACCCTGTTCGAAGGTGCCGCCGTTGCTGGGGTCTTCGTAGACGATGACGTAGAGCCGGCCCCGCAGGTTGTCGAACACCACCACCTCGTCGGAGACCATGAGCATGATGTCCGGGTTGTCTATGGGGTCCGGGTTGGGGCATTCGGCCAGCTTGGGTTCGATATAGCGGATGGTGTCGTAGCCGAAGTAACCCACCAGGCCACCGGTGAAGCGGGGCAGGTTTTCATGTTCCGCGACGTGATAGCGCTGCTGGAATCCCTCGATGAAGGCGAGGGGGTCGTCCGCGGCGTGGGTTTCGACCACCTCGCCGTCGGTCTCCACGGTGATGGTGTGCCCCTTGATGCGCAGCAGGGTGCGGCAGGGCAGGCCGATGATCGAGTAGCGGCCCCACTTTTCGCCGCCCTGTACCGATTCGAACAGGTAGGAGTGGGGACCGTCTGCAAGCTTGAGGTAGACGCTCAGGGGGGTGTCGAGATCCGCCAGGACCTCGCACATCACCGGGATGCGGTTGTGGCCTTCCGCGGCCAGTGTGTCGAACTGTTCGGGAGTCATGTTCCTCTCCACACAAGGGGTTTAAACAGGGTTGGGTGATGGACGAGCGTCACCAACGCCATCGCGTGCCTGTTTTCAACGTCTTGTGGTGGTGCGTGAGGTACATAGATGAGCCTTTATGAATTAAGGGCTAACGATAATCGAATTCAGGGCAACTATCCAGAGGGGGGTGGTAGATGTGTAGGGTGCAATAGCGAAGCGTATTGCGCCGGATGTTTGGCTATACCAGTGGGTTACGCTATCGCTAACCCACCCTACAAAATATTCAAGCTGCCGCGGTCAGCAGTCCCTCGAGTTCAACGAACGAATCAATGACATGATCCGGGTTGGCGTCGCGGATATCGTTGCCGTGGTTGTAGCCGTAGCTCATGCAGATGATGCTGAAACCGGCAGCCCTTGCCGCTTTCACATCACTGACCGAATCGCCCAGCATGAGGGATTCGGAGGGCGAGACGCCGAAGTGTTCCGCCGCGTGCAGCAGGGGCATCGGGTCCGGCTTCTTTTTCGGCAGGCTGTCGCCACTGATCACGATCTCGAAGTCGTCGTAGACCCCCAGGGCCTTGAGCAGGGGGACAGTGAACTGTTCTGCCTTGTTGGTGACGCAGCCCATGCGGATGCCGGTGGTCTTCAGGTAGCTGAGCCCTTCGCGGACGCCGGGGTAGAGGCAGGAGTTCTCGCCGTTGTGCTTGTCGTAGAGATCGAGAAAGATCGGGTAGGCCTGATCGAAATCCTCGTCACTGGGCTCACCATCGAGCTGTCCGATGAGGGCGCGACGGGTCAGGCGCTCGACGCCGTTGCCCACCCAGTTACGCACCATATCCGCTCCGTAGGGTTCACGGCCGAGGCGCTCCATCATGGTGTCAACGCAGTGGGCGAGATCGGGCACGCTGTCCACCAGGGTGCCGTCGAGGTCGATCAGTATCAGTTTTGGCTTGTTCATAACTTCTTTACATAAATACCGCCATCCCGGAGTGGCGGGCCTCTCCGGGATGGCCGGTTCAGGTTGGCCTTAGACCTTGGCGAGCTCCTCGCGCATCTGGCCGAGGATGGTGTCGTAGCGGTTGGGGTCGCTGTCCTTGCCCTTGCCGAAGATGCCGGAACCGGCAACGAAGGTGTCGGCGCCAGCGGCGGCGATCTCACCGATATTCTCCGCTTTCACACCACCGTCGATCTCGAGGCGGATATCCAGGCCGGAGTCATCGATCATCTTGCGGCAGGCGCGCAGCTTGTCCATGGCGGCGGGGATGAAGCTCTGGCCGCCGAAGCCGGGGTTCACCGACATGATGAGGATCATGTCCACCTTGTCCAGCACGTAGTCCAGGTGGGAGAGCGGGGTCGACGGGTTGAACACCAGGCCGGATTTGCAGCCGTGCTCGCGGATAAGCTGCAGTGAGCGGTCGATGTGCTCGGAGGCTTCGGGGTGGAAGGTGATGTAGCTGGCACCGGCCTTTGCGAAATCGGGGATGATGCGGTCGACAGGCTTGACCATCATGTGCACGTCGATGTCGGCGGTGACGCCGTGCTTGCGCAGGGCTTCACAGACCAGGGGGCCGATGGTCAGGTTGGGGACATAGTGGTTGTCCATGACATCGAAGTGGACGATATCGGCGCCCGAGGCCAGGACGTTATCCACCTCTTCACCCAGCTTGGCGAAATCGGCCGAAAGAATGGACGGTGCAATGAGATAGTCAGACATTTTTTATACTCCTGAGCAAGGCCACAGCCGTGGCATGCCGGCAACCAAAAATTTCAAGAGCAGGCACTTTACCCCAAGCGTTCGCTTTTTTCACCCTGTAACCGATTGATTGAAAAGGTCTATTTATGGGTTCCATAAGAGAATCTTAGGCAACCGGACGTACCGGCACTGCTGATGGCATGGAATGCTTGCCTATACTCTCCTGTAGGGAGAGGGGAATAAAAGGGGTAACTCCGTGCGTTTACAGGCATTTTTACTTTGCGTGCTGCTCATGCCGTTTGTCGCGGGCGCCTCCGACCTGGTGCGGGAGCAACGCATGGCGGCCGAGATCGAGGACGCCATCGTGGTGGGCGACCCGGTCCGTCTGAAAACCGGGGAGGTGGAGTTTTTCGCCATCCATACCCCGGTGGAGGGACGGGCCGTGCGGGGTGGCGTGATACTGCTGCATGGCCGGGGCGCCCATCCCGACTGGAGTGATGTGATCAATCCGCTGCGGTCGGAACTGCCGGAGTTCGGTTGGGAGACTCTCTCCATCCAGATGCCGGTGGCGGCCAGGGATGCGCCGACCTGGATCTACCGGGAACTGGTCCCCGAGGCCTTTCCCCGCATCCGTTTTGCGGTGGAGTACTTCAAGCAGAGGGGGGTCACCCGCCTGGTGCTGGTCGGACATAGCCTGGGTGCACGGATGGGGGCGGAATTTCTCGGCCAGGGGGCTCCCGGGGAGATCCGGGGCTTCGTTGCCGTTGGTCTGCCGGCCAAGGGCAGGGCAAAGACATTGGAGGCGTTGAAGAAGATCAGGGTCCCCCTGCTGGATCTCTACGGCAGCCGGGATATCGATGCGGTTCTCGAGAGTGTCGGTGAGCGGGCCGCAGCGGCCCGGGAAGGGGGGAATCCGGACTATCGCCAGCGCGAGATAGTGGGTGCCGATCACTTCTTCCGGGGGCTGGAAGGGCGGCTGCTCGCAGAGGTGCGGGACTGGATGAACGCCAGGCCATGAGGCAGGTGCTGTATGCTTAAAAGGGTTGATGTAAAGGGTGTTCTGCACTGGCTGACCCTGCTGTTCCTGCTTGTGGTCGTGTTCGAGACCGGCTGGCTCCATTCGCTCAGGTGGTTCGATCTGCGCCTGGGGGACCTGATGCTCCACCAGCACGCCCTCGGCCAGCGGCCCGATCCTGAGATCGTCATTGTCGATATCGATGAGCACAGCCTGGCCGAACTCAGCCCGGTGCTGGGCCGTTATCCCTGGCCCCGGTCGGTGCACGCAGAACTGATCGAGGGGCTGGTCGAGCGGGGGGCGCGGGTAATGGTCTACGATATCCTCTTCTCCGACCCCGATCTGAGACAGCAGGAGGGGGACCGCTACCTGGCAGACACCGCCCGTTACTACGACAACGTATTCTTCTCCTTTCAGCGCCTGGAGGGGGCCCAGGACGCCCAGGGCCTGGCGCTGGACCAGTATGGCGAGGCGTTGGGTTTTACGCCGACAGCCACGGCGGACATGACCGCCCATATCTCCCTGCTGCTGCCCATTCCCGGCCTGGCGCTGACCGGGCGTATCGGTTCCATCAACTTCAACGAGGATCCCGACGGGATCGGGCGGCGCTACGATCTTTTCCTGGAGATCTACGGTTGGCGGCTCGCCTCCCTGCCGGCCAAGGTGGCCGCTTATCTCGGTTATCCGCTGCCTGATCAGCAGGATATCCTCCTCAACTGGCGGGGGCCCGTGTTGAGCTACAACAGGGTCTCCTTCTCCGATATCTACAACGATATCGGGTTGCGGGTGTCGAAGCGTGACGCCGACGAATTCAGGGACAAGCTGGTGATCGTCGGCTCCACGGCCCCGGCACTGCACGACCTGCGCGCCACGCCAATGAGCAGCCTGATGCCGGCGGTGGAGATCGTCGCCACCGCCATCGACAACCTGAAAAACAGGGACTACCTGCGCGGCGCACCACCCTGGGTGCTTCAGGTCATCACACTTGCCCTGGTGCTGATCCTCTACCTGGTGATGAGAATGGTGCGGCTTCCCCTGCTGGTGGGAGGGCTGCTGTTGTTGCTGAGCCTGGCACTGGCGGGCTCTGCCTACCTGTTGCTGGATGAACTGCTGATGCTGCCGGTGGCGACGCCGCTGGTCTTCGGCTGGCTCTATTTCGCCGCATCGGTGGTGCTCTTCTACTGGCAGGAGCGACGCAGCAGGGAACGCTCGGTGGCGATGTTCCAGCGATTTCTCGATCCCAGGGTGGTGCACGAACTTGTGGACAGTGAAGACCCGCTTCCCGAGGGCAAGGGCCAGTCAATGGAACTGACGGTGCTGTTCTCCGATATACGCAATTTCACCACCCTCTCTGAAGCGCACAGGCCGGAGGAGGTGGTGAGCCTGCTGAACGACTACTTCAGCCGCCAGGTGAGGGTGATATTCAATCACGGCGGGACCATGGACAAGTTCATCGGTGATGCCATCATGGCGTTCTGGGGGGCGCCGGTGGAGGATCGCGACCAGGCGGTACACGCGGTGGAGGCTGCCATGGAGATGGAGTCGGCGCTGATGGCGTTCCGGCGTGAGTATGGTGGGGAGTTCGACAAGCTGGATGTTGGGATCGGCGTTCACAGTGGTGACGCGGTGGTCGGTTTTATCGGCTCTGAAAACCGGGTGGACTATACTGCTATTGGAGATACCGTGAATCTCGCCAGCCGTATCGAGGGGCAGACCAAGGGTGTAGCGCGGATTCTGGTCTCGGAGGCGACCCGGGAGCGTTGTGGCGACGCCTTCGAATTTGCCGATCACGGGCTCTTCAAGGTGAAGGGACGCGAGGAGCAGGTGCGCCTGTTCGAGCCGAAGAGGAGAGAGGATGGTTGACCGTTCCATAGTCCTTGTTCTGCTGCTGTCTGCCGGTTTTGCTGTCGACGCGGGACAGTTGGCTACCGTGTTGCATGCAACACAGCTTCGGGATGCCCCTTACACGGACGCCGATGTTCTGGCTACCCTGCAACCGCGCTCATCCCTCATGGTGCAGGACCGGAAAGGGGGCTGGTACGAGGCCGGGTTCGGTGAACATGAAGGGTGGGTGCGGATGACCGCCCTGCGTTTCGTACAGCCAGCCGAGGGCCGGCCGGACCGTTCCGGCGAAGAGGGTGCGGCGACTTTCAATTTCCTTATGACCGGCCGTTCCGGTTACACCGGCATTACGGCGGCGACCGGTATTCGCGGGCTCGACTCGGCTGATGTCATGAATGCCCACCCGGACCACCGGGCCGTGGATGAGCTCGAGCAGTTCAGGGCGGAGGAGAGGAAGTTGCGGCGGTTTGCTGCTGATGGCGGATTGAAGTCCCGGAAAGTGGCATACCTGGAGAAGAAGGGCGGTATGCAGCGCCTGCGCAAGTTCTTCAATTTCGGCAAGCAGCCCGAAGAGCCGAAGCAGGAAGGCGGGCTGCCCGGTTTCTTCGGTGGAGACTGAAACATGGATACACGGCAGCGCATGGTTACAGTCATTCTGCTCATCGCCATCTCTTTCGCCGGCACTGCGCTGGCGGGCCCGTTCGATCAGTACCAGACGATAATGGATGCCGCGGGAGACGATGCCGTCGATAGAGATGTTGGGCGCATGATCGACCTGGGCAGCATGGTCAAATCCGCCAAGGATGCCTTGAAGGATGTGAGTCCTGAAGAGGAGCGGGCCATCGGTGCGGAATCTTCTGCACTGCTGCTTGGCGCGGTGCCCCTGGTCAGGGATGCCAGGCTGCAGCGCTACGTCAACCTGGTGGGTTACTGGGTGGCTCGACAGACCGAGCGCCCCGACCTGGACTGGCGCTTCGGGGTGCTGGATACGGACGATATCAACTCGTTCGCCGCACCAGGCGGTTTCGTTTTCATCACCAAGGGTCTGATGCGCCAGCTGGATAACGAGGCGGAGCTGGCGGCGGTGCTGGCCCACGAGTGTGCCCACGTCGTGCAGCGCCACTACCTGGCGGCGGTACAGAAGAACGCCCGTCTCGATCTTTCCGCCAACCTGGTATCGGCGGCGGCCAAGTCCAACCGCAGGGGGAGCGTTGAAAAGCTGCTGACCGGTAGCCGGGAACTCTATGCCCGCGGCCTGGACAAGAAGGATGAGTACGAGGCGGACCGCATGGGTGCAGTGATCACTGCAAGGGCCGGCTACGAGCCCTTCGGGCTGCACCACGTGATGCAGCGGCTGGCTACGGTCAATCCCAACGACGGTTCACTGAGCTTCATGTTCAAGACCCATCCGGCGCCCGGCAAGCGGCTGGATGAGCTGGAAGTGACCATCGATCCGTTGACCGACTATGCCGAAAGCCCGCTGCTCCGGCAGAGGTTTATATCCGAGACCCGTTCCATTCGTGAAAGGTGAGTGACTGCTCAGGGGTTGTAGCCGGGTAGTTCGCTCTCATCCACCTCGTCGATCTGTGAGGGGTGGAGAAACTTTTTTGCGTACTCCATGTAGATCTTCTCGCGGATGAACAGATCCACCAGCTTGCCATCCAGGTGGTTGTCCAGGCGCATGCGGCAGAGGATTTTCAGGGCATTGGAGAGCTGGATCGGATCGCGGTAGGGGCGGTCGTGGGCGGTGATCGCCTCGAAGACGTCGGCAATGGCCATGATGCGTGCCGGGATCGACATCTGGTCGCGGGTGAGGCCGTTCGGATAGCCCGTGCCGTCCACGTGCTCGTGGTGTCCCCCGGCATACTCCGGAACGTTTTTCAGGTAGGAGGGGAAGCGCAGACCCTCCAGCATGTAGATCGAGGCGTTGATGTGGTTGTTGATCTTGCTGCGCTCCTCGTCCGTGAGGGTGCCCTTGCGGACGCAGAGATAGTCGATCTCGTCCTGGGTCAGGAAGTCCTCCAGTTCACCATCCCCGTTACGCCACTGGCGGCTGCCGATCTCGTTGATGCGTGCTACCGCCTCGTCCTGCAGGAACTCGCCCCCGATATTCATCCGGTGCAGGAAATCCATGTCCTCCTCGAGCTGGCCGATCCGGCTGTCGAACTGGGACTTCAGTTCGGCAAGTTCATCTTCACTCTCCGTGTCGGCCGACTTCTCCAGGTACTCGATGTAGGCATCGCGCTTGATCAGCTGTGTTCGAAGTTCGATCACCTTGATGCGGTCGAAGCGGGTCTCCAGCTTGGTCGACTTGTCGAGCAGGTGGTCGGGGGTGGTGATCTTTCCGCAGTCGTGGAGCCAGCCGGCAATCTTCAGTTCGTAGCGATCGGCATCCTCCATGCTGAAGCGGGTTTCCGGATCGCTGCTCTGATTGGCGGCTTCTGCCAGCAGCAGGGTCAGGGCCGACACGCGCTTGCTATGGCCTGCGGTGAAGGGGGAGCGTTCGTCGATCACGTCGCCAAGCATCTTGACCAGGGACTCGAACAGCATGCGCTGGTCGTCTATGAAGCGCTGGTTGGTCAGGGCAACGGCTGCCTGTGATGCAAGGGACTCCACCAGTTGCTGGTCATCCTTGCTGAAAGGGACCACTTCACCGGTGGCGGGGTTCTGGGCATTGATCAACTGCAGCACGCCGATGACATCCCCCTCGTTGTTCGCCATGGGTACCGCGATGAATGAGCGCGAGCGGTAACCGAACCGCTGGTCGAACTCGTGGGTTCCGGAGAAGTCGAAGCCGTTGTCCGTGGCGTAGACGTCGGGAATGTTGATGGTCCTGCAGGCGGTGGCTGTATAGGTGGCCACCAGGTGGTCGTTTGGGCTGCCGTCGGCCTGGTAGAGGGGCAGGCAGGGATAGGTCTCGGAGCTGCTGTCCAGTGCATCGCTCCAGTGGATATCCAGGGAGTCGGTCATCATGATCTTGAAGTTGAGGCACTTCTCTTCATCGGACTGGAGATAGATGGTGCCGCCATCCGCGTGGGTCAGCGAGCGGGCATTCTCAAGGATCTGCTCCAGCAGCTTCGGCGTGTCACGCTCGGCTGACAGGGCGATGCCGATAGCGTTGAGGCGGTGAAGCCGATCAATGAGTGAAGTGGATGATCCCATTCTATAGCCTTCCGGATTGAACGCTTTCCCCTGCATTAAAAATAGCCACTGCAGCGGATGTTTGACACCTGTTTTTTCGTTGGCTGGAGAGATAACCATCAATCCGGATGCACCGGCGGGTATCACCGCCATTGGATAAATGCACGTTTTTGATGCAGGGGCTGCCTGGTGGTCAGCAGTAGGGGGGGGTGGCGCTCTGTTGATGTGCCTGTCTGTGGTTGTAAGGTGAAAACTAAGTAATTCTACTGAGAAAGGTTGTCATGTCAGTACGATAGGCAGGGTTGAGAGACTTGCAGGTCTTTTTTCGAAGGGCTAGAGTGCAAGAACTTATAGTCCTAAATTCCTGGGGATGCCGGTTGCATGGCATTTGTGAATTCAGGGGCTGTGGTAGGAACAAGATTTGCAGTTACGTTTGTCTCGGTCGAGTGCTGGCCACTGTTGACGAGGTTGCTGACGGTGGTGATTCGGTCCGGCCCAATATATTTGCAGTAATCAGAAAAAGGATGACGGAGATTATGAAAAAGATCTATGCAATCGCTTCTGCTGTGGCCCTGGCCACCGCATTCTCGGCAACCGCGCAAGCCGGTGCCACCCTCGACTCGGTGAAGAAGAAAGGTTTTGTGCAGTGTGGTGTCAGTACCGGACTGGCCGGCTTTTCGAGTGCCGATGACAAGGGTAACTGGGGTGGGCTCGATGTGGATATCTGCCGTGCCGTGGCTGCCGCCGTGTTCGGCAGTGCCGACAAGGTGAAGTACAGTCCCCTGACCGCCAAGGAGCGATTCACCGCCCTGCAGTCCGGCGAGGTGGATATGCTCTCGCGCAACACCACCTGGACACTCACCCGCGATTCCTCCCTGGGTCTGAACTTTGCCGGCGTCAACTACTATGATGGTCAGGGCTTCCTGGTGGCCAAGAACCTGGGTGTGAAGAGTGCCCTGGAGCTGGATGGCGCCTCTTTCTGCATCCAGGCCGGTACCACCACCGAGCTCAACCTGGCCGATTACTTCCGCGCCAACAAGATGTCCTACACCCCCATCACCTTCGACAAGTCCGATGAGACCGTGAAGGCCTTCGAGGCGGGTCGATGCGATGCCCTTACCTCCGACCAGTCCCAGCTCTATGCGCTGCGCATCCAGCTGAAGGATCCCGGCAGCGCCATGGTGCTGCCCGAGGTGATCTCCAAGGAGCCCCTGGGTCCCGTGGTCGCACAGGGTGATGACGAATGGTTCAACATTGTCCGCTGGTCCCTGAATGCCATGCTCAATGCAGAGGAGCTGGGCGTGAACTCCGGCAATGTCGGCGAGATGATGAAGAGCAAGGACCCCAATATCCGTCGCCTGCTCGGTCTTGAGGGCATCAAGGGCAAGGGCCTGGGCCTGGAAGACGGCTGGGCTGCCAACATCATCAAGGATGTGGGTAACTACTCCGAGGCCTTCGAGCGCAACGTCGGCATGGACAGTCCCCTCAAGATCGCCCGTGGTCAGAACGCCCTCTGGAACAAGGGCGGTCTTCAGTACGCGCCACCGATCCGCTAGTATTGATCTGACTGTATGACGCGCCGCCGGGCTGTCAGCCCGGCGGCCTGTTCCGATCCACCAATCCATAAGGTTATCTCCTATGGCAGGTGAACAGCAGCAGGAGAGCACTCCTGCCCAGGCCGCGCTCTGGAGGCGGCCGGCTTTCCGCGCCGTCGTTTTTCAGGCGCTTCTCGTACTGGCCCTTTGCATGGTCGGTTATTACCTCTTTACCAATACCCTGAACAATCTCGAGCAGCGGGGTATCAGTACCGGTTTCGGATTTCTCTCCCAGGAGGCGGGGTTCGGTATCCTGCAGTCCCTGATCGAGTACAGCGAGACTCACACCTATGGCCGCACCTTCTTCGTCGGCCTGCTGAACACCATCCTGGTCTCGGGACTCGGCATTATCCTGGCTACCGCAATCGGCTTCGTGATGGGTGTGGCCAGGCTCTCGAGAAACTGGCTGATCGCGCGCATCGCCACGGTCTATATCGAGACCTTCCGCAACATCCCGCTGCTGCTGCAGATCATGTTCTGGTACTTCGCGGTGCTGCAGCCCCTGCCGAGGCCCAAGCAGAGTATCAGTATCGGCGAGTCGTTCTTTCTCAATAACCGGGGTTTCTATCTCCCCTCACCTGTCTTCGAAGAGGGATTCTGGCTGGTTACCGTTGCACTGGTCCTGGCCGTTGTGGCGATTGTCGTCATTGCGCGCTGGGCACATCGACGCCAGGAGGCGACAGGACAGCAGTTTCACACGGTCTATGTCTCGCTGGCTCTTTTGATCGGCCTGCCACTGTTGGCCTTCCTCGCCATGGGTATGCCGCTCTCGTGGGATTATCCCGCGCTGAAGGGTTTCAACTTCAAGGGTGGCCTGGTGATCATCCCGGAACTGGCGGCACTGCTGCTGGCCCTGAGTATCTACACCGGGGCCTTTATCGCCGAGGCGGTTCGCTCCGGTATCCTGGCGGTCAGTCACGGTCAGACCGAGGCGGCCTATGCCCTGGGTTTGCGTCCCAGTATCACCCTGCGGCTGGTGATCATTCCCCAGGCCATGCGGGTGATCATTCCCCAGCTGACCAGCCAGTATCTCAACCTGACCAAGAACTCATCACTGGCTACCGCCATCGGTTACCCTGACCTGGTGGCTGTTTTCGCCGGTACGACCCTGAACCAGACCGGCCAGGCGGTCGAGGTCATCGCCATGACCATGGCGGTCTACCTGACCATCAGCCTGACCATATCGATGTTCATGAACTGGTACAACAAACGCAAACAGTTGGTGGAGAGGTAGCGCAATGAAAGAACACGTACCCCATCCAGACCTCCCGCCACCGATCAGCAATGTCGGTGTTATCGGCTGGCTCAGAACCAACCTGTTTTCGTCCTGGCTCAACAGCGGTCTCACCCTGCTGGCGGCCTACATGATCTACCTCACCATACCGTCACTGATCGACTGGGCCATCATCAAGGCCGACTGGTTCGGTGACTCGCGGGATGCGTGCACCACCGGTGGCGCCTGCTGGGTGTTCGTCAATGTACGTTTCGACCAGTTCATGTATGGTCTCTATCCGTCGGAAGAGTACTGGCGCATCAATCTCGCCTTCGGGTTGCTTGTGCTGCTGGCGATTCCCCTGTTCATAGAGCGCTTTCACTACAAGGGTATCCTGGCGGCGGTGATTCTGTTCATCTACCCGGTGATCGCCTATCACCTGTTTGCCGGCGGCAGTTTCGGTCTCGAGCCTGTGGAGACCAGCAAGTGGGGCGGGCTCACCCTGACCCTGATCCTGTCGGGTGTGGGTATCGTGGCCTCGTTGCCTATCGGTATCGTGCTGGCCCTGGGGCGTCGCTCCCAGATGCCCATCGTCAAGTCTGTAAGCGTGGTATTCATCGAGTTCTGGCGTGGTGTGCCCCTCATCACGGTGCTCTTCATGGCATCCGTGATGCTGCCGTTGTTCCTGCCCGAGGGAAGCCACTTCGACAAGTTGCTGCGCGCCATGATCGGTATCGTGCTGTTCCAGTCCGCCTACATGGCCGAGGTGGTGCGTGGTGGCCTGGCGGCGATTCCCAAGGGGCAGTACGAGGCGGCGGAGTCCCTCGGTCTGAGTTACTGGAAGATGATGGGGCTGATCATTCTGCCCCAGGCCCTGAAACTGGTGATCCCGGGTATCGTCAACACCTTCATCGCCCTGTTCAAGGACACCACCCTGGTATTGATCATCGGCCTGTTCGATCTGCTGGGCATGGTGCAGACGGCGATAACCGACTCCAACTGGCTCGGCTTCTCCATCGAGGGCTACGTGTTCGCTGCGCTGATCTTCTGGATCTTCTGCTTCGGCATGTCCCGCTACAGCCAGTCGCTGGAACGCAAACTGCACACGGGCCACGCTCGTTAGAAGAATTGAGACGGAGACAAGTGATGTCTGAAACCGATAACACAAGTAAAGGCATGTCTGTATCAGAGGACGTGGTGATCGAGATCAACGGCATGCACAAGTGGTACGGTGAATTCCACGTGCTGAAGGATATCAACCTGACCGTACGCAAGGGTGAGCGTATTGTGATTTGCGGTCCGTCCGGTTCCGGCAAGTCCACCATGATCCGCTGCATCAACCGCCTGGAGGAGCATCAGCGTGGCAAGATCATCGTCGATGGCACCGAGCTGACAGACGATATCAAGCATATCGACCAGGTGCGCAAGGAGGTGGGGATGGTGTTCCAGCACTTCAATCTCTTTCCCCACCTGACGGTGTTGGAGAACTGCTGCCTGGCCCCTATCTGGGTGCGCAAGCTGCCCCGCAAGGAGGCGGAGGAGATCGGCATGCGTTACCTCGAGAAGGTGAAGATCCCCGAGCAGGCGAAGAAGTATCCCGGCCAGTTGTCAGGCGGTCAGCAGCAGCGCGTGGCCATTGCACGCAGCCTCTGCATGAATCCCAACATCATGCTCTTCGACGAGCCCACCTCGGCCCTCGATCCGGAGATGATCAAGGAGGTGCTCGATACCATGGTGGAACTGGCAGAGAGCGGCATGACCATGCTCTGTGTCACCCACGAGATGGGTTTTGCCAAGACCGTGGCCAACCGGGTCATCTTCATGGATGGTGGCGAGATCATCGAGGAGAACGAGCCGGATGAGTTCTTCAACAACCCCCGGCACGACCGCACCAAGCTGTTTCTGAGCCAGATCCTGACCCACTGAACGGACAGGGCTGTATAACAGGACCTAATGGCCCAGTTCGGCAAGTAACCGGTCGATCATTCCCTGGGCCTGGCTGGCGTAGCCGCCGCCAAAAATGTTGGCGTGGTTGAGGATATGGTAGAGGTTGTAGAGGGTCTTGCGGCTGCTGTACCCGGCATCAACGGGTAGCGCTTCGCGGTAGGCGGCGTAGAAATCCCTGCCGAATCCACCGAACAGTTCTGTCATCGCCAGCTCCGCCTCGCGGTCACCGTAGTAGGTCGCCGGATCGAAGATCACCGGTGCGCCTGATGTGGCGTAGCCGATATTGCCTCCCCAGAGGTCGCCGTGGATCAGGGATGCGGTGGGGTTGTGATCGATCATGTTGGGAAAGCAGCTGAGCAGAAGCTCGCCGCGGCTCTGCAGGTGGCTGCCGAACCCGTTCTCCGCCGCCAGTCCCAACTGGAAACCCAGGCGCTGCTCGCGCCAGAACTCGATCCAGCTGTCCGAGGGGGTGTTGGGTTGGGGGGTCGAGCCGATGGTGTTGTCCATGCTCCAGCCGAAATAGGGCTGTTCCTGCACATGCATGTCTGCAAGCTGCCGGCCGGCCGCCGCCGGATCGCTTCGGCCGCCCATGCCGATGTACTCCAGCACCAGGTAGGCATAGGGTTCTGCAATTCCGCTGCAGACCGGCCTTGGCACCCTGATGGTGTCGGTGGCGGCCATCTCTGCAAGCCCGGCCTCTTCTGCAGTGAACATGTCGTGCAGCGAGGCGCTGTTGTACTTGATGAAGAAACTGCGTTTTCCGTCACTGAGCATGAAGGCGCTGTTGATGCAGCCGCCGCCGATAGTGCTTGGCTTGTCGGGCTCGAAGGGTGTGCCGGTGGTGGTGCCTATATGTACGGCGATGGCCTGCCAGTCGATCATGGGGTCAGTTGTGCCTGGTCCGCTCGTGAAGTGGGCTGCTGCGCGGGAAGTGGGCCCGCAGGAACTCCATCTGGTCTGCCAGTACGTTTCTTCCCTGGAGATAGACATACTCCGCATGGGTCGGTGTGAAGGGTATCGCCAGCAGTTCCATACCGGCATTTTCCGGCGTTCGGCCCGCCTTGTGGTTGTTGCAGCGGACGCATGCGGTGACCACGTTGTTCCAGTGATCGGGGCCTCCCAGGCTCAGGGGGGTGACATGGTCCCGGGAGAGGTGGCGTTTCAGGAAGTGGTTTCCGCAGTACATGCAGATGTGGCCGTCACGCTGGAACAGTGTGTGGTTGTTGAGCGGGGGGGTGTAGCCTCGCCGCATCTTCTCCACTGCATGACTGTTGCCGTGGGTGGCGATGATGGTGTTGACCTCGACAATACTGCGTCTTCGCGAGCGGGCATTGATTCCGCCGCGTATACGGTAGAGCACCCGGCCGCAGCTGTAGGCGACCTGGCCCAGGAAATAGAGGCGTACCGCGTTCCGGTAATCGATCCATTCAAGGGGCATACCGGCAGCATCGGTACGTAGTATCTGCTGATTGAGATCCGCCACAATCCTCACCCGTTCGAATTGAGTGTGTAGCCCCATACCCTTCAGGATCTTACACAGATAAGGTATGGCGTGGAACCGTTTATACCCCCGGGGGGATAGAAAGTGGGCCCTGGGGTGGGGATGATGGCCGCTCTGCGGGTTGTTATGCACAATATGGGTGCACTATCCACCGGCATTGGACATTTTTTCGCGAACGCACAATCAGAATCCGTTAATATTCTTCAACATATTGAAACAAAAGGAAAATATGTGGTTGTGCCATTTCTTTGCAATTTAGCTGAAATGCAATGGCGTACAGGCTTGGGAGGGAATTTCCGCAATTGTTCCACAAAGTTATCCACAGAAATTGTGGATAAAGAAAAAGATCTATCTGCAATAAGCAGTTAGCGCATTTTGGTTATTTTTTCTCTTAAGTAAAGGCCGTAAGTGGGTTAGAGTTCGTCCATGTCTGAGACCTCGATTTTCAGGGTTGCGGTTCCTGCCCCGCTCTACACCGTATTCGACTACCTGGCGCCCGTGGAGACGGGGCCTGGCGAGCCCCTGCCCGGGGTGCGGCTCCTGGTGCCCTTCGGCAGGGGGGAGCGTTGCGGGGTGCTGCTGGAGCGGCTGGAGAAGACGGATGTTCCCCCGGGGCGCCTGAAGCGGGTCTCCAGGATTCTCGACACGTCGCCACTTCTCAGCGACCAGGATCTCTCGCTTCTCCGCTGGGCCGCCCAGTACTACCTCCATCCGCTGGGCGAGGTGGTATCGGCCGCTCTGCCCGTGCGCCTGAGGAAGGGGGAACGCCCGGTGAGCGGCCTGCGTCCGGGGTGGCGTGTGACCAGCAATGGCGGTTCTGTCGCTCCGGATGAGCTGCGCCGGGCACCCCGGCAGCGGGCAGTGCTCGAGCTGTTGCAGGGAGTGCCGGACGGTCTGTCACAGGAAGAGGTCTACGCGTGTTGTGACGAGTGTCGGGATGTGTTGCGCCGGTTGGAGCAGAAGGGTTGGGTCGAGGCTTGTGAAATCGAGCCGCCTGAGTCACACGAGGCCTTGTCCCGACAGCCAATACAGCCACCGGAGCTCAACGATATGCAGCGCCAGGCGGTGGACGAGGTGTCACACGGGCTGGATCGGTTCGGTGTTTTTCTGCTGGATGGCGTTACCGGCAGCGGCAAGACAGAGGTCTACCTGTCGCTCATCGAACAGGTGATCGGGAGGGGGCGGCAGGTGCTGGTGCTGGTGCCGGAGATCGGCCTCACCCCCCAGCTTCTCCGCCGTTTCCAGCGGCGGTTGCCGGTGCCGCTCTCCCTGATGCACTCCGGGCTGTCGGACAGTGAGCGCGAGGCGGCCTGGCACCAAGCTAGGTCCGGGCGCGGTCGGGTGGTGCTTGGTACGCGGTCCGCACTGTTCACGCCGATGCCGGATCTCGGCATGATCATCGTCGACGAGGAGCATGACCTCTCGTTCAAACAGCAGGACGGCTTCCGCTACTCGGCAAGGGATATGGCCGTGATCCGGGGGCAGCGTGCCGGGTGCCCGGTGCTGCTCGGTTCCGCCACCCCCTCTCTTGAGAGCATGAACAATGCCCTGGGTGGACGCTATAGCCATCTCAGGTTGCCGGAGCGTGCCGGTGGTGCCCGCTCCCCCGATATGGACCTGGTGGATGTGCGCTCGGTGCGTCTCGAGGCGGGACTTTCCCCCACCCTGTCGCGGATGATTGGGGAGGAGCTCGACACCGGCAACCAGGTGCTGCTGTTTCTCAACCGGCGGGGCTATGCGCCGGTGGTGACCTGTCACGACTGCGGCTGGATCTCGGTCTGCCGGCGCTGCGATGCCAGGATGACCCTGCATATGGGCAGCAGCCTGCTATGGTGCCACCATTGCGGCTCCCAGCGCCGCCTCGAACAGGCGTGCCCCGACTGTGGCAGTGATCAGCTGCGCCCCATGGGGCAGGGTACCGAGCGGCTGGAAGAGGTGCTTGCAGAGCGGTTTCCCCAGGCCGGTATCGCCCGCATAGACAGGGATACCACCCGTCGCAAGGGGAGCTTGGAGAAGGTGCTGGGCGAAATCAGGAAAGGTAAGTACTCACTACTTGTCGGTACCCAGATGCTGGCCAAGGGTCATCACTTTCCGGATGTAACCTTGGTGGCTATTCTGGATGTCGACCAGGGGCTCTTCGGGGCGGACTACCGGGCAGCCGAACGCATGGCCCAGCTTATCGTGCAGGTGGCCGGCCGGGCCGGACGGGCAGAGAAGCCGGGGCGCGTGGTGATCCAGACAAGGCATCCTGACCACCCGCTGCTGCACACCCTGATCAGGCGTGGTTACGACGCCTTTGCGGCGGCAGCTCTTGCCGAGCGGCGCGAGGCCCAGTTGCCCCCCTTCAGTTACCAGGCGTTGCTTCGCTCCGAGGCGCCGAAGGCCGAGGCGGCAAGGCGTTTTCTGGATGATGCGGTGGAGCTGGCGAAGACGTCCGATGTCAGGGACGTGGAGTTCTGGGGGCCGGTGCCCGCGCCCATGGAGCGGCGGGCCGGTCGTTACCGTGCCCATCTGCTGATCCAGTCCGCCGATCGGGGGTGCCTGCAGAAGCTGCTCAGCGCCTGGGTGCCGCAGTTGCAGGGTCTGAAGTCGGCGCGCCAGACCCGCTGGTCGATCGATGTCGATCCCCAGGAGATATTTTGAATCGCCGGTGTCCAGTTTCCGGGGGGGACATGGTATCCTTCCCCGTTTCCTATTACCCGCTCCGTTTCAGGTAGAAGATGAAAGCCCAGATCCAGCAGTTGATAGCCCAGGCCCTTGAGCAGATAGCCGCCGATGGCGTGATCCCCGCCGAGCAGATTCCCCAGCCGGTGATCGAGCGTGCGCGCGACGAGCGCCATGGCGATTTCGCATGCAACGTGGCGATGGTGCTGGCCAAGGTGGCGCGCTGCAAACCCAGGGACCTGGCGGAAAAACTGATCGCGGCGATGCCGGTATCCGGGCTGGTGGAGAAGGTCGAGATCGCCGGGCCGGGATTCATCAATTTCTACCTTGCCAGCGGCGCCTACCATACCCTGGTGCCGGACGTCATCGAGCAGGGGCATGCCTTCGGTCGCAGTGATCTCGGCAAGGGCAAGCGGGTACAGGTCGAGTTCGTATCCGCCAATCCCACCGGTCCGCTGCACGTGGGACATGGCCGTGGCGCGGCCTATGGCGCGGTCGTAGCCGACCTGCTCGAGGCGGTCGGTTTCGAGGTGCACCGTGAATACTACGTCAACGATGCGGGGCGCCAGATGGATATTCTGGCCACCAGTGTCTGGCTGCGTTACCTGGAGCTGTGCGACGAGGAGCTGCTCTTTCCGGCCAACGGCTACAAGGGTGACTACATCTGGGATATCGCCGCGACCCTGCACCGGGAGCACGAGGAGGCCTACAAGCATGGCGCCGACGAGGTGTTTGCCGGTGTGCCTGCGGATGAACCCGCGGGCGGTGACAAGGAGAAGCACATCGACGGTCTGATCGGCCAGGCCAAGAAGCTGCTCGGCGACAACCGCTACCGCTTCGTCTTCGAACTGGCCCTCAACACCATCCTGGACGATATCCGCGATGATCTCGGCCTGTTCGGTGTGAAGTACGAGGAGTGGTACTCCGAGCGCAGCCTGACCGAGTCGGGTGCGGTCAACAAGGCGATCGAGCGCCTGCGCAGTGCCGGTTACCTCTACGAGAAGAGCGGGGCGCAGTGGTTCCGCTCAACCGATTTCGGCGACGAGAAGGATCGCGTGGTGGTGCGTGACAACGGCCAGAGCACCTACTTCGCTTCGGATATCGCCTACCACATGGACAAGCTGGAGCGCGGCTTCGACCGGGTGATCGATGTCTGGGGTGCGGATCACCACGGCTATGTGCCGCGCGTCAAGGCGGCGCTGGAGGCGCTGGGTGACGATGCCTCCAGGCTCGACGTGCTGCTGGTTCAGTTCGCGGTACTCTACCGCGGTGGCGAGAAGGTGCAGATGTCCACCCGCTCCGGTGAGTTCGTCACCCTGCGCGAACTGCGCAAGGAGGTTGGCGCGGACGCGGCCCGATTCTTCTACGTGATGCGCAAGTGTGAGCAGCACATGGATTTCGACCTGGACCTGGCCAAGTCCCAGTCCAACGAGAACCCGGTCTACTACGTTCAGTACGCCCACGCCAGGGTCTGCAGTGTGCTGCAGCAGGCGGCGGAGAAGGGTATCGATGTGGAGGTGAGCAAGGGGGCGGAGAATCTCGATCGGTTGACCGAGAGCCACGAGCTCGCACTGATGAAAACCATGGCGCGTTATCCCGAGGTGGTTGAAGCATCGGCCCTGAACGAGGAGCCCCATCAGCTCACCCACTACCTGCGTGAACTGGCGAACGATTTCCATACCTACTACAACGCCCACCAGTTCCTGGTGGATGATGCGCAACTGCGTGATGCGCGCATGAAGCTGATCCTGGCGGTTCGCCAGGTGCTCAGGAACGGCCTCAACCTGATTGGAGTCTCTGCACCGGAGAGGATGTAAATGGCGAGGGATTACAAGAGCCGCGCATCGGGCCAGCAGAAGAACAAGAAGAGCCAGACCCCGGGCTGGGTCTGGTTTGTCGGTGGCTTGCTTGTGGGCCTTTTCGTGAGTGGCCTTGTTTGGCTCAAATTCGGCTCCGGCGAGGCGAGGCTGGCCGGCAAGGGGGTGGCTGCTACAGCCAGGCCGGTGCAGCAGGCAAAACCCAAGCCGAAGCCCAAGAAGACGCCAGAGCCCGCGGTGACCAAGCCCCGTTTCGACTTCTACACCATTCTTCCTGAGATGGAGGTGGTGGTGCCTGAACCGGAGGTGGAGCGCACCGTGGTCACCGGCAGTCCGCCCACCATTGCGACACGTACCGATGGGGGTGGCTACATGCTCCAGATGGGCTCCTTCCGCAAGCACGCGGATGCGGATCGGCTGAAGGCGAGTCTCGCCCTGGTGGGTATAGAAGCGGAAATCCAGACGGTCAATGTCAACGGCTCGGACACCTTTCACCGCGTCCGCAGCGGTCCCTACGGTCGCGAGCAGGTCAACACCCTGCGTACCCGCCTGAAAGAGAACAACATCAACAGCCTGGTGATCAAGCTCAAGAAGTGAGCATCGCCCGCCTGCTCAGTGCTTGCAGAAGGTGGGCAGGGGCAGCGGCTGCTCGTTGACCCTGCCACCCGGCTCTATCCATTCGTAGATCTCGACGTTCGCCTCGTCGCACTGGCTGCAGCTTGTGCCGCAGGCGCTGTTGTTCATTCTCTTGCGCACCTTGCCCTTGCGGATCCATGTCTCCAGCATGCCGCGGACCGCGTCGGGTTCGGTGTCGAAGTGGGTGGCGATATCCGACAGGCTGGCGTGGCCGCGCTGCTGCAGGTATTGCCTGATCTCTGAGAGGATCACGCCTTGGCTCCGCTGGGCTGGGCCTGGTCAGTCTCTCCCTGCCGGCTCCAGATGCGCAGACCGATCACCACGGCGGCTACGAACAGCCCCAGGCCGATGATCCATGCGGCGGAGCTGGTGGGGTGCCGGGCGTAGGTCGCTGCCTGGTAGAAGACGGTGGCGAGGGTGAAGGCGATGCCGGTGGTCCAGGCAATTACGAAGAGTGTCCAGGGGCCGCCCGCCTCGCGCTTGATGGCGCCCATGGTGGCCACGCAGGGGGAGTAGAGCAGGATGAACAGCAGGTAGGCGAAAGCGCCGGCCTGGCCGTCGAAGCGTTCCGCCATGGCGCCGAAGGTGCCTGTCTTCACCGCCTGCGCTTCAGCCGCGGCGTCGAGGCTGCTGACATCACCCACGTCCAGGCTCAGGGGGTCGAGCAGGGTATCGCCGAGGGCGGAGAGGTTCGCGGGAATGGTCGCTGCCGCCTCGGAGAGGCGCTCCCAGAGGGTCGCGGGCTGTTCGTCCCCGGTCTCGACGGCGGCCTCCTCCGCGAGCTGGCTGTAGAGGGTGTCTAGGGTGCCGACCACCACCTCCTTGGCCAGTACGCCGGTGAAGATGCCGATGGTGGCAGGCCAGTTGTCCTCCTCTATGCCCATGGGGGAGAGCACGGGGGTCAGTACCTTCGCGGTGTGGCTGAGCACCGACTGCTCACTGTCGTTGTTGCCGAAGGTGCCGTCGGTGCCGATGGAGTTGAGCAGGTTGATGATCACCACCATGAGGATGATCACCTTGCCGGCATCGCGGATGAACAGCTTCACGCGGTCCCAGGTGCGCAGCGCGACCCCCTTGGCGGTGGGCAGGTGATAGGGTGGGAGCTCCATCATGAAACCGGTGCTGTCGCCTGAGAGCAGTGTCCTGCGCATGATCATGCCGGTAAGTACCGCAACCGCAATACCGATGATGTAGAGCAGGAATACCAGGTTCTGCCCGTTGCTGGGAAAGAAAGCGGCAACGAACAGGGCGTATACCGGCAGACGCGCACCACAGGACATGAAGGGGTTCATCAGTATGGTCAGCTTGCGCTCCCGCTGGTTCTCCAGGGTGCGGGTGGCCATCACCGCAGGCACATTGCAGCCGAAGCCGACGATGAGGGGGACGAACGCCTTGCCGGGCAGGCCGATGGAGCGCATGGCGCGGTCCATGACGAATGCCGCCCGGGCCATGTAGCCGGTATCCTCCAGGATGGAGAGGATCAGGTAGAGGCAGGCGATGATAGGGATAAAGGTGGAGACCACCTGGAGGCCGCCACCGACACCCTCGGCCAGCAGCACGGTGAGCCACTCGGGCGAACCGATATCTCGCATCCATCCGCCAACGGTTTCCACCGCCACGGCGCCCACCGCGATATCGAAGAAGTCGATGAAGGCGCCGCCGATGTTGATGGTGAACATGAACATCAGGTACATCACGGCCATGAAGATGGGGATGCCGGCGAGCCGGTTGAGCACCACCTTGTCGATGCGGTCGGAGAGGGTGCGCCCCAGCTTGCCCTTCTCCCGCGTGACGCGCTGGGTCAGGGCGTGGGCGTGGCCATAGCGGGCATCGGCGATATGGATATCCGCCTCCTCGCCGGCGCGGTCGGCGATCATCTTTCGCCACTCCTCGGCCCGGGCGGTCACCTCGCTGTCGACCAGGGAGCAGGCGTGCCCGTCCCCCTCCAGCAGTTTCATGCTGAGCCAGCGGTGGTTGGCGCGGTCGGAGCTGCCGGCAAAGTGGGGTTCCAGGTCTGCGATGGCCTGCTCCACGGTATCCTCGTGGGCAACCTCGAAGTCCACCGCGCGTCGCTCATCGGCTGCGATTCCGATCTGCTCCTTGAGGACGGGAAGTCCCTCGCCGGTGGTGGCCACCACCGGTACCACCGGGCAGCCGAGCTCTTCGCTGAGCTTGTCGATGTCGACCTTGATGCCTCGGTTGCGGGCGACATCCATCATGTTGAGGGCGATCACCATGGGGATGCCCATCTCTCTCAGCTGAACGGTGAAGTAGAGGTTGCGCTCCAGGTTCGAGGCGTCGATGACATTGATGATCAGGCTGGCATCGCGTGAGAGGAGGTAGTCCCTGGTCACCTGCTCGTCAAGGGAGGAGGCGTCTAGGGAGTAGATGCCGGGCAGGTCGACGATGGTGAACTCGTCCCCCTGGTGGCTGAAGCGACCCTCATTGCGGTCAACGGTCACCCCTGGCCAGTTGCCGGTTTTCTGCCGGATACCGGTCAATGCGTTGAAGATGGCGGATTTGCCGCAATTGGGATTTCCGCCCAGGGCGATGTTGATCACGTGAAGCTCCGAAAGGGGGTCGCTGGGATTTAGGGGCGGTGCAGGCTACCTGTTCAGTGATTGTCGATGGTCTGCATCAGCAGCTTGTCGGCCACGCTGGCCCCGAGAGCGACACGGGTGCCTGCACTGGCCACCACCACGCCCCGTTTGCGGTGTTGTACCACGCTCACTTCTGAACCCACGCGCAGGCCAAGGCTCAGCAGTCGCCGGGCCATGGCGCGATCGCCGTGGATCTCTGCAATCTTCGCGTGGGTGCCCACGGCCAGATGATCCAGGGGGGTTGTATCTTTAATGGTACTCATCACTGCCAACCACAAATAAGAATGATTACTATTTGTAAGAATATCACCTGTAAATATCAGGGACAACTAATTTACTTCTATAAAAAGCGAAATAATTATGATTATTATCAAGATTTGGACCTTTGGGCCTGAATTCAGGTCGATTCACTCCCCCTGATTCCCTGTGCTCCAGTCAGATTGCCCAATACGCATGGAGCAATTTCCTGCCCGTAAATCCTGTACATAAGTCGCTCCCGGCATCCATGCCTCCCGCGACATAAGCACATCCCTGTGCATCGCCGCTCCTGCGCATCGAAATTAGTGATGCTTGGTGCCGTGCATAGCCCGTCGCTCCCGGCATCCATGCCTCCCGCGACATAAGCACATCCCTGTGCAAAAAAAAGCCGCCCAGAATCTGGGCGGCTGAAGGTGGAGGAGATGCGATATGAAGGTTCATAACGCAAATCTGTGGTTCGGCTGCTGCCCCGAACCACGTTGGATGGTCAATTCCCATGACCCGAAAGGGTTGGAGATCCCTTTCGCCACTACAGGTAATGCACTTGGTGTGCCAGTTTTGATAAATGGTGTGGATCGCCTGTAACAGAGGGGGCTGGAGGGGGTGAGAGGGTCTGTTTTTTGTTTCATAGTTTGTGGTCACTGTCAAAATTGACGGTTTTTTGGTAGGATGGGTGCCATATATGGCGGTTCGGAGTCGTGCAATGTCCTCTTCGGTATCCACTGTCCCCCTTGGGCCAGGTATCACCCAGCTGCTGGATTCCCTCGAGGATCCGGCGATCCTCCTCTCCCCTGATTACCGGGTGCTTGCCGCGAACAGGAGCTACCGGCGCAATTACGAAGGCCGGGAGGTGGTGGGCAACTACTGCTACGAGATCTCCCACGGTGCGACCGAACCCTGCACAGGTGTGCATGACACCTGTCCGTTGAAGGGTGCCCTGGAGCTGCGGGAACCCCAGAGGGTGCTGCATATACACCACTCGCCACGGGGTGACGAGCACGTGGAGGTCGAGGGACGGGCCATCTTCGATGACGATACCGGCAACCTGCTCTACTACATGGAGATCATCCGCAACGCCCAGGCCGCCAGCGCCAGGGTCGACGATGAGGGTATGGTAGGGCGTTCAGAAGCCTTCAGCCGAATGCTGGAACTGATCCGCCGGGTTGCGCCCAGCGAAACCGCGGCACTTCTGCTGGGAGAGTCGGGTACGGGCAAGGAGCTGGTGGCACAGGCGATACATGATCTCAGTGCCCGCCACCACGCCATGTTCGTTCCGGTGGAGTGTTCCGGACTGACGGAATCCCTGTTCGAGAGCGAACTGTTCGGTCATGAAAAAGGGGCGTTCACCGGTGCACACGCGGCCAAGACCGGCCTGGTGGAGGTGGCCCGGGGCGGCACCCTGTTTCTGGACGAGATCGGCGACATACCCCTGCCGCTGCAGGTGAAGCTGCTGCGCCTGCTGGAGACGGGAACCTACCGCAGCGTGGGTAGCGTGGAGCCGCGGCAGGCGGACTTCAGGCTGGTCTGCGCCACCCATCGGGATCTCAGGCAGATGGTCGCGGAGGGGCGTTTCCGGCAGGATCTCTACTACCGTATCAGCGCCTTTCCCATCGAGTTGCCTTCCCTGCAGGAGCGTATCGACGATCTGCCGTTGCTGGCGGAGAGCCTGCTGAAGCGGATCGGTGTGGCCGAGGGCAAGCGGCTGTCGGCGGAAGCCCTTGTATGTCTTGCGGGTTACTCGTTCCCCGGCAATATCCGTGAGCTGCGCAATATTCTCGAGCGCGCCTCGCTGATGACCGATGGCGACGAGATCCGTCCTGAGCATCTGCCCGATGAGTGCCGCGGCACGTCGGGTGGCAACAGCCGGTCAGCTGATCGTGAAGGCCTGCTCTCGCTCGAGGAGGTGGAGCGCCGCTACCTTGAGCAGGTCAGCGCGCAGTTCGGTGGCGATCGCAAGGCCCTGGCCGACAAGCTGGGCATCAGTGAGCGTACGCTGTTCAGGAAACTGCAGAAGACCCGGGGCTGATCACGCCTTCGGCTTGCGCAGCAGGTCGACCCTGGAGGGCTTGAGAAAATTCGCGCCGTTTTCGGTCATGTGTGCCTCGAAGGCCTGCCTGATCTTCAGGTAGAGCGGCTCGTCGATGCGGTGTTCGGTATGGGTGACGTTGAGCATGCGGTCCTCGAACTCCGCGAAATCCGCATAGTGGCCGGGTGAGTTGAAGAAGATCTGCTCCACCAGTTCGAACATGCCGCTGCCGACCGCCCGTTCGATAGCGGCGAAGGCCAGCTCCCTCACCTCCTTTTCGTCGTTGAAGAGGCGGAGTATGTCGTTGAATGCGCCCTGGTAGACCGGCTCCGACAGGTAGGCGATGCCGCCGGGTTTGAGTACCCGCGCGATCTCCCCGAGTCCCTGGTCCATCAGCTCCCGCGGCACGTGGTGAAGGGATTTGAGCATGATGGCGATGTCGATGCTGCTGTCGGGCAACGCGATCTGCTGCGCGCCGCCATAGACGAACGTGACGCCGGGCAGGTCGCTGATCTGCAGGTTCTTCTCGTGTTGTACGCGGTCAACCTCGGTGGCGACTATCCCTGCCGGGTGGAAGCGCTCGGCGATCTGGCGGGTCATCCAGGCGCGCCCACAACCCAGCTCCAGGACCTGTGCATCCTGGAGGGGGAGGGTCTGCCCGATAATATCCAGCTCGCTGGCGGTCCTGTAGGCATTTGCATTGTCGATCAGCATGGGTTTGACTTCCGGTCTGTATTGGAAAAGCGTTAATGTAGCGTTCAACAGAAGCGCTGAACAGATCTCTGGACCGAATGAGGCACTACAAGAACAGAATGGTGGAATGGCTGGCAGAGCGCCTGGATGAGATGAGGCTTCACCTCTCCCGGCCAGATGCCCTGATACAGCTCTCCCTGCTCGGCCTGGTGACAGGGCTGCTTGCCGGCGGTGTCATCGTTGCGTTCCGGCTGGCGGTGGAGGGGACCCAGGCCGGCTTCATGCCGGGCGGTATCGAGGAGAACTTCGAGGCGCTGCCGGTCTGGCTGCGCTTTCTGCTGCCGGTGGCCGGTGGCGCCTTTATCGGCTGGTTCTTCTACCTTCGGGCGGACGGGCTGCATGTGCTCGGTGTTGCCCGTGTCATGGAGCGCATGGCCTACCACCAGGGGCACCTCACGCTACGGGGGTTCGTGCTGCAGTTCGTGGGTGCCGCGGTGGCGATCGTCTCGGGGCACTCGGTGGGGCGCGAGGGTCCGCATATCTTTCTCGGTGCCGCTTCCGGCAGCCTGCTGGGCCAGTACCTGACGCTGCCCAACAACAGCATCCGAACCATGGTTGGCTGCGGCACGGCAGCGGGTATTGCCGCCTCCTTCAACACACCCCTGGCGGGCGTGATCTTCGCCCTCGAGGTGGTGATGATGGAGTACACCCTGGCCAGCTTCATTCCGGTCATCCTTGCGGCCGTCAGTGCCACGGCCATCTCGTATGGCGTGTTCGGTGGCGAGCCCGCCTTCTCCCTGCCGGAGATGCAGCTCGGCTCCCTGGGCGAGATACCGCTGGTCCTGCTGCTGGGTGTCATCACCGGGATGTTCTCCGCGCTCTTTGTGCAGCTGATGCATGGCGTGGCGGAGCGTTCAAGGGTGATCCCCTTCTGGTGGCGTACCACCCTGGCCGGGGTGATCGTCGGGCTGCTGGCCACGGTGGTGCCCGAGGTGATGGGTATCGGCTACGACACCGTCAACGCATCCCTGCTGGGTGAGCTTGGTCTCGTGCTGTTGGTGGTGCTGGTGATCAGCAAGCTGATCGCCACGGTGGCCAGCGTCGGCATGGGGATTCCCGGCGGAATGATCGGGCCTTCACTGTTCATCGGTGCCGCCCTGGGCAGTCTGGTGGGCACATCGATGGCAATGCTGCTGCCGGAGCAGCAGATCGATGTCGGCTTTTATGCGCTGCTCGGTATGGGCGCCATGATGGGTGCCAGCCTGCAGGCGCCACTGGCCGCGCTGACCGCGATGATGGAGCTGACCCACAGCCCGCAGATCATCATGCCGGGGATGCTGGCCGTGGTGGTGGCCGGGCTGACCGCCAGCGAGCTGTTCCGCAAGGAGTCGCTGTTCATCACCATGCTGAAGAGCAGCGGCCTCGACTACAACACCAACCCCGTGATGCAGGCGCTGCGCCGGATCGGCGTGGCCAGCGTGATGGGTAAAAGCTTTGTGCGGCCCGGGAGGCGGGTGGCCTTTGCCGAGGCGGAACAGTTGCTGACAGAGGGGCCCGAGTGGCTGCTGGTGGAGGATGAGGGTGTACCCGTGGCGTTGATGCCGGCCCTGGACCTCGCGCGCCACCTGCAGGAGAGCGCCGATGAGGAGGAGGTCGACCTGCTGGAGATTCCTGCGCGCCGTTCGGAGGTGGCGCCGATCCATATCCAGGCGACGCTGCAGGAGGCGTTGGAACTGCTGGATGGCGGCGGGGCAGAGGCGCTCTACGTGGAGCGCACCACCGCGCCGGGTATCAAGAGAATATACGGTGTACTGACCCGCGAGCTGGTGGAGTCGGCCTACCGTTACTGAGACTGCGTTGTGCCAAGGTCAGGATTACCTGCTGTGCGTCAATGCAGCCCCGGGAATGGCGGAGTAGAATTATTCCAATTTGTTGCATGAAAAAAATCGCTCCCGCGGGAGGGTTTTTTTCTGAATTGAAAGGTGGATGGAAATGACAGACGGACAAGATGCCGAAACCATTGAGACAGTAGCCGAAGAGGCCCCCGGCGCGGCGAACGATACCTTCGAGATCAACGGCGAGAAGATGAGTGCCGCCGATATGATGGCACAGTACCGTGCCCTGGAAGAGACGAATGCCAGGCTGCGTAAAGATAACCGCAAGGCGGTAAGGCGTTACCGGCGGGAGGAGGAGCTAAAGCCCTACCAGGCTGAGCTGATCCGTATGCAGCAGTACCTCGAGTCCACCGGCGGCAAGATGGTTATCCTGTTCGAAGGTCGCGATGCTGCGGGCAAGGGCGGCACCATCCGCCGTGTGACCCGCTACATGAACGAGAAGCACTACCGCGTGGTCGCCCTGGGCAAGCCCACCGAGAACCAGCGCACCCAGTGGTTCTTCCAGAAATACGTGAGCCAGCTGCCCCGGGGTGGCGAGGTGGTACTGTTCGATCGCAGCTGGTACAACCGCGCCATGGTGGAGCCGGTGTTCGGTTTCTGTACCGACCAGGAGTATCGCAACTTCATGCGCGGCGTGACCGGTTTCGAGAAGGACCTGGTACGCCAGGGCACTACACTGATCAAACTCTACTTCAGTGTCACCAAGGAGGAGCAGAACCGGCGGTTCGAGCGCCGCAAGAACGACGCTCTGCGGCAGTGGAAACTGAGCGAGGTGGACGTGCAGGCCCAGGAGCGCTGGGACGACTTCACCAACGTAAAGTACGAGATGCTCAAGAAGACCCATACCACCCATGCGCCGTGGACCATGATCCGCTCCAACGACAAGCACCTGGCCAGGTTGAATGTCATGAAGGCGATACTCAACTCCGTGCCCTACGAGCGCCTCAACAATGATCTCGATTTCGTACCCGATCCGGAGATCGTGGTGTCGGGTTCACGTGAGCTGGAGACCATGGAGGCCCAGCGCCTGCGCAGCGGCAAGTTCCAGGGTTAGGCCTGGCGGGAGCCTCTCCTGGTGACCGGTATCGAAAGCCGGACCCTGATTCTGGTCGGGGTCTGGCTTCTCTATTTTCTGATCCACTCCGCACTGGCGTCCCTGGCGGTGAAGCGCCGGTTTGCCAACCGCTGGCCCACGCTGATGCCGGCCTACCGCCTGGGCTTCAATTTCCTGGCGCTGGTACTGCTGATTCCGCCCCTCTACCTCATCTACACTGCTGACAGCGCCTATCTCTGGTGCTGGAGCGGTTACGGCTGGTGGCTTGCCAATGGCCTTGCGCTGCTGGCCATCCTCGGCTTTGCCTGGTCGGCGCGTTACTATGACAGCGGTGAGTTTCTTGGTCTGCGCCAGTGGCGCCAGCGGGAGCGGCGGGTGGAGGACCAGGAACGATTCCATATTTCGCCCTTTCACCGTTACGTGCGCCATCCCTGGTACAGTCTCGGCCTGGTGCTGATATGGACGCGGGATATGAACCAGGCGTTCCTGGCCACCGCGCTGCTGGCCACACTCTATTTCATCTACGGCTCGCGGCTGGAGGAGAGGAAGCTGATCGCCTATCACGGGGACGTCTATCGACGTTACATGGCCCGTGTGCCGGGCCTGCTGCCGCTGCCCTGGCGTTATCTCTCCCGCCAGGAGGCGGATCGCCTGGTGGCGGATTCAAGAAAAGGGTAGAGCGGTCGATCTCAACTGCAATGGTCTGGAACATCCGGGAGCTGTGAGCAATGCTTGAATATCTGGACAAGCGCGACTTTCGCCGCATGGAGGTTGATTCCGTAGCCCGCATCAGGGTGGAGGGTGAAGAGTCCCCGAGAAGTGTGCAGGTCAAGGATCTCAGTGCAACAGGTGTCCTGCTCCTGGCGGAGAGCGAGGTGGGGCCCGGTGCGAGCCTGGTCATCGAGATACCCTCCGGAACCGAGACCACCCCCCCTTTTCATGCCCGGCTCAACGTGGTGCGCTGTGATCCCCCGGAGGAGGGCAGCGGTCTGGCGTTCGCCATCGCCTGTGCCATCGACAGGCTGCTGACCGAAGAGGAAGCTGCAGGCTATTTCTCCTAGGGCCCGCTTGCGGCTCCCAGGCTCTCTCAGACCACCCTGTTTCTGACCTCGCCGGCCAGGTAGGCCCGGATATTCTCCGACACCCCGTCGATCAGCCGCTGACGGGATTCCCGGCTCGCCCAAGCGGTGTGGGGGGTGACGACCAGGTTGGGGATGTCGGGCTCCAGCAGCGGATTGCCCTCCCTGGGTGGCTCCACCCCAAGCACATCGATGCCGGCACCGCCGAGTTGTCCGGACCTGAGGGCTGCAGACAGCGCGGTTTCGTCGACGATGCCGCCCCGGGCGGTGTTGATCAGCAGAGCATCATTTTTCATCAGCGCCAGTTCCCGATCCCCGATCAGGTTGCGGGTCTGTTCGGTCAGCGGGCAGTGCAGGCTGAGGACGTCCACCCTGGGCAACAGCTCGTCCAGGGGCAGGCGACCGGGTGCGGGTTCACCGCCGGGGCGCTGTGCGATCAGGATCTCCATGCCGAACGCCTCGGCAACCTGCGCCACCGCACTGCCGAGGGCGCCGTAACCGACGATGCCCAGGCGCTTGCCCTGCAGCTCCCTGATCGGGAAGTCCAGCAGACAGAACTGATCGCTGCGCTGCCAGGCGCCATCCTGTAAAGCTGTACGGTAGTCGAAGAGTCGCGTGGTGAGCGACAGCACCAGGGCAAACACGTGCTGTACCACCGCCGGTGTGGAGTAACCGGCCACGTTGGTGACGGCAATGCCCAGTTCTCCAGCCCTTGCCAGGTCCACGTTGTTGGTGCCGGTTGCGGCGATGCAGACCAGTTTCAGCCCGCTCGACTGCTGCAGGGTATCCGCGTCCAGCACCACCTTGTTGCTTACCACCAGTTCGGCACCGGCGATGCGCTCCCGGGTCTCGGCAGGCAAGGTTGCATGGTGATACTGCCACTCGTAGGGGGTGGCATCGAGGGGCGAGAGATCGATATCGTCCCTGCTGACCGTTTCCAGGTCGAGAAAGACTGCCTTTGGCATGGGGCGGTTCCGTTGTGAGAAAGCAGCTATTCTAACGCCCATGCCGTGAAAAGCAGCGCTTATTCG
The DNA here is from genome assembly GCA_040506895.1 of Sedimenticola sp. Lineage (GTDB taxonomy): Bacteria > Pseudomonadota > Gammaproteobacteria > Chromatiales > Chromatiaceae > Sedimenticola_A. The sequence continues at coordinate 2,886,517 of JBEVVY010000001.1, forward strand.
CGGAAGGCCTTGTGGCAATCCTTGCAGCTCTTGGCGGTAGCGCCGAACGCGGGCCTGATCTTTTCAAGGTCGCCGCTCTCGGCTGCAGTCTTCAGCGCCATGGCCTTTTCCTGGAAGTTGCGGTATTTCTCCTCGAAGTTCTCCCAGTCGAGCCAGATCTCGCTCTTCACATCGCTATCCTCATGCTCGGAGTCCTCCGGGAATCCGCCCAGCAGGTCGAGTTGGGCGGCAGCGGCCAGGTCCATGGCGTGGTGCTTGAATTTGCCGGCATCGTAGGGTGCCTTGTTGCTGACCATGGCACCCATGGGTTTGAGGTTCCAGCCGTAGGTGGTCATCACCGCCTGGCGGTATTCCACCGCCTTGCTGTGGGAGTCGGCAACAGCGCTCTGGGCTGTCAGAAGAAGGGGAATTATTGCTGCAACTGCAAAATCTGATACTCTCATGGTCACTCCTCCAGTGGATTGGCGTTTATTCGTTGATTTTTTAATGGTTTTCGGGACTCAAGGCTTACCGTATATGTGCGGTTTAGGCTAAAATCCCCTTTTCATCAAGCCCGGGATATTGCCGCAGGCGCATGTATGCGCAGGAGCGGTATTGGTTTCGGTGCAGAACGGACCGAAATGAGCTCGACACAGACCCAGCGTATCCGCGAGATACCCTACAACTACACCTCCTTCTCAGACCGCGAAATCGTCATTCGGTTTCTTGGCGAGGAGATGTGGCGTGTGATCGAGGAGCTGCGTGGCACCCGGCGCACCGGTCGCTCGGCACGCATGCTGTTCGAGGTGCTGGGGGATATGTGGGTGGTGGCCCGCAACCCCTACCTGCAGGACGACCTGCAGGCGGACGTGGGCCGGCGCAAGGCGCTGGTGGAAGCGCTGCATCACCGGCTGGACCAGTTCGAGGGGCGGGCCAACGGCAACCAGAAGGCGATCGACCTGCTGCACGCGGCACGCGCTGCGGTGGAGAAGTTCTCCTCCTGTTTCGAGCAGAACAACGAACTGCGCCGCAGGGTGACCCGGACACTCTCGCGGATCACCCGCCGGGACAACATCGACTTCGGCGGGCTGGCCCGGGTATCCCACGCCACCGACGCCACCGACTGGCGAGTCGAGGTGCCGTTCGTGGTCATCAGTCCCGATGACGAGGAGGAGGTTGCTCCCATCGTCCAGGCCTGTATCGACTGCGGCCTGACCATCATTCCGCGGGGCGGCGGTACCGGTTACACCGGATCGGCGGTTCCCCTCGATGCCCACTGCGCGGTGATCAACACCGAGAAGCTGGAGCAGCTCGGCAACGTGGAGTACCTCTCCCTGCCGGGAGTGGATGGCGAGGTGCCCACGGTGCGGACCGGCGCCGGCGTGGTGACAAAGCGGGTCTCCGACCTGGCGGCGGAGCACGGCCTGGCCTTCGCGGTGGATCCCACCTCCCAGAACGCCTCCACCATCGGTGGAAATATCGCCATGAACGCCGGCGGCAAGAAGGCGGTGCTCTGGGGCACCACCCTGGACAACCTCGCCTCCTGGCGCATGGTGATGCCCGATGCGCGGTGGCTGGAGGTGGAGCGCCTCGAGCACAACCTGGGCAAGATTCACGACCAGGAGCTTGTGCGCTTCCGCATCACCCGCTACGAGGCCAACGGGGCTGCGCCAGTCGGTGAACCGGAGCTGCTGGAACTGCCCGGATCCGCCTTCCGCAAGCAGGGTCTGGGCAAGGATGTCACCGACAAGTTTCTCTCCGGACTGCCGGGGGTGCAGAAGGAGGGGTGTGACGGCCTTATCACCTCCGCCCGTTTCGTGCTGCACCGTATGCCCAAGCATGTACGCACCGTCTGCCTGGAGTTCTTCGGCACCGACCTGGCCGAGGCGGTACCGGCCATCGTCGAGATCAAGGATTTCATCGAGCAGAGCGAAGGGGTGCTCATGTCGGGTCTCGAGCACCTGGACGAGCGCTACATCAAGGCGGTCAAGTACAGCACCAAGGCGTCCCGCCGGGAGCGGCCGAAGATGGTGCTGATCGCCGACCTGGTCTCCGATGACGAGCAGGCCGTGGGCAGCACGGCGTCGGCGGTGGTCAAACTGGCCAACGCCCGTGAGGGTGAGGGGTTTATCGCCATCAGCCCGGAGGCGCGTCGCACCTTCTGGGTGGACCGGGCCCGTACCGCCGCGATCTCCGCCCATACCAATGCCTTCAAGATCAACGAGGACGTGGTGATTCCCCTGGAGCGGCTTGCCGACTACAACCGGGGTATCGAGCGGATCAATATCGAGCAGTCGATCAACAACAAGCTCATGATCATGGACGAGGTGCTCGACTATCTCGACGGTGAGATGCCGGAGCTGCGACAGGCCAAGGAGTACGAGGACTCGGAAGAGAACACCGCCATCATGCAGGCGAAGCGTGAGGCGGCCCGCGACGTGGTGACAACCGCCCGCAAGCGCTGGCAGCAGGTGCTGGACAACCTGGATGCCCCGGTGGCCGATCACCAGGAACTGCTACGCGAGAAGGAGATCCCCAGGGCGCGGCCGGGGGACAGCCTGCTCGACATGATGTTGCGTCAGGACCTGGTTCACTCCTACCGCAAGGAGATCGCCGCACGGCTGGGCGAGATCTTCGATGGACAGGACCTCAAGCCGGTACGCAGCAGGCTGGATGCGATCCATGCCGAGGTGCGTGACGGCCGCCTGTTCGTCGCCCTGCACATGCATGCGGGTGACGGCAACGTGCACACCAATATACCGGTCCACTCCCACAACTACGCCATGCTGCACGAGGCGGACAGGGTGGTGGACCAGATCATGGAACTGGCCCAGTCCCTGGACGGCGTGATCTCCGGCGAGCACGGCATCGGCCTGACCAAGATCCAGTACCTGGAGCAGGAGAAGCTCCAGGCCTTCGTGGACTACAAGCGGAAGGTCGATCCCGACAGCGTCTTCAACCGGGGCAAGCTGATGCCCGACTCGGGTCTCGAAGGCGCCTACACGCCCTCCCTGCGCCTGGTGCAGCAGGAGGCGATCATTCTCGAGGCGAGCGAACTCGGCGAGCTCAATGACGACGTCAAGCACTGCCTGCGATGCGGCAAGTGCAAGCCGGTCTGCCAGACCCATGTGCCACGCGCCAACCTGCTCTACTCCCCGCGCAACAAGATCCTCGGTACCGGCCTGATCATCGAGGCGTTCCTCTACGAGGAGCAGACGCGACGGGGCATCTCCCTGCGCCATTTCGAGGAGATGAACGACGTCTCCGATCACTGCACCGTCTGCCACAAGTGCGAGACCCCCTGCCCGGTGAATATCGACTTCGGTGACGTCACCACCCGCATGCGCAAGATCCTCTCGGAGCAGGGGCACAAGCGGAAGAATCCGGGCACCTGGGCGGCCATGACCTTCCTCAACGCCACCGACCCGAGGGCCATCCGGGCCATGCGCAAGAGCATGCTGGAGTGGGGCTTCAAGGGGCTCACCCTGGGGCATGAGCTGTTCAAGAAATCGGGGCTGCTGGTGCGCAACAAGCGCATCCCGGGGCGTACCACCGGAAAACCGGAACTGCAGGCCCAGGTGGTGGAGCTGGTACGCCGTCCCATCCGCGTGGAGTTGCCGAAAAAGACCACCCGCGCCCTGCTGGGTATAGAGGATCGCAGCACGGTGCCGATCCTGCGCGATCCGGCCAAGATCAGCGACGACAGCGATGCGGTCTTCTACTTTCCCGGTTGCGGCTCCGAGCGGCTCTTCAGCGACGTGGGGCTCGCCTCCATCGCCATGCTCTACGACCTCGGTGCCGAGGTGGTGCTGCCACCTGGCTACCTCTGCTGCGGCTATCCCCAGAACGCCGCGGGCGACTATGAGAAGGGGCACCGCATCACCACCGAGAACCGGGTGCTGTTCCATCGCGTGGCCAATACCCTCAACTACATGGATATCAAGACGGTCGTGGTCTCCTGCGGTACCTGCATGGATCAGCTGCTGAAGTACGAGTTCGAGAAGATCTTCCCGGGCTGCCGGCTGATGGATATCCACGAGTACCTGATGGAGAAGGGCATGCAGCTCGAGGGTGAAGGGGGGCGGTATCTCTACCACGACCCCTGCCACAGCCCGATCAAGCATCACAACCCGGTGGAGGTGGCCTCCCGGCTCACCCAGGCCGAGGTGCTGCTGTCAGACCGCTGCTGCGGCGAGGCGGGTACCCTCGGCACCTCGCGGCCCGATATCGCCAACCAGCTGCGCTTCCGCAAGGAAGAGGAGTTGCGCGGCGGTATCAACCGGCTGACCGGAAACGAGCGTGTGCAGGGTGGAGAGGTGAAGATGCTCACCGCCTGCCCGGCCTGCCAGCAGGGCCTCAACCGCTACCGGGATGCCACTGGCCTGGAGGTGAGCTACATCGTTGAGGAGCTGGTACGCGACCGCTTCGGTGACGACTGGCAGCAGGCTTTCGTCGAGCGGGTCACCCGGGGCGGTATCGAGCAGGTACTGCTCTAGGCTGGTCCCGGGGATCAGTCCGCCAGCAGGTCAGCCAACAGCTCGCGCATCAGGGCGATGCGCCCGGCGGCGTTTTCTGAAATATCCTCACCCAGGTCAGTGCACTCTGCCAGGTACTCCTCGGCGCCACCGATCAGTAACTGCAGCTGATCGGTGTCGAACAGGGTCAGCGCAGCGGCAAATTCATCTTCCTGCTCGCTGAGCAGGGTGGGGATCAGCTCATCCTCGGTGATGGGGGAGTCGGGGTAGAGGATGTCCGCCAGCAGGGGGTATTCGAGCAGGCCGAAATGGGCCTCCCGGGCAGCGCTCTCCTGCTGCAGTTCATCCAGCGCGACAGGGTCGTTTTCCGCCCCGGCCCTGACCGCGGTCATGATCACGCCGAGCAGCTTGACGATCGCGTTCTTGGTCTCGGTCTGGTCATCTGCCAGGCCGCAGGCGTGCTCGAAGGCCTTGTCCAGGTTCTCCTTCAGTTCGAGGATCACATCGCTCTCTTCGCTGGCCTGCAGGCTGACCGCCTGGTGCACCAGCTTGCGAAACTCGCCGATAAAACCGACCAGCTCCTCGTGATCCAGGCGTTGGGCTTCCTGCAGCGCGCCGGTGGAGATCTGGCGGGCCTGTTCAGGAAACATCGGGTTGTTGCGCTTGCGCAGCAGGTGGCGTTCCCGCCGGCCGGGTCTGGTGCTGAATAGGAGAGTCATGGATTACGGCTTGCTTTCGTTGCTCTGTTCAGAGGTTCGGGAAGGGAGCCATTTTAGCATATCGCCGCCGCCCCCACCGTTGTCTTCATCCTTCAGGTCGGGGCCCAGCAGGATGGCCAGCCAGCGGGTCTTCTCGCTGCTGTCGAGGGCGATCTTGATGGTCATGGTGAGTGGCACCGACAGGAACATGCCCACGGTGCCCAGCACCCAGCCCCAGAACACCAGGGAGAGGAAGACCACCAGGCTCGACAGGCCCAGGCCCTTGCCCATGAAGCGGGGTTCGATCATGTTGCCGACCACGTTGTTGATGACCACGAAGCCGGCGAGTGTCCAGAGCGCCCCACCGGTACCGAGCTGCACCAGGGCGAGGAGTACCGCGGGGATTGCGGCGATGATCGAGCCGATGTTGGGGACGAAGTTCAGAAAGAAGGCCAGAACACCCCAGAGCAGGGGGTAGTCGACCCCCACCGCCCAGAGCCAGAGGGAAACGGCGAGGCCGGTCAGCAGGCTGGTGGCCCCCTTGATCGCCATGTAGCGCTTGATGTTCTCGGCAAACTGTTCGAAGTGGACGAAAGAGTCTTCCGGGTTTGGAAGGATGCGATGCAGCTTGGCCGGAAAGCTGGAGGCCTCGAGCAGGATGAAGATCACGGTCAGCAGGATCAGGAAGGTGTTGGTGAGCAGGCTGCCCAGGCTGCTCAGCCCCTGGGCGGCCATCTTCATCGCTTTCGACGGGTCCAGCAGCTTGTACAGGGTGGGCTCTGACACCTCTACGCCCATACCGGCCAGCCACTGCAGCAGTTCGCCTGTCTGCTGTTTCAGCTTGGCCTGGTAGACCGGCAGCTGGGCGGAGAAATCATCCACCGAGGAGCCGACCAGTGCGCCCAGCAGGACGCCTACGCCGAGGATGCCGAGGATCACCAGCAGCAGGGCCACCCCGGTGGGGATCCTGTGGTCCTTGAGGAAAAAGAGAACCGGTGCGGCGATGATGGCGATAAAGCCCGAAAGCAGAAAGGGAACCAGGATGGCCTGGGATTCGCGCATGCCGGCCACCACGATGATGAAGGCGGCCAGTGTCAGCAGCAGTCCGGGCTGGGTTCCCTGTGCGCGGTTGTCCATGGCAAGCGTGTTACTTGAAATCGGGTATGTGGTTGATGCGGACCCAGGTCTTCTCGTCCGGGATGTATCGCCACTGCTGCCGGTCAACCAGCTTCTTCTCGATCTGCCGGTCCTGGAAGACGTAGAGGATCACCGCCACCTGCTTGGCGGTGCGCTCGTCCCCCTCGCCGGTCATTACCGGGGCCTGCAGGATGTTGTAGTGTGTGACCCTGATGTTGTCGAGATTGTCGGGGATCTTGCTCTTGGCCTGCAGTTCGGGTTCGAGGAAGTTGTAGGCCTGTCCGATGTAACCCCAGCGCAGGGTGGCCTCGTAGGACCTGAGCGCGGTACGCAGGGTCTTTTCCGGGTCGGACTGGGTGATCATCCCCAGGGACTTGCAGCCGGAGAGTGCGAGACCCAGGAGAATCAGAAATGAAATGGCGAGAGGAGTTCTTTTCATGGTGACCGGTTCTGCCTTGTTCGTGGCTATGCAGAGGCATGTTAAGCGACTCGCCGGTCAAGAGCCAGTGTCTAAGTCTCGTAACGCTGATATGATGCGCCTGCCGGCCCGTTGGCCGGCATGGAGAGTCTGAATGAGCGAATACCAGGAACAGGAACCGCTGGCGGAGGTCAGGGTGGGCAGCAGCACTATTGTGTTGCTGGGCACCGCCCATGTCTCACGTGCCAGTGCCGAGATGGTGGAGACCCTGCTGCAGTCGGGAGGGTATGACGCGGTGGCGGTGGAGCTCTGCCCGAGCCGTTACAACGCGATCATCGATCCCGATGCGCTGGCGCGGATGGACCTGTTCAAGGTGCTGAAAGAGGGTAAGGCCAGCATGGTGGCCGCCAATCTCGCCCTGGGTGCCTACCAGCAGCGCCTGGCCGAGCAGTTCGACATCGAACCGGGGGCGGAACAGCGTGCCGCCATCGATCACGCCCGTGAGCATCACAAGGCGGTGCTGCTGATCGACCGGGAGATCGGTGTCACCCTGAAAAGGGTGTTGCACAGTGTCGCCTGGTGGAAGCGTTTCGGCCTGTTCGCCGGTCTGTTGGCCAGCGTGGTCTCCAAGGAGGATGTGAGCGAGGAGGAGATCGAGGCCCTCAAGGAGGGGGATATGCTGGAGACCACCTTCGCCGAGTTCGCCGAGGACCGGCAGGATCTCTACCAACCGCTGATCGATGAGCGGGACCGTTACATGGCTGCCCGCCTGCTGCAGGAGGTCACCGCCCATGAGCATGAGAACGTTCTGGCCGTGGTGGGCGCCGGGCATCTGAAGGGGATCAGGTCCTACCTGGAGAAGGGGCTGGAGCGGCCGGATGAGCTGATCGAGGAGCTCGATCACCTGCCCAAACCGAGCCGCTGGCCCAAGATGATCCCCTGGCTGATCGTGGCTCTCGTGCTGTTCGGGTTCGGACTCGGTTTCTCGCGCAGCCCCGAACTGGGCTGGCAGCTGGTGGCCGACTGGGTGCTCATCAATGGCGGGCTCTCCGCCCTGGGGGCACTGCTGGCGGCCGCCCATCCCCTGACCGTGATCACCGCTTTTCTGGCGGCGCCGGTCACCTCTCTCAATCCCACGATCGGTGCCGGCATGGTGACGGCGGCGGCCGAGATCTTTCTGCGTAAGCCGCGGGTGGGGGATTTCGGGGAGCTGAGACACGACACCACCCACCTCAAGGGCTGGTGGAAAAACCGGGTTTCACGCACCCTGCTGGTCTTCCTCTTCAGCACCCTGGGCTCGGCGGTGGGTACCTACCTGGCGGGGTTCAGGATCTTCGAGCGCCTGGCGGGTTAGGCCCGTCCTCCAGTATCAGAAATAGCTGCCGGCACCGAACAGGCGGTTCCGCCAGTAGGGTGTCGCAAGGTTTTCGGTGCGGACCCTGCCGCCGCTGGAAGGGGCGTGGACGAACTCGCCTTCCCCCAGGTAGATGGTGACATGGCTCGGCTTGTCGGTGATACGGAAGAAGAGCAAATCGCCGGGTTGCAGCTCCTCGTAGCCGATATTCTTTGACCTGAGCAGCTGCTGGGCGGCGGTACGCGGTACGGGGATGCCCGCCTGGTTGTGGCTGAAGTGGACCAGCCCGCTGCAGTCGAAACCCTGGTCCGGACGCATTCCTCCGTAGCGATAGGGTTTGCCGATCATGGCGGTGGCGGTGCGCACCACGGTGAGTCGCCGCTGGTCATCCGTCAGATCATGGGCGCTGGCGCCTGGTGGGGGGTGGGTGGTGCCGCAGCCGTGCAGCAGGCCCGCCAGGAGCAACAGCCCCAGCACCCTCGATGTGATTCGCCCAAATGTCTCTGCCATCTTCCGCCTCCCGCTACTCATCACCCGTACGTTCTGGTGGAACAGCGTGCCCCTGTCCTGCAAAGGATAAAGGCATGCAACCGTGATGATATATCAACCTTCCGCCGCTGGCACGGCGTGCTGGCAGGCAGGGGATGCGGCCCCGCCTGTGCGGGACCGCAACGCCTTGGGTCAGTCGCTGGCGCGGATCATGTCGACCCGTTTCAGCATCGCTGCGTAGTAGACCACCGGGATCACCACCAGGGTCAGCACGGTGGAGACGAACAGGCCGAAGATCAGCGAGACCGCCAGGCCGCTGAAGATCGGGTCGTCGAGGATGAAGAATGCACCGGCCATGGCCGCCAGGGCAGTCAGGGCGATTGGCTTGGAGCGCACCGCCGCCGAGCGTATCACCGCGGTCTCGAACTTTTCGCCGCTACGCAGCTGCTGGTTGATGAAGTCCACCAGCAGGATCGAGTTGCGCACGATGATGCCGGCGAGGGCGATCATGCCGATCATCGAGGTGGCGGTGAACTGGGCACCCAGGATCGCGTGGCCCGGCAGTATGCCGATGATGGTCAACGGGATGGGCGCCATGATCACCAGTGGAACCAGGTAGGAGCGGAACTGGGCAACCACCAGCAGGTAGATGAGGACCAGGCCCACGGAGTAGGCGATACCCATGTCCCTGAAGGTCTCGTAGGTGACCTGCCACTCGCCATCCCACTTCATGCTGTAGACGTAGGGGTTGTCGGGCTGGCTGAGGAACCACTGGTCGATACCACCCTCTTCGTCGAGCTGGCCGGAGATGTCGAACAGGCCGTAGAGAGGGCTGTCGGTCTCGCCGGCCATGTCGCCGGTGACATAGACGACCGGCAGCATGTCCTTGTGATGGATGGCGTGTTCACGGCTGCTGTCGACCCGCTCCACGATCTCCGTCAGGGGCACCAGGTTGCCGCTCTGGCTACGCACCTTGAGGGCCAGTACCTGTTCCAGGTCGGCCTTGTCCGCCTCGGAGTACTCCAGGCGGATGGGAACCGGGTACTTGCGGTTTTCGCCGTGCAGGAAGCTGGTGTCCTCACCCTCCAGGACGGTGGAGAGGGCCTGCACTACACTGCGCTGCGAGACGCCCAGTCGTGCCGCCTTGGCGCGGTCCACCTTCAGGATCACCTTGCGCGAGGGGTACTCCACCGAGTCGTCCATGTCGACGATATCATCGGTGTTCTCGAAGGTGTCGCGCAGGCGCTTGGCCACCGCGATCTGGCCCTCGTAGTCGATGCCGTACACCTCGGCCACCAGGGGTGACATCACCGGCGGGCCGGGGGGCACCTCGACGATCTTTGCGTTGCCCTGGTACTTGCCGGCGATGGCCTGCAGGGGTTCACGGACAGAAAGCGCGATATCGTGGCTCTTGCGGTCACGTTCGGACTTGTCGACCAGGTTGACCTGGATGTCGCCGAGGTTGGCTCCCTCGCGCAGGTAGTACTGCCTGACCAGGCCGTTGAAGCTGATGGGGGCCGATGTGCCGGCGTAGACCTCGTAATCGGTCACTTCTGGTACGCCAGAGAGGTAGTCACCCATCTCGCTGAGCACCCTCGCGGTCTGCTCCAGGCTGCTTCCCTCGGGCATGTCGAGCACCACCTGGAACTCTGACTTGTTATCGAAGGGGAGCATCTTGAGCACCACCGACTTGGTGCCCACCAGGCTCACCGAACCGGCGATCAGGATCATGATCCCCGCCAGCAGCATCCAGCGCTTGATGTGCCCCTTGCGGCCGGCCAGGAATGGCCTCATCAGTTTGTCGAAGAAGCGGAACAGGGCGGTGTTGTCACTCTCCCCCTCGCCATGGTTGGCCAGGTCGGGGGCGGTATTCGCCAGGGCCCTGTTGGTCATCCAGGGGGTGAAGATGAACGCCACCGCCAGGGAGATGAACATGCCCATGCTGGCATTGATCGGGATGGGGCTCATGTAGGGTCCCATCAGTCCGCTCACGAAGGCCATGGGCAGCAACGCCGCGATCACCGTGAAGGTGGCCAGGATAGTGGGGCCGCCCACCTCGTCCACCGCCTTGGGGATCGCCTCGAGCAGGTGTTTCGCGCCCATGGCGAGGTGACGGTGAATGTTCTCCACCACCACGATGGCGTCGTCCACCAGGATGCCGATGGAGAAGATCAGGGCGAACAGGGAGACCCGGTTGAGGGTGAAGCCCCAGGCCCAGGAGGCGAACAGGGTGATCGCCAGGGTGACCACCACCGCGGCACCGACGATAAACGCCTCCCGCCAGCCGATGGCGAAGAGCACCAGCAGGACCACCGAGAGGGTGGCGAAGATGAGTTTGCTGATCAGCTTCTTGGCCTTGCTGTCGGCGGTCTCGCCGTAGTTGCGCGTGATGGTCACCTCGACGCCTTCGGGTATGAAGGTGCCCTTCAGCTGTTCGAAGCGGTTGACCACAGCGTCGGCGATGTCCACTGCGTTGGTGCCGGGTTTCTTGGCCACCGCAATGGTCACCGCGGGGGTGGTGCCGCGTAAGGTGATCCCCTTGCTCTCGCCCTGGGGACCAGAGCCCATCCAGACGTACTGGTCCGGCTGTTCGGTACCCTGCTTTATGGTGGCCACGTCACGCAGGAAGATGGGGCGGCCCTCGGTGCTGCCCACCACCAGGTCGCCGATCTCCTCGGCGCTGGTCAGGAAGGTGCCGGCCTGGACCAGAACCTCGCTGTTGTCGGTGGTGAGGTGGATGTTGTCACGGGTGGTGTTGCCCGACTGCAGCGCCATTCTCAGGCTCTGGAAGTCGATGCCGTATCCGGCCAGGGCCTGGGGGTCGAGCTGCACCGAGGTGACCTGCTTGGGTTCGCCCAGGGTGTAGATATCCCGCGTGCCGGGTACGCGCTTCAACTCGGACTCGATGGCGTGGGCCACCTGGCCCAGTTCATAGGCGCCGAGGTTTTCGTTCTCCGACCAGAGGGTCGCCGTCACGATGGGCACGTCGTCGATACCCTTGGGTTTCACCACCGGCTGGCCCACGCCGAGATTCCTCGGCAGCCAGTCCTGGTTGGAGAAGATCTTGTTGTAGAGGCGCACGATGGCGTCGGTGCGTCCCTCGCCCACCTTGTACTGAACGGTCAGCACCGCCATGCCGGGCTTGGAGACGGAGTAGACATGCTTGATGCCCTCGATCTCCGACAGCACCTGCTCGGCGGGGGTGGCGAGCAGGTGCTCGATCTCGGACGCCGTGGCACCCGGGAAGGGGATAAAGACGTTGGCGAAGGTGACGTTGATCTGGGGTTCCTCTTCGCGGGGGGTGACGATAATCGCGAACAGGCCCATCAACAGGCCCACCAGGGCCAGCAGGGGGGTGATCTCCGTGTTCAGGAAGCGCTCGGCGATCCTGCCGGATATGCCGAGTTTAGTCATCGGATTTCCCCCTCAGCTGGGACTTCAGCTGTGCGCCGGCGGCAATGGGGTCGAGGGCGACCCGCTCGCCTTCTGAAAGCCCCGAGAGCACCGAGACCATGGCGTCATCCGTCGGGCGTCCCACGCGTACGTGGCGCAGTGAGATGCCGCCATCTTCGGAAACCACGTAGACACCGGTCACCTCGCTGCGGTAGACCACGGCGCTTTCTGGGACCAGCAGCTGCCTGCGGCTGCCGGTGATGAAGGCGGTCTTGACGAACATACCGGGGAACATGTTGAGGTCCCCTTCCGGCAGATCCAGGCGCACCTTGAAGGTGTTGCTGCCGTGATGGGCGTAGGGAAAGATGGTGATCTTGGAGGCCGGGATATAGCCGTTACCCGGTTGCTGCACGCTCGCCTTGCCGATCTTCCTCACCGCGGGGATCAGGCTCTGGGGTACATCCACGTTGACCCGCAACTGGTCCAGGGAGATGCCGCTCATCAGCCGCTTGCCCGGATTGGCCATCTCGCCCACCTCCGCGTGTCGGTGGGTGACTATGCCCGAGTAGGGGGCGCGCACGCGGGTGTACTCGAGCTGCTCCCGGGCCTGGGTGAGGCCGGCCTGGGCCGCATCGTGACGGGCGCGGGTCGATTTGAGCGCCGAACTGGCCTTGTCCATGGCGGACTGGGAGACCAGTTTCTTCTCGAAAACGCCCTTGATCCGCGCGTGCTCGTTGCGGGCCTCCTTGAACCGGGCGGCAGCGGCCTTCAGGTCGGCCTCTGCCTGGGCAAGCCGGGCCCGCTGTTCAGTATCTTTCAGGCGCACGATCAGGGTTCCGCGCTCCACGTAGTCGTCCACGTCGAACAGGACCTCTTCGATCTGCCCCTGGGTCTGGGCCGAGACCGTGGATTGGTTCACTGCCTCGACAACGCCGTCCAGGCGATACTCCCTGGGGGTTTCCCGGCTCTCTGCGAGTGCGGTTTCCAGGGGGGTGCCGGCCTGTGCCATGCCGGCCAGGCCCAGGGTCAGGGAAATAAGAATGCGGCTCATCATGCCGTTGTACTCCTGCATGGAATATAATTAAACGCTAATATAGGATTTTTTTATCGGTATTTCAAGAAAAATCATCAGGCTACAATGTGAAAAGGCGATTTGAGGCCTGGATCATAAAAGGACGGGCCGGGTGTCGGCTGGCGGACTTCTCGGATCAGTTCAGGGTATACTTGCCTGAATATAATGATTTTTTCAGGAGTTAAAGGGATGGAGCTTTTTACTGTTGTCGTGGTGGTACTGGCGGTGGTGATCGTGGTGCTCGGTGCGAAACGGGTACCCCAGGGTTTCGAGTACACCGTTGAGCGGTTCGGTCGCTATACCAAGACGCTGCGCCCGGGTCTGAACCTGATCGTGCCGGTGATCGATATCATCGGCGCCAAGCTCAACATGATGGAGCAGGTTCTGGATGTGCCCTCCCAGGAGGTGATCACCCGGGACAACGCCATGGTGACCGTGGACGGTGTGGTCTTCTTCCAGGTGCTGGATGCCCCGAAAGCCGCCTACGAGGTGAGAAATCTCACCCATGCCATCCTCAACCTCACCATGACCAACATCCGTACCGTGATGGGCTCCATGGACCTGGATGAGCTGCTCTCGAAGCGCGACCAGATCAACGCCCAGCTGCTGGACGTGGTGGATGACGCCACCACGCCCTGGGGCGTGAAGGTGACGCGTATCGAGATCAAGGACATCACCCCCCCCAGGGACCTGGTGGATGCCATGGCCCGGCAGATGAAGGCCGAGCGCGAGAAACGCGCGCAGATTCTCGAGGCGGAAGGCCACCGCCAGTCGGAGATCCTGAGGGCTGAAGGCGAGAAGCAGGCCGCCATTCTCGAGGCCGAGGGTGAGCGTGAAGCGGCATTCCGCGAGGCGGAGGCGCGGGAGCGCCTGGCCGAAGCGGAGGCCAAGGCGACCATGATGGTCTCCCAGGCCATCGCCAAGGGCGATGTGAATGCCATCAACTACTTCGTGGCCCAGAAATATACCGAGGCACTGCAGAACATCGCATCTGCAGAGAACCAGAAAGTGGTGCTCATGCCGCTGGAGGCCTCGAGCCTGATCGGCAGTGTCGGCGGTATCGCCGAAATCGCCAGGGAGGCTTTCGCCAAAAAGGGGGGTGAGGGCTGATGGAGTGGCTCGAGAATCTCAGTTACTGGCACTGGTGGGTGGCCGCCGTGGTGCTGGTGATCCTGGAGGTGTTTTCACCGGGGGCCTTTTTCCTCTGGCTGGGCGTGTCCGCCGGCATCACCGGCCTGATCCTGCTGTTGATGCCCGATCTCTCCTGGCAGCTGCAGCTGATGCTGTTTGCCCTGTTCAGTGTAGTCAGTATCATTGTCTGGCACCTGTTTCTGAAGCGTCACCCGATTCAGAGCGATCAGCCGGCTCTCAACCGCCGGGGCGAGCAGTACGTCGGGAGGCTGTTCACGCTGGAAGAGCCCGTGATCAACGGCCAGGGCAAGATCAGGGTGGATGACAGCACCTGGAAGATTACCGGGGCGGACTGCCAGGCGGGGACCCGGGTTAAGGTGACCGGTGTGGAAGGCGTGGTTTTGAAAGTCGAGATCGCTGACAAATAATAATCGATAACGAATAACAAGAGCAGATTGATGACAGAACAGAAATTCCGCTTGACCCTGACGGGGAGGGTATTGGAGGGCTTCGAGCGCAAGGAAGTTGAGGAGGCCCTCGCCAAGTTGCTGAGTATGTCGGTCGAGCAGGCACGTGGCATGCTGCAGGGTGAGCGTTCACGTATACGCAAGGAGCTCAGCCTGGAGAAGGCCGAGCACCTGATGCAGAAGATCACCAAGCGGGGTGCCGAGTGTACCCTTTCGCCGGTGGTGTCGGATGGTTCAGATGAAGAGAGTGCCCCTGAGTCGTTGGCCGAGGCGCCGGTTGAGGTGTCTGCGGATGAGGCGGGGGGCGGCATGTCACTGGAGCTGGAGTCGGCCGAGGCCCGGGTGGATGACGAATCGACGCGGCCGATGAAGGTTGTGAGTGTCGAGACATCGGAAAAGGGATCCGACGAGGGTGAGGCGGACTATTCCGGTGAGACCGAGGCGGGGGCGGCACAGTTTTTCGAAGAGCCCCGTGTACTGGCCGACAGGATCGAGAAGCAGCAGAAAAAGTTGCTGCCCTACCTGGTCCTGGTCCTTGTTCTTGTTGTTGCCGGTGTGGCCTGGTTCGGCATGGGGCTGTTAAGCAAGCCTGATGAAAAGCCACCGGTGGCAGATCAACCGAAACCGCAAGCCCCAGTAGAGACAATTCCCGTCGATACGGAGCGCTCAACCAGTGAGCAGCGCCTCGACAAACTGGCGAGTTCGGTGAAGCTGTGGATGATTCAGTATGGTGCCGGGTTCAACCCCCGGCAGGTCACTCTGCCCAGGCTGGGCCAGGATATGGGTATGCCGGCCGAGGATTTCACGGACGGCTGGGGCAATGAGATCCGCTACGAGGCGGGAGAGAACGGTTACAGGTTGTTGTCCGCCGGGCCCGATGGCGCCTTCGGCACCGCTGATGATCTTGTCAGCGAGGTGAATCTGTAGGCGGGGGTCAGCGGGTGCCGTGCACCACGATGGTCTTGCCCTTCACCTTGACCAGTCCCTGCTCTTCGAGGACCTTGAGGACACGCCCGGCCATCTCTCTCGAGCAGCCCACGATACGACCGATCTCCTGGCGGGTGATGCGGATCTGCATGCCGTCGGGGTGGGTCATTGCGTCGGGCTGTTTGCACAGTTCCAATAGGGTGCCGGCGATGCGCCCGGTGACATCGAGAAAGGCCAGGTGTCCCACCTTGCGGCTGGTATGCAGCAGGCGCTGGGTGAGCTGACCGCCCAGGGCGTAGATCAGCTCTTTCATGTGGATCTTCAGGTCGCTTTCGAACAGCTGCTCCAGCCTGGAGTAGCTTATCTCGGCCAGCATGCACTCCGAACGGGTGCGTACCAGCACGCTGCGGTTGGCCTGGGGGGTGAAGAGTCCCATCTCGCCGATGAAGTCGCCCTTGTTCAGGTAGGTGAGGATAATCTCTTTCCCTTCGTCATCCTCGATGAGGATGGTTACGGAGCCCTCGATGATGTAATAGAGGATATCTGCCGGATCACCGGGGTGGATGATATCGGTCTTTGCGGGGTAGCGTCTCCGGTGACAATGGGAGAGGAACGGCTGCAGAAACCCCGGCTCTTCGACTGGCGGTTTTATTATGGTCATCGCTTTCCTGTCTCGGATTGGAAGAGAATTCCTTTTGTGGATTTTAGGTTAGCTCCTGGAAGTTGTCGATCTGTGATAGTCTTCTCAGGCTAAAAACTTTGCGAGGATGTGATGAAGGCACGGGTAAAATGGGTCGAGCGCACACTTATGGTGGGCGAATCGGGCAGCGGCCATGCGGTCGTGATGGACGGTCCACCGGATATGGGTGGCCAGAACCTGGGAATCCGCCCCATGGAGATGATGCTGCTGGGTCTGGGCGGGTGTACCCAGTTCGACGTGGTGCATATCCTGCGCAAGAGCCGCCAGCAGGTTACCCGTTGCGAGGTGGAGCTGGAGGCGGAACGGGCGGAAACCGAGCCCAAGGTCTTCACCCGCATACACGTGCACTTCGTCGTCGCCGGCCCCTCGCTCACCGAGAAGGTGGTGGAGAGAGCGGTGAAATTGAGCGCCGAGAAGTACTGCTCAGCCTCGCTGATGCTGGGTGAGGTGGCTGAAATCACCCACGACTTCGAGCTCGTAGAGGAGTGAGTGGTCACTCCGTCGGATAGGCAGACTCTATAGCCAGTAGACCGAGCGGGTCATCACCTTGGAGGTGAGTTTCATGGCCAGCTTGATCGGGCCGGGCAGCTCTGCACCACCATGCTCCAGGGCCACCGTGGCGTGGTGAAGTTCGTCCTCCCGCATTTGCTCCAGGATGGCACGGGATTTTTGATCTGATGTCGGTATCTGTTCCAGGTGGCTGTCCAGGTGGGCGCACACCTGGTGTTCGGTCTCCGCCACGAATCCAAGACTCCACTTGTCACCTGCCGCACCGGCAGCCGCGCCAATGGCGAAAGAGCCGGCATACCAGAAGGGATTGAGGAAACTCTTTCTGCTGCCCAGTTCGTTGAGGCGGCTCTCGCACCAGGCCAGGTGGTCATTCTCCTCCTGGGCTGCCCGCTCCATGCTGTCACGCACATTTGGCAGCTTGGCGGTCAGGGCCTGTCCCTGGTAGAGGGCCTGGGCGCAGACCTCACCCGTGTGGTTTATGCGCATCAGCTTGGCGGTGTGCTCCCGCGCCTCCTCGCTGCTCTCCGACTCGGGCAGGCTGTTGGCCGGGTTGGTGCGTTCGGTCACCAGGGGGCGGCCGAAGATCGTCCTCAGTGCCTGGTCGATGCCGATCAGTGCGTTATCGATGGGTGAATAGTCTCTGCTGCTCATACTGGAATCCTAGCCGGTTTCAAGCTCCGGGCCAATTATACCCCTTTTAAGTCACTTCTCTCCGGAGGGAAGCTGCCTGGCGATCAGCTCGGCCGGGTGGACTACGGGGATGCTTATGCCGGCCTGCTCCAGGCCCGTGCGCAGGTGCAGGGCGCAGCCGGTGTTCGAGGTGACGACAAAGTCCGGGGCGGACTGGGCGATACTTTCGATCAGCGGAGATCTCAGGCTTTCGGCCAGTTCAGGCTGCGTGAGCATGAAGCTGCCGGCGCCCCCGCAACAGCCGCCGGAAGGCAGCTCCTCTATCCGGAGTCCCGGAATCAGTTCAAGCATTCGCCGCGGCTCATCGGGGCATCGCATCACGTTTTTCAGGGAGCAGGGGGTATGCAGCAGCAGCCGGGCATCCGACGGTTCCAGGCGCACCGCATGCGGGTCCTGCAGCTGCATGATGAAGTGGCTGAAATCCATCACCGGTGCGGTCTGGAGCAGGCCTTTTTCGCCCTGCTCCTTGAGCTGTCCGCCGCAACCGCTGGCAAGGGTGATGAGCGCATCGAGTTGCAGACCGCCGAACGCCTCCTGGTTCTTCAGCGCAAGCTGCGCGCTTTTTTCCGTCCGGCCATCGTGCTGGTCCATGGCGCCACAGCAGGCCTGCTCTTCGGGCACGGCCACCTCCAGGCCGAGGTGGGTCAGGACCCGTATGGCGCTTTCTATGGCGCTCATGTCGGTGATTCTGCCGACGCAGCCGGTGAAGAGTCCGACCCGGCCGCGTGTTGCGCCTATGGCCTGGTAGAGGGGTTTCGTCTGGCGGGGGCTGTCGAGTGTCGGTAACAGTTGGTCCAGGCGGCGGAACCGCTCGCCCCCGATGCGCCTTGCAAGCTTCCTGGCGCCGGACTTCTGGTAAGCGCGCAGTGCCGGGATGCTCAGGGAATTATGCGCCATCCCGGGCAGTAGCCTGAGCAGGGTGGAGCTGTCGTGATCCCGTGTCGGGGGGCTGAGCTGTCGGATCGAGTCGAGCAGTTCTCCGTAGCTGACCCCCGAGGGGCATGCCGTTTCGCAGTTGCGGCAGCCGAGGCAGCGGTCAAGGTGGTCGTTCGCCCTGGGGCTGTCCAGAACCCCTTCTGCGATGGCCTGGATCAGTGCGATGCGTCCCCTGGGCGAGTCGCCCTCGTCCCCGGTGACCTGGTAGGTGGGGCAGTGGGGCAGGCAGAGGCCGCATTTCACGCAATGATCTGCCTCTGAAAGTATCTGCTGTCGGTTCACTGGGCGGCTGCTATGGAGGTGGTCCGGTTGAGAAACGGCAATTGTACATGGCGTGGGGCCTAATGAAAGGCCTGAAGGGGCGGTGGAGGGTCCGATCCGGCGCGCAACATTATGCAGAGCGGTTAATATATAAATATAAGGTGTATACGAGCCTGGAGGGTGAGATGTCCTTTTATCGGTATCATCTATTCTTCTGTATCAACCAGCGTGAGGGCGACGAGGCATGTTGTCAGCAGTTCAATGCCAGGGATGCCCACTTTTACGTCAAGACGCGCCTGAAGTCCCTTGGGCTGGATGGGGCGGGCCAGGTGCGTGCCAACAAGGCGGGGTGCCTGGGGCGCTGTGAGCAGGGGCCTGTCCTGGTGGTCTACCCCGATGCGGTCTGGTACACCTATGTGGACCGGGCCGACCTGGATGAGATCGTGGAGGAGCACCTGCTGAACGGGCGTGTGGTGGAGCGCCTGTTGCTGAGGGATTGACTGCAAATCGTGCTCTATGAATTAGAGTCGTTCCTCTCGGGGCCGCTCTCCCCTGATTTCCCGCTATAATTCCCGGGCGCCGGAAAAAAATGTAATCGGGTCTTGTCAGCAGGTGATAAGTCCGGTAACATTCGCGCTCTTTTTTCAAGCGCTTTAACTTGGACTCCGTTGGAGCAGTTCTAATGACAACTGTAAGTGCAAAACCCGCTGAGGTTCGCCGCGACTGGTATGTGGTTGACGCCACCGACAAGACGCTTGGCCGTCTGGCCAGCGAGATCGCGCGCCGTCTGCGCGGGAAGCATAAACCCGAATATACGCCGCACGTCGATACCGGCGACTACATCGTTGTAGTCAACTGCGAAAAAATTCGCGTAACCGGTAACAAGATGAGCGACAAGATGTATCACCATCACACCGGCTATGTCGGTAACCTGAAATCCATCAGCCTGGACAAGCTGCTGGCAAAGGCGCCGGAGCGTGTGATCGAAACCGCTGTTAAAGGCATGCTGCCCAAGAATCCCCTGGGTCGTGCCATGTTCAAGAAGCTCAAGGTCTATGCAGGCCCTGAGCATCAGCACCAGGCTCAGCAGCCCCAGGCGCTGGAAATCTGAACACTAGCCTAATATCGGAATAGTAAAGATGGCAGAAACCAACACTTACGCTACCGGCCGCCGCAAGAGCTCTGCAGCTCGCGTTTTCCTGAGCGCCGGCAGTGGCAACATCACCGTCAACGACCGTCCCCTGGACGAGTACTTCGGTCGCGAAACCGCCCGCATGGTGGTTCGCCAGGCCCTCGAAGTCGCCGACATGCTCGACAAGGTCGACGTCAAGGTCACCGTCAGGGGTGGCGGCAACACCGGCCAGGCGGGCGCTATCCGTCACGGTATCGCCCGTGCCCTGGCAGAGTACGACGAAAGCCTGCACAGCCCCATGCGCCAGGCCGGTTTCCTGACCCGCGACGCCCGTGCGGTTGAGCGTAAGAAGGTCGGTCTGCACAAGGCGCGCAAGCGTCCTCAGTACTCCAAGCGCTAATCTCGCTTTCTTGCCCCGGTCATGGGCCGGGGTCGCGAATCCGCTGGATTCGCGTACAAGTGGGGATTCGTCTAATGGCAGGACAGCGGACTCTGACTCCGTATGTGGAGGTTCGAATCCTCCATCCCCAGCCAACACTAAAGCCCGCACTGCGCGGGCTTTTTTGTGTGCGCTAATAAATTTCTTCTGGATGGAGGATGAGAAGCTTCACTCGAGGTTCGCCGGAATCGCAAGGAGCGATTCCGAAGCAGTGGAGCGAAGCGACACTGACCCCGAAGGGGCGAGGCCATGGATGGCCGAGTAATCTTCTGAACGCGGTGCTAAAATACATCCCTGTAGTTCAGATCCTGCCCTGCATCCCTGCAGGGCGTTCGTCGGACTGCGTTCGTCCACTGGGTGATCGCACATGTATAGATTCCCATTGCCGTCCCTGGCGCAGCGTTTGACCTTTATAGCGGCCCCGGCCCGGGCATCCCTGCCCGGTCGTTCGTCGGACTGCGTTCATCCACTGGATGAACGGTTCCTCCTCACCCCGCACTGCGCGGGCTTTTTTGTGTGCGTTAATAAATTTCTTCTGGATGGAGGGTGGGGGGCTGGCTGGATCGGTAGCGGCGTGTGCTCAGTGGGGTTTTCCCGGGGTGTTGTTTTCTGGTACACATATCGGGCGCCAGAATTAGTATTTACGTTCCTTAGTTTTTCTGTTTTTGGTGAGATTTGTCTCCTAACCTGTTGAAAAGGAGGTCCTGGAGGGTATTTGTGTTACTTTTATGCAACAAAAAAGGGTGGGTGTGTTTTTTTTGCGAAAAAGTGTTGCAAATCCGTTTTGAGGGGTCTAGTATTCCCAATGCACAGCATTAGTTTTCTAAACTTTCATAAGCAATTTAGTAGGAGTTCAATCAAATGAACAAGAAGCTTCTCTCTGTAGCCATGGCGGCTGCTCTCGTTGCTCCCGCAGCAATGGCTGACGTTACTGTCTCAGGTTTCGTACTGCAGGAGTTCGTAACTGACAGCGATGACACCGGTACCTCCGAAGACGGTCTGGAAAGCCACTCTGACGTTGGCGTTATCCTGACTGCTTCCGAAGACCTGGGCAACGGCATGACCGCTTTCGCCAAGATCGACATCGGTAAGGACGACGGCGCTACCGCCAACAACGACCAGATCGTTGGTATCAGCGGTGGTTTCGGTACGATCGTAATCGGTCGTATGGAAGACTTCACCGAGGGCAAGGTTGCAGCCATGGCCTCCGTTGACTCTGCCGACTCCCTGACTGTTGAGCCTCTGTCTACTGGCACCATGGACGTTGACGTTGGTCGCCTCGAAGGTGCAATGGCTTACGTTTCTCCCAACATGGGCGGTTTCCAGGCTGGTATCGCAGCTTACGCCCTGGAAGGTGCTGGTAACAGCGACTCCCTGGACGCTACCGACATCATGGTTGGCTACTCCAACGGTGGCATCACCGTTCGTCTGGCCCACGAAGACGTTGACGGCGGTTCCGAGACCACCTCTCTGGGTGCTGAGTTCAAGACCGGTGCTTTCCGCGTAGTTGGTGTTTACCAGGACCAGGACAACACCGAAGACAGCGAAGGTTGGATGCTGGGTATGAACTACACCATGGGCAACAACGTATTCGGTATCGGCTACTCTGACGAAGAGCAGAGCGGTGGTGACGAGCGTAATCGTTGGATCCTGGACTTCACTCACAACATGAGCAAGCGTACCAAGGTTTACGCCACCTACCAGGCTGATGAGACCAACAACGTTGACGACGATCGTTTCGCTGTTGGTATGAAGCACTCCTTCTAAGTCAGACCACAAGTCAGACTTAGCTAGAAGTTAGCTGGAAACGGCCACTGTCGAAAGGCAGTGGCCGTTTTTTATTGCCTGGCCTACAAATCGTCGCCATGGTGGCATTAAAAAAGCCCGCGCTTGGCGGGCTTTACTGTTTCTCTTCGGTTTGTCCGGGACTAGGAGATGGTCTTGATGCCCTCTTCGGTGCCGAGGATCAGGACATCCGCCGGGCGCAGGGCAAAGATGCCGGTGGTGACGACGCCTGCGATATTGTTGATCTCCTGCTCCATCTTGACCGGCTCCATGATTTTCAGGTTGTGCACGTCCAGGATGATGTTGCCGTTGTCAGTGATGAAGTTCTCCCGCCATACGGGGGTGCCGCCCATCTTGACCAGCTGACGGGCGACGTGGCTGCGGGCCATGGGGATCACCTCGACGGGCAGTGGAAATTCGCCCAGGACATCCACCAGCTTGCTGCCGTCCGCAATGCAGACGAACTTCCGGCTCGCTCCGGCAACGATCTTTTCGCGGGTTAGGGCGCCACCGCCACCCTTTATCAGGTGCAGGTGACGGTTGGATTCGTCGGCGCCATCCACGTAGATATCGAGTTCACCGGCGGCATTGAGATCAATCACGGGTATGCCGTGGCTCTTCATGCGTTCGGTGGATACTTCCGAGCTGGATACCGCGCCTTCGATCTTGTGCTTCACGCTCGCCAGTGCATCGATGAAGTGGTTCACGGTGGAACCGGTGCCGACGCCGATGATGCCGCCGTCCACGTACTCAATGGCAGCTTCGGCTGCAAGTTTTTTCAATTCATCTGGTGTCATTTTATTTTCCTGCCTCTCTATTTTGGAAACTATGATAACTTTGGTGTTTTAAGTTGTCATCGCCGATCTGTTTATAGAGGCATGGGGCGTTGCTTATCACTGCCCTGGCCCGTCAGCGGTTATGGAATCACGTACGAAGGTGTTGGAAGACCAGATGCCTCAGAAATATATTGAACGAATCCTGCGGGCCCAGGTGTACGATGTGGCCCGTGAAACCCCCCTGGACAGCGCGGAACGTCTCTCGGTGCGCATGGAGAACCGGATCTACCTCAAGCGGGAGGATCTGCAGCCGGTGTTCTCCTTCAAATTGCGCGGTGCCTATAACCGGATAAGAAATCTCACGCAGGAGGAGCGGAAGCGGGGTGTGATTGCAGCCTCTGCCGGCAACCATGCCCAGGGGGTCGCACTCTCATCAAGACGCCTGGGGATAAAGGCGCTTATTGTCATGCCGAAGACAACGCCGCCTATCAAGGTGCAGGCGGTGCGTAGCCATGGAGCCAAGGCGGTGCTGTACGGCGACTCTTACGACGAGGCCTATGAGCATGCCCTGGAGCTTGCCGGGGAGAAGGGATTGACCTTTATCCATCCCTTCGACGATCCGGATGTGATCGCCGGGCAGGGAACGATCGGGATGGAGATCCTGAGACAGCATCCCGGCGCACCCGACGCGATCTTCGTACCCGTTGGTGGCGGCGGCCTGGTGGCGGGAATCGGTGCCTATGTGAAGTATCTCTATCCCAACGTGAAAGTGATCGGAGTGGAGCCGGAAGATGCACCCACCCTTTACAAGGCCTTGGAGGCCAACCGCAGGGTGACGCTCAAGCAGGTAGGTATCTTTGCTGATGGTGTTGCAGTGCGGCAGATCGGCAAGGAGACCCTTCGCCTGGCGCGCAAAGTGGTGGACGAAGTGATACTTGTCGGGACAGATGAGATCTGCGCGGCGATAAAAGATGTCTTTGATGATACGCGCACCATTGCGGAGCCTGCCGGTGCGCTCTCTGTTGCCGGGATGAAAAAGTACATCCAGCGTGAAGGGGTCAAGGGTGAGAGCCTTATCGCCATCGAAAGCGGCGCCAATATGAACTTCGATCGTCTGCGCCACGTGGCGGAAAGGGCTGAACTGGGTGAGCGCAGAGAGGCGCTGCTTGCGGTGGAGATTCCCGAGGAGCCGGGCAGTTTTCTGCGTTTCTGCAAGAGCCTCGGGAAACGCAGTATCACTGAATTCAACTACCGTTATGCCGACTCGGTGAAGGCGCACGTGTTTGCCGGTATCGAGCTGAGTGAAGGCGACAACGAGCGGGATGAGCTGGTCAAAAGGCTGGCTGATGCGGGCTATCGCGTTATCGACCTTACCGACAATGAAACCGCCAAGCTGCATATCCGCTACATGGTCGGGGGGCATGCGCCTGGTGTTCAGGACGAAAGTCTTTTCCGTTTTCAGTTTCCAGAACGTCCCGGCGCGCTCTCCGCGTTTCTGTCGGAGATGGGCAAGCGCTGGAACATCAGCCTGTTCCACTACCGTAACCACGGTGCGGCATACGGTCGTGTGTTGATGGGTATACAGATCGATTCAGGGAAGAAAAAGGAGTTTCTCCGGTTCCTCCAGGATTTGGGTTATCCCTATAAGGAGGAGACGGAGAATGCCGCTTATCGCTTGTTTGCCTGTGGTGGAAGCTGCGAAGAGAAGCGGTGAATCTGTTTCCGTCAGCATGAACTGAAAAAGGCCCGCATTATGCGGGCCTTTTTCGTTGCTTTTCGCTGCCAGGATTACTTCTTCTTGGCGGCTTTCTTACGCGGTGTCACCTTGCGGGGACGTAGCGTCTTTTTCTTTGCTGCTTTTTTCTTAGGTGCGGCCTTCTTCTTCGCTACCTTCTTTTTAGCAGCCTTTTTCTTTGCTGCTTTTTTCTTGGGTGCGGCCTTCTTCTTCGCTACCTTCTTCTTGGCTGCCTTTTTCTTGGGTGCGGCCTTCTTCTTCGCTACCTTCTTCTTGGCTGCTTTTTTCTTAGGTGCGGCTTTCTTCTTCGCTACCTTCTTTTTGGCTGCCTTTTTCTTGGGTGCGGCTTTCTTCTTCGCTACCTTCTTTTTGGCTGCCTTTTTCTTGGGTGCAGCCTTCTTTTTCGCAACTCTCTTCTTGGTTGTTACTTTTTTCTTTGCTGCCGTCTTCTTGCTCGCTACTCTTTTCTTGGCGGCTGCTTTCTTGGTGGTGGTCTTCTTGCTAGCGGCTACCTTCTTCTTAGCAGCCTTCTTCTTCGCGGCTTTCTTGACGGCCATTGTGTTCCCTCCATACATAAACAGTACGCGAAATTCAACTTGAGTATAATAAAGTCTTCCGAAAAAGCCAGTAAATAACGGTATTTTTTATAATTTTTTGCCGTTATTTAAGAATTACATTGTCAGATTGTTGCTGATGTCCCTCGATTGCCTCTCCTTGGAATGATTTGAAGCGCGCTTCTTTGGGATCATCCTGCTTTGCTATTCATGATCACTGTTGTTGCTGAAGGTGTAGATCTTGCGTTCAGTGATTGCATGATTGAGAGGTATATCCCATGGATTTATGGGTAGTGAAGAGACCTTTTGGCACTCATGCGCAAAGCCTGCCAGCCTGGGTTTGAACCACTGCTTGCGTAACCTGAGATAGTTGAGTGTTCTGTCGTAGTAGCCCCCACCCATGCCAAGACGGTTGCCCGTTGTATCAAAGGCGACGAGAGGCATGATGATCAGGTCCAGTGCCCATGGCAGTACCGGTTTAAGCTTTCTGATATCGGGTTCGGGTATGCCGAAGCGGTTATTGATCAGCCTATCGCCAGGTGAGTAGGGGGCAAACCAGAGTGAATTGTGCGTGTTGGGTCTGAGTACCGGCAGGTAGAGTTTCTTGCCGGCATCAAGCGCCTTTTTTGCAAGGGGTTCGGGGTCCAGTTCGCCGTCATTCGCCAGGTAGATCGCAAGGTGTCGTACCTGCCTGAAGAGAGGGGAGGAGTGGAAGACTCTCGCCGCAGCCAGGCCGTGTGCGCGCTGTTCGTGAGCTGAAAGTGAGCGGCGAAGCGCCCTGGCCTTCCTGCGTATCTGTTGGGAATCGGACATGGTTGAAATGAGGAGACACCCCCCGCATGTGCCGCCGCTGACCATCGTTCTTGAACCAGTAGGTTCAAGTGGGAACAACTGCGGCGCTTCAGGCTTTCCGCTCGGGACGGACATGCGCACCGGCGCCTGCTTTATGCTCCCGGGGTATCAATTAGGCTCAAGAAAATACCCGGTTGGCTAGCGAACACCGCAGGGGGTGTCTTTAAAACTAAGGCTAAACCTAATTATCTCAAAGTTCCAGTTGATTGCTTTGACTCAGAGCAATCTCGATCTTTTCCTGCATCACGCGCAGGCGCTTGCTGATGCCCTGGGTCGTATCGTCCTTGCTGTCCTTCTGTTCGAGCAGGTCGTGGGCCAGGTTCAGAGCGGCCATGACGGCGATACGGTCGGTGCCTATGACCCTGCCGCCGGTGCGGATCTCGCGCATCCTTTCGTCCAGAAAGCGAGCGGAGGCGAGGAGGCTTTCCTGCTCACCCTCCTGGCAGGCGACACGATACTCCTTTTCCATGATCCGGACAGTGACCGGTACATTGTCGTTGCTCACTGGCTGGTCTCCATGGACTTGAGGCGACTGATCATCGCTTCCACGCGGGTTTTCGCAAGTTCGGTTTTCTCGATCAGTTCGGCGCGCTCGGTGATCAGGTTCTCCTGCTTGACGCGCAGGGCCTGGTTCTCTTCCTTGAGCAGAGTGACCGTATGGATCAGGTCGTCAACGCGCACTTCCAGGCGTTTGAGGTCCTGATCCATCACTGGGTTTTGATCTTCGCGGTTCATACTGCTCAATATAGAGTGACCTACTCTATGGGTCAACGGTGCGTGTTATTATCTGCTGTTCCTGTCGATACTGGCAATTCCAGGTCGCCAGGGGGAATTCTACTTCTCATTGGGGATCAAAACAGGTTATGTCCGGACACACCTTGGTATATGAACGATTTGAGCGCGAGCTGGCCTCGGCCGATGTCGAGAGCAGCGGCGCAGAAGTTCACGGTATAATGTGCGGGCTGCTCTGCGCCGGGCTGCCTGACGCCTACGCGGTTCTGCTGAGGGAGCTTCTGCCGGATGCGCCGGAAGATGATCTTCTGGCCGGTGAGTGCCGGGTATCCTTGCGGAAACTTTTCGACGACACCCAGGCTGCAATCGATGGTCCAGGACTTGGCTTCACGCCGTTTATGCCCGAGGACGAAAAGCCCCTGAAGGTGCGCGCACGCGGTGTCTCCGAATGGTGCGAGGGTTTTCTCTACGGTATGGGGGTTGCAGGGGTCGACCCAGAGGTCAGGCTCTCCGGGGAGACCCGCGAGGCGTTGAACGACCTGATCGAGATAACGCGCATGGATGTGGATGCGCTGGAAGATGACGAAGAGGATGAGGATGCCCTTGTCGAGGTGGGAGAGTTTCTCTGGGTTGCAGCCATGCTGGTGCATGAAGAGCTGGTCAATGGTCCGGTGGAAGAGTGATGGTCAACAGTGAATTCAAACGCCGCCGCCGGCAACTGATGCGGATGATGGAGCCGAGCAGTATCGCGATTCTGCCCGCAGCGCCGGTAGCCATGCGTAACCGTGACGTCGAGTATCCATACCGTCCCGACAGCGACTTTCATTACCTGACCGGTTTCGATGAACCCGAGGCGGTTGCGGTGCTGATTCCGGGAAGGAAGCATGCCGAGTACATCCTGTTCTGCCGTGAGCGGGACCAGGAGAAGGAGATGTGGGATGGCGTACGCTCCGGCCAGGAGGGGGCGGTGGAGATCTACGGCGCCGACGACTCCTTTCCCGTCGGTGATCTCAACGAGATCCTTCCCCGCATGCTCGAGCAGTGCGAGCGGGTCTACTACGCCATGGGGTGCAACCTGGAACTGGACAAGCAGATGTCCGAGTGGATCAATGGCATACGCAACAAGGCGAGGTCGGGTATCAACGGGCCGTTGGAATTCATCGCCCTCGACCACTACCTGCATGATATGCGCCTCTACAAGAGCCGATCCGAACTGAAGGCGATGCGCACTGCAGCAAAGATATCGGCAAAGGCCCACAAGCGGGTGATGAAGGCGTGTCGACCCGGCGTAATGGAGTGGGAGCTTGAAGCGGAGTTCATGTACGAATGTGCCACCGGCGGAGCCCGCCACCAGGCCTACTCACCGATTGTGGGAGGTGGTGCAAACGGTTGTGTGCTGCACTACACGGATAACAGGGACAAGCTCAACGACGGTGACCTGTTGCTGATCGATGCCGGTTGTGAGTACGACTACTATGCGTCGGATATCACCCGCACCTACCCGGTCAACGGCAAGTTCAGTGAACCACAGCGTCTGCTCTATGAACTGGTACTCAAAGCCCAGCTCGCCGCGATTGCCAAGGTGCGCCCCGGCAGCCATTGGGATGATCCGCACCAGGCTGCGGTAAAGGTGATCACCAAGGGGCTCGTCGACCTGGGCATCCTGAAAGGGAGGGTTGCCAACCTGGTCAAGAACGAAGCCTACAAGCGCTTCTACATGCACCGAACCGGTCACTGGATCGGCATGGATGTTCATGATGTGGGCGATTACAAGGTGGATGGCAACTGGCGCCTGCTGGAGCCCGGCATGGCGTTGACGATCGAGCCGGGGCTCTACATCCCCGCGGGAAGCAAGGGCGTGGCCAAAAAGTGGTGGAATATCGGTATCCGCATCGAGGATGATGTGGTGGTGACCAAGGATGGCCATGATATCCTCTCCAAGGACGCGCCGAAGACGGTGGAGGAGATAGAGACACTGATGGGCAGGCGTTGATCACTGCAAGTATCTGGCGTGAGGCCGGTTGCCCTGAAGCGAGCGAGAGAGATGAAGAGTGATTTTGACCTGATCATCGTTGGTGGCGGTATGGTGGGCGCAAGCCTGGCCCGTGCCCTCAGCGGCAGCGGCCTGGCGATTGCGGTGGTCGAGGCCTGGTCGCTGGATTCCAGTCAACAGCCAAGCTATGACGATCGCGCGATCGCACTGGCCTACGGTACCCGGCAGATTCTGCAGGGGATCGGTGTCTGGGAAGAGCTTCAGCCGAATGCCGAACCGATCAGGCATATCCATGTGTCGGACAAGGGGCACTTCGGTTTTACCCGGCTCGATCACAGGGATCATGGTGTCGATGCGCTGGGATACGTGGCCACGGGACATGCCCTTGGCAGCGTGCTCTTCAATGGACTGAACGCACTGCCGGACATCACCCTCTTCTGTCCTGCCCAGCTGACCACCTTCGAGCTTCAGGATGAACAGGCAAGTGTTACGCTCACCATGGATGGGGAGGTGCATCGACTGACCGCCCGTCTGCTGGTGGCGGCGGACGGCACCCGCTCGATGATCCGGGAGACCCTGGGTATCGAGGTACGGGAGTGGGGTTACGGGCAGACCGCCCTGATCAGCAACCTGACCCCCGGTATCGAGCCCTCGGGTGTGGCCTACGAGCGTTTTACCGATGCCGGTCCCATGGCCATGCTGCCGTTGACCGAGGAGCGTTACGGCATGGTCTGGACATTGGCCGACGAAGACGTCGATGAGGCGATGGCCCTGGACGATGCGGCTTTTCTGAAGCAGGTGCAACAACGTTTCGGTTCCCGCCTGGGAATATTCCAGAAGGCAGGGCGGCGTTCCTGTTACCCGCTGAAGCTGCTGCAGGCCAAGGAGCATGTGCGTCCAAGGGTGGCGCTTATCGGCAATGCCGCCCACGCGGTGCATCCGATCACCGGCCAGGGTTTCAATCTCGGCATCCGCGATGTGGCGGTTCTGGCCGACCTGCTGGCGGATGCCACTCGAGAGGGGGCGGATGTCGGTGATATGAAGGTGCTCCAGCGCTATGCCGACTGGCGCAGGCGGGATCAGCAGGCGGTGGCCCTGATGACGGACGGCCTGGTAAGACTCTTCACCAACCCGCTGCTACCGGTCCGCCTGGCCAGGAACCTGGGTATGGTGGCACTGGACCTGGCGCCGTCGATCAAGCAGCTGGTCACACGCCAGTTCATGGGCCTGAACGGTTACCTGCCACGTCTATCGAGAGGTCTGCCCCTTGAGTGAAACGGATAACATGCTGCGTTGTGATGTGCTTGTCGCGGGTGGCGGAATGGTTGGCAGTGCCCTGGGCTGCGCCCTGGCTGCAGAGGGGTTCAAGGTCGCCGTCATCGAGCTGCGTGAACCGACGCACGACTGGCCCGATGACGAGGTGGATCTGCGCGTCTCCGCCCTGACCCGGGCGTCCCAGCAGATACTTCAGAACCTGGGTGCCTGGGAGCGCATGGGCCAGCTGCGGATCAGCCCTTACCGCGGCATGCATGTCTGGGATGCGGGTGGCAGCGGCAGCATTCGCTTCGACGCGGCTGAAATCGGCGAGCCGGACCTGGGGCACATTGTCGAAAACCGGGTCACCCAGCTGGCACTCTGGGAGCGGCTGGGCACTCTCGAATCTGCCCATCGGCTCTGTCCCGACTCCATCGAGCGGATCGAACTGCAACAGCATCCCGTGAAGGCAGTGCTGAAGAGTGGCCTGGTGGTCGAGGCCGATCTTGTCGTCGCCGCCGAGGGTGCCACCTCGCCGGTACGGGAGATGGCCGGTATCGCCTCCAGCGGCTGGGCGTACGATCAGCACGCCATTGTGGCCACCATCTGGACCGAGGTGCCGTCGGGCGAGGTGGCGCGCCAGCGCTTCATGTCCACCGGTCCGTTGGCATTTCTCCCCCTCGACGACGGGCGGGTCTCCATTGTCTGGTCCACCTCTCCCGATGAAGCCGAGCGATTGATGGCACTGGATGACCAGGCTTTCTGCCGGGAGCTTACGGAAGCCTCGGAAAGGATGCTGGGCGAGGTGACCCGGATTGGTCCGCGCGGGGCGTTCCCGCTGAAGCTGCGTAACGCGGACGAGTATGTCCGCGCCGGGCTGGCGCTGGTGGGGGATGCGGC
The DNA here is from genome assembly GCA_040506895.1 of Sedimenticola sp. Lineage (GTDB taxonomy): Bacteria > Pseudomonadota > Gammaproteobacteria > Chromatiales > Chromatiaceae > Sedimenticola_A. Next base: position 2,917,306 of record JBEVVY010000001.1, read on the forward strand.
CCACGGTATCCATCCCCTGGCGGGCCAGGGTGTGAATCTCGGTTTCCTCGACATGGCCCAGCTGGTCGACGTGCTGCTGGAGGCCCGTAAATCGGGCTGTGAACTGGGCAGCATGGCCACCCTGAGGCGCTATGAGCGTGCCCGTAAAGGTGCCAACATGGGGATGCTGGGAGCGATGGATATGTTCAAGCGGCTCTTCAGCAACCGCAACCGGCCGTTGACCCTGGCGCGGAATCTGGGACTTTCTCTGGCCAACGGGGCGGGGCCGCTGAAACACCTCATTATCCGTCGTGCGCTGGGACTTGTCGGTGAACTCCCGTCACTGGCGAGGCGCAGGTGGGAGTGACCCTCCTCAGTCGGTGAAAAGCGGCACGTAGCTGTGCAGTGTCTGCCCCTTGTAGGGCATGCCCTGTATGCGCTGGGCCACCATGTGGGCCCCGACCCTGCTGATATCCATCTCCACCCAGGCGTCGACCCGCTGGGGATTGCCCTCCGCATTGAGACGGATGTTCTCGATGTGCCCGAACCGTGAGAGCAGACTGCGTACTTCCTCTTCCGTGGTGTCGGGTGGAATATCATGCACGGTGATATACATGATGTTACCCCCTTTGATTATTGTGCAGTTATATTAACCCCCTGTTTGTTATCGTCTTTTGTAGGGGGTTGGAGATCCGGTACGGCGGGATGCAGGATCCAGTCTAGGTATTGTCCGGCCGCTTGCCAAGTTCCATAAGTTCTTCATGGAATTGTGGATAACGGGGGGTGATCGCTTGGCAATGGAGGTTCTGAAGGGTATATTCCCTCTTCAACCCAACATCCCGTGGGAGATGCCGTCGCGATAAAACAGATGATCGCGTCGGAGCCGAAGGCGCAAACCGTCCGGAATCGCTCAGGCAAAAGGACCACGGGACCGAGGCGGAATAGGCCTCAGGTTGACTCTGGAGAGCGGTCGAAAGACCCACCGACGGGGCAGAGCCGGCATGACGTGCGGCTTTAAACTCTCAGGTTTAGGACAGAGGGGCGGCGTGAGACAGGTGTCTTGCGCCGCCCCTTTTTCGTTTTTCAGGCCCCGGAGGATCTGTAATGGACAAGAAGACCGTACTGTTCGAAGCCCACGAAGCCATGGGTGCGCGTATCGTGCCGTTCGGCGGCTGGGCCATGCCCCTTCACTACGGTTCCCAGCTGGAAGAGCACCACGCGGTGCGCAGGGACGCCGGCATGTTCGACGTCAGTCATATGCAGGTGGTGGACTTCAAGGGCGCAGGTGCGGGGGATTTCCTGCGCCAGCTGCTGGCCAACGACGTCTCCAGGCTGAAAGTCGCCGGCAAGGCGCTCTACAGCTGCATGCTCAACGAGCAGGGCGGCGTGATCGATGACCTGATCGTCTACTTCATGAACGACAACTGGTACCGCATGGTGGTCAATGCCGCCACCGCGGAGAAGGATCTTGCCTGGATCAAGGGCAGGGCAGAGGCTTTCGACCTGGAGATCGCTCCCCGGGGTGACCTCGCCATGATCGCCGTCCAGGGGCCCAATGCCCGGGACAAGGCACTGCCCCTGATACCCGAAGCGATCCGGGAGGAGGCCTCCGGACTGGGGGTCTTCCACGCCGCAACCGATGGTGCCTGGTTCGTGGCACGCACGGGTTATACCGGTGAGGATGGCTTCGAGGTGATGCTGCCGGAGGCCGAGGCGACCGGATTCTGGCAGGGGCTGGCCGAGGCCGGGGTCGCTCCCTGTGGACTGGGCGCCCGGGATACCCTGCGCCTTGAAGCGGGAATGAACCTCTACGGCACCGATATGGACGAGGAGACGATCCCCCTCGAGGCGGGACTCACCTGGACCGTTGCCTGGGAGCCTGCAGAGCGTGAATTCACCGGTCGAAAGGTACTTGATGCCAGGCGGGGAGCGGAAGACAATCGGAAGTTCGTCGGCCTGGTGCTGACCGGGCGCGGTGTGCTGCGCAACCATCAGAAGATTTTCGTGGGTGAGAACGAGGTGGGAGAGATCACCTCCGGCGGCTTTTCACCTACACTGGAGAAATCGATCGCCCTGGCCAGGGTCAGCCGTTCAGTGGCTGACGAGTGCGACGTGGAGATCCGCGGAAAACGGATCCCGGCCAAGGTGGTCAAGCCGCCATTTGTGCGTAACGGCAAGGCCTGTATCGAGGTTTGATCCGTACAAGGCCGATCGGAAACAACAGTGGCGGCAGATCCGTCACGCAGTCAACAGATTCACAATTCAGGGGAACAGAAATGAGCAACGCGCCGAGCGAATTGAAATACACCAAGAGCCACGAGTGGATCAGGGACGAGGGTGACGGTACGGTCACCATCGGTATCACTGAGCATGCCCAGGAGCTGCTGGGTGACCTGGTGTTCGTAGAGCTGCCCGAGGAAGGTGCTTCCGTGGAAGCGGGCAGTGAATGTGCCGTGGTCGAGTCCGTGAAGGCCGCATCCGATGTCTACAGCCCTGTCACGGGTGAGGTGATCGGCGTCAACGAGGCGCTGGCGGATGCACCGGAGACGGTCAACGAAGATGCTTTCGGCGATGGCTGGATGTTCAAGGTGCGTCTCAATGACGCCACTGAACTGGAAGATCTGCTCGGCGCCGAGGCCTATACCGAAGTGATGGAGTCAGAGGATCACTAAGCTGTCGCTTAGGCGAACGGAGTACACAACGCCATGCCGTTTATCCCACATACCGAAGAAGAGGTCAGCGAGATGCTGGCCACCATCGGCGCCTCCGATATCGAGTCGCTGTTCGACGAGATCCCGGAGAATCTGAAATGCGGAGAGCTCGTAACCGTCCCGCCGGCCATGTCGGAGATGGAGATCGGGCAGCTCATGAGCGCCAGGGCACTGGAGGACAGTCGGCCTGTCTGCTTTATCGGTGCCGGTGCCTACGATCACCACGTGCCAGCCGCCGTATGGCAGGTCGCGACCCGGGGCGAGTTCTACAGTGCCTATACCCCTTACCAGGCTGAGGCGAGCCAGGGCACCCTGCAGCTGCTCTATGAGTTCCAGTCGATGATGACGGCGCTGACCGCCATGGATGTCTCCAACGCCTCGCTCTACGATGGCGCATCCGCACTCGCCGAGGCGGTGCTGATGGCGGTGCGTGGCAACCGCAAGTCCAAGTCCAAGCGTGTGCTGGTCCCCCGCAGCCTGAACCCCTCCTACCGGCGGGTGGTGGACAACATCGTCAGGAACCAGCAGATCGAACTGGTCGAGGTACCCTACGACGAGGCGAGCGGTGCCACCGACATGGCTGCACTGGCGGCGCATGCGGGTGAGGATATCACCGCCCTGGTCATTCCCCAGCCCAACTTCTTCGGTGTGCTGGAGGATGTTGATACCCTCACCGACTGGGCAAAAGAGAACAAGGCTGTCTCCATCGCGGTGGTCAATCCTGTGGCCCAGGCGGTGCTGCAGCCGGCGGGTGAGTGGGGCAGTGAAGGCGCCGATATCTGCTGTGGTGAAGGCCAGCCCCTGGGGGCGCCACTCTCCTCCGGCGGTCCCTATTTCGGCTTTCTCTGCTGCAAGCAGGCCCTCGTGAGGCAGATGCCCGGCCGAATCATCGGTCGCACCGTGGACCTGGATGGCAAGGAGGGTTTCGCCCTTACCCTGCAGGCCAGGGAGCAGCATATCCGTCGCTCCAAGGCGACATCCAATATCTGCACCAACCAGGGGCTGATGGTGACCGCGGCGACCATTCACATGGTACTGATGGGCAGCGAAGGTCTTGAGCGCGTTGCCGCGGCAAGCCATGAAAACACCGCAAAGCTTGCTGAAAAAGTCTCAGCCATTCAAGGGGTTGAATTGGTGTTCAATAACCCTTACTTTCATGAGGTCGTTGTGCGGTTGCCGGCACCCGTGAAAGAGGTGTTGCAATCGCTGGCGGCCCAGAACGTTCTCGGCGGATTCGATCTGAGCAGGGATTACCCTGAACTGGGTGATGCCGTCGTCGTCTGTGCGACCGAAAAGCGCACTGACGGGGAGATCGACGACTTTGCCGGGAAACTGGAACGCATTATCGAACTGCAGGGTGGCGCGTAGTGTAAACGCGTCCATGGGCGGTCTTTAGTGCGAACAGATCCTAACCACTAAATACCCCCCCGCGGATATCCGTGGGTTTTTATTTATCAGGAGAAAAAGCAATGGCTGCTATTACGCTCAAAGGTAACGCATGCAACACCAGTGGTGATCTGCCCGCCGTGGGCAGTGCCGCACCCCAGTTCACCCTGGTCGGCGGCGACCTTTCCGACGTGACCCTGGACAAGTATGCAGGCAAGAAGAAACTGTTGAACATCGTGCCCAGCCTGGATACCCCTGTTTGCGCCACCTCCACCCAGAAGTTCAATGCCGCCATGGCCGAGAAGGGTGATGCGGTTGCCATTGTAGTCTCCGCCGATCTGCCCTTCGCCCAGGGTCGTTTCTGCGGCGCCGAGGGTATCGAGAACGTCGTCACCGCCTCCATGATGCGTGATCGCAACTTTGCCAAGGACTACGGCATCCTGATCACCGATGGTCCCCTGGCCGGTCTCTGCGGTCGTGCCGTGGTGGTGATGGACGAGAACAACAACGTCACCTACACCCAGCTGGTTCCCGAGATCGTCGAGGAGCCCGACTACGACGCAGCCCTGGCTGCACTGGGTTAAACCCCGTGTTCCGCGCCCCTGCCGGGGGCCGGGGCGCGGACACCATAAACAAGATTACAGATTCAAGAGAACAGGTGCTGCATGCTGATTTTTGAACAGTCCAAAGCCGGTCGCCGGGCCACTGCCCAGGCACCACTTGCCAAGGCCGATATCTCGGATATTCCCGAGCAGTTCCGGCGCAGGAAATCGGCAGCACTGCCCGAGGTCTCCGAGATGCAGACGGTGAGGCACTACACCCGTCTGTCGCAGAAGAACTTCTCCATCGATACCCATTTCTATCCCCTCGGTTCCTGCACCATGAAGTACAACCCGCGTGGCAGTAACGAGCTTGCCATGCTGCCGGGTTTTCTCTCCCGTCATCCCGAGGCGCCGGATAGCCACAGCCAGGGTTTTCTCGCCTGCATGCATGATCTCCAGGAGATCCTGAAAGAGGTCACCGGCATGAAGGAGGTCTCTCTCAGCCCGGCCGCAGGTGCCCAGGGTGAGTTCGCCGGGGTGGCCATGATCAAGGCCTACCACGATGCCCGTGGCGACGATGGACGCAGCGAGATCCTGGTGCCGGATGCCGCTCACGGTACCAATCCGGCATCTGCGGTGATGTGTGGTTACAAGGTACGTGAGATCCCCACCGGGGCGGATGGCGATGTCGACCTGGAAGCATTGAGAGAGGTGGTTGGCCCACAGACCGCCGGTATCATGCTCACCAATCCCTCCACCCTCGGTGTATTCGATCGCAGGATCGAGGAGATCGCCGCCCTGGTTCACGAGGCGGGTGGACTGCTCTACTACGATGGTGCCAACCTGAATGCGATCCTCGGCAAGGTACGTCCCGGGGACATGGGTTTCGACGTCATCCACATGAACCTGCACAAGACCTTTTCCACCCCCCACGGTGGTGGCGGTCCCGGTGCCGGTCCGGTGGGTGTGAGTGAACGCCTGGTGCCCTACCTGCCGGTACCCATGGTGGCGAAGGATGGCGACAGCTACCGCTGGCTGCTGGAAGAGGATTGTCCTGACAGCATTGGCCGGCTCTCCGCCTTTGCCGGCAACGCCGGTATCCTGATGCGCGCCTATATCTATGCACGCATGATCGGTCGTGAGGGTATGGCGCGGGTCGCCGAGTACTCCACCCTGAATGCGAACTATATGAACAGGCTGCTGCAAGAGGCCGGATTCGAGGCGGCCTACCCTGATCGCCGGGCCACCCACGAGTTCATCATCACCCTGCGCAAGCAGGCCAAGGAGTTGGGTGTGAACACCATGGATTTCGCCAAGCGCCTGCTCGATTACGGCTATCATGCCCCCACGACCTACTTTCCGCTGCTGGTACCCGAGTGTCTGCTGATCGAGCCGACCGAGACGGAGGACAAGGCGTCCCTGGACGGTTTCATCGATGCCATGAAGCAGATCCAGCAGGAGGCCGAGACCGATCCGGAGAAGGTGAAGGGTGCGCCATACACCTTGCCCGTACGGCGACTCGACGATGTGCGCGCTGCGAGGGAGCTGGACCTGAAGTGGACGCCCCCCGAGGCTGATTGATATTGCTGCCGGGTTTGTGGATTCGGAATAGAATATCCCGACAACAAAAACAGCAAACCGGTAATCGTCAATGGCCAATCAAAACGCCAGGGGTCTCAAGCGGATCATCAACGCCTGCCTTTTCTCGCTCAAGGGATTCCGGTCCTGCTTCACGCATGAAGAGGCGTTCAGGCAGGAGATCTATGCACTGATCCCCCTGCTGCCCCTGGGCATCTGGCTGGGCCAGGACGGGGTGGAGCGGTCACTGCTTGTCGGCAGCTTGCTGATCGTTCCCCTCACGGAACTGCTCAATTCTGCCATTGAGTCGGTGGTGGACCGGATTGGGCAGGAACGGCACGAGTTGTCGGGCCGCGCCAAGGATATCGGTTCCGCGGCGGTCTTTCTCTCAATCGTTCTGGCTGTCACGGTCTGGGCCTTGATACTGGCACCGCGTTATCTCTGAACTCCCGTCACCGTAATGGTGTAATATCGACGCTTTCGTTCATTCAACAGGATATAGCATGTCAGCGTTGATCTGTGGCTCTTTCGCCTACGACACCATTATGGTGTTCCATGACCATTTCAAGAACCATATCCTTCCCGAGCAGGTACATATACTCAATGTCTCGTTCCTGGTGCCTGACCTGCGACGGGAGTTCGGTGGTTGCGCTGGCAACATCGCCTACAACCTGAACATGCTGGGGGGCGAGGGCAAGCCCATGGGTACTGTTGGTACCGACTTCGCCCCTTACGCCGAGTGGATGGATAAGTGCGGTATCAGCCGTGACCACATCCGTGTGATCGATGGCGAGTACACCGCCCAGGCCTACATCACCACCGACCAGGACGACAACCAGATCACCGCTTTCCATCCGGGGGCCATGAACTTTGCCCATGAGAACCGCGTCGCCGATACGCAGGGCTGTAGCATAGGGCTGGTCTCCCCCGATGGTCGCCAGGGGATGATCGAGCATGCGGAGCAGTTCGCCGAGGCGGGTATCCCATTCATCTTTGACCCTGGTCAAGGTATGCCGATGTTCGATGGCGATAACCTGATGCGGTTCGCGGAGCAGGCGACCTGGCTGGCCTTCAATGACTACGAGGCCAAGCTGATGGAGGAGCGCACGGGCAAGACCCCGCGCCAGCTTGCCGAGATGGTTGAGGGGGTGATCGTCACCCGCGGTGGCGAGGGTTCCAATATCTACACCCGCGACAAGCATTACGTGATACCTGCTGCCCCGGTCGCTTCACTGGAAGATCCCACCGGCTGCGGCGACGCCTATCGGGCCGGTCTCCTCTACGGCCTGATGAACGATATGGACTGGGAGACCACCGGTCGTATTGCCGCCCTTATGGGTGCCATCAAGATCGAACAGGCGGGCACCCAGAACCACAGTTTTTCCAGGGATGACTTTGAGGCGCGATTCGAGCAGGCTTTCGGTTTCAGTTTTGTTTGACCGCCAGAGAGATGAAAGAGAATGACAGGACATTTTGACGACACCGGATTCGCGCCCCTGAACATTGCGGTGCTGACCATCTCCGATACCCGTACCGAGGAGACGGACAAATCCGGAAAGATCCTCAAAGAGGGTGCCGAGGAGGCGGGTCACAATGTGGTCGAGAAGGCCATTGTCAAAGACGATATCTACCAGATGCGGGCCATCTTCTCGCGCTGGATCGCCGATCCGGAAGTGCATGTGATCATCAGTACCGGCGGCACCGGCATCACCGGTCGTGACAGCACGCCGGAGGCGGTGGGTCCCCTGCTGGAGAAGCCGATCGAGGGCTTCGGCGAACTGTTTCGCACCATCTCCCTGGAGGAGATCGGGCCCTCGGCGATACAGTCCCGTGCCATTGCCGGCCTGACAAACCAGACCCTGGTCTTCTGTCTGCCCGGCTCTTCCGGTGCATGCCGTACCGGTTGGGGCAAGATCCTCAACTCCCAGCTGGATCACCGTACCCGCCCCTGTAACTTCGCACAGATGTTCCGGGCTTGATTCCAATAACGATATTCTGAGAACAGGATCATGAGTGATTGCGGTTGTTCATCCGTTTCCGGGCCCAAACTGAAGCCCCTGGAAGAGGCCCTCGAGCTGTTGCTCGACCATGCCAGGGCCATCGAGGGCGTAGAGACCCTGCCCCTGTCGGCGTGTCTTGAGCGGGTGCTGGCAGCACCCGTCAGCAGCCAGGTGACCGTCCCCCCCTGGGACAACAGTGCGATGGATGGATACGCGATCAACACCGCGGATATGAAGGGGGCGGGGACGCGGCTGCCGGTCTCCCAGCGTATCCCGGCCGGTGCGACGGGCGATCCCCTGGCGCCCGGAACCGCGGCACGCATCTTTACCGGCGCGCCAGTGCCCCCCAATGCCGATGCGGTGGTTATCCAGGAGGTGTGCGAGGCGGATGGCGATGACGTGATCGTCAATCAGCCCCCGGAGGCCGGTGCCAATATCCGGCGGGCCGGCGAGGACACCGGGAAGGGCCAGGAGGTGATCGCGACAGGCACCCGTATCGCCCCCCAGCATATCGGGCTTGCGGCCGCCGTTGGTGTGGGTGAGTTTACTGTCCGCCGTCGTCTCAAGGTGGCGCTCTTCTCTTCCGGTGACGAACTGGTCGATCCCGGTAAACCCCTGGGCCCGGGACAGATCTACAACTCCAATGAGTACACCCTGAAGGGATTGCTGGAGGCGCTGGGTTGCGAGGTGGTGAGTCTCGGTATTGTCGAGGACACCTTCGACGCCACCTGCGAGGCCCTCTCCAGTGCCGCCCGGCAGGCCGACCTGGTGATGACCTCCGGCGGTGTCTCCGTCGGCGAGGAGGATCACCTCAAGCCCGCGGTGGAGAAGCTCGGCACCCTGGACATGTGGAAGATCGCCATCCGGCCCGGCAAGCCCCTCGCCTTCGGACACATAGAGGGCGTTCCCTTTATCGGTACCCCGGGCAACCCGGTCTCCCTGTTCGTTACCTTCTGTCTCTTTGCACGCCCTTTCATCCTCAAGATGCAGGGCATGACGGAGGGCCTGACACCCACCCCCATCAGGGCCAGTATCGACTTCGACTGGCCCAGGCCCGACAAGCGCAGGGAGTTCGCACGCGCCCGCCTCCAGCTCGATGAGCAGGGGGTGCCCCGGATCAGCAGTTACCGCAGCCGCTCCTCCGGTGTGCTGAGTTCACTGGCCTGGTCCAACGGCCTGGCGGTGCTGCCCGAGAACCAGGTGCTGAGCAAGGGTGACCAGGTCGAGTTTCTTCCCTTCAGTGAGTTATTGTGATGATTAAAGTGCTCTATTTCGCGCGCCTGCGCGAGCAGTTGGAGACGGCCTCGGAAGAGATGGATTCAACCGGCCTCGGCAGTGTCAATTCGGTAATTGCCTCGCTGAAGGATCGGGGTGGCGTATGGTCGGATGTCTTCGGCGGTGCCCAGCCGGTGCTGATGGCGGTCAACCAGGAGATGGTGGACGGCGATACGGCGGTCAGCGACGGTGACGAGGTGGCCTTCTTCCCGCCGGTGACCGGGGGCTGAGGCGGTGAACCGGATAAAGGTCCAGACCGAGCCTTTCGATATCGCCCGGGTGCAGGACGAGCTGCGGGCTGACAATCCCGCCATCGGTGCGGTGGTCAGCTTCGTCGGACTGATGCGGGACATGAACGAGGGGGACCAGGTCGCCACCATGACCCTGGAACACTACCCCGGGATGACCGAGAAGGCGCTGGAGGAGATCGTCCAGGAGGCCGACGAGCGCTGGGAGCTGATGGGTATCCGCGTCATCCACCGGGTGGGAGAGCTCAATCCCTTGGATCCCATCGTCATCGTGGCAGTAGCCAGCGCCCACCGTGGCGAGGCCTTCCAGGCCTGCGAGTTCGTTATCGATTACCTCAAGACCCGCGCCCCCTTCTGGAAGAAGGAGAAGACCGCGGAGGGAGAGCGCTGGGTGGATGCCCGCCACAGTGACAGTGACGCCGAGGCGCGCTGGAAACGCTGACCGCTACTCCCTCGCCCGCCTGAACGAACCGGCACTGCCGGAAAAGGCGCGCTCCTCTTCCGATGGGGGGTGCACTCGCTCCCGGCCAGCCGTTTTTCGAACTCCTCCCAATCTCTGATCACCGGTTCGCACTGGGTACCGCTGCAGATGTAGGCGCTTGTCTGTTCTGCCCGGTGATCCTTATCCAGCATGGCCGGCAGGTCGCTCTCCCCCGTTGGAATGGCGATGGCCAGGCGTCTGGGTGCCAGTTGCCTGGAGGCCCGCTCCGACCAGGTGTTGAGTTCGTCGCCACGGCCCCGGATGATGATGACCTCCGGTGGATAGAGCAGCTCTTCCAGCGCTTCCAGCAGGGCGCAGTGGGCGTGGGGAACCTGTGTCAGCTGCTCCCAGGCGGTATGCAGCGTGCGCTGGGCTGCCTCCAGGTAGCGCGTTTCGCCGAGCAGGTGTCCGAGACGGTTGAGGGCGTGTGCGGCGACCCCGTTGCCCGAGGGGATGGCGTCGTCGCCAAGGGGCTTGGGGCGGTGGATCAGTGTCTCGTGGTCATTGGCGGTGAAGAAGAAGCCGCCGTTGTCGGGATCCTCGAACCGGTCCAGCAGCAGGTCTGCCAGCTGCCGGGCGAATGCCATGTCCTCCCGCCGCCAGCGCGTCTGCAGCAGCTCCAGCAGTGCATCGATAAGGAAGGCGTGATCGTCCAGGTAGGCAGCGAGGGCGGATGTGCCGTCCTTGTGGGTGGCCAGCAGTCGGCCGTTGTGCCACTGGTGCCTGCGGATGAACTCCAGGGCCTGCTCTGCCGAGGCGGTGTATTCAGGCCTGTTCAGCACCCGCCCGGCCCGCGCCATACCCTTGATCATCAGGGCGTTCCAGGCGGTGAGGATCTTCTCGTCCCGGCCGGGGCGTATGCGTCCCTGCCGGGCCTTGAGCAGTTTCTCCCTGGCGCTGCCCAGTAACCCATGGGCCTGTTCGCTGGTGCTGTCGAGGCGTTCGTTCAGTTCCGCGATGCTGCGGAAGTTATGCAGGTGCCAGCGCCCCTCGAAATTGGCTTCGCGGTCGAGGCCGTAGTAGGCAGCGAGGTGCCGGTACTCCGCTTCGTCCAGCAGTTGTGACGCCTCCTCCGGAGACCAGAGATAGAACAGCCCCTCCCGGCCTTCGCTATCCGCATCCAGGGTGGAGTAGTAGCCACCCCCGGGTGACTGCATCTCGCGGATCACCCAGTCGGCGGTACGGGCCGCGGTATCACGGAACAGCGGTTTTTCAGTGGCACGCCAGAGATCCACGTAGAGCGTCAGCAGGGGGCCGTTGTCGTAGAGCATCTTCTCGAAGTGGGGGATCATCCACTGGTCATCCACCGAGTAACGGTAGAAGCCGCCGCCGAGCTGGTCGTTGAAGCCACCCAGGGCCATGCGGGTCATGCTGTAATCGGTCACATGGAGAGCCCGTGGGTCGTCCCGGCCGCTGATGCGTGTTGCCGCCCAGTGGCGCAGTACCCGCTGCAGGCTGGTGGGCAGGGGGAACTTGGGGGCCTGTCCAAAGCCGCCGTGGGTCTCGTCGAAACTCCTCGCGAGTTGTTGGCGTGCACTCTCCAGTGGCGCAGCCTCCAGGGTGGCATCACCGGTTGCGGGTTCAGGGTCGAGCCGGTTCAGCGCCACTATAAAGGCCTGGTTCTGGCTCTCTATCTCGTCGCGTTGATCGCGGTAGGCATGGGCGATGCGGGTCAGCACATCCCTGAACGGCGGCATGCCGTAACGGCTCTCGCCGGGGAAATAGGTACCGGCAAAGAAGGGCACCCGGTCCCCGGGCATCAGGAAGACCGTCAGCGGCCATCCCCCGGGTCGCTGGGTCAGCAACTGGTGGGCGGACTGGTAGATCCTGTCCAGGTCGGGACGCTCCTCGCGGTCCACCTTGATGTTGATGAACAGCTCGTTCATCAGGGCCGCGGTCTCTTCGTCCTCGAAGGATTCGTGGGCCATCACGTGGCACCAGTGGCAGGCCGAATAGCCGATGGAGAGCAGGATCGGCTTGTCCTGCTGCCTGGCCAGTTCAAGCGCATCGCTGTCCCAGGGATGCCAATCCACGGGGTTGTCAGCGTGCTGCTGGAGATAGGGACTGGTACTCTCGGCCAACCGGTTCATGCTCAGGTCCTGAGGCTACTCTATAATGTTGTTCAAGGATAATGACAGAAACCCCGGCAGCTTCAACGACTGATTTATTGCCGGAATCGAGGATCGATGGACAAGGCGTTCATGATGGAGGCGATAGCCCTTGCCAGGAAAGGGGTGGCCCAGGGTGATGGCGGCCCTTTCGGTGCCGTTGTGGTCAAGGATGGCGATATCATCGGACGGGGATGGAACCGGGTGGTCGGCCAGTGCGATCCGACCGCCCATGCCGAGGTGATGGCGATCCGCGATGCCGCTGCCCGGCTGGGCGAGTACCACCTGGACGGGTGTGACCTCTACACCAGTTGCGAGCCCTGTCCCATGTGCCTGAGTGCCGCCTACTGGGCCCACATCGAGCAGATCTTCTATGCCGCCTCCGAGGAGGATGCCGCACTCCTCGGCTTCGATGACCGCTTTATCCGCGAGGAGCTGGGCTGTTCGCCCGCTGTCAGGCGGGTGCCGATGCGCCAGATGCTGCGTAACGAGGCGTTGGAGGTGTTCGCCGAGTGGGAGAGCAGCGAGCAGAAAAAGCCGTATTGAGAATCTTTGACTCCGTCATTCCGGCAGGCGCAATAACCTTTCTCAACCTTCGCCCAGGCCCAGCCCCAACGGGTCGTCCGGATCGACGCCTTCCATGAAGGGAATCCTGCGGTCGCTGTGGGTGACCTGGTAGACCATGCCGATCCAGTTGCCGATGATCCCCTCGGCGGTATCGTGCCAGGTGTTGTTCAGGCGTTCACTGATCAGGCTCTCCGGAAACTCGGGGGGTTCCCTGTTGCCGATCAGGGCGATGTCGAGGCGCTCCCGGTACTCGTTGAGTACCGCCTGCTCCCTGGGGCTGAGGTAGTTGTCAGGGAAGGGTGGGTAGTCCTTGCGATGGCCCAGGGCGAACTGCACCACCTCCCGCTTGTACTCCTTGAGCAGGCTGATGGTCTCGTACTCCGGGTGACCCTGGAAGAAGATGACCCGGAAGCGGTCCTTGCTGGTCGCCATGTGCACGCCCCCCTCTTCGCTCTCCACCAGCACATGCAGACCGGCGTCCTCGAATTGCTGCCGCGAGATCTCGTTGAAGCGGGAGTGGGGGACGTCGAAATGGGTGTTTACGTCGTTGACCAGGGGGTGGTGCCTGTCCACCACGTGGTGGGGGAACACGCCCCAGCGCTTGAAGCCCAGGGACTGGCGTTTCTGTCCATAGGTGAGCTGCAGCACCGCGTGGGTGGTGAGGCAGGAACAGAGGGTGGAGGTGACGTTCTCCATGGCCCAGTTGATGACGCGGCTCAGGGGCTCCCAGAAGGGCTCCTGGGCCAGGTCCGGGTGGGTGACATTGGCACCGGTGATGATCAGCGCGTCGAGACCCTCCTCCTTCAGGCTGTCGAAGGATTCGTAGTACTTGTCGATATGGGCCTGGGCCTTCTCGCCCCGTGGCAGTTCGTCCAGGGTGAAGGGGTGCACGTAGAACTGGGCGATGGGGTTGCTCTCGCCCACCAGCTGGAAGAACTGGCGCTCGGTGGCCTCCAGGGCCGCATCGGGCATCATGTTGAGCAGGCCGATGTGGAGTTCGCGGATATGCTGGTGCAGTGCGCGGTCGGTCTCCAGGACCGTCTGGCCGGCCTTGCGCAGTCGTTCGAAGGTGGGCAGCTTAGTATTCGCAACCAGGGGCATGGGTGGCTCCTATCCGTTCCATTGCTTGCGTGAGATTGCCGTCTCCAGCAGCTCGAAAAAGTCGTTGTCGTCGCGCACTTCGGCAACCTCCCTGGAGGTGACGGTATAGCCGCGAGGATCGACGATCTCTTCGTAGCGGGGCACGCGGGAGTGGAAAAGCCGCGGGAAGATCCAGCGTGTAAACTCGTCCGGGTCCATCTGTGCGGCGAATTCCAGGCCCTGTTCACCTAGGTAGGTCTTCAGCTGCTGGTCCAGAAAATCGGGCCGGAAATAGAGGGGCTTGGGGTCCTCCTGGGCGCGCGTGATCAGCATCTCCTCCTCGTTGTGGTCGGAGGCCTGGATGTAGAGCAGGAGCGAGTGACGGTCCAGCAGATCGATCACCTCGGGTGACTCGATGTCGCACAGGCTGCCCCCAACGTCGTTCACGAAATGGCGGTAACCGTAGATGTCGTGGGCCTTGCGGATGAACTCGGGCACATCGAACATGGCATCGATCTCCGCCTGGCGGTAGAGGGCCTGGCGGGTCTTGAAGTCGCCCAGCGGTACACCCCCCAACTCCGGGTTGCCGAGCTTGCCCACGTAACAGAGAACCGGGCCGAGATCGTCCACCTTGATGTTGTTGCGGATGTAGATCCAGTCCTTGCGCAGCAGCCCGCGCAGGAAGGGTACCTGCATCGCCTGCTGCTTGATCAGGTCCATGATCTCTTCGTCGAGATAGCGGGTGCCGATCCTGTAGTCGCCTGAATAGTGGAACCAGTTGTAACGGCGCAGGGTGCCGGAGAGGTGGGTCTTGCCCACCCCTGACATGCCGAGCAGGGTGATGCTCTTGTTTTTCCAGGCTCTGAATTCTTCCAGGCTCAGTTTCACTTCGATCAGACCCTTCTGAAGTTGATCATGCCTCTTCAGGCAAAAGCATGATTATAACCGTTAATTCCGCTCAACGTGCGTATTGATCAGTTATTCGAAACCCGTTGTTCGATGATGCCGATCGTCAACGGAATGATCGACATTGCAAGACAGAATATAACGGCGCCGTTCCAGCCGGCCTGTTCGTAGACCAGTCCGCAGGCGGTAATACCAACCCATCCCCCGAGGTAGTAGAAGAGTACGTAGAGGGCGTTGGCCCGCCCCTGGCCGCTCTTGACCCGGTGGTTGAGTGCGCCCACGGCTGCCGCATGCAGGGCGAAGAAGCCGGCACAGACGCCAAGCAGGGCGAGAACCATGGCAACAAGGGAGGAGAGCAGGGTAAGGGACACTGACAGGGCGAGGATCAACGTGCCGCCGATCATGGTGATGGCGCTGCCGTAACGGTTGCTCAACTTGCCTGCAGCCGGCCCCATGAAGACCCCTACCAGGTAGCTGAGATAGAGCAGGGTGATCCATTCGGTTGCGAGGTTGAAGGGCGGGGATTCCAGTCGGAAGGGGAGGTAGTTGAAGACCGAGGAGAAGATGAAGAAGCTACCGGAGGAGACCAGGTAGATTCGCAGCAGGTCCCAGCGTTTGAGCATTCCCCAGTAGCCTGGCTGTTCTCTCTGCCGGTCATGATGTTGCTCATCCCGGGGCAGGGCAAGCAGGGCGATAAGACCGGCGACCAGGATCAGCACGGCGGCAGACACAAAGGCGTAGCGCCAGTGCAGTGGCGGGTGGATCCAGCCGCCGAGCAGGCGCCCGCCGAGGCCGCCTATCACCGTGGCCGAGACATAGGAACCCATGACGATGCTCAGTCGCTCAGCCGGCAGGGTGCGGGCAAGGAAAGCGGCCAGGCAGGTGGTCAGCGCCGGGATGAAGAGGCCCTGTACGAAGCGGGCGCCTATCAGTACGCCAAGGTTGTCCGTGGTGGCACTGAGGAGTCCCGCCAGGGCGACCGCCAGGGCGCCGCTGAGAATGATCGGACGGATCGGCAGCCTGTCCACCAGTGCGCCAAAAGGCATGTTGGCCAGGGCGATGCCCAGGATCACTGCAGCCACGCTGTAGGAGACGGTCACCGCATCTGCGGCAAACTCGTTCTGTAATACCGGCAAGACCGGCTGGGTGATGTAGATATTGGTAAAGGAAGCAGCGACCAGGCTGAAGACGATGAACTGAAGGCGTAGCTGTTGCCGGGATGACATGGGGCAGGTGTCTACTGCATTTGTGAGTTGCGTTTGCGTACGGCCCAGTGCGAACCCATGGAGATGCGGTAGAGCAGGGGGATCACGAACAGGGTGAGCACGGTGGAGACCATCAGCCCCCAGACGATGGCGGTGGCCACCGGGCCCCACATCAGCGAGGCACCACCCAGTCCCGTGGCCAGCGAGAAGAGTCCGGCGATGGTGGTCAGGGAGGTGATGAGGATCGGTATCACGCGCCGCCTTGCCGCATAGATGGTGGCGTGCAGCACGCTCATGCCCTGCTTCAGCCGTTCGTTGGCGGCGGTGATCAGCACGATGGCGGCATTCACCGCGATTCCCGCCAGGGCCACCACGCCGTACATGGTGAAGAGGCTGAGCGGGTTGTCGGTGATGAACAGGCCGATCACCACGCCGGTGAAGGCCATGGGTACCGTGGCAAGGATCATGAGCGGCTGGAAATAGCTCCTGAACTGGGTGCCGAGGATCATGTACATGAGCCCCACGCCGAACAGGAACAGTACCAGGATGGCATCGATGCTCTCCTGGATATCGTCCAGTTCGCCCGAGAAGTCGAGATCGATGCTGGGGTAGCGTTCACGTATCTCTTCCCAGCCCGCCACGATCTCCGCGTTGGCCGCCACCGTGTCGGTGGCGGCCTTGTCCAGGTCAGCCTCCACGGTGATGGCGCGACGGAAGTTGTAGTGACGGATATTGCCGAGACTGGGGCCGGTCTCGGTGACCAGCAGCTCCTTGAGGGGAATGCGACCGCCATCGGGCAGGGGCAGGGTGTAGTTGCCCGGTTCATTGATGTCCCTGAGTACCCGGGGACGTGCCCGGATACGCACCTCCAGCTCCTCGCTCTGGTGCTGCATGCGGCCGACGATCTCGCCATCCACCAGCAGGCGCAGGGTGCGCGCGACCTCGGAGGGGCTGATGCCGGCGCGCAGTGCGGCATCCTGGTTGACCCGCAGCACCAGTGCCATCTGTCCCTGGCTGTCGTCGTCGGTGATGTCGCGGATCGCCGGGTTGCGCGTCATGATCCGCTTCAGGTCCGTCACCGCCTTGCGGATAACCGCGGTGTCGTCCCCCAGTACCTTGATCAGGATCGGCTTGGATGTCGGCGGGCCGCCCGACATGCGCAGGAACGAGAGCTTGGAGGGGCCGGCGGTGGCCATCACGCTGCCGCGCATGCCCTCGATCATCTCGTCCACGCTACGCAGTCCCTCCTCGCGCGGGTTCAGCGCCACCAGCACCTGGCCGTAGTGGTCACCGAAGAAGGGGGCGGTCTCGGTGAACATCTGCCCGGCGTAGCTGAGGATGTTGCG
Organism: Sedimenticola sp.; assembly: GCA_040506895.1. Classification (GTDB taxonomy): domain Bacteria; phylum Pseudomonadota; class Gammaproteobacteria; order Chromatiales; family Chromatiaceae; genus Sedimenticola_A. The sequence continues at coordinate 2,934,718 of JBEVVY010000001.1, forward strand.
AACCTCCCCGGGGCTGATCTGTTCGCGCACCTTCCGCTCCACCTCGAGGGTCTTCTCCAGGGTCACCTTCAGCGGGGTGCCAGCGGGCATCTCCAGGTTGACGTAGTAGAGCCGGATCGGATCGGTGGCGAAGAAGTCGAGCTTGATGGCGCCACCCATGGCGGCGCTCAGCGCGGCTGCGAAAGTGAGCGAGAGAAAGAGCAGGATGGTTTTCGGCCAGCGCAGGGCGCGTACCAGCAGCACCGTGTATTTCACCCGCACCCAGTGCAGGGCCCTGACCCGGTAGCGGTGGATGCGCGAGGGGTTGTCGAAGCTGACCCTGGCGCCGAGGATGTGGGCCGGCAGCATCCAGTAGGCCTCCACCAGGCTGATAGCCAGGGCGATGGTGACCACCAGCGGGATGATCAGCATGTAGTCGCCGAGGATGCCCGGCAGCAGCATCAGCGGCAGGAAGGCGGCCATGGTGGTCAGCACCGCCGAGGTGACCGGCGCCACCACCTCTTTCAGGGAGGCCAGGATCGCCGGCAGGGCGGCCTCCCCCCGCTGCAGGCGGTAGTAGATCGACTCCACCACCACCACCGCGTCGTCCACCAGCATGCCGAGGCTGATCACGGCGCCCAGCAATACGCTGACGTTGAGGGTCTGCCCCATGCTGCTCAGGACCCAGAAGGTGCCGGCGAGGATAAAGGGTATGCCGATGGAGGTGAGCAGGGCGATGCGGCTGCCGAGGAACAGCCAGGTGACGATAAGCACCATGCCCAGGCCCAGCAGGGCGTTGTTCTGCATGATGCTGAGGGCGCTGCGGGTGATCTCGGTCTGGTCGTCGATGAGTACCAGTTCGACCCCGGTTTTGGCGCTGAAGCGGTTGCGCTCTTCAATGTAGGCGTTGATACCCTGTACCAGCTCCAGGGTGTTGGCCTTCGCCTTCTTGGTGGAGGCCAGCATCACCGCCGGCCGGCCCTGGTAACGCACCATCTGGGTCGCCTTCTCCCGTCCGCGTACCACCTCCGCCAGGTCGCCCAGGGGGATTTCGCCGTCGATGCCGGTGACCGGCAGGGAGGCGAGGTAGCCGGGATCGCTGTCACGGCCGACAAAACGTATCAGCCAGCTCTGGTCGTCCACCTGCACGCTGCCGGCGGCGACGTCACGGAAGTTGAGGGCGATGGTGTCGGCCAGCCGGGCCGGGCTGATGCCCGCCTGCTCCAGCTGTTCCGGCAGGAAGTTGATCTGCAGTTCCGGGTTGGGCAGGGCGGTTTCCAGTATCCGGTCCACCCCCTTTATCCGTTCCAGGTCCTTTTTGACGTTCTCGGCCTGGCGTCGGAGATTCTCGTCGTCCGCCTCGCCGACCACCGCCAGGGTGGCGCTGGGAAAGGCGTTGGCGGTGGTGATCTCGAAAACGAAGGGGCTCGTTGCATCGTCGGGCAGCTCGTCCTCGGCGTCCTGTACCTCCCGCCGCAGGTCGGCGATGCGCTTGTTGAAGACCTGTTCGTCGATATCCTCGAAACGCACCAGCACGCTGGAGATGCTTTCGCGGCTGACGCTGGAGACGAACTTGATATCCGATACCCGCCTGATCTTGCGCTCCAGTACCTCGGTCACCTGCCGCTCCACGTCCTCGGCGGAGGCGCCGGGCAGGATGGTGGTGATGTCGATCCAATTGAAATTGATGGTCGGATCCTGCTCCCTCGGCATCAGGCCGTAGGAGAGAAAACCGATCACCAGCACCAGCACAAAGGTGAGATTGGCGAGGACATGGTTCTGGTAGAGTCGCGCAAGCATCGCAATAGTCTCAGGGCCGCACAGCCACCGGCTGATCGTCGCTCAGGCTCTGCCTGCCCTCGATGATCAGCAGGCTCTGCGCTGGCAGATCCACCCGTGCGGGCTGTCCTTCGAGCGCCCCCTCGAGTACATGGAAGCGGGCCTTCTCCTGCTCCAGCAGAAACAGGCCCAGTCGTCCATCGCGCCGTACCGGTATGTCGGCAGGCAGATAGGGGGTGGCGGAGGTCCACTGCAGCCGCCCGGTGCTTCCCGGCAGGGCGGTGGTGTCGGTGAAGGTGAGGCGTACCTCGCGGTTACGCCCCCTGGATCCCACCGCCGGTACCACCCGTCTGAGCAGCAGGGGATGGCTGCCGTGATTGGTTTCGATCGTGATGCCGGGGGCGCTCGCCAGTGAGTCGACCCGGTCCAGGGGCAGCTGGGCCGAGACCTCCAGGCGCCGGTTGTCGAGCAGCTGCACCAGGGGCTGGCCCGGATTGATCCATTCGCCCTCGCTGGCCAGACGTTTCATGATCAGCCCGCCGAAAGGCGCCTTGATACTGCAGCGTGCTTCATCGAGACGCGCCTTGTCGAGGGCGGCGCTCTGCGCCTGCAGATCGGCCCTGCTGGTGCTCAGATCGGCCTCGCGCTGATTGTAGAGCTCTTCAGAGATGTTGCGCTCCTTGCGCAGGGACTGGGTGCGCAGGAGCTGTTTGCGTGCCAGCGCCACCCGCGAACGGGCGGATTCCAGGGACGCCTCGGCCTGGCGCCGCCTCAGGATATTGTCCCGGCAGTCCAGGGTGGCGAGCAGTGCGCCTGTCGGCACCTCTTCACCCACCTGTACGGCAATACGGTCGATCCGGCCGCTTGTCTCGGCGCTGATGCGGCTGTCATTCAGGCTCAGGGTGGTTGCCGGAGCGGAGAATGAGGGGAAGAAGACGAGCGTCTCCAGCGGTGCTGTACTGACAAAGGTTCTCTGTTCATCCGCGGAAACCGGTGCGAGAGCCGACAGGCCGATGCAGAGGAGGGCGGTCAGCCGCTGCTTCGCGTTAATCATGATGTGTCTCCTTGGGGGTGGATCGCGACTGCTCCCGGGAGATCGCCTCCAGCAGGGGGGCTTTGCGCTGCTCGACCAGGGCCAGCAGGGCCTGGTTCGCGGCGATGCCGTACTCGATGGTGAAGCGCATGCCGGCGGTCAGGTCGGAGCAGCTCTCCAGTATCCGCTGCAATATCTCCAGCTCGGAACGGATATTGGCTGCCTGGATCTCGATCGCCCTCTCCAGCTGATCCAGGGGCTGCAGGTGGGCGAACATCATCAGTACCAGGAAGTCGCTGCGGTACTGTTCGGTGGGTTCGGTATTGCGCAGGGTGTCGAGAAACCGGGTACGCCCTTCCGGGGTGATGCTGAACACCTTCTTGGTGGGGCGTTTCTCCTGGGGCTCCTCCCGGAAGGTGACCAGTCCGTCGTCGGTCAGCCTGGCCAGGGCGGGATAGATGGAGCCGAAGCTCGCCGCCTGGAAGTGGCTGAACGACTCTTCGAACATCTTCTTTATTTCGTAACCCGATGCGTCACCCAGGCAGAGCACGCCGAGGCAGAGATTGCCGGTATCCATATATCGATCCAATATATATCGGAATAATATATATAGACCCCGGGTGGTGACCTGTCAAATCTGATACTCTTGCCTCCGTTTTTGCTTACCGGGTGTTCGTGCCATGACTTTTGCTCCCCTAAAACTCAAGAAGGACCAGGAGAGACGCCTGCGGGCCGGCCACTGCTGGATCTACAGCAACGAGGTAGATACCGGGGCCACTCCCCTCAAGGGATTCGAGCCCGGTCAGCCGGTGGATATATTGAGCCATCAGGACAAGTGGCTCGGTTCGGGGTATGTGAATCCTCACTCACTGATCTGTGCCCGCCTGGTGAGCCGCGACCGGGAACACCCGCTGACCGGGTCGCTGCTTGTGCATCGCATGAAGATCGCCCTGAGCCTGCGTGAGCGCCTCTATCCGCGCCCTTTCTACCGCCTGCTGTTCGGAGAGAGCGACGGCCTGCCCGGGCTGGTGGTGGATCGTTACGGCGATATCTGCGTGGTACAGATCACCACCGCGGGGATGGAGCGTATGAAGGGCGCCATCCTCGATGCGCTGGAGAAGGTGGTGCGACCTGCCAGTGTCATATTCCGCAACGACACCGCCATCCGGGAGATGGAGGGGCTGGAGCGGTATGTTGAACATGTCGGAGCTGCCATTGGCGAACAGCTGGCAGTGGAGGAGCACGGTTTCGATTTCCGTGTGCCTGCACTGCAGGGGCAGAAGACCGGCTGGTTTTTCGACCAGGCCTACAACCGGGCCCGCATGACGCCCTACGTGGAGGGGAGGCGGGTGCTCGAGGTGTGCAGTTATGTCGGCGCCTGGGGGGTGCAGGCCGCGGCGCGGGGCGCGGCGGAGGTGTTGAGTGTGGATGTCTCGCGCACCGCCCTCGACACGGTTGAAGCCAACGCGGCGTTGAACGGGGTGTCAGGGCGTGTGCAGACCGTGCGCGGGGACGCCTTCGAGATCATGCGGGGACTGCGGGCGGAGAGGGAGCGTTTCGACGTGCTGATGGTGGATCCGCCCGCTTTCATAAAGCGCCGCAAAGACATCAAGGAGGGGACCCAGGCCTATCGGAGAATCAATCAGCTGGCACTGCAGCTGCTCTCCAAAGACGGCATCCTGATCACTTCGTCATGTTCGCACCATATGTCGCGCGACAGCCTGCTGCAGGTTGTGCAGCAGGCTGCAAGACATACGGACAGAACGGTTCAGCTGTTGGAGCAGGGTGCCCAGGCACCGGATCATCCGGTGCATCCGGCGATCCCCGAGACAGCCTATCTCAAGACGTTCTATTTACGCGCCCTGCCTTCCTTTTAGCAGGGTACCCTTCAGGATCAGTCCTTCTGCTGGAGGTCCATGATCTCCTGGCGGATCCTGGAGCGATGGGGCTCCGGCAGGTGCTGCCAGGCTTCTGCCACGCTGGTCGCATCCGGTGGCAGGGTGGTGGCTTTTTCGTCACCGAACATCAGCCAGGCCGGGTTGACGTCGAGTACATCTGCGATCTGGTCGATCTTGCGGGGACGCAGGCTCTTGCCGTTCTCGATCTTCTGAATTACGGCCTGATTTGTGCCTGCACGCACTGCCAGTTGCTCCTGGGTCCAACCCTTCTCCTGGCGTTTATGGCGCATGCGTTGTCCGAGGCTCCCGAGGTTTTGGGGATTCAAGCTAGTCATCTTGTGTAACCTATTTTCATAAATGTTTTTATAAACATCTGGTGTGCGGTCCACGGGGTGTGATCTGAGATCCGGTTAGGTGAACCGCCACGGTGATTTGGTGGAGGTACCTTGCCGTAAACCACCCGGAGGCCGGGGGAGTCAGGGTATGTTCCAAGGGGTAAAAAAATACCCGGCCTCATTAAGTATTAAAACGTATATAGAGAAAAAATAAAGAAGAAATTTCGTCTAATTTGTCAAATAAAAGCACATTGATTTTAGGTTTATTATCTGCTTAGTAAAATAAATCCTTGGTGAAACTATAATGAATTCAGTGTGATAGTCTGATTTCGGGTTTTTTTGGCTTTTCGCTGTTTTTTTTGGGATATCTCTCGAATGGATTTAAACGGTTTTTGGGGCCGGTTTCGGGCATTCGATGCTGGGCCCCCCGAGAGGGGCTCAGCGGGGCTTTTTTTATCTTGCTGTCCACCCCGTCGATGGGCGGTGTTTTGCAGCATATTTCATGAGCCTCCCATGCTAAGATAGCGCCCCATGTTGACCTATCCTGATATCGATCCTGTAGCGGTTTCCCTGGGTCCGATCAGTATCCACTGGTACGGCCTGATGTACCTGGTGGGCTTTTTCGGCGGATGGTGGCTGGGCCGTATCCGTGCGGCGAGACCCGGTTCATCCTGGACTGCCGAGGAGGTGGACGACCTGCTGTTCTATATCGTCCTTGGCGTGGTGCTCGGGGGGCGCCTGGGTTACGTGCTTTTCTACGGCTTTTCGGACCTGCTCCGGGATCCCCTCTCCCTGTTGCGCATCTGGGAGGGCGGCATGTCCTTCCACGGGGGACTGCTCGGTGTCATGCTCGCCATGTGGCTGTTCGGACGCCGCCACGGCAAGGGCTTTTTCCAGAGTACCGACTTCATTGCCCCGCTGGTGACCGTCGGCCTGGGCACCGGTCGCATAGGCAATTTCATCAACGGTGAGCTGTGGGGTGGACCCGGCTCCGTACCCTGGGCCATGCAGGTCTCCTGTGCCCGCTTCCAGGAGCTCTGCAGCGTCAAGCTGCAGCTGCCAGCAGGTACCCTGTTCACACCGCCGCTGCATCCGAGCCCGCTCTACGAGGCGGTGCTGGAGGGTGCGGTGCTGTTTCTCATCCTTTGGCTCTACTCATCAAGGCCCCGCCCCACCATGGCGGTTTCCGGCCTGTTCCTGCTCTGCTACGGGTTGTTCCGCTTCGGCGTCGAGTTTGTCCGCATGCCCGACGCCCATATCGGCTACCTCGCTTTCGACTGGCTGACCATGGGACAGTTGCTGACATTGCCGATGCTGATCGGTGGTCTGCTGCTGATGGGGCTCGCATACAAGAAAACAAAAACGGACTGATAAATGCGTCAATATCTCGATCTGATGCGCCATGTGCGCGACAACGGTATCCGCAAAGAGGACAGAACCGGAACCGGCACGGTCAGTGTCTTCGGTTACCAGATGCGCTTCGACTTGGCGGAAGGGTTTCCCGTGGTCACCACCAAGAAACTGCATCTGCGCTCCATCATTCACGAGCTGCTCTGGTTTCTGCAGGGGGATACCAATATCCGCTACCTGAAGGAGAACGGGGTCTCCATCTGGGACGAGTGGGCGGATGAGAACGGGGACCTGGGGCCGGTCTACGGTTACCAGTGGCGCTCCTGGCCTGCCCCCAACGGGGAGAGCATCGACCAGATCACCCAGCTGGTGGAGCAGATCAGGAACAACCCCGATTCACGGCGGTTGATGGTGAGTGCCTGGAACCCGGCGGATGTGGAGCACATGGCGCTGCCCCCCTGTCACTGCCTGTTCCAGTTCTACATGGCAGAGGGGAGGCTCTCCTGCCAGCTCTACCAGCGTAGCGCGGATATTTTCCTCGGCGTACCGTTCAATATCGCATCCTACGCCCTGCTGACCCTGATGATTGCCCAGGTCACCGGCCTGGAGCCGGGTGAGTTCGTACACACCTTCGGTGATGCCCATCTCTATCTCAACCACCTGGATCAGGTGGAGACACAGCTGTCACGGGAGCCACTCCCCTTGCCGACCATGAAGCTCAACCCGGATGTGAAGTCGGTTTTTGATTTCAGGTACGAGGACTTCGAGCTGGTGGGTTACGAGGCCCATCCCCATATCAAGGCGCCCGTTGCGGTTTGATACAAAGGGGTGGGGCAGCCCCGGGGATGCCGCTATCCGGGCTGCATCTCCCCCTGGTAGTGGATGAACCGGTTCCTGCCCTGCTTCTTCGCCTCGTACATTGCCGCATCGGCCTGGCAGACGAGGCCATCCGGGTCCGTGCTGTCGACGGGATAGCGGCTGATCCCGATACTGACGCCAACCGTGAAGCGTTCACCGGCGATCTCCACCGGTTCGTCGATACCGGCAATGACCTTTTCGGCGATACCTTCGAGTACCTTCCGGTCCTCTGCACCCCGGATCACCATGGTGAACTCGTCGCCCCCCATCCGGGCCACGGTATCCTCTTTCCTGACAGTGCTCTTCAGGCGTTCAGCGATCTCCTGCAGCAGAAGATCCCCCGCTTCATGTCCCGCAGAGTCGTTGACCTGCTTGAACCCGTCCAGGTCCATGAACAGGACCGCCACCATCTCCTCCTGTCGCTCGGCGGTGTGAATCGCCTGCTGTAGCCGGTCCATCAACAGGAGCCGGTTGGGCAGGCCGCTCAGTGGGTCGTGGTAGGCCATCGCCTGGTATCGCTGTTCGGAGGCTTTCTGCGTGGAGATGTCGGTGAAGATGCCGACATAGTGGGTCAGTTCACCCGATTCATCCTCGATGGTGGATATGCTGACCAGTTCGGGAGACACGCTGCCGTCCTGGCGTCGGTTCCAGATCTCTCCCCGCCAGCGTTTGTGCTCTTGGATCGATTGCCACATCTGATCGAAGAATGTCTGGTCGTGGTGGCCCGAGCGGAAAATGGAGGGTGTCTTGCCGACGAGCTCATCCTGGTCGTAACCGCTCATCTCACTGAACGCGGGGTTGATGATTCTTATCTTCTGCTGAGGATCGGTCACCATGATGCCATCCTGGGCGGCATCGATCACATCCCGGAAGAGACGCTCCTGGGTGCTGAGTGCGTCACGGGTCAGGGCCAGCTGCTGGCTCTCACGGGCTGTACGTACCACCAGGACGATCATCGCCAGCAGTATTCCGCTGACGAGTATCAGAAGAACAGCGCCGGATTTTAAGAGCAGTGTCTGAAGCAACTGCCACTCTTCGGAAACGTTGTAGTAGATCTCCAGGGCGCCGAGAAACTGCCCCTCGACCGATACCGGGACGTAGACCTCCACCACGTCCACCGGCAGCCGCTCACCCTCCATGCTGGTGCCCTGCTTGCGCTCCACCTTTGAGAAGGTCACCCCCTTGGCGACCTGGTTGAAGAAATAGGCATTGGTATTCCGGTTTCCGATCTCCTTCTCCAGGGTCGAGAAGATGATCTCGCCATCCGGGGAGAAGACCCTGGTTTTCCATAGCCCGAAATCCACGGCGGCCTCGCGAAGGCTTGTCCATGCGCTCTTGCCTGGCAGTTCATGGGAGAAGGCCTGCCTGGCGCTCAGATCCACCCGGGCCACATGGAGAAGATGTGTGGCGGTTCTTTCCGCCTCTTTTTCAACGGCCGAGATCAGCAGCCTTTCGAATGACGGGTAGACCCGCAGCAGGTCATAGGCTGAGAGCAGTGCGGCACCGATTACGGCCACCAGGAGTATGTGTCTGAGCAGGGGGATACGCCAGATGGTTGTTATCAGTTTGTTTTCGGATCTGCTCATGGGGCGCCACAGGGTGAGCAAAGTGTCTACCTGGAAATATAGTGCACCGGCCTGGGAATTCCATGCTTCTCCCGGGCGATGGAGATAGCAGAGAAGGGGATGGGTTGGAGGCGAAAGCATGCATCATCTTGACGGCTGATGATAATCTGATATATTAGAGATACATTAAATACTAATTCATGGGTGCGGCATGAATGAAGACGCTTTGAAAGTGGACTGTGCAGAATGGCGTGAAGTGGTCGAGATCTTCCCCTCCGAAATGGAGGTGATCATGGAAATGATGATCGAGGCCGATTGGGAAATCTGCAGCTGATACGTTAGTAAACCCGCAAAACACCCGTCAGGTTAATCCTTTCGGGTGTTTTTTTTTGGCCATGGATGGCCTTATGCCGCGGGAGGCAAGGATGCCGGGAGCGGCGGGCCGTTCGTGGCGCCTGCGGTGAATAGTATTAAACCGATGGATGTCCGGGATGGGTTTATGTACAGGATGTACGGTATGCCGCGGGTGCAGGGATGCACAGGAGCGGCGATGTACAGGATGTACGGACAGAAAATTGCTCCTGCATTTTCTGCACTTCCGCCATCCCTGGCGGTCGTACGCCGCGGGCGCACGACTGCAGGCCAAGGATTGCTCCCGGCAATCCTTTTGCATTTCCCACATCCATGTGGGTCAGATGCAGGAGGTAGGGCGAAGCAGGATGCCAGAGCCGAGGGATGCGCACGACTCCAGGGATGGAGGAGTTAGAGCGAAGCAGGATGCCAGAGCCGAGGAGCGGCGATGTACAGGATATACGGACAGGAGATTGCTCTGCTTTGTCCACAGATTACCCGAATGCTAGGATGCGCTCCCATGAGCAGAGATAAACCGATCATCTCCATTATCGCCGCCATGGCCGAGAACCGGGCCATCGGTATCGAAAACCGGCTGCCCTGGCGCCTGCCTGCCGATCTGCAGCACTTCAAGCGGCTGACGGTGGGCAAGCCCATCATCATGGGCCGCAAGACCTGGGAGTCACTTCCGGGCCTGCTGCCGGACCGTCCGCATATCCTGGTGACCGGAAACCGCGAATATGTCGCCGACGGTTGCACGGTGACCCACAGCATCGAGCAGGCCCTGGAGGCGGCAGGTGATGCCCCCGAGGTGATGATCGTAGGCGGTGCCGCGTTTTACGAGCAGATGCTGCCTCGCGCCGACCGCCTATACCTCACCCTGGTGCACACCCGGGTGGAGGGAGACGCCTTCTTTCCCGAATATGATCCGGCGGAGTGGCGGGAGACTGCCCGTCAGCAGTGCCAGGCTGATGAGAAGAATCCCTTCGACTACACCTTCATCAACCTGGAGCGCCGCCACGGTTAGAGTGGCGATGCCACGCTAGTCGTCGGTCTCGTCCACGTCGATCTGGCCGGTGAGGCGCCGCCGCACATGGGACCAGGAGAGCCCCGTCGCCATGATGGCCGACAACATCACCAGTACGATGTACTCCAGTGCGGTGGTGTTATCCAGGGAGAGTACCTGGTACTCGATCAGTGACCAGACGATGATGCCGAAAAAGGCCACCGCCAGGGTGGTGCCTATCACGCCCAGGGAGCGCATGGTGGCGCGCAGGTAGATGGCCCAGCCGATGATCAGTACGATCGCCGCCAGCGCGATCAGCGGATCGATCTTGTTCTCCGACCCTGTGAACCAGTGGTACCAGGAGTAACCCGAGGGGTTGTAGGTGGCGAACACCAGGATCAGTGCCATCACCAGGCGGATCAGAAAGTTTGAGAAATCGAAGCCCTTGTCGGCCATGATGTGTAGTCCTTGTCTCGATTGTTATTGAATTTGAATTGGTCCGGGGTATCAGTCGCCGTCCAGCAGGCGGCCCACACCGCCGAGTACCGAGCCCTCGCCCTTGTCGCTGCCACCCGCCGAGGGCGCATTGGAGAGAATGCGGTCGGCCATGCGTGAGAAAGGCAGGCTCTGCAGCCAGACGGTGCCCCTGCCGCGCAGGGTGGCGAGAAACAGCCCTTCACCGCCGAACACCATCGATTTGAGGTTGCCGGCACGCTCGATGTCGTACTCAATGTCACCGGAGAAGCCGACCAGGCAACCGGTATCCACGCGCAGGGTTTCGCCTGAAAGCTTTTTCTCCACCACGGTGCCGCCGGCCTGGATAAACGCCATGCCGTCACCCTCCAGGGTCTGCAGGATAAAGCCTTCACCCCCGAACAGGCCACTGCCCAGCTTGCGGTTGAACGTGATGTCCACCTTGGTGCCGAGGGCTGCGCAGAGGAAGGCGTCTTTCTGGCAGGTCACCTGCTCTCCCAGTTCGGCCATGTTGAGGGGGACGATATTTCCGGGGTAGGGCGCGGAGAAGGAGACACGGCGCTTGCCCACACCACTGTTGGTGAAGTGGGTGGTGAAAATGGATTCGCCGGTGATCATGCGTTTGCCCGCAGAGAAGAGCTTTCCCATCAGTCCCTGGTCTGGCTCCGAGCCGTCCCCCATGCGGGTCTCGAAGTCGATCCCCTCCTCCATGTAGGTCATGGCGCCGGCCTCTGCGACCACGGTCTCTCCGGGATCCAGCTCAACCTCAACCAGCTGCATTTCCGAGCCGAGAATTTCGTAATCCACTTCGTGGCAGCGCATATCTGTTCTCCCGATCGGCAGCTTCAGCCCTGCCGATATCCATTCAGTATTTGACTGGGGCTATTTTGCCTTGGTTTTGGAGAAAAGACAGTCTATTTCAGGCGGTACTCTTTGGTCGATCTCACTTTCAGCGGGCAGGGCAGTCCCCGGGGCGGTAGCGGGAGCACGCCGGCACTCTTCAGGGCCTTGGCTGCTGCCCGTCTCAACAGTTTATGCCCCTCGCTGGTCTCTATGTTGCTGGTGGTGCCGTCGCACATCACGGTGAAGGTGAGCGTGGCACTGCCCTCGATACCCCGACGCCGGGCCGCGGACGGATAGAATTTTTTCGATTCGATCGCCCGCTCTATGGTTGCCAGGTAACGCTGCTTCAGGGTCGCAACATCGACCTGGGCGACCTGGGGCGCAGGCTGCTCTTGCTTGACAGGTTTTGGTGGTGGCAACGGCTTCGGCTTCGGCTTCGGCTTCGGCTTCGGCTTGGGCTTGGGCTTGGGCTTCGGCTCGGGCTTTGGCTCGGGCTTTGGCTCAGGCTTTGGCTCAGGCTCAGGCTCAGGCTCGGGCTCAGGCTCAGGCTCGGGCTCAGGCTCAGGCTCAGGCTCGGGCTCAGGCTCGGGCTCGGGCTCGGGCTCGGGTTCAGGTTCAGGCTCCGGTTCGGGCTGAGGCTGTACAAAGTTGAGGCGTACCTCGGTAAGCAGGGGGTCGACTTTTGCCAGGTGCGTGGGTGCCTGCAGGGATCGGTCGTAGAGGGACCAGGCCAGTGCGCCATGGACCACCAGGGAGAGAACGACGGCCAGCAGCCGCCAGTTCACGTCGATGCGGCTCATGGGCGCTCGGTCTGGATATCCAGGGACTCGGCGCCGGCGCTCCTTGCCGCATCGATGATGGTGACGGCATTGCCGAACTGGGCTGCCCGGTCGCCGCGCAGGCGTACGTAGCGTTTTCCAGGCGCATGCAGTGCACCTCGCAGGGTGTCGGTGAGCTGCGCTTCGGTGGTCGCTATGCCGTCGACCAGCAGGGTGCCATCCGGCAGCAGTGTCACGTTGACATAGTGGTCATCCTCGTCTGCGGCGGCGCTGGTGGCCGTCGGCAGGTCGATGTCGATGCGCTCCTCCTGGATGAAGTGGGCGGTGAGCATGAAGAAGACCAGCAGCAGAAAGACAATGTCGATCAGCGGCGTCAGGTTGAGCACGGTGCTTGAGCGGCGCCGCTCATACCCCATCAGTGATCTCCTCCCAGTGATGGGGTTGGGAGCCGGCGGAATCGAGGGTCACCGGCCGGTCGCTGCGGCGCTCCAGCAGCAGGCTGATACAGCGCCCCATGCCCTGGGCGCGTCGCTCCACGGCACCCTCCAGGAAGTGGAGCAGGATGACCAGGGGGATGGCCACGGCGAGGCCGACGCCGGTGGTGATCATCGCCTCCCAGATGCCGCCGGCCAGGGCCTGGGCATCCACCTTGCCACCCGCCTGCTCAATCACCATGAAGGCCTTGATCATGCCGGTGATGGTGCCCAGCAGGCCCAGTAGCGGTGCAGTATTTCCCAGAACGCCCAGGGTGCGCAGACCCCACTCCATGCGCTGCAGTTCCTGGGCGCGGATGCGGGCGCCGACACCCTGCAGATCCTTTACCCCCTGGTTATGGGCATCCACCATATGCTGTATGACGCGTGCTTCAGGGCCCTTCAACGTGCTGACCTGCTGTTGCGCATCATCTCTTTCGAGCAGGCGGTCGAGTTCTTCATAGAACGTCTTGGGCAGTCTCTGCAGCCGGAAGAAGAGCAGGTAGCGTTCAATGACAATGGCCAGGCCGACCGACGAGTAGCCCGCCAGTATCCAGATTACGGGACCGCCCTTGGCGATCAGTTCAGCGAAACTCATGGTGTTATCCATCCCATGGCGGTTGCGGTGCCCATCAGTATCAACAGGCCGATGCTGCTCTTCTCCAGGGTGCTGCGCCAGCGCCCCATATGCAGCCTCAGCTGGGTGGCGAAGTGAGCGACACCGAAGATGAAGATCAGTGTTGGAATGGCCACGGCACCGAGGGCGAAGCCGAGGCCAAGTGAAAAGCCGGCGCTGATACTGGCGGTGGTTGCGGCGGCCAGGATCACCGTGCTCAGGGGGGCGCAGGGGTTCAGCGCCATGCCCATACCCATGAAGAAGAGTCCGCCGGGCAGGGTGGTGTGTTGCTCACCGGTGGTGGGGGCAGCGACGGCTGCGGGCTCCGCGGAGGGTCGGCTGCAGCTGCGCTTGCCGGGTTTTCGCCACAGCAGTGACAGGGCCACGGCGATGGTGGCTCCCCCCAGCAGCCAGCGCACCCAGGGTGCATCGATCCAGTCCTCCACCAGTACGCCGGCCCAGCCCGCGGCGGCGGCGAGCAGGGCGTAACCGGTCATGCGACCGAGAGTGAAGGGAAGGACGGTGCGCCAGGCCTGGCGTATGCCGTTGCCGGTGGAGATGAAGACCGGTCCCAGGTAAGGCATGCAGGCGATGTTGCAGGGGCCCGAGCCGAAGCTCAGGCCCAGCAGCAGCGCAGCGCCGAAGCTGAGGGTGACCGGCTCCAGGGGCATCATGTCTGCTTGGCCCTCTTTTTCGGTGGCTCGCCCTTGATCACTGTTTTGAGGTTGCGCTTCTCCCACTCGGTCTGGGCCTTTTTGCGCACCTTGAAGTACTGGGGATCCGCCGAGAAGATCGGGAATGCGGTGTACTTGAGCTGCAGTACATCCTTGTCCGGGCAGAACTCCACGCAGCGGCCGCAGAGTGTGCAGTCCTCGAACATCACGTCCCGCTTCTCCATTTCGGTATGGATCTCGCGGATATCCATGGGGCAGGCCTTGGCGCAGATGCCGCACTTGCCGCAGCGGGGCGATGCGTTCTTCACCAGGCGCGCGAGGCCGATCTTGCGGAATATCGCATGCAGGGAGAGCATCGGGCAGATACGGCAGAAGGGCTGGCGTACCGTCAGTGCCAGGGTGACCATCAGGCCGAAAAGAAAGGTGCCGATCAGCGTAAGCGCAATCGTGGTGTTGGTGGCGGTATCCACGTGCAGCTGTTCGGGGTTGCCGGTGGCCAGGGTGGTGAGGATGCGGCTGGGACAGATCTTGCAGAAGGGGTCCCCCAGGTCGTGACTGACCCAGCCCATGCCGGCCAGCAGCGGAAAGACGAAGACCAGCAGGGCGAGGATCGCCCACTTGATGGGTCGCATCCCTTTCACCAGCCCCTCGTCAACGGACTCATGGCGCTGCAGTCCCAGTTTCTGGCCAATGATGTGCAGCCACTCCTGGAACGTGCCCAGGGGGCAGATCCAGCCGCAGAAGGCCTTGTTGAGCACCACGAACAGCAGCAGGAAGGTACCCAGGGTGATCAGGCTCGGCATGATGCCCATCATGATGTTGCCGCCATTGGCGATCGCCTCGCCGAGACGGTGGTCCATCTGGTGCTGGAAGGGGATCAGAACGCAGAGGTCTGATCCCTCGTGGTCGTAAGCGCAGCTCAGTGCGGGCAGTGCACCGCTGAGCTTGTCGGCCAGGTAGTAGGCGCCGATACCGCTGCCGTAGACCAGCAGTACAAAGGCGGCAAGCTGGACCAGCTTGCGGATAACGGAGAGGTTCTTCAGGGGATTCATATCAGTTGCCGCCTCTCTTTCGTCCGATGAAACCGCCGGCGATCATACCGATGCCGGCCACCGCCAGCCCCAGCTCGAAGGATCGCCAGTGACCCTGGTTGACCCGGTATTCGGCACTCAGCATGCTCTGGTAGGTGATGCCCCGGGCGATGTGCTCGGTGCTGACCGACAGCTCCGCGGCACGGCGGTCACGCTCGCCCTCGACCACGTTGGGGAAGTCGTCGGGGATGTGCAGGCGGACCCGGCCGCTAGTGTCGGTCACCCCCTCCACTCGGCTGCCATTGGCGGTCTCCATGACCACCGGCACGTTGGCAAGAGGCTTGTCCCCGAAGCGCACCAGGAAGCCCCACTCCTGGTCAGAGTAGTAGCGGAAGTGCTCGCGCGGGATCGGGTCGGGAACGATCTCTAACTCGCTCTTCAGGACACCGGTCAGCCGGGTCGGGCTCTGGCCACTTGGCTTGCCGTGCATGTAGAGGTAGCGGATGACGCTCTCGACAGTGTCGCCCCAGTCCTTGCGCGCCACCACGGCGTGGTAGTTGTCCACGCCGGTGGTGGGGATGGTGACGGTGCCCATCTTTGCTTCCAGCGGCAGGGTGGAGAGGTCGGGTTTCCAGAGCGTGATCTCCGCCCCTTCGGATCCGACCAGCGTCAGCTGTTTCGGTCCCCTGCGGTGCTGATGTGCGTTGGCAGCCTGCGGTTTCTGGGCGGCTCCCTGGGGAGCCTGGGCCACTGCGTCGGTGCCCGTCAGGACGCCGAACAGCAGTGGGACCATGGCCAGGGTGGCACTCCTGTTGCGCGAACTCATGGCCTCTCCCCGCTCAGAAGCTGTAGGTATAGGTCAGCATGGCCGCGCGGGGTGAGCCGGCGGAGTAGCTGCGCGTACCGCTGGAGCTCTTCTTCACCTCGACGGCGTAACGCTTGTCGAAGAGGTTCTCGACATTGAGGGTCAGTGAGTGTGGTCCCTTCTCGTAACCGACCATCAGGCTGGTGACGAAGTCGTAGCCGTCATACTTTTCGGTGTTGGCGTTGTCCATGTAGTACTCGCCCCAGCTGTCGCTCTGGACCCTCGCCTTCCAGCCACTGGGGTGGTTGTAGTCGAGGCTCAGGCCGTACTGGAGTCTGGGCACGTAGGGGATCTGGTTGCCGGAGTGGTCCGTTGAGCCCGACTCCACGAAGTCGACAAAGGTGTAGTCGCTGTAGGCGTAGTTGGCACCCAGGGACCAGTGCTTTGCAATGTCGTAGCGGCCGCTGAACTCGAGACCCTTCTTGAGGGTCTTGCCGGCGTTCTTGAACTCGCTGGTCCAGCCGGTGTAGACCTGGATGATGTCATCACTGACCGTGGTGCGGTAGGCGGAGAGGTCGAAGGACCAGTCCCTGGCGCGCCCCTTCAGGCCGACCTCGAAATTGCGTGCAATGGAGGCCTCCAGGTTGGGGTTGTCGTTGATCTCACCCTCTGAGGGCACCTGTCCCGACTGGGCCAGGTTGGCGAACAGGTTGAGCCTGTCGTTGAGGGCGTAGTTGACGCCCAGGCTGGGGGAGAAGAGGTCGAAGGTCTTGTCCGTCAGCGTGGTGACCGGCGATCCGTGGTCGGAATAGGTGCCTGAGCTCCAGCTGTAGGTGCTGTACTCCACCACCTCGAGGTCGAAGTTCATCTTGTCGAAGCGGAAGCCGGCGTCCACTGTCAGGCGGTCGGAGGGCCTGAAGGTCTCCTGCACGAAAATGCCGAAGAGGGTATTGGTGGCATCTTCGGTCTCCATCAGGTCGCCCATGGCGTCGGAGTTTGTGCTGACGATTCTTCCCCCGAAAATGGTATTAACGTCGGCATACTTGTATTTCTTCGCACCGTTGGTGTCATCTATTCGCGCAGTGAGACCTGCCACCAGGGTGCTCTCGCCCCACAGTTGGTGGTTGTAGGCGAACTCAAGGTCGCCTCCAAGGACATTGGTGCCGGGGTTGTCGTTGATGCGCGCGGTAACCGGATGAAAGTGGTCCCAGTGGTTGAAGTAGAGCCTGGGCTTGAACACCAGGTCGCCGTACTCCTTCTCGTAGCGGGTGTTGAAGAACCAGATGGTGGAGTAGCGTCCGCTGTGCTTCCAGGCGTCCTTGGTGCCGGTCTGCTTGCCGGTGGTGAGGAAATCGGACCACTCGCTGTCGCCCATGCTGCCCGGCAGCTGCATATCCGCCTTGGAGTAGCTGAGCTCGGTCTCCAGGGTGGCGTCGTCACTGGTGAGCAGGCCGTGCTTGAGGCTGATCTGCTGGGTGTCGAACTTGTTCCAGCGGCGCCAGTCGTTGTCCATGGCGCGATGGGATGCGGTGACGGAGAAGGCGTTGTTCTCGTCGATCTCACCCCCCACGCGGGCATGCAGCAGCTGCCCGCCATGCTGGCCGAGGCCGGCCTTGATGCGGTTCTGCTCGTTGTCGAAAACCGACTTGGAGATGATCTGGATGGTGCCGCCTGCAGAGCCGCTGCCGTAGAGGGAGCCCGGGCCCTTGGTGATCTCGATGCGCTCGATGTCCTGGGTATCGATGTAGTCGAAGCGGGAGAAACTGTCGGGGTCGGTCATGGGTACGCCATCCCGAAGCACCATGATTTCGCGCACCCCGTAGTTGGCCTTCTGGCCGGCGCCGCGGATGATCAGCCGTGAGTCATAACCGCCGTTCTTGGAGTTGATCAGCACCCCGGGCGTACCCTGGATGGCGTCCTTGATATTGAACATCTTGGCCGCCTCGATGCGCTTTTCGTCGATAACGCTGATGGCCGAGGAGACCTCCTTGGTGCCACGCTCTATACGCGATGCAGTGACGCTGATGGTGTCGAGTTCATTGATCTCGTCCTGGGCGTCGGCGGCCATCAGCGGGTTGCTGCCCAGCGCGAAGCCTGCCGAGAGCGCCATCGAGATGGCAAGTTGAATTCTGTTTCTTTTCATCTTTATCAGTCCGTACAGCTGGTGAGAGAGGTCTGCGTCAGCGTCGGGAGAGATCCCCGGCGCATGGCCACTGTTCTAGCGGACTGAATTTTATTTACCCGGAAGTCACGGGGGATTGACCTATGGGGTGATAAATCTCACCTGAAGGCTGCAAATATCAATAAAAACAATGGGATATGATTTCTGCCCAGGAAATTATTTTTTTTGTGTGGGGCAGCTGGCCGATGGGGGTGTGTGATATCACCCAATTTTCTCTCCAGCTGGCCGGTCGGTTCAGCGGAAAGCCGACAAGGATCTGTCAGCGGGACTGCTTCGGTTTCACCGCACCGGGGCAGTCGATCTGGTGGTGCCGGTACTCTTTTTTCCTGTGCAGTCTGAGGGCGGTCAGGCGGCCGCCCCAGAGGCAGCCGGTATCCAGTGCCCAGATATTCTCCTGGTGGCGGTAGCCCAGGGTGGACCAGTGGCCGAAGAGAATGCGGTCTGCGCGGCTTCTGCGGTCGGGCATCTCGAACCAGGGCAACAGGGCGGGTCCCTGGGAGCCGGGTGGTCCTTTCTCCTTGAGCGCCATGTTGCCCTCGCTGTCACAGTAGCGCAGGCGGGTGAAGGCGTTGGTGATGAAGCGCAACCTCTCCATGCCCTTGGGATCGTCTGTCCAGCAGGCAGGCTCGTTGCCATACATCTGGTGGCAGTAGTCGTGAAAGCCCTCGCCCTGGAGCGTGGCCTCCAGCTCCCGCGCACAGCCCAGCGCGGTTTCGATATCCCACTGTGGCGGGAGGCCGGCGTGAATCATGCTGAGGCCGCGTTTCCTGCTGTGATGCATCAGCGGGCGGTGGCGCAGCCAGTGGAGAAGCTCCTCCCGGTCCGGGGCGGCCAGAATCTCGTCCAGGGTGTGGTCTTTGCGGTTGTGCTTCAGGTTGCCCTCGGAGATGGCCAGCAGGTGCAGGTCGTGGTTGCCCAGCACGGTGATAGCGCGTTTCCCCAGCTTCTTGACGAAGCGGAGCACTTCCAGCGAGTGGGGGCCGCGATTGACCAGGTCCCCGGCGAACCAGAGTTTGTCCTTGGTTTCGTCGAAGCGGATCCGCTCCAGCAGCAGCTGCAGTTCGTCGTAGCAGCCCTGTACGTCACCTATGGCATATACGGCCATTTTGCCCTCTTCTTCCTGCGTGTCAGTTTTCTTTCAGATGGGGTTCGAGTTGGCGGTCATGAACCCGGTTCAGCAAAAGCTGGGCACTGATAGCGCCAATCAGTGCCAGGAACATATCCCACTGGGTGTCCCAGTGATCGCCCTGTGTGCCCAGGAAGGCCTCTGCCGCCTCTTCACTGAGCAGCGCGGTCCACCACTCGATCATCTCATAAAATGCAGAGAATGCGAGGCAGATACTGGTGACCACCAGGAACAGCCATTTGCCCTGTAGCAGGGGTGAGCGGCGCAGAAGAATCTCGCGGGCCAGGATGGCCGGAATAAATCCCTGGGCCAGGTGTCCCACCCGGTCGTAGTGGTTTCGCGAGAGCTCAAGCGTGTCGCGCAGCCAGTTGAAGAGTGGCACCTCGGCATAGGTGTAGTGGCCGCCGATCATCAGTATCAGTGCGTGCAGGGCGAGCAGTCGGTAGAGCAGGGGGGTGAGGGTAAAGGCGCGATAGCTGGGTACCAGGATGGCGATGCCGATCATCACCGGGACGGTTTCCAGGAACCAGGTGTAGCGGTCGGCTACCGGATCGAAACCGCTGGCCAGCAGGAACAGGCTGACCGCAGCTAGAAGAGTGACCGGTTCGCGCGCCTCGTGCCTAATCAATTCAGTACGCCTTGCCCGGGATTCATCTCAGTTGAGGCTGTTGGGGATCGCCAGTGAGAAAGGTGCGATGGGGGCGTCGAAGAACTCGCCGTTGTCGTTGCGCATCTGGTAGCTGCCCTGCATGGTCCCCACCGGGGTCTCCAGGGAGGTGCCGCTGGTGTAGCGGAAATCCTCGCCGGGTCGCAGGTAGGGCTGTTCGCCCACCACGCCCTCTCCGTGCACCTCCTGGGTGCGGCCGTTGGCATCGGTGATGATCCAGTGGCGGTTGAGCAGGCGTGCAGCAGTATCACCGCTGTTGTGGATGGTGATGGTATAGGCGAAGACGTAGTGGTCCTGCTCGGGGCTGGACTGGCTTTCGATGTAGGCGGTCTCTACGTCGACGTTGATCTGGTTTTCGCTGTTCTGCTGCATTTGCCGGGATGTAATAAAATAGATAGTGAACTGCGCGCACGTTATAGTCACCGCAGGTTAAAAGCAAGTTTATTGACCCGCGCCGGGCTAATGGTTTCCCCGGCCGCGGCCGATAGGACAATCAACAGGAAAAATGAGGTATCTGTGCCATGTGGCGTCGAATACTGCTCGCTGTTTTTATTTTCACCGCCTGCGCGGTCCAGGCAGCTGACCAGAACCAGCAGCTGCTGATGGCGGCCAGCAAGGGGCTCGAGGCTATGGTCTCCGACCTGCTTGCCCAGGGGGCCGATGCAAACGCGAAAAATGCCAACGGTCGTCCTGTACTGGTGATAGCGGCATTCAATGGTAACGTGCGCACCCTGCGTGCCCTGGTTGGCGCCGGGGCGGATGTCAACGCGGTGGACGCGGCAGGCAACTCCGCCCTGATGGAGGCGGCGGCCTTCGGGCATCTCGAGGCGGTATCGGCGCTGATATCAGCCGGCGCCGATGTGAACCTGAAGAACACGGCGGGCACGGATGCCATGAAGCGGGCGGAAATCGGTAAGCATGCCGCTGTCATCAAGCTGCTGCAGGAGTCGGGGTCCGGTTCCGAAGAGTAGCGGTTGTGAGAGCCGGTTCTCATTTTTCAGGGCATTCCGCGTGCCGGGCCCTGTGAAAATCCCTGCAGTTGTGAACTGGTTAAAAGTTAATTACCCCGCCATTGGCCATGATTCCCTGTACTCCCCTGAAAAAAGCCACAGGAGGGGGTATGTACAGAAGCTATCACCCAAGACCCCGCAAGCCCGATATTCTACTGCTCCTGATCGCCGTGGTCGGCATCGCCACGGCGGTCACTCTCACCTTCCACCTGCAGGCCGTGGGTCACGAGGTCTCTGTGGCATCCATACTCGGCCGCTGAGGCGTCCGCTCTACGGCCACTCTGCGTGGCTCCTGCAGCTGGGATGGTTTAAAATCCCCACTTTTTTAGACCATTGCGGGTGAACAATGAGCGAAAAACTGCGCGTAGGCGTTGTCGGTGTCGGTTATCTCGGGCGTTTCCACGCGTTGATCTACTCCCGGATGCCCAACGTGGAGCTGGTTGGCGTTGCCGATATCAACAAGGAGACTGCGCGTAGCGTGGCCGGGGAGTGCGGCTGCGAGGCCTTCGAACTGGGCAGGGATCTGCTCGGCAAGGTGGACGCGGTCAGCATCGTCGTTCCCACAACCCACCACCTCGATGAGGCCCGTCCGTTCCTGGAGAACGGAGTCCACATGCTGCTGGAGAAGCCCATCGCCTCCACGGTGGAGGAGGGGCGCGAGATCGTGCGCATTGCCGAGGAGGGCGGCGCGATACTGCAGATCGGGCATCTGGAACGATTCAATGCCGGGGTCATGGCGCTGGCGGAACGTATCGTGCGCCCACGGTTTATCGAGGCTCACCGCATGGGTGGATTCGTGGCACGGGCCACGGATGTGGACGTGGTGTCGGACCTGATGATCCACGATATCGATATCATCCTGTCGCTGGTGAAATCGGAGATCACCTCTATCTCCGCGGTGGGTACCCCGGTGCTCACCCAGCATGTCGATATCGCCAATGCCCGGCTGGAATTCGCCAACGGTACCGTGGCCAATGTCATCGCCAGCCGTGTATCCGAGAAGCAGACCCGCCGCATCCGCGTGTTCGAAGAGAACCGCTACGAGTCCCTGGACTTTGTCGAGCAGCGTATCGAAACGGCCTATCCCAAACCAAGGCCCGGGGAGGAGTGGCCCGAGGTGGTGGTGGAGAAGTTGGATGTGGAGCCCGTGAAGCCCCTGGATGCCGAGCTGGCCGCTTTTGTCGACTGCATCAATAACGGATCCAGGCCGCTGGTGGATGGCCAGACAGGGCAGGAGGCCCTGGAGGTGGCGATGCGGGTCAAGGCGGAGATCATGGGGCGCCTGGAGAGCTGAGGCACCATTCATCACTTGCAGTTTGCAGTCAGGCAACCGGCCGGCAGCAGGGCTGTTCAATCATCTGAAATCTTTCAAACCGGCAGGACAATATCATGACTGACAAGCCCATCCAGGGTGTCCCTTACCTGAGTCTACAGGCCGAGTTCGAATCGCTGCGCGAAGAGTGGTTCGAGGGTATCGGTGAGATCGGCGCCAGTGGCGCGTTCATCCTCGGACCCAATGTGCGTGCCTTCGAAGAGGAAGCGGCGGCGTATGTCGGCAGCCGACACGCGATCGCCGTGGCCAACGGCACGGATGCCCTGGTGCTCTCCCTGCGTGCCCTGGATATCGGTCCCGGAGACGAGGTGATCACCTCGCCCTTCACTTTCTTTGCCACCGCCGAGGCGATCTCCGTGGTGGGTGCCACCCCGGTGTTCGCCGATATCGAAGAGGGGAGCTTCAATATCGATCCCGAGAGCGTGCGTGCCAGGGTGAGCGGTAAGACCCGTGCCATTCTGCCGGTGCACATCTTCGGCAACCCCGCCGATATGACAGCGATCAAGGCGATTGCCGATGAGCATGGCCTGGCCGTGGTGGAAGATGGTGCCCAGGCATTCGGTGCCAGGCACGGAGACGGTATCGTGGGCAGTCACGGCGACACCGGCTGTTTCAGTTTCTATCCCACCAAGGTGCTCGGCTGCTACGGTGACGGCGGACTGATCACCACCAGCAGTGACGATATCAAGGCGCGCCTGCTGAAGCTCAGAAACCATGGCGCCAGTGCACCGTTCACCCATGATGAGCTGGGTTACAACAGTCGCCTGGACGAGGTGCAGGCGGCCCTTCTGCGAATCAAGCTGCGCAAGTTCGAGGCGGACGTGGATGCGCGGATCCGCGTGGCCGGTTGGTATGACGAGCGGCTGGCCGATCTCGACCTGGTGACCCCCGTGCACCCCTCCGCTGGACGTCATGCATTCAATCTCTACACTATCCGCCACCCACGTCGGGATGCGCTGCGTGCCCATCTCAACGAGAACAAGGTGGGCAACAGCCAGTGCTATCCCCTCGGTCTGCACCTGCAGGAGATCTATAAGCCCCTGGGCTACAGGCCGGGCGATCTGCCGGTGGTCGACAGGCTCTGCAACGAAACCCTCTCGCTGCCGATCTTTCCCGCCATGAGCGAGGAGCAGGTGGCGCGGGTCTGCGAGCTGGTGGCGGAGGTGTGATGGACGCCGGGCCGGGGCAGCTTCTCTATTTTGCCTATGGCTCCAATCTCTGCGTGCCCAGGCTGAAGGCGCGTACCCCCTCCTGCAGGGTGCTCGGCAGGGGCGTGATCCAGGGTCACCGTCTCAGTTTTCACAAGATAGGACGGGACGGCTCCGCCAAGTGCAATGCCCTCTATACCGGGCAGACGCCGGATTTGGTGGAAGGTGCTGTGTACGCCATCTCCCAGTCGGAGCGTGCCGCGCTGGACGAGGCGGAGGACCTGGGGCGGGGCTACGATGCCTGCCAGGTTCAGGTTGAAACCGGGTCGGGTCTGATTTCGGCCCTGACCTACTGCGCCCGGCCCGAGATGATCGATGACAGCCTTCTGCCCTTCGACTGGTACAAGGCGTTCGTCATCGCGGGGGCGCGGCATCATCGGCTGCCCGGCGACTACATTGCCCGGCTCGAAGAGGTACCCGCCAGTGAAGACCTGGACACCGCGCGCAACCTGGAGAACACTCGCATCCTCTCCCTGTTGTGAGTATTGCTACACTTGTCACTGATGCCGACTCTCAATGGAGGGGTGATGGCTATATCAACACTGACCTGGAAGCCTGAATACACCACGGGCAACGAATCGGTTGATCACCAGCATCAGTACTTCACCGAGCTGATCAATCGTGTCTGTGCATCGTTGGAGCGCTCCGACGATGAGGCCTACCGCCGAAGGCTGCTGATGGAGCTGGTCAAATACGGTGAGTTCCATTTCTGTTCCGAGGAGAACATCGCCTACGAACTGGGCCTCAAGGGGCAGCCGGTTCACCGGGATCGTCACCGGGAGATGCTCTCCGAACTGAACGACCACGTGGAGGATCTGCTGGCCGGTCGCTACACGGTTGCCCGCTTCGCCGATTTTCTGCACAACTGGTTTGCCGGGCATACCATTTACGAGGATACGGCCTTCTTTCTCCAGGGGGGGGAGTGAAATGACGCCTTTCGCCGAGACGCCGGAGCCTCCCTATTATGCAGTGATCTTTGCTTCGGTACTCTCGGATGAGGCGGCTGACTATCCCGGGATGGCCGCCCGGATGCTTGAGCTGGCCAGGCAACAACCCGGTTTTCTCGGTGTGGAGTCGGCTCGCGATTCGGGGTTGGGGATCACCGTCTCCTACTGGAAGGATGAGGCCTCGATACGCCAGTGGCGCGATTAGGTCGAGCATGTGGCGGCGCGCAAGATGGGGCGGGAGAAATGGTATGCCGCCTACTCTCTCAGGGTGGCGCGGGTGGAGCGTGATTACCGGCTCGTCCCCTCAGACTGAGAGTGCCTGTCTCAGTTCTCCCGGCTGGCCCTGGCCAGAAAAAGGGCCGATTCGACGGCAGCCTTGAGGCTGCCGGTCTCTGCACCACCGGTACCTGCCAGGTCCAGTGCGGTACCGTGATCCACCGAGGTCCTTATGATGGGTAGTCCCAGGGTGATGTTGACCGCGTGGCCGAAGCCGAGATGTTTCAGAACCGGCAGCCCCTGGTCGTGGTACATGGCAAGCACCGCGTCGGCCTGTTCCAGGTAGCGGGGTGTGAAGAGGGTGTCCGCAGGCAGCGGTCCCTGCAGGTCCATGCCCTCTTTCCTGAGCTGCTCCAGCACCGGTTCGATGGTCTCGATCTCTTCCCTGCCCAGGTGGCCGCCTTCGCCGGCATGGGGATTCAGTCCGCAGACCAGTATCCGGGGGTTCTCGATACCGAAGCGCCGGGTGAGATCGCCGTGCAGTATGCCTATCACCTCGGTAAGTGACGCGCGGGTGATGGCGGAGCTGACCTCACTGAGGGGGAGGTGTGTGGTTGCCAGTGCGACACGCAGTTCCGGGCAGGCCAGCATCATGACCGGCAGGCCGCCGCCGGTCAGCTCGGCGAGGAGCTCGGTGTGGCCGGTGAAGGGGAGTCCCGCTTCGTTGATGATGCCCTTGTGCACCGGCCCGGTCACCAGTGCTGCAAAGGTACCGTCAAGGCAGCCCCTGGTGGCCAGTTCGAGGGTTCTGATGACGTAGCGCGAATTGCTGGGGTTCAGCCTGCCGGGTTGCGCCGGCTCGTCCATCTCGACCGGCATGACACTGACGGTACCCGCCTCGCGGTGAACCACCGGTTCGGCCGGATCGAACTGGCGGATGCTGAGGGGGAGGTCAAGCCGGTCGGCACGCTGCAGCAGCAACTCGGGATCACACACGGCGACCAGGGAGGCCTCCCTGGGTTGCTGGGCATACTGTACCAACAGGTCCGGGCCGATGCCGGCAGGCTCTCCAGGGGTCAGCGCCAGTAAGGGGTCCTTGGCCATCCGCACATCTCCGCAGTTGTCGAGAAAGGGTCGTCAGAAAACCCGTTGTACTACAGATCGTCCAACCGAATGTCGACGTAGGCCTCATCCCTGAGACGTCGCAGGTAGAGCTCTGTCTGCTCAGACATCTTGCGTTTCCGGATCGCCTTGCGCGCCTCTGCTTTCTGCACCTCCTGGGTGCTGTCGTGTTGCCGGCGTCCAAGCACTTCGATGATGTGCCAGCCAAAATCCGTCTGGAAGGGTTCGCTGAGCTGGTTGGCCGGCAGGCCAGCCATCTCCTCCTCGAAGCGGGGAACCAGGTCGCCTGTCGAGGTCCAACCCAGGTCGCCGCCCTTGATGGCGGATGCCTTGTCGTCGGAGTGGGAGCGTGCCAGGTTGGCAAAATCATCACCGCCCTCGATGCGCTGCTTGAGCTGCAACAGGCGAGTGCGGGCATCGTCGTCGGAGGTGATCTCGTTGGTCTTGATCAGGATGTGCCGTACGCTGGTCTGCTCGACGATATGCCGGTCACCTCCCTTGTAATCTTCCAGCATGATGATGTGGTAGCCGCTGGGCGTGCGGATGGGATCGCTGATCTCTCCTCTCTGCATCTCCTGGGTCCTGTCGACAAACAGGGTTGGCAGCTGGTTGGCCGGGCGCCATCCCAGGTCGCCACCCTCAAGGGCCTGCCTGCCATCGGATTCCGACAGGGCGAGGCTGCGGAAGTCGGCCCCGTTGCGCAGCTCCGCCACCAGCCTGGCGGCTCTTCCCCGGGCACTCTCCAGCTGGTCGGCCGAGGCGCCTTCCGGCGTGGATATCAGTATGTGCAGCAGGTGGTAGGCCGAACGCTTGGCCAGGGCGCCCTGCTGGCGGGCCAGAAAGGCAGAAACCTCCTGCTCGGTGATCCGGATGCGACGGCGGATCTCCTGGTCACGCAACCGGCGGATGGTCAGCTGGCTGCGCAGGTTGTCGCGGAAGGCGCGGAAACTCACCCCTCCCTCTTCCAGGGTCTGTCGGAATTCACCCAGGCTGAGGTTGTTGTTGTTGGCAATATTGTTCACCGCCTGGGAGAGAACATCTTCACTGATGGTGATGCCGAGACGCTTGGCGGCTGCCAGCTGCAGTCTTTGCAGAATCAGGCGCTCCAGTACCTGGCGTTCGAGTACCTCGCGGGATGGCAGCCTGGCCTTCTTCTGGCGCAACTGGGCGACGATGGTGAGCAGCTCCCGATCGAGTTCGCTCTTTACCACCACATCGTCATCCACGATGGCGACGATACGGTCCACGGGTTCGATCTGTGCGGTGACTGCGGGCAGGGATACTGCGACGAGTATGAGGCCCAGGAGCAGCGCGCCCAAGCCGGGTGTATGGGGTCGAAAGATCATCTGTACTGTCTGGGTCTGTTGACTCTGGCTATTCGTTGTCTGCCTGGTAGCCGAGGATACCACGTTCCAGGAAATCATCGATTCTATCTCCGAAACTGGTCAGGCCCTTGAGCTCCAGCTGCAGGAAGATGCCGAGATCGGGCTCAACCGTGGCGCTAGTGCGGTGCTGACGAAGCACCAGGCGTGTATTCCAGCAGCAGCTGTCATACTCGAATCCGCCAAATGCCTCCATGGTGGCATTGTCCCGCAGGGAGTAGTTCCAGCGACCCACCAGGTGGGTGTTGCTGCCCATCGGCCAACGGGCCGAGATATCGGTATGTTCAAGCAGGTTGTCATCGAACCGGTAGGCGAAGTTGAATATCCGCTCCCGGTCGTCGTTGTAGTGGAGGGAGACCGCGCTCTTCTCCACCGGATCGTCGTCATCGTGAGGGTTCCACTGCAGGCCGGCACGCGCCCGCCAGTCGTCACCCAGCTTGGCGGCCACTTCGGCCACCAGGGCCGAACTGTCGTCGGTCTGGGTGGCGCCGGAGATCTGCACTTCACGATCGCGGAAGTAATAGATCTGACCGATGCTTGCCCTGAAGAGTTCCTCTCCGCTCAGGTCACTGATCTGGCGACTGGTGAGGGCCAGGGTCAGCTGGTTCGCGTCGCCTACCCGGTCGGCCCCGCTGAAGCGGTTCTCGCGGAACAGGTTCTGAAAGCTGAAGCCGTACTCCGAGGTATCGAAGTTGGGCAGGCTGCTCTGATCGTCGTCGCTGGTGTAGAGGTAGAAGAGCCGGGGTTCCAGGGTCTGGGTGGTGACGCTGCCAAACCAGCTTGTGCTGCGCTCGTAAAAGAGGCCGCCATCCAGGCTGAGGGTCGGCAGGGTGCGATCAGGGCTGTCACTGAGACCGGCAGTCTGCTCTTCCAGGCTGTAACTGGTGTGGCGCAGGCTCAGCTTGGGTGTCAGGTAACCCCAGGGCCTGCGTATGGGCAGGCTCACGCCAGGATGCAGATCGACGCGTGAGCCGTGAACCGCATCGGACTTGTCGAAGTAGACGTACTCTGCACGCAGGTGGTAGGTGAGGCCGTAGGCCTGGTTGGGCCGGTTGAGTTCGACCAGCAACTGCGGCAGCTTGGCGTAGGGTTTGGCCCCGTCGCCGACAATCTGGTAGTCGTGGAGCCGCAGCCGGGCGGACCAGCCCTCGCCGTTGTAACGGATATCGCCCCGTCGCTCCTGGGTGGTTGCACTGCTTACCGCCAGGCTCTGGCCGAAGTCATCGAAATAGTCGTCGTCGGAGACCTGGTTGTAGTCCAGGTCGAAGTGCCAGCGGGGGGCAGGTGCGCCGTGGGCCTTGAATGAGAGTGAGCCCCTGTTTTCGCCAACACCGGGGGCCGCTTCCGAGTCGCTGGGAAGCAATTCGGCCTTCAGTACGCCCTGGTGGGTCGGCTGCAGGTAACGGAATTCACCACCCAGCATGATGCCCCTTTCGGTCATGATGCGGGGTGTCAGGGTGGCATCCATATTGGGGGCGATATTGAAATAGTAGGGTATCTCGATATCCAGGCCGGTCTTGTCGCTGATACCGACCGAGGGGATGAGAAGGCCGGACTTGCGACGATCATCAACCGGGAAGGTGATGGTCGGCATGTAGAACAGGGGGACACCCTTGAAGGTCAGCTTGGCATCCTTGGCGGTGCCCACGCCGCTGGCCTTGTCCACGTCCAGCTCTGACGCCTGCAGCAACCAGTCGCTGTTGCCTGGTCGGCAGGTGGTGTAGTTGGCCTGCTGGAAGTGGGAACGGTCGCTATCCAGGATCTGTACCGAGCTGGCACTGCCCCGGGCGGTCTTGTCCAGCAGGCGGTACTCCAGGTTCTCGATCTCGCCGCTGTGCTCTTCCAGCTGCAGGGTCGCCTTGCTGCCGGCGATGCGCAGGCCAGGTTGCTCGAAGTAGATGCCCTTGTCCGCCTGCAGGGTGTCGCTGGTCTTGTCGTAGCTGATGCGCTGAGCCTCGACCAGCTGATCCCCCTCGCGCATGACCACGTCGCCGGTGAGTATGGCGATCTCGTTGTCCCGTTGAAACTCGAGGCCGTCGGCACTGGCGTGGGTCAGGTTGTCAGGCAGCGGCGAGAGTGGCGGTACATCGAAACCCTTGTCCGGCGAGCACTGCTCCCAGTTGAGTCCCTGGTCGAGGCGTGCGACCCCTTCCGTGGGAACCGGTAGTACGGGGGCTGGCTCCGGTTCCGGTGTGGTGGTATCTGCCGCGGTGCGATCCTCTTCGGCAGGTTCAGCGGGTTGTTCCGCGGCGGCCGGGCCGGGTGTGGCCTGGCGGGTGACCTGCGCAGGTTCTGCCTCGGGTTCAGGCCGGGGCTGCTGGACCTGGCGCTCAACCGGGGTCGCCGCTTCGGCGGGAGCTTCAACCCGGGGCTCGGCTTCCGGGACGGGCTGCTCGGCCGGTGCTGCAGGTTCGGCCGGGGTGGAGACCACCTCGGGTGCCGGTGGCGGAGTCTCCGGTGCAGGATCCTGGAGGGGGGCGGGCTGTTGTTCGGGTATCGTGGACGGCTGTTCGGCCTCCACTGCAGCAGGGGCCTCTCTCGCAGGTGCCGGTGCCGTGACAGCGGCTGCCGGCTCAGGAGCGACCAGTACACCTTCCTTGAAACAGTCCCATCCCCCGGCGGGGTTCGGTCGGCAGTCCCACTGGGGAGCGGCCTTGACGCCGGGCGCCAGCAGCAGGGTGCTGATCGCGATGGGCAGGATCCTTCTTTTACCTGGCACGGCAACTCTCTGGTTGGTTGTTATTCTGGCCCTAAACCTAATCTGTTAGGTTGCCGGGTTAATATTTCCCCGCTCATTGGCGAGAGTCGCATAAAATCGCATAGAATCGCGATTTCTTCAATGCGTCTTGAACCTCTTCTGTTGGATGTGAATCGATGCCTGAACGTCTGCGTGCCCTGGAGGCATGGCTCACCACCTCTGTTGGATTGACCGGTTTCACCGTGGAACCGGCTTCGGCCGATGCCAGTTTTCGCCGCTACTTCCGCGTCAGCGTGAGTGGGGATGGTAGCTATATCGCCATGGATGCGCCGCCGGAGAAGGAGGATTGCCGGCCCTTTGTGACCCTGGCCAGGGGGCTGGGGGCGTTGGGTGTCCACGTGCCGCACATCCATGCCGAGGACCTGGGGCAGGGTTTTCTTCTGCTGGAGGATTTCGGCAGTACCCACTACCTGGATGTGCTCGACGAGGATTCCGCGGAGAGACTCTACGCTGACGCCCTCGACTCACTGGCCATCATCCAGTCCCGTGGGCCACGGGACGCGCTTCCGCTCTATGACGAGGCGATGCTGCGCAGGGAGATGGGGCTGTTTCCCGACTGGCTGCTCACCCGGCAGCTGGGGATGACGCTGGAGCCGGCGGAGCAGCAGGTGCTCGAGGATGCGTTTACGGTCCTGGTGGCCAATGCGCTTGAGCAGCCCCAGGTGTTCGTGCACCGCGACTACCATTCGCGCAATCTGCTGGTGACCTCCGGTCGCAATCCCGGTGTGCTGGATTTCCAGGATGCCGTTGTAGGCCCTGTTACCTATGATCTCGCCTCCCTGCTGCGCGACTGCTACATCAGCTGGCCGGAGGAGCAGGTGGAGCGCTGGGCGATGGGCTATTTCGCGATGGCGGTAGCGTCGGGAATCCTGCACCAGGAGCACGAACGGGATTTCATCCGCTGGTTCGACCTGATGGGGATGCAGCGCCATCTCAAGGCCAGTGGCATCTTTGCACGGCTCAACCGCAGGGATGGCAAGCCTGGCTATCTCAAGGATATACCGCGCACCCTGGGCTACGTGGTGGAGGTCGCCGGACGCTATGCGGAGCTGGGTCCGCTGGGCGAACTGTTGGAAAGCCGTGTGATGGAACCGGTGAGCCGGTTCTCAGGGTGATCCTTGTCGTTACGAACTTTCAGCGCGGCCTGGCTAGTTGCGGGACGGCGCCTCGATACCCCAGACCTTCTCAGCATACTCGCTGACGGTCCTGTCGCAGGAGAAGTGACCCATGCCGGCGGTGTTGAGTATCCCCGCACGGGCCCAGGCGCCGCGGTCACGGTAGAGTTCACACATCCGGGCATCGCAATCCATGTAGGCCCGGAAGTCTGCCAGCACCATGTAGGGATCGCCCTGGTGCAACAGGCTCTCGACAATGGCGTGGTAGCGCTTCGGCTCTTCGGGTGAGAAGTAACCCTGGCCGATCATGTCGATGATCCGCTTCAGCTCGGGATCGTTCTCGTAGATCGTGGTGGGATCGTAGCCGAGCCTCCGCTGCTGCTGGATCTCCTCGGCGGTGAGTCCGAAGGCAAAGAAGTTGTTGGCCCCGACACGGTCCCTTATCTCGATATTGGCGCCATCCAGGGTGCCCATGGTCAGGGCGCCGTTGAGGGCGAGTTTCATATTGCCGGTGCCGGATGCCTCCATGCCCGCGGTGGAGATCTGTTGCGAGAGTTCCGCCGCAGGGATGATGTCGGCGGCGGTGGAGACATCGTAGTTGGGTATGAAGATCAACTTCAGGCGGCCCGAGGCGGCGGGGTCGCTGTCGATGATGGCGGCCACGTCGTTGACCAGGCGGATGGCCTGCTTGGCCATCAGGTAGCCGGGGGCCGATTTGCCCGCCATGATGACGGTGCGTGCCGGCATGTCGTCTTCCGGGTTGTCGCAGATCCGGTTATAGAGCGCGATGACGCGCAGCAGGTTGAGCAGCTGGCGCTTGTACTCGTGGATGCGCTTCACCTGCACGTCGAACAGGGAGTCGGGGTCGACGGTCTGGCGCATGAAGAACATGATCAGGTCGGCCAGTCTCGCCTTGTTGGCGCGCTTGGCATCCAGGAACCGTTGCTGGAAATCGCTGTCATCCGCCAGCGGGCGGAGCCGCTCCAGCTGCCCCAGATCCCTGACCCACTCGGAGCCGATGGCGCCGTTGATCAGCTCCGACAGGATCGGGTTGGCCTCGTTGAGCCAGCGTCGCGGTGTCACGCCGTTGGTGATGTTGATGAAACGGTCCGGGAAGAACTGGTGAAAGTCCTTAAAGGTCTGCTCCCTGAGCAGGTTGCTGTGCAGTTCCGAAACACCGTTCACCTTGTGGCTGCCGACGATCGCCAGGTGGGACATGCGCACCCGCTTGCCCCCCTCCTCGTCGATCAGTGACATGCGCTGCAGAAGGCTGATGTCATTGGGGTGGAGGTGCGTGACCGTGAGCAGGAAGCGACGGTTGATCTCGTAGATGATCTGCATGTGCCGTGGCAGCAGTCGCTCCAGCAGTCCCACGGGCCAGCTCTCCAGCGCCTCGGGCAGCAGGGTGTGGTTGGTATAGCTGAAGGTGCGGGTGGTGATGTCCCAGGCGTCGCGCCACTCCAGCTGGTACTCGTCCAGCAGCAGGCGCATCAACTCCGGAATGGAGATCGCCGGGTGGGTGTCGTTGAGCTGGATCGCTATCTTCTCCGGCAATATGCTGAAGTCGCTGTTGATCTGCAGGAAGCGGCGCAGGATATCCTGCAGCGATGCGCTGACGAAGAAGTACTGCTGGCGCAGGCGAAGTTCCTGGTTCTCGCTCGAGCGGTCGTCGGGATAGAGCACCTTGGAGAGGTTCTCCGAGATGGTCTTGTCAGCCACGGCCCTTATGTAGTCACCCTGGTTGAAGCACTCCAGGTCGAAATCGTGGGAGGCCTTCGCCGACCAGAGGCGCAGATTATTCACCGTCTCGGTGTGATAGCCGGGAATCGGTGTGTCGTAGGCCATCGCCAGCACCTCGTCACCCTCTATCCAGTGGTGACGCCGGTGTCCGTCAGGCTCCTGGTACTCCATCACGCGTCCGCCGAAGCGGACCTTGTAGACCACCTCGGGGCGTGGAAACTCCCAGGGGTTGCCGGCTGCGAGCCAGTTTTCCGGCAGCTCCACCTGCTTGCCCTCTTCGATGGCCTGGCGGAACATGCCGTATTCGTAGCGGATGCCGTAGCCGGTGCCTGGCAGGTCGAGGGTGGATATGGAATCCATGATGCAGGCGGCAAGGCGTCCGAGTCCGCCATTGCCGAGAGCGGCGTCGTGCTCCAGCTGCTGCAGCTCTTCCAGGTCGAGTCCCAGGCGTCTGAGTGCCTCCTCGCAGTTCTCCCTGAAGCCGATATTGAGCAGCGCGTTGTTTAGGCTGCGTCCGATCAGGAACTCCATGGAGAGGTAGTAGACTCTCTTTGCACCCGTGCGGTAGTAGTTGCGATGGGTCTCCATCCAGCGCTCGATCAGCCGGTCGCGGGTGATATAGGAGAGCGCATGCAGCCAGTCTTCGGCAACCGCTGTGAAGGGGTCCTTGCCGATGGTATAGACCAGTCGGTTGTTGATCGAAAGCTGGATGTCCTCCGGCTCGGTGCCGAGGTAGTCGTGCTTAAAGGCGTCCGGGTGGAAATCGGTCATGGCTTGTTACTGAATCCGTCACACTGTACAGGGCGGTATCAGTTCAGGTTAACGGCTCTCCTGTTCCCTGGCAATGGCACGGTAACCGATGTCGGTACGGTAGTAGACGCCATTCCACTGGATCTGCTCGGTCAGCAGGTAGGCGTTGTTCTGGGCCTCTGACACCGTGGCGCCCAGGGCGGTGGCACAGAGTACGCGCCCGCCGCTGGTGACCACCTCGCCGTTCTTTTCGGCGGTGCCCGCGTGGAAGACCTTGAGGCCCGGGGTCTCCCCGGTTGGCAGGCCGGTGATGATGTCGCCCTTGTTGTAGCTGCCGGGATAGCCGCCCGCGGCCAGTACCACGCCAAGGGAGGGTCGTTCGTCCCAGGCCGCCTGTTCCGTGTCCAGCCTGCCGTCCAGGGCGGCCAGGCAGTGGGCCACCATGTCGGACTGCATGCGCAGCATGATGGGCTGGGTCTCCGGGTCGCCGAAGCGGCAGTTGTACTCGATCACCTTGGGTGTGCCATCGGCCATGATCATCAGTCCAGCATAGAGGAAGCCGGTGTAGGGCAGGCCCTCGGCGGCCATGCCGTTGACCGTGGGCATGATCACCTCGTCCATGATGCGCTGGTAGATCTCCTCGCTGACCACGGGGGCGGGGCTGTAGGCGCCCATGCCGCCGGTGTTGAGGCCGGTGTCACCGTTGCCGGCGCGCTTGTGGTCCTGGCTTGTGGCCATGGGCAGGACGTTTTTGCCATCGGCCATGACGATGAAACTCGCCTCTTCACCATCCAGGAACTCCTCGATCACCACCCTGTGGCCTGCCTCGCCGAAGGCGTTGCCGGAGAGCATGTCGCGTACCGCGGCCTCCGCATCCTCGCGGGTCATGGCGACGATGACGCCCTTGCCGGCGGCAAGCCCGTCGGCCTTGATCACGATGGGTGCGCCCTTCTCGTCGAGGTAGGCGAGGGCCTGGTCGACTTCGGTAAAGGTCTGGTAATCGGCGGTGGGGATCTCGTGGCGGGCCAGGAAATCCTTGGTGAAGGCCTTGGAGCCTTCGAGCTGTGCAGCGCCCGCGGTGGGGCCGAAGCAGTTGAGGCCCGCCTCGTTGAACGCGTCCACCACGCCGATCACAAGGGGTGCCTCGGGGCCGACGATGGTCAGTCCGATGTCGTTCTCCTTGGCAAAAGCCACCAGGGCGTCGATATCCTCCACGCCGATGGCCACGTTTTTCAGTTTCGGCTCCAGGGCGGTACCTGCGTTTCCGGGCGCCACGTAGACCTTGTCTGCCAGGGGGGACTGGGCTGCTTTCCAGGCCAGCGCATGTTCGCGCCCGCCGCTGCCGATGACCAGAATGTTCATGATGCTTTGCCTTGATTCAGTCTGTGGTGAAGGTTGGGGTGCCATTGATAACAGGGCCGCTATCAACGGTGGGCAGTGACCCCGCGTTCACTGGTTTCGAAAAAGTCGATAATGCGCAACGTGTTTTCATCGGGCTCTCCCTGGCGCAGCTGTTCGATGGCCTGGGAGGTGTTGAGCCCCGAGTGGTATATCACCTTGTAGGCACGCTTGATGGCGCTGCGGCTGGCAGCGTCGAAGCCCGAGCGTCTCAGGCCGATGGCGTTGAGCCCAGCGATGCGTGCCGGGTTTCCGTCAGCGGTGGTGAAGGGGGGTATGTCCTTTACGATCTTGGTGCAGCCGGCGAGCATGGCGTTGTCGCCCACCAGGCAGAACTGGTGGATCGCGACCAGCCCTGAGACGAAGACCATGTTGCCCAGCGCCACGTGACCGCCGATGGTGGTGTTGGGGCCGAACACGTTGTTGTCGCCGAAGCGGCAGTCATGGCCGGCGTGAAAGCCGCACATGAAGTAGTTGTCGTTGCCTATGCGGGTGCCTTCATCGGTTTTCACCCCGCGGCTGATGTTCACCCCTTCCTTGAACTGGTTGTTGTCACCGATCACCAGCGGTTTGCTCTGCTCGGGGGTGTAGCCGAGGTCCTGGGGTTCGCAGCCGAGCACGACACCGTGGCAGACCCGGTTGAAGCGGCCCAGGCGGGTAGCGCCGAAGATGCGTGCGCCACTCTCGATGATGCAGCCTTCGCCGATCTCCGCGCCGGACTCTATGATCGAATAGGGACCAACCTGCACCGAGTCATGCAGTGTTGCGCCATCTTCGATAATCGCCGTGGGGTGGATGTTTGGCATGGGTTTCCCTACCTGTGCAGCGGGCATCTGCAGCCCGCTGCACGGGTCCAGTTGGCTTAGTGGCGGAAGTGACGCATGCCGGTGAACACCATGGCGATGTCGTGTTCATCCGCCGCGGCGATCACCTCTTCATCGCGCATGGAGCCACCGGGCTGGATGACCGCACGGATGCCGGCCTCGGCGGCATTGTCGAGACCGTCCCTGAAGGGGAAGAAGGCGTCGGATGCCATCACCGAGCCGGGGACCTCGAGGCCTGCGTGTTCCGCCTTGATGCCGGCGATGCGTGCAGAGTTGACGCGGCTCATCTGGCCCGCGCCCACGCCGATGGTCATACCGTCCTTGCCGTAGACGATGGCATTGGACTTGACGAACTTGGCAACGCGCCAGGTGAAGATGAGGTCGGTCATCTCCTGTTCGGTGGGGGCGCGCTTGGTGACTACCTTGAGGTCGTTGTAGATGGCCAGGTCGGCATCCTGTACCAGCAGTCCGCCGTTGACCCGCTTGAAGTCGAGGCGGTGGATCGCCTCGCTGGTCCAGTCGCCGCACTCCAGCAGGCGCACATTCTTCTTGCTGCTGACCACGTCAACGGCAGCGGCAGAGACGCTGGGGGCGATGATCACCTCGACGAACTGGCGGTCGACGATCGCCTGTGCAGTTTCGGCATCGAGCTCCTCGTTGAAGGCGATGATGCCACCGAACGCCGATTCGGGATCGGTGCTGTAGGCACGGTCGTAGGCGTGCAGCAGGTTGTCACCCTGGGCGACACCGCAGGGGTTGGCATGCTTGACGATGACGCAGGTGGGGCCTTCCGCATACTGCTTCACGCACTCCAGGGCGGCGTCGGTATCGGCGATGTTGTTGTAGGAGAGCTCCTTGCCCTGAAGCTGGCGGGCGGTGGAGATGCACGCCTCGGGCTGATCCCGCTCAACGAAGAAGGCCGCCTTCTGGTGAGGGTTCTCTCCGTAGCGCATGGTCTGTACCTGGCGGTACTGCAGGTTGATGGTGCGCGGAAAGTCGCTCGGCTCTTCAGCCAGTCTCGTGCCCAGGTAGTTGGCGATGGCGCCGTCGTAGTTGGAGGTGTGCTCGAAGGTCTTCACCGCCAGGTCGAAACGGGTGGCATCGGTGACCGAGCCGCCGTTCTGGTCCATCTCTTCGAGGATGCGTCCGTAGTCATCCGCATCCACCACAACGGTGACGTCAGCGTGGTTCTTGGCCGCGGCGCGCAGCATGGTCGGGCCGCCGATGTCGATGTTTTCAATCGCAGTCGGGAGGTCGCAGTCAGGATTGGCGACGGTCTGCTCGAAGGGGTAGAGGTTGACCACGATCATGTCGATGGGGGCGATGCCGTTGTCCGCCATCACCTGGTCATCGGTACCCCGGCGTCCGAGGATGCCGCCATGTATCTTGGGGTGCAGGGTCTTTACCCGGCCATCCATCATCTCCGGGAAACCGGTGTACTCGGATACCTCGGTTACGGGGATCGACTGCTCTGAGAGCAGGCGGGCGGTGCCGCCGGTGGAGAGGATCTGGATGCCCCGCTCATTCAGTGCGCGTGCAAATTCCACGATTCCGGTTTTGTCGGATACGCTGATCAGGGCTCGGGTGATTGCTGCCATGTGAGTGTCTCTGGTCGTTGATTGAAAGCAAATGCGGCCACTGAGGGCCGCATGGGATTGTCTGTCAGTCCAGGCCGTAGTGGGCCAGCTTTTTGCGAAGGGTGCTTCGACTGATGCCGAGGGCGGAGGCGGCCTTGGTCTGATTCCCCTCGGTGTGGAGCATGACGGTCTCCAGCAGGGGTTTTTCGACCTCGGAGATCACCATCTGGTAGAGGTCGGATGCGGTATGTCCATCAAGCTGCCTGAAGTAGCTTGTCATGGCGTCGCGGACGCATTCGCGCAGGGGTTCGGTAGATTTGTTCTTGGAGACACTGAATCCAGTGCTCTTCTCCCCGTTGATAGGCGTAGCTTCCAATGTCATGCCGCCAGCTCCTTATTTGTTATAACCTGCTCGAAAAACAGGGCGATTTCAGCCCGCTGCTGTTCGGCAGTCTCACTCTGGTTGATTGTTTTTCTGAATGCCGCTCCACCCGGTTGCGTCTTGCTGTACCAGGCGATATGTTTTCTCGCGACCCGTACGCCCATGTACTCACCGTAGAAGGCGTAGAGGTTCTCCAAATGTTCAAGCAGTATATCGCGGATCCAATCCGGTGCGGGTCGGGGGAGTGCCTCCCCTGTCTCCAGGTAGTGACCGATCTCCCGGAAGATCCAGGGTCGCCCCTGGGCCGCCCTGCCGACCATGATGCCGTCGGCACCGGTCTGTTCAAGCACCTGCTGCGCTTTCTGCGGCGTGTCGATATCGCCATTGGCGATAACCGGAATGCCGATGCGCTGCTTGATCCTGCGGATCGTTTCATACTCCGCTTCGCCCGAGAAGCCATCGGCCCGGGTGCGGCCGTGTACGGCCAGCGCCTGGATACCACACCCCTCGGCGATTTCGGCAATGGATACACCGTTGCGGTTTTCGGTGTCCCAGCCTGTTCTTATCTTCAGTGTTACCGGTACGTCGACCGCGTCGACCACGGATTCGAGAATCTCCCGTACCAGTTTCTCATCCTTCAGCAGTGCTGAGCCTGCTGAGACCTTGCATACTTTCTTCGCCGGGCAACCCATGTTGATGTCGATGATCTGGGCACCGAGGTCCACGTTGACCCTGGCGGCCTCCGCCATGATCTTCGGGTCCGCCCCCAGGATCTGCACAGATATGGGTCCCGGTTCTCCCGTGAAGTCCAGTCTGCGAACAGTCTTGGTCGTGCCCCACAATGCGGAGTTGGCCGAGACCATCTCCGATACCGCCATGCCTGCGCCCAGCCTGCGACAGAGTTGTCGAAACGGCCTGTCGGTGACGCCAGCCATTGGTGCAACCAGAAGGTTGTTGTCCAGTTTGTAGGGGCCGATCTCCATGCCGAGCCTGTCCGGAACCGAAAAATTAACAAGGGAAAGGCGGGATATTTTACGCCTAAACCGGGTGCAGGCAAGTCCGGATTTATACTGATAGCGAAAAAAATGGGGGATTGTTTTTCGTGTCGTTCACCAGGCTGTCGGTATGCTGCAGGGACCTGTGAAAATCTGGTGACAAAAAAGGTGTGAACGGATGCGATCTCCGTTTTGTCGGGTTACAGGCCCAGGGTCGATTGGTGCGGCGGATATCTTTCCGGGGGCGACCGGGTCTTCCCGGGTGCTAAAGGAAGTCGAACTGGAATCCGGTGATGCTTCTGCCGGGGTCCTCCAGCGGCATCTCCACCTGGACTACGCTGCCGGGTGGAACCAGCTGGTCGGCAGGTACCTCGCGGTTCATGTACTCCGCCGGGGTGAAGGTGCGTCTCGCGGTGAGGGACTGGTTGTTGTCGTAGAGGCTGAGCTGGATCAGCGGGTAGGGCTGGGCGTGTGCTGCCTGGTTGGTGAAACTCAGCAGCAGCATCAACGCATCGTCCTGTTCCGGATGGGTCACCATCATGCGGTTGAGGATGGTGTACTTGTCGGGTGCGTAATCGGGTGTGAGTTTGCAGTCCAGGTGGACGCAGGCCTCGGTCACCAGGTTGAGCAGGGCCGGGTAACGGTCGAGGTGGTCGCGACCGAACCAGCTCAGCTGGGCCAGTGCCAGTACGATCAGCAGTACGATCGAAATGCTCCAGGCGGCATTGCCGTTTCTGCGGGTTGCCAGTTCCCTGTCGAGGGAATCGAGGTCCACTGGCGGCATGCTGCTGGGTTCGATATCCGGAAGCCCCTCGGGCAGGTCGAACGGCAGTTTGTTTTCCTGCTCTTCGCGATCCCGCTCCCCTGGGCGCGCTGAGATTTCCACCTCTTCCGATGAGGCCATCTCGGTCTCTTCCAGGACGAAGATGGTGGGGACAGTGTCCGGTTCGTCATAGTCACTATCCTCGGGCGTCTCCTGAACCTCTTCATCCATCACCAAGACTGTGGTGCTATCGGCCGTGTCGCTGTCCGCGGTATCGATGGTGAACGCTTCGGTCGGTTCGTCATCCTGCAGCGGTTCATCGGAGGAGGCCATCTCTGTCTCTTCCAGTGCGAAGTGCGTCGGGATGGTATCCGGTTCGTCGTAGAGTGGTTCGACTGCCTCTTCAGGCGTTTCGTCGGGGCCCCCTGTCTGGGTCGGCTGATCCTCTTCCATCTCCCCCGTGTCGTCGATGAACAGGGGTTGCTCCGGGGGTTCATAGGATGAGGTGTCGTCTGTCCCGGTTGGCGCAAGGGTGGCTGGGGTGCTGTCGGGTTCGTCGTGCAGGTCCCCGGGCTGTCCTTCATTGTCGGGTTGGGCAGGCTGCAGGTGCGCCAGGTCGTGCTCGTCCGCTTCGGTCCCGACTTCATCCTGTGGCAGATCCTGGCTGTGATGCTCCCCATCGGGAGATGGTGAGATCTCTTCACTGGCCAGTTCGGCCATCATCTCCTGGTCCCAGGTGGTGGCCCAGGGCAGTTCCATCGCCTCCTCTGTCACGCTGTCGTCATCATCCAGGATCTGGAAGCTCAGTTGCGATTCAGGCAGCTCATCGTCCTCTTCCGGTGAGGCGCTTGCCTCGGGCAGGATGTCCGGGATCGGTGCTGTCGGTTCCTCGTCGGCCTCTCTGTCCAACTCTGCCAGGTAATCGCTGAGGCGCGTGGTTTCCTGTCGGGGGGCAGGTGTCTCTGGCGTTGGTATATGGACGTCCGCATCGTGGGGTACGAAATCACTGCTCTCGAGTTCCTCGAGCAGCTGGTTCAGGCTGTCGGCCACGTCCTGGTGGGAGCTGGTGATGCCTTGTGGTTCAGCTTGGGTGCTGCCCTCCATGAGGTTTTCCAGGGCGTTGAACACCTGGTCGCATTTACAGCAGTGAGCCTGTCCGTTGGCAGCGCGCAGCTGTTCTGCGCTGATTCTGAAGATTGTCCGGCAGTGAGGGCATTGGGTATACACGGACTATAGGCTACACGTTTTTGTTGCCCTCAAGAAGCACCCAGTCATCGAGCTGCCGTGGGGGGCTGAGTGTGAAATGTTCACTGTAGGCGGCGCTGACATCTGCTGCCTGTTCCTGGAGAATGCCAGAAAGCGCAAGCCTGCCACCTGCCGCAAGATGGTTCGCCAGTACCGGCTCAAGGGAGACCAGGACGCCGGCCAGGATATTGGCGAGCAGGATATCGGAGGTGATATCCGGAACTTCATCGCTGCCATGGATCTCCAGTCTCTCCATGACCTGGTTTTTCTCCGCGTTGGCGCGTGTCGCCTCCAGGGCCTGGGGGTCATGGTCGATGGCGATCGCCCGCTCGGCACCGAGCTTGAGTGCAGCCACCGCGAGAATGCCGGAGCCGCAGCCGAAGTCGATCACTGTTTTGCCCTGCAGCGGTTGGGCATCCAGCCACTGCAGGCAGAGCGCCGTGGTGGGGTGGGTGCCGGTACCAAAGGCGAGACCGGGATCCAGTTCCACCACCACCGCGTCTGTGTTGCCAGGCATCTGGCCGTTGGGGCAGATCCACAGGCGCTCCCCGAAACACATGGGCTTGAAGCTGTCGAGCCAGGCGCGTTCCCACGCCTGGTCCTCCAGTACCTCGAGCCTCAGGCCGCGGCTGGCATCCCGGTTGAGGGCCTGGTTGATGGCGGTCCGCAGGCTGTCCGAATCGGTTTCGCCGTCGAACAGGCCGGTCACCCTGGTCTGCTGCCAGAGTGGCGACTCCCCTGGGCCGGGTTCCAGCAGGGGTT
Source organism: Sedimenticola sp. (assembly GCA_040506895.1). GTDB lineage: Bacteria > Pseudomonadota > Gammaproteobacteria > Chromatiales > Chromatiaceae > Sedimenticola_A. The sequence continues at coordinate 2,976,069 of JBEVVY010000001.1, forward strand.
CATCGGCGGCATCGCCAAGGGTTACGGAGAGGGCGCCCAGGTTTTCGAACAGCAGTTCGATCAGCGGAGCGTTCTCCTTGCCGGTGATAAGGTGGGCTTGCAGCCAGGGCATCGATCTTTAGGTGAGGTGAAGGGGATCCCGGGCATGGGCCCGGGACCCCCGGCGCCGGATCAGAGACCCAGCATCTTTTCGAGATAGTGGATATTTGCGCCGCCGGCGATAAAGGCGCCGTCCTTCATGATCTCCTGGTGCAGCGGTATGTTGGTCTTGATGCCGTCGATGATCGCCTCGCTGAGCGCGGTCCGCATCCTGGCCAGTGCTGCATCGCGGGTCTCGCCGTGGGCAACCAGTTTGCCGATCATGGAGTCGTAGTGGGGTGGCACCCGGTAACCGGAATAGATATGGGTGTCGACCCGGATGCCGGGTCCGCCGGGGATGTGCAGGTGCTTGATGTCACCGGGGCTCGGCATGAAGTTTTTCGGATCCTCGGCGTTGATACGGCACTCGATGGCGTGGCCGTGGATCTCGATATCCTCCTGCTTGTAGGAGAGCTCCATGTCGGAAGCGATACGCAGCTGCTCCTTGACGATATCCACGCCGGTGATCATCTCCGTGACCGGGTGCTCGACCTGTACGCGGGTGTTCATTTCGATGAAGTAGAACTCGCCGTTTTCATAGAGGAACTCGAAGGTGCCGGCGCCGCGATAACCGATCTGGCGGCACGCTTCGGCGCAACGCTCACCGATCCTGTTGCGCACCTCTTCGCTGATGCCCGGTGCGGGCGCCTCTTCAACCACCTTCTGGTGACGGCGCTGCATGGAGCAGTCGCGTTCGCCCAGGTGGATGGCGTTGCCGTGGGTATCGGCGAGCACCTGGAACTCCACGTGGCGCGGGTTCTCCAGGTACTTCTCCATGTAGACCGTGTCGTTACCGAAGGCGGCGCCCGCCTCAGCCTTGGTGAGGGAGATGGCGTTGAGCAGTGCGGCCTCGGAGTGGACCACGCGCATGCCGCGTCCGCCGCCACCACCGGCCGCTTTCACGATGACCGGGTAACCGATTTCGCGGGCCAGCTTGATGGTGCGCTCCTTGTTTTCGTCCAGCGGACCGTCGGAGCCGGGAACGCAGGGCACGCCGGCCGCCTTCATCGCCTCGATGGCGGTGATCTTGTCACCCATCAGGCGGATGGTGTCGGACTTGGGGCCGATGAAGGTGAAGCCGCTCTCCTCGACACGCTCGGCAAAATCGGCGTTTTCGGAGAGGAAGCCGTAGCCCGGGTGGATGCCAACGGCATCGGTCACCTCGGCGGCGCTGATGATGGACGGGATCTGCAGGTAGCTGTCCGCGGAGGGCGCAGGGCCGATGCAGACTGACTCGTCGGCCAGTCGTACATGCTTCAGGTCGCGGTCGGCTTCGGAGTGTACCGCCACGGTTTTGATGCCCAGCTCACGGCAGGCGCGCAGAATGCGCAGGGCGATCTCACCCCGGTTTGCAATGACGATTTTTTCGATCATGACTGGCTGTCGTCCCTTATTCGATGATGAACAGGGGTTCGTTGTACTCCACGGGCTGGCCGTTCTCGACCAGGACCTTCTTCACCGTGCCCGATTTGTCGCTTTCGATCTGGTTGAGGATCTTCATCGCCTCGATGATGCACAGGGTGTCCCCTGCGCTGACCTGCTGACCCTCTTCGACGAATGTCTTGGCGCCGGGGGAGGGGGCGCGGTAGAAGGTGCCTACCATCGGCGAGAGGATCTTGTGGCCGCTGATCTCTTCAGCTGCGGGCTCCGCCGGGGCGGCAGGCTCTGCCGCCGCCGCGGGAGCCGCTGCGGGCGCCGGGGCCGCAACCGGTGCGGGTGCCGCGGCAATCGCGGTGGTTACGATGGAGCTGGTACGGCTGATGCGGACCGACTCTTCACCTTCGTGAATCTCGATCTCTGCAACGTCAGACTCTTCGATCAGCTCGATCAGTTTTTTTACTTTTCTGATATCCATGATTGTTATGTCTCTATAGTGCTGTGGCTAGCCGTTCAGCCGGGTCAGTGCAGCCTGTAGGGCCAGTTCGTAGCCCTGGGCGCCCAGGCCACTGATCACGCCTTCGGCAATGTCTGAAAAATAGGAGTGTTTCCTGAAAGATTCGCGGGCGTATACGTTGGACAGGTGCACCTCGATAAAAGGGATGCTGACGCCCGCCAGTGCGTCCCGCAGCGCCACGCTGGTGTGGGTGAATGCTGCAGGGTTGATGATGATGAATGCGGTACCTTTCTGCTGGGCTGTGTGCACCAGGTCGACCAGTTCATGCTCGGCATTGCTCTGGGCAAACTCCAGCTGGTGTCCGGCTTCGCCGCTCATGGCCTCGAGGCGCTCCCTGATGCTCTGCAGGGTGTCGCTGCCGTAGTGTTCGGGCTCGCGGCTGCCCAGCAGGTTGAGATTGGGGCCGTTGAGTACCAGGATGGTCGCCATTATTAATTATTCCAAGCCGAGAGGACTTTTTATCCAGGGGTGCCGATATCCAGGCCATAAAGGGAGGCATTGCCGCCAATAACCACCCTTTTTCGGTATTCTGGTTCAGTTGCTGGATTTTGCCTGAAATCGCGGAAAGTGTCTAGATTTCGCGTCTTTTTCAGTGAATTTCGTGAAACTTGTCAGCTATTGATCTTGCCCGGGGCCCGCTAGAGCAGGGGTTTCAGCTGTTTTTCGAGGATGGTTTCGGTCATAAGCCCGGCGTGCACGTAGCGCGTGTTGCCGTCGCGGTCGAAGATCGCCGTGAATGGGAGGGATTCGAAACGGTTGCCGAGACGGTTGGAGAGCTGGATGGCGTCCGCGCCCCCGATCAGTACCGGGAAGTTGATGCCGTAAACGTCGTAGAAGTCCTGCACCAGCCCGGGATCATCGATGGCGATGCCCACGAACTGGAGGTCCTGGGCGGCGAATTTCTCCTGCATCTCGATGAACATCGGCATCTCCTGCCGGCAGGGGGGGCACCAGGTGGCCCAGAAGTTCACCACCAGGATCTTTCCTTTCCATTCGCTCTGTTGACGGACCCTGCCTTCCAGGTCGGTGAAGGCGAAAGCGGGCAGGGTCTTCTCCCCTTTGCCCGCAAGCTGGATTTTCTGGGCTCCCGGCTGTTGTATCGCCTCGATGGCGAACCAGCTGCCGGCGGCGAGAGCGCAGATCAGTGCCAGGCTGATCAGGATCCTGTTGTTGCTCATTTAACGGCCTTTCCGATATGGGCTTCGAATTCGTCTGCCGGCATGAATCCTACCACGCGGTAGTTCTTCCGCTCATTGCCCTGGCGGTCGTAGAACATGATGCTGGGCGGTCCGGGCAGACCGAAGTGCCCCTGCATCAGGGCCTGGTCGGTTTCGTCGTTTGCGGTGACATCAGCCTGCAGCAGCACGAAATCGCTTAGCGCCGCGATTACCTTGGGGTCGGAGAAAGTGTAGCGTTCCATCTCTTTGCAGGAGACGCACCAGTCGGCATAGAAGTCGAGCATCACCGGTTTGCCCGCTGCGCTGGCGGCAGCCACCTCGCGGTTCAGGTCGTCGAGGCTCTTGATGCGTTTGAAGTTGAGATGCTGGGCCTCGGCAGCGCCACCCGCACCACCGGCAAAGCCGATGCCGCGCAGGGGCTGCACGGTGTCCTTGCCGCCAGCAGCTGCGCCCACCAGCATCAATGCACCGTATACCAGCAGTACCACGCCGATGCCCTTCCAGAGCCTGTCCCAACCGGAGGCTTCTACCGGCAGCTGCTGCAGGGCGCCCATATAGACGGCGCTGGCGATCAGCAGGGCTCCCCACAGGAGCATGGCGACCGCCGCGGGCAGGATGCGTTCGAGCATGACGATGGCCACGGCGAGCAGGCCGACGCCGAAGACCGCCTTCACGGTATCCATCCAGGAGCCTGCGCGGGGGAGGAGCTTGCCGGCGGATGTGCCGATGGCCAGCAGCGGGGCGCCCATGCCCATGGAGAGGGCGTAGAGTGCCATGCCGCCGAGTACCGCATCACCTGTCTGGCCGATGTAGATCAGGGCGCCGAACAGCGGAGGCGCCACGCAGGGGCCGACGATCAGCGCGGATAACAGTCCCATGATGGCGACGCCCGCCAGGCTGCCGCCCTTCTGCTTGTTGCTCGCCTCGGTCAGCTTGCTCTGCCACTTGCTGGGCAGCTGGAGGTCATAGAAGCCGAACATGGAGAGGGCGAGCAGGACGAACACGAGCGCAAAGGTGCTGAGGATCCAGGGGTTCTGGAACGCTGCCTGCAGGTTGGCGCCCGACAGTCCCGCAATGATGCCCACCACGGTGTAGGTGAGGGCCATCGCCTGCACGTAGACCATGGAGAGGGTGAAGCCTTTCTTGGCCGAGATGTCGGTGCCGTGACCGGCAATGATGCCCGACAGGATCGGTATCATCGGAAATACGCAGGGGGTCAGCGAAAGCAGCAGTCCGAAGCCGAAGAAGGTGAGGATGATGAGCCAGGTGTTGCCGCTCCTGATGGTGGCCGCGATCTGGTCCTGCTCGGAGACGGGTTCGTCAAGGACCTGTTCGGCAGGTGCCGGTGGCGGGGTTGCGGCGGCTGTTGTGGCAGCGGCTGCGGCACTGATCCCCGGCAGGCTGAGCGGTTCGTTGCGGGTGATCGGCGGATAGCAGACGCCGGCCTCCGCACATCCCTGGTATTTGACCTGCAGGGTGATGTCGGTGGCGGTGGTGTCGGTTCTGAGCAGGGGTACCAGCAGGTCGATGCCGTCGTGGTAGACCGGCAGGTCACCGGTGGTGCCGTCGGGGCGGATGGCATCCTTCTTGATGTCGGCCTCTGGCATCTGGTAGCTGCCCAGGCTGACCCCGTCACCCTTGGTGATCTGCAGCTTGATCTTGTCCTGGTAGAGGTAGGTTCCCTTGGCTATCTGCCATTTGAGTCGCAGGCTGTTGCCGTCCTCCACCTGGCTGCTGAAGATGAAGGCCTCCTCCGGGGGCAGGATTTCATCCTCTTCATCATCCAGTCCCAGCTCCTCGTTCAGCGCCTTGAGGGTGCCGAAGGGGGGTGGCACGGCGGCCGGGGCTGTTGTGCCTGCGGCGGCTGCAGGCAGCGACAGGCTGGTCTTCTGGGTGTGTGGCGGATAGCAGAGACCGGCATCGGCACAGCCCTGTGACTTGGTGGTCAGCTCCAGGGTCGTTGTGCCGGCGGGGCGCTTCAGGATCGGCACCTCGACGGTCACGCGCTTGCGGTAGATCCCCACCTTACCGAAGAACTCATCGTCCTTGATCTTTGCCGCCGGAAAGGTCGGCTCGCCCAGCTCGACGGTGGGATCCCCGCTGCTGAATTTGAATTTCTTCTGGTAGAGGTAGTAGCCGTCTGCAATATCCCAGCTGACCTGGATGGCGTCTGGCGTTTCGGCCCTGGCCGAGAGCCGGAAGGCGTCATCGGGCAGCAGGTAATCGTCACCGGACTGTGCGGACGACAGGGTGGTGAAGAGAATCAGCAGCAGGCCGGTGATCAGCCTGGTCGGGTTCATTGTTCTGTTGTGCATTGTTCAACCCAGTGGAGATAGTCGGGGAGGCCCTGTTCTACAGGGACCGCGATGATCTCGGGAAGTTCATAAGGATGGAGCTCGACTATTTTCCGCTCCAGTTGTCTGTAACCTTGCCGGCTGGTCTTGATCAGCAGCAGGATCTCATCGGAGCGTTCCCGTTCCCCCTGCCATTTGTAGACGGAGGTGATGCTGCCCAGGATGTTGACACAGGCGGCCAGCTCCTCATCCACGACTTCCCCGGCAATCCTCTCGGCAGAGGCCTGGTCGGGACAGGTACAGTGGACAAGTAGCGTTTGCGTCGGCATCGGGCAAAGATACAGGAACAGTCAGCAAGGGATCAATTTGTTCTGTGACCAGGGGATGACCCGCCGTTCATTACCTCTTCTGGCGGAGGGTAATCCGGTCCTGTCAGTGGCAGTTGGAAAGCCGGGCGGGTGATTGCCGGGTTGAGCGCCTCTTCGCTGAAGCGTAAGCTTCACACTATGAATCCTCTTGTGATCTTTCTGCTGCTGTTTGTCGGAATCCCGCTGTTCGAACTCTATTTTCTGATAGAGGTCGGATCGGAGATAGGGGCGCTTCCGACTATATTTCTCACGATTTTCACCGCGGTACTTGGCGGAATTCTTGTTCGTATGCAGGGGTTTTCCACGGCCCTGCGTGTACGGGATGCGATGGAGCGCGGCGAGGTGCCGGCAGTGGAGATGATGGAGGGGGTGATGTTGCTGGTGTGCGGTATCCTGCTGCTGCTACCGGGCTTTTTCACCGACGCCTTCGGTTTCATCTGCCTGATTCCCCAGGCCAGGCGGGGCATGATCATCTGGATGCTGAAACGCAGCCGGATCATGCAGCACCCCCATGGGCCGGACATGCAGCGTCCGGGTCAGCACGGCAGCGGCCGGGTTATCGAAGGTGAGTTCGAGCGGGACAAGGATAAGCTGCCTTAGCGACCCCTGCCTGAACTCAGCGTCAGATATTCACCTGCGCTCTCAGCCGGTACCAGAGCGTTCCCAGCAGCTCGTGGATCGCGCGTGAACTCACAGAGAGGCTCTGTACTCCGGGGTACCAGTCACGGGGCCTGGTTTCGAATCCGGCCCGCCGCTGGAAGCCGGTGGGTGCGGGTATCACGTCAACGCCCGCCTGCCTGAAGGCCTCCTGGGCGCGGGGCATGTGCCAGGCGTGGGTAACCAGCAGGATCTCGCGGATCTGCAGTTTGTCGAGGAGTGTCCCGGTCATCCGGGCATTGTCCCGGGTGGTGCGGCTTCGGTTCTCCACGGCGATCACCCTGGCGCCGAACTCCCTCTCCAGGATATCCCTCGCCATGTCGGCTTCGGGTCTGCCTTCGTCGAGTCCGCTGCCGCCGCTGGGGATAACCGGTAGAGCGGTCTTTTTCGATAGCCAGGCGGCATAACGCAGACGTTCGAGCAGGCTGGCACTCACGGTCTCGATGCTGCTGTACTCCGGGGCGCCCAGTTGTCGGCCTCCACCCAGTACCACGATGGCCTGGGGGTTGTGGCTGCCGAGGCGGGCCAGGTTCAGCGGCGGCACGGTTTCGACGCTGGTGCTCAGTTCGCGCGCGATGAACGGGGTGCTCAGCAGGTAGAGTGATGCCAGGGTGATGACCAGCAGCAGCTTGCCGAGAAAACCCCGGCTCATCATCAGGCCCAGAAGTCCCAGTATCACCAGGCCTCCCGGGGGGATGATCAGGCTTTTGATAAACCAGACCACCTGCTGTTCCATTGCACTCTCCTTGTGTCAGTCCGGGTTCAGAGCAGGGGGTTCGCCTGCAGGTCGGCGTGATAGGAGGAGCGTACCATGGGGCCGCTGGCGACGTTTGAAAAGCCCATTTTCTCGCCCAATATGCGCAACTGCTCGAACTCCTCGGGGGTGACGAATCGCGACACGGGAAGGTGTTCCCGGCTGGGCTGGAGGTACTGCCCCAGGGTAAGCATGTTGCAGTCGTGTGCCCGCAGGTCTGACATCACCTGCTCGACCTCTTCCATGGATTCGCCCAGCCCCAGCATCAGGCCCGACTTGGTCTGTACTTCCGGGTGCAGCTGTTTGAAACGCTGCAGCAGTTGCAGGGACTCCTGGTAATCGGCCCCCGGTCGGGTCTTGCGATAGAGGGTGGGCACCGTCTCCATGTTGTGGTTGAAGACGTCCGGCTGGTGCTCACTGAACTGTTCCAGCGCGATCTCCATGCGGCCGCGGAAGTCGGGCACCAGTATCTCGATACGGGTCTCGGGGCTGGTGTTGTGCAGCTGCCGGATGCACTCGGCGTAGTGGGTGGCCCCGCCGTCGCGCAGGTCGTCCCGGTCCACCGAGGTGATGACCACGTACTTGAGGCCCATCGCGCTTACCGCCTCGGCCAGGTTGTGCGGTTCATCTTGATCCAGGGGGCCGGGCTTGCCGTGGGCCACATCGCAGAACGGGCATCGTCGGGTGCAGATGTCGCCCATGATCATGAAGGTGGCGGTGCCGTGATTGAAGCACTCGCCCAGGTTGGGGCAGGCGGCCTCTTCACACACCGAGCTGAGCTTGGTCTCGCGCAGGATGCGCTTGATGCGGGTGACCCTCTCACCGCTCGGCACCTTGGCGCGTATCCAGCTGGGTTTGCGGGGCATCTCCAGGGTCGGTTCCACCTTCACAGGGATGCGTGAAACCTTGTCGCTGCCACGCTGGTGGGTCTCGGGGGTATTGCGCGAGGGGGCGTTGTAGTCTTCGGGTTTGCTCATGGGAATGCCGGGTTCTATATGGGTGAGGGCGCGTCTGACAGAGTGTAACCGAGCCTGTCGCTGATGTATCCAGCCAGGTCCCGGGAGACGGTGTCCAGTTCATCGGGGCCGCCGAGATCGGCAAGCTGGGTGACCTGGAGTCCGGGGTAACCGCAGGGATTGATTCTGGAGAAGGGCTCCAGGTCCATGTTCACGTTGAGGCTGAGGCCGTGGAAACTGCAACCGCGGCGTACACGCAGGCCGAGGGCGGCGATCTTGCTGCCATTGACGTAGACCCCCGGTGCGTCGGTCCTCGCTTCTGATTCGATACCGTAGCCGGCGAGCAGGTCGATGATGCTCCGCTCGATCAGTGTCACCAGCTGCCTGACCCCCAGTCCGGCCCGACGCAGGTCGAGCAGGATGTAGGCCACCAGCTGGCCGGGGCCGTGGTAGGTCACCTGCCCGCCGCGGTCGCTCTTGACCACGGGGATATCGCCGGGCTCGAGCAGGTGCTCCGGCTTGCCCGCCTGGCCGAGAGTGTAGACCGGCGGGTGCTCCACCAGCCAGATCTCGTCCTCGGTCTCTCTGTCCCGTTGATCGGTGAACGCCTGCATCTGCTGCCACACCGGGGTGTAAGCCTGGACCCCCAGGTGGCGGAGATGGATCGGGTGGTTGGTCTTGGTGTCGGACACTAGAGACTCATCAGGACCTTTTCGTGGTCGGTGAGTGCCTGGTAGATATTGTCCAACTGCTGCTTGCTGGTGGCCTCGAAGGTCACGGTCACCGACAGGTATTTGCCTCCGTTGCTTTCGCGGGTCTTCACGGCGCCCTCGCCAAGGTTGGGTACATAGCGGGCGACGATGCCTGCCACCAGGGCGTCGAAGTCCGGTGTGGCATGCCCCATCGCCTTGACCGAAAACCGGCAGGGGAATTCCAGGAGTGTCTCTTTCTCTTCGCTCATCGGGTCTGTCTGTCTCGCCATCAGTTGTCCGCGGTGCCGCCCCTGACCTGCTGCTTGTAGCCGGCATAGATGCGGTGCATGGCCTTGAACATGGGGCCGGGTTGGCCATTTCCAACCCGCTGCCCGTTCAGTTCGACAACCGGCACGATCTCCCGTGTCGAGCTGGTGATCCACACCTCGTCCGCGTCGCGCAGTGCCCGCTCCTCGATCTCCTCCTCACGGTGCGGGATGCCTTCTGCCGCTGCCAGTTCCAGCACCAGGTCCCGGGTGATGCCCGGAAGCAGCCGCTCTCCCTTGGGTGGTGTGCGGATCACCCCGTCAGAGACGATGAAGAGATTGCTTGCGGTACCCTCGATAGCCTGTCCGTCGCGTATCAGGATCGCCTCGTTGGCGTCCTTGTCGCTGGCCTCTTCACGTAGCAGTACGTTGGCCAGCAGGGTGATCGCCTTGATGTTGCAGCGGTGCCAGCGGGTATCCTCCAGGGTGATCGCGGATATGCCTTTTTCAGCCAGTTCCGGGTTGACCGGCGGAATCGGATTGCTCATGGCGAACACGGTGGGTGAGGGTTGGGCCGGGATCAGGTGATCCCTTTTCGCCGCTGGGCCGCGGGTGACCTGGAGGTAGACCGCCTGGTCCTCTCCGGGTCGCTGGCTCACCAGTTGGTTGAGGATTCCGTGCCACGCCTTCTGGCTGTGTGGGTTCTCCATGCGGATCGCGTCCAGGCTGTCATCCAGTCGCTTGAGATGATGATCGAGCCTGAAGAGGCGCCCCGCGTAGCATGGAATCACCTCGTATACGCCATCACCGAACAGGAAGCCACGGTCCATGACCGATATCTGTGCCTCCTCCAGGGGCAGGAAGCTGCCATTGAGATAGACCCGGACTGTATCGTTCACGATTATTCGCCTATTCAAACATCAGCAGCGCGCTGTCCTTGACGGTCTGCCAGATGCCCCCCTCTTCGACGCCCTCAAGCGCCACAAGGGGGCTCTCGGCCACCACCCGGTCACCCAGCATCACCTTCACCTTGCCCACTTCCTGTCCCTTCCGCATGGGGGCCATGATTTTCGGCGGGATGGTCATGCCGGGTTTCAGGTTCTTGTACTGGCGGCGTGGAATGGTTACCACCAGGTCCTCTTTCAGGCCAAGCCTGAGCTGTTCCGATGCCCCTTTCCAGACGCGCACCTGGGTCAGCGCTTCACCTGCGCCGTAGAGTCTGTGGGTTTCGTAGAAACGGAAGCCGTAGTTGAGCAGTGCCTGGCTCTCCTTGGCGCGGGCGTTCTCGCTCTTGGTTCCCATCACCACCGAGATCAGTCGCATGCCGTTGCGCTTGGCCGAGGCCACGAGGCAGTAGCCCGCCGCTTCGGTGTGGCCGGTCTTGATGCCGTCCACGGAGTCGTCACGCCACAGCAGCTTGTTGCGGTTGTGCTGCTTGATGTCGTTGAAGGTGAACTCCCTGACAGCGTACCAGCCGTAGTAGTCGGGGAACTCCCGGATGGTGGCGGCGGCGACCTTGGCGATATCGTTGGCTGTGGTGTAGTGGTTTTTGTCGGGAAGGCCGGTGCTGTTGACGAAGTTGGTATTGAGCATGCCGAGTCGCTGGGCGTGCTCATTCATGAGGGCGGCGAAGGTCTCCTCGCTGCCTGCAACATGCTCCGCCAGGGCGATGCTGGAATCGTTGCCTGACTGGATGATCATCCCTTTGAGCAGCTGTTCGACCGAGATCTGCTTACCCACCTCGATAAACATGCGGGAGCCGGGTGCGCGCCATGCCTTCTTGCTCACTCTCACCATCTCGTCGAGCTTGATGTTGCCCTCGGTGATCTCGCGCAGCACGACGTAGGCGGTCATGATCTTGGTCAGGCTGGCAGGCTCGAGCTGCTCGTTGGCATTGTTCTCGGCGAGCACGGCACCGCTGTCGAAATCGAGCAGCAGGTGACCGCTGGCGGCGATCTTCGGTGGGGCCGGTACCGGGGCGGCGGCCAGTGTGGAGGTACAGAACAGGCCCAGCAGAAGTGAGATCAGGGCGGTCTTGCGGGTCAGTATGGATAGCGCTACGAGCATGATGTTCGGGTTTCCGGGTTGATTTGTTCTTAGGGCCTGTTAACACTAATTCGATAGGCCCTGTATAAAGACAGCGAAATGGCTGCCGGGTTCGCCGGTTTCTGGCGCTATTCTAACCTGACAGCGGTGTCGGTGGTATGAGACCGGAATTCGCTTTCACTCGATGATGACATGGGAATCGGCCAGGCCGAGCTGGGAGAGCCTGAGGGTCAGGGCGTCTGCCTGCTCGACTCCCGGCAGGGGACCTACCTGTACCCGGTAGAGCGGGTGACCATGACGCTCGGCCTGCTGGATGCGGATGGTGCGGTTCAGCTCACCTGCCAGGCGCGAGCGCAGGCGATCCGCATTCTGCTGGCTGGAGAAGGCGCCCACCTGGATGAAGATGCCCGGCTCCTCCACCGGGCCGGGTGTCGATGCTTTCACCTGCCGGAGCCTTGGGGCCGGCTCGCCCGGGTTGAGGGCGCGTACCTCCACCAGTCCTGTGCCCTTGCCCAGGATGCCCAGCTTGGTGGCGGCGGCGTAGGAGAGATCGATGATGCGGTTGTCGTGGAAGGGGCCGCGGTCGTTCACTTTCACGACCGCCTTGCGCCCGTTGCGCAGGTTTCTCACCTCGACATAGGTGGGCAGGGGGAGGCGCTTGTGGGCCGCGGTCATGGCGTACATGTCGTAGGGCTCGCCACTGCTGGTGCGCCGGCCGTGGAACTTGGTGCCGTACCAGGAGGCGATGCCCCGCTCGATGTAGCCCTGGCTGCTGTTCATGACGTGATAGCGCTTGCCAAATACCACGTAGGAAGCCATGTTGCCGTAGCGGCTGCGCGGTTCGACGCGTGGGGTGGCGTCGGCAATGGTATCGGGGTCCAGTTTCCGGCTGGGGGCGCTGTCGGTCTGCTCAGGAAAGCCCGGTATGGAGGGGGGGCGAACCGAACAGCCTGCCAACAGCAACAGGCCGATTCCCGCACAGAGTGGGATAAGGCTATTTCTTGTCATCGCGCTTCTCACTGCCAGCTCGGCGCTTGAGGATTTCCCGGCTCAGCTGGTAGACCGCCATGGCGTACAGGTTGCTGTGATTGTACCGGGTGATGACGTAGAAGTTGTGCAGTCCCAGCCAGTACTCGGCTCCACCCCTGACCCTGAGCCGGACCAGGCTGCTGAGATCGTCTGGCTCCAGCTCACCGGGTACGCTGATGCCCGCGGCGTCCAGCTCGGAGAGTTTGATGCTGGGCTTCATGCCCGCCTTGACGAAATGGGTGTGGGCCTTGCCGGCACCGGTTACGGACCGGGTGATGGGGGCGTCTCTCTTCCAGCCATGCTTCCTGAAATAGGCTGCCACGCTGCCGATGGCGTCCGCGTTGCTGGTCCAGATGTCACGCCTGCCGTCGTTGTCGAAGTCCACCGCATAGGCACGGTAGCTGGTGGGTATGAACTGGGGCTTTCCCATGGCGCCTGCGTAGGAGCCCTTGAGGGTGAGGGGGTCGGTCTTCTCCTCCCGGGCGAGCAGCAGAAAGGCTTCCAGCTGCCGTTTGAAGAAGGCGCTGCGTCTCGGGTAGCCGAAAGCGAGGGTTGCCAGGGCGTCGAGTACGGAGTATTTCCCCGCATGCCGCCCGTAGCGTGTCTCGACGCCGATGATGGCGACGATGATCTCGGGGGGTACCCCGTATTGCGCTTCCGCCTGCTGCAGAAGCGCTTCATTCTGTTCCCAGAACTCTACGCCCTGGTTGGCGCGGCTGTCGGTCACGAAGATCCGCCGGTACTTGTACCAGGGCTTGGCCTCGGCGGGCCGGGTGATGGCGTTGATAATGCTCTGGCGGTACCTGGCCTGGTCCATCAGGGCCTGGAGTTCATCCCTGTCGAAGCCGTGTTTTTCACTGGTCTCGGCAACGAACTGCCTGATCTGTGCGCCGAAGTCGGGGGGTGGGGCGGCAAGCGCCGGTGCCCCGGCCAGGATCGAGGCCAGCAGTGTGAGTAGTAGCGCCCTTGCTCTGCTCATCGATTCCCTCAGGTTGGCAGTAGTTTACGGTGCGTGTGTATCGACATCAGGATACCGAACCCGGCCATGATGGTCACTAGGGATGTCCCTCCATAGCTGATCAGGGGTAAGGGTACACCCACCACCGGCAGGATGCCGCTGACCATGCCGGTGTTGACGAAGAGATAGACAAAAAATACCAGGGTAAGTGCCCCGCCGAGCAGTCGGCTGTAGGTGTCCTGGGCCTGGCTGGCGATATAGAGGCCGCGCAGGATGATGAACAGGTAGAGCAGGACCAGGGCGACGATGCCGGTGAAGCCGAACTCTTCGGCCATCACGGCGAAGATGAAATCCGTGGTTCTTTCCGGCAGGAACTCCAGGTGGGACTGGGTGCCGTTGAGCCAGCCCTTGCCATAGAGACCGCCGGAGCCGATGGCGATCTTCGACTGGATGATGTGGTAGCCGGAACCCAGGGGGTCACGCTCGGGATCCAGGAAGGTGAGTACGCGACTGCGCTGGTAGTCGCGCATGCCCCACTCCCAGAGGACCCACGCGGAGGGGATCGCCGTGAGTATCATGCCACCGATGAAGCGCCAGCTCAGACCGGCGAGAAAGAGCACGAAAATACCGGCGCTTGCCACCAGCAGGGAGGTCCCCAGGTCGGGCTGGCGTGCGATCAGCAGTACCGGTACCAGGATGAAGATGCCGGCCATGACCAGGCGGTTCCACTTCGGCGGCAGTGATTTTTCGGCCAGGAACCAGGCGATCATCATGGGTACCGCCAGCTTGATGAGTTCCGATGGCTGGAAACGGAAGAATCCCAGGTCGAGCCAGCGCTGGGCACCCTTGCCCACCTCGCCGGTGACCAGTACCGCGATCAACAGCAGAATGCCGATGCCGAACAGCCAGGGGGACCAGCGGCGCAGTACGCTGGTCGGTATCTGGGCCAACAGGATCAGTACGCCGAAACCGAGGCCGAGGCGTATCGCCTGGCGGTGGATCAGGCCCATGTCCTGGCCGCTGGCACTGTAGAGCACCACCAGCCCGAAACCACACAACAGTATCAGTCCGGTCAGCAGGGGCAGGTCCAGGTGAAGACCGGCAAGCAGACCCTCCGCCTTTGTCGGGTTCGATTCTGGCAGGCCGCTGGGCTGGAAGGCGCGGTTCACATCGACTCTCCTGTCAGGTACTTGTCCATGATGCGGCGGGCTATGGGGGCGGCCACCGAACCGCCGTGTCCGCCGTTTTCGACGATTACGGCGACTGCGATGCGCGGCTCCTCAACCGGTGCGAAGGCGACGAACAGCGCATGGTCCCGCATCTTTTTGGCCAGGCCCTCCTCTTCGTACTCCTCCTCCTGCTTTACGGTGAATACCTGGGCTGTGCCGGTCTTGCCCGCGATACGGTACTTGTCGGTACGGATACCCTTTGCAGTGCCTCTCAGCCCCTCGACCACGTTTATCATCGAGTGGATGATCTCATCCCAGTGGCGATCAGACTGGTGGGGCAGGCGTTCGGTGGGAGCCGGGGGCAGCTGGAGAGGGGTCTCCATGCTGCTGTTCTTGATGGCGGTCACGATGCGCGGTTTGATCTTCAGTCCCTCGGTGGCGAGGGTGGCGGTTGCACTGGCCAACTGCAGCGGGGTGGTAAGGAAGTATCCCTGGCCGATGCCCATGATCAGTGTCTCGCCCGGGTACCACGAGGTCCGGCGGGCCCGCTTCTTCCACTCCCTGGATGGCAGCAGGCCACCCAGTTCGCCGGTGATATCGATGCCGGTTTTTTCACCGAAGCCGAACTGGCCCAGAAAGCTGTGCAGACGGTCGACGCCGAGCTGGTTGGCGAGATCGTAGAAGTAGACATCGCACGACTGGATGATGGAGTCTCCGAGATTGACCGGTCCATGGCCGGTCTTTTTCCAGTCGCGGTACTTGTGGCTGTGGTTTGGCAGCTGGTAATAGCCCGGGCAGTATTTCTTTTGGCTGAAATTCACTGTCCCGGTCTCCAGGCCGGCCAGCCCGATAAACGGTTTGACCGTGGAGCCCGGGGGGTATTGCCCACGCAGGGCCCTGTTGAACAGGGGCTTTCTGTCCGAGGTTTGCAGCGCCTTGTAGTCGGTGGGGCTGATCCCCTCCACGAAAAGATTGGGATCGAATCCCGGGTTGCTGGCCAGGGCCAGGATGTTACCGGTCTGGGGATCGATCACCACGGCGGAGCCGTTCTCCTCTCTGAAGGCCTCCATCGCCACCTGCTGGAGTCCGGCGTCGAGGGAGAGATGCAGGTCCATGCCCGGCATGGGTGGGTTACTCTCCAGGGTGCGGATCACCCTGCCCAGGGCGTTGACCTCCACTTTGCGGAGCCCGACGATGCCATGCAGGTCGGCCTCGTAGGTCTTTTCGACCCCGGTCTTTCCGATGTGGGAGGTGCCCGAGTAGTTGGAGGTGTCGATCTCCTGGAGTTCCTGCTCGTTGATCCGCCCGACATAACCCAGTACATGGGCGGTTTCATAGCCCATGGGGTAGTCGCGTAACAGTTTCGCCTCGATGTCGACCCCCGGGAAGTTGTGGCGGTTGATGGCGAAACGGGCGACCTCCTCCTCTTCCAGCCGAACCCTGATCGGGATGCTGTCGAAACGGCGGCGCTGTTTGCGCAGTCGCTGGAAGCGCTTCAGGTCGTTTTCGCTGATGGTGATCAGTTTCGAGAGTGCCTCGATGGTCTGGTCGATATCCTCGACCTGTTCCGGCGTGATCTCCAGGCTGTGGGCCGGGAGGTTCTGGGCAAGGATGATGCCGTTGCGGTCGTATATCAGCCCCCGTGTCGGCGGAATCGGCTGCACTTTCACCCGGTTGTCCCGGGAGAGGGTGGTGAAGTGGGAGTGGCTGAAGATCTGCAGGTCGACCAGGCGCAGCAGCAGGAAGGCCAGTAGCAGGATAACCCCGACGGCAGCGGTTATCGCCCTGTGCTGGAACAGCCGGCTCTCACGTAGGTAGTCTTTCAGGGCTATCTGGGGCATCTTCTATCGCTGGGGCCTGTCAACCGGCCCTAGCTGACCTGGAACTTTCTGCGCAGGTCGCGCAGGATGATGTAGACCCAGGGCCAGAGAAACATCCCCACCAGCGGCGGGATCCAGTAGGCCAGGGGAGGTGTCGGGCGGGCGGCTGCCCCCATCACCCAGAGGGAGAGCAGTTTTTCCAGCAGCAGCAGGACCAGTACCGTCAGGGATTGCTGCCACAGGGGAAACAGGCGCACCCGCTGGTGCATCTTGTAGGTGAGAAAGGCGATCAGTGACAGGGAGAGCGCGTGCTGACCCAGCAGGGTGCCCGTCATGACGTCGATGGCGATTCCGATCATCCAGCCGATGGCCACCCCGACCCGTTGGGGCAGGGCCAGTGTCCAGTAGATCAGCACCAGCGTGTACCACTGGGGGCGGTAGGGCTGTGCCCATTCGGGCAGGGGCAGGATGGTCAGCAACAGGGCCGCCAGGATGGTCAGGGCGATGATTATGCTGCCGCGACGGGGTGCCAGGGTCATGGTTGATCCCCTCCCTCTTCAGAAGCCGTCTGGCTGCCCTTTTCAGGTGAGGTGGTCGAGAGCTCCACGCGGGTTTCCGGTGGTGTCAGGGTCCACACCAGGAGTGCCTCGCGGGTGCGGTCCAGGTGGGCGCTGGGGCGCGCCTTGATGATGGCGAAGGGCTGCTCCGGTTCCCTGATCACCGAGGCCACCTCGGCCACCGGGTAACCGGGGGGGAAGCGCCCGCCCAGGCCCGAAGTGACCAGCAGGTCACCGACCTCGATATCGGCATTGTTGGGCAGGTGGGGCAGCTCGAGTTCATTGATCCGCCCGGTACCCATGGCGATGGTGCGCAGGCCGTTTCTGTTCACCTGCAGTGGCAGGGCATGGCTGGGATCGGTGATCATCAACACGGTGGAGGTGTGTCGGTTGACGTGAACCACCTGTCCCATCACACCGTTGGCATCCAGTACCGGCTGACCCTCGTAGACCCCCGACGTGTTGCCCTTGTTGATCAGGACCTGTTGGCGGTAGGGGTCCAGGTCGACGGCGATCAGTTCCGCGATGAGAATCCGCTCACCCACCTTGAAGGATGACTCCAGCAGGTTGCGCAACCGCCTGTTCTCCTCCTCCAGGGCGGCCAGTTTCTGCTGCCGCGCCTGCATCAGCAGGTTCTCCTTGCCCAGGCGCCGGTTCTCATCCAGCAGCTGGTTGCGGGTTGAGAAGATCTCGCTGATCCAGTTGCTGGCGGAGACCGGAAGATCGGCCACGAAATGCAGCGGATAGGTGATGACCGACAGGGTCGACCTTACCGTCTCAAGATGGTGGTAGCGGTGGTCCACCACCATCAGGGCGAGCGAAAACACCGCCGCGATAACCGCTCGGGTAGTGACAGAAGGACCCTGTGTGAAGATCGGTTTGATGGATATCCAGCCTCGACAATTGAGATTGCGTGCTGCCTACCGCCTTTATTCCAGAGCGAAGAGCAGTTCGCCCCCACGTTCGTCCAGCATCTCCAGGGCGCGTCCACCGCCACGGGCGACACAGGTCAGCGGATCCTCTGCGATCAGGACCGGCAGTCCTGTCTCCTCTTCCAGCAGGCGGTCGATATCCCGTAAAAGGGCGCCACCTCCGGTCAACACGATACCGCGTTCGGCCACGTCGGCACCCAGCTCCGGCGGGGTCTGTTCCAGGGCGGCCTTGACCGCGCCGACAATGCCGGAAAGGGGTTCCTGGAGCGCCTCGAGGATCTCGTTGCTGTTGAGGGTGAAACTGCGGGGGATGCCCTCGGCCAGGTTGCGGCCCTTGACCTCCATCTCCTTGACCTCGTTGCCCGGGAAGGCGGAGCCGATCTCTTGCTTGACCCGCTCGGCGGATGCCTCGCCGATCAGGGTGCCGTAGTTGCGCCTTACGTAGTTGACGATGGCCTCGTCGAAGCGGTCACCGCCCACGCGCACCGAGTTGGCGTAGACGATACCGTTGAGTGAGATGATCGCCACCTCGGAGGTGCCGCCACCGATATCCAGCACCATCGAACCCCTGGCCTCGTCTACGGGCAGTCCGGCACCAATGGCAGCCGACATGGGCTCATCAATGAGGTAGACCTCCCGTGCGCCGGCACCCGCAGCGGACTCCTTGATGGCGCGGCGTTCGACCTGGGTGGAGCCGCAGGGAACGCAGACCAGAACCCGCGGGCTCGGTCGGATCATGCGGCTCTCGTGCACCTTGTGAATAAAGTGCTGGAGCATCTTTTCCGTGACGGTGAAATCGGCGATCACACCCTCTTTCATGGGGCGGATGGCGGTGATGTTGTTGGGGGTTCGGCCGAGCATCTGCTTGGCTTCATCACCAACTGCCGCCACGGACTTGCCGCCCCCGGGGCCGCGATCATGCCGGATGGCCACCACGGAGGGTTCGTCGAGAACGATCCCCTGGCCCCTGGCGTAGATGAGTGTATTGGCGGTGCCAAGGTCGATCGACAGATCGTTTGAAAAAAGTCCGCGTACGCGTCTGAACAACATATTAAGCTTGCTTCTCTGTGGGACCTGAGTCGTGAATAGACCGGGAGCCGTTTCTGGGGACGGTTTGGGCCTGTAAAAAGCGTAATCTAGCAATCACTTGGGGTTGGGGGCAAGATGAAGTTGCATTGTAATGGGTAATTGATCTCACTTGTGCAGCTGTTTTAACTGCAATACCTGCCGTAAATATGATAATTTTACCGTTTTTTCCTTGAGTCGAGGGCGACAATGTCTCTGCAAAGATCCGATGTGGAAAAGATCGCGCACCTGGCCCGCCTGGGGGTGAGTGAGGATGAACTGGATTCTGTGGCCAGTGATCTCTCCAATATTCTCGACCTGGTGGAGCAGATGAACGCAGTGGATACCGCGGGTGTTGTGCCCATGGCCCATCCGCTGCACATGGTTCAGCGGCTGCGGGAGGATGCGGTGACCGAAGTGGATCAGCGTGACCACTTCCAGTCCGTGGCCCCCCAGACCGAAGAGGGCCTCTACCTGGTTCCCAAGGTGATCGAATAATCCGCCAACCCGCGGTTTCAACCCTTTCTTCCAAGAGTTTGTTGCATGTATAGCAAAAGTATTGTGCAGATGTCCGCCGGCCTGAGAGCCGGGGAGTTTTCCAGTGTCGAACTGACACGGGCCTACCTTGACCGGATCAAGGCCCACAATGGAGAACTGAATGCCTATATCACGGTCTCCGAAGAGGCTGCACTGGCGGCCGCCGATGCCGCGGATGCCCGTCTCCAGGCCGGGGACGGGACGGTCATGACCGGCATTCCGATTGCCCACAAGGACATCTTCTGCTCCAACGGCATCAAGACCACCTGCGGTTCCCACATGCTGAACAATTTCATCGCCCCCTACGATGCCACGGTGGTGAGCCGTTTCAAGGAGGCGGGCGCGGTCCTGCTGGGCAAGACCAACATGGACGAGTTCGCCATGGGCTCGTCCAACGAGACCAGCTATTTCGGTCCGGTTCGCAATCCGTGGGATAGAGAGGCGGTTCCAGGCGGCTCCTCCGGCGGCTCCGCCGCGGCGGTTGCGGCCGGCCTCTGCGCGGCTGCCACGGGCACGGACACCGGCGGTTCCATCCGCCAGCCCGCCGCCCTCTGCGGTATCACTGGTCTCAAGCCGACCTACGGGCGTGTCTCCCGCTACGGCATGATCGCCTTTGCATCCTCTCTCGACCAGGGCGGACCCATGACCCGCAGTGCGGAGGATGCCGCTGCCATGCTGCAGGTGATGGCCGGTTTCGACGGACGCGACTCCACCAGCGCCCAGGAGCCTGTACCTGATTACTCCGCCTCACTTGGCGATGATCTCAAGGGCCTGAAGATCGGCTTGCCCAGGGAGTATTTCGACAAGGGACTGGATGCCGGTGTGGCTGCCTCGGTGGAGGCCGCCATCGACGAGTACCGCGGGCTCGGTGCCGAGGTGATCGAGATCAGTCTCCCCAACACCGGCCTCGCCGTGCCGGCCTACTACGTGGTGGCGCCGGCGGAGTGCTCCTCCAACCTGGCGCGCTTCGATGGCGTGCGCTACGGACATCGTTGCGACGATCCCAGGGACCTGGAAGATCTCTACAAGCGCTCCAGGGCCGAGGGTTTCGGCGCCGAGGTGAAGCGGCGCATCATGATCGGCACTTACGCTCTCTCCGCAGGCTATTACGATGCCTACTACCTGAAGGCCCAGCAGATCAGGCACCTGATCTCCGATGATTTCAGCAAGGCCTTTGAGCAGGTCGACGTGATCATGGGGCCGACCGCACCCAGTACCGCCTTTGGCCTGGGTGAGAAGGCGGACGATCCCGTGAGCATGTACCTGTCGGATATCTACACCATCGCCGTCAACCTGGCGGGGCTGCCGGGGATGTCGATCCCGGTCGGACCGGCCGAAGGAAAGCCGGTGGGGCTGCAGATCATCGGCAACTATTTCCAGGAGGCCAGGCTGCTCAACGTGGCCCACCGGTACCAGCAGGTCACCGACTGGCACCAGGCCTTTCCGGGCGATTTCGAATAACGGGCGTATTTTGATAGGAACCGAGGTTTAACATGCAGTGGGAAACCGTTATTGGGCTTGAGATTCATGCCCAGCTGGCGACCAAGTCAAAGATTTTTTCCGGTGCCTCGACGGCGTTCGGCGCAGAACCCAATACCCAGGCCTGCAACGTCGACCTGGGGCTGCCCGGCGTGCTGCCGGTGCTCAACAGGGAGGTGGTGAAGATGGCTGTCAGGTTCGGCACCGCCATCGATGCCGAGCTGGGTCGGCGCTCCGTATTTGCACGCAAGAACTACTTCTATCCCGATCTGCCCAAGGGCTACCAGATCAGCCAGTTCGAACTGCCCATCGTCGGTAAGGGACACGTGGAGATCGTGCTGGAGGACGGCGAGACGAAGATCATCGGGGTCACCCGCGCTCACCTTGAGGAGGATGCGGGCAAGTCCCTTCACGAGGATTTCCACGGCATGACCGGTATCGACCTGAACCGTGCCGGTACGCCCCTGCTGGAGATCGTCTCCGAACCCGATATGCGCTCCGCGAAAGAGGCGGTGGCCTATGCCCGCAAGATCCACCAGGTGGTCCAGTACCTGGGAATCTGCGACGGCAACATGCAGGAGGGCTCCTTCCGTGTGGATGCAAACGTCTCCGTACGGCCGGTCGGCCAGGAGGCGTTCGGTACCCGCGCCGAGCTGAAGAACATCAACTCGTTCCGTTTCCTGGAGCGGGCCATCAACTTCGAGGTGGAGCGCCAGATCGACGTGGTCGAGGGGGGCGGTGAAGTGGTCCAGGAGACCCGTCTCTACGATGCCAACAGGGACGAGACCCGTTCCATGCGCTCCAAGGAGGAGGCCAACGACTACCGTTACTTCCCTGACCCGGATCTGCTGCCGGTTGAGCTGGACGATGCGTTGATCAGTGCGGTGGCTTCGGATATGCCGGAACTGCCTGATGCAAAGCGCCACCGTTTCAGCGACGACTACGGCCTGAGTGCCTACGACGCCGATGTGCTGACCAGCAGCCTGGACCTGGCCGACTTCTTTGAAGAGGTCGCGCGGGTTGGGGGCGATGCCAAGCTCGCCGCCAACTGGGTGATGGGTGAGCTGTCGGGTGCGCTCAACAAGGAGGGGCTGGAAATCTCCCGCTCACCGGTCTCGGCGGAACGGCTCGGGGGCATGCTGCAGCGTATTGCCGACAACACCATCTCTGGCAAGATCGCCAAGCAGGTGTTCGAGGCGATGTGGGCCGGTGAAGGCAGTGCCGACGAGGTGATCGAGGCCAAGGGGCTGAAGCAGATCACCGACAGCGGTGCCATCGAAAAGATCGTTGATGATGTGATAGCCGCCAATCCGGACCAGGTGGAGAACTACCGGGGTGCCGAAGAGAAGAAGCGTGGCAAGATGCTCGGTTTCTTTGTCGGCCAGGTGATGAAGGTCTCCCAGGGTAAGGCGAATCCGCAGCAGGTGAATGAGCTGTTGCGCAAGAAGCTCTGATCGTTCTTCAATCGTTCAGATGAAAGCCGGGGCATTGCCCCGGCTTTTTATTGGGCCAATGGATTGGGAATCCATTGTCCTTACATTGATTCACGATATGACCGCCTGGTAATAAATTTCGTGACCTAGAAAGGTGTTTTCTCCGTCGTTATTTCTTCGACACGGTCACGAGGTACTTTTCGTTGGCGCGAAAAGTACCCAAAAGCGCCTTCTCCCAAGAT
>JBEVVY010000001.1:2998732-3105910 GCA_040506895.1 Sedimenticola sp.
CTCCGTCGTTGTTTCCACGACACGGTCACGAGGTACTTTTCGTTGGCGCGAAAAGTACCCAAAAGCGCCTTCTCCCAAGATTTGCCCTCACTAACGTTCGGGTCCCCTGCGCTTCTCAGAATTTCAGGGGATTCACAGACAGCACTTCCCTGTGCTGACTGTGAATGCGCCGCATCCTTGCGGCGCCCCTTCGGGCCTTTCCTGAAATTCCTGCGATGCTCGGCTGCATCAAGGGAAACTGTCGCAACTCCAATGACCTGGAAATGCGACGGATAGCTCAATTGGTGTGTTTCGCTACGCTCAACAACACCCTACATTTCCCAGCTTTGCGAGGTGGTTAACTAGTGGGATTGGGGCCCCTTTGTCCCGACGAGCATCGCAGGCTTCGCTGGACAAGGCCCGAAGGGGGCCGGCAGGGAGGCCGGCCGTTGTCAGTCGCGACAGGGACGTCGCGTCTGACAACCCCCAGCGAAGGTGAGAAGCACAGTGAACCCGCGATAGCGGGCGGGACACCGGGGAGAAGAGTTTTTGGCTACTTTTGCCTCTCTGCAAAAGTAGCTCGTAGCTATAAGAAAACAGTCACTACAGCGTGAACCGCTGTTAGGCTACGAAACTTTTTACCAGGCCTTTCATTCTACAAGCGTGATGAAGCCATCAGGACAATGGATTCCCAATCCACTGCTCACATCGCAGCTAGGGAAATCTGATTCCGCCCGTTACCCTTGGAGTGGTAGAGCGCCTCATCCGCACGACTGATGAACTCCTTCGGCTCCTCGCCTTCGCGGTAGAGGGCAACACCACCCGAGATGGTGATCTGGCCGAGGGGTTCGCGGCTTCCGGTGCGCACCAGGTTGGTCTCCGAGATGGTTTCCCGGATATGGTTGGCCAGCTTTTCTGCGCCTTCGGGACCGGTGTCCGGCAGGATCACGGCGAACTCCTCGCCGCCGTAGCGGGCCGCGGTATCCTGTCCCTTGATGCTCTTGTGCAGGGTGTCTGCAACGAAGCGGATCACCTTGTCGCCGATGATATGGCCGTGGGTGTCGTTGACCTGCTTGAAGTGATCGATGTCGAACATGATCAGGCAGATGGGGGACGCTTCGTCGTAGGTTTCGGTGATCGCCGCATCCAGTGCGTCGAAAAAGGCGGTACGGTTGGCCAGCCCGGTAAGGGGGTCGGTAATGGCCTGCTTGCGGATCAGTTCGAGCTCTTTTTTCAGCAGGTCCATCTCAGAGGTCTTGGATTCGAAGTCCTGCTGCATCTGCTCGACCGACTGGCGCATCTTGTTCGTCTCGGACAGCATCTGCCTGAGCATGCTCATGGGATCTGCTGTTCCGCCCTGTTCAATGCTGTCGTTCAACTGCGAGAGTGCGCGGCCATAGTCCTCCGCCTGTGAACCGGTGGAGCTGAGTGAGCCGGTGGTCTCCGACAGGATGGCCTGGAGCTGCTGACTCACCTGCTCGAGACGGTCGCGGTTGCCGTCCGAGACAAATTCTTTATAGAGGGATTCGTTGACGCTCTCTGTGAAATCGGAGTTCTGTTCCAGCAGGGCATCGATTTTTTCGTGCAGGGCCTGGTTGTCACCGGCAATGTAATGGTACCAGGTGGCGTAGTTCTCCGGGGTCACCGGAACCTTGTGCTGAGACATCTGGGGCAGGATCAGTCTTAGTCTCTCTGCATTCTCCTGGAGTGCCAGGTTCAGGTCAGGCGCGCTCAAGTTCGGAGGTCTCCATAGGGTTGTTATTTTGTGGGTACTACCGGATCTGGCACATGGTAGCAAAAACGAGCCGCTATGGGAGCTACAAAATAAGCATTAAACTTATTATTAGTGGGGTTTGCGGCGTGGCGAATTCAGCGGTCTTGGCGGATCCGCTCCATGATATCGCTGTTGCTGTTGGCTGCCTGGCTCAGTTCGATGGCGACATCGATGAGTTTGCGACGCTGTGAGCGGGCGTAGTTGCGCAGGGTCTCGAAGGCCTCCTGGTCGCTGACCTGGTAGCGCTCCATGTAGATGCCGATCGCCTTGCTTATCTCCCGGTTGCTCTTGATGGCGCCGGTCAGGCTGGCCTCGCTCTTGTACAGTCGGCGGAGTTCCGCGGAGCGCTCGAGGGCGGCTTCGATGGATGGCACCAACTGGTGGGTGTCCACCGGTTTGACCAGGTAGCCCAGCGCCCCCTCTTTGATGGCGGTTTTTACAAGCTCTTTGTCTGAGTAGGCGGTGAGGAAGATGGAGTCTATGTCCGCCTGTTTTCTCAGCTCCCTGGCGGCCTCGATGCCGTCCATGCCGGGCATGCGGATATCGAGCACGGCCAGGTCAGGCTGGGCTTCGATGCCTTGCCTGATGGCATCTCTGCCATTGCTTGCGGCAATGACGTCGTAGCCCGCCCCGGTCAGTCCTTTGGTGATAACGTTCAGAATCAGTTCGTCATCGTCGACAACAAGAATCTTGTACCTGGTCATCTGAGTTGTGTGTCCAGCAATCCGTTATTAATTTTGTTGAGCTGAAAAAACCCTTAAAGGCGTAAATTATATAATTAGTCCCTTATGGATCAAGAAATAAAATCTTATGGGGCGATTATCTCGGTTCAGATGCTCATCCCCTACATCTTCCTGCACATAGCTACAGTATAGGTCTTACCCTGCTTGAGTTTTTTGTAATTACCGAAAACCTCCATGAAGGCTTTTTGTACAAACTTTCTCAGCCCGGAGATGGTGACAACGTAGAATCGGGCACCTGGCCTCATACGCACCAGTGCATCGTAGAAATAGAGATAGTAGAGCTCCTTGCCGGTCTTCGCAGGGAGGTTCGAGACGATCAGGTCGAACTGGCGGTCACCCACCTGGTCGAAGCCGTTGCTGAGGAATATCTCGCTATTCTCGATGTTGTTGAGGCGGGCGTTTTTTCTGCTGTACTCGACGGCAACGAAATCCTTGTCCACCAGCACACTGGTACCCTTGGGGGCGAGGCGGGCCATGGTCAGCCCGAGCGGGCCGTAGCCGCAGCCGAGGTCCAGGGTGTCGTCTGTCTCTTCGATCTCCAGGTGGTCCAGCAACAGTCGGCTGCCTTCATCGACATTTTTTGGCGAGAAGAGTCCCCAGGTGGTGTGATAGGTCAGTTGCTGGCCGCGGACGGTTTCGGTGAAAACGATATCCTGTCGCAATCGCTCCAGGTAGTCGGCGGTCGAGTCGTCGAATGGTTGTTGGGTCATGCTCTCCCCCTGTCACTGCAGATGGGACACTGCGGATCGGCTTTCAGTTTAAGCGTGCGCCACTGCATCTCCAGGGCATCCAGTATCATCAGTTTTCCGTTCAGCGTAGTGCCTGCCCCGGTAAGCACCTTGATCGCCTCCGTGGCCTGGATACTTCCGATGATTCCCACCACGGGTGCAAGCACGCCGTTTTCCGAGCAGGTCTCCTCTATCTCACCCTCGCCGCCGTAGAGGCAGCGGTAGCAGGGTTCGTCGGGACCGGGAACGAAGACCGAGATGTGCCCTTCCATGCGGATCGCTGCCCCTGACACCAGGGGGGTGGCGGTGGTCACGCAGGCCTCGTTGACAGCGAACCGGGTGGCAAAATTGTCACAACAGTCGACCACCAGGTCGGCTTTTTCGACCTGCTCGATCAGCGCATCGTCCATCAGTGCCTGGTCGATGGTCTCAATGCTGCAGCCGGGATTGATATCCAGCAGCGTCTCCCTGGCGGAGTCCACTTTCGGCTTGCCGATGTCACCGGTCGAATGGGTTATCTGGCGCTGCAGGTTGCTGAGATCCACCTTGTCGAAATCCACCAGCGTAAGATACCCGATGCCGGCCGCGGCCAGGTACATGGCAACAGGGGATCCGAGGCCACCCATGCCGATGATCAGAACACGGGCATTGAGGAGTTTCTCCTGTCCCTCGATACCGATGGAGGGGAGCATGATCTGCCGGCTGTAGCGCAGCAGTTGATCGTCATTCATGGAGCGAGATACCGCAGTAGATAATCAGGCTGCCAATCCTAGCACCTTGCAGGGATATTTTTTATTGGTATTTGCGCCAGTGACCGGGGCGACTGTCGCGGCAGGTGTGGTTGATCTGCTGGTAGCGGTTGATGAAAATTTTACGGGTGCACTTGCTTTGGCCCTCGGGGCAGCCATTGTTGGCGCGCTGTACCTCTTCGGTGTAGTAGTAGAGGGCTCGGCGCAGCTTGTGAATCAGGCGGCCGCTGACATGAAAGCCGGCCTCCATGAGGGCGGTCTCTATCTGCTCAAGGGTGATCTCGAGTACGTGATAGCGGATGCGAAGCTGGGTGGGGGACTCTGCCTCTGCGAGGAGTATGCCCTCTACCTTGGAAAGGTGCTCGGCAGCAGTCTGCGCCTGATTGGGATCAGGGTGCATCTCCATGAACACGATGTCGCGCTGCTTGATAAGGTCAGATGCCTGATTTTCCATGCCTGGGATCCTGGCCGTTTGTCGTACTTGAAGGCCCGTGGGGGGTGCGGCTTGATCCCGCCCACGCTGTGAGCATAACCAAAAGAGGAGCGGTTGTCAGCGTTCAAGGAAGCCTTCACTGAGGCGGTCGCGGGATTCCAGGTCCGGCAGGGTCCGGATTCTGCCGAAACCGCTGTCAGCCAGGATCTGCCTCACCGCTTTGCCCTGGTCGTAGCCGTGCTCCAGGATCAGGCCGCCGTGGGGGGCGAGGTGCTGTGCTGCCTGCGCTGCAATCTGGCGGATGTCGGCCAGGCCGTCTGCACCCGACGAGAGGGCGGTGGAAGGCTCCCAGGGGAGGTCTCCCCGTTGCAGGTGCGGGTCGTTTTCGGCCACGTAGGGTGGATTGCTGAGAATAAGGTTCAGGCGGATATCCGGTGGGATGGCCTGAAACCAGGTGCCCTGCAGGAACTCCACGTTCCGCGTGTCGTGGCGTTGTGCATTGCGCCGCGCCACCTCCAGTGCATCGGCTGATTGGTCCGTGGCGATGATGTGGCAACCGGGTCGTTCCCTGGCGATGGCAAGGGCGATGGCGCCGCTGCCTGTGCCGAGGTCGGCTATCAGCCACGGGCTGTCAGCGGGGATCAGTTCCAGCGCACGCTCCACCAGGTGTTCAGTTTCCGGACGGGGAATAAGTGTGGCGGGCGACACCTCGAGCTCCAGTGACCAGAACTCTTTTCTTCCGGTGATATAGGCGATGGGCTCTCCGGCGAGTCTGCGCGCGAGCAGCTCGTCGAACTGCTGCAGTTCGGCGGAATCGAGTCGCTTGTCGGGCCAGGCGACCAGGTGGGTGCGTGGTCTGCCGAGGGTGTGACAGAGCAGTACCTCGGCCTCGATTCCAGGTTCTGCATCCGGCCGCCCGGAGAGCCGTCTTTCGGCCTGGGCCAGGGTTTCGGCAATGGTGGGTAGCGGATCGGACATGGTGGCCGACGGGTGACAGCTCAGCTGTCGCCTTCGGAAAGGGAGGCCAGTTGCTCTGCCTGGTACTCGTGGATCAGGGGTTCGATCACCTGGTCCACCGCGCCGGTCATGATCTCGTCCAGTTTGTAGAGGGTGAGATTGATACGGTGATCGGTGATCCGGTTCTGGGGGAAATTGTAGGTGCGGATACGCTCTGAGCGGTCACCGCTGCCGACCTGGAGTTTGCGCGCGGCTGCCTGCTCGCTGTTCTGCTTCTCCTGGATACTGGAGAGCAGTTTCGCCTGCAACAGGGAGAGTGCGCGTGCCTTGTTCTTGTGCTGGGAGCGTTCATCCTGGCATTCGACGACGATGCCGGTGGGCAGGTGGGTGACGCGAACTGCCGAATCGGTCTTGTTGACATGCTGACCGCCGGCACCCGAGGCGCGGTAGGTGTCGATGCGCAGGTCATTGCTGTCGATTTCCACCTCGTCGACCTTGTCGGGCTCGGCCATGATGGCCACGGTGCAGGCCGAGGTGTGGATGCGTCCCTGGGATTCGGTTTCGGGCACGCGCTGAACGCGGTGGGTTCCCGATTCGAACTTGAGCCGTGAGTAGACACTGCGCCCGGTGATCCGGCTGACCACCTCCTTGTAACCGCCCTGCTCGCCAGGGCTTTCGCTGATGGTCTCGGTCTGCCAGCCCTGGTTTTCGGCGTAGCGCAGGTACATGCGGTGAAGGTCGCCCGCAAACAGGGCGGCCTCGGCGCCACCGGTGCCGGCCCTGACTTCGAGAAAGATGTTGCGCTCGTCGTTGGGGTCGGGCGGAATCAGCAGCAGCTGCAACTGCGGCTCCAGTTCATCCCTCTGCTGTTCGGCTTCCAGCAGCTCATCTTTTGCCAGCTCCGCCATTTCCGGATCGGTCAGCATCTCCCTGGCACTCTCGATGTCGCCCTCCACGCCCAGGTAGCGGTTGTAACAGCCGACTACGGGCTCCAACTGGGCGTACTCCTGGCTAAGGCTGCGGAACTGGTTCTGATCCCCTTGGACATCGGGGTCTGCCAGCAGTGCGGTGATCTCTTCGAAGCGTTCGGCGATGTGGTCCAGTTTACTGCGTATGGAGTCCTTCATTTAGAGCCGTCGCCGTCTTTGATCTGGAAGAGCGTGTTCGCTGCCTCGAGCAGCTCGATGTGGCCGTCGAAGCCGGCCTGTCGAATCTGGGTGCTGGGGGTGTGCAGCAGCTTGTTGGTGATGGTGTGGGCCAGGAACTGCAGCACCTCTTCAGCGGGCTTGCCGTTGTTCAGCTGCTTGAGCGCCCTGTCGAGGGCTTCGTTGCGCATGTCCTCGGCCTGGCGTCTGTAGTCCTGGATCATGCCGACGGCATCCAGGGAGCGCAGCCAGCCCATGAACTCTTCGGTATGGAAGTCGATGATCTCCTGGGCCTGCTCCGCTGCCTCCTGGCGGGAGCGCAGGTTTTCATCGATCACCTCCTGCAGGTCATCGACGGTATAGAGGTAGACGTCGTTCAGGTTGCCGACTTCGGCTTCGATATCGCGGGGTACCGCGATATCCACCATGAACATCGGTTGGTGTTTGCGTTTCTTCAGGGCGCTCTCCACGGTGCCCTTGCCGAGGACAGGCAGGGGGCTGGCGGTGGAGGAGATGACGATATCCGCCTCGGCAAGGTGCGAGGGTATCTCGGTGAGCGCAATGGCATAGCCGTTGAACTGGTTGGCGAGGGTGTGGGCCCGCTCCAGGGTGCGGTTGGCAACGATAATGCGGCCGATGCCGTGCTGGTGCAGGTGCCGTGCGGCCAGTTCGATGGTCTCGCCGGCACCGATCAGCAGGGCGGTCTGGTCGGAGAGATCACTGAAGATCTGCCTTGCCAGGCTGACCGCGGCAAAGGCGACTGAGACCGGGCTGTGCCCGATGGCGGTATCCGTGCGCACCTGCTTGGCCACCGAGAAGGTGTGCTGGAAAAGCCGGCCGAGGAGTTTGCCCGTGGTGGTTGCATCGCAGGCGGTCTGAAAAGCCGCTTTGACCTGTCCCAGGATCTGGGGTTCTCCCAGGACCATGGAGTCGAGTCCGCTGGCCACTTTCAGCAGGTGCCGCACGCTCTCCTGGTTATCGTGGTCGTAGAGATATGGGGATACGGTTTCCGGCTCAACGCCATGGAAGTCGCTCAGCCACTGGCAGATCTCCTGTCGGCCACCCTGGGTGAGTGCACAGTAGATCTCGGTGCGATTGCAGGTGGAGAGGATTGCGGCTTCCTCAACGCCCGGGCGCTCGGACAGGCTGCGCAGTGCAGCCACGATAATATCGGGGCCGAAGGTGATCCGCTCGCGAATATCGAGAGGCGCAGTTTTGTGGTTGAGGCCGAGTGTTAAGAGTGGCATTGGTCTTGGTCAGCGTATCCAGGATCCGAAATTTTGTATTATCAACGGCTTAAATTCAAGTTGGCCATTAGGGATATGGCCGTTTCCAGGTGCCTGGTGGTCATTCCGTGGTGAGCGGATAACCCGCATTTTTCGCTGGTGGTTGTTGATGTTTATGGCTTTTTTATAAGCTTACGGGCTACTATTCAGGTATAGAATGAAGTATTCGATTTTTATCCCCGAAATGATCTGCGGTTTGCCGGGGTCCGGTGGAATAGAGGACTTATGAGGCGGGTATTTTCAAGTTCTGCTCTTGCGCTGTTGCTGGTCGCCTGTACATCCGTGCCCGAAAAAACCTCTTCGCCGGAAAAGGCCCCCGAGGGCGGGGAACGCCCCGCTTCAGCCGATCAGCCATTTGAACGGCCCGCCTCGCCGGCTGCCGAGCTGGATTCCGAGATCGTTTTCAACGCGCTGG
This sequence comes from Sedimenticola sp., assembly GCA_040506895.1. Taxonomy (GTDB): domain Bacteria; phylum Pseudomonadota; class Gammaproteobacteria; order Chromatiales; family Chromatiaceae; genus Sedimenticola_A. The sequence continues at coordinate 3,006,942 of JBEVVY010000001.1, forward strand.
CCGGGGAGGTCGCAGCCCAGCGCGGAGAGCTGGACCTGGCTTATCGGCACCTGCTGCAGGCCGCTGAGCTGTCCGGCGATGCCAAGGCCGCTGAGCGGGCGGCAAGACTGGCGGTATACCTGAAGAGGAATGATCTCGCAGTCAAGGCGATTGCACGTTGGTCGGAACTCTCGCCCAATGATATGGCGGCCCGTCAGCTGGGCGCTGCCGTGGCGCTCAAGCAGGGCGACCTGGAGTTTGCCTATAGCCAGCTGAAGGCGATCATCGTTATCAGCCAGGCAAAGGAGCAGGACGGTTTTCTGCATGCCATGGCTGCCGTCAGTCATGAGAAAAACCACGAGGCTGCCATCGGGCTGTTGCAACGACTGGCGGCCGAGTACCCCGATGATCCCCGTGGTGTCTATGTTGTGGCGTTGTCGGCACTGATGAACAAATCCTATGGGGTGGCGGAGATCAATGCCGAACGATTGATCGAACAGCATCCTGACTGGGTCAAGGGATATGTTCTGCTGAGCCGAATCCATATCGCGCGCGAAAACAAGCAGGCGGCCCGTGAGGTGCTGGCCGAGGCGGTTGCGAAGTATCCGCAGGATCAGCTGCTTCGCTCCTCGTATGCGCGAACCCTGCTGGATGCGGGTGAGAAGGGGCTTGCCTACCAGCAGTTCGAGGTGCTGGAGACCCAGTCACCGGATGATGAAAACGTGCTCTTTGCGCTGGGCGTTCTGGCGCTCGACATGAAGCGTTACCGCGATGCGCGTACTCATTTCAACCGTCTCAGAGAGCTGGGGAAGCGGGCCGATGACGCGGCCTACTACCTGGGGCGGGTGGAAGAGAGCGAGCAGCGAACCTCCAAGGCGATCAGTTGGTACAGGAAGGTCCACAAGGGAGAGCTCGCCTACGATGCGCAGGTCCGGATTGCCCAGATGATGGCTCTCCAGGGCAAGGTTGCCGACGCAAGGGACTGGCTGAAAGGCTTGCGTATCCGCATGCCGGAGAGATCGGTCCAGCTCTACCTGGTAGAGGTTGATGTACTGCGGGAGCATGTCTCATCAGAAGAGATAATGAGCATCTATGATGAGGGCCTCACTGTCCACGAGAATAACCAGGACCTGCTCTACTCCCGTGCCCTCTACGCGGTCACCATAGATCGCCTGGATATTCTCGAACGCGATCTGCGCAAGGTGATCTCGCTCAACCCGAAGCATGCAGATGCACTCAATGCGCTGGGTTACACGTTGACGGATCAGACCAGCCGTCACGATGAGGCGTTCAAGCTGATCAGTCGCGCACTCGAACTGAAGCCGGATGCGCCCGCAATCCTCGACAGCATGGGCTGGGTGCACTTCCGGTTGGGTAACCTTGAGCAGGCCCTCGATTATCTTGAAAGGGCGATGAAGGCACTGCCGGATTCCGAGATTGCGGCTCACCTCGGCGAGGTGCTCTGGGTTACCGGGGAGCGGGCGCGGGCCAGGAAAGTGTGGCAGGAGGCGCTGGAGTCAGACCCTGGAAGCAAGTATATCCTCGAAACCATGAAGCGCCTTACCGAGTAGCAGGGCTGCAATGGAATCCAAATCCCTGCAGGTTGCCCCGGACGATACCTGGTGGCCGGCCCCGGCCAAGCTGAACCTGATGCTGCGTGTGGTAGGTCGCCGTGCCGATGGCTACCATCTTCTGCAAACAGTATTTCAATTCCTCGATTTTGGTGACCGGCTACGCTTCCGGGTACGCGATGATGACATTGTGCGTCGACTTGGGGAGCTTGCGGGGGTACCCGAATCCCACGACCTGGTGGTACGGGCCGCAAGGCTGCTGCAGCAGGTCTCCGGTTGCCGCCTCGGCGTGGATATCGAGCTGGATAAGCGCCTGCCCATGGGGGGTGGTCTTGGTGGAGGCAGTTCCGACGCTGCCACCACCCTGGCTGTATTGAATAAGGTATGGGGATTGAAACTCTCCAGCGACAGGCTTGCGGAATTGGGCCTGGAGCTGGGTGCCGATGTGCCGGTCTTCGTGCGAGGTATCTCCGCCTGGGGTGAGGGGGTCGGGGAGCAGCTCACACCGGTGGAATTGCCGGAACCCTGGTACCTGGTACTGGTACCGGAATGCGAGGTTCCTACAGCGGCGATATTTGGTGATCCTGATTTGACACGGGACTCTCCCCGCATCACAATACGCGACTTCCTCGCCGGCAGAGTGGAAAATGATTGTCTTCCAGTGGTTTGCCGCCGCTTTCCTGAAGTGGCCGGGGCGATGGATTGGCTGGCCGGGTTTGCCGAACCGAGACTGACCGGTACCGGGGCCTGTGTCTTTGCAATCTTCCCTGACGAGGAGGAGGCGCAGCGGGTCCGGCAGGCGGCAGAAGGGCGTTTCCGGGCTTTTGTGGCAAGGGGTGTGAACCGCTCGCCACTGCTGATGACGCTCGGGGCCGATACGAGTTATTGAAGTTTTTATTGGGGCGTCGCCAAGCGGCTAGGCAGCGGGTTTTGATCCCGCCATACGCAGGTTCGAATCCTGCCGCCCCAGCCATATGCGTGCTGAGAGGCGGGGCGCCGGGTGGTGAGCCATCCGTGGCGCGAGGGTCCGGGCTGACATCCATGTCAGCCGTTCACACAGCTGCGTTTGCCTGTTGGCAAACGGTCTGTGTTCACCCTGCCGCCCCAGCCAAATGTTCGTTGTGAGGTCGAGCGCCGGATGATGATCCATCCAGGCAGCAGTCTACTCAGCAACTCAGTCGTGTGATTATTACGCGGTGTGAACGGAGCCGGTTGACGGTCATTCATGCCGAGCGCCAATCAATGTTGATCGAAGAGAGGGCCTAACGGTGCCAGCCAGCGGCATGATGGTATTTTCGGGTAATGCCAATCCCGAACTCGTTTCAGAGATCACCGGGCGTCTCAATCTCCGCCTGGGTAAGGCCATTGTCGGTCAGTTCAGTGACGGCGAGGTGATGGCCGAGGTGCAGGAGAGTGTGCGTGGGCGCGATGTCTACATCGTGCAGTCGACCTCTCAGCCGACCAACGACCACCTGATGGAGTTGTTGGTGCTGATCGATGCCCTTCGCTGGGCTTCGGCAGGGCGTATCACCGCGGTGATGCCCTATTTCGGCTATGCACGCCAGGACCGCCGCCCGCGTTCCGCGCGTGTGCCGATAACGGCACGCCTGGTTGCCAAGCAGATTGCAGCGGCCGGTGCTGACCGGGTGGTGACCGTGGATCTGCATGCAGACCAGATCCAGGGCTTTTTTGATATACCGGTGGACAATATTTACGCATTGCCCACCCTACTGGCGGATGTCTGGCGCCAGAAGTACAACGACCTGATTGTCGTCTCGCCCGATGTGGGTGGCGTGGTCAGGGCAAGGGCACTGGCGAAGCAGCTGGATGACGCGGACCTGGCGATCATCGACAAGCGCCGCCCCCAGGCCAACGTGGCCCAGGTGATGAATATCATCGGTGACGTTGAAGGGCGCACCTGTGTGTTGATCGATGATCTGGTCGACACCGCGGGGACCCTCTGCAAGGCGGCCGGAGCGCTGAAAGAGCATGGTGCCGAGCGGGTCGTGGCTTACTGTACCCACCCGGTACTGTCGGGGCCTGCAGTGAGCAATATCAACGAGTCCCAACTCGATGAGCTGGTGGTATCCAACAGCATAGCGCTGACCGGGACTGCCAGGGAGTGTGACAAGATCCGCCAGGTCAGTATCGCGGAGCTGCTCGCTGAAACCATGCGCAGGATCGCCAACGACGAATCGGTCAGTACACTGTTTCTGGACTGATCTACAGGAATTTTAACCATCGCCGGCACACTGGTCGCGGAGTGCCGGCGGTTTTTTCAACAATGATGATTTGGAGAAAATCATGAGTGACCTTTTTGAAATTGAAGCGCAGCCGCGCAGTGACACAGGGAAGGGTGCGAGCCGCCGCCTGCGTCACGCCGGCCTGGTTCCGGGTATCGTCTACGGTGCCCACCAGGATCCTGAAATGATCTCGGTTGTCCATACCGACCTGGTTCTGCACCTGGAGCACGAAGCATTCTACTCCCACATCCTGAGCCTGAAGCTGGATGGCAAGGAGCAGCAGGTGATCCTCAAGGATCTGCAGCGCCACCCCGCCAAGCCTTTCGTTAACCACGTCGACTTTCTGCGCGTCAGTGCGGACGAGAAGATCAAGACCCACGTGCCGGTGCACTTCATCAACGAAAGCACCGCGCCAGGCGTGAAGATGGGCGGTGCGGTCTCCCACCACATCACCGACCTCGAGGTGAGCTGTCTGCCGAAGCACCTCCCGGAGTTCATCAAGGTGGATATGGATGGAATGGAGATTGGCGACAGTATCCTGATGTCCGGTGTCGTTCTGCCCGAGGGTGTCGAGCTTCCGGCCCTGGCAAGTGGCGCCTCCGAGCATGATCTGCCTGTCGTCTCCGTTCACGGTGCCCATAGCGCCGAGGAGGAGGAGTACGAAGATACTGCTGCTGAAGGCGGCGAGGCTGAAGGCGAGGAGTAATCTCTTCCGTCTGGAAAAGCCGGGGCATAAGGCTGAACGCCTGCCCCGGCTTTTTTGTGCATGGATGCACTTATACCACGGAGCACATGGATGTGCGTGAGTGGTGCTTGTGCACGGATGCACTTATACCGCGGAGCACTTGTACCCGGAGGGTGTTTATGCCTGGAAGGTGCATGGATGTGCAAGAGCGGTGATTTTGCCAGCCGCATTTGATAGCTTGAAGACCTGATGACAACCCTGGAGCAGCATCTGGATTCACAATGAGTGGGAAAGACTCAACGCCAATCCGACTGATCGTAGGGCTGGGCAATCCCGGAGCCCAGTACGATGAGACACGCCACAACGCCGGTTTCTGGTTCGTTGACCTGGTGGCGCGACGTCATGGCGGCATGTTCAAAAGTGAGACCAAGTTTCATGGCCAGACCTGCAGGGTGCGCATCGATGGCCGCGAGTGCTGGCTGCTGAAGCCGTCGACCTTCATGAACCGTAGCGGCCAGGCGGTCTCGGCACTGGCCAGCTATTTCAAGATCCCCGTCGAAGAGATCCTCGTTGCGCATGACGAACTGGATATCCCTGCGGGCAGCGTACGCCTGAAGAAAGGGGGTGGCCATGGGGGCCACAATGGCCTGCGGGATATCGTCAGTGCCGTGGGTGGCAAGGATTTCTGGCGTCTGCGTATCGGCATCGATCACCCCGGAAATGCCAGGCAGGTCGTCGATTATGTGCTGGGTCGTCCCTCCCGGGATGATGCCATTGAGATAGAGCGGGAGATCGCGCGGGCCGAAGAGCTGCTGCCGAGGATTATTGCCGGCGACTCTCAAAAGGTGATGAACCTGCTGCACACCACCAGGTAATCTGTTCAGTTGCTGTAGCGCTGGGCAACCAGCTCGATTGAAAGGTCCACCTCGTCTTCGGCCAGGCTGGGAAAAGCCCCCATGCCAAAATCCGAGCGCTGGATGGTGGTAGTCGCCTTGAGCTCGACGATTTCATCACTTTCGCTGACCGGGCCCTCAATAAGGCCGAGATCCACGCTGAATATCACCGGCCGTGTGATGCCGCGTAGTGTGAGGTCTCCTACCAGCAACCCCTCGCTGGGGCCGGTTCTCAAGAGGCTCTTGCTGGCAAAGTAGACGTCCGGGAAGTTTTGCACGTCAAAAAAGGTGCTGCCCTTGAGCATATTCCTGATGAAAAAACCGCTGGTCTGCAGGCTTGCGGTCTTGATTCTTACCAGGGCCGGCCCCTCCTGGGTTTGTTGTAGCGAGATGCCTCCCTGGAAGGAGGTGAATTCTGCTTCGATCCGCCCGAAGACACTCTCCACGCCGAAACCGAAATCTGAGATCGTTGGCTGCAGCAGGTAGAGGTTGCCGCTCTTCGCTGCGCTGAGCATCCTCGCTACCAGGGCCTGGTCTATGAGGTGGTTGTGCCTGAATGGAGCGCAGAGGGTGAATGAATCGGCAACAGCGGCATTGGCGGAAACCAGAAGTGATACCGCGAACATGATTCCTTTCATTGACGGCTTCAGGTGCGTCATGGCTACTTCTCGTGCAGCTAGGTCGCAGGGGCAGATGCGTCACTGCATTCAAAATGCTTTTGTTATCCCCGTACACCCTAATCAATAGCGAGAATAACCACTGTTTTCCAATGGAAATATTTAATAATCTTCCGTTTTTGTGATAGGGCGTCGTTATACGCTTTAAAGTGGTATATAAGGTTATGATTCTACAGTGAAATTTGTCGTTCGAGCAGTTCCCGGTATGGAGTCAGTCAGTGCGACCCGGGGGAGGAGAGCGGGCAATATCAGGGGTGTGAGTGTGTGCTTACGGGGTGCTCTGGGCAGGAGAGCCGGCGATTTTGGGCCGGTTCTCCTGCCCGGATCATCAGTTGGCGTAGCGTGCTGCGACGACCTGGATGGAGAGGTCGACGTCATCTTCGGCCAGGTCAGGAAAGGCGTCCATACCAAATTCGGAGCGCTGAATAGTGGTGGTGGCCTTGATCTTGATCACCTCTGTGCTCTTTATGCTCATTGCGTCGAGATTGCTCAGGTCGACACGAAAGACAACATGCTTGGTGATGCCGCGCAGTGTGAGATCGCCCTCCAGTACACCTTCGGTCGGGCTGATCCTGCGCAGCTCCTTGCTGGCGAAGAACACCTCGGGAAAATTCCGTACATCGAAGAACTCGCTGCCCTTGAGCATCTGCCTGACCAGGAAGCCGTTTGTCTTCAGGCTGTCAGTCTCGACCCGCACCAGGGTTCGACCCTGTGCCGGATCTTCAGGTTCCTGCAGGGAGATTCCACCCTGGAAGGTGGTGAATTCCGCCTCGATACGTCCAATGACGCTCTGAACTTCAAAGCCGAAGTTGGAGATGGTTGGCTGGACCAGGTAGAGATCCCCACGCTCAGCCGCCTGCAGCATGGAGGAGACCAGGGACTGGTCAATGAGGCTGTTGTGTTTGAACGGTGCGCAGAGATTGGGCTCGTTCGCAAGGGCGGTAGGGATGCCCATAAACAGCGCCAGGGCGAAAATGATTCCTTTCTTGTGCAACTTCAGGATATTCATGGCTACTTCTCATGTATATCGAAACATTAGTTAATACTAATGAACTAATGTTGCATAAGATAGTGGCTCATCCTGTGTAAGTCAATAGACCCGTGTCACAGTTTTCTGGGAAAGGGAGGGGGTGGGTGGGGCCGTCTCTGGCCAGCCAAGCGATATGCCCTTGGTGTTCCTATTTAACTATATGAAAAATATATAGATATTCTAAGCGTGTGCTGTCCGGGCGCTAGTTTTCTGGATCCAGCCACCAGCGCCTGTGGGATGGCAAGGGGCTGTCCAGGCTCGGAATGGGGGGGGTGCGGGTCAGGTAGTCCGCTATGGCGCGGAGGTCGTTTGCATCGAGTTTACTTGTAATCTCCCTGATCACTTCGGCCATGGAGCCTTTTGTCTGGCGAAGATCGGGCGTGGTACCCGTTGCCAGAAAGCCCATGATCTGGTGAGGTGTCCATCCGCCAATGCCATCCCGCTTGTGGCTCGTGATATTGGGTACCCGCTCGTTCTGTGCGCTGAGATGGGAGCCGGAGAGGTGCCTGTGACGTAGAATGCCGCCCGAAGAGTAGCGGGGTGTGTGGCACTCCCCGCAGTGCAGCACTGACTCCACCAGGTAGGCGCCGCGATCCCGTGGAAACTGCGCATCTCGTGCTGGCGTTTGGGGGGGGAAGTTCATCCTTTTCCAGAGTCCGAGCATCGAGCGGTCCGAAATGGGCCAGCTGGTGATGTGTTCCCTGGAGCTGTTCTTGACCGGTTTCAGCGTCTCGAGGAAACGCTTGATTGAGAGGATGTCTTTGGGGGTCATGCCGGTGAACGAGGTGTAGGGAAAGGCGGGGTAGTAGTGCTCTCCTTCGGGAGAGAGGCCCAGCTTGAGGGCGCGGATGAACTCCTCGTCACTCCAGTTGCCGATACCGGTCTCCTTGTCGGGTGTGATATTGGGGGAGTAGAAGGTGCCGAACTGGCTCTTCAGCTCCTTGTCGCCGGCAAAAGGCTGGCCGCCGTTTTCGCTGTCGGTATGACAGCCGATGCAGCCCGCGATGGTGGCGAGGTACCTGCCTTCCTCGACACTGCTTGCGGCTTCATCTGCCAGGCATGTCGTGCCCCATGTGGAAATTAAAATGATCAGCAGGGTGCGGCAATGTCTGAGGGCGTTCATGTGAGGCGTGCTCTTTGTGATAGTCGTTCCGGTACCCTGATTATTGGGCGGTGTGGAACCGTATGGCAATGGCTTTTTATAGATGAGATTGCATTGGCTATGCAGGGTGAAAAAAAAGACCGCCTGGCGGCGGTCTTTTTCTTGGCTTGTCGCTTGCGCTTACCACTTCAGGCCGTAGCTGATTTCGAACTCGAACTGGTCCATTTCGAGAGAGATCTGCTGCTCGCCTGTGGGGTTGCCGGTGACGTCGTTCTCCAGGGCGTAGGCCGCGGAGAAGTTGATCTCGCCGCCGTCACCCATATCGCGGGTGAAGCCGAAAGTGATGTGATCTTCGACAACGGCCGGGGCGATGATGTTGAAGATCACCTCGGAACCGCCGAAAGGAGCATCGGCGTGGCTGATGCCCGCGCGCCAGGTCCACTGGGGATCGGTCTTCCACTCGACGCCCAGCTTGAAGACGGTCATGTCATCCCAGCCGAAGCCGATACCCTGGTCGCCACCGAGGCAGTAAGCGGTGCTGCCGCCCATGCAGTTGGTGATGTTAGGAGAGATCGGGTTGCTGATGGCGGCGACATCGCTGTAGAAGATGCGCTGGATATCGAAGGCCAGGGTGGTGTCCTGGTTGACATCCCAGGCCAGGCCGAGGGTCAGGTTGGCGGGTACATCGAAGTCGCCCTGTTCGGCGAACAGACCCTTGTACTTGTCGAACTCCTCCATGTAGATCTTGGTCTGGTAGGAGGCGGCCAGGGTGACACCGGGGCTCACTTCGCCCTGGATACCGAATCGTGCACCAAGACCCCAGGCAGAATCGAACTCACCGCCGTACATGTTGGAAGAGTCGGTTGAGAGGCCGGCGTAGTTGTCCAGGCCGAAGGCTTCGAACATCTGGTAGCCGATGATGGCGCTGATGCCGTAGGAGGCGGTATCGGAGAGCTTGCGCGAGTAGGTGGGCTCGATGAAGAGCTGCATCATGGTCACGCCGGCGGCACCGGTGGGGCCTGCCGCGCTGCCGAAGGTACCGTAACTTCCCGGTGTGTCACCGGGCTGGTAGTCGGTGGTCATGCCGCCGTTACCGAATACGGTGATACCAACGGAGCTGTTGGCATCCAGCATGGTGTTGTATCCGAAGTGGGGGATGAGAAACAGCTCGTTGTCACTCTCAACCTTGGTGCCATTGCCGTTAGCAAGACCAACGCCTCCACCAAAACCTGTGGAACCGGTTGGTGTATTGGCAGTGTAGTTGCGGCGCGGCGCGAAGAGGGAGACGCCGACGTCCATACGGTTGCCCACCTCGACCATGGTGGCCGGGTTGGTGGCGGCATCCATGGAATCCAGTGCCATGGCGGAACCGGCGCCGGCCATGCCTTTGGACTTGGTGCCGTAACCGTAGGCGAAATAGCCGTTGGTTGCCAATACGGGGGAGCTGGCCAGGCCGGTGATGGCGAGTGCCAGTATATGTTTCTTGAACTTCATCTGTATTTATCCTCCTCCCGGTCTCGGATCCGTATGAATTCCGGGAACTGTGGTTTTTGTGCCGCACCTTTATGTAGAGAGAGTGCGTTTTACAACTAACTAATAGTTACTAACACCGGGATCATCGTTCAGCAAGATGCCGATGTCAACTAGGGTTTTCCTTAATATGTGGCGTTTAAATATCTGAATCGTCAAGTGAATTTGGACGTTTGAAACCAATCCGGCCGCGTACGTGTCGGTCGGCCCAGTGTATTTATGTGCTCGTTGTATTTTTACAACATCCTTGCGCTGGATCGGCTCTTGGATGTCCGTAATATTTAATCTTAAAAATTGTTGACACCCCGGTCTCCCTGAAGCAGAATAGCGGGCTTTCTGGAGGGGTTCCCGAGTGGCCAAAGGGATCAGACTGTAAATCTGACGGCTCAGCCTTCGGAGGTTCGAATCCTCCCCCCTCCACCAGAATTACGAGCGAAGTGACAGGTTTGATCACTTGCTCCGGGTGCCTTTCCCGCTTTGCCGGGGGAGGATTTGAACCGATAAGAGGTTCGACAGGCATCGCATGGCGATGCCGAGCGTCGCGCGAAGCGCGGCGAACCGGAGGGCGGAGCACCGCAGGCGCGGAGTAATCTTCCCCCCTCCACCAGTTTAAAAGGCGCGGCGCGATGGGCGTTCGCATGACCTGCGCGGGTGTAGTTCAATGGTAGAACTTCAGCCTTCCAAGCTGACTACGTGGGTTCGATTCCCATCACCCGCTCCATCTTTTAGATAGTTGATCTAAAAGGTTTTTTGAAAGTTTTTGCCCATGTAGCTCAGTCGGTAGAGCACACCCTTGGTAAGGGTGAGGTCAGCAGTTCAAATCTGCTCATGGGCTCCAGATTTAGGTGGCGTGCGGATCGGCGCACGAATTTGTCTTTTTATCATTTGTATATAAATTAAGAGTCGGAGATATTTCGATGTCCAAGGAAAAATTCGAACGCACAAAGCCGCACGTTAACGTGGGCACCATTGGTCACGTTGACCACGGTAAGACCACGCTGACCGCTGCGATCACTACTCACCAGGCGAGCAAGTTCGGCGGTGAGACCAAGGCTTACGACCAGATCGACAACGCCCCTGAAGAGCGCGAGCGTGGTATCACCATTGCTACCGCTCACGTTGAGTACGAGTCCGAGAACCGTCACTACGCACACGTTGACTGCCCGGGTCATGCTGACTACGTCAAGAACATGATCACCGGTGCGGCGCAGATGGACGGCGCGATCCTGGTTGTCTCCGCGGCTGACGGCCCCATGCCCCAGACCCGTGAGCACATCCTGCTGTCCCGCCAGGTTGGTGTTCCGTACATCATTGTGTACATGAACAAGGCCGACATGGTTGACGACGAGGAGCTGCTGGAGCTGGTCGAGATGGAGATCCGCGAGCTGCTCGACAGCTACGAGTTCCCCGGAGACGACACCCCGATCATCATCGGTTCCGCGCTCAAGGCGCTGGAAGGTGACAGCTCGGATATCGGCACCCCCTCCATCGACAAGCTGATCGAGGCGCTGGACAGCTACATCCCCGAGCCCGAGCGTGCGATCGACGGTGCCTTCCTGATGCCCATCGAGGACGTCTTCTCCATCTCCGGTCGTGGTACCGTTGTGACCGGTCGTGTCGAGCGTGGTGTGATCAAGGTCGGTGAAGAGATCGAGATCGTTGGTATCAAAGAGACCACCAAGACCACCTGCACCGGTGTTGAGATGTTCCGCAAGCTGCTGGACGAAGGTGTGGCTGGCGACAACGTGGGTGTACTGCTGCGCGGTACCAAGCGTGAAGAGGTTGAGCGTGGCCAGGTACTGGCTCACCCCGGCACCATCACTCCTCACACCCACTTCGAGTGCGAAGTGTACGTGCTGAGCAAGGACGAGGGTGGTCGTCACACCCCCTTCTTCACCAACTATCGTCCGCAGTTCTACTTCCGTACCACTGACGTTACCGGTGCCTGCGACCTTCCCGAAGGCGTGGAGATGGTAATGCCTGGTGACAACGTGAAGATGACTGTGAAGCTGATTGCGCCGATCGCCATGGAAGAGGGTCTGCGCTTTGCAATCCGCGAGGGTGGCCGTACCGTCGGCGCCGGCGTGGTTTCCAAGATCATTGAGTAATCGTTACTGAATTACATTTCGGTGGCTGTTACGGGTCAGTCGTCAGGCTGGCCCGTAGCTGCTTGCCGGTTCGGTAACTGAAACAGTTTAGGCCAGTAGCTCAATTGGCAGAGCAGCGGTCTCCAAAACCGCAGGTTGGGGGTTCGATTCCCTCCTGGCCTGCCACTTTTAGGCGTCTTTGAATGGCGCAAGATGGCAGGAATGAACGCAAAAGCTGAAGTCGAAAGCTCGACAATGGATACACTGAAACTGCTGGTGGCGGTACTGCTGCTGATCGGCGGTATCGGCGTGTTCTACTACTTTGAGCAGTACTCCCTGCTGGGAAGGGTGCTCGGTCTGCTCGTGATCGCCGGTGTTGCGGTTGCAGTGGCCCTGCAGTCAGTGCCCGGCCGCAATGTCTGGGAGTTCGCGACGGCTTCGCGCCACGAGGTCCGCAAGGTTGTATGGCCGAGTCGTCAGGAGACGCTGCAGACCACGTTGATCGTTTTTGCCATGGTGATCCTGATCGGGATCGTTCTCTGGCTGTTCGATATGATGCTGATGGCCATCGTGCGGTCGGTAACGGGCTAGGGAGGCGACGAATATGGCAATGCGCTGGTATGTGGTCCATGCCTATTCGGGCTTCGAGGCCCAGGTCAAGCGTTCTCTTGAGGAGCGTGTTGAGCGCTATGGCATGCAGGAGATGTTCGGCGAGATTCTCGTGCCCACCGAGGAGGTGGTCGAGATGCGTGCCGGCCAGCAGCGCAGGAGCGAGCGGAAGTTCTTTCCTGGCTACGTTCTGGTCAACATGGAAATGACAGACGATACCTGGCACCTGGTGAAGGATGTTCCGAAGGTGATGGGTTTTATCGGTGGTACCGGAGACAAGCCGGCCCCGATTTCCGAGAAAGAGGCCAATGCCATTCTGCATCGTGTGCAGGAGGGTGTTGAGAAGCCGCGTCCCAAGGTGCTCTTCGAGCCCGGCGAGGTGGTGCGGGTCATCGATGGGCCTTTCAACGACTTCAATGGCGTTGTCGAGGATGTCGATTACGAGAAGAGCCGTCTCAAGGTCTCGGTACTGATTTTTGGGCGTTCCACCCCGGTCGATCTCGAATTCGGCCAAGTGGAAAAGAGTTAAGCAATAAATTCAAAAGTGGATTTTCTGGTGGAGATACCGGAAGTCCCTTTTGCGCTTTTGTAAATCTTGGTGGTGAGGGTCAGCCTTTCACCTGCCGGATGAGCGCAGCGAATCGAGCGCGCCGCCATACAGGGCGGGGCAGGAAACAAGCCGCACGGAAGTGTCGGTGATCAACCGTCGGGGAGCCGGTAAGGCGTTTGCACCCGATTAGAGGTAAATAGCAATGGCTAAGAAAATCGAGGCTTACATCAAGCTTCAGGTGCCTGCCGGCCAGGCAAACCCGAGTCCGCCAGTGGGCCCCGCGCTGGGTCAGCATGGCGTGAATATCATGGAGTTCTGCAAGGCGTTCAACGCCAAGACCCAGAGCATGGAGCAGGGCCTGCCCGTGCCTGTGGTAATCACCGTTTACGGTGACCGCAGCTTCACTTTCATCACCAAGACCCCACCTGCCGCAGTGCTGCTGAGAAAGGCTGCCGGTGTTCCCAAGGGTTCCGGTACCCCCAACACCGTCAAGGTGGGCAAGGTGAACCGTGAGCAGCTTGAAGAGATCGCCAAGGCCAAGGAGCCCGATCTGACTGCTGCCGATATGGATGCGGCCGTACGTACCATCGCCGGTACCGCCCGTTCCATGGGTCTCGATGTGGAGGGAGTATAAGTCATGGCTAAGATGACCAAGCGCGCACGCGTTATTGCAGAAAAGGTTGAGCCTGGTAAGCAGTATGCTGCTGAAGATGCCTTCTCCCTGATCAAAGAGCTCTCCACCGTGAAGTTCGACGAGACCATTGACGTCGCAGTCAACCTCGGTGTCGATCCCCGTAAATCCGATCAGGTCGTTCGCGGTTCCAGCGTTCTGCCCAACGGCACCGGCAAGACCGTACGTGTTGCGGTATTCGCCCAGGGTGCCAACGCGGAAGCGGCTACTGAAGCGGGTGCCGACATCGTCGGTTTCGAGGACCTGGCTGCCGACATCAAGGCCGGCAACATGGATTTCGATGTTGTGATCGCCACTCCCGATGCCATGCGTGTCGTGGGCCAGCTGGGCCAGATCCTCGGTCCCCGCGGCCTGATGCCCAACCCCAAGGTGGGCACCGTGACCCCCAACGTCACCGAGGCCGTGAATAACGCCAAGGCGGGCCAGGTGCGTTACCGGACCGACAAGGCTGGCATCATTCACTGCCCCATCGGCAAGGTGGGCTTCGAGCCTGCGGCGCTGAAGCAGAACCTGGAGTTCCTTCTCAACGATCTGAAGAAGATGAAGCCCAGCTCTGCCAAGGGTGTGTACATGAAGAAGATCACCGTCTCCTCGACCATGGGTCCTGGATTGGCGTTGGATCAGTCCTCACTGGACGTTTAGTAATTCGCTGTCGCCCGCGAGGGTGGCGGCAAACAGGCTTTGGGGCTCCGGTCTTCGGACCGGTTGCTGTCAAAGACCGCGGGTGCACTTGACGTGCTTAATTCAATCCCGCGCAGACGGAGCTCCGTAATCAGATTGACCTGATGACGGTGCACGTTGAAAAGAGAGGTGATCAATTATGATCGCCGTTTTTGAAACTGGAACGGTTCGCCGTTCCGTCGTAGTCAGGAGGTGACGCGTGCCACTCAATTTTGAGCAGAAGAAAGCTGTCGTCGCCGAAGTGGCCGAAGTGGCAAGCAGTGCTTATTCCGCTGTTGCCGCCGAGTATGCGGGTCTGACCGTTGAAGAGATGACTGAACTGCGTGCCAAGGCACGTCAGTCCGGCGTTTATCTTCGCGTGGTCAAGAACACGCTTGCTCGTCGTGCAGTGGAAGATACCGATTTCGCCTGCATGCAGGATGGTCTGACGGGTCCGCTCGTTTTGGCTTTCTCGCAGGAAGATCCCGGTAGTGCTGCCCGTGTGATCAAGGATTTCACCAAGGAAAATGACAAGCTGGTCGTAAAGATGGTCTCCATCGGCGGCAAGATGCTCGAAGCTTCCGAGCTCGAGACTCTCGCCAAGATGCCGACCTACGATCAGGCTATCAGCATGCTGATGGCTGTCATGAAAGCCCCGGTTGAAAAACTTGCCCGCACTGTCAACGAGGTTCCCGGCAAGCTGGTTCGTACCGTTGCGGCTATCCGCGACGCGAAAGAAGCGGCTTAATAGCTTTCAATATTCACCTATTTTTTGATTTAACCGTATATCAGGAGTTTAACAATGGCCGTTTCTAAAGACGAAATCCTCGAGGCTATTGCCAACATGACCGTTATGGACGTCGTAGAGCTGATCGACGCCATGGAAGAGAAGTTCGGCGTATCCGCCGCTGCTGCAGTTGCTGCTGCTCCCGCCGCTGGTGGTGGTGAGGCTGCTGCTGCCGAAGAGAAGACCGAGTTCGATGTTGTTCTCGCCTCTTTCGGTTCCAACAAGGTTGCCGTGATCAAGGCCGTACGTGGTGTTACCGGTCTGGGTCTGAAGGAAGCCAAGGAAGCTGTGGAAGGTGCACCTACCACTCTGAAGGAAGCAGTATCCAAAGACGAAGCAGAAGACGTCAAGAAGCAGCTGGAAGAAGCAGGCGCTACCGTCGAAGTCAAGTAATCTTGCTTGGCTTATACGGTCTGCAACATCTAGCAGATGGGGCTGGTGGCGATTTCGCCACCGGCCTTTTCCCGCTTCTGGATGAAGCTGCGGAAAAGGTGGCTTAACGCCTTTTTCAGAGTTTCATTGTCGTCGAAGTGAATCGACGTGAAGCGCTACAAGGGAAGTATAGAAGTTCTTAATGCATAAGCCTGACGGGGGTGTCGGGCAGGAAGACACAGCGACATGGAAGTGATCCGGCAGGGAAGAGCTGGGTAAATTATTAAATTATATAAAGGCCCGAACAGGGTCTTGTGTAACGCCTATGAAATCGAGGGACGGCAACATGGCCTATTCTTTCACCGAGAAAAAGCGCATCCGTAAGGATTTCGGTAAACGACCGAGTATCCTGGAAGTGCCTTTTTTGTTGGCGACGCAAATTGAGTCTTACCGCAAGTTCTTGCAGGCTGGCGCCAAAGCGGACGAGCGTGGAGATATCGGTCTGCACGCAGCATTCAAATCGGTTTTTCCGATCGAAAGCTACTCAGGTAACGCAGTACTTGAATACGTGAGCTATCGCCTCGGCGAGCCCACTTTCGATGTACGCGAGTGTCAGCTGCGTGGTGCTACCTACGCGGCGCCCCTGCGTGTGCTTGTGCGCCTTGTGATCTACGACAAGGATGCACCGGCCGGATCCAAGGTGGTCAAGGATATCCGTGAGCAGGAAGTCTACATGGGCGAACTGCCCCTGATGACCGATACCGGTACCTTTGTCATCAACGGTACCGAGCGCGTCATCGTCTCCCAGCTGCATCGCTCGCCAGGTGTGTTCTTCGATCACGACAAGGGTAAAACCCACAGTTCGGGCAAGCTGCTCTTCTCCGCACGAGTGATCCCCTACCGTGGTTCCTGGCTCGATTTCGAGTTCGATCCGAAAGACAGCGTCTTCGTGCGCATCGACCGTCGCCGTAAACTGCCTGCGACCATCCTGCTGCGTGCCCTCGGTTACGAGGCCGAGCAGATACTCGAGATGTTCTTCGAGACCGATAGCTTTGCCTTGACCAAGAAGGGTGCAAAGCTGACCCTGGTCCCCGAGCGCCTGCGCGGTGAAACCGCCACCTTCGATATCAAGGCGGGCAAGAAAGTCGTGGTCGAGGCGGGTCGCCGGATCACCCAGCGCCACATCCGCGAGTTCGAAAAGGCGGGCATGAAGACCCTCGAAGTACCCTTCGAGTTCATGCACGGCAAAATGCTGGCGCACAATGTCGTCGATACCGAGACCGGTGAGCTGCTGGCCAATGCCAATGACGAGATCACCGAGGAGCTGCTGGAGACCCTTCTGGACAAGGGCGTCAAGAAGCTCGATACCCTGTTCACCAACGATCTCGATCACGGGCCCTACATATCCCATACCCTGAAGATCGACCCCACGGCTTCCCAGCTGGAAGCACAGGTGGAGATCTATCGCATGATGCGCCCGGGTGAGCCGCCCACCAAGGAGGCAGCACAGAACCTCTTCAATGGCCTGTTCTTCACTGACGATCGCTATGACCTCTCCGGGGTTGGTCGCATGAAGTTCAACAAGCGCCTGGGTCGTGACGAGGAGACCGGTGAGGGAACCCTCTCCAACGAGGATATCGTCGATGTGCTCAAGGAGCTGATCAACATCCGCAACGGTATCGGCATGGTGGATGATATCGATCACCTGGGTAACCGCCGTATCCGTTGTGTCGGTGAGATGGCCGAGAACCAGTTTCGCGTCGGCCTGGTACGTGTCGAGCGTGCCGTCAAGGAGCGCCTGACCCTGGCAGAGTCCGAGGGTCTGATGCCCCAGGAAATGATCAATGCCAAGCCCGTCTCGGCAGCGATCAAGGAGTTCTTCGGTTCCAGCCAGCTGTCCCAGTTCATGGATCAGAACAACCCGCTCTCCGAGGTGACTCACAAGCGTCGTGTCTCCGCGCTCGGCCCCGGCGGCCTGGCCCGTGAGCGTGCCGGCTTCGAGGTGCGCGACGTGCATCCCACCCACTACGGACGTGTCTGCCCGATTGAGACCCCTGAAGGTCCCAACATCGGTCTGATCAACTCCCTGTCGGTCTATGCGCGCACCAACGACTATGGCTTCCTGGAGACCCCTTACCGCGTGGTCAAGGATGGCAAGGTCACCGATGAAATCCATTACCTCTCCGCTATTGAAGAGGGGCGCTTCATCATTGCCCAGGCGAACACCGCACTGGATACCAAGGGTAAGCTGACCGAGGAGCTGGTCTCCTGTCGTCATCAGAATGAGTTCACCCTCTCCAGCCCGGACAAGATCCAGTACATGGATGTGTCTCCGAAGCAGATCGTTTCGGTAGCGGCCTCAATGATTCCGTTCCTCGAGCACGATGACGCCAACCGCGCACTGATGGGTTCCAACATGCAGCGCCAGGCAGTGCCGACCCTGCGTGCCGACAAGCCCTTGGTGGGTACCGGTATGGAGCGGGCGGTGGCGGTCGACTCCGGTGTTACCGTGGTCGCCAAGCGCGGCGGTCGTGTCGATTCCGTGGATGCGGGCCGTATCGTGGTTGTTGTAAATGATGACGAGAGCATCCCCGGCGAACCCGGTGTGGATATCTACAACCTTACCAAGTACACCCGTTCCAACCAGAACACCTGCATAAACCAGCGTCCGCTGGTCAAGCCCGGTGACCTGGTGGCCCGTGGTGACGTAATGGCGGACGGTCCCTCCACCGATATGGGTGAGCTGGCCCTGGGTCAGAACATGCGTATCGCCTTCATGGCCTGGAACGGCTACAACTTCGAGGACTCCATCCTGGTCTCCGAGAATGTTGTCAAAGAGGATCGCTTCACCACTATCCATATCGAAGAGCTGACCTGCATGGCCCGCGACACCAAGCTGGGCCCTGAAGAGATCACCGGCGATATCCCCAATGTCGGTGAGGCCGCGCTGGCCAAACTCGATGAGTCCGGTATCGTCTATATCGGCGCCGAGGTCAAAGAGGGCGACATCCTGGTGGGCAAGGTGACCCCCAAGGGTGAGACCCAGCTGACCCCGGAAGAGAAGCTGCTGCGCGCCATCTTCGGCGAGAAGGCGGCGGACGTGAAGGATACCTCCCTGCGCGTCTCCTCCAGCATGGCGGGTACCGTCATCGATGTTCAGGTCTTCACCCGTGACGGCGTCGAGAAGGATGCCCGCGCACTGCAGATCGAGAACACCGAGCTGGATCGTGTGCAGCAGGATCTGAACGATCAGCTGCGCATCATGGAAGACGACACCTTCGTCCGTGTCGAGAAGATGCTCACCGGCAAGGTTGCCGACGGCGGTCCCAAGGGTCTCAAGGCGGGCACCAAGATCAAGCAGTCCTACCTGGCCGAGCTGGAGCGTGACAAGTGGCTCGAGATCCGCCTGCGCAACGAAGAGGCTGCAGCCCAGCTGGAGGCGATTGCCGAGCAGATCAAGCAGCAGCGTGAGGACTTCCGCGAGCGCTTCGAAGAGAAGAAACGCAAGCTCACCACCGGTGATGACCTGGCGCCTGGCGTGCTGAAGATGGTCAAGGTCTACGTCGCGGTCAAGCGTCGTATCCAGCCCGGTGACAAGATGGCGGGTCGCCACGGTAACAAGGGTGTTATCTCCACCATCGTGCCGGTGGAAGACATGCCTTTCGATGAGAACGGCGAGCCGGTGGATATCGTGCTCAACCCCCTGGGTGTACCCTCCCGTATGAATGTCGGGCAGGTGCTCGAGACCCACCTGGGTTGGGCGGCCAAGGGCGTCGGTCGCAAGATCGGCGAGATGCTCGAGGCCCAGGCGAAGATGGCCGAGCTCAGGAAGTTCCTGGAGAAGGTCTACAACACCAGCGGCAAGTCCGAGGATATCAAGGGCCTGAGTGATGAGGATGTCGTCGAGCTGGCGACCAACCTCAAGAAGGGTGTACCCACGGCAACGCCGGTATTCGACGGTGCATCCGAGGATGAGATCAAGGGCATGCTCAAGTTGGCCGGTCTTCCCGAGAGCGGCCAGACGACGCTGTATGACGGTCGTACCGGCGAGGCCTTCGATCGTCCCATCACCGTCGGCTACATGTACATGCTGAAGCTGAACCACCTGGTGGACGACAAGATGCACGCACGATCCACCGGTCCGTACAGCCTGGTCACCCAGCAGCCGCTGGGCGGTAAGGCGCAGTTCGGTGGTCAGCGTTTCGGTGAGATGGAGGTCTGGGCGCTGGAAGCCTACGGCGCGGCCTACACCCTGCAGGAGATGCTGACGGTCAAGTCCGATGACGTGACCGGCCGTACCCGCATGTACAAGAACATCGTCGACGGAGACCATCGTATGGAGGCGGGCATGCCCGAATCCTTCAACGTACTGGTCAAGGAGATCCGTTCGCTCGGTATCGATATAGAGTTGGATCGGGAGTAGGGGTCCGGAGATTTATCCGGTAACCGAACCAAGTGTAAATCTGGACCCTGATTGCAGGAGATACGATCTTGAAAGATCTACTTAAAATTCTGAAGCAGCAAGGACAGTCCGAGGACTTTGATTCCATTCGTATAGGACTGGCCTCGCCCGACATGATCCGTTCCTGGTCTTACGGTGAAGTGAAGAAGCCTGAGACCATCAACTACCGTACCTTCAAGCCGGAGCGTGACGGTCTGTTCTGCGCCAAGATCTTTGGCCCGGTGAGTGACTACGAGTGCCTGTGCGGCAAGTACAAGCGCCTCAAGCACCGCGGCGTGGTGTGTGAGAAGTGTGGTGTCGAGGTGACTCTCGCCAAGGTGCGCCGTGAGCGCATGGGCCACATCGAACTGGCCAGCCCGGTCGCCCATATCTGGTTCCTCAAGTCGCTGCCCTCGCGCATCGGCCTGCTGCTGGATATGACCCTGCGCGATATCGAGCGGGTGCTCTACTTCGAATCCTTCGTGGTCGTCGATCCCGGCATGACCACCCTGGAGCGCGGCCAGCTGCTGACCGACGAGCAGTACCTGGAGGCGATCGAGGAGAACGGTGACGAGTTCGACGCGCGCATGGGTGCCGAGGCGGTCTACGAACTGCTGACCACCCTCAATCTCGACCGCGAGATCGAGCAGCTGCGCGAGGACATCACCAGCACCAACTCCGAGACCAAGCTGAAGAAGCTGAGCAAGCGCCTCAAACTGGTGGAGTCCCTGAACGAGTCCGGCAACCGTCCCGAGTGGATGATCCTTACCGTTCTGCCGGTGCTGCCGCCCGAGCTGCGTCCGCTGGTGCCCCTGGATGGCGGCCGTTTCGCGACCTCCGATCTGAACGATCTCTACCGTCGCGTGATCAACCGTAACAACCGTCTCAAGCGCCTGCTGGACCTCAGCGCGCCCGATATCATCGTGCGCAACGAGAAGCGTATGCTGCAGGAGTCCGTTGACGCCCTGCTGGACAACGGTCGTCGCGGTCGTGCCATCACCGGTACCAACAAGCGCCCGCTGAAGTCCCTGGCCGACATGATCAAGGGTAAGCAGGGTCGCTTCCGTCAGAACCTGCTGGGTAAGCGTGTCGACTACTCCGGCCGTTCCGTTATCGTTGTGGGTCCGACCCTGAAACTGCACCAGTGCGGCCTGCCCAAGAAGATGGCCCTGGAGCTGTTCAAGCCGTTCATCTTCTCCAAGCTGCAGCTGCGCGGCCTGGCCACCACCATCAAGGCGGCCAAGAAGCTGGTCGAGCGTGGCACCGGCGAGGTGTGGGATATCCTGGAAGAGGTTATCCGCGAGCATCCCGTGATGCTCAACCGTGCACCCACCCTGCACCGTCTCGGTATCCAGGCGTTCGAGCCGGTACTGATCGAGGGTAAGGCGATCCAGCTCCATCCCCTGGTATGTACCGCATTCAACGCGGACTTCGACGGCGACCAGATGGCGGTCCACGTGCCTCTCTCCATCGAGGCACAGCTGGAAGCGCGCAGCCTGATGATGTCCACCAACAACATCCTGTCGCCTGCCAACGGTGAACCCATCATCGTGCCTTCCCAGGACGTGGTACTGGGTCTCTATTACATGACCCGTGAGCGCGTCAACGCCAAGGGCGAGGGCATGGTGTTCGCCAACGTGGAAGAGGTGCATCGCGCCTACGAGTCCCGCCAGGTCGAGCTGCAGGCCAAGGTCAAGGTCCGCCTTCCCGATTACGAGGAAGACGAAGACGGCAACATCACCAAGGTGGTCAAGATCATGGAGACCACGGTCGGTCGTGCGCTGCTCTCCGAGATCCTGCCCAAGGGCCTGTCATTCGATCTGATCAACCGCCCGATGGACAAGCGTTCCATCTCCAACATGGTCAACACCTGCTACCGTAAGGCTGGCCTCAAGGAGTCGGTGATCTTTGCAGACCAGGTAATGTACATGGGCTTCCGCCTGGCCACCCGCGCGGGTGTCTCCATCGGCATGGAAGACATGACCATTCCGCAGGAGAAGGAGAAGATCCTCGCTTCCGCCGAGCACGAGGTTCGCGAGATCGAGAGCCAGTACGCTTCCGGTCTGGTAACCAACGGCGAGCGCTACAACAAGGTTGTCGACATCTGGTCCCACACCAACGACCAGGTGGCCAAGGCGATGATGTCCCGCCTGGGCAAGGAGAAGGTGGTCGACCGCGAGGGTAACGAGGTCGAACAGGACTCCTTCAACTCCATTTACATGATGGCCGACTCCGGCGCCCGTGGTTCAGCGGCGCAGATTCGTCAGCTGGCCGGTATGCGTGGCCTGATGGCTAAGCCCGACGGCTCCATTATCGAAACCCCCATCACCGCGAACTTCCGCGAGGGTCTCGACGTACTGCAGTACTTCATCTCCACCCACGGTGCCCGTAAGGGCCTGGCGGATACCGCGCTGAAAACCGCGAACTCCGGTTACCTGACACGCCGACTGGTCGACGTGGCCCAGGACATGGTGGTACTGGAAGAGGATTGCGGTACCGAAGAGGGCCTGATGATGCATCCCATCATCGAGGGTGGTGACGTGGTCGAGCCCCTGCGCGAGCGCATCCTGGGTCGTGTTACCGCGGCACCTCTCTACCGTCCCGGTAGCGACGAGGTGGTCTGCGAGTCCGGTACCCTGCTGGACGAGGCCTGGGTCGATCGTCTCGAGGCCATCGGTATCGACCACGTGATGGTGCGTTCACCCATCAGCTGTGAATCCCGCGTGGGTGTCTGCTCCAAGTGCTACGGTCGTGACCTGGCCCGCGGACACCAGGTGAACATGGGTGAGGCGGTCGGTGTGATCGCGGCCCAGTCCATCGGTGAGCCGGGTACCCAGCTGACCATGCGTACCTTCCATATCGGTGGTGCGGCATCCCGTGCGGCGGCGATCAACAGTATCGAGGTCAAGACCGGCGGTACCGTGCGTCTGCATAACATCAAGACCGTCGAGCATCACAGTGGTGACCTGGTTGCGGTCTCACGTTCCGGTGAGTTGACCGTGGTCGACGAGGTGGGGCGTGAGCGTGAGCGCTACAAGGTGCCCTACGGAGCGGCGATCAAGGTCTCCGAAGGTGATGCGGTCGAGGGCGGTCAGCTGATCGCAGGCTGGGACCCCCACACCCACCCGGTTATCACCGAGGTGGAGGGTGTGCTGCAGTTCGTCGAGTTCGTGGACGGTGTCTCCGTTCAGAGCCAGGTGGACGATGTGACCGGTCTCGCCTCGCTTATGATCATCGATCCCAAGCAGCGTCCGTCCGCCGGCAAGGACATGCGTCCCATGGTGAAGCTGGTGGATGAGAAGGGTAAGGACCTGAATATCGCGGGTACCGATATCCCGGCTCACTACTACCTGCCTGCGGGTGCGGTGGTCAGTGTGGCCGACGGTGCCACGGTAAAAGTGGGTGACACCCTGGCGCGTATTCCCCAGGAGTCCTCCAAGACCCGTGATATCACCGGTGGTCTGCCCCGTGTTGCCGACCTTTTCGAGGCACGCAAACCCAAGGATCCGGCGATCCTGGCGGAGGCGACCGGTACCGTATCCTTCGGTAAGGACACCAAGGGCAAGCAGCGCCTGAT
Organism: Sedimenticola sp.; assembly: GCA_040506895.1. Lineage (GTDB taxonomy): Bacteria > Pseudomonadota > Gammaproteobacteria > Chromatiales > Chromatiaceae > Sedimenticola_A. The sequence goes on from JBEVVY010000001.1 coordinate 3,030,426, forward strand.
CATCACCGATGCCGATGGCGAGCAGCATGAAGAGCTGATCCCGAAATGGCGTCATGTCAACGTGTTCGAAGGTGAGCATGTGGACAGGGGTGAAGTGATCTCCGAGGGCGAGCTCAATCCGCACGACATCCTGCGTCTGCGCGGTGTGATCGACCTGGCGGCTTACCTGGTGAAGGAGATTCAGGACGTCTACCGCCTGCAGGGTGTGAAGATCAACGACAAGCACATCGAGGTGATCAATCGCCAGATGCTGCGCAAGGTCGAGATCAGTGCGCCCGGCGACACCCGCTTCCTGCGCGGTGAGCAGGTGGAGAAGGCCCGTGTCCTGGAGGAGAACGACAAGATGGTGGCCGATGGCAAGCATCCCGCGCTCTACGAGCCGATGCTGCTGGGTATCACCAAGGCCTCCCTGGCGACCGAGTCTTTCATCTCCGCGGCATCGTTCCAGGAGACCACCCGCGTTCTCACCGAGGCGGCGGTACGTGGTTCCAGCGATACCCTGAACGGCCTGAAAGAGAACGTTATCGTGGGTCGTCTGATCCCGGCCGGTACCGGTCTTTCCTACCACAACGAGCGCCGTCGCAGGCGTACCGAGGAGCTCGAATCCGAGGCAGGTGGGAAGGTCGAAATGGCCGCCGACGAGGTCGAAGAGGCCATCAAGCAGGCGCTCAACACGGCTGATAGCTGATGTGGTGAAGGGTCGGGAGGAATCCCGGCCCTATTTTCCGCCCCCGGGGCGGATCGGATAGAAAAATCTCGCCAATACTGGTTGTTGACACCCATTGGTGAGGCGCGTAGAATGCGCGCTCTTCGGTAAAGCTGTCGCAAATGTCAGCGTATATCGTTTAAGTGAATCGGGGGCAGCAAATACCCCCTTGGAATAGATTATTGGCAGGCAATCGAACACCCGGCGCTGAATAGCCCAGGCCGGATGGGGTCGGTTGCTCGCTTTTTCTGGTGCGAGAGGGAGCGTTGTTCGTATCCCTGGAGACGGAAATAGATGGCAACAATCAATCAGTTGGTGCGCAAGCCTCGCAAGCGCAAAGTAGAAAAAAGCAACGTGCCGGCCCTGGAGGCCTGTCCGCAGAAGCGTGGTGTCTGCACCCGTGTGTATACCACCACCCCCAAGAAGCCGAACTCGGCACTGCGTAAGGTTGCACGTGTGCGTCTGACCAACGGTTACGAGGTAAGCTCCTACATCGGTGGTGAAGGCCACAACCTTCAGGAGCACTCGGTGGTGCTGATTCGCGGCGGTCGTGTAAAGGACTTGCCCGGTGTGCGCTACCACGTGGTACGCGGCAGTCTCGATACCTCCGGTGTCGAAAGCCGTCGTCAGGGTCGTTCCAAGTACGGTGCCAAGCGGCCTAAGAGCTGATTGGCGTCAATAATATAAAGCTGAGTCAAGAAACATGGCGAGAAGACGAGTAGCAGCGAAGCGGGAAATTCTTCCGGATCCCAAGTACGGAAGTGAACTGCTCACAAAGTTCATGAACATGGTAATGGTCGACGGTAAGAAGGCTGTTGCTGAAAAGATCCTGTACGGTGCCCTGGCGAAGCTCGAAGAGCGTTCCAGCGGCGACCCCATGGAACTCCTGGAGCAGGCGCTCGAGAATGTGCGTCCGCTGGTCGAGGTTAAGTCCCGCCGTGTCGGTGGTGCCACCTACCAGGTTCCGGTTGAGGTTCGTGCAACCCGTCGTAACACCCTTGCGATGCGCTGGCTGATCGAGGCCGCTCGCAAGCGTAGTGAGAAGTCCATGGCCCAGCGCCTGGCCGGCGAGTTGTCCGACGCGGCCGAGCAGCGCGGTGCTGCAGTGAAGAAGCGTGAGGACACTCACCGCATGGCGGAAGCCAACAAGGCCTTCTCGCACTACCGCTGGTAAGCGAATTTAGTTTTAACCGGATCTTTCATTAAGAGAAAGATCCTTGCTCTTTAACATTGTTGATCGGGAATTAGTTGGTGGCACGTACCACACCAATCGAGCGCTATCGTAATCTTGGCATCATGGCTCACATCGATGCAGGCAAGACGACGACGACTGAGCGCATTCTGTACTACACCGGTGTATCGCATAAGATCGGTGAAGTGCACGATGGTGCCGCAACTATGGACTGGATGGAGCAGGAGCAGGAGCGCGGAATCACCATTACCTCCGCTGCAACCACCTGCTTCTGGAGTGGAATGGATCAGCAGTTCCCAGAGCACCGGATCAACATTATCGATACCCCGGGGCACGTGGATTTCACCATCGAGGTGGAGCGTTCTCTTCGTGTCCTGGATGGCGCATGTGCAGTCTTCTGCGCGGTGGGCGGTGTGGAGCCCCAGTCAGAGACGGTCTGGCGCCAGGCCAACAAATACGGCGTACCCCGTATCGCGTTCGTCAACAAGATGGACCGTATGGGCGCCAACTTTCTGCGTGTAGTAGAGCAGGTCAAAGAGAGACTGGGTGCCAACCCTGTGCCGCTTCAGATCGCCATCGGCGCCGAAGAGGGCTTCAAGGGAGTGGTTGACCTCATCAAGATGAAAGCGATCATCTGGGATGAGGCATCGCGCGGCATGGAGTACGAGGAGCAGGAGATACCTGCCGATCTCCAGGCTCTCGCCGATGAGTGGCGGGAGAACATGATCGAAGCGGCGGCAGAGGCCACCGAAGAGCTCATGGAGAAGTACCTGGAAGAGGGTGACCTGTCGGATGCCGAGATCAAGGAAGGCATTCGCGCACGCACACTGAAAAACGAAATTACACCCATGCTGTGTGGTTCCGCCTTTAAGAACAAGGGCGTGCAGGCCATGCTGGATGCGGTTATCGAGTATATGCCGGCACCCACTGATGTGCCTGCTATTACCGGTGTCCTGGATGATGCAGACGAGACCGTTGCGTCCCGGCCTTCCAGCGACGACGAGCCTTTTGCAGCGCTTGCTTTCAAGATTGCAACCGATCCTTTTGTCGGATCGCTGACCTTCTTCCGTGTCTACTCAGGCGTGCTGAAGTCGGGCGACAGCGTCTACAACCCGGTCAAGGGCAAGAAGGAGCGAATCGGTCGCATTCTGCAGATGCACTCGAACTCCCGCGAGGAGATCAAAGAGGTGCGCGCAGGTGATATCGCGGCAGCTGTCGGGCTCAAGGATGTCACCACCGGTGAGACCCTGTGTGATCAGGGTAATGTTATTACGCTGGAACGCATGGAGTTTCCCGAGCCGGTAATCGCGGTGGCGGTTGAGCCCAGGACCAAGGCGGACCAGGAGAAGATGGGCGTTGCCCTCTCCAAGCTGGCCCAGGAAGATCCCTCCTTCCGTGTGAGCACGGATGATGAGTCGGGTCAGACCATTATCGCCGGCATGGGTGAGCTTCACCTGGATATCATCGTCGATCGCATGCGTCGCGAGTTCAGCGTCGAGGCCAACGTGGGTGCACCCCAGGTGGCCTACCGCGAAACCATTCGCAACGCGGTTGAGCACGAGGCTAAGTTCGTGCGTCAATCCGGTGGTCGCGGCCAGTATGGTCATGTTTATTTGCGCCTGGAGCCCCAGGAAGCGGGTGCGGGTTACGAATTTGTCAACGACATCGTTGGCGGTGTCGTACCCCGTGAATACATCCCCGCGGTGGACAAGGGGATTCAGGAGCAGATGGAGAGTGGCGTCATCGCCGGTTATCCGATGGTGGACGTCAAGGTAACCCTCTTCGATGGTTCCTTTCACGATGTGGACTCCAATGAAATGGCGTTCAAGATCGCGGGTTCCATGTGTTTCAGAGAGGGATCTGAAAAAGCGAATCCTGTACTGCTTGAGCCGATTATGAAGGTTGAGGTGGTAACGCCTGAAGAGTACATGGGCGATGTCATGGGTGACCTGAACAGCCGTCGAGGCATTGTTCAGGGCATGGATGACTCCCCTGCAGGCAGGCAGATCAAGGCCGAGGTTCCGCTGTCCGAGATGTTCGGATACGCGACCGACCTGAGATCCGCTACTCAAGGCCGTGCGACATACAGCATGGAGTTTTCGAAGTATAACGAGGTACCGGCCAGCTTGGCCGATGCCGTGATTAACAAACATTAATCCTTAAATTAAGGGGTAAGAGCCGTGTCTAAGGAAAAATTCGAGCGTACAAAGCCGCACGTTAACGTGGGCACCATTGGTCACGTTGACCACGGTAAGACCACGCTGACCGCTGCGATCACCACTCACCAGGCGAGCAAGTTCGGCGGTGAGACCAAGGCTTACGACCAGATCGACAACGCCCCTGAAGAGCGCGAGCGTGGTATCACCATTGCTACCGCTCACGTTGAGTACGAGTCCGAGAACCGTCACTACGCACACGTTGACTGCCCGGGTCATGCTGACTACGTCAAGAACATGATCACCGGTGCGGCGCAGATGGACGGCGCGATCCTGGTTGTCTCCGCGGCTGACGGCCCCATGCCCCAGACCCGTGAGCACATCCTGCTGTCCCGCCAGGTTGGTGTTCCGTACATCATTGTGTACATGAACAAGGCCGACATGGTTGACGACGAGGAGCTGCTGGAGCTGGTCGAGATGGAGATCCGCGAGCTGCTCGACAGCTACGAGTTCCCCGGAGACGACACCCCGATCATCATCGGTTCCGCGCTCAAGGCGCTGGAAGGTGACAGCTCGGATATCGGCACCCCCTCCATCGACAAGCTGATCGAGGCGCTGGACAGCTACATCCCCGAGCCCGAGCGTGCGATCGACGGTGCCTTCCTGATGCCCATCGAGGACGTCTTCTCCATCTCCGGTCGTGGTACCGTTGTGACCGGTCGTGTCGAGCGTGGTGTGATCAAGGTCGGTGAAGAGATCGAGATCGTTGGTATCAAAGAGACCACCAAGACCACCTGCACCGGTGTTGAGATGTTCCGCAAGCTGCTGGACGAAGGTGTGGCTGGCGACAACGTGGGTGTACTGCTGCGCGGTACCAAGCGTGAAGAGGTTGAGCGTGGCCAGGTACTGGCTCACCCCGGCACCATCACTCCTCACACCCACTTCGAGTGCGAAGTGTACGTGCTGAGCAAGGACGAGGGTGGTCGTCACACCCCCTTCTTCACCAACTATCGTCCGCAGTTCTACTTCCGTACCACTGACGTTACCGGTGCCTGCGACCTTCCCGAAGGCGTGGAGATGGTAATGCCTGGTGACAACGTGAAGATGACTGTGAAGCTGATTGCGCCGATCGCCATGGAAGAGGGTCTGCGCTTTGCAATCCGCGAGGGTGGCCGTACCGTCGGCGCCGGCGTGGTTTCCAAGATCATTGAGTAATAAAGATATGGCCAACCAGAGAATTCGTATTCGACTGAAGGCTTTCGATCACCGTCTGATCGACCAGTCTGCGCGTGAAATCGTAGATACCGCCAAGCGCACCGGTGCGCAGGTCCGCGGCCCCATTCCGCTGCCGACCAAGAAAGAGCGGTACACCGTGCTGATTTCTCCGCACGTTAACAAAGACGCCCGTGACCAGTACGAGATCCGTACTCACAAGCGTCTCATGGATATTGTTGATCCGACCGATAAGACCGTCGATGCACTGATGAAGCTGGATCTTGCAGCCGGTGTAGACGTTCAGATCAAACTGAACTGAGGTTAAGAACAATGGCGATTGGAATTGTCGGACGTAAAGTAGGCATGACTCGGGTCTTCACCGAGGAAGGTGCCTCTGTCCCCGTCACTGTAATTGAAGTGGAGCCCAATCGGGTCACCCAGCTGCGTACCGAAGATGCCGACGGCTACAGCGCCGTACAGGTCACCACCGGTGCCCGCAAGGCTTCCCGTGTAAACAAGGCTATGGCAGGCCACCTGGCGAAAGCCGGAGTAGAAGCCGGTCGTGGCATGTGGGAGTTCCGCCTGGGCGAAGGCGAAGGCGAAGGTATCGAGGTTGGCGGCGAGATCAAGGTCGACATCTTCGAGGCCGGCCAGATCGTAGACGTCTGTGGCACCAGCCGCGGTAAAGGTTTCCAGGGTGGTGTGAAGCGTCACAACTTCCGTACCCAGGATGCCACCCACGGTAACTCACTGGCTCACCGCGCACCTGGCTCAATCGGCCAGTGCCAGACCCCTGGACGTGTTTTCAAGGGTAAGAAGATGGCCGGTCAGATGGGTAACGTACGCAGCACCACCCAGAATCTCGAGGTTGTGCGCGTCGATGTGGATAAAAATCTCTTGCTGGTGAAAGGTGCCGTTCCCGGTGCCCAGGGTGGCGACGTTATCGTCACTCCCGCCATCAAGATGGTGAACAAGGGGTAAATGCTGATGGACCTCAATGTACAGGCAGGTAGCGGAAACGCCGGGACTCTCCAGGTCTCCGATGACATTTTCGCTGCAGATTACAACGAAGCCCTGATTCACCAGGTCGTCACCGCCTACATGGCTGGTGGACGCTCCGGTAGCAAGGCTCAGAAGAACCGCGCCGCAGTCAGCGGTGGCGGCGCCAAGCCCTGGCGTCAGAAAGGCATGGGCCGTGCCCGCGCCGGTACCATCCGCAGCCCCATCTGGCGCTCCGGTGGTGTGACCTTCGCTGCCAGTCCCCGCGACTTCAGCCAGAAGGTTAACAAGAAGATGTACCGCGGTGCCGTACGCTCCATTCTCTCCGAGCTGGTACGCTCCGAGCGCCTGGTGGCTGTCGCCGACTTCGCGGTTGAAGCGCCCAAGACCAAAGAGCTGGTCGGCAAGCTGAAGGATATGGGTCTCGACGGTGCACTGATTGTTACCGAGCAGCCCGATGAGAATCTCTACCTGGCAGCACGCAACGTCTACGATATCGACGTATGCGGCGTGGCCGAGCTGGATCCTCTCAGCCTGGTGGGCTTCGACAAGGTGGTTATGACCTCTGGTGCAATCAAGATTCTTGAGGAGCGTCTGTCATGAATAAAGAGCGTTTGATGCAGGTGCTGCTCAGCCCGGTGGTCTCTGAAAAGAGCACCATTGCAGCAGAGGCGAGCCGCCAGTTTGCTTTTAAGGTGGCTCCCGATGCGACCAAGCCCGAGATCAAGAAGGCTGTCGAGCAGATGTTCGACGTCAAGGTTGATTCGGTTCGCGTGGTCAACATCAAGGGTAAGCAGAAGCGTTTCGGTACCATCATGGGTCGCCGTAACGGTGTCCGTAAGGCCTACGTCAAGCTGGCCGAAGGCAACGATATCGATTTCGGGGCGGGTGCCTGATAGGCATCGTCAGCGGATAGATTTAAAGCGGAAGCAAGACAATGGCAATTGTTAAAACAAAACCAACTTCAGCCGGTCGCCGGTTTGTGGTCAAGGTGGTGGACGCCGACCTTCACAAGGGAGCGCCTCACGAGGCGCTGATCGAGAAGAAGAGCAAGTCCGGTGGCCGTAACAACAACGGTCGCATCACCACCCGTCATCGTGGCGGTGGTCACAAGCAGCGTTACCGCATGATTGATTTCAAGCGTAACAAGGATGGTATCCCCGGTACCGTGGAGCGTCTCGAGTACGATCCCAACCGCACCGCCAACATTGCGCTGATCAAGTACGCAGACGGTGAGCGTCGTTACATCATCGCTCCCAAGGGCCTGAAAGCCGGTCAGCAGGTGATGTCCGGCGAGGCTGCCGAGATCCGTCCCGGTAACTGCCTGCCCCTGCGTAACATCCCGGTGGGTAGCGTGATCCACTGTGTTGAGCTCAAGCCGGGCAAGGGTGCGCAGATTGCACGCTCTGCCGGTGCCGCGGTTCAACTGGTTGCGCGTGAAGGTGAGTATGCTACCCTTCGCCTCCGTTCTGGCGAGATGCGCAAGGTGCGCTACGAGTGCCGCGCCGTAATCGGCGAGGTAGGCAACTCCGAGCACAATCTGCGCAAGCTGGGTAAGGCCGGTGCAACACGCTGGCGCGGTGTTCGTCCCACAGTTCGCGGTGTGGCGATGAACCCGGTAGACCACCCCCACGGTGGTGGTGAGGGTCGTACTTCCGGTGGCCGTCATCCGGTCAGCCCCTGGGGTGTGCCCACCAAGGGCAAGAAGACGCGTACCAACAAGCGCACGGATAAGATGATCGTGCGTCATCGCAATCGCAAGTAAACGGAACTGAGGTAGAGAAATGCCACGTTCAATTAAAAAAGGTCCGTTTGTGGATCATCATTTGGCCAAGAAGGTCGATGAGGCGGTTGCGAGCAACAGCAAGCGTCCCATCAAGACTTGGTCCCGTCGCTCCATGGTGTTGCCTGAAATGGTCGGTCTGACCATTGCGGTATACAACGGGCGTCAGCACGTGCCTGTTCTGGTTTCCGAGAACATGGTTGGTCATAAACTTGGTGAGTTCGCGCTGACCCGCACCTATCGCGGTCATGCAGCGGACAAGAAAACCAAATAACCTGAGGGTTGAGTCATGCAGGCAGTAGCAAAACTCCGCTTTGCGCGCATCTCGGCCCAGAAGGGTCGCCTGGTCGCCGATCAGATCCGTGGTCTGCCGGTAGAGCAGGCCCTGAACACCCTTGCCTTCTCCAGCAAGAAGGGCGCTGCCCTGATGAAGAAGGTGCTCGACTCCGCTATCGCGAATGCCGAGAACAACGAGGGTGCGGATATCGATGAGCTGAAGGTGTCAATGGTAGCCGTCGATGAGGGGCCGACCATGAAACGGATCCGCGCCCGTGCCAAGGGCCGCGCGGCTCGAATTTTGAAGCGTACCAGTCACATCACTGTGGCTGTGTCGGATAAGTAAGGCAAGAGAGGCCATTATGGGTCAGAAAGTACATCCAACTGGCATTCGGCTGGGCATCGTCAAAGAGTGGACGTCCAAGTGGTATGCGGACTCTAAAGACTATGCCGATCTGCTGAATACCGATCTTGAAGTTCGGGACTACCTGAAGAAGCGCCTTTCCCAGGCCTCCGTCAGCCGCATTCAGATCGATCGTCCGGCTAATAACGCCCACATTACCATTCACACTGCCCGCCCGGGCCTGGTGATCGGTAAGAAAGGCGAGGACATCGATGCACTGCGCTCCGAGGTCTCCCAGCGCATGGGTATCCCGGTACACATCAGTGTAGAAGAGATCCGCAAGCCGGAGCTCGACGCACAGCTGGTTGCGGAGAGTATCACTCAGCAGCTTGAGCGTCGCGTCATGTTCCGTCGTGCAATGAAGCGTTCTGTACAGACCGCTATGCGTCTTGGCGCCGAAGGCATCAAGATCAATATTGCAGGCCGACTGAACGGCGCAGAGATTGCTCGCAGCGAGTGGTACCGCGAAGGTCGCGTACCTCTGCACACCCTGCGTGCTGATATCGACTACGGCTTTGCGGAAGCCAACACCACTTACGGAATCATCGGTGTGAAGGTCTGGATCTTCAAGGGTGAAGTGTTCGAAGGAGCACAGGTTGCCCAGGAAGAGGAAGCTGCACCGAAGCGTAAGTCCGGAAAGAGGGCCTAAACGATGTTGATGCCGAAACGGACAAAATTCCGCAAGATGCAGAAAGGTCGCAACCGCGGCCTGGCGAATCGGGGCGGCAAGGTGAGCTTTGGTGAGTTCGGCCTGCAGTCAGTTGACCGTGGACAGATCACTTCTCGCCAGATCGAGGCGGGTCGTCGTGCGATCACCCGTCACGTGAAGCGTGGTGGTAAAGTCTGGATCCGCGTGTTCCCCGACAAGCCTATCACCAAGAAGCCCCTGGAAGTACGTCAGGGTAAAGGTAAGGGTAATGTGGAGTACTGGGTATGCCTGATCCAGCCTGGCCGCATGCTGTACGAGATCGAGGGTGTATCCGAAGAGCTCGCACGCGAAGCGTTCCAGCTGGCAGCCGCGAAACTGCCCTTTAAGACCACATTCGCAAAACGGACGGTACTGTGATGAAGGCAAGTGAACTTCGGGAAAAGTCTCCCGCAGAATTGGAAGAGTCCCTGCTTGAGCTGCGCAAGGAGCAGTTCAACCTGCGTATGCAACAGGGTACCGGGCAGCTGGCCCGTCCTTCCGAGATGAACCGGGTGCGTAAAGATATCGCCCGCATCAAGACCGTGTTGAATGAACAGAAAGCAGGTGAAGCATGATGAGCGAGCAGACTACTAGCAATCGCACGCTTCAGGGCCGCGTGGTCAGCGACGGTATGGACAAGTCCATCACTGTTCTGGTCGAGCGCCGTGTTAAGCACCCGATCTACGGCAAATTCGTGCGTCGCTCCACCAAGGTGCATGCTCACGACGAGACCAACGAGTGTGGGATCGGTGATGTTGTAGTGGTTGAACAATGCCGTCCACTGTCCAAGACCAAGACCTGGCGTCTGGTCAAGGTAGTAGAAAAGGCATCTTGAGGCCGGCCCGGATATTCAGGCGGTTTTCGGATTACTGATTATTAGATTGGAATAGACCAATGATCCAGATGCAGACAATGCTGAACGTCGCTGATAACAGCGGCGCCAGACGAGTCCAGTGCATTAAAGTACTGGGTGGCTCGCACCGTCGTTATGCCGGTATCGGGGATATTATTAAAGTGAGCGTCAAAGACGCCATTCCCCGGGGCAAGGTAAAGAAAGGCGACGTCTACAATGCAGTTGTGGTTCGCACCAGAAAAGGCGTGCGTCGTCCCGACGGTTCCCTGATCCGTTTTGACGGCAATGCCGCGGTGCTGCTGAATGCTCAGCTGCAGCCTATCGGAACCCGTATTTTCGGCCCGGTTACCCGTGAACTGCGTAGCGAACGATTCATGAAGATCATTTCGCTCGCACCGGAAGTGCTCTAAGGGGTTGGTCATGGCAATGCGTAAGATCAAACAGGGTGACGAAGTCGTTGTCATCGCTGGCAAAGACAAGGGCAAGCAGGGCACCGTCCTGCGCGTCATCGACGACGAAAAAGTCGTAGTTGAAAACATTAACATGGTGAAGAAGCACGCCAAGGCGAACCCCATGAAGGGCGAGCCTGGTGGCATCCTCGACAAGGAGATGCCGCTGGCAATTTCCAATGTTGCGATCTACAACCCGAACACCGGCAAGGCCGATCGGGTTGGTTTCAAGACGCTGGAAGATGGCCGCAAAGTGCGCTACTTCAAGTCCAACGGCGAAGTCGTGGATATTTGAGGCGGATAGTAAAATGGCAAGATTACACGAACTTTACCGCGACCAGATCGTAGCTCAGCTGCAGGAAAAATTCGGCTTCAAGAGCGTGATGGAAGTGCCGAAGATCACCAAGATCACCCTCAACATGGGTGTCGGTGATGCTGTGGGTGACAAGAAGATCATGGAATTCGCAGTTTCCGACCTGGAGAAGATCGCGGGTCAGAAAGTGGTCGTCACCAAGGCGCGCAAGTCCGTTGCGGGCTTCAAGATCCGTGATGGCTGGCCCATTGGCTGCATGGTCACCCTGCGTCGCGAGCGTATGTACGAATTCCTGGATCGCCTGATCAACATCGCGATTCCCCGTATTCGTGACTTCCGTGGCCTGAATGCCAAGTCCTTCGATGGACGTGGCAACTACAGCATGGGCGTGAAGGAACAGATCATGTTTCCCGAGATCGATTACGATAAGATCGACAAGCTGCGTGGTCTGGATATCGTTATCACCACCACGGCCAAGAATGACGAAGAAGGGCGCGCTCTGCTCGAGGCGTTCAATTTTCCGTTCAAGAACTGAGAATTTACCTATGGCAAAAAAGAGCATGTTAGCTCGTGAAGCAAAGCGGGCCAAAGCGGTAGCAAAGTACGCAAACAAGCGTGCCGAGCTCAAGGCGATCATCAACAACCCGGAAAGCACTACTGAGCAGGTGGACGAAGCGGTTCTCAAACTGCAGAAAATGCCCCGCGACGCCAGTGCAAGCCGTCAGCAGCGTCGCTGCCGCGCAAGTGGCCGCCCGCACGCCGTTTACCGCAAATTTGGCCTCTGCCGGAACAAGCTTCGTGAAGCCGCAATGCGCGGTGACGTTCCGGGGCTTGTTAAAGCCAGCTGGTAAATGTAGAATACGCGCCCCACTGTCATAGTGGGGTGTATTTTCTTCGATCCGCCTGCGGGCGGATTTTGTGCAATCGTTTAGGTATCGCGCTGCCCCTGGCCGCGGACTGACCTGGAAGGTTTAAAAATATGAGTATGTCTGATCCGATCGCGGATATGCTGACGCGTATCCGTAATGGTCAACAAGTCGGGAAAGTGGCTGTTGCCATGCCCGCTTCCAAGCAGAAAGCTGCTGTCGCCCAGCTCCTCCAGGACGAAGGCTACATCAGCGCTTTCTCCGTTGCCGATGTTGAAGGTAGATCCACCCTCAGTGTCGAGCTCAAGTATTTCCAAGGCAAACCTGTCATCGAAGAGATCCAGCGCGTCAGCCGCCCTGGTCTGCGTATCTATAAAGGCAACAAAGAGCTGCCCAAGGTACGTGGTGGACTCGGTGTTGCCATCATCTCCACTTCCAAGGGTCTGATGAGCGATCGTGCCGCGCGTGCCGCGGGTCACGGTGGTGAAGTCGTGGCCTACGTGGCGTAATCGGAGGGCTCTACAATGTCACGTATTGCAAAAGCTCCGATTACCGTCCCCTCTGGTGTTGATATCAACATCTCTGGCGAAGAAGTTACCGTAAAGGGTTCCAAGGGCAACATGCAGCTGTCGCTGCACGACACTGTCCAGGTCTCCCAGGAAGATGGCGTGATCAACGTCACTCCGAAGGACGACAACGCCGGCGACCAGTGGGCCATGGCAGGTACCTTCCGTGCACTGATCTATAACATGGTCACCGGTGTCAGCGCCGGCTTCGAGAAGAAGCTGCAGCTGATCGGCGTCGGTTACCGTGCACAGGCCAAGGGCAAGGTCCTCAACCTCAACCTCGGCTTCTCCCATCCGGTGGATTACGCGGTGCCCGAGGGTATCACTATTGAAACGCCTTCTCAGACCGAGATCGTTGTGTCCGGTTGCGACAAGCAGAAGGTCGGCCAGGTGGCTGCCGAGATCCGTGCTTACCGTCCGCCCGAGCCTTACAAGGGCAAGGGTGTTCGTTATGCAGACGAGCACGTGGTTCGTAAAGAAGCCAAGAAGAAGTAAAGGGTAAGAGACGATGGATAAGAAAACCTCACGTCTGCGCAGGGCACGCCGTGCCCGCGCAAAGATTCGGGAGCTGCGGGTACATCGCCTGACCATCTTCCGTACCCCGAGGCACATGTACGCCCAGATCATCGCGCCTAACGGTTCCGATGTCGTGGCCAGTGCCTCCACCAGCGATAAAGCCGTCAAGGCTGAGATCGAGGGTGCAACCGGTAACGCTGCCGCTGCCGCTGCTGTCGGCAAGATGGTTGCGGAACGCGCCAAGGCTGCCGGTGTCGAACGTGTAGCGTTCGATCGCGCTGGCTTCAAGTATCACGGCCGGGTCAAAGCGTTGGCTGACGCTGCCCGCGAAAACGGCCTTCAGTTCTAAGGGGTGGCTATGTCTAACTACAATGTGAACCCGGAAGGCGACGAGTTGATCGAAAAGCTCATCAACGTCAACCGTGTAGCCAAGGTGGTCAAGGGTGGCCGCATCTTCGGTTTTTCCGCTCTGACCGTTGTCGGTGACGGCGCTGGTCGAGTCGGTTTCGGAACCGGCAAGGCGCGTGAAGTGCCCGTTGCCATTCAGAAGGCGATGGAGAGCGCACGCCGCAACATGCGTGAAGCCAAGCTCAACAGCGGTACCCTGCAGTACCCGCTGGTTGGTCGTCACGGCGCTGCCAAGGTCTACATGCAGCCTGCATCCGAAGGTACCGGTATCATCGCCGGTGGTGCGATGCGTGCGGTATGCGAGGCGGTTGGTGTGCAGAACGTTCTGGCCAAGTGCATCGGTACCAACAACCCGATCAACGTGGTCCGCGCCACCATCAACGCGCTGACCGAGATGACTGATCCTGAGTCTGTTGCTGCCAAGCGCGGCAAGACCGTAGAAGAGATTCTGGGGTAAGCCATGGCTGACAAGAAAATGATGAAGGTAACCCTGGTGCGTAGCACAAACGGCCGCCTCGAAAGCCACAAGGCTTGCGTGCGTGGGCTGGGACTGCGTCGCATGCACCAGACCGTTGAGGTCGAGGACACCCCTGCCACCCGTGGCATGGCTAACAAGGTGTCCTACATGGTAAAGGTTGAGGAAGCTTAAGATGCGTCTGAATACCATCAAGCCTGCAGAAGGCGCCAAGAAAGACGCCAAGCGCGTTGGTCGTGGAATCGGTAGTGGACTGGGCAAGACCTGTGGTCGTGGCCACAAGGGTCAGAAGTCCCGTTCCGGCGGTTTCCACAAGGTCGGATTCGAGGGCGGCCAGATGCCGCTGCAGCGTCGTCTGCCGAAGGTTGGTTTTACCTCCCGCAAGGCACGTCACACTGCCGAGATCCGTCTCGACGAGCTGGCGAAGATCGAAGCTGATGTTGTCGACCTGAAAGCACTTCAGGATGCGGACATCGTCTCCGGTTCGATCAAGCGTGCGAAAGTGATTCTCTCCGGCAAGATCGAAAAGGCAGTGACCGTAAAGGGTCTGGGTGTCACCAAGGGTGCACGCGCTGCCATCGAAGCCGCTGGCGGAAAGATCGAGGACTAATCTGAATGGCTGGTCAGGGTGGAGCGTCCGGCGCACTTGCCGGAATGGGCAAGTTTACCGAGCTGCGTCAGCGTCTGCTGTTCGTGCTGGGTGCACTGCTGGTTTTCCGCATCGGAACCTTTATTCCGGTGCCCGGTGTCAACCCGCAGGCGGTAGCTGCTCTGTTTGATCAGCAGCAGGGCACCATCATCGACATGTTCAACATGTTCTCCGGTGGTGCATTGGAGCGTGCCAGCCTTTTCGCCCTCGGCATCATGCCCTACATCTCTGCGTCCATTATCATGCAGTTGATGTCGGCGGTGATTCCCAAGCTGGAACAGCTGAAGAAAGAGGGTGAGCAGGGGCGTCGCAAGATCACCCAGTACACCCGCTATGGCACCGTGGTCCTGGCAACTTTCCAGGCTGTCGGTATATCCATTGCGCTGCAGACCCAGCAGGCTGGCGGAATGCCGGTAGTGGCCATGCAGGGTCCCGGCTTCGTCTTCACCGCAGCGGTGAGCCTGGTAACAGGTACCATGTTCCTGATGTGGCTGGGTGAGCAGATCACCGAGCGTGGACTGGGTAACGGTATCTCGCTGATCATTTTCGCGGGTATTGTCGCCGGATTGCCTTCGGCTATCGGTGGCACCCTCGAGCTGGTTCGTACCGGTGAGATGAATGCCATTACGGTGCTGACCCTGTTTATCCTCGCTATCGCGGTTACCGCTTTCGTGGTTTTCGTCGAGCGGGGGCAGCGTCGCATAACCGTTAACTACGCCCAGCGTCAGCAGGGCAGGAAGATGTTCGCCGCCCAGAGCAGCCATCTTCCCCTGAAGCTGAACATGGCCGGTGTAATTCCGCCCATCTTTGCTTCGAGCATCATTCTGTTCCCATCAACATTGGGACAGTGGATAGGAACGCAGGAAAACATGCGTTGGCTGCAGGATATCGTCGGCAAGCTCTCTCCGGGCGAACCGGTCTACGTATTGCTGTATGCCATGGCGATCATCTTTTTCTGCTTCTTCTATACGGCCCTGGTCTTCAATTCGAATGACACGGCGGATAATCTCAAGCGCTCCGGCGCCTTTATCCCCGGTTACAGACCAGGCGAGCAGACTGCGAAGTATATCGATGCCGTGATGTCGCGTTTGACCTTTGCGGGTGCGCTCTACATCACTGCGGTCTGCCTTTTGCCGGAATTTCTGATTGTCGGCTGGAACGTACCTTTCTACTTTGGTGGTACCTCCCTGCTGATTATCGTAGTGGTTGTCATGGACTTCATGGCGCAGGTGCAGGCACACCTCATGTCGCACCAGTATGAAGGTCTCATGAAGAAAGCGAATCTTAAGGGTGGTGGCGCAGGTCTGTTGCGCTGAGCCTGAATACGAATTCACTGATTTTTTGGAGATTGAGCCATGAAAGTAAGGGCTTCCGTTAAAAAGATCTGCCGTAACTGCAAGATCATCCGTCGCAACGGTGTTGTACGCGTGATCTGCAAGGAACCCAGGCACAAGCAGCGCCAAGGCTGATAAGCGGTTTTGGTACTTGTATTGATTTGAATTTCCAGTTAAAGTTACGCGTTTTCCGCGCGTGACGTGGATGAGATTTATTTACCCAGGAGTAGCCAGATGGCTCGTATTGCAGGCGTCAATATTCCGGATCGCAAACATACGGTTATTGCATTGACCTCTATTTATGGAGTCGGCCGTACCCGTGCAGCTGCAATCTGTGAAGCAGCCGGTATCGCCCAGGACAGCAAGATCATCGACCTGTCCGAGGCAGAAGTCGATTCACTGCGTAATGAAGTTGCAAAGTTCACCGTTGAAGGTGACCTGCGCCGTGAGATCTCCATGAACATCAAGCGTCTCATGGATCTGGGCTGCAACCGTGGTATCCGTCATCGTCGTGGCCTGCCGGTCCGTGGTCAGCGTACCCAGACCAATGCGCGTACCCGCAAGGGACCGCGTCGCCCGATTAAGAGATAAACATCCACCCGGTCAGACCGAGTGGGATTTGAAAGACTAGTTCGTAGGAACAGGTAAATGGCAAAACCAACCAGCCGTTCGCGGAAAAAGGTTAACAAGACTGTTACCGATGGCGTGGCTCATATCCATGCTTCGTTCAACAACACCATCATTACCATTTCTGATCGTCAGGGTAATGTGCTGTCCTGGGCTACCGCAGGTGGTTCCGGCTTCCGTGGCTCCCGTAAGAGCACCCCGTTTGCAGCCCAGGTGGCCGCAGACCGTGCCGGTGAGGCTGCCAAGGACTACGGTGTTAAAAACCTCGATGTCAACGTAAAGGGTCCTGGCCCGGGTCGTGAGTCCGCTGTTCGCGCACTCAACAACGCCGGCTTCAAGATCACCAGCATCGTTGATGTCACCCCCATTCCGCACAACGGCTGCCGCCCGCCCAAAAAGCGTCGCGTTTGATCTGGAGTTTTATACGTCATGGCAAGGTATATTGGACCAAAATGTAAGCTCAGCCGTCGCGAGGGAACCGACCTGTTCCTAAAGAGCCGCGTACGTTCGCTGGACTCCAAGTGCAACATGGAGAAGCAGCCCGGTCAGACCACTGATCGCCGCCGCCGTCTCTCCGATTACGGCCTGCAGTTGCGCGAAAAGCAGAAGATGCGTCGCATGTATGGCGTTATGGAGAGGCAGTTCCGTAACTACTACGCAACAGCCGCCCAGGCCAAGGGAGCCACCGGTGAGAACCTGTTCCACCTGCTCGAGCAGCGCCTGGACAACGTGGTTTACCGCATGGGCTTCGGCAGCACCCGCTCCGAGGCACGCCAGCTGGTCAGCCACAAGGCGATTATGGTGAATGGTACTCTCGTAAACGTTCCCTCTTACCAGGTTCAGCCGGAAGACGTGATCGAAATTCGCGAGAAGGCGAAGAAACAGGTCCGTATCCAGAGCGCACTGGCACTTGCCGAGCAGTACGGTTTTGCCGAGTGGATCGAAGTCGACACCAAGGGCATGAAGGGTACCTTCAAGCGTCTGCCTGACCGTACCGAGCTGCCCGCTGAGATCAGCGAACAGCTGGTCGTCGAACTGTACTCCAAGTAAGGGATAGCATGAGAGGTCTTCGATGCCCGAATTTGTTACCGATTTTCTGAAGCCACGACTGGTCAATGTCCAGGCCATCAACGAACGCCACGCAAAGGTCTCCCTGGAGCCCATGGAGCGTGGTTTCGGTCATACCCTGGGCAACGCGCTGCGTCGCATCCTGCTCTCGTCCATGCCGGGTTGTGCAGTGGTCGAGGCTGAGATCGAAGGCGTCCTGCATGAATACACCACCATCGAGGGTGTTCAGGAAGACGTGCTTGAGATTCTGCTCAACCTCAAGGACCTGGCCGTGATCATGCACGCCAAGGACGAGGCAACCCTGACCCTTCAGAAGAAGGGCCCCGGTGCCGTCCTTGCCAGCGATATCACCCTGGACCACGATGTTGAGATCGCCAATCCGGATCATGTGATTGCCAACCTGACCAAGGAAGGCGAGATCAACATGACCCTGAAGGTTGCCCGCGGCATCGGCTACCAGCCTGCTGCCGTACGCCAGGCCGCTGCCGGCGAGGACCGTCCCATCGGTCGTCTTCAGCTGGACGCCACCTTCTCCCCGGTACGTCGCGTTGCATACGCTGTGGAAGCAGCCCGTGTTGAACAGCGCACCGACCTTGATCGCCTGGTCATCGATATCGAAACCAACGGCACCATCGATCCGGAAGAGGCCATCCGCAACTCGGCCACCATTCTTCAGGATCAGCTGTCAGCTTTCGTGAAACTCGATGAGACTGCCGCACCTGCCCCGGCCGAGCCGGAAGCACCCGCGGTCGATCCGATCCTGCTTCGCCCGGTGGATGATCTCGAACTGACGGTTCGTTCCGCGAACTGCCTCAAGGCCGAGAACATCTTCCTCATCGGTGACCTGATCCAGCGCACCGAAGTTGAACTGCTGAAGACACCCAACCTCGGTAAGAAGTCTCTCACCGAGATCAAGGATGTCCTGGCAACCCGTGGTCTCTCTCTTGGCATGCGCCTCGAGAACTGGCCGCCCGAAGGCGTCGAGTAATTCGCCGGCCGTCTGACGACCGGTTGTATAGAAACCGTTTTTTAGTATTAACTTAAGTATTAGGGAAGTCGATCCATGCGTCATCGCAAATCCGGACGGCAACTGAATCGTAACAGTGCCCACAGAAAGGCAATGTTTCGCAACATGACCTGCTCACTGTTGCGTCACGAGCTGATTAAAACCACCTTGCCCAAGGCAAAAGAGCTGCGCACCGTAGCTGAGCCTATCATCACCATGGGCAAGACCGACAGCGTTGCGAAACGCCGTCTTGCTTTCGATCGCCTGCGCGATAAGGAAGCTGTCGGCAAGCTGTTCGGTGAAATTGGTCCCCGCTACCAGGATCGCCCCGGTGGTTACATCCGCATTCTCAAGTGCGGCCACCGCGCAGGTGACAAGGCGCCCATGGCCTACGTGGAACTGGTCGATCGTCCAGAACCCGTGGAAGACATGGAAGAGGCTGCTGTAGAAGCCGAATAAAGCTGTGCTGTGTAACAGCTGAAGAGACCGGGCATCTGCCCGGTCTTTTCGTTTCTGTGCTTTAATTCCTGAATGGCGAGCTATCCATTCACACCCCGACGCATCGCGCTGTTCACGGATTTTGGCCACCAGGGTCCCTACCTGGGCCAGATGAAGGCGGTACTCGAAGAGGCCGCTGTGCCGGTCATCGACCTGCAGTCGGACGCACCAGCTTTCAATGCAAGGGCCTCGGCCTACCTTCTTGCCGCCATAAGGCGCGACATGCCGAGGGGCACCCTCTACCTGTCGGTAGTCGATCCCGGTGTTGGTGGCGATAGAGCGCCACTCATCGTCTGGACAAGCGGTGACTGCTTCGTAGGACCCGACAACGGCCTGTTCTCCCAGGTTATCGATCCCGATGATGTCCTTGCTGATGCCATAATCTGGCAACCTGGTGGTCTTTCAGACAGCTTCCATGGGCGTGATCTTTTTGCCCCGGTCGCCTCCAGGCTCTGCAGGGGCGAAGAGGTGGCGTGTCGTCAACTGGCCCTGAATGAGCTGGCAGGTAACGACTGGCCAGGTGTATTGCCAGAGATTATCTACGTGGATCATTACGGAAACCTGGTGACCGGTTTAAAGGCGGGTGGTCTGGAGAAAAGCCGGGCGCTTTCTGTCTCTGATCTTCGAATCACCTACGCGCGAACCTTCTGCGAGGCAAAGCCTGGCGAACTGTTCTGGTATGGAAACTCCTTTGGCATGGTCGAAATTGCTGCCAACCAGGCCAGGGCTGACAGGCTGCTCCGTGTCGATGTCGGGTCACCTGTAGCTGTTATCGATTGAATCGAATGCTTGAGCATGGTCCACTGGCAAGTGACTGTTGAAGCTTGATTTTGATGCCCTGTCTGAGGAGACCGCTTATGCGGGTGGTTGCCGGTATTTTATTGTTAACTCTTCTTTCCCCTCACGCCATGGCATGCCAGCAGCCTGGTGACCCCGGATGCATCTCCGTGGAAATCAACCACGATGATGGCGACAGGCTTGATAAGCGGTACATTCGCAACCTGCTCGATGCATTGGCCCGAGAAGGGTGTCATGGATTGCCGTATAGCGCCGATTCAACTGCTCCTGCGCAACTTGTGTTTGATCCCGCCCCGGTATCCGAGGCCAGGTCCTTGCGGCCGGCTTATCGCCTGATTGCCCGGGCCAGGGGCCTGGACGGCGAGGTCACAGTGAGGGGGGCGATACTTGTTCACGCCTCGACAGGTATCAATGATCTTGCATCGCTGAAAGGGGAGTGGATCTCTTTTGTCAGCAAAAGATCATGGCCCGGGTATCGTCTGCCGATAGCGCTGTTGGAAAAGGCAGGTATCGATGAAAGCAGCAACAATTTCTATTTTGTCGGTAACCATGTGGGTGCCGTGAGTGCACTGCTGCACAGGGATGTTCATGTGGCCGTGATGGCGGAACCCCTGGCGAGGCGTTGGGCAGAGCAGAACGGTTTGTCCATCGTCGCGGTCACTGACGAGGTGGAGGCCGGGGGATGGTGGCTGCATCGGGATGTCGCCGAGGGGCTTGCCAATAACTGCATCCAGGCATTGACCGGGATCGGTCGCTCTCGCTACAAGGCGCTGCCTGCCTGGATAGGGTCGTTTGTGACGCCTTCGACTGAGAGATAGGTAACCGCCTGGTGGTGATGCCGTGCCAGGGGATCGGTCCTGCCGGGTATCCCTGCCTACTGTTTCTGCCTGGCCAATAACGGTTTGAGATATTGACCGGTGTAAGACCCGGGCGTTTCCGCCACCTCTTCCGGCGTGCCCTGGGCAATGATCTGTCCACCACGCTCGCCCCCTTCAGGTCCCAGGTCGACGATCCAGTCTGCGGTCTTGATGACATCCAGGTTGTGTTCGATCACCACCACCGTGTTGCCGTGGTCACGCAGGCGGTGGAGCACCTCCAGCAGGTGCTTCACATCGTGGAAGTGCAGGCCGGTGGTCGGCTCGTCCAGGATGTAGAGGGTGTTGCCCGTATCCCGTTTCGAGAGTTCCCGTGACAGTTTTACCCGCTGGGCCTCGCCGCCGGAGAGCGTCGTGGCGTTCTGGCCCAGGGTGATGTAGGAGAGGCCGACATCCATCAGGGTGTTGAGCTTGCGCTTGATGGCGGGGATGGCATCGAAGAAGGGCAGGGCGTCTTCTACCGTCAGGTCCAGTACCTGGTCGATGCTCTTGCCCTTGTAGCGGATATCCAGGGTTTCGCGGTTGTAGCGCCTGCCCTTGCAGACGTCGCACTGGACGTAGACATCCGGCAGGAAGTGCATCTCCACCTTGATCACGCCGTCGCCCTTGCACGCCTCGCAGCGTCCGCCCTTGACGTTGAAGCTAAATCGTCCCGGGGTGTAGCCCCTGGAGCGAGATTCCTGGGTGCCGGCGAAAAGCTCGCGGATGGGGGTGAACAGGCCGGTGTAAGTGGCCGGGTTGGAGCGGGGGGTGCGGCCGATGGGGCTCTGGTCGATATCCACCACCTTGTCGAAGTTCTCCAGACCCTCTGCGGCATCATGGGGTGCCGCCTCCAGGCTGGCGCCGTTTAACCTGGCGGCAGCCAGTGGATAGAGGGTGTCGTTGATCAGGGTCGACTTGCCCGAGCCCGATACCCCTGTGATGCAGGTCAGGAGGCCGACCGGCAGTTCCAGGTTCACTGACTGGAGGTTATTGCCACGGGCGCCGGTCAGCTTCAGTTTCAGCAGGTCGTTGACCGGTATCCGCTCCTCCGGCAGGTCGATGGTGCGTGCGCCGGAGAGGTAGGCGCCGGTGAGGGAGCCGGGGGTTGCGGCGATATTCCCGGCGCTGCCCTGGGCGATGATCTCGCCGCCATGGACGCCGGCCCCGGGGCCGATGTCGACCACGTGATCGGCGGTGCGGATAGCGTCCTCGTCGTGTTCCACCACGATCACCGTATTGCCCAGGTCCCGCAGGTAGGTGAGGGTGTTGAGCAGCCGGTCGTTGTCCCGCTGGTGCAGGCCGATGGAGGGTTCGTCGAGGATGTACATCACCCCTACCAGGCCGGCACCGATCTGGCTGGCCAGGCGGATGCGCTGGGCCTCGCCACCTGACAGGGTCTCTGCGCTGCGTTCCAGGCTGAGGTAGTCGAGTCCTACGTTGACCAGGAAACTGAGGCGCTGGGTGATCTCCTTCACCACCTTGGCGGCGATCTCCCCCTGCTTGCCCGGCAGTTTCAGGTTCTGGAAGTAGTGCAGCGCCTTGGCGATCGGCATGACGGCGATCTGGGGCAGGGTCTTGTCGTCGACGAAGACGTGCCGGGCCGCCTGGTTCAGGCGCGTGCCTCCGCACTCCCGGCAGGAGTGGATGGAGAGGTAGCGGCTGAGCTCTTCCCGCACGGCATTGGACTCGGTATCCCGGTAGCGCCTCTCCATGTTGGGGATGATCCCCTCGAAAGGGTGGCTCTTGAAGTAGCTGCTGCCTTTCTCATTGAAGTAGCTGAACTTGATCTCCTGGTCACCGCTGCCATAGAGCACCGCCTCCCGGTGCTCAGGGGAGAGCTTCTCCCAGGGGGTCTCCACGTCGAAACCGAAATGCTCGCCAAGGGAGCGGATCATCTGGAAGTAGTAGGCGTTGCGCCGGTCCCAGCCGCGCACTGCACCGGCGGCCAGGCTCAGCTGGGGCTGCAGGATTACCCGCTCGGGATCGAAGAACTGCTCCATGCCCAGCCCGTCGCAGGTGGGGCAGGCGCCGGCCGGGTTGTTGAAGGAGAAGATGCGGGGCTCCAGCTCATCGATGCTGTAGCCGCACTCGGGGCAGGCGAAGTTGGCGGAGAAGGTGAGCTCTTGCTGTTCCGGATCGTCCATGTAGGCGATGCGCGCCAGCCCGTCGGAGAGGTTGAGCGCCGTCTCGAAGGACTCCGCCAGCCGCAGTGCGATGTCATCGCGTACCTTGAAGCGGTCCACCACCGCCTCGATGGTGTGCTTCCTGTGCAGGTCCAGCGGCGGCGGATCGTCCAGTTCGTAGATCTCGCCATCGATACGGGCGCGGATGAATCCCTGGGCATTGAGTTCGGTGAGCAGCTTGTGGTGTTCCCCCTTGCGCTCTGCCACCACCGGTGCCAGCAGCATCAGCTTGCTGCCCGCGGGCAGGACCAGTACCTGGTCCACCATCTGGCTGATGGTCTGGGCCTCCAGCGTGGTGCCGTGCTCCGGACAGCGGGGTGTTCCGGCGCGGGCGAACAGCAGGCGCAGGTAATCGTGAATCTCGGTGATGGTGCCGACGGTGGAGCGCGGATTGTGAGAGGTGGTCTTCTGCTCGATGGAGATGGCCGGTGAGAGCCCCTCGATGTGGTCGATATCAGGTTTCTCCATCATGGAGAGGAACTGCCGTGCGTAGGCAGAAAGGGATTCCACGTAGCGGCGCTGCCCCTCGGCATAGATGGTGTCGAAGGCGAGGGAGGATTTTCCGGAGCCGGACAGGCCGGTGATAACGATCAGTTGGTCCCTGGGCAGGTCCAGATCGATATTCTTCAGGTTGTGGGTGCGGGCGCCCCGTATATAAATACTGTCCATCGGCTTACCAGCTACTAAGCGAACCTGATACTATACGCCGTCTTCTATTTTCGGGCCAAACTCAGTTTCGGATGAAATCAGACAAGAAGAATAAGCAGGGTGGCATGTCACCCGTCGAGTCCAGGGCGGCATTCTCCCTGGCGGGCATCTTTTCCCTGCGCATGCTGGGGCTTTTCATGATCCTGCCTGTGTTTGCTCTCTATGCTGAACAGCTGCAGGGGGTGACCCCGGTGCTGGTGGGTGTGGCGATCGGCGTCTACGGCCTCACCCAGGCTATTCTGCAGATCCCCTTCGGCATGCTCTCGGACCGCATCGGACGCAAGCCGGTGATCATCGGCGGCCTGCTGATCTTCGCCCTGGGCAGTGTCGTGGCGGCCATGGCCGACAGTATCTGGGGGGTTATCTTCGGTCGTGCCCTGCAGGGCAGTGGCGCCATAGCGGCAGCGGTGATGGCCCTGGCCGCCGACCTGACCCGTGAGCAGAACCGGCTCCGCGTGATGGCGGTGATCGGCATGAGCATCGGTTTCGCCTTCGCACTCTCCCTGGTCATGGGTCCCATACTGAACGCGGTGATCGGCGTGCCCGGTATCTTCTGGCTCACCTCCGTGCTGGCCCTGGCAGGCATCTTCATCGTGGTGAAACTGGTGCCCGATCCATCCGAGAGCCACTTTCACCGGGATACCGAACCGGTGCCGGGCATGTTCGGCCAGGTGTTGCGTAATACCAACCTGCTGCGCCTCGATATCGGGATCTTCATACTGCACATGATCCTCACCGCCACCTTTATCGCCATGCCCCTGGCCCTGCGGGATGCGGCCGGCCTGGCCGGGGAGAGCCACTGGATGGTCTACCTGCCCGTGCTGCTGCTCGCCATGGTGCTGATGGTTCCCTTCGTGGTCATTGCCGAGAAGCGCCGCAAGATGAAGGGTGTGTTTCTGGGCAGTGTTGCCGCCATCGTCCTGGCGCAGCTCGGTTTTGCCGGTCTGCACCAGTCGGTGTTCGGCATCGGTATTGCGCTGCTGCTCTACTTCACTGCATTCAATGTGCTGGAGGCGACCCTGCCGTCCCTCATCGCCAAGATGGCGCCGGCGGAGAGCAAGGGTACCGCCATGGGGGTCTACTCCACGTCCCAGTTCATCGGTGCCTTCCTCGGCGGTCTCATCGGTGGCTGGGTCTATACCCATTTCCAGCTGCAGGGGGTTTTCCTGTTCGGGGCGGCGGCGACGCTGGTCTGGCTACTGGTGGCCGCGGGCATGAAGAAGCCGGACTATTTCAGCTCCTACCTGGTGAAGGTGGGTGAAATGGACGAGGCCCAGGCCTGGGAACTGCAGGCTGAACTGCAGGCCATGGAAGGGGTAGGGGACGTGTCGGTGGTCGGGCACGAGGGCATGGCCTACATGAAGGTCGATCCCCAGGTGGTGGACTATGAAGCGCTGGAGAAATTTTCAGTCGACGGGCAGTCTGCGGTAGACTAGGATGGTTTTTTTGCATAAACCCGCGTACAGACAGAGACGGGATCTGAGGAGGTAATATGGCCAGTAGAGGCGTCAACAAAGTAATTCTGATAGGCAACCTGGGTGCAGATCCCGAAACCCGTTATATGCCCAGCGGCGGTGCGGTCACCAATGTCCGTCTCGCCACCTCCGAGACCTGGAAGGACAAGAACACCGGTGAGACCCAGGAGCGCACCGAGTGGCACCGCGTGGTCTTCTTCAACCGCCTTGGGGAGATCGCCGGAGAGTACCTGAAAAAGGGCTCCAAGATCTTTGTCGAGGGCAGCATCCGTACCCGCAAGTGGCAGGGTCAGGACGGTCAGGACCGCTACACCACCGAGATCGTGGGCAACGAGATGCAGATGCTGGACAGCCGGGGTGCCGGCAGCGCCGCATTCGACTCGGGTGCCTCCCAGGGTGCACCGGCCTCCGCCCCATCAGCGCCGTCCCCCTCCATGCCCGATGACGGGTTCGATGACGATATTCCGTTCTAATGGATACAATAATTAAATAGTTGGAATTACTTCCAGCCAAACATGCGCAGAGCCCCGTTTTTACGGGGCTTTTTGTTTTTTAGCATGCAAAAAATATTTGATTTTCATTTTTCGGTATTGGGATAATATAAATAGTTGGATTTATTGGTGGCTTATGACACTTAAGCGAAGCAATGCGATTTTTTCGGATGGAGAGCGTTTTGTAACTCTTGTGGACGAGAAGGGTATACCTGATTTTTGGGTGCACTTATTTCTGACTACGAAACACAGGTCAAAAGCCTCCTCCACTAATAAGGGTTATGTGGGGCATCTGGTGCACTTCAAGCTATGGGATGACGCCCAACCTGAGCCATTTCTAGAAAAGGTTTTGCGTTTGTGTGATGAAGCAGAGGAAAACGCGAAGGGATGGCTTGGTTTTGTGCCACCTGCGGAATTTCTAAGTCATGCTGAGGTGGTGGCCATTTATGCGCACTGTAGCTTTACCACGTTAGCTGTTCGTCGACGTTTGAAGCGTAAGAAACGAAAGAGCTCAAATATTATGCAGCTCCAAGCTGCAATGCCTACAGTTGCTGTGCCTGATCCCACCGTTTCATCCAAGCAGCATAAAAGTCGCATGAGGACAGTTAAGAGCTTCGTGAGATTTGTACTCGAAAGTGCCCTGCGGACTAGAAAGCATTATGCAGATTACCTAACGTTAATCGATAACGCAGATGAGATGCTTTCTAAGCAGTTGAAGGAGATAGAGGAAGGCAATGGGGGAAGTGGGGACCCCGATTTAAAGGCCCCTCTGTTGAATTGCACCCAAAACTGACCCACCTATCCCCATAATTTGCATCGAATTTTGACCCACGTACAACTCTACCTGCATCAAGGCTTTGCAGGAGTAAACAGGAGTGATCGACGTGGCGTTATTAAGCGTAATCAGACGATGGCATTTCCGGGAAGGAATGCCGATCCGGGAGATAACCCGAAGAACAGGACTAAGTAGAAATACAGTCCGCAAGTATTTAGCCAGTGGCGTGGTGGAACCACGCTACCCCAACCGTAAAAGTCCCTCCAAACTGGATGACTATGAACTGACGCTGACCAGTTGGCTGTTTCGTGAGTCCAGACGACATCGCAAGCAGCGCAAGACGGTCAAGCAGCTACACAGTGACCTGGTGCAACTGGGTTATACCGGGTCCTATGACCGGGTAGCCGCCTTTGCCCGCAACTGGCGGGCTGAGCAGCAGGAAGCCAAGAAGACCGCCGCCAAGAACACCTTTGTGCCGTTATCCTTTGCACCAGGAGAGGCGTTTCAGTTCGACTGGAGCGAAGACTACGTTCAGCTCAATGGCGTCAACACCAAGCTGCTGGTTGCTCATTTCAAGCTCAGCCACAGCCGCGTGTTCTTCATGCGTGCTTACCTGATGCAAAGCCATGAGATGCTATTCGACGCTCACTATCATGCCTTTGTCACCTTCGGTGGCGTGCCGGAGCGTGGCATCTACGACAACATGAAGACGGCAGTGGATAAAGTCCGCAAAGGCAAACAGCGGGATGTAAACAAGCGTTTTACCGCCATGGTCAGCCATTATCTGTTCGAGGCCGAGTTCTGCAACCCGGCAGCAGGCTGGGAGAAAGGCCAGGTCGAGAAGAATGTACTCGATGCCAGGAGACGCATCTGGCAGGGCGCACCCGCCTTCAAATCACTGGCAGGACTGAACCTGTGGCTCAGGCAGCGCTGTCTTGATCTGTGGCAGGAGCTGCCGCACCCGGAAGACAAGCGTCGCACCATAGGCGATTACTGGCAGGCAGAGCGTGAACACTTGATGGAGGCGCCTGCAGCCTTCGATGGCTTTGTCGAGTACAACAAGCGGGTCAGCTCCACCTGTCTGATTACCTACGACAACAACCGCTACAGTGTGCCGGCCAGCTTTGCCAACCGACCAGTTAGTCTACGCGTGTATGCCGACCGGCTGGTCATTGTGGCCGAAGCCCAGGTGGTAGCCGTTCATGAACGCGTCTTTAGCCGTGATCATAGTTTCCCCGGGAAAACCATCTACGACTGGCGCCATTACCTGTCAGTCGTGCAGCGGAAGCCCGGTGCTTTACGCAATGGTGCGCCATTCCATGAGCTACCCGAGAGCTTTAAGCGGCTACAACGCAAGCTGCTCAAGCGTCCCAGCGGTGACCGGGAGATGGTCGACGTACTAGCGCTTGTGCTGCTGCATGATGAAGCGCTGGTCGAACGTGCGGTAGAAGAGGCGTTAAAGATCGACCGCCCCTCCAAGCAGCATGTCATCAACTGTCTGAGCAGGATCACAGATAAGCCCAAGCCAGAACCTACTCAACCACCTGCTGCTCTGAAGCTGGTCACAGAGCCGACAGCAGATACCCACCGTTATGACAGACTCAGGAGGAAGCAGCAATGACGGCAGATGCCATGGTTACCACCCTTAAATCCCTCAAGCTGTTCGGTATGGCCGATACGGTTGCCACCATGTCAAAACAGGCGGCACCGATCTATCAACAGGCTGTTCCTATCCTGGAAACACTGCTCAAGGCCGAAGTGGCTGAACGCGAAGTGCGCTCAATAAACTACCAGATGAAAGCCGCCAGGTTCCCGGCCTATCGGGATCTGGCTGGCTTCGAGTTTAGGGAAAGCCAGGTAGATGAAGCCCTGATACGCGCTTTACACCGCTGTGAGTTCATTGAAGATGCCCAGAATGTGGTCTTCGTAGGTGGCCCGGGCACGGGCAAAACCCATCTGGCTACGGCCATTGCGGTGCAGGCCATACAGCACCACCATCTGCGCGTACGCTTCCTGCCCACCATCGAACTGGTTAATCAGCTGGAACAGGAAAAGCTCAACGGCAAACAGGGGCGTATCGCTAACCGCCTGATGCATACTGACCTGGTGATACTCGACGAACTGGGTTACCTGCCGTTCAGTCAATCCGGTGGAGCATTGCTGTTCCACCTGATCGGCAAGCTCTATGAAAAGACCAGCATCATTATCACAACCAACCTGAGCTTCTCAGAGTGGTCATCTGTCTTTGGTGATCCCAAGCTGACAACAGCACTGCTGGACCGGCTAACCCATCACTGCCATATCATTGAAACCGGCAATGACAGTTACCGCTTCAGGCACTCAACTTCACAACAACAGGAGGATAGAAAAACTGGAAAAAGGAAGTGAACTCAGGCCATAATCCGGCTATCTGGGCGGGTCAAAATTAGATGCAAAACCTGGGTCAGTATTAAACGCAAATCAACATATAAGTCGGCTAATCACCAATAAATAGATGTGAATAGTGATTATAGCAGAGCATTTTCTATAAACATTACCAGGTAATGAAAATGGCTTTCGTGGCATTGTTTCTCCATTCGCTGTGTTTTTATCCAAGGTAGAATGCAAATTTGTTACCAAAAATGTTTTTTTAGTGGATGTTGATCTCTGTAACTAATTGAAATTAATAGATATTATTAGTGGCATAAATTCGGAATCAAAGAGAGATTTTACGTGTATTTTTTAAGTGATCAATTATCGTGTGGCTGAGATGGTATGGCGTAATAAGTTGATTGGTAAGGAAATTATTGTGATTCTTGGTTTTAGAAATAGAAGAGATCTAGGGTCGGAATCAAAAAGGTAATGCCACACCACAAATTGACCAGATCAAATAAGCCAATAATCATTAATGGTTAATGAAAAATAAAAAGTGCTTGAATGGGGGCTCAGATTCTAGACTCATTGTGGTTGTGTATAGGGAGCAATAGTGTTGAGTAACAATTGATGCAAATTTCTAGACAAGCAAAGATTTGTTTTTTACCATTAGATGGTAATGATAATTGTCGCTATTGGTAATTTTATTGAGGACTACTGCAAATTTGCATGATTCCAAGAAAAAGAGTGGCAGGCCTGGTCGAAAGATTACTCAAAGTAATTTCCATGAGGTGCTGCAAGACTATGGAGACAGCAACTCTTGGCCAGATGACTTAGTCGCCCTGCGGAGTAAGGCGCCTGGTCTGAGTGAATGTGATTTCTTTGTGGAAAAGGCCTTACACAAAGCCCAGGAGCACCTTATTGAGCTTCAGAAGGGTGTTGGAAACAGGGAGGGTGGAATAGTCGCCGTTAACATATGGATGCATGAAGACGCACTGGAAAGGGCTGAGGCATCTGTCACTAAATGGAAAAAGGTTAAACGCCAGTCTCTTCCAGCAGAGTTGGTTACAGAATTACAGCGCTGGATTTGGGAAAATGTATCTAAAGATGAGTGGGAACGCTATCGCAACAAGAAAAGGGTTCGAAAGGCTAAGCAGAAAGCGCGTTTGACCCAGATAAGCGTCGACTATGAAACAGCGAAAAAGCTTCGAGCGGTTAAGGGTGAACTTGACTGTGATAACTGGAGCGAACTCATGGCTCAGTTGATGTCATTCGCATTGACCGGGATTAAGTCGCATCGTTCTTTGGATATAGAGATTCGAGCGAAGTTGGAGTCTGTTCTGGAGTGAGGCGCAAAAAGTTTGATTTACTTGCTAAATCAACGGGGTTTTTCTAGTAGATCAAATAATTGCCTTGGGTTGTTTGAAATAAAGGGTGGTCTATTAGGTGTCTAAGGCTTGTAATTCGCTGTATTAAAAGGGGAATAAGCGACTTTGTTGCTGGGCTCACAGGGTGTGTGTTGAATTATTGTATCCTTAACCGTTCTAGTCATTATCCTGGCCCGAAATCTGAAACCCCTGTGAGTGTTCTGCTCCAGGGGTTTTTTGTTTTGAGCGGGATCCCGGTTTCTCTTGGCACAGGCTGGAGTGTCTATAATCCATATTAAACAGTATGAAATTGAGCTCTCTCCATGCATCGAGTCATCACTTTCAAGGCGCTGCTTCGACTGCTGCGGCCTGATTTCAGTCTTTTCATGGTACTGCTGTTCACTGTCAGTGGCGGTGCGGCGGGCTATTTCTGGGGGCAGCATACGGCGCAGAACCGGGCTCTCGTCGATCTGAGTCTGCAAGCCGAGTCCCATCATCAGCAGTTGACCTCGCTGTTCAGTCGTTACGAGTTCATGCCTGATCTCGCCCAGATGTGCCGCTGTGTAAAGGGGGTGTTAGCAAATCCTGAACAAGCGGATCGTGTTGCAGAGGCGAACCGGTGGTTGGAGACCGTCGCCAGCAGGATCAAGGCAGAGGCGGTCTATATCATGGACCCCGCGGGCAACACCCTGGCTGCCAGCAACTGGAACACCAAGGGTTCTTTCGTCGGCAAGAATTACGCTATCCGGCCCTATTTCCAGGAGGCGATGAAGGGCAGGCTGGGTCGCTATGTGGCGCTCGGTATCACCTCCCGCAAACTGGGCTACTACCTGGCAAAGCCGGTGATGAATGATGAGGGGGGCGTCGGTGCTATCGTGGTGAAGGTAGGGCTTGACCTGTCGCGCCAGTGGCTTCAGAACGAGGCCAGGCGGACCGGGGTCGACGCGGTGGTGCTGGATGAAGACGATGTCGCTTTCCTGGCCTCGGATCCGGACTGGGAGTTTCGTCCCGTGAGGCCCTTGTCAGAAGGAGAAAAGGAGCAGATACGCAAGGCGCGGCGCTATGAAGGAAGCGGTCTCGAGTCTCTCGATTTGCGCCATCTTGAGCAGCTGGATGCACAGAACAGGCTGGTCTTTATGGGCCGACAGGATCCGGTGAGTGTGGTTGCCCATCGAATTCCCCTGGTGGATACGGAGTGGACATTGGAAGCCTACATGCCGTTGAGTTTCTACCGTAACGAGGTGTATGGCTACACCGCTTTCGGTGCCGTTTCCGGGCTCACCCTGGCACTGTTGCTGTTGATCGTTCTGGTCCGGGAGGAGTACCGCAAGCAGCTCCTGGCCTCGGCAGTGCGTGATCCGCTTACCGGGCTCTATTCACGTCTCTATATGAACGAGATCATCCCTTCGCTCATCGAGAGGCATAAACGTGACCCCGATAAGCCCCTTACAGCGATACTCTTCGACCTGGATCATTTCAAGCGGGTCAATGATGAGCATGGCCACCTGGCCGGCGACAAGGTGCTGCGGGCAGTGGGCAATGCCGTGCTGGGACAGATGCGGACCGGTGACGTGGCGGTTCGCTATGGGGGCGAGGAGTTGGTTGTCTTCGCCCCGGATTGCAGTCTCGATGATGCCAGGAAGCTGGCAGAGCGCATCAGGAGCAGCGTGGCCCGGTTGCGGGTGCCGGCGAACAGGCACCGTATCTCTGTCACGCTGAGTGCGGGGGTGGCCAGCCGTCAGCCTGATGAGTCCCAGGATGAGCTGTTGAAGCGGGTTGACGATAAGCTCTACCAGGCCAAAAAAGAGGGGCGGGACAGGGTGTGCAGCTAAGTTCTTACCGGTGTTGGCGTTTGGTTTTTTTGAGCAGGCGGGGAGTTGATGAAACTCTTCGGTCCTTTCGGTTTCCAATAGAAAACAGCCAACCGCTTACAAACCTTTTAAGTAGATGAATAGACTAAAGCGAACCTTTCTCTTCATATTGCTGATCTCCCTGGTCCCCCTCTCATCACTCTCCTTTGCGGCGCTGCCGGCATCGGTCAACGGTGTTCCGGTTCCCAGCCTGGCACCCATGCTGGAGCGGGTCACGCCGGCGGTGGTCAATATCTCCACCGTGACCCACATACGCCGGGAGGAGAGCCCGCTGTTCAGCGATC
Source organism: Sedimenticola sp. (assembly GCA_040506895.1). Taxonomy (GTDB): domain Bacteria; phylum Pseudomonadota; class Gammaproteobacteria; order Chromatiales; family Chromatiaceae; genus Sedimenticola_A. Next base: position 3,062,633 of record JBEVVY010000001.1, read on the forward strand.
CCTTCTTTCGGCGTTTTTTCGATCTGCCCTCGATCCAGAAGCGGAAGAAAAAGAGGAGCCAGAGTCTCGGCTCGGGGGTGATCATCGATGCCGCCAAGGGCTACGTCCTCACCAACAGCCATGTTATCGACAAGGCCCACGAGATCCGCGTGACCACCCATGATGGCAGGCGCCTGGAGGCTCGGCTGATCGGCGCGGACCCGGAAACCGACGTCGCGGTGCTGCAGATCGGGGGTGAGGGCCTCACCGCCCTGGCGCTGGCGGACTCCGACCGCCTGAGGGTAGGGGATTTCGTGGTGGCCATCGGCAACCCATTCGGTCTCAGCCAGACCGTCACCTCGGGTATTGTCAGCGCCCTGGGGCGCAGTGGCCTGGGTATCGAGGGGTATGAGAATTTCATCCAGACCGACGCCTCCATCAATCCGGGCAACTCAGGCGGGCCCCTGGTCAACCTGGAGGGTGAGCTGGTGGGTATCAATACCGCTATCCTGGCCCCCGGGGGCGGTAATGTCGGTATCGGTTTCGCCATTCCAGCCAACATGGTCAGTGCCATCATGCAGCAGCTGGTGGCCCATGGAGAGGTCCGACGCGGCGCTTTCGGTATCACCATGCAGGAGCTCGACTACGACCTGAGGCAGGCCCTTGGTATCGAGCGGGGTGAGGGGGCCGTGGTGGTCGAGGTGCTCAGTGAGTCGGCGGCGGAGAAGGCGGGTGTCCGGGTGGGGGATCTGATCACCACCCTGAACGGGAAGGCGGTCAGGAGTGCCGCGTCCCTGCGTGTCCGGTTGGCCCTGTTGCAGATCGGGGAGAAGATCGCCCTGGATATCATCCGGGAGGGTCGTGGCCTGACACTGCATGCACAGATCCAGGACCCCTTTGCCCGGTATACGGAAGGCGGTGCCTTTGCCGGACAGCTCAAGGGAGCCCTGCTGCGGGAGGTGATGGACGAATCCCAGTACGGAAAGTTTCCGGCGATTCGGGTCGGCAAGGTGGAGGAGGGTAGTCCTGCCTGGCGCGCCGGCCTTCGTCCGGATGACGTGATCATCGAGATCAACCGCACAAGATCCACCCAATTTGCTGATTTACAAGGTGTTGCGGACCAGGGTATCCACCAGCTCAAGCTGCGCAGGGGGGGGAGCATAATCTCCCTGGTCTCCCGACAGTAACGCCTGGGGCAGTGCTTCACGTTGGGACTATACTTATTGAGGAGGCGGCTGATCTTGGCCGGTTCCCGGCGTGTGCCGCCAGACCAGGAGTAGGGTGATGGTGACCGTTCGGCAGACTATCCATATCGATGCCCCGCTTGAAGGGGTGTTCAGGCTCATATCAGATCCCTCGGCCAAATCAGAGCTCAACCCGCTGGTCAGCCCCATAAGGATCGAGCTGGAAGATGGTGGACCTCTCCATCAGGGCAGTCACTGCCACTACCGCTTACAATCCGGTAATTCAATAGTGGACTACTTCGCCGACATCGTCCGGTTCGAGAAGAATCACCTGATCGAGTCGAGAGTGGATACCGATCCGCCCGTGCGGGTTGTGGAAGAGCTGGTCCCGGAAGCTGGTGGGACCCGGCTGACCCAGACCGAGAGCTTCGAGGTGGATGATGCGATACTGGACAGCTTTTCCCCACCAGGTTTAAGGAGCCGGATACTCGGCTTGGCGTACGTGCTGGCTGTCTGGTTCGATGCCGATGTGGCAAAGATGTACCGTGAAAAGAGAGAGCGTCTCCTGCAGGATAAACTGTCGGTGGACCTGGGGCTTTGGCTCTCCAATATCAAGCGTTTTTCCGAACTGGACCAGGGTATCGGAACGCCGTGACAGGATAACCTAACCAAAGCAGTAGAGCGGGTTAAACAATGTCGTACCAGAAGAAACTTGAGGAGATGGTGGGTGAACATGTTGCCCGCTTCCAGGATGAGCTTTCGTCTGCCAAGGCGCTGGAGGGCTGCACGGATGCACCCCCCATGCCGTACGGCTACCCGCTCTCGGTCTACCGTCCCCTGCATGTCTGCCAGGTCCCCCAGGTAAGGAGATTCGTCGCCCAAACCGGGGGTGTGCTCAGTAACGGTGTTCCGAAGGTTCTGCGCCATGAAATCGTGGATGGCAATCTCCTGGGAGTATACAACCGCCGGAAACAGTGACCCGCGGTGGGGTTCGAATAGGGGTAAACCGTAATAGATGGATTGTCGGAGGCTCTGCTAGGGTCTTTGCATGGACTCCCTGTTGCGCACAAAACTTGGGCGGCATAAGGCGAGGCAGCGAATCGAACGCTACCTCGACCGCATCTATGGCTATGCCTGTAGCCTGATCAATGACCGCGACAGGGCCAGGGACCTGGTTCAGATCTGTGCGGTCAAGGCACTCTCTGCAAAAAAGGTTCCCGTTGATGAGCCAGCCTACAGGGCGTGGCTGTTCAAAATCGTGCGCAACGCCTATCACGATGAAATCCGTAAAGAGAAGGGAGATACGGTCAGTCTCGATCACCACGATGAGGATGCCGACATCTTATGGAATAAAATCGGCGGATCCCACGTTTCTACCAATGAGCAGGTGATTATCGATAAAATGACGGTCAGGACGGCTCTCAGGCAGCTAAATCGTGACCATCGTGAGATACTGGTTCTGGTGGATATGGCCGGTTTCTCCTACCGTGAGGCCGCAGAACTGCTCGAAGTTCCGGTGGGAACGATCATGAGCAGGGTCAGCCGTGCCAGGGGTATGCTATTCCAGGAGCTGAACAGGGATCATCAGGCTTCAGACAGGTTGAAAGTAGTAAGGCTTGAGAAATGAAACAGCAGATCGCATGGGAAACGCTTAACGCGTACGTGGATGGGGAGCTCTCACCTGCCGATGCGGCGGAAGTGGCAGCGGCAGTGGCGGAGGATGTCGCGCTCGCCCGGCAGGTGGCCGATCTGACATCCCTCAAGGCGGCGGTGAGCGAATCGAACCACTGCGAGAGTCCCGATGTCGATCTCGATGCGGCAACCCGGAACCAGGGTGGGCTTGCCAGGGTGGCCTCAGTGGCTGCCGTGTTCCTGATGGGTGCCTTGTTGTCGGGTCTGCTATTTATGGGCGGGCATCTCTCTCCGCCAGACCAGATCGTTTACGCGGAGGCGGTGCACGGCGAATGGCTGGCCTCCTCCCGCGAGGCTGGAGAGCGCAACCAGGCCCGCCAGTTGAAGGTGGGCCTCCAGGAGTTGAGGCTGAAGGTACGGATCCCGGACCTCACCAAGGTGAGTCTCACGCATGATGGTATCAAGAAGATATCCATGGGCAAGGGCAGCGGGCTGCATATCGGATACCGCGGCCCCAAGGGCTGCATGTTGAGCCTGGTGGTATTCAAGAATCCCAGGGGGCTCGGAGAGGCGCTTGGTGAGTACAGCCGCGACGATCGTACAGTCTATGGCTGGCGGACCAGGAATACCGGCTTCTACCTGCTCGCCTATCGCATGGACCCCGCCAGGATGTCCGAGATCGCCAGGGTGGTTCACCGCATGGTACAGACCCGCTCCGTGCTGGATGGCCAGTCTATTGTCGCCCTCCAGGAGGCCAAAGCGGCAAGCCAGCCCTGTACGGCCTGATCCCCCGGCCCAGTACCCACACTTCAAGCATCATCGAGTCTCTGCCTGTGAATTGCAGGTAGCGTTGGCTCACTGTTTTTCCCTGTTTTATTCCGTCTGGCGGTTTGATCGAGATTCGATGGAATAAAAACGGGTCTTTCACCGTTTCCTCCTCTAATGACTTTATCGCGAGGCGCCGCATCGTCCAATCCGCAGGCGGTCAACTCCACTGTATCCGTATGCAGGGAGACCTTGAGGATTGTTTCAGCAGCGGAGCGTCGGCAGCCCAGGGGAGGAGCGCCTTATGTGAGAAAACCAACCGTCGCCTGATACCTCCGAGTAGGCAGTGCAGAGGTCGGGTAACAACGAGCAGTAAATCATAAATAGAAAGCAAACTGTTTGGAGAGGTTACTATGGTCTATACAAAGAAATCTCCGGCGTTGTTCATCATAGGTGTCATTATGCTTGCCATCTGGTTCCTGGCGGATTCAGGCGCATTGGCACCTTACATCGAACATCTCGGGGGCAAGAAGTACAAATACCTTGGGGAACTGACAACACTGCCCCTCTACTTCGGTGTTATCTCTGTCGTTATCGGTCTCTGGCAGTGGTTGGGTAGTCATAACGAGGGACACTGGGACTACTACTCATCAACCATCGCCGGTGGCATGTTCATTCTGCTGATCGCCATGCTGGTCCGCTGGTTCGTTGCGCCAGAGGTGGCGGTTCTCAGTCAGGCCATGGGCAAGGTGGGTGATACGGGGAAATACATCCACAAACTGCTGGGTCTCAACTACGTGGTACTCGGCATCATCACCGGTATTGTCGTGGTCAACGTCTTCAGGGTGCCCTCGTGGGCCGAAAACGGCGTGAGACTTTCAAGGCTGGGACTGAAGACGGGCGTTATCCTGCTGGGCACTCTCTACAGTGCGGCAGAGCTCAAGAACCTCGGTGGTCTCTCCATCGTCATGATCGGCGCTTTTGTGCTTGGCTCCGTCGGCATCGTACTCTGGATGGGGGCACGAAAGAATATCCCCAATTCCATGGGCGGCGTACTGTCTGCCGGTATGGGTGTGTGCGGTGTTTCAGCGACAGTGGCCGCGGCTCCGGTGGTCCAGGCCAAGTCCGTTGAGATCGCTTACACCATCGGTACCATCCTGCTGTGGGGCGTAGGTTGCATGTTCATCTTCCCCATTGTCGGTAACCTGATGGACATGTCCTACGTGCAGTTCGGCGCCTGGGCCGGCACCGGTATTCTCAACTCCGCACAGGTCGCCGGTGCTGCGCTGGCCTACCAGCCTGATGGGATCGAGACCCTGAAGGTGGCGGAGATCTTCAATATCACCCGTGTACTGGTGCTACCCATTATCGTGCTCTGGCTGGCGGTCTGGTATGTGAAGCGTGAGGAGAGCCAGGTTCAGCAGGTCAACGTGGGGCGGGTTATTTTCGAAAAGTTCCCTGTCTTCGTTATCGGCTTTATCCTGCTGTTTGCCCTCTCGACAACCGGTATCTTCGCTCCTGCCAACCACTACAAGGGCAAATACTTCGGTAACACTGCCGAGAGCGGGTTCAAGGAGAGCAAGCTGCTGAAGACAGAGCAGATCGCCGTCCTGACATCAGAGGCCGGCAAGGTGCAGCGTGAAGACCGCAAGGCGGCCCTGCAACGCCTGATCGCCAACGGTAAGGTGATGAGTATCGATGACGACGATGTGCTGCGCGGCCTGACCAACGCCAAGGTGCTCTCCAAGGATGCCAACGGTATTCTCAAGAAGGCACACAAGGCGGTGCGGCACACCGCGAAGAAGATCAAGGCGTTTCGCAACTGGATCACCTGGCTGTTTGCCTTCGGTCTCGTAGGTCTCGGTATGCAGATCACGGTTTCATCGATGAGGCAGGCCGGTGGGCAGCCGGCGGTGATCGGTGCGGTTGTCGGTTCACTCAAGGCGGTGCTGTCACTGATCGTGGTGATGGCTCTGGTTACGGAAACAATCTAGGAGGTTTGTCATGAGCGAAGAGAAACCAAAATTCGAACGCGGCTCCGCGCTCTCCATTTTCGGTAGCGACCGCAAAGAGGACTTCATGGCATTGATCCTGGCGTTGGCAGTAGCCTTCGCCGTCTATGTGTTCTATTGATTGATCTGCGATCCGGGCCGGTACCTTTTGCCAGGTATCGGCCCGGCTGAGCAGGCGGACCATGTGATAACAGATTTCAGTGGTGAACCATGTTTCCATCAAAAAATATACTGCTTTCAAGCCACGGTACGGTGGGCGCACAGGCCGCCGAGCGCATGGCAATGGATCTGTGCGATCCTGACGCATCAATCCATCACCTGGTAGTGGTTCCCGACCTGTGGAAGGGGATGATGGGTGATGACTGGCTCAACAACGGTGTTTCACGTGATCGATATGGAAGATATATCGAGTCGGAACTGGGGCGTGACATAGACCGGCATAGTGAGCGTCTCAGGGGAGAGTTGGAGGAGAGAGGGATCCGCTACTCCATGGAGGTGGTTGTCGGTAAGCCGGAGAAGTGCCTTGTGGATGCCTGTGACAACGGTGAGTACGATCTCGTCGTAATGGGTTCTCCGCGTCCAAAGGGAGATCCCGGACTGCGTTCGCGCATGCCCACGGAGCCGCTGACCCAGGCCCTTAACATGCCGCTTTTGATCGTGCCTCATCCCCATGGTTGATGGTGCGGTACCGATTGCGGCGGAGGATGCCGCCTGGGTTTCGTTCAAGACCCCGCTGGGCAAAGCGGAGATGATTGCGTTTTGCCAGGATGTCGGCCGGGTGTTGCGGATCAACCCGTACCTGGAGTTCAGGAAGTGGGTGGATTGCGGGGATAACCGCTACCGTTTCAAGGGGCGCAATATCAGCCTTCAGCCGCCGGCGGAACTCGAGTTGGATATGGCGGTGGAGCCCCGGCCCGATGGCGTATTCATCCGCTACAGCGACGGGTTGAAATCCACTACCCAAATAAAGGTGGAGGAGGTACCCGAGGGTTCCCTTGTCACCATCGTGGAGGACTATGGGGGAGTGGATGAATCGGAGCGGGAGGCCCGCATCGACGAGGTGGACCGTAGCCTGGTGAAATGGGCCGAGGATCTTCAGCTCTACCTCATACGCTGGCAGCGCTGGTCCTGGCTCACCCCCTGGCGCTGGTATATGCGGCGTATCTGGGAGCCGATGAAACCGGCAGCCAGGAGAATCACCTACATGCTGCTCTGGATCAGCCTGGCCGAGGTGGCGCTTATTCTGCTCGGCGTGGGTATCTATTTCGCTGAGTACCGATAGCCAGTCAACGGGTCAATCGGCTGAATCACGGCATGCTTATGCTGTTTCAGCTGAAGTTGATGGGAATCCCAGAAAGGCGATGACATAGAGCAGTACGGCGACCATTATCAGTCCGCTGAAGCCGATCTCCATGGCCAGGAGTACCGCCAGCAGGGCGCTGATAACCGAGGCGCAGCCGTTGATGCCCCAGGCCCAGGGGAGCTGTTCGGGGTGCTGGTCACCGACCGTGGTCATGCCGATGGGAAAGGGCATGCCCATCGCCACAGCAAGGGGTGCCTGAATCAGCAGGCTTGCGGCTATACGCCAGGGCATCGCCAGCGCCGCCAGTCCCTCGAGCAGTAGAGGCAGCAGCCAGATGCTGACGCACCCCATGATCACAATGGTGGCGAGTGACAGCAGCAGGGTTTTACGGATGCCGAGGGAAGCGCACAGGGGGCGGCTCAGGTAGCTGCCCAAGCCGGCAAAGGCGAGAAAGCCACCCAGTACCGCCGCGGTGGCATAGAAGGGGCTGCCAAGGAACAGGTTGAGCTTCTGGATGAAGGCGATCTCCACGAACAGGAAGGCGAGGCCGATGGCGCTGAAGTAGGTGAAGGTGCGTCCCCGGTTCGATGCGGGGCGGTTGTGCCACAGCGCCTGCGGCAGGAGTATCAGTAGCAGGCTGGAGACAAGTGCCAGCAGCAGGGCGATGAGCAGGAAACCTACACCCCAGTCGATATGGGCGAGTCCTGTTCTGCCCGGTTGGTGGTAGAGATCGATAACTCTGCTGAGCCGTGTGGAGCGGTTGAAGTAGGGGCGGTCGTCCGTGGCCGGTGTGATGTTGAAGGGGTAGTCATCGATGAACGTCTCGCGCTCACCCTTCAGCAGGGTGGTGATACCCCGGTTCAAGCGGGGGGTGTCCAGCCGGTGGAAGCGGTTTAGCTCGTCCTCTGCGATGTCCGGCAGGTAGACCAGGTCGAACATGCGGCTGCTGCAGAATTGCCTGATTGCCTGCAGTCGGGCCGCGGTGAGTGGCCTGGCGCTGACCAGTATCGTCACCGTGTTCCAGCCTCTGATCGCGGCAAGGTGGCCCGACGGATCCTCGATTCCCAGGCGCTTCAGCGCGTCGATCGCTGTGGCAGTGAACTTCAGGCTATCCCGGGGCGGCAGGCGCAAACCACGGGTGGTGGCGAGCAGTCCATCCGGGTGGAGCCGTTGAAGGGTGGCGGCTACCGATTCAACCGTATGGAGGTAGTCTTCGTGCTGGGCCTGCAGGCCCGAGGTCTGCCCCAGGCCACCTGCCACGCTCAGCTGAACCAGGTCGTAGCGACGCCTCTGGGCAAGCAGATGCTGGCGGAAAGTACCCTGGTGCAAAGCCACTTTGGTGAGACCCGGTTGTTGTGCAGGGAGCCTCTCTTGCAGCAGCCCTATAAGAAAAGGGTTGTGCTCCACCAGGTCAACACGGGATGCGCCCATGGCGATGGCCTGGGCCGTGGCGGTGTTGTCATCGGCGCCAACCAGCAGGACGCGGGGGCTGTTCAGCAGGTAGTAAGGCAGGGCTGAGCCCAGGTATCCCAGGAAGTCCTGTTCTGTCGCCTGGCTGTAGAGCGCGCCGGCAAAGTCGCCATCACTGAAAACGGCGGTCTGTATGGGCGGTGAGTGGGGGGATGCCAGGCTCAATCCCGGGGCGTAGCGGAGGGGGGCCACCTTGTTGTCGACCAGGGTTGTCATGCCGAGGGGGTTGCTCTGTTGCTGCACGATCTCGGCACCGGAGGCGGCCAGGGTCTGGGACAGGTCCTTGTACTCGGCAGGCAGTGCCTGGCGCCACTGTGATGGCGTCATCAGGATGCAGAGGGCGGTGGCCAGGGAGGCGATGCCGTAGGCAGCGCGTTGCCTGGATCGCAACTCGAGGGCGGAGAGCGAGGCGGCCAGGGCGCCGCCGATGGCGATATAGAGCAGTGCATTCTCAGCCGTGACCAGGAACAGTAGGCCGACAATTCCTGCGGCACCGATCCCGGCGCCTGCAAGGTCGGCGGCATAGATGCTGTTGATGGTGTTGCGGAAGCGACCGAGCGTGAGTCCGATACAGTTGGCCACGGCAAAGAAGGGGATGGCGAGCAGCAGGTAGATACCCCCCAGGTAGAGAAGCTGCCGATAGTCCCAGGCCAGTTCCACAGGGTTGAGCGGAAGTCGCTGGGCCAACTGGAAGGCGGCGATGGAGGATATGCTGAACAGCAGGGCGTTGAGGGTGAAGGTCAATTCGAAGCGTGGCAACAACCGCTCTCTCAGCAGGGCGAGAAAGGTGCCGCTGGCACCGTAGCCCAGAAGTGCCAGGCTGATGATCAGGCCTACCAGGCTGCTCCAGTGCACCATGGAGAAGAGCCGCGTGAGCAGAATTTCGTAGGCCAGGGCGCAACAGGAGAGCAGGGCGATGGCGAACCAGGGTGGGCGGTCTGCTGCTGGAGCGGAGTTGTGCACGGTGCCCTGCCGTCAATCAATGCTCGCCCGTCAGGGGGACGAATGAGACCGGCAGGATGTCCCTTGTCTCGATCGTGCCATCCTGCTGCTTGGTTACCAGGATCAGCTGCTGGGTGAGAAAACGCCCCCCCACCGGCAGGATCATGCGCCCGCCTGGCTTGAGCTGCCGAATCAGTGGCAGCGGGATATGGTCCCCGGCTGCGGTGACCATGATGGCGTCGAAGGGAGCGAAGGTTTTCCATCCATGGTATCCGTCACCGGTCCTGACGCGTGCCGTGTATCTCAAGCTCTGCAGGCGTTCTTCGGCAGAACCGGCCAGGGGTTCAATGATCTCCATGCTGTAGACCTCGGCACCCAGTGCCGCAAGCACGGCGGCCTGGTAACCGGAGCCGGTACCCAGCTCGAAAACCCGGTCGCCGGCCTTGATGTCGAGCAACTGGGTCATGATCGCCACGATCAGGGGTTGGGAGATGGTCTGCCCGTGGCCGATGGAAAGAGGCCGGTTCCGGTAGGCATAGGATTGTGCCCTGGGAGGGACGAATTCGTGACGGGGTACGGTTTTCAGCGCTCGCCAGATCGCGGGAGAGAGGTCGGAGAAACCAAGCGTATGCTGAAGATCGGCGACATCCTCTGCCACCTCTTCAAGCAGCGCCGAGCGCTGCTCGGCGTATTCATCGGCAATCGTTGTGTTGGCAGCCAGGCCGCCGGCGACCACGATAGCGGCGAGGATTTTCAGGTATGCAGGAAATTTTTTCATGGCCCACCTCCTCTCCTGTATAGGGAAGTATGGCCAAAGATACCCGCCTTTGCCGGTCTCCCCTGTCAGCCGGGCCTGCCATCGATCCGCGGCTTGGTGAGAATCGGCAGGTAGCTGAGAAAGAAGACCAGAAAGCAGAGTGTCCACACCCCGCCCGAGAGGTGGATCCATGCGGTGTACTGGGCTGGTGCAATGATCGGTGCGAAGACCCGGATGGCGACGCCGATATTGAGCAGCAGAAACGAGAGATTGACCAGTGCACTGCTGATGATTGGGCGGCCGGTGTGACCCAGCGACACCCGGGACATCATGCCCAGCGTCAGCACGCCAATGCCGCCCACGGTCAAGGCGTGCTTGGCATGGTTGGCCGGAAACAGCTCCAGGGGCGCCAGGCCCAGCATCAGGAAGCCGATGATGATCCAGATGAACCCGCTGTAGAGTACCCAGAGGATCGGGATTCGCCAGGCATTGGGATGGTGCCAGCCGCTGAAACGGATCGCCTGGGTGACCGCGATGGCAAAAGAGACGGCGCCCAGCAGCCAGGGCGCCGGAAAGAGCAGCTGTATCACGATCAGGGTGCAGACCAGTATCGGGGTGGCCGTCTCCATGGAGGGGTAGCGTTTCGGCCTGGCCAGGGGCAGGGCGCCACCGGTGAAGGCGGGGATGATTCTGCCGGTGATGATCAGTACGAGCAGCATCACCAGTTGGAGCATCATGTCGGTGCCTGCAGCCCCGGTATTGGCGATACCCAGGGCCTGGAGATGTGTCAGCAGATTCGCCAGGGCCATGGCCAGCAACAGGGGAACAAAGATGCGGTTGACCTTCTGCTGACCCATCCAGAGGGCCGGCTTGATACTCATCGCCAGTGCGGGCAGGAACAGCATGTCCGCCAGGGCGATCAGCCAGCCCGGCAGCATGCCGGAAAGAAGTCCGGCCAGCCGGCCGACCAGCCAGAGTGCCACCAGGATGCCCAGGGGTCTGCCCATGGGGGTGTTGACCCCCGTCCAGTTGCGTACCGCGGTGAGCAGGAATCCGCCGGCTACCGCGGTGGTATAGCCGAAAAGCATTTCGTGGCTGTGCCAACCGATGCTGCCATAGTAGGCATCGGTCGGCAGGCTGCCCCCCCAGAACGCCAGCCACAATCCCATCAGCAGGGCAGCGGAGAGACCTGCCAGCAGGAAGAAGGGCCTGAAACCGAGGGCCAGCACGACGGGGCCCCTGTAGGTCAGCTTCGGCTTGGGTGGTTCTGAGAACATCTTGAGCATGGCGAACGGTCACTGCGATTGGGGGAAAGAGCCTGAAGGCGACATATTATATTGAATGCGGGAGATGGCTTTGACGTTGATCAAAAGCGCGGCCGGGCTTAGGTGGCGTACATCCTGTACATGCGTCGCTCTCGCACATCCCTGTGCTCCGCGACATAAGGCCATCCCTGGCCATGCGCCGCTCCTGCGCATCCCTGCGCCCGCGGCATACCGTACATCCTGTACATAAAAAATGCGGGCCGAAGCCCGCATTTTGGTTGCGCGTCGCCGCGCAATTTTCACCTTGAGCTGAAGTCCTTACTTGGCCTCTGCAGGTGCTGCAGGAGCAACAGGTGCTACAGGAGCGTAAGGATAGGCGCCGTAGGGAGCGCCCCAACCACCGTATGGGTAGCCATAGCCACCATAAGGATAGCCATAACCGCCATAGTAGGGGTGGCCGTAGCCGTATCCGCGACCATAGCCGGAACCGCGGCCGCTGAAGTTCATGTTGAAGTCGCCGAAGCCATCACCCCAGAAGTCATCGCCCCAACCGCCGGGACCGCCCCAACCGGGACCCCACCAGGCCGATGCGGATGCAGATGCACCGATCAGGGTTGCGACAGCAGCTGCTTGAATGATTTTTTTCATCTGTTATCTCCCTAATATGTTTTTGCTTTTCGCCAACAAAAGTCTGTAGCGCGAATAATTAACATAGACCAAAAATTAACAGACGGCAAAGAGAATATTAGTCCTCACTGATCTAGGGCAAAGCAGGGTAATTACCCTCTTTTGCGCCTGGTTTTCCTGAAAAGAAGTGGCGCCACATCTTCGAAGGTGCTGGCGAAGTGGACCTTGATGCCCTTGGTCACGTGGTCAGGGACCTCGTTGTAGTCGCCCCGGTTCTCTTCCGGGAGAATCAGTTCCCTGACACCGGCGCGACGGGCGGCGATAACCTTTTCCCGGATGCCCCCAACCGGGAAGACCTGGCCAGTGAGTGTCAGCTCACCGGTCATGGCGATGTCACGGATCGGCTCGTTACGGGCCAGGGAGAGCAGGGCGGATGCCATGGTGATGCCCGCACTGGGGCCGTCCTTGGGCGTGGCGCCGGCGGGGACATGGAGGTGGATGAAACTCTTCTCGAAGAACTCGCTGTCGGCGCCATAGGTCTCCGCGTGGCCGATGATGTAGCCGTAGGCGATCTCCGCGGACTCCCGCATCACGTCTCCCAGCTGTCCGGTGAGCTTGAAGCCGCGGTTGAAGCCGTGGGTCCTGGCCGCCTCGACGCTGAGGGTGGCCCCGCCCATGGAGGTCCAGGCCAGGCCGGTCACGACACCAGGACCGGCCAGTTTACGTTCGTCACGGAAGATGGGGCTGCCCAGGTAATCCTCCAGGTCCTCCTTGTTGACCGTGATCGGTGTCTTCTCGCCATCGAGGATCTTCACCACCGCCTTGCGAACGATCTTGCCGATCTGCTTCTCCATGCGGCGCACCCCGGCATCCCGGGCGTAACCGTTTGCAATGGCCCGCAGGGTGGCGACGTTGATCTTCACCTGACTGCGTTTCAGCCCGGCCCGCTCCAGCTGTCTCGGCAGCAGGTACTTTTTGGCGATCTGCAGCTTCTCCTCGGCGATATAGCCCGAGAGGGAGATCAGCTCCATGCGGTCCAGCAGCGGACCGGGGATGGTGTCGAGCTGGTTGGCGGTGCAGATGAAGAGCACCTTCGACAGGTCGAAACGCAGATCCAGGTAGTGGTCCAGGAAGTCACTGTTCTGTTCCGGGTCGAGGGCCTCCAGCAGGGCCGAGGCGGGGTCTCCATGGTAAGAGGCGCCGATCTTGTCGATCTCGTCGAGCATGATCACCGGGTTCTCGGTGCCCGCCTCTTTCATCGCCTGGATGAACTTGCCGGGCATGGCGCCGATGTAGGTGCGGCGATGCCCCTTGATCTCCGCCTCGTCGCGCATGCCGCCCACGGAGAAGCGGAAGAAGGTGCGGCCGAGGGCCTCTGCAATGGATTTGCCGATAGAGGTCTTGCCGACACCTGGCGGGCCCACCAGCAGGATGATCGAGCCGCTTACCTCGCCTTTCATGATGCCCACGGCGAGGAACTCGAGGATGCGCTTCTTGACGTTGTCCAGGCCGTAGTGGTCCTTGTCCAGGGCCTTGCGGGCAACCTCGATATCCAGGTTGTCCTTGGAGTGCATGCCCCAGGGCAGCAGGGTGATCCAGTCGATGTAGTTGCGGGTGAGTGCATACTCCGGCGAGCCGGTCTCGAGGATGGCCAGCTTGTCCATCTCCTCTTCGACCCGCTTGGCAGTCTGTTCGCTGAGTGTGAGTTTCGACAGCCGATCCCGGAACTTCTCCAGCTCGGCGGTGCGGTCGTCTTTCTCGAGCCCCAGCTCCTGCTGGATCGACTTGAGCTGTTCGCGCAGGAAGAATTCCCGCTGCTGGGTCTCCATCCGCTCCTCGACGGATTTACGGATATGGTGCTGGGCCTTGGCCAGCTCGAGTTCGGTGTTGAGCAGTTCGATGACCCGCTCCATGCGGGGCAGCAGCTCGATCGCTTCGAGGATCTCCTGCAGCTGGTCGCGGTCGGCGGTGGTCAGGCTGGCAGCGAAATCGGCAAGGTGGGAGGGGTCGTCCGGGCCCATGCGGTCGAGGAAGATGCGCAGCTCCTCGCCATAGAGCGGGTTGAGGGGGACCAGCTCCTTGATGATGTTGATGATGGCTATGGCGTAGGCCTTGACCTCGCCCACGGCGGCTTCCGGTGGATCCTGGAAATAGTGGACCTGGGCGGTAAAGGGTGCCCGTTCATCGATGAAGTGTTCGATGCGGAAACGCTGCAGGCACTCCACGAGCACCTGGAGGCGTCCGTCAACCTTCTGCACGCGGTGGATGCGGCAGGCGGTTCCGATCTGTTTGAAGTCGCCGGGGGTCGCCTCTTCGGATGTTTCCGAGTCCACCAGGATGATGCCGAGGGTGCCGTGGCCCTCGTCTTCGGCCCTGGCAATGCTCTCACTCCAGTGGTCTGCATCCATCAGCAGTGGAACAGCCTGGCCGGGAAAGAATGGACGGGTGGCCACCGGCAGCAGGTGAAGGACTCCGGGGAGTACTTCGCCCGGTCGGGCCAGGGCCTGGTCGGTGATGATCTCTACGGTTTCGTCGATGATCGTTTCATCATTCATGGCGGTGGGTCTTTATCTGGGGTATTGGGTCCTATATCGGGTTTTTCAGCCCGCTTTGCAAGCGGTGTTGGACAGGCGGACGAAATCCGCCACGGCCAACTGCTCTGCCCGTAGCGACGGGTCGATACCCGCAGCCTGGAAGATCTCGGTATCTATCAGTTTCTTGAGGCAGTTTCGCAGGGTCTTGCGGCGTTGGCTGAAGGCCTGGGCGACGAGGGTCGCAAACAGCTTTTCGTCGCTGATGTCGTAGGGCGACTCCGTGTAGGGCGTCAGTCGGAGGAAGCCGGAGTCCACCTTGGGTGCCGGTTTGAATGCCCCGGGGCCGATATCGAACAGGTCGACCACCTGGCAGCGGGCCTGGATCATCACCGACAGCCGTCCGTAGATCTTGCTGCCCGGGGCGGCGGCAATGCGGTCGACCACCTCCTTCTGCAGCATGAAGTGCATGTCCCTGATGCAGTGGGCCTGGTCCAGCAGGTGGAAGAGAATCGGCGTTGAGATGTTGTAGGGGAGATTGCCCACCAGGCGCAGTTGGCGTTCCGGCTCTGCCAGCTGGCAGAAATCGAATTTCATGGCGTCTGCGTTGTAGATGTGCAGTTCACCCAGGTCACCACAGGCCTGGGCCAGGGGCTCCAGCAGGTCACGGTCCAGTTCCACAGCCTCGAGGCGGCCGGCGGCCTTGAGCAGCTCCCTGGTGATGGCACCCTGGCCGGGACCGATCTCGACCAGGTGGTCCCCGGGTTTCGGGGAGATGCTGGTGATGATGCGGCGAATCACCCCCTGGTCGTGGAGGAAGTTCTGGCCGAATCTTTTCTTGGCCTTGTGGGGTGCGGGGCTGCCCATGCGAATATTCGTTTTTTCAGCCTGTAATTGAGTGGTAAGGCGCTGCTGGTTCCTTGCCGGTGATAATCGTTATTTTGAAGACTCCACCAGCTCTGCCAGTGCGTCCTCCCCTGTCAGTTCCAGCAGTTCGGCCAGTCGCTGTTTGAAAAGCTGCGGGCCCTCTCCGTTGTCGACCAGGTTGATGTGGCCCACTTTGCGGCCGGGACGCTCGCTCTTGCCGTAGAAATGGGGTGTCGCGCCGGGGAACTCGCGAATCGTCGCCTCGTCCTGAAGCTCCCCGATCAGGTTCACCATGGCCGCCTGTGCCGGGGCGTCGGTTGCGCCCAGGGGCATACCGCATATGGCACGCAAATGGTTCTCGAACTGCGAGGTCAGCGCCCCGTCTATGGTCCAGTGGCCGGTGTTGTGTACCCGTGGTGCCATCTCATTGGCGTAGAGTTCATCGCCCACCTCGAAAAGCTCCAGGGCCAGAACGCCCACGTAATCCAGTTCATTCAGCAGGCGCTGGATGAGGGATTGGGCCGTGGACTGCAGGGGGTGCCCCTGGCGGCTGAGGGAGAGGCGCAGAATACCCTCCCGGTGGTGGTTTTCACTCAACGGGTAAAATGCCAGCTCCCCGGTGCGGCTGCGCGCGGCGATGATGGAGAACTCCCGTGTGAAATTGACCATCGATTCGACGATGCAGGGCACCTCGCCGACCTGGGTCCAGGCGTCGGCAAGGTCATCGGGGCTTTTCAGTACCGCCTGCCCCTTGCCGTCGTAGCCCATGGTGCGGGTCTTCAGGATGGCGGGCAGGCCGACAACCCCAATGGCCTCTTTGAGGTCACCCAGGCTGTCAACGGGCATGAACTCGGCGGTGGGTATGCCGAGAGATCGGAAGCGGCGCTTCTCCTTCAGGCGGTCCCGCGCCACGGCCAGCGCATTGGATGAGGGGTGGAGATCTACCTGCTGCTCCAGCGATGCCACGTGTTCTGCCGGTATGTTCTCGAACTCGTAGGTGGCCACATCTGCCCACTCGGCGAGCTGGCGTTTCGCCTCTTCATCTCCGAAAGGTGCGCAGAGATGTTGACCGAATGGTGCAGCACAGGCCTGGGGATCAGGGCAGAGGAACGTAAAGGACATATCAAGCTTGCTGCCCGCCTGTGCCATCATCTGGGCCAGCTGGCCACCACCGAGGATGCCGACGTTCATGCTGAGTCTCCACGCGGATCGGGGTTGGCCAGCACCGTCTCGGTCTGATTTTCCCGATATGTTTGAAGCGCGGTTTTTATCTCCGGATACTTGTTGGCCAGTATGCTGGCGGCAAGCAGGGCTGCGTTTGCCGCGCCCGCCCGGCCGATGGCCAGGGTGCCCACTGGGATGCCGGCCGGCATCTGTGCGATGGAGAGCAGCGAATCCATGCCGTTGAGGGCCTTGGATTGTACGGGAATCCCGAGCACGGGCAGTGAGGTTTTGGCCGCGGTCATGCCGGGCAGATGGGCTGCCCCGCCTGCGCCGGCGATGATCACCTCGATGCCGCGCGGTTCGGCCTGCTCGGCATAGCGAAACAGTTTATCGGGCGTGCGGTGCGCCGATACCACTTCCGTTTCGTGCGGTATGTTGAGTTGTTCCAGAATGGCCACCGCATGCTGCATGGTCTCCCAGTCGGACTTGGATCCCATGATGACGCCTACCAGCGGTGACTCTTGCTTGTCATTCATTTGGACTTGTTCCTGATATCGTAGTGCAACGGAGTATTTTACCCGGCATCACCCCTAAAAATACACAGATGGTGTCGATTTAGTTCAAGAATGGGGAGTTCCGCTACACCTGCGGCCTGGATCAGCAGGTGTGGGCGTCGCCCGAACAGGGTGTCAATTGGTGCCCGGCCCGAAACAGCGCTTTTTTGATGCCTGCTGGTATAAAATGTTACGTGATAACCAGTTCGTTTCATGGCATGAGGTTTCTGTCGACAACTTGCTGGATCTTGAGAAGCTTATTTCATTGTGTATTAAGCGCTTAAGCACCTAAGTCCCTGGGTTTGCTTTCTATTTCGGGAAGAACTATGGAAACACTGACTATTATCCGGCCTGATGACTGGCACGTTCACTTTCGTGATGGCGACGTACTTGCGGACATTGTTCCTATGCACGCAAGGCGCTTTGGCCGTGCGATTGTCATGCCCAACCTGAACCCGCCTGTTGCAACCACGGACGATGCCTTGGCCTACCATGCCAGGATTGAAGCGGTGCTTGAGCCCGGCGGCGCTTTTCAGCCACTGATGACGCTCTACCTGACAGACAGGACCACGCCTGAAGAGATCGCAAAAGCGCATGAGAGTGGGAAGGTTTTTGCGGTTAAGTTCTACCCGGCCGGGGCAACCACGAACTCGGATTCAGGCGTGACGGATATACATAACGTCTACCCCGCGCTGAAGGAGATGGCCCGAATAGGCATGCCGTTGCTTATTCACGGTGAAGTTACTTCCCGGCAGGTGGATATCTTCGATCGGGAAGCGGTGTTTCTGGAAACGGTCCTAAAGCCGCTGCTTCATGACATTCCTGATCTCAGGGTCGTTTCAGAGCACATCACCACGGCAAATCTGGCTGATTTTGTTGCAGAAGCGGGTGACAATGTCGCTGCGACAATTACTCCCCAACACCTGCTCTACAATCGCAACGAGATCTTCAGGGGGGGAATACGCCCCCACTACTACTGCCTGCCTGTTCTGAAGCGGGAAAAACACCGTGAGCGCCTTGTCGAGGCGGCGATATCCGGCTCGCATAAGTTCTTTTTGGGTACCGACAGTGCGCCCCATGCTACTGAAGCCAAGGAGAGCAGTTGCGGGTGCGCCGGAATTTTTTCCGGCCATGCGGCAATAGAGCTTTATGCGGCGGTATTTGAGCAGGCAGATGCGCTGGATAGACTCGAGGGTTTTGCATCGTCCCATGGGCCGGATTTTTATAACCTTCCACGAAACCGCTCAAACATTACATTGGTAAAGAAAGATTGGGAGATCCCTCGCACTTATCGATTCGGCAACAGCACCGTCACGCCGTTGCTGGCGGGAGAGGTGATTGGTTGGCAAATTGAATGACACTGTCCCGGTTAACCGTTGAAGCTGAATCCTGAGTTCTGTCAGGGAACGGGCAGGCCATCATTTCAGTATCGATGTTCTGGACGATGAGGGTGAGTGCCACTCGGTACCACTGCACAGGATCCGGGAGGTATGCCGGGATGGTGCTTATCCGGTGTCAAAGGTCCAGGGCCTGCAGGTTCAAATGACCCTCTGTAACGGGTGGGCACCAATAGTAGCTGCCACTGACGGGGTTTGTGAACCTGAACAGGGCATCCACGATGCCGTCATCCTTGCCGACCATGCGCTTCAGCAGTGCCTCGAAGGCGTCGAATGAGTGACCGAAGGCGACGAAAACCAGTCCCGCCTGTTGTTCGTCTGCCCAGGGCATGGAGCGCCTCAGGATGAATGCTTCAGGTTCGAAGTCCTCCTGGGCGGTCCGCTTCACATGGGCCGACGCCGGTGCCTCTTCGATCTCGGTGTTGTCGCTGATGCGGCGGCCGATGGTGTCGTCCTGTTCTGGCTGGGGCATGGATTGAAACCGCTCCAGGTCGTGGATCCACTGTTGCACGGCAACGAAGCTGGAGCCGTCGATCCCGGCACCCTGGTCCTGGACGATGCCGGCGTTGACAGCCTCCTCCCCCTCGGGGTTCTCAGTGCCATCTTCGTAACCCGTGAGGTCTCGGCTGTCCCGGTACTGGAACGCATCGATCACCTGTTCCAGGGAAAACGCCCCATCGAGAAGCTGCTTGTAGTAGCGTGTACTGTGCAGCAGGTCGCCGCGATCATCGCCGCGCAGCCAGATCCACAGGGCGGCAGGTGTGCTGGGGATACTGAAACCGGGACCGGCAAGGCTCGGAAATGTCCTCATGCCATCGATCCCTTTACCCACGGCCATCAGCAAGGGCATGCCGAGTCCAACGACAGCCTTTTCACCATCGGCGGAGTCTGCAAGGTTCCGTAGAACCTCCCTCGGGTCCGTGCCGGGCTTGATCGAGAAAGTGAGGTACCTGGCCTGGCGTGGGGCATTGGCCAATATTCCGGGTTGTGCATGCTGCATGGTCTGTCCTGTGGTGATCGGTATTATTCGATGTATCCCAATTTATTCGACAGTTTAGACCTGGCGCTCGTCCGCGGGAACAGGGGGGGGATAAAAAAGGGGCGTCGGCCTTTTGGCGACGCCCCTGTTCAGCTGTCCGGACAGCGGTTTATTTGTTGAAGGCCTGCCTGATGACGCCGATAATCGCCATCAGTACGCCACCGCCAACACCACCGCTGGCGATACTGCCGATAATGCCGGCGACATCCATACTGCCGGCGCCTGTGGAGATGCCAAGCAGTCCCAGTAGCTGGCCGCCGAGCCCGCCGCCAAGGATTCCCACGAGCGAGTTGCCCAGGGTCCCCAGTGAGAATTTTTTCAGCAGTGAGCCGGCAATGTTTCCGCCCAGGGCGCCACTGGCCAGTTGGATAATCAGAGGTATAAGCGCTTCCATTGTTTTCTCCTTGTTTACATTGTTGGTGATCTGTTTTCAGGAAGGGAAAGGTGCTGACTGCCCGGGTACGATCATCCGGGCGGCCAGCTCCGGTCTGGCATCAGCTCTTGTTTTTGTCACGCAGGTTGGAGAGCCAGTACTCCATCTGTCTGCCTGCTGCCTCACGGCCGCCCAGGCCGAAGGAGAGGGCGACCGCGACGGCCACCGACCCCAGGGTGAGGGCAAAACCGAGGTTGACGATATCGTTGGCAATCCCCATGGCGCGCAGTCCCATGGCGGTTACCAGGCCCAGTATGGCGATGCGGGCAATCATGGCCGTGCTCTGTGCATTTCTGCCGCCAAGCTTGCGAATGCCGCTGTCGGCCAGGTTGGAGAGCCAGTAGCCGACGATCAGGATCACCGAGCCGAGCAGGACCTGGCCGCCGAACTCGATGAACATGGAGACGATGTCCCTGACCTGGCTGAACTCCAGTCGGTTTGCCGCTTCCACGGTGGCGAACAGCATGGCGAAGAAGAGAATCAACCTGCCCACCAGCCTGGAGAGACTGTTGTCGCCAGCCAGGGCATTGCCGAAGCCGATCTTTTCCGGGATGGCATCCACGCCGAGGCCGCTGAGCAGGTTGCTGCTGATATTGGCCACGAAGCGTGCGACGTAGTAGCTGACGATGAGAATGATGGCGGCGGCAATGATGTTGGGGATGGCGCCCATCATCATGCCGAGCATCTCCGTTGCGGGTTGCGAGATGGCTTCGATCTTCAGCGCGTTCAGTGCGGCGATAAGGGCGGGCACGAAGACGAACACGAACACCATCATGCCGATGAAGCGCGACAGGGACATGCTCTCGGTCAGGCCGGCGCGTACGCCCAGCCTGTCTGCGCCCGTGGATGCCAGGATGTTGGTGACGAGGTCGCGCAGGATTTTCGCAATAAGCCAGCCGGCCAGTCCGATCACTGCGGCGGCGATCATGTTGGGCAGCATGTTGAGGATCTTGTCCACCATCCCTCTGACCGGTTCCAGGAGTCCTTCGAGCTTGAAGGCGTCCAGGATGGCGGGCAGAAACAGCAGCATGATCAGCCAGTAGAGAATATTACCGATGTTCTCGCTCATCGGTCGCATGCCAGCCGTCTCCGACAGTTTCTCGTCGATGTTGGAGGCGGCCATGCCCTTGTTCACAAGCATGCGTGCAACGCTGGCTATCAGCCAGGCCACCAGTAACAGTACGCTGCCGGCAATGAGTTGGGGAAGGTATTCGAATACCTTGGTGGCCAGTGACTCAAGAGGTCGCGAGACCAGTTCCAGGTCGAGGGCGTTCAGTACGGCGATAAAGGTCATCAGTATGATGAGCCAGAATGCGCCCTGTGCAATTCCGCTCTCCAGGTCCAGCGTATGGCCTTTGTCTCCGCTGCTGATCCGGTTGTTGAGTTTCATCATCGAGAGTGTCTTGCGGATGCCCGCGCGAACGATGACTGCAAGCAGCCAGCCGACGATCAGAATGCCGATGCCCCCTGCAAGCTTTGGCAGGTAGGCGCCAAGCGTGTCGGCAAGTGAGGTGAACAGTGTGGAAATATCCATTGGTGAGTCCCCTGTTGGTTATCTTGTTTGTTGTCGGTTCCGGTGTGCGGCCTGTGGTTAACAGGTGCCGGGTGAATGTTTCGTCTGGTTTTGGAATGAAAGGGCGGTGCACCCCGGGGATAAGGGGGTGCACCGCGTTGGATGGCGTTAGCGGGGTGATACGCCGAGTGCTTTGATGGTTTCGATGTTGAGGTACTTGTCCACGGGTAGTCCCTTGGCCTTCTGGAAGGCGTTGACTGCGATCATGGTGTCCTCACCGATGACGCCGTCGATGGGCCCCGGGTTGTAGCCCTTCTCCTTGAGGGCGGCCTGGATCTGGCTGATGCGTGTCTCGGTCATGTTGGTCTTACACAGGATGGAGCGCCACTCCATGAAACCGTCCCTGTCCAACTGCTGGAGTGTCACGGTCTTGTACTCCGCGGGGATCTTTATCCGCTTCTCCTGCGGGGCCGATACCATCTTGCGGACCTTGACGGTGGTGTACTGGGCCGGGATGTCGACCTTGCGCACGCCGGCCGGCGTCTTCACCACGCGGCGGGTGATGGTCTTGTACTGGGCGGGTTCCTCGGTGAGACAGATCTTCAGGCCGGTGCGTGTGTGCTTGGGCTCCTGCATGTTGTGCACTTCATGCCAGATGAAGGAGGCATCGGCGATCTTCTTGGTCAGCTCGACCGAGCCGTACTCCGCCTGGTGGGTGCGCTTGCTCTCGTGGGGCTGTTCCGCCAGTTCGCGGACCTTGATGGTTTTGTACTGGGCGGGGATTTCGACCCGCTCGGTTTTTGCAGGGGTCTTGAGTACGCGCTTCCTGATGGTCTTGTAGGTTGCGGGAATCTCCACCAGGCACATGATCTCGCCGGTGGCCTCGTCGATGCGCTGAATCGGACCGGTACCCTTCTGCCAGACGGTGTGAGCCGGCTTGTCGACGACCCTCTCTTCCTCCCAGTCATAGATGGCGGGAATCTCTCTCAGTTCGAAGGATGCCTCCTTGACCAGGACCTGCTTCTCCACCATGCGGTACTTGGGACTGCTGACGGCGAAATCCTCTGCCGCCTCGCTCAGCAGCACCTGCTGGGCCTCCTTTTTGTACTGTGCAGGGCGGTAGTGTTCGTGGAAGCACATGCCGGGTTTGGCAGCATCCAGGTTGATACCGCCGTTCTGTGCGGCCCTCAGCAGTTCGGGGCTGGCAGGGGCATCCTGGGCCTTCAGGCCGGTTTTCCAGAGCCGTGCGGCATCCTTCACCTTGATGGTCTCTTTTTCGGTGCCGTATACGGCCGGGATCTTCTCCAGTCGTGAAGAGGCCTCCTGGGTCATTACGCGCTCTTCAACCCATTCGTATCTGGCCGGAATGGTCTCCGTGCGTTCGCTCTCTTCCCTGGTCTGGACGGTTTTCGTGACGGTGCTGTAGCTCGCCGGCACCCACACCCGTGCATAGCATTCGCCGGGTTTTGCGTGGGGAGGAAGGAGCGAGTCGTCGGCGACAGCCGGTGCCGGAGCCGCGCTACGCTCTGCGTTTTCCAGCTGCTGGATGCGCTGCTCCCTCTCTCTCAGCAGGCGGTCCTTCTCCCGGATCGAGCGGTCCCTGGTTTCAACGGTCTTCTCCATCTCGTCGAGGCGGGTCTGCATCTCGTCCGGCGGTGTCGTCGTGGCGCAGCCCTGTAGGCCTGCGGTGGTGATGGCAACACCTGCGATTATGGATTTCATCTGCTTTTGCATAGTTCTTATCCTTGCGTCTCTGGTCGTTTACTGGTGATCAGTGGTTCCATCCATCCCGAATGCCGCTTATCGGGTTTTTCTAAGTTGCGGCTGTGCTGATGCACGCAAGGCCGACCTGCCCAGGCACCAGGGATGGATCGTTTACGAATCAACATATTCAGGGACTGGTGGCGGGGGTCCAATAGCTACAATGTAGAGATTTGTAACAACTTAAAGTCATGCAGTGGGATTTGTAATCCGGGCTCGGAATGCTCCGGCGTGTAGGCGGCTGTTAAATCACTTGCAACAATTTGGGTGAAGAGTGGAGACGGAGCGTTTCGATGCCTGAGAGGCAGCTGCTTTACAAGATGATTGGCATCTCCCCTGCCAGTCGAGGTGCTGGTGTCGATTTGAGAAATTGAGTAAAATGATCAGCTTTTCCCGAAAAACTCAGAGCAGATGTCCGGCAAGCTGTATATCAAAACCTTTGGTTGTCAGATGAACGAGTACGATTCCGCCAAGATGCTGGACGTGCTCAGGGAGTCCCATGGCCTGGAGTTGACCGAACGTCCCGAAGATGCGGACGTGCTGCTGCTCAACACCTGCTCTATCCGCGAAAAGGCCCAGGAGAAGGTCTTCTCCCAGCTGGGACGCTGGCGCCCCTGGAAGCAGCATCGCCCTGAACTGGTGATCGGTGTGGGCGGTTGCGTGGCCAGCCAGGAGGGCGATGCGATACGAGAACGCGCGCCTTACGTGGACCTGGTGTTCGGACCCCAGACACTGCATCGCCTGCCGCAGATGCTGGAAGAGGCGCGCAGCACCCACAAGCCGGTGGTGGATGTCTCATTCCCCGAGATCGAGAAGTTCGACCGGCTGCCGGAACCCCGGGCGGAAGGCCCCACCGCCTTCGTCTCCATCATGGAGGGGTGCTCCAAGTACTGCACCTATTGCGTGGTGCCCTACACCCGCGGCGAGGAGATCAGCCGCCCCTTCGACGACGTGATCGCCGAGGTGGCCTCGCTGGCGCAACAGGGTGTACGGGAAGTGAACCTGCTGGGCCAGAACGTGAATGCCTACCGCGGCCAGATGCACGACGGAGAGCTCGCCGATCTCGCCCTGCTGATCCAGTACGTGGCGGCAGTGGAGGGTATCGACCGTATCCGCTTCACCACCTCCCACCCGGTGGAGTTTTCAGATAGCCTGATCGAGGTCTACGCCGAGGTGCCTGAGCTGGTCAGTCACCTGCACCTGCCGGTGCAGAGCGGCTCCGACCGTATCCTCACCATGATGAAACGTGGGCACACCGCCTACGAGTACAAGGCGAAGATACGCCGTCTGCGGGAGATCCGCCCCAACCTGAGTCTCTCCTCGGATTTCATCGTCGGATTTCCGGGCGAGACCGACCAGGACTTCGAGCGCACCATGGAGCTGATCGAGTCGATCGGTTTCGATCACTCGTTCAGCTTTATCTACAGTGCACGTCTCGGCACCCCGGCTGCGGAGATGCCCGATGACGTGCCCCAGCAGGTGAAGCAGGCGCGGCTGGAGCGGCTGCAGCACCGTATCAACGACATGGCCCAGGTGATCAGCCGCCAGATGGTCGGTACCGTGGAACGGGTACTGGTCGAGCGTCACTCCCGCAAGGATCCTCGCCAGCTTGCCGGGCGCACCGAGAACAACCGGGTGGTCAACTTCGACGGCCCGGTGGAGCTTATCGGCCAGTTCGTCGATCTGAAGATCACCGAGGCGTTGCCCAACTCCCTGCGCGGCGAGTTGGCGGACGGACTTGCACGGACCGCGTAAAACGACAGGCAAGGCAGTGTCAGAACACCCAGAATCCCTCGACCTCACCCTCGAGCCCGAAGACAACCACCGGCTGGCCAACCTCTGCGGCCAGCTCGATGAGCACCTGCGCCAGATCGAAAGGCGCCTGGGCATCGAGATCAATTACCGTGGCAACCACTTCCACCTGATCGGGGAAGAGGCCCCCATCCGGGCGGGTGGCGAGGTGCTGCGCGCACTCTACGCGGAGTCTGCGGAGGAGGTGCTCACTCCCGAGCGGGTGCACCTGCAGCTGCAGGAGTCGGGGATCGAGTCCCTGCTGCGCAACGAGGCGGAGCGCGAGGTGCCCGAGGTGGTGATCAAGACCCGCCGCGGCCTGATCCGTCCCCGGGGCGCCAACCAGCAGGAGTACCTGCACAAGGTGGTGACCCACGATATCAATTTCGGTGTCGGCCCTGCCGGTACTGGCAAGACCTATCTCGCGGTGGCCTGCGCGGTGGATGCGCTGGAGCGTGACGAGGTGCGCCGCATCCTGCTGGTACGCCCGGCGGTGGAGGCGGGGGAGCGGCTCGGCTTCCTGCCCGGTGACCTGTCCCAGAAGATCGATCCCTACCTGCGCCCCCTCTACGATGCCCTCTACGAGATGCTCGGTTTCGAGCGGGTGGCCAAGCTGATCGAGCGCAATGTGATCGAGGTGGCCCCGCTGGCCTATATGCGCGGGCGCACCCTCAACGAATCCTTCATCATCCTGGACGAAGCCCAGAATACCACCCCGGAACAGATGAAGATGTTCCTCACCCGTATCGGCTTCGGCTCCACAGCGGTGATCACCGGCGACGTGACCCAGATCGACCTGCCGAGAGGCCAGGCCTCCGGACTGCGCCAGGCCACCGAGGTGCTGGCCAAAGTGGATGGCATCAGTTTCACCTTTTTCAACGCCCGGGACGTGGTCCGCCATCCCCTGGTGCAGCGAATCGTCGGCGCCTACGGCGACTACGACCGGGAGCAGGAGAAAAAGTGAACCTGCAGCTGGATGTTCAGCGGATCGATGATGGGGCAGGTATTCCGGGTGACGGGCAGTTCCAGCGCTGGATCGCAGCGGCGCTCGCGGGGCGCCGTGACAGCGCTGAACTGACGATCCGTATCGTGGACGAGACGGAGAGCCATGAGCTCAATCTCCAGTACCGGGGTAAGGACCGCCCGACCAACGTGCTCTCTTTCCCCTTCGAGGCACCGGAGGTGGTGGAGAGCGATCTGCTCGGTGACCTGGTGATCTGCGCCCCCGTGGTGGCGCGTGAGGCCGAGGAGCAGGGCAAGACCCTGGAGGCCCACTGGGCACACATGGTGGTTCACGGAGCCTTGCATTTACTGGGGTTTGACCATCAGAATGAGCAGGAGGCCGAAGAGATGGAAGGCCTCGAGCGGGAGATCATTGAAGTTATGGGTTATCCCGATCCATACCAGGGCCGGTAGGCCCAGAGAAAGGACAACATGAGCAACGGTGAGCCTAGCAGCGGTTCGTCCAGGTCGTGGCTGAAAAAAGTGCTGCGGACCTTTGGTAACGAACCGGAAAACAGAGAACAGCTGATCGAATTACTCAGGGACGCCAAGCGGCGTGCCCTGCTGGATACCGAAGCCCTCTCCATGATGGAAGGGGTCTTGCAGGTCTCGGAACTGAGGGTCCGGGACATCATGATTCCACGGGCCAACATGGTGGTGGTTGATCGCGACGAGCCCCTCGACGAGTTCATACCCACCGTCATCGAGTCCGCCCACTCGCGTTTTCCGGTTATCGGCGATGACCGCGGCGAGGTGGTGGGGATACTCCTGGCCAAGGATCTGCTGGCCTACTGTGGTGACAACGCCCGTCGTTTCGACATACGCGATGTCCTGCGTGCGGCGGTGTTCGTTCCCGAGAGCAAGCGGCTCAATGTCCTGCTCAACGAGTTCCGCTCCAGCCGCAACCACATGGCGATCGTGGTGGATGAGTACGGTGCCGCCTCCGGCCTGGTGACCATCGAGGATGTGCTGGAACAGATCGTCGGCGAGATCGAGGATGAGCACGATTTCGACGAGGGTACCGCCATCCTGCGTCGCAGTGAGCGGGAGTTCACCGCAAAGGCGCACACCACCATCGAAGAGTTCAACGAGTACTTCGACGTGGACTTCTCCGATGAAGAGTTCGACACCATATCCGGCCTCGTCTCCAATGCGCTCGGTCACCTGCCCAAGCGGGGCGAGAAGGTCGATATCGGCAAGTTCCGTTTCAAGGTGCTGCGTGCCGACAGCCGCCGTATTCACCTGCTCAACATCCTGCTGACCTCTACCCGCGAGGGTGAGGGAGCCTAACGGAGACAGCCTTGCTGCGCAGGTGGATCAGTAACCTCGGATCACCCTGGCGCCTGCTGTTCGCCCTTGGCAGCGGTGTGCTGGCGGTTCCCGCGTTCGCACCTTTCTCCCTGTTTCCCCTGGCGCTGGTATCCACGGCGCTGCTCCTGCTGCTGTGGCAGGACGCCGCACCGCGCCAGGCCTTCCGCGACGGCTGGCTGTTCGGTGTCGGCCTGCTCGGTTTCGGTGTCTTCTGGGTGCATATCAGCATCGATCAGTTCGGTAACGTGGGTACCGCGCTGGCGATCATCATCACCCTCGGCTTCATCCTGCTCATGGCGCTCTATTACGGGTTTGCAGGATGGCTCGCCTGCCGGCTTTCGGGCCCGGGGAGTGGCTACCGTATCCTGATCTCCGCACTGCTGCTGGTGCTGTTCGAGTGGTTGCGGGGCTGGATACTGACCGGCTTCCCCTGGCTCGCCCTGGGTTACTCGCAGATCGATTCGCCCCTGGCCGGCGTGGCGCCCGTACTGGGTGTCTACGGGGTGAGCCTGGCGGTTGTGCTCACTTCTGCCGGCCTGGTGATGGTTCTGACGGGTCGCGCCGGATCACGCAGGGCGGCGTTGCTGGCCGTGCCACTGCTCTGGTTGTCGGCCGCGCTGCTGGGGCAGGTGGAGTGGACGCGTGCTGCGGGCAATGCCCTGGGTGTCAGCATGATCCAGGGCAATATCGCCCAGGAGGCGAAGTGGAAGCGGGAGAACCTGCAACCGACCCTCGCCCTCTATGCCGGCTTGACCAACGAGCACTGGGAGAGCGACCTGATCGTCTGGCCGGAGACCGCGGTGCCGGCATTTGCCCACCAGTTGGAAGAGCACTTCCTCAACCCCCTGGCGGCAGTGGCGGAGAAGCGGGACAGCGCCCTCCTGATGGGCATCCCCGTGTGGCACCAGGATGAGAAACAGTACTACAACGCGGTGCTGACCTTCGGCAGCGAGCGGGACAGCTACTACAAGCGTCACCTGGTCCCCTTCGGTGAGTTCATGCCGATGAAGTCGCTGCTGGAACCCCTGATCGACTTCCTGCAGATCCCCATGTCCGATTTCGCCGCGGGGGTGAGCGAGAGACCCCTGTTGAACTTCGGTGGCTACCCGGTGGCGGCCTCCATCTGTTACGAGGACGCCTTCGGCGAGGAGATGATCCAGGCACTGCCCGAGGCCGCCTTCCTGGTCAATGTCAGTAACGACGCCTGGTTCGGTGACTCCCTGGCGCCCCACCAGCACCTGGAGATCGCACGCATGCGTGCCCTGGAGACCGGGCGCTACATGCTGCGTGCCACCAATACCGGTATCTCGGCGCTGATCGGCCCCCGGGGCGGACTGCTCGGAACATCGCCCGCATTCGAACAGCATGTGCTGACCGGCGAGATCCTGCCCATGGAGGGTTCGACGCCCTACGCATGGCTCGGCAACCGGGGTGTGATCGTGACGGTGCTGCTTCTGCTGTGCGCTGTGGTGGTGATCTCCGGAAGAGCGCGGGACGCTTCCTGCCAGCAGGAGAGCCCTGCCAAATAGTCATTTACAGTATCCCGACTGTGTGGAGATACTAGTACGTGAATTGCTGCACCTGCATGTGTCGCCTACCGATAATAAAACCATATACGAGTGAAGAGCTGTTATGAACACGATGAAAGCGCTGGTCAAGAAGCGTGCTGAAGAGGGGTTGTGGCTGGACGAGGTGCCGATTCCCGAGGTGGGCGGCAACGACGTACTGATCAAGATCAAGCGCACGGCGATCTGCGGTACCGATGTGCATATCTACAACTGGGACGACTGGGCCAGGAAGACCATCCCGGTGCCCATGACCATTGGTCACGAGTTTGCCGGCGAGATCGTCGAACTGGGCGCCAACGTCACCGAGCTCAATGTGGGTGATATCGTCTCCGGCGAGGGGCATATCGTCTGTGAGCGCTGCCGTAACTGCCTGGCCGGCAGGCGCCACCTCTGTCCCAACACCATCGGTGTCGGCGTGAACCGCGACGGCTGTTTCGGCGAGTACCTGTCGATTCCGGCGAAGAATGTCTTCCGGCCCAACATCGAGATTCCGCTGGACGTACTCTCCTGTTTCGATCCCTACGGCAATGCCGTGCATACCGCCCTCTCGTTCAACATGGTGGGCGAGGATGTGCTGATCACCGGTGCCGGCCCCATCGGCATCATGGCGGCGATGGTGGCCTCCCACTGCGGTGCCCGCAACATCGTGATCACCGATATCAACGAGTACCGGCTCGATCTGGCCAGGCGGATTGCACCCAAGGCGATACCCCTGAACGTTAAGGATGGCCCCATATCGAGGGAGTTCATGCGCAGCCTGGGCATCCTGGAGGGCTTCGACGTGGGGCTGGAGATGTCGGGCTCCCCGGCCGCCTTCAAGGAGATGCTCAGCATCATGATCAACGGCGGCTCCATCGCCATGCTGGGTATCATGCCCGACGGTACCGGCATCGACTGGAGCGACGTGGTGTTCCAGGGGCTGACCATCAAGGGGATCTACGGTCGCGAGATCTTCGAGACCTGGTACAAGGGCGTGATGATGGTGCAGAGCGGCCTGCCCCTGGAGCAGGTGATCACCCACCATTTCCACTACACCGATTTCCAGCAGGGCTTCGACGTGATGCGTTCAGGCTCCTCCGGCAAGGTAATCCTGAACTGGGACGAAACATAAACAGACGGGTTTCAACTATGAGTTTCAAGAGCGTGAAAGAGGGCCTGGCGGCGGAGCTGGAGGAGATCAGGGCGGCCGGTCTCTGGAAGAGCGAACGGGTCATCGCCTCGGACCAGAAGAACGACATCACCCTGGCCGACGGCAGCGAAGTGATCAACATGTGCGCCAACAACTACCTGGGACTGGCCAACCATCCACAGGTGATCGAGGCGGCCCGGCAGAGCTACGACGAATGGGGTTTCGGCCTCTCGTCTGTACGCTTTATCTGCGGCACCCAGTCGATCCACAAGACGCTGGAACAAAAAGTGAGCGAGTTTCTGGGGATGGAGGATACGATTCTCTATGCCGCCTGCTTCGATGCCAACACCGGGCTGTTCGAGACCATCCTGGGCGCCGGGGATGCGATCATCTCCGACGAGCTGAACCACGCCTCGATCATCGACGGGGTGCGCCTCTGCAAGGCCCAGCGCTATCGCTACCGCCACAACGATATGGCGGACCTTGAAGCGAAGCTGGCAGAGGCACGTGACAAGGGTGCGCGCCGGGTTATGATCACCACCGACGGGGTCTTTTCCATGGACGGCACCGTGGCCCGGCTGGACCGTATCTGCGACCTGGCGGACGAGTACGACGCCATGGTGCATCACGATGACTGTCACGCGGTGGGTTTCATGGGGAAGAGCGGGCGTGGCGTGCATGAGCACTGCGGCGTGATGGATCGGGTGGATATCATCACCGGCACCTTTGGCAAGGCCCTTGGGGGTGCCTCGGGTGGCTATACCTCGGCGCGCCGGGAGATCGTCGACATGCTGCGCCAACGCTCCCGTCCCTACCTCTTCTCCAATACCCTGGCGCCCTCCATCTGTGCGGCAACCCTGAAGGTGCTGGAGATGCTCTCGGCCTCCACCGAGCTGCGGGATCGGCTGATGGAGAACACCCGCTACTTCCGGGCCGGTATGCGTGCGGCGGGATTCAATATCGACGATGGGGAGCACCCCATCGTGCCGGTGATGCTGGGGGACGCGACCCTGGCCCAGGAGATGTCCAAACGGTTGCTCGAACAGGGGGTCTACGCCATCGGTTTCTTCTTTCCGGTGGTGCCCAAGGGCAAGGCGAGGATCCGTACCCAGATATCCGCGGCCCACACCCGCGAGGATCTCGACCGGGCGATCGAGGCGTTCTCCCTGACCCGGGATGAACTCACCCGGGAGTGACTGAAGCACGGGCGCGGCCTACTGGTCGTGCATCGCCTTCATGCGTTCATCCTGGGCCTTGAGGCTCGCGTTGATATCTTTCGACATCTCCTTCGCCTCCTGCAGCGACTGGATCTGGGTCGACTGCATGATGCCGCCGCTCTGTTTCTTGGGGGGTTCCGATTCCCCGCCGCAGGCACCAAGAAGGGTGGAGAGAAGGGCGGTCAGGATCAGCCGTGGTGTGATTGGTAGCATGTCGGGTCCATCAGGTCAGCCGGGTTAACCAGGAGTCTAGATCAAAATCCACGACATGAACTACTGCGGGTCGCCGGAACTGTCGAGCAGTTCCTGCATCTCCTTTCGTTCCAGTTCCGCCTGCTCCTCGGTGTAGCGCAGCACCTCGCGGGTCTGGTGCAGCACCTCCATGCGGGTATCCAGCTGCTTCTCCAGATCGTCCCCGGCCTCCTCTGGGGGCTGTTCGCTGCAGGCGTTCAGTAGCAGGGCGGTCACGACCGCGGCAGGGGTAAGGTGTCGCCGTCCCGGCCGCATCATCAGGGGCTATTCCCGGGAGAGCAGGGCCAGCCTGCCGTCCAGGTAGCCGGGCAGCCTGCTGCCGTCGAGCACCTCCAGCAACGCATCGCCCGCCAGCAGCTTGCGCCAGCCGTGAAGAATGTCGAGGTCCCGCTCGCCGATCACCAGCTTCTCCAGCTCCCGTCGGTTGGCCAGGGCGGTATGGGTGATATTGCCCTCCTCGGCCAGCAGGCGGAGGGCACAGACCAGCAGGTCGGTCTGGGCCTCCTGGTTCGGTGTCAGCCGGGGCGGTATCGCCTTCTCCCTGGGCCACTGCTCCCGGGGTATCTCTTTTCCCTGTCCGATCAGCTCCAGCAGTGTCTTGCCGTGCCGCTTGATGCTGCCCGCTTCCAGTCCACGGATACGCTCCATCTGGGAGAGGTTCTTCGGCTGTCGCCGTGATAGGTCCACCAGTACTTCGTCTTTGAGGATCCAGCGCTTGGGACGGTTGGCGTTGCGCGCGGTGGTCTCGCGCCAGCCCGCCAGCAGCTGCAGTACCGCCAGCTGCCCCCCCTTCAGGTGCTGGCGTCCCTTGATGCGTTGCCACTCGGACGGGGGGTCTGAGAGATAGGTCCGGGGGTCGGAGAGTATGCCGAAGTCCTCGTCCAGCCAGCGCTCGCGTCCCATCTCCTGCAGCCGGTTGAGCAGCAGTTCGTATATCTCGCCCAGGTAGATGACGTCGTCCATGGCGTAACGCAGCTGGCTCTCCTGCAGGGGGCGGCGTGCCCAGTCGGTGCGGGCATGGCCCTTGTCCAGATCCAGGTCGAGGACCTTCTTTACCAGGTTGCCATAGCCGATCTGGTCACCCAAGCCGAGCAGGGTGGCGGCGAGCTGGGTGTCGAACAGCGGTACTGGCAGCCGTTCCCAGAGCAGATGGAAGATCTCCAGGTCCTGGCGTCCGGCATGGAACACCTTGGTGATTTCGGGATCGTAGATGATCTCCAGCAGGGGTGAGAGATCCTCCAGTGCCAGGGGGTCGACGCAGGCAGCCACCTCGCCGTTTGCCACCTGGAGCAGGCAGAAGTGGGGGTGATAGGTCTTCTCGCGCACGAATTCCGTGTCCAGGGCCAGCCAGGGGCTGCCGCGCAACTGCTCGCAGAGTCTGTTCAGCTGTTCCGGTGTGTCGACGAAGAGTTCCTGCATGGGTAATTGCCGTTATGATCTATGGGCCTGTTCACGTTAATTGAATTGTACCTGTTGCCCCTGAAAAAATGCGAATCAAGGCGCGAGGCGCGCGGTTTGGTCGCTCCATATAAGCAACGAGCAACGCAGAGTCGCGTTTTTTCAGGGGCAACCCGAAGGGCAGCGGCCATTTTTCCGCTCAGCGGCGTTATCAGTCGCTTATGTATGCGCATACACGGCGCTCCTTATGCCTTGCTGAACGAAAAAATGGCCGCTGCAGGCATAATTCAATTGACGTGAACAGGCCCATACAAGGCTGGCAAGGATAACACTGAACCGGGGTGTAGTATGATGCGGGTTTGATGATTGAGATCTGTCCGGGCTTCCTGTGATGAGACTGCTGAACGTTTTTATCGATATCTGCCTGCTGAGAGCAGGCCCCCAGGATCTTCCGGCATCCAGGTTCCTGATGCTTTGGACAGCGGTCCTCGGCCTGATCACCGGCACAATCGTGATCGTGGGCGATTTCGGCGGTCCGGCGAATGCCCTGATGGCCCAGCTGATGGACCTGGTCCTGGTCGTGGTCCTGCTGCGCATCGGCCTGGAGTTCACCGGCCGGCAGGCGCGCTTCGTGCAGTCCGCAACGGCCCTGTTCGGAGCCGGTGTCATGGTCAACCTGGTGAGCATGCCGCTGCAACTGATGATCGGCGAGGATCCCGCCGCGAGCCCTCTTGGACAGATCGGTGTGCTGCTGTTCCTGTTCCTGGCCGTATGGGCCATCGTCATCATCGCCCATATCCTGCGCCACACCTTCCAGATCACGTTCCTCGGCGGGTCGGCGCTGGCCATTCTCTATTTCTTTCTGATCAACGGCCTGGTGCAGGCGTTGTTCCTGGCTGGATAGTTCATACAGGCCCCGAGATGCATATACATATTCTAGGAATCTGCGGCACATTCATGGGTGGTATCGCCCTGCTGGCGAGGGCCATGGGACACCGGGTGAGTGGCTCCGACGCCAATGTCTATCCGCCCATGAGCACCCAGCTCGAAGAGGCGGGTATCCAGCTGATGGAGGGTTTCGAGCCGGAGCACCTGAAACCGGCGCCGGACTGCGTGGTGGTGGGCAATGCGATGTCCCGGGGCAACCCGGCGGTGGAGTGCATGCTGGATGCGGGGCTGGCCTACGCATCCGGCCCCCAGTGGCTGGCCGAGCATGTGCTGCGGGAGCGCTGGGTACTTGGCGTGGCCGGTACCCACGGCAAGACAAGTACCGCCAGCCTGCTGGCATGGATACTGGAAGATGCCGGCCTGGCGCCGGGGTTTCTGATCGGCGGCATTCCCCAGAATTTCGGTCT
This sequence comes from Sedimenticola sp., assembly GCA_040506895.1. Lineage (GTDB taxonomy): Bacteria > Pseudomonadota > Gammaproteobacteria > Chromatiales > Chromatiaceae > Sedimenticola_A. The sequence continues at coordinate 3,096,851 of JBEVVY010000001.1, forward strand.
ATCCGCGCGCCTGGGTGAGACACCCTTTTTCGTGGTGGAGGCCGACGAGTACGACACCGCCTTCTTCGACAAGCGCTCCAAGTTCGTTCACTACCGTTCGCGTACCCTGGTGCTCAACAACCTGGAGTTCGATCACGCGGATATCTTCGATGACCTGGGAATGATCCAGCGCCAGTTCCACCACCTGGTGCGCACCGTTCCCGGCAACGGCCTGATCGTGGCGCCCTCCGGGGACAGGGCGCTGGACGAGGTTCTGGAGATGGGGTGCTGGACCCCGCTGGAGCGGTTCGGCCGGGATGATGGTGCCCAGTGGCAGGCAGAGCTGCTGACCGCTGACGGCAGCTGTTTCGACGTACTGTTCGATGGGAAGATCCAGGGCAGGGTGGACTGGGATCTGACCGGGCGCCACAGCGTGGACAATGCCCTGGCGGCTATCGCGGCGGCACGTCACGCCGGTGTGCCGTCGGCGGCGGCGATCGATGCCCTGGGCAGGTTCCGCAACGTCAAGCGCCGCATGGAGCTGCGTGGCCGGGTGGATGGTATCTGCGTATACGACGATTTTGCACACCACCCGACGGCGATCGAGACCACCCTCGGCGGTCTGCGGGCCCGGGTGGGGGAGAACCGGATCATCGCGGTACTGGAGCCGCGCTCCAACACCATGCGCATGGGGGTGCATGCGGCCCAGCTGCCCGCATCCCTTGCGGCGGCTGACCGGGTGCTGGTCTACTCGCCACCGGCCCTGGACTGGGATGCCGGGGGTGTGTTCGCGGAGATGGGCGACAAGACCCGTGTCTACGGGGCGGTGGACGAAATCGTCTCGGAGGTGGCGGCGGATGCCCGTAGCGGGGACCATGTGCTGGTGATGAGCAATGGCGGCTTCGAGAATATTCACCAGCGACTGCTGGATGCATTGGAGGGGATTCGTCATGAGTGACCAGAAACAGCCGGTTGCACTGGCCATTACCGGCGCCTCGGGCAGCGCCTACGGGCTGCGCCTGCTGGAGTCCCTGCTGGCTGCCGGTCACAGGGTCTACCTGATGGTGTCGGATGCGGGGCGCATCGTGATACCCACGGAGACGGGTATCGAGCTGCCCGGTGAGCCGGATGAGATCGGGGCCTTTTTATCCCAACGATACGGGGCTGCCGAGGGCCAGTTGCAGGTCTTCGGTCGCGACCAGTGGACGGCACCGGTGGCCAGTGGTTCCAATGCACCCCGGGCGATGGTGGTCTGTCCCTGTTCCACCGGCACCCTGTCGGCCATCGCCAGTGGCGCCAGCAACAATCTTATCGAGCGGGCTGCCGATGTGGCGCTGAAGGAGCAGCGCAAGCTGATCCTCGTGGTGCGCGAGACCCCCCTCTCCGCCATCCACCTGGAGAACATGCTGAAGCTCGCCCGGCTGGGTGTGGTGATCATGCCGGCCAGCCCCGGCTTCTATAACCGGCCATCATCCCTCGATGAGCTGGTGGATTTCATGGTCGCCCGGGTGCTGGATCATCTCGGTGTCGAGAGTGGACTGGCCCCGCGCTGGGGCGAGTCGGAGTGACCGCCTCCCTGGAGCTGCCGCTCTTTCCCCTGCACACAGTACTGTTTCCCGGTGGCGTGCTGCCCCTGCGGATCTTCGAGCCCCGTTACCTGGAGATGGTAAGTGACTGTCTCAGGGAGGATCGCCTATTCGGTATCGTTCTGATCAGCGAGGGCGAAGAGACCGGTCGTGCCGCCGCGTTCCACAACCTGGGAACCCTGGCGCGGATCACCGACTGGCAACAGGAGGATGATGGGCTGCTCGGCATCACCTGTACCGGTGAGCGGCGTTTCAGGATTCTAAGCAGCGCGGTGGGTGACAACCAGCTTGTCACCGCGCGGGTTGAACTGCTTTCCGACCACCCCTCGATGCCGGTTCCTGAAGCGTTCGGCTACCTGAAGGCGCTGCTGGAGCAGATGCTCTCACTGACCGGTCGCTCGGGGCTGGAGATGCGTGACGATGCCGCCTGGGTGGCCGGAAGAATGGCCGAGATCCTGCCCATCGAGATGCAGAGAAAGCAGCGGCTCCTGGAGATGGACGAGCCCCTGGAACAGCTGGCTGAAGTTGCGGCCGAGGCGGCGGAGCTGGCCCGAAGGCCCGAAAGTAGCGCTCACTGAGCCCTGATCAGAACCCTGTCATTTCTGGCTGAAACCTGCTGCGCAGGCAGTGCAGAAAGGTCAGACAGCAGGGTCTCGTAGGGCTCGCCGAAGTCGTGGCTGGTTTCGGCAAAGGTCAGCAGGCCGGCGGCCTGTACCTTCTGCTGGGCGGCGACATTGCCCAGCCAGAGCGGGATATCACCCGGTGTCAGCCTTGCATGGGCAGTCCACAGCCGCAGCACCAGGCGCCGGTTTTCAGAGATCGGCTTCTCCAGTGTCAGGCTCTCATGCTCTGCCCCGTGGACCTGGGGCAGGATGGGCAGCGATTCAAGCTTCAGGCTCGGTGAGAGCAGCTTCAGCATATCCTCCCAGCCAGGCCCTTCTGCAACTCTCCAGCCCGCACGGCCGAGTTGCTCCGACAGCCATCCGGGGTCACCGGCAAACTGCAGGTTGAGGGGGTGATCCAGCCTGCCGCGGGTGTCCTGCCGGGTGGCGGGAAGTCTTTCCCATTCGTTTGACCACCAGGTTGCCGCGGTCATCTCCGTGGTCTCTGTCCTCGGGCTGTATTGCGCGATCCGCTGCTGGTGGTTGAGGGAGCTCTCGATGCCCATGGCGGCCACGAGTATGCAGGCCGTGGCGGCAGAGAGTCCCCGCCAGTGGGTCTCCGGGTGGGCATGGCGGTGATAGGCGATGCCGAGGAGGGCGATCCAGATCACGCCGAGGGTGATGCTGCCCAGCACATCGCTCAGCCAGTGAACGCCCAGGTAGAGCCTGGAGAGGCCGACCGCCAGTGCCAGGGATGCGGCCACGGCGTAGGGCAGCCATCGCCAGCGCGGTTGAATGGGGCGGGCAATGATCACCGACAGGAAGCCATAGAGCACTACCGCCTTGAGGGTGTGACCGCTGGGGAATGAGTCCGCGTCCATTGCATATCCCAGGACTTCGGGGCGCGGTATCTGCAGGCCGTGCTTCAGCAGGGGGGGCACGATTACGGCAAAGCCCACCGCGGCCAGCCAGTAGAGGGTGGTTCTGCGGTGCCGGTGCCAGACCAGGAAGATCAGCACACCCAGGGTCAGGGCGATGACGATGGGGGTGTCGGTCAAGCGGGTGAGGGTGACCATCAGGTGATCCGCCCAGGGGGTGCGCAGGCTCTGCAGGGCGTGCAGCACCGTGTGATCGATAGTGGCGAGGGCGCTGCCTTCCAGTACCGCCCCAAGCAGCAGAGCGAACAGCGCGGTGGCCAGCAGCAACAGGCTGGCGAGAATCGACAGCCCCTTCGCCTCAGGGTGCTCCGGGTCGGCCAGGGCAGCGGCGATATCACCCACCTTGGGATGCATGCGGCTCCAGCGCAGGGTTGCCTGCACCCAGTTGCCGGCGTGGGGGTGCATCAGGGCAAACAGGCCCTTGGCCAGCCTGAAGGCGAGCCAGATGAGCAGGGCCAGCAGGAGCAGCAGGATCACCAGCCTGAAAGCGACCTCGGATGCCAGTTCCAGGGAGGCGCCGAACACCATGCCCGGAAGCAGGTAGGCGGGTGCCCAGACCAGGGCGGAGAGCACGTTGGCGACAAGGAAGCGCCAGGGTTGCATGCCCATCATGCCGGCCACCAGCGGGATGATGGCGCGCACCGGGCCGAAGAAGCGGCCGAAGGCGACGCTCTTGCCGCCGTAGCGGTCGAAGAAGGCGATACCCTGGTCGAGGCTCGTGGGATAGCGGGTGAAGGGCCAGATGCCGGTGAGCCTTTCCCGGTAGTGGTAGCCGAGCCAGAAGCTGAGGCCGTCACCGGCCACCGCGCCGGCCACCGCCCAGGCCATGGCCGCGGCGAAATCGATGGCGCCGGCCGCGATCAGGGCGCCGATACCGAACATGATGACTACACCGGGCACGATCAGGCCGACGATGGCCAGGGATTCGCTCATGGCGACCAGAAAGATGACCGCCCCGGACCAGAGAGGGTGCAGGCTGACCCAGTCGAGCAGTTGATAGAAGTAGTCGGTCATCTTTACGGGGGACGGGTTGCCTGGCGATCAGCCAGGTCGCGCAGTATGGCCGGGCTATCCACCTGTCACGCCTCTTCCTGTATCGCCCCTTTGCTGAACACGATCCGGTAGCCGCGCTTGAGCTGTGCGTCGCGGAACTTGGAGAGGGCCCTCTCGGCATCTTCCCTGTTATCGAAATGGGCCTGCTTCACCGCGCCTCTTTTACCCTGCAGACCCGATTCGCGCACCAGCGTCCAGCCGCCCAGCAGGTCCTGCTGCAGGTGGAGATGGTAGAACCGCAGCGGCTGCTCCGGTATGTGTGGGGTCTGCATGTAGATGCGCATGATTCGGCTTGGATTTTTATCTGGTGCTACATTTGGCCTAAAAATATTTTGTTTTTCAACAAAAACCTTACTGGTTACAAATAAATAAATGGTATTTTGGGGGTTAAGGTTTAGGTGTGGAAGTGCCGATAGATATCGATAATCACTTAAAATAAGAAGAGCAAGAATAGGGATCGTTTTCACGGGGACTACACAGGGAATATGAATCAGCTCTCGATGGACTCAGTGAGCGGCATGGCGGGAACCCTGATGTCAGGTGCATATGACATCGTGACTGTACTGCTCTCCATCATGATGGCGGTGATGGCGGCCTATGCCGCCATCGAACTGGTGGTTGGACGGCCTTCCGATCGCCCGGGCAGGTATCGCCTGAGAGTGTTCGGGGGTGCCCTGACACTCGGGTTCGGTATCTGGTCCATGCACTTCGTGGGCATGCTGGCCTACAGGCTTCCTGTCGACGTCTACTACGACATCCCCGCGGCCCTGGCCTCCATGATCCCCGCATGGATAGGTTCGGGGATCGCTTTCTCGCTGATCGTCCGTAAGCGAACAGGGCAGCTGTCGCTCCTGGTCGCCGCAATGGCGATCGGCCTGGCCATCTCAGGCATGCACTACATCGGCATGGCGGCCATGCGCCTTCCGGCCAGCATGAGCTATAACGCCATTCTGTTCGCGGCTTCGATAGCAGTGGCCGTTTTCGCCTCCTATGTCGCGCTCAGACTGGTCCTGGCTCTGAGGAGCAGGAGTGAGGCGGTGTTGTGGGTGAAGCAACTCACCGCTGCCATACTGGGGCTGGCAATAGCCGCGATGCACTACCTCGGTATGGCCGCTGTTGAGTTCCGCTGGCTGGATGTGCCACCTGAAACAGTGCCCGGAATCTCCCTTGTGGATCTGGACTGGCTGTTCGCCCTGATTGCCATCCTCTTTTTCATTGTCGTGCTGATTTTCGGTTCCCGTGACCGCTATTCGGAACGCGGCATGAGCCTGAGTGCAAAAGCGGCGGTCATCGCTGCGCTTGCGGTGGCGATCAGCACGGTGACGGTGGGCGTGATCACCTACAGGTTCGTCAGCGATCTCCTGCTGCGGGAGAAGGTGGAGGAGCAGGGCGCTTTTCTCGCCAGCGAGGTGCGTGAACTCTCGACCATGATGGTCTCTCTCGAAGAGGATGTGCGTTTCTTCTCCCGGTTACCCCAGTTGAGCAGTTTTCTACAGCGATACAACCAGGCCTTTATGCAACCCGGAAACCATGATGACGAGCTCGAACACCTGGCAGAGAGACTGCCGGTGCTGTTCAGGCAGTTTCTCTTCACCCGTTCCCGCTACCTGCAGGTGAGACTGGTCGGGATCGTCGATGGCGGCCGGGAGGTGATCCGTGTCGAGCGCATGGGTGATGAGGTCATCGTCGTGGAAGCGTCAGGGCTTCAGCAGAAGGCGGGAGAGCCTTACTTCGAGAAAACCCTCTCCCTTGCCCGGGACGAAGTCCACTTCTCCGATCTCAGTCTCAACCGGGAGTATGGGCGTATTGCGGAGCCCCGCACCTGGGTGCTCAGGGCCTCGTCACCTGTCTTCTCCCGCTCCGGTGAGCCCCTCGGTTTTTTTATTATCAACGTCAACTTCAGCGCAATCTTCCAGGAGTTGCTCTCACTCGTCGAACAGGGTGGCAGCAGGGCGGGCTACATCGCGGACAGGGATGGAAAACTGTTGGTGTCTATGGATCCCCGCGCAAGCGCCGGGACCATGGAAGCGTTCCCTGGCCATCTCTATAATCTCTATGAAGGTGTGGCAGGGTTGTTCATGGATGCGCGCGCCGAGAAGGACTTTTCCGGCCTGGTCGACTCGGCGGGAAAGATGTATGCCCTGAACATCAGCAAGTTCCACTTTGCGCCAAGGGATCCTGGCCGGTTCATCGCCATTGCCCAGGCGCTGCCCTACGAGGAGCTCGAGGGTCTGGTGAGGCCCGTGCGCGACCGGGTGCTTCATATTGTGCTGGTGATGTCGTTCCTGACCGCATTTATCGGTGCCATCCTGGTACGGGGTGCAGTATTTCCACTGATACGTATCAGCAGGGCGGCAGAGGTGTTTTCGCAAGGGAGCGAGGCCATCAGCCTGCCACCTTCGAGCCAGGGGGGGGAAATAGGCGCCCTGTCCAAGTCGTTCAGAATAATGGTGCAGAAGTTCAGTGACCGCGAGTTCGCCCTGAGGAGCAGTGAGGCGCTGGTACGCAACATCCTGGACAAGGCCGGTGAGGGGATCATTACCACTGACGGCCGTGGCGTCATCGAGACGTTCAATCATGCCGCCCAGGAAATATTCGGCTACACAGAGAGCGAGGCGGTCGGTTCCAGTGTCGGCATGCTGATGCCTGCTGTCTACCGGTCCCAGCATGATGAACAGATGCGCTCACACCAGCAGGCCCCCAGCCCGCACCTGGTCGGTCTCACCCGCGAGGTGGCGGGGCAGCGGAAGAGCGGGGAGACGTTTCCCCTGGAGATCACCGTGACCGAACTGGCCGATCAGGATGGACACAAGTACGTGGCCCTGATGCGCGATGTCTCCGATCGCAAAAAAGCGGAGGAGGAGTTGCGCCTGGCGGCCCAGGTGATGGATTCGTCGCTGGAGGCGATTGTCATCACCGATGCCAACGAGATAATCCGTGCCGTAAACCCGGCCTTTACCGAGATCACCGGCTACAGTCAGCAGGAGGTGATCGGAAGTAAGCCGAGCATGCTGGCGTCGGGCCGTCACGACAAGCGTTTTTTCAAGGAGATGTGGCATGCCATCGATACCCATGGCAAGTGGCAGGGGGAGATCTGGGATCGACGCAAGAGCGGTGAGGTCTATCCCAAGTGGCTGAGTATCACATCCATCAAGAATGACGATGGCGAGGTGAGTCATTACGTGGGTATCGCCTCGGATATCACGGAACTCAAGCAGTCCGAAGAGCGACTGGAGCACCTGGCCCACTACGATCCGCTGACTGAACTGCCCAACCGCATGCTGTTCCAGGATCGCCTGACCCATGCCATCGCCCAGTGCCATCGCAACAACGGTCAGCTTGCGCTGCTGTTCGTGGACCTGGACCGCTTCAAGTCGGTTAATGACAGCTTCGGACACGAGGTGGGGGATCGGCTCCTGGTGGCGGTGGCCGAACGTCTGCAGCGCTGTGTGCGTGAGGGTGACACCATCGCCCGACTGGGAGGTGACGAGTTCGTTGTCATCATTTCAAACCTGGCCGACCCGAGCGATGCGGTGCGGGTGGCCGAGCATCTTGTGAGTACACTGCGGGAGCCGTTCTATATCCAGCGCAACGAGTGTTTCATCGGCAGCAGTATCGGCATCGGCATCTATCCCGATGATGGCGATGACAGCGAGACCCTGTCGCGCAATGCCGATACCGCCATGTACCGTGCCAAGATGCAGGGCGGTGACAGCTACAACCTGTACGACGAGAAGATGGGCGAGGAGGCATCCCGCAGGCTGCTGCTCAGTACCCGACTGCGCCATGCGCTCGAACGGGGGCAGCTGGCCATGCACTATCAGCCTGTCGTCTCCGGATTTGATAATAAAGTGTTGGCGGTTGAGGCACTCATGCGCTGGTACGAACCGGAGTTCGGTTCGATTACACCGGCGGAATTCATTCCCCTGGCAGAGGACAGTGGCCTGATCGGCAGCCTGGGGCGCTGGGCCCTGGATACGGCCTGCGCCCAATTCAGAGAGTGGCAGGAAGCGGGTGTGACCCTTGAGAGGGTCTCGGTCAATGTCTCCCCGCGCCAGCTCCTGCAGCCGGGGCTGCCGGAGTATATCTCCGAGCTGCTGGAGAAACATGGCATGCAGGCGGAGTGCCTCGAGTTGGAGCTGACCGAAACGGCGGTCATGGACTATTCGGAGACCGCGGCCCGCTTTTTCGATCATGTCGAGCGCATCGGCGTGCGTCTCTCAATCGATGACTTCGGTACCGGTTACTCGTCACTGGCCTATATCAAGCAGCTGCCCATTCACACCTTGAAGGTGGACCGCTCTTTCGTGCGCGACCTGCATCGCGATACCGGAAGTCGGGAGATCGTGCGGGCTGTCATCGCACTGGCGCACAGCCTCGGGCTGGACGTGGTTGCCGAGGGGGTGCAGGAGTTGGGACAGCTCGATTTCCTCAGAAGCCAGGGGTGCGAGCTGATGCAGGGGTGGCTCTACAGCAAGGCGTTGGACGCAGAGATGATCTCGACCAGCCTGGCAGACAGCATGGTGCTGGCGCCCGATCTCCCGGCTGAGTGAATTCAGTACAGTAAGCCCACCTCGCCCTGCCCGGCAAGGAAGGGCGTTCGTGGCTAATCCATTCCCGCCAGGATGCCGGCACAGAGCAGCAGACTGAATACCAACTGCAACTGGGCCGTCTGGGCCAGGATGCTGTTGAACCCGGGGCCGGGCTCCTCGCGCTGAAAACGCCTGACCAGCAGCAGGGCCCAGGGCAGGGCGAGGATGGTTGTCCAGCTGCCGGGCTGGGACAGTCCCGGCCACAGGGGAGCCAGAAACGGCAGCAGCATGAGCAGGCTGTAGAGCCTTCGGGAGCTCTCTCTTCCGAGGTGGTGGCAGAGGGTCAGCTTGTCCGCCTTGCGATCGCTAT
>JBEVVY010000001.1:3106110-3132963 GCA_040506895.1 Sedimenticola sp.
GGCAGCAGCATGAGCAGGCTGTAGAGCCTTCGGGAGCTCTCTCTTCCGAGGTGGTGGCAGAGGGTCAGCTTGTCCGCCTTGCGATCGCTATCCAGGTCGCGGTAGTTGTTGACCAACAGTACCGCGGCGGCCAGCAGTCCGATGGCGGTGGCCACCACCAGGGCTGACAGGGAGAGGTCCGGCGCCTGGAGGTAGTAGCTGCCCATTACCGCTGCCAGGCCGAAGAAGAGAAACACGAATAGTTCACCGCTGGCGTTGTAGGCGATGGGGAGTGGTCCCCCGGTATAGGCATAACCCGCCGCCAGGGAGAGCAGGCCGATGATGACGATCGGCCATCCGCCGACCCAGGCCAGGTAGATGCCGATACCGAATGCCAGGCTGAAACTGAGCAGGGCCCCCTGTTTCACCTCGCGGGGGGTGAACCAGCCCTGGGCCGATGCCCGGGGAGGTCCCAGCCGCTCCTCGCCGTCGGCACCTCGCTCGAAATCCGCCGCATCGTTGTGCAGGTTGGTACCGATCTGGATCAACAGGGCGGCCAGCAGGGCGGCCAGCGCGGGCAGCCAGAGCAGCTGCCCCGACTCGGCCCAGCCGAGACAGCTTCCCGCGGCCACCGGGGAGATGGAGATGGTGAGTGTCTTGGGGCGGATGGCCAGCAGCCAGTAGTACAGTTTGGGCATTTTCGTGTGTGCTTTCCGGGGATCCGGCACTATACCTTTCAAACCCGTTCCAACGGAAGGATCAGAGATTTGATAACACCCATATAAGATGTGCTGATTTGACCGCTCCCGCCCCAATTTGATATACATGCACGGCTTTAAAGCACCCTTTGGCCGGGCGTGGCCCTGGGGGGTGTCAAGGGGATCTCCCTGGACAGATTTTCAGCGCCGGCGCGGATGCGCGGGTGAGCCGCCGGTCACACGGCCGGGTGGCAACGGATTTTTTTTAGCTTAAGTATCAGTAGGATTGACCATGAACAAATGGCTCGTTTCAGTTTCTATCGCACTGGCCCTGGCAACAGGCGGCGTTCAGGCCGCTGGCGATGCGGCGGCAGGTAAGGCCAAGTCCGCTGTCTGCATGGCTTGTCACGGTCCTGACGGCAACAGTCCCACTCCTTCCGGTCCGGCGGCCACCTGGCCCAAGCTGGCCGGTCAGCACGCCAGCTACCTGGCCAAGCAGATGGCTGATTTCAAGAGCGGCGCGCGCAAGGATCCCATCATGATGGGCATGGTTGCCGCCCTCTCCGAGCAGGACATGGCTGACCTGGCTGCCCACTACAACGGCCAGAAGCAGTCCGACGGCACCGCCGCTGCCGACCAGGTGGAACTGGGTGAGAAGCTTTTCCGTGCCGGCAACAAGGACAGCGGCGTAGCTGCCTGCATGGCCTGCCACGGCCCCGCCGGTCTCGGCAATCCCGCTGCCAACTTCCCGCGCGTCAGCGGTCAGCACGCCGCCTACACCGAGAAGGCCCTGAAGGACTTCCGCAGCGGTGCACGCGCCAATGATGCAGGCAAGATGATGCAGGGCGTTGCAGCCAAGATGACCGATGCCGAGATCACCGCGGTTTCCCAGTACATCCAGGGTCTGCGTTGATAGCATAAGCAGCTCAAACGGCTGACTGAAAAGGGGTGACCAGTAGGTCACCCCTTTTTTTTGGTGCGAAACGTGGCGCATCTTCTCCCCCTGGTGAACTCTCCCCTGTAATTCCTGTCCCATCCCAGCATAGGGGTGCCATTACCGGTGCCACTGCTGTTAGACTCTCAAGTCGATTTTCTATAACTGCGAACCCCGTTTGCGAGGTGAAGAATGAAGAAGCGTGTAATCGCCCTGTCCCTGCTGCTGTTTGCCGGATTTTTCGCACTGGGCGTCCAGGCCGAGCCCAAGTTCGAGGAGGATCTGCACTACTTCGAGGTGATCCCGGAACAGCCCGGAGCCGAGAAGGGGCGGGTGCAGGTGCTGGAGTTTTTCTGGTATGGCTGTGGTCACTGCTACAACCTCGAGCCCCATCTCAACAACTGGCTGGGCAAGAAGCCGGAAAATGTTGAATTCGTGCACATTCCCGCCATGTTCAACCGGGCTAACGTGATTCTGCACGCAAAGACCTTCTATGCGCTAAAGTTAATGGGGGCGGCCGAGAAGATGCATGAGAAGATTTTTGCTGCCATGCATGACGAGGGGCGCCGCCTGAACACCCAGGATTCCATGGAGGAGTTTCTCGACGAGAACGGTATCGATGTCGAGGCCTACCGCAAGGCGATGAAATCCTTCGCGGTACAGACCCAGGCCCGGCGGGCAGCCATTCTGGCCCAGCGCTTCAACATCCAGGGTGTACCGACCCTGGTTGTCGATGGGAAATACACCACCAGCGGTCTTCATGGCGATGTGATGATGGATGTGACGGATTATCTCATCGACCGGGTGCTCAAAGAGAAGAAGTGACGGTAACAGGTGAATCTGCAAAGAGGGGATGACAACAGGTGGGTCATGCTGACGCACGACGGCTGAGGCTGCTCAGCTACAACATCCAGGCCGGGGTGGATACACGGCATTACCGCCAGTATGTGACCCAGGGCTGGAAGCACATGCTGCCCCATCGCGAGCGTCTGCAGAATCTCAACCGGATCGCCACCATGATCCAGCAGTATGACGTGGTGGGACTCCAGGAGGTGGATGCGGGGAGTCTGCGCAGCGGCTTCGTCGATCAGACCGAGTACCTGGCCCACCGTGCCGGTTTTCCCCACTGGTACAAGCAGGTCAACCGCAGTCTCGGCAAGCTGGCCCAGCACAGCAACGGTATGTTGAGTCGTATTCGTCCCGCCCGGGTGAGTGAACACAGGCTGCCGGGCCTTCCGGGGCGCGGCGTGATTCTCTGCCGATTCGGCGGGGCATCAGGAATCGCCGTCTGTATTCTTCACCTCGCACTGGGCCGGCGTGCACGCATGCGACAGCTCGCTTTTGTCAGTGACCTGGTGAGCGATCTGAATCACCTGGTGATCATGGGTGACCTGAACTGCAGTTGTGACTCCCAGGAGATACGCCTGTTGCGTAAGCGGATCGACCTGCAGGAACCGGTGTGTGACCAGAGCACCTTTCCGAGCTGGCGTCCCATGCGCAAGATCGACCATATCCTGGTCTCGGAGGGCCTGGTGGTCGAGAACGCACGGGTGCTCGACTATCCGCTGTCGGACCACCTGCCCATCGGTATCGATGTGGTGATCCCGGAGGGTATGGATCTCGCAGCCTAGTCTCTCGCGCAGCCCTCCGGGCTACTGGATGTAGAAGTATTCCCACTCCCCGCATTCACTCTTGAGGTGGTTCAACAGCTCCTGGGAGGGTATCGCCTCGCTGGGGAAGACGCTGTTGATCTCTATGAAGAGGCGGCTGAAACCGCCGCTCTGGCGCCAGCGCAGCTCAGGCGCGTCGAAAAGCGCGCCGCAGGAGGGGCAGCTGCATTTCCTGCCGCTGGCGAGCCACTCCCTGATCATCCTGTCGGCATCCGAGATCTTGCGTTGGCACTCCGGACAGCCCGGCCGCTGGGTATTGCTGCCGCTGCGGAAGCGGATTTGCTCGTGGGGGCCGCTCAGCCGTATGTAACAGAAGTCGTCATCCTCTTCGTTCTCGGGCTCGAAACGGATGAAGGGCGAGCAGCCCAGAAAGGTGACCAGGTGAAGGAACCGGTCCCCTGCCTCGAAGGCATCCCCTGTCCCGGGCAGGGGTGCGCCGATCAGCCCGATGGCACGCAGGCGCTGTTCCAGTTCCGCGGGGTCCGGGAGCGGGCAGGCCATGGGGGGATGAAGAAGCAGCTTTCCGGTACTCATAAAGGGGCGTCGGTATCAATCTGGGCTGTGGATGTTAGGGCCTGTTCACGTTAATTGAATTGTACCTGTTGCCCCTGAAAAAATGCGAATCAAGGCGCGAGGCGCGCGGTTTGGTCACTCCAAATAAGCAACGAGCAACGCAGGGTCGCGTTTTTTACCCGTTGGGCTGGAGTCTGGCGGGATGTGGTACCCTTGTCTGCCAAACAGCTTGGTTATGGGGCCGATGGGCCCGGAACTATGAAACGTCTACTGATTCTGCTGGTCAGGGGATACAGTTACCTGGTCAGCCCCTTTCTGGGCAACAACTGCCGCTACTATCCCACCTGCTCCGCCTATACCCAGGAGGCGATCGAGAAGCATGGTGCGCTGCGCGGGTTGTGGCTGGGCATAAAGCGGATCTCGCGCTGTCACCCTTTCCACGAGGGTGGGGTCGACCCGGTGCCTGAACCCAGGGACGACAAGAAGCGGGAGCAGTGATGGAGCTGTTTCTGCACAATACCCTGGAGCTTGCCCTCGCCTCGGCCCCCTGGCTTGTGTTCGGGCTGGTCGCGGCCGGCCTGATCAGGGCCTGGCTGCCCATGGATCTGGTTACCCGGGCTATCGGCGGGCGCGGGGTGAAATCGGTATTCCGGGCCGCCATTATCGGCGCACCACTGCCGCTCTGTTCCTGCGGGACCCTGCCCGCCGCGTTCTCCCTGCGCCGTTCCGGCGCCTCCAAGGCCTCCACCACCTCTTTTCTGATCGCCACCCCTGAGACCGGTGTCGACTCGGTGGCCCTTACCTGGGTGCTGCTGGGCCCCCTGATGGCGGTTGTAAGACCCGTTGCGGCGGTGGTGTCGGCCATCTCCGCCGGGCTGCTGGTGGGGCGCACCGAGGGGGAGGCGGTTGCAACACGCAATGGTGCTGCAGTCGATATACCGATAGCGGTCGGCTCCGGGGAGTGCACGGACGATTCATGTGGGTGTGGCGAGCAGGCCACTTCCCGGGGGTGGCCAGGCCGTGCGTGGGAGGGGATGGTCTACGCCTTCACCGACCTGCTGGATGACCTGGCGCTGTGGCTGCTGGTCGGCATCCTGGTGGCCGCCGGGGTGATGACCCTGGTGCCTCCGGACCTGCTCTCCGGGTGGGGCAGCGGGCTGCTGCCGATGCTGCTGATCATGCTGATCTCCGTGCCGATGTACGTCTGTGCGACAGCCAGTACACCCATTGCCCATGCCATGCTGTTCGCAGGTGTCTCCCCGGGCACCGTGCTGGTGTTCCTGCTGGCCGGCCCGGCCAGCAACATGGCGGGGCTGGCGCTGGTGAAGCGGGAGCTTGGCCAGAAGGCCCTGGTCGCCTATCTCTTCGGGGTTGGGGGGATGAGCATACTGCTCGGTCTTGGCCTGGACTACCTTGTCGGGCAGTTTTCGCTGCAGGGGTGGTTCGCCGTCTCCGATGGTGCCGCGGCAGAGCACGAGGCACCCCCCTGGCTCTCCGCCGGATCCCTGCTTCTGCTCCTGGTGATGTCGTTCAAGCCGCTGCGCAGACTGATTGCGAGAGCTTTCTTGTGAGGGAGCCGTCACCGTTCGAATCCCCCGAGCAGTTCCGGTTGGCCTTCGAGAGGCAGCTGGCCAGTCTGCTGTCGGAGTTCGATGAGCTGGGAGTCTATATCCTGGTGCTTGCCAACGCCTGCCTCGATCGCCACCTGTGGGCCAATCTGTCGGAATCACTGAAGGATAAATTTCATTACCTGGCGCGGGAGATAGCTGAGAACCACCAGGAGGGGTTGCTGCTGGATGATGCCGATGACGATCTGCTGGTGTTCAGGCACCTGATGGAGACCGGTTTCGACAATCTTCAGGCCACGAGCTTCCGCATGGTGGGGCCTTGGGAGTTGCAGTTCAACCAGCTTCGCTCATTCCGGCCGCCGCGTATGTCGGGCGGGCTAACGGAGGGTATCTCGGCCCCTTTCAATCCCGACGGCTTCCATTTCGACAAGCCGTTTCTGAGAAAGGAGATCTTCTGGCAGGGTTGGCTGGCCGGTCGTGATTGTGCACTGCTGTACAACAAGTTTCCCTTTGTCGAGCTGCACGCCCTGCTGGTGCCCGAGCCTCGTAAGGGGTGGCCCCAGCTGTTGTCGGAAGAGGATAACGACTACCTTTGGCGTCTCACCGAGCTACTGGACAGGACGCTGCCAGGCGTGGGCTTCGGTTACAACAGCTACGGAGCAGGGGCCTCCGTCAACCACCTTCATTTCCAGATGTTCCTGCGCCAGGATCCGTTGCCGGTGACTTCAGATCACTGGCAGCACAATGGAGGTGATGTCCCTTACCCGGCCCTTTGTCACCGTTTCGAGTCACCCTGGGATGCCTGGCAGATGATCGCCTCGCTGCACCGGCAGCAGATCACCTACAACCTGGTGTATCTCCCCGGCGTGGTCTACTGTCTGCCGAGGATGCGTCACGGACTCTCACAGCCAGCCGGTTGGAGTAGAGGATTCGCCTGGTACGAGATGGCCGGGGGGTTCACGCTGTTCGATGAAGGGCTGTTCAATGAACTGGAACAGTTGCAGGTGAAGGAGGCGCTGACACAGATCAGCATCCCTGCTGTTTAGTGCCTGTTAACGGGCACTAGGGACTTCAACGGGCTGCAATCTTTTCAAACGCTGCATACAATAGACTGAATAACCGGTGACACGGCGGATATTGGAGTCTTATGGCAAAGCTCTATGTAACGGATTCAACGGACGGAACGCGCGTGCCCTTTTTGCGCGGTGTGCTGACCGGTTCCCTGTCGGATGCCGGGCTGCCGTTCGACGACGCCTACAAGCTCTCATCGGAGATCAGGGATGAGCTGAGCGACCGTGACGAGATCAGTACGGTGGAGCTGCGCCAGATGGTGGTGGATCGGCTCAACGCCACTGTCGGCGAGACCATAACCAGCGCCTACCAGGTAGGTGCCCGGGCCCAGGACTCCATCCTGGTGCAGGATGCCGAGGGTCAGAAGAGCGCCTTTTCGCGTTACCAGCTGCAGCGCTCACTGGAGTCGAGCGGCCTGACGATCGAAGAGAGCACCATCGCCACGAGCCACGTCTTCAGGCACCTGGTGGAGCAGCAGCCGGGGGAGATCAGGTCCCGCGAGATCGGTCACATCACCTACGACTGCCTGGTCAAGCACATGGGCGAATCCAAGGCGAAGCGTTACCTGGTGTGGCGCGAGTTCATACACAGCGGTCGCCCCCTGCTGTTGCTGTTCGGAGGGACCACCGGCTGCGGCAAGAGTACCATCGCCACCGAGATCGCACACCGTCTCGGCATCGTCAGGACCCAGTCCACCGACATGCTGCGGGAGGTGATGCGCATGATGATCCCCGAGCGCCTGATGCCTGTGATCCACACCTCCTCGTTTTTCGCCTGGACAGCGTTGCCGGCCCCGGGGGATATCGAAAACGATCCTGAAGGTGTGATTGCCGAAGGTTATCTCTCCCAGGCCGAGAGCCTCTCGGTGCCCTGCGAAGCGGTGATCCTGCGTGCCCTGCGTGAACGGGTCTCCATGATTCTCGAGGGGGTGCATGTCCATCCCGCACTGATGGAGAAGCTACCGATGGATCAAGATGCCATCGTGGTGCCGGTGATGCTCGCCGTGTTGAAGGAGAAGCAGCTGAGACGCCGCCTGCGAGGCCGGCTCGATATGGCCCCCGGCCGGGCCGCCGAGGCTCATCTCGAACACTTCGACGCGATCTGGAGGCTGCAGTCCTTCCTCCTCTCTGAGGCGGATCGCGCGGGGATACCGATCATTCATAATGACGGCAAGGAAGCGACCATTCAGCAGTGCGTGGAGACCATTATGGACGCCCTCTCCGGGCACTTTTTCACCAGTCCGGACCTGGTGTTTCAATAGCGGGTAATGACTATGCAGAGAGAGGGTAGGCGCAAGGGGCTGTTTATCATCCTTGATGGTGTCGGTGACCGCCCTTCGGCTGAGCTGGACGGGGAGACGCCGCTGGAGCGGGCAGACACGCCCAATCTCGATCGCCTGGTCTCCCGCGGCCTGGGCGGCATGATGGACCCCCTGTTCCCCGGTGTCGCGGTGGGTACCCACGTGGGTACAGCCATCCTCTTCGGCCTGCCGCCTGCCCAGGCAAGGCACCTGACCCGTGGGCCGGTGGAGGCGGCGGGTATTGAGCTTGAGCCGGCGCCCGGGGACCTGCTGATGCGTGCCAACCTCGCCACCGTCGAGCCCGATGGTGAGGGGTTCGTGGTGCGGGACCGCAGGGCGGGCCGCATCGAGGCGGGTGCCGAAGAGCTTGCCGCCTGCCTGTCGGATATCGACCTGGGTGGCGGTGTGACCGGGAGACTCCATCCGGCCACCCAGCATCGCATGGTGCTGCAGCTTTCGGGTGGCGCTTTCTCCGCAGACATCTCGGATACCGATCCCGGTGGCGGGGCGCCGCGCGGTCGCGTGCTGACCAGTCGTGCGCAGGATCTCTCCGATACACTTGCCTCCGCAACCGCTGACGCGGTCAACAGTTTCACCCGTATCGCCTGCGAGCGGCTGGCGGATCACCCGGTGAACAGGCAGCGGATCGACATGGGGCTGCCCCCGGCCAACGGTGTGATCTGCCGCAGTGCCGGGTTGATGGACTCCATGGTGAGCCTGTTCAACCGTTTCGGTGTAAGGGCAGCGGTAATAGCCGGCGAGAGCACGGTGCTCGGTCTCGGGCGTCTGCTCGGCTATGCGGTGCACACCGATTCACGCTTCAACTCCCTTCCCACCACCGACCTCGAAGCCAAGGTCGAGGCGGCGTCGCGCCTGCTCGAGGATCACGACCTGGTATTTCTGCACATCAAGGGGCCTGATATCTGCTCCCACGACCATGATCCCATCGGCAAGGCCCGGCTCCTGGAGCGTGTGGATGCCGCGCTCGCACCCCTGCTTTCAGGGGAGTTGGTGATAGCGGTGACCGGTGATCACTCCACGGACTGTGGTTCAGGGCGGCATACGGGGGATCCCGTTCCCACGATCCTCTTCTCTCCCACGGGTCGCCGCGACGGGGTCGATCGGTATGGTGAGACAAGCTGCTTCAGCGGTGGCTTGGGGCGGCTCTCGGGTACTTCCCTGGTGGCTTCGGTACTCGATGCCATGGGCTTCTCCGACAGCTTCAAGCCTGACCACGAATCGCTCTATTTCTGATCGTCGGTGATCTGAACGAGATTCTTCTGTTCGGATTCTCTTTACTGGCTTATCGCCCGGGTGATTCAGCGGTGTCAGAAAAATGCAATCAATGTGTCATCTTGTAATATTGGTGTCACACAACAGACATATCGTTGAACGAATACACCCAGGGTGCAGTGTGCCAGGGGGAACTTGGAGGAGGGCCATGCTGCCGGCTCAGAGAGATGGACCGGCGTCACCTGGCTCGATAAGTATTCGGAGAATTCGAAAATGAGCGTAACCCGTTTCCTGACCGCCGCTGCCACCGCGGCTTCCATCTGCCTGGTCTCCACCGGCGTGTCCGCCCGTACCGTTATCCAGAACAAGGGTTCAGATACCCTGGTCAACGTGGCCCAGGCCTGGGCGGAAGAGTATCGCAATGTCGACGCCAACGTGGCGATTGCCGTCTCCGGTGGCGGTTCCGGTACCGGTATCGCCGCCATGATCAACGGCACCGTCGATATCGCCAATGCCAGCCGCAAGATGAAGGCGAAGGAGATCAAGCGGGCCAAGTCTGCCGGCCAGAACCCGGTGGAGCACGTGGTGGGCTACGATGCCCTGGCGGTCTTTCTGCACAATGACAACCCGATCGACTCCCTGAGCATTGCCCAGTTGGCGCAGATTTTCGGCCGTGGCGGCAACGCCACCAAGTGGAGTGACCTGGGTGTCGAGGTTCCAGGCTGCAAGGCGGGCAAGATCGTTGTCGTGAGCCGCCAGAACAACTCCGGCACCTACGCCTACTTCAGGAAGGCGGTGCTCAAGAAAGCGGCCAAGGCCGGTGTCATCGCCAAGGGCAAGTACCGCATGGGCACCCTGGACATGCACGGTTCCAAGGATGTGGTGGACCTGGTCGAGAAGACCCCCTGTGCCATCGGCTACAGCGGCCTGGCCTACGCCACCGATCACATCAAGATGGCCTGCGTGGAAGCAGAGGCGGGCAAGGCCTGCGTCAGCCCCAGCGTGGCCACCGCCAGTGACCGCAGCTATCCCATCGCCCGCCCTCTCCTCATGTATACCAACGGCGAACCCGCGGGTGCCGTGAAGACCTACATGGATTGGATTCTCAGCGATGCCGGCCAATGCATCCTGAAGAAAAAGGGCTATGCGCCCGTACGTGACGTCAGCTGCAAATGATGTCGGCCTCGCCCGGGCAGTCATGCCCGGGGCGGTCAATGATCCCAGACAATTAGAAAAGGCACGCCATGTCCCATCTCGAAGAACGCCTGGAAAAAGATCTCAACGAAATCCGCTCCGCCCTCGCCAGGCAGGCTGAACAGGTCGAAAAGCAGGTTGTCAGCGCGGTTCGCGCCCTGCAGACAGGAAACCGCGATCAGGCCTATACAACGGTACTGAATGACAATCCGATCAACCGCGAGATGCGGCGTATCGATCGCTTGTGCCACAGTTTCATTGCAGTGCACCTGCCCAGTGGAAGCCACCTGCGGCTGCTCTCCTCGGCGATCCGCTGCAATATCGAACTGGAGCGCATCGGCGATTACGCGGTCACCATCTCCCGCGAGGCGGTGCAGTTGGCCAACCCTCCCAGTGGCGAGATCGAGCGCCAGCTCGACAACCTGGCCACCGGTGCCCAGACCATGCTGAGCCAGGCGATCAAGGCGTTCAACGATCTCAATGCGGACCTGGCCGAGGGCACCATGGGCATGTCCGACCCGGTGGAGCACAATCTCAACGAGATCTACGACGCCATGATGGGTGGCGAGGCGGGCAGCGACCTGAAGGAGCTGTTCGCCATCTTTGTCATCTTCACCAACCTGAAGCGGGTGGTGGACCAGGCCAAGAATCTCTGCGAGGAGACCATCTTCGCGGTCACCGGCGTGCAGAAGCGGGCCAAGGTATACCGGATCCTTTTCCTGGAGAGGGACGGCAGCTTTCTTGCGCCCATGGCAGAGGCGATCGGCAACAAGCTGATGGAGGATACCGGCCAGTTCGGCAGTGCCGCCGCCGAGCCTGCCGAGATCGAAAGAGGCGCAGTTGAATTTCTCGCATCCCACGGCATGGCGATGCCGCGTACCCGCTGCCAGTCCGTAGCGGATCTCACCACCCACGAACTGGCCAGCCAGCATGTCGTGATCGGCCTGGATGCGCCGGTGGACGAGTACATCGAAAAGATGCCGTTTCACGCTTCCGCATTGAGCTGGCAGCTGAGGGGTATCGAGGGTGAGGGAGAGGCCCGCTACGAGTCGGCTTACCGTGAGCTGGCGGTGCGGATCAGGGACCTGATGTCACTGATCCGTGGCGACGAGTGAGGGGTTTGTGACGATGTCTGAACAGAACCCCCCGGCAGTCGATGCGATGGAAGCCTTTGACCGGCGCGATCTCGCCTGGTTCATCGATAAACTGGTCCAGGTGCTGGTGTTTGCGGGCGGCATCTCGGCCATTGTTTTCATTATCGGTATCTTCGTCTTCATCACCATGGAGGGATTCGGCTTTCTGCTGGATACCTTCGATTTCCGGGAATTCTTCACCACCCCCTGGTGGGAGCCCACCGATGAGGACGAGCCCAGCTACGGTATCCTGGCGCTGATCGCCGGTACCGCCAGCGTAACCGGCCTTGCCATGCTGGTGGCGATCCCCTTCTCCCTGGGCGCGGCAATCTATATCGGCGAGTTCGCGACCGGCAAGCGGCGCGAGTTTCTGAAGGTGCTGGTGGAACTGCTGGCAGCCATCCCCTCGGTGGTCTGGGGCTTCATCGGTCTCTCCATCATGAACCCGTTGATCATCGAGCTGTTCGACGTGCCGGTAGGGCTAAACGTGCTCAACGCCGGTGTCATTCTGGGCCTGATGGCGGCGCCGATCATGACCTCCATCGCCGAGGACGCACTCAAGGCGGTACCCGACCGCTATCGCGAGGCCGCGGAGGCGATGGGTGCAACCCGCTGGCAGGTAATCTTCAAGGTGGTGCTGCCGGCGGCCAAGAACGGACTGCTGGGCGCTGTGCTGCTCGGTGTGGGCCGCGGTTTCGGCGAGACCATGGCGGTGCTGATGGCCACCGGTCACGCGATCAATATTCCGGGCAGCGTGTTCGACTCGGTGCGCGCCCTGACGGCGACCATTGCGGCGGAACTCGGAGAGACGGCCGTGGGGTCGGACCACTACCAGGCGCTGTTCACCATCGGCATATTCCTTTTCGTGATCACGTTCGTCATCAACCTGTCTGCCGACCTGATCGTGCGTGGCATCCGTAACAAGTGACGGACCGATATTGAGATAACACAATGGCTGAAGAGACTGTGAGCCTGTTTGCCGAAACGGCAATCAACGCGAAGAACAAGAAGGTGCAGGGACTCTACCGTGCCCTGTTCATGCTCATGACCCTGCTGCTGATCGCCCCGGTGGTGATCATCCTTGGCACCCTGATCGTGAAGGGCAGTGCTGTCCTGAGTATTGACTTCCTTTTCACCGATCCCACCGACGGCATGACCGCGGGGGGTATCTTTCCCGCCCTGCTGGGTACCGTCTGGCTGGTGACCGTGGCGCTGCTGGTGTCGGTGCCCCTGGGGGTGGCCGCGGCCATCTACCTGAGCGAGTATGCACCGGACAACTGGTTTACCCGTTTGATCAACCTGGCGATCATCAACCTGGCGGGCGTGCCCTCCATCGTGCACGCACTGTTCGGGGTGGGCGCCTTTGTGATCTTTTTCGGCTTCGGTACCAGCATCCTGGCGGCGAGCCTGACCCTGGCGATCATGACCCTGCCGGTGGTGATCGTTGCCACCCGTGAGTCCCTGCAGGCGGTTCCCCAGGCATTCCGCGAGGCGTGCTGGAACATGGGGGCGACCCGCTGGCAGACGATCCGCAAGGTGGTACTGCCCAACTCCGTCAGCGGCATCCTCACCGGCGTGATCCTCGAGGTGTCACGCACCACGGGTGAGACCGCACCCATCATGTTCACCGGGGCGGCCTTCTTTCTGCCGTTCCTGCCCCAGAGCGTACTGGACCAGACCATGGCACTCTCCCTGCACCTGTTCGTGGTCTCCACCCAGGTGCCCAACGTCCCCGATGCACTGCCATACGGCGTTGCACTGGTGCTGATCGGAATGGTTCTGCTGATGAACAGTATCTCCATCGCGTTCCGCATGTATCTGCGAGGTAAGAAGAAATGGTAAGCCAGGCAGAATCCGTTGCCGTGGAACAGCGTCCGGTCAAGCTGGAAGTCAATGACCTGGAGATCAGCTACAGCGGACAGAGCGCCCTGAGCGGTGTCTCCCTGCAGATCAGGGAGAACGAGATCTTCGGTATCATCGGCCCGGCAAACGCGGGCAAGACATCGTTTCTGAAATCCATCAACCGCATGGACATGTTCGATCCGAACATGAAGGTGGATGGCGAGGTGCGTTTCAACAATCGCGATGTCTACAACCTGCGCAACGTCTATGCCCTGCGCAGCCGTATCGGCGTGGTTTTTCCTTTGCCGGTGGGGTTGCCCATGACGGTCTATGACAACGTGGCACTGGCACCCCGTCTCAAGGGTGTGAAGGACAAGGCTGAGCTGGACGTGATCGTCGAGCGCTGCCTGACACGCGCTGCGCTCTGGGACGAGGTCAAGGACCGGCTCGACTCCCTGGGCAGCCTGCTCTCGGGTGGTCAGCAGCAGCGCCTGACCATTGCACGTGCGTTGTCCCAGGAGCCCGATCTGCTGATGCTGGACGAGTTCTCCATCGCGGTGGACCCGGTCACCACCATGCGTATCGAAGATGTACTGAAGGATCTGAAGGATGAGATGACCATCATACTGGTCACCAACCTGGTACAGCAGGCACGGCGCCTGGCCGACCGCACCGCCTTCTTCCTGGAGGGTGAATGCGTGGAGGTCGGTGAGACCGAAGCGCTGTTCACCGGCGAGGTGAAGGATCAGCGCACCCGTGACTACGTGGAAGGGCGGTTTGGGTGAGGGTGAGGAGGAACCCTTTGTCCAGTGGACAAAGGAAGTCCGACGAACGCCCGGCAGGGATGCCGGGCCGGGTCTGAGCCACACGGATGTGTGGTGGCAATAAGAGATAAAGTGCCACAAGACAGAATTGGTCAGAACAAACCTTTGTCCAGTGGACAAAGGAAGTCCGACGAACGCCCGGCAGGGATATGCACACAGCCAGTTTTAACCAGATACAGAGCTGAATAATGAACACTGCAGCACAAATCGCAGATACAACAGGGTCCGCATCGGACTACGCCATCCGCACCCAGAAGCTCAATCTCTGGTACGGCACATTTCAGGCACTCTTCGATGTGGACCTGAATATCCGCCAGGGAATGATCACCTCGCTGATCGGTCCCTCCGGCTGCGGTAAGTCCACCTACCTGCGCAGTATCAACCGCATCAACGAGCGGCTTGGCTATGTCCGGATCGAGGGTAACATCGAGGTCTACGGGCAGAACATCTACGACCCCGACGTGGAACTGGTGCAGGTGCGCAAACAGATCGGCATGGTCTTTCAGCGTCCCAACCCGCTGCCGATTTCGATCCGTGACAATATTCTTTTCGGACACAGGCTGCACGCCAGCGGCAAGAAGGCGTCGCGGTCGGAGCAGGACGGTATCGTCGAGGATGCACTGAAGCAGGTGCTGCTGTGGGACAAGGTGAAGGACCGGCTCAACCGCAAGGCCACTGAACTCTCTCTTGAGGAGCAGCAGAAACTCTGCATTGCCAGGCTGTTGCCGGTGAAACCCAGGGTGCTGCTGATGGATGAGCCCTGTTCGGCACTCGATCCCAAGGGCACCGCCGCGGTGGAGGAGCTGATCTGGGAACTGCGTGGTAAATACAGCATCCTCATCGTGACCCACAACATGGCCCAGGCCCGCCGTGCCAGTGAAGAGTGCATCTTCATGCTGATGGGCAAGGTGGTCGAGCATGCGCCCACGGACCAGCTCTTCGTCAGCCCTGAAAATCAACAGACCGCCGATTACATCGAGGGGCGGTATGGGTGAGGAGGAACCCTTTGTCCAGTGGACAAAGGAAGTCCGACGAACGCCCGGCAGGGATGCCGGGCCGGAACTGAGCCACATGGATGTGTGGTGGCAAAAAGAGATAAAGTGCCACAAGACAGAATTGGTCTGGGCAATCCTTTGTCCAGTGGACAAAGGAAGTCCGACGAACGCCCGGCAGGGATGCCGGGCCGGATCTGAGCCACACGGATGTGTGGTAACAGAAAAGAATAAAGAGTCACAGGGCATTGCTGTCCACAAATAGTGCAGGCATTGTCCTGAAAGTGTTATCACGATCTGGTTATTTGCATGTTGCATCGGATCGAGACATTTAAAATCGGATAAGTGCTTCCCCTCTCCCTATGAGGGAAGCACCCTCCGGGTATAAAAGGGCCAGGGTGAGGGTGAATTAAATCAATGGATTGTTTTCTGATTCCCCTCACCCCAACCCTCTCCCCAAACGGGGAGAGGGAGTTATGGGGCAGCAGTGAGTCACAGGGCTTAATTCATCGGCCCGTCCCCACACGGATGTATATCCATCCAATCGGTAAATTACAGAAAAGCGCCTGCCAGTAATTAAGTCCAGTGGACTTCCACGGCCCGCCGAACCCCCGGCCACGGCTACTTTCCCCTTCGATAAGCTATCCTTTAAATCAGATCGGTAACAAGCACCAAATGCCTCGCTGCAGGGGCGTCATGTTATGTGGAAAGGGTGTCCGGTGAGGCTGTTATAAACAACAGTCCCTGATAACATAGATTCCCACGTCAGTTGTATCTTTCTTTAGAGGTGCGCGACGGCTAAAGGGAAGCCAATGGTCCATTAGCTGGCATCGGAGGAAAAACAATATGAAACGTCTGCTACGCTACGTCTCCTTTTCCCTCTTGTTATTGTTTTCCGGCCTGCTGGCCGCCGGGGATATCCTGCTGTTCTTCTCCACCCAGTTTGCTCCCGTGGATGAGGCGCGTCGGGTCAGGGAAGAGGTACTCAGCGGTTATGGCCGACCGGTGGATTTTCAGCCCTTCGAGGAGCGTGAGACCTTCTTCAGCCTGGTCAAGGGAAGCAGCAAGGCGGGCCTGCTGGGAGGGCTTCATGGGGACATGGTGAGCCTGGCAAAAGAGAACCAGCTGCAACCTGTGGATGACCTGGCGGATGGGCTTGACATGGTCGACGCCTATATCGAACTGGGCAAGCTGGGCACCAGCCACCAGTACTACATACCCTGGATTCAGGCGACCTATCTCATGGCGGCCAACCGGCGTGCGTTGGAGTAC
This sequence comes from Sedimenticola sp., assembly GCA_040506895.1. GTDB lineage: Bacteria > Pseudomonadota > Gammaproteobacteria > Chromatiales > Chromatiaceae > Sedimenticola_A. The sequence continues at coordinate 3,122,334 of JBEVVY010000001.1, forward strand.
CTGCCCCAGGGTGCTGATATCAACGCCCTGACATACGATCAACTCAAGCTTTGGGCTGAGAACATGCGGCGGGCGAGTGGTGAGCCCAAGCTTGGCCTGCCGGCCGGTCCCAAGGGGCTTCTGCATCGCCTGCTGCAGGGATATCTCTATCCCTCCTTTACCGGGGGCATGGTGCGCAGCTTCAAGAGCGACGAGGCCGTGGCCATGTGGCAGTACCTGCGCGCGCTGTGGGAAAGCGTCAATCCCCGCTCTCTCAGTTTCGACTCCATGCATGAACCGCTGCTCTCTGAAGAGGTGTGGGTGGCCTGGGATCACACCGCGAGACTGATGCCGGCGGTGGAAAAACGTCCTGATGATTTCGTGGTGTTTCCGGTGCCCGCGGGTCCCAAGGGGAGGGGCTTCATGGTCGTCCTGGGTGGCCTGGCAATCCCTGGCAAGGCGCCTGACCACGAGGCGTCGAGAGGTCTGGCCAGGTACTTGGCGTCACCCGAGGGGCAGTTGGCCATGCTGCAAAATACCGGTTTTTTCCCGGTGCTGAAGGATACCGGTAGTGGTGCGCTCAGTCCCAGTGTCGAAATGTTCAAGCAGGCGGTCACCCGCCAGTCGGCCGCCCCCGATGCCTTGTCTGCGCTGTTGCCGGTGGGTCTGGGGCAGTACGGTGGGGACTTCAGTACTGTCTACAAGCTCGCCTTCTCACGCATTATTCTGCGCAACAAGAAGATCGAGACGGTATTGAAGCAGCAGGGGAGAAAACTTGCCCGCCTGATGGAGGTGGCGGCGGCACCCTGTTGGTCTCCCGACAAGGCAAGTGAAGGCCCATGCCCGGTAGAGTGAGGGAGCCACGTTGAAGATATCGGGCTTCACACGCCATTTTGCCACCGGCGTTTTCCTGCTGTTCATCCTGCTGGTGGGCGGGGGCGGTTGGTATGCCTGGAATGCCCTGCGCCAGATAGAGGCCTCGATTCCGCTGGTGACCCTGTCAGAGCAGCGTGGCTATTCGGGGATGATTCAGAGCCTGGTCAACCTTTCCGCGAGTATCGAGGCGGCTGACCTGCTTCGGACCCACAGGCGCATAGACAACCTTGCGGTGGCCCTTGACGTGGCCTACTCGACCTTCACACGCTTCTACCAGGTTGCCGACAGGGGCGCGGATATGAATATCCGCTCTGCAAACCTGGAGACGGACTATATCCTGAGCCGCCTGGACGAGGTGGTTGCCGATCCTGACGATGTCGACGAGACCGAGTTGCTGGCCATCCGGACCCGTCTCAATGACCTCATCGCCACCTATCGCAACACCTTCCTGCGGGCCAACGAGGAGGTTCTGGCAGGCTTGGCACAGCAGGCCAGGGAGATCGAGCTGCTGCGCCACGCCATGCTTGCTGCACTCACCCTCGTTGTACTCTCGCTTGTTGGGATTGGTGGCCTGGCAATGGTGCAGCGAAAGACCATCGCGGCCCTGGAGAAGACGGATAGAAGCCTGGTCAGGGCCCAGAGGATCGCCCGCCTCGGTAGCTGGGAGTGGCAGATGCAGGGGGATCTGCTGGAGCTGACCGACGAGGCACGCTGGGTACTGGGGTTGGGCGATAGGGAGACCATATCCCTGACAATGCTCGCCGACGCTTTCCAGCCGGCTGACGGGCGTCGATTTCAGACTGATCTTGACCACTCCATGAGTTCCGGCGAGATGCTGGATGGTGAGTACAAAGTGCTGTCCGACGAGGGCGGGGTCAGGCATCTGCATATCCAGGGCGAGATAGGCCTGAACCGGGCTGGAAAGCCCGTACATATCAGCGGCACCGTGCAGGACATCACTGAGCGTAAGATCGGTGAGCAGGAGTTGGCGAAGGCCAAGCTTGCGGCAGAAGCGGCCAATCGTGCGAAAGGCAGTTTTCTGGCCAACATGAGCCACGAGATACGCACGCCGATGAACGCTATCCTGGGCATGTCACACCTGGCGTTGAAGACTGATCTTGATCCCAAGCAGCGGGGCTACGTGTCGAAGATCCGCCAGTCCGGCAATGCGCTGCTGCGTATCATCAACGACATCCTCGATTTTTCCAAGATCGAGGCGGGTAAGCTGGAGATGGAGTCCATCGACTTCCATGTCGACGAGGTGCTGGACAATCTCGCGACAATGATTGCCGCCAAGGCACACGAGAAAGGGTTGGAGATGGTCTTCTCTGTGGCCAAGAGTGTGCCGCGGCGACTGGTTGGGGATCCCCTGCGTCTCGGCCAGGTACTGCTCAACCTCTGCAGCAACGCGGTGAAGTTCACCTCTGAAGGAGAGGTGGTGGTCTCCATCCGCCTGGTCAGCCTCGGCGAGGAGGAGGCCGAGCTCCACTTCTCCGTCAGGGATACCGGGATCGGCATGACGCCCGATCAGCAGTCGAAACTGTTCCGCTCCTTCTCCCAGGCGGATGCATCCACCACACGCCGGTTTGGCGGAAGCGGTCTTGGTCTTGCAATCAGTAAACGCCTGGTGGAGATGATGGGCGGACAGATTGGCCTGGAGAGCAGCCTGGGACTGGGGACGACCTTCCACTTCACCTCCCGGTTCAGGCGGCAGAGCACCGAGAGACGGCACTACAGGCTGCCAACGGTGAAGCTCAAGGGGTTGCGGGTGCTGGTGGTGGATGACAACGAGAGCGCCCGTGAGACCCTCTGGGAGATGCTCAGCCAGTACTCGTTCAGGGTGACCACCGTGGAGAGCGCAGCAGCGGGATTTGAGGAGCTTTACGGGGCTGTGCCGGGTGACCCCTACAGCCTGGTGGTGATGGACTGGAAGCTGCCTGACATGGATGGTATCGAGGCCTCGCGGCGGATACTCCAGGAGAAGAGACTGGAACCTGCGCCCGCGATCGTCATGCTCACGGCCCATGGTCGCGAGGAGGTGGCACAGCAGGCGGAGGCACTCGGACTTGGGGGGTTTCTGACCAAGCCGGTCAGTGCGCTCACCCTTTTCAACAACATCATGCAGGCCCTGGGACAGGAGACCCCGGAAGCCGAAGAGGGTGAGGCGGTGGAGGAGATTGCAGCCCACCTTCATGGTGCCCATGTCCTGGTGGTGGAGGATAACGAGATCAACCTGGAAGTGGCCCAGGAGCTGTTGGAGCAGAACGGCCTCCATGTGAGCGTTGCGGTGAATGGTCGCGAGGCGGTGGAGAAGGTCCACTCTGCCACCTTCGATGCGGTGCTGATGGACGTACAGATGCCGGTGATGGATGGCTATCAAGCCACGACGATGATCCGCAGTGAACCGCATTTCAAAGACCTCCCCATCATCGCCATGACCGCAAGTGCCATGCCTGCAGACCGGGGGCGTTGCCTCGATGTCGGCATGAACGATTTCGTCTCCAAGCCGTTCGAACCGCGAGACCTGTTCCTGACCCTGGATCGCTGGATCTCTGTCGACGAGGGGCGCCTGGCAGAGGATGTACAGGCCCACACGCCCCCTGTCGAGCCCGGCCAGCTGCCGGTGATCGAGGGGCTGGACGCAGAGGACGGTCTAAGGCGGGTGGGGGGCAACCAGGCGCTCTATGTCAGGTTGCTGTTGAAGTTCCGCCAGAGCCAGGCCGATTTCGGGGCGGGTATCCGTGCCGCGCTGTCTGCCGGCGACATGGAGAGCGCACGGCTGGCTGCGCATACCCTCAAGGGGGTATCGGGCAATATCGGCGCACTGGAGCTGTACCAGTCGTCACAGGAGCTGGAGCGGCTTATCAAGCTCAATGACAGGGAGGCGATCGAACCACAGCTCGTGGTGGTCGAGACGGGGCTTGGCGACCTGTTGGATCAGCTTGCCACGCTGGATGACCGGGATTCTGACGGGGGGGGTGATGGGCCTGCTGTGACCCGGGAAGCGCTTGAGCCTCTCCTGGCGGAGCTGACCGGGCTGTTGGCCGAAGACGATACCGGTGCCAGCCGCTGCCTTGATGAGATCATGGAGAGATTGCAGAACCATCGGGCGAGGGAGTCTTTTTCCCGGGTCAACCGGCTGGTCGCTGAATACGACTTCGAGGGCGCGCTGGAGCAGCTGGGCAGGGCGGTGGAGATGTTGGATCGACCTGACTGACCCGGCGGCAGTGCGGATTTAAACAACTACAATAATAGTGTCGGGTGGATACAGGAGCTGCTGTGCTCAAATCAAATAAAAGAATTACAATCCTGCTAGCTGCCCTGTTCCTGCTAGGTGGGGTGTTGTCGGGGTGTGAGCGTCTCTCGACCGATGACGGAAAAACCTTCTCCGCATCGGGCACCAGAGTAATATCCAGACCCTGGATCAATACGCCACCACCATGCGTGCGGTACTCGACATGGGTTACCTGGTCTGGGATCCCCTGGTAGCAAGAGATCCGGATAGCGGATCCATCCTGCCGCATCTTGCAACGGAGTGGCGGGTGATGGATGCCACCACCTGGCGGTTCCGCCTGCGCGATGGGGTGCAGTTCCACAACGGTAACCCGCTCACCGCCGAGTCGGTGCGTTTTACCGTGATGGACTATCTGCTCAAGTCTGATCGCTCCCAGCGCAAGGCCCAGTTCGACTGGATCCGCGATATCCAGGTGATCGATGAGCTCACGTTCGATGTCATCACCCACCGTCCCTATCCCCTCATTCTCGAGCGGTTCAACACGCTTTTTCCATACGACCCCGGTGTGGAGATCACCGCTGACGGTCCCTCTGCATGGGTTGGGACGGGTCCCTACAGGCTGGTCCGGTTCGAGCCTGGGGTGGAGGTGGTGCTGACTGCCAACGAAGGTTACTGGCGTTCCGGTTATCCAAAAATCAGGCAGCTCCAGGTCCACATGGAGAGTGATGCGGAACAGCGGTTGAACAGGCTGCTCAACGGCGAACTGGACCTGGCCATGAATCTCAGCCCTGGCAGCTGGGGCCGCCTGACAGCGGCAAGGGGTGTGACGGCAATGGACATTCCCGTGCTACGCATCGTCTTCTGGCAGTTCGACAGCATGGGGCGGGCCGCGGAGACACCGCTTACCGATGCGCGGGTGAGGCGGGCGATCTGGCACGCTATCGATCGCAAGGCGATTGTCGAGAAGGTGTTCGGTGCCCGGGCCGGTCTCCTCGATTCACCGGTGAACCCGATCCAGTTCGGCAGTGTGGGCGACCTCGAGGTGCCCGAGTATTCCCCCGCAAAGGCACGCCGCCTGCTGCGTGAGGCGGGCTATGCGCAGGGTTTCGATATCAAGCTCTGGTACTACCTGGAGGAGCAGCACTTGTTCAACCTTGCCGCGAAGGAGTACCTGGAGCAGGTGGGCATCAGGGTCGAGCTGCAGGACTACCGCGGACGCCAGCGTGAGCTGGGGACACGCTACAAGTCGGGGCAGGTGGATGGTATCGCCAACTATACCTGGGGCAGCTACAACCTGTTCGATGTGGATGGCATCCTGCCGGACTGGTTCATGCTGGACAGAAAGTACAACTACACGGGTGACTCCCGCCTCAGCGGTCTGTTGAGGCAGGCCCGTTTCGAGGTGGGACACTTCAAGCGCAAGCAGCTCTACGAAAAGGCGATCAGGCGTATCGTGGACCAGGCCTACTGGATGCCCAACTACATAATGCACAGGGTCTGGGGGCGGCGCGCGGACCTCAACCTGGTGGTGGGGCGTGACGAGGTGGCACGCCTCGCAGAAGCGAGCTATGTGGATTGACAGGGGAAGGGAATCGATGCGGATGCACGGCATACTGCGCAGGGTAGGGCCATGGCTCCGGCAGGTGTTCGTCGCGCTTCTGTGCCTGTTGCCGGTTCTCCCGGTCGCCCAGGGGCAAAACGCATTGCCCGGCAAGGTGGTTATCGCCTGCAGCACCGGTTCGGCACCGTTTCACTTTACCGATGAGAAAGGCAAACCCAGTGGCATGTTCGTGGACCTGTGGCGCCTCTGGTCGGAAAAGTCGGGTATCGAGATCGAGTTCCGCTGTGTCAGCTGGGGTGAGACTCTGCGCATGATGCAGGAGAAGCGGGCTGATATCCATGCCGGGCTCTTCTACTCCGAAAAGCGCGATAAGTACCTGCAGTACAGCGCTGAGATGCACCAGAGTGACACCCACTTCTTCTTTCACAACAGCGTGTTCGCCGTCAATACACTTGAGGATCTCGGTCCGTTCATCATCGGTGTGATCGAGGGGGACCTGGCGGTCGGTTACCTGCGTAAACACCTGCCCGGTGCCAACCTGAAACTCTACCCCAACAACAAGGCGCTGTTCGATGGCATCGCAAAGGGCGAGGTGCGGGTCTTTATCAAGGATACCCCGATCGCTCTCTATCACCTGGGGCGCAGGGGGATGATGGCGGACTATCGCTACCATATCTCGATTCCCCTCTACAGCAACATGTTCTTCAGTGCGGTGCAGGAGGGTGACCAGGCACTATCCAGCGCCATCAGGCACTACATGGGGGTGATCAGCAACGAGGAGCGGGCGGGGATCGTGCGCAAGTGGCTGGGGGTTGCGGATCGTTCTACCGAGGATGTCGTCTCCATCGCCATATCGGGCGGCTATCCCCCGCTCAGCATGCTCAACTACAGGGGCGAACCCAGCGGCCTGCTGGTCGATGTCTGGGAGCTCTGGGCGGAACGTACAGGCAGGGAGGTGGAGTTCCGTTTCATGGACTGGGACGATACCCTCGAGGCGCTGAAGAGAGGGGAGGTGGACCTCCACTCCGGACTCTTCCATTCGGAACATCGGGCCGCGGAGATGGATTTCACCCAGCCCTTCTACCAGGTCGCCACGCGCCTCTTCCACAATCCTGAAAAGCACCCGATCACCACGCTGGCGCAGATCGCGGGTAAACGGGTGGGGGCGGTCAGAGGCTCCTACCAGGAGCAGTACCTGCGGGAGAAGCATCCGGAGGCCGAAGTGATACTGTTTCCGGACAGTGTCAGCATGCTGCAGTATGCGATCGACGGTCGTGTCGATATGTTCATCGACGAAGCGCCAACGGCGCAGACGATACTTTCGCGACTGGGTGCCACCGGCGAGTTCGTTCCCTTCGGGGGCGACCTGTTCCGGAACAGGATCCATGGTGCAGTGGCGAAGGGGAATGACGAACTGCTGGCCGTGGTGGAGGCGGGGTTGAGTGCCATTACCACCCAGGACCTGGCCGGGATCGAGCAGCAGTGGATCACCTCCCCCGAGATGCGCCAGTATGAAGGCCTGAGTGACAGCGTGCGCCTGACGCAGGCGGAGAGAGCCTGGTTAGAGGAGCATCCGCAGCTACGCTTGGGGATTGCTCCCAACTGGCCCCCATTCGAGTATGTCGGCCGCTTCGGTACGCACCAGGGCATCTCTGCCAATGTCGTGGAGCTGATCAACGAGCGTGTCGGGGCCTCCATCGAGATGGTTCCAAACCTCACCTGGTCCCAGGTGATCAGCGGAATCAAGGAGAAAGAGCTGGACCTGCTGTCGGCCGTTGTGCAGACCCCTCAACGTGACAGATACCTGAATTTTACCCGGCCCTACAGCAGCTATCCGATCGTAATCATCGGTCGTGAGGACGCCTCCTTCAAGGAGGGGCTGAAGAGCCTGAACGGCCTTACGGTGGCGGTGGGAAGGGATTACTACACCCAGGATCTGCTTTCACGTGACTACCCCGGGATCCGGCTTATGCCGGTGTCGGATCTGCGGGAAGGCATCATGGCGGTATCCGGAAACCAGGCTGATGCAGTGGTGGACAACCTGGTGACCCTCAGTGCCTTGCTCAAGGAGATGGGGGTCGGCAATCTCAAGGTGGCAGCTACCACCGAGTACACCATGGATCTGCGCATGGGGGTGCGCAAGGACTGGCCCAGGCTGGTGAAGATCCTGGACAAGGCGCTGGCATCCATAAGCCCGCGGGAGCGTCAGCAACTGCACGATGAGTGGATCCAGGTGGCCTACGAACCGAGGATCGACTGGGTCCTGGTATGGGAGGTGGTCGGGGCCGTGCTGCTGATTGCCATTCTGATACTGGCGGTTGTGATCTTCTGGAACCGCTCCATGGCCCGTGAGATCGCCCATCGTCGAGAGGTGGAGGCGCAGTTGCAGCAGGCCAATGCGGAAGCCGAGGCGGCCAACAGGGCCAAGAGCAGTTTTCTCGCCACCATGAGCCACGAGATCAGGACCCCCATGAACGCAATACTCGGGATGTCGCACCTGGCCCTCAGGACAGGCCTCCAGCCCAAGCAGCAGGATTACGTCGAAAAGATCCAGTCATCGGCCAACTCGTTGCTGCGCATCATCAACGACATCCTCGACTTCTCCAAGATCGAAGCTGGCAAGCTGGAGATGGAGTCTGTCGAGTTCCACCTGGATGACGTCCTCAGCAGTGTCACCGGCATCTTGGCCCCCAGGGTGTACGAGAAGGGACTGGAACTGGTATTCACCGTTGCGCCGGAGGTGCCCCAGGCGTTGGTTGGCGATCCCTTGCGGCTGGGGCAGGTGATCCAGAACCTCGGTGCCAATGCCGTGAAATTCACCGAGCAGGGCGAAGTGGTCATCTCGGTGGATGTGCTGATGCTGGAGGATGAGTGGGTGCAGCTCAAGTTCTCGGTCAGGGACAGCGGAATCGGGCTGACAGAGGAGCAGCGTTCCAGGCTGTTCGAATCCTTTGCCCAGGCCGATGAATCCACCACCAGGAAGTACGGTGGAACCGGCCTGGGACTGGCCATCTGCAAACGCCTGGTAACGATGATGAAAGGTGAGATCTGGGTCGAAAGCGAACCGGGTGTGGGCAGTGATTTCCAGTTTACCGCACGCTTTGGGCGCCACAGCACTGAACGTCGCCACTTTCACCTTCCATCTATCTGGTTGAAAGGATTGAGGGTGCTGGCGGTGGATGATAACGCGGCGGTACAGGAGGTACTGCGGGAGACCCTCAAGGGGTTCAGTTTCAGGCCCACGGTGGTGGGTTCCGGTGATGCTGCACTGGAAGAGGTCCGGGCGGCGGAGATGGAGGGTGACCCCTATGCCCTGGTGCTGATGGACTGGCGGCTTCCTGGCGAGGACGGCATCGCGGTTTCCAGGCGCATTAAGAAGGGGCTCGGACTGCATCATGTTCCGCCGATCATCATGCTTACCGCGTTCGGTCGTGAAGAGGTTCGCCAGCAGGCCGAGGCTGCCCATCTCGACGCCTTTCTGATAAAGCCGGCAAGCCCTTCGGTACTGTTTAACACCATCCTGGAGGTGCTGGGTGAGGCGGCTCCTGAATCCACGTCCGGCAAAAAAGGCGATGAGATTGCAGGTTCCCGGCAGACGCTTCTGGGTACCTGTGTACTGCTGGTGGAGGATAACGAGATCAATGCCCAGGTGGCCGAGGAGATACTTGTCCAGGCCGGGGTCGAGGTGACTGTCGCGATGGATGGCAGGGAGAGTGTCGAACAGGTCGGGCGGCAACAGTTCGACGGGGTACTCATGGACGTGGAGATGCCGGTGATGGATGGCTACGAGGCGACACGCATCATCCGTAGCGATCCCAAGTATGCAACACTGCCCATTATCGCCATGACCGCCAACGCCATGCCATCTGACAGGGATCATTGTATCGAGGCGGGGATGAACGATTTTGTCTCAAAACCATTCGATCCGCCGCAGCTGCTGGCAACCCTTGCACGCTGGGTGCAGCCGGAGGCTGAGGCCGTGATCGGAGACGTTCCTGTTCCTGTGCCCCCCACGCCTTCCGGCGAGGCTGCCGCTGAAACGTCTCCTCCCCTCGAGGGGATAGACAGCGAGGCGGGTCTGCGCCACCTGGCAGGCAACAGGGGGCTCTATCTCAAACTGCTGGGCAAGTTTCTCGACAGCCACGCCGGCGCTGCTGTGGCTATCCGTAGCGCAATCGAGCGGAATGAGCTGGAAGAGGCCCGTCGCCATGCCCATACCGTCAAGGGTGTGGCGGGTAATATCGGGGCTGTCCAGCTACAGCAGGCGTGCCAGTTGTTGGAGACCGCCCTTCGCGAGGGCCAGGATGCGGAGTCCATTGCCAGTCTGCATGAACGGATGGGCAGTGAGCTGGAGCGGGTATGCGCTTCGATCCGTGGGCTCCATCAGGATCATGAGCGGGCGGCAGCAAGCGAACATGACACGCCCGACCTGTCGGTGATGGTGCCCCTGCTCGAAGCGCTGGCAAGGCAGCTGGAGGACGATGACACCGGTGCGGGGCGCAGCCTGGAGGCGCTCCTTCAAAAAGCCCGGGGCAGTGTGATCGAATCGAAACTGACTCAAGCCAAGGTGCGCCTGGAGAGCTATGATTTCGAAAACGCCCTGGAACTGGTACGCCAGCTCATCAGGGATATTGAGGCCGAGTAGTTGCAGGCCAGCCGTGACCATGCTTGTTACACCAGGTTGTGGTGTCGGAGGATTTATGAAAAAGACTTTTATCGTGGGACTGTTACTGCCCCTCATGCTGTTGCTGTCTGGACAGGTTGCAGCCAAGGAGCAGGTGGAACAGCGCGTGGTGGGTAACAACGCGCCGCCCTATCGCATTGTTGAGGATGGTGGCTTTTCCGGTATCTATTTCGATACCATGAAAGAGCTGGCGGCCCGTCTCCGGCTGAAGGTCCGTTACATCGAGGTGCCGTTCAAGCGGGCCCTCTACATGATGCGCTTCGGTAACGCCGATATCATGCTCGGACCCAACCGC
>JBEVVY010000001.1:3133163-3359032 GCA_040506895.1 Sedimenticola sp.
GCTGAAGGTCCGTTACATCGAGGTGCCGTTCAAGCGGGCCCTCTACATGATGCGCTTCGGTAACGCCGATATCATGCTCGGACCCAACCGCAACCCCGAGCGGGAAGCCTACATGGTGTATACCGGGGCCACCCTGCCGCGTGAAGACAAGGTCTTCTATGTCCATCCCGAAGCCGGGGGGATAGAGAAATACGAGGACCTGGCAGACCGCCTGGTGCTGGTGCACCATGGAAAGGTCTACTTCGACCGTTTCGACCAGGACAGGACCCTGCGCAAGGTGCCTGTTGCCAAGTACGAGAACGCCATCCTGAAAACCGCCAACTGCATCCACTGCGTGGTGATCATGCCCGAGATGGAGGGGGACTACCTGCTCAAACAACTGGACCAGGGACTGAAGAAGTCCCCGTTCAAGGTCCAGGGAAAGCTCTCCTACATCACCATATCCCGTAAATCCCATGCCCTCTCGCTGCAGCAGCGGATTGAGCAGACGATGGCCCGGATGAAGGATGATGGCACTTTCGACAGGATACAGGCCCGCTATCGGCGGGCGGATGACAAGGGAATGATGGATTGAGGATAAGGGGTTGAAGGAGCGGATCGCACTGCACCGGCGCATCGCCTTCAGGCTGGCGATGATCTCACTGATCATCGCGCTGCTGTTGGGGGTGGTCGTGGGGCTGTTGCAGATGAGGGCCGATTATTCGGCGGCCGTGGAGCAGCTCCAACGCGACATGGAGAATATCCTGAATGTTGCCCAGGGCTCAGCATCCCGTGCCGTCTATACCCTGGATGAGGCCAGTGCCAGCGAGCTGGTGGATGGCCTGTTGACCTATGATTTCGTCAGTGATGTGCAGATCCATGACGAGTGGGGAAACCAGCTTGCAGCAGGTGTCCGGGCAGAGGATACGCCCCGTCCGGGATGGCTTGGCAAGCTGCTTGCGGAGCCGCCGCGGGAATATATCCAGGGACTCCGGGATCCCGACGAGCCCGGGCGGATATTCGGTCAATTGAAGGTTACCGTCGACCAGGTGGTGGCGCTGCATCCGTTCACCCAACGTGCCGACCGTTACCTGGTGACTTCCATCGCCCAGATCCTTGTGTTCACCCTGGTTCTGCTGGTGGTCTTCTACCTGCTGCTGGGATGGCCTCTTGGCAGGATAACCCGCAGCCTGGGTCACATGGAGCCGGGGCAGGCGGAAAAGGATCTGTTGCCCCTTCCCGCCGGTCATGAGGGCGATGAGCTGGGACAGCTGGTGGGTACGGCCAATCGGTATATCGAGGCGAACGCCAGTTTCTACGCCGCGCAGCAGGAGGCGGAACAGGCACTGCGCAAGGCCCGTGACGAGTTGGAGATAAGGGTAAAGGAGCGTACCGCGGATCTCGAGAAGGCGCTGTCCAACCTGCAGGAGGAGGTGGCCGCAAGGACAGAGGCCCAGGAGGGGTTGCGTGCCAGCGAGGAGAGGTACCGCTCCATGGTCGAGGGGTTGGCCGAGGATCACTTCTTCTACGCCCACGATGCCGAGGGGATATTCACCTATGTCAGTCCATCCATCAACAATGTGCTGGGTTGGCAGCCTGAGGAGTTTCTCAGTCACTACTCGAGTTCCATGACAGATCATCCGGTGAACCGGGATGCGGAAAAGTACACGCAGCTTGCCCTGCAGGGTATCCGTCAACCCGCCTACGAGATACAGCTCTACCACAAGGATGGCACCATCTGCTGGCTGGACGTCTCGGAGGTGCCGGTGTTCGACCGCGAAGGCAAGGTGGTTTCCGTGGAGGGTATCGCCCATGATGTGACCGGGCGCAAGGAGGTGGAGGAGACACTTCAGCTGGCCAGGGATGCCGCCGATGCGGCCAACAGGGCCAAGAGCGAGTTCCTCGCCAACATGAGTCACGAGATCCGTACGCCCATGAATGCCATTATCGGCATGTCCCACCTGGTGCTGCAGACCGAGCTGAGCTACAAGCAGCGGGATTACCTGACAAAGATCCAGACCTCTTCCGAGTCGTTGCTGCGCATCATCAACGATATCCTCGATTTCTCCAAGATCGAAGCCGGCAAGCTGGCCGTCGAGCGCACGGACTTCTTCCTCGAGGACGTGCTGCGCAGCCTCTCGGCGCTGATTGGCCAGAAGGCTTCCAGCAAGGGGCTGGAGATCATGTTCAGGGTCGCTCCGGATGTGCCCGACTCCCTTGTTGGTGATCCGCTCCGCCTGGAGCAGGTGCTGCTGAATCTGTGTGGCAACGCGGTCAAGTTCACTGACCAGGGAGAGGTGGTGGTGTCCGTGGAGTCGAAGTCACGGACCGATGACGAGGTGACGCTCGCCTTCTCCGTTACCGACACCGGTATCGGTATCACGGAACAGGAGCGGGCGAAGCTCTTCATGCCGTTTACCCAGGCGGATGCATCTGCCACCCGGCGTTATGGCGGTACCGGTCTCGGCCTGGCGATCGCCAAGCGCCTGGTCGAGATGATGGGGGGGGAGATCGGCGTAGAGAGTATTCCTGACAAGGGCAGTACCTTCACCTTCACCGCGCACTTTGGATTGCACACGGGGCAGCGACTGGTCTCCACGGAAACACCTGAAGAGCTGAAGGGTATGCGTGTGCTGGTGGTGGATGACAACGCCGCCGCACGGGAAACCCTGCAGGGGATGCTCTCCGTCATGGGGCTCAATGTCTACCTGGTCGCCAGCGGGGAAGAGGCGGTTGACGAGTGCCTGCGCCAGGGCGGTTTCGACCTGGTTCTGATGGACTGGTGTCTGCCCGGTATCGATGGCGCCGAGGCGGCAAAACGCATACTGGCGGACAATACCCTGCAGACCATACCTGCGATCGTGCTCGTTACCGCCTACAGCCGGGAAGAGGTGATCGAGCAGGCCCAGGAGCTGGACCTGGCCGGTATTCTGCTGAAACCGGTCAGTCCGGCGGTGTTGACCGATACGGTTCTGGTGGCCCTGGGACACAAGGAGGAGACCGAGCCGACCCATCCTTCCGAACAGGATCTGGGTGTCGGTGCGGTATCGGCCATCCGTGGCGCCAGCATCCTGGTGGTGGAAGACAACGAGATCAATCGCCAGGTGGCCGGTGAACTGCTGAGCGTGGCCGGGTTGCGTGTGCAGGAGGCCAGGGACGGTCGTGAAGCGGTACGCATGGTCACCGGCAGCGAGTTCGATGCAGTGCTCATGGATGTACAGATGCCTGTCATGGATGGCCTGGAGGCAACCCGGGTGATACGCCAGATTCCGGGGTATGAAAGCCTGCCCATCATCGCCATGACGGCCAATGCCATGGTGGGGGACAGGGAGAAATGCCTGGATGCCGGGATGAACGACTATGTCGCCAAGCCGGTCGATCCGGCGGACCTCTACCACGCGCTGGTTCACTGGGTGCCGCCGAAAGTGATGGAACTCCCGATGACTTCAGAACTGCCCAAGGCAACACGTGGCGAGGGGGATGAGTTTCCCGCCCTCTCCGGTGTGGAGGTTGCAAACGCGCGCAAGCACGTGGGCGGCAACCTCAAGCTCTACATGCAGTTGCTGAAGAAGTTCAGAAAAAACCAGGCCGGTGCTGCTGATGAGGTGATCCAGTCCCTGGAGGCGGGCGATCCGGATACCGCCAGGCGGATTGCGCATACCCTGAAGGGGGTTTCTGGAAATCTTGGTGCACGCCGACTGTTCGAGGCGGCGAGGGATCTCGAGGAGTGTATCAAGAAGGATGACGGGGCATGTGTGCAGAGGCAGATGCCGGAGGTGCGCGAAGCCCTTGGCCAGATCCTCGAGGCGATCGAGAAGCTTGGCAGGCCGGCCGATACTCCTGCTGCTAAACAGGTGGTGGACGATGCAGACATGGAGGAGATCGGTGCTCACCTGAAGGAGCTGGGTGCGCTGCTGGCCGATGCCGATACGGCTGCAGGGCGCTATCTCGCCGATCTCATGGAACAGCACAGGGCAACTCCCCTGTATGATGGGTTCAAGGAGATGGAGTCGCTGGTCGAGGATTACGATTTTACCGAGGCACTCGAAGTGATGCGCCGCACGGCGGAAGAGCTGAACATTGAGCTGGAGATAGATTGATGACGGTCGAACTGGGTCAGAAAACCGTTCTTGTAGTAGATGATGTGCCGGAGAATATCGACGTGCTCGATGGTGTCCTGCATGAAACCTACAAGGTGAAGGCGGCGGTCAATGGGCAGCGGGCATTGAAAATCGCCGGCTCGGACAACCCCCCTGACCTGATCCTGCTCGATATCATGATGCCGGAAATGGATGGATACGAGGTGTGCCGACGGCTCAAGGAGGATGAGAGGACCCGTGGTATCCCGGTTATCTTTGTAACCGCCATGAACGAGGTGGAGGATGAGCGAAAGGGACTGGAGCTCGGTGCGGTGGACTACATCACCAAGCCATATTCACCCGCCATTGTTCAGGCGCGGGTAAAGACCCACCTGACCCTGAAGGCGACCCTCAACAACCTCGAGCACCTGGTGGACCTGCGAACAGAACAGCTGCAGAAGACCAAGGATGCCACGATACTTGCGCTGGCCTCCCTGGCGGAGACCCGTGACATGGAGACGGGTAACCACATCCGGCGTACCCAGCGCTATGTCCGTGTGCTCGCGGAACGGCTTCGCATGAACCCGCTCTACCAGGAGCGGCTGAGTGATGAAGTCGTCGAACTCTATTACAAGACGGCCCCCCTGCACGACCTGGGTAAGGTCGGCATCCCGGACGATGTGCTGCTGAAGCCGGGTCGCCTCGAGCCGGATGAGTTCGAGGTGATGAAAAACCATGCCGCCCTTGGCCGGCAGTCACTGCTGGAAGCGGCCAGCGCCATGGGTCATGAAACCACCTTCTTCGATGTGGCGGGTGAGATTGCCTCCACCCACCACGAGCGGTGGGACGGCAGCGGCTATCCCAACGCCCTGAAGGGTGAAGAGATACCTCTCGGTGGCCTGCTTATGGCCGTGGCCGATGTATACGATGCGCTGATCAGTAAGCGCGTCTACAAGCCTGCCATGACCCACGAGGAGGCCAGGGAGATCATCGTAGAGGGGAAAGGGAGCCATTTTGCACCTGACGTGGTGGACGCCTTCCTCGAAGTGGAGGATAGCTTCCTGGAGATCGCAGCCGAGTTCAGGGATGAGGAGTGACTGCCCTGCCAGTGGGAGAGTGTTGATGCAGAGAAGGTTGCCGGTTCTATCCACTGTCTATCGCAGATTGTTGACCTGTCTGCCTGTGCTGCTGTTACTGGTCACCTTGTCTCCCGCGGTATGGTCACAGGGTTGCGAACTGGAGCGGCCTGTTGTTTTTGCTGACCTGAACTGGGACAGCAACCGGATCCATACCGCCATCGCCCGCTATATCATCGAGGAGGGTTACGGTTGTGAAGCCGACGCCATGCCCGGTACCAGCCTGCCGCTGGTCAAGGGGCTGGCCCGTGGTTCCGTCGACGTGATGATGGAGGTGTGGGCAGGCAACTACGGTGAGACCTGGCAGGAGGCGCTGGACGACGGTGCCGTGGTGGTCCTGGGTACCAATTTTGCCGATGCGGTGCAGGGCTGGTTCGTGCCCCGCTACCTGGTCGAGGGTGATGCGGCCCGTGGCATCGAGGCCAGTGCCCCCGACCTGGCGTCGGTATTTGACCTGCCACGATACAAGCTGCTGTTCAAGGACCCCGAGCGCCAGGACAAGGGACGCTTCATCAACTGCGTGTTCGGCTGGGGCTGCGCCAAGATCAACAGCCGAAAGTTACGGTCCTATGGTCTGAGAGAGCACTTTTCCAACTATCGTCCCCGGACTGGGGATGAGCTCGACCGGGCGATTGCCAACGCCTACGAGCAGGGCAGGCCGTTTCTCGCTTACTACTGGGGCCCTTCCTGGGTGATGGGTAAGTACGATCTGGTGATGCTCGGGGAGCCGGCCTTTAATCCCGAAGACTGGCAGGGGTTGTCGGAAGACAGGGAGTACCCCAGGGGCTGTGCCTACCCGGTGACCGATGTGGGGATCGCCGTCAGCGCGGAATTTCAGCGACAGGCTCCGGAGTTGTCTGCTTTCCTGGCGCGTTACCGGACGGGCGCGGGGCTGGTCAGCCGGTTGCTGGCGGAAAAACATGACAAGGGGCTGACACCTGAAGATGTGGCACACCAATTCCTCCAGCGCGAACGGGCCGTGTGGAGTCAGTGGGTTCCGCTGCCAGTGGCCACGCGGGTGATCGAGTCGCTGGCGGAGTGAGCTTTCAGGTTGCTGGTTACTGTGGTTTCGCCAGGGAGTAGTTCTCCTCCCTGAACAGCTTGAGGCAGGCATCCACTACGTCGGGATCGTAGAGAATTCCACGGTTCTGCTCGATCTCTGCCAGCGCGCTATCGATACCGAGGCCGGGCCGGTAGGGGCGGTGGGAGGCCATCGCCTCGACCACGTCTGCCACGGCGAGAATGCGGGCCTCGAGTATGATGTCTCCATCTTTCAGCCCCTGGGGATAACCGGAGCCATCCAGTCGTTCATGGTGCTGGTGGATCATCGTCTTCACCGGCCAGGGAAACTCCACGCTTCCGATGATGTCGTGGCCCACCTCGGCATGGGTCTGGATGATATGGAATTCGTTTTCGCTCAGGGTACCCGGACGGTTGAGTATCTCGGACGGGACATAGATCTTGCCGATGTCGTGGATCAGGCCGCCCAGGTGGATGCCCCGTATGGTATCCGGGTCCAGCGCCATTATGGTGGCGATGGCCGCGGCGAGCTCAGCCACACGCAGTTGGTGGCCCGAGGTGTAGGGGTCACGCTTCTCGACCGTCAGTGCAACCGCCTGTACCGCCTGCTCCATGCTGCGCCTGATCTGTTCCTGCTGCTCCTTCTCGCGGGTGGTATCGAGGATGGCCCCGTCCAGCCAGAGGGCGGTATCGCCATCGTAGGAGGCCTGCCCCTTCTCGTAGACCCAGCGTGTCTCACCCTCGGCATCGATGATCCGGTAGTCGAGCACATAGGGTTCCCGCTTGGCGATTGCAGAACCGATTTTGATCTCCACCGCGGCCTTGTCGTCCGGGTGGATGATGCTGGAGTAGCTGCGCTGCCTGCTGTGGACGAAATCCTCCGCGGGGAAGCCGCATATCTTGGCGATCTCGTCGCTGATGAACTGGATGGTGCGGTCCGCGTCAGTGTTGCAGCGGTAGATGGCACCGGGGATATTGTCCACCAGGGTGCGGAACTTGGCCTCGTTCTCCTGCAGTGCCTGGTGTGACTCCTGCAGGCTACGGGTACGCTTCTCCACCTCGGCTTCCAGTATCTCGTTCTGGTGCTGCAGCTTCTGGCGGGCTTCGCTCAGTGCCAGGTGGGTCTTGATCCTGGCGTGGATGATGGCCGGGGAGAAGGGCTTGGTGATGTAGTCCACCGCACCGAGCTCCAGCCCCTTGGCCTCGTCGTAGTCGGCGTCAAGAACGGAGATGAAGATGACCGGGATGTCCCGGGTCCGGGGTTTCTCTTTCAGTGCCGTGCAGACCGCGTAGCCATCCATGCCGGGCATGAGGATATCCAGCAGGATCAGGTCAGGTGGGTCATCCGAAACCGCGCGGCTCAGGCCGTGCTCACCCTCTTTGGCCGCAACAACCTTGTACTCCCGTTCCAGAAAGGAGTTGAGGATGTCGATGGCCGACGGGTCATCATCGATGACAAGAATCGTTTTCAAGCGTGCAGACCGTTGTTTTGCCAGGGATTCCAAGTATTGATTTTCGGGATCGGACACGTCTCGTGTGGGGCGCGCCAGGACCCTGCTTCCTATTTGGTCGAGCTGAAACAGCGAATAAGCATATTTTACACCGAATTTACCGGATTGGGTTGTGCCTTCTCGAGTTTTTTCACCATCGCGCGGGCCTCCTCGATGTAGGCACGGTAGTGCTGCTGGCGCTCGGCCGGATCCAGGGCGGAGCCGTTGACCTGGTCAGCACCCAGGGCATCATCAAGAGAGAACCGGGCCGCCTGGTCCGGGCTTGCCGCATGTTCCCAGGCGCCGCTGTGAGGATCGTATCGATACTGCTCCAGGAACAGGTGGCCGTGGTCCGCAACGAAGCAGACGCTCTGCAGCAGGAACTCCACCTCGGGGTCATCGAAAATGTAGTGGAACCCGATGCGGCACCAGCCCGGCTTGATGCCGCTGTATCCCTGGATGATACAGCTTCTGTACTCTTCGGCGGTCTCCTGGTCGATGTGCAGCAGCTGATGACCGTAGGGGCCTGCACAGGAGCAGCCTGCGCGTGTCTGAATGCCGAACAGGTCGTTGAGCAGCACGGTGACGAAACGGGGGTGAAGGTGTCCGCCCTTGTGATCCAGAATATTGAAAGAGATGATGCTGATGCGCCTGAGCGGGTCCTGGTTGCCCAGGATCTCGATGCGTGGATGGGCAGACCAGCGTTCGAAGGCGCGGCGGGTCATCTCCTGCTCGCGCTCCTCGATGATATCGGTGCCCACAGCCTCCTTCACCTCGAAGGCGAGAGCGGCACGCAGGGTCTGCAGAATACCCGGCGTGCCGGCATTTTCACGTATCTCAACATCCCTGATGAAGTCATGGTCCCGGGGGCCGACATAATCCACGGTTCCCCCGCCGGCGATGCTTGGCGGGAGCTCCGGATGGTAGCAGTGCTCGTTGAAGATCAGTATGCCACTGGAACCCGGGCCACCAAGAAACTTGTGGGGGGAGATGAAGAGGGCATCGATGGGGCTCTCATCACCCCCGGGATTCATGTCGATCTCCACGTAGGGTGCGCAGGCGGCATAGTCGAAAAAGGCCATCGCGTCGTGCCTGTGGAGCAGGCGCGCAATCGCCTTCACCGGTGAGCGCATGCCGGTTACGTTGGATGCCGCCGAGAAGGAGCCGATGCGCAGCCTGTTGCGGTAGCGGGGATCCAGCAGCAGCTGTTCAAGGTGCTGCAGGTCGATACCGCCATCTTCCGCCAGGCGTACCTCGATCACCGTTGCCAGGCCCTCGCGCCAGGAGACCTCGTTGGAATGGTGTTCATAGGGTCCCACGAAGACCACCGGCTGGTTCGCCCTGCAGTAGTCATCGAACTGAGCAGCGGTCTCATTGCCCAGAAATCCATCCATCAGGTTCCTGAGTACCAGCCGGCTGGCGGCAGGAAGCTTTACGCCAACCAGTTGCTGCATGCGGTCGATAGCCCCTGTCGCACCTGTGCCACAGGCGATGATGCGGCCGTCAGGGCCGGCATTCACCATCTCCTTGATACGCCTCTCCGCATGGTGCAGCAGCTGGGTGGTGGTCCGTCCGCTGGTGTCGTCCTCGGTATGGCTGTTGGCGTATAGCTGCTTGATCTGCAGCAGGTAGTTCTCGATGAACAGGAGGCTGCGTCCGGAGGCGGTGTAATCGGCATAGCTCATCAGGCGCCTGCCAAAGGGGGTGTCGATCTCCTTGTCGATGCCGATCACCTGGCTGCGCAGATAGTCTATTTCAAGTCTGTTCCGGGGCACGCTTGCTCCCTTGCGAGTGTTGGGCTGTTCAGGGTAACCCGATGTGTCAGGGTGGGAGCAGGCGATCGAGCCAACTTTTACCGGCAGCTTCCTTTTCATCCTCAGGAGCGTCATCTGCCGGCTCGACGGTTCCCCTCGGTCTGTGCACGAGACCTTTCATGCACATGTTGCAGATGTCGTTGTAGAGTCCCCTGGACTCTTTCATCAGCGCTTCGCGATCCTGTACAAAGTAGTCGTTGGCGCTGGCGTTGAAGGCATCGACGATCTCCTGGAAGCCGTTGAAAGTGTCGGCAATGACGAACTGGATCTTCTGGTTCTCGATGAAGCCGAGATCCTCGATCATCTTCTGCAGTGAGATATCCTCGGATTTGCCCATATGCATCAGGCCATCCAGTCTCAGCTTGAGCGCCTCGTTGAAGAGTTTGAAACGCCTGCTCTTCTCCTCGTCGGGTGCCTTCAGTGTCTTGTCGACAACGTTTCTGAGCAGGGTGATGTTGTGGACAAGGTGGTAAGTGGTGAGATGGGAGATCAGGTTGTGCATGACGGAGAAGTCCAGGTCATGGCCGGTGTGGTCCATGATGTCCCGGTTCGAGAACAGGATCGAGTAGATCCGTATCCAGCGGTTCAACTGGGTAGGGGTGATCTCCGCGGCCACGCCGAAAGCGGCACGTTCCAGGTTGATGGTGCTGGTGTTGGCGATCTCTTCGCGTTTCAGGTCGAGCAGCGGGAAGACGTCTGTAAGAAACAGGAGTTTCTCCCTGGCCAGTTCGACCCTCTCCTCGTGCCTCGGGTTGCCCTGGTGCTCGCCGGCCTTGACGCGCTCGAAGTACTCGATGGTATAGAGCAGCTCCTTCTCTATCAGCTGGTACTGGGCCAGCATGTCGACCTCGGCCTTGCGGTACTCCTCGAGAAAGCTCTCGGAGAGTCTCTCCATGATGGCGGACTGGTCTGCGTCCACCTGCTGCAGCAACTCTATGAAAATGACCTTCAGCATATCGGGCAGTTTCGATTGTGCCCGGTGTGCGAGGATGCGTGAGATCACAGTCCAGAAATGATTGTACTTCTGCTGGTCAAGGAGAGACTCGTTGGCAATGCAGATGAAAAGTTTCTTTATCGCGATGTGGAGCTCTACCTGGTCTGCAATGGGAGGCTCGATGCCGCTCTTCACATAGTGGCGGAAGAAAGAGAACGAGGTCTCGTCCAGGTCATCGATGTCCACCGTCTCCTTGTTGCCGCTGTTCTCGGCCACCTTGATGATCTGCAGGATAAACGGCCTGGCGAGAATGTATTTTTTATTGAAGCTCAGCTCGGTAAAGAGCTCTGACAACTGTCTGCCCAGCTCGGTGCAGTTGCTGATCGGAAAACTGCTGTAGGGCTCCAGGACCCGATGGAGCGCTGTCAGGCCCTTCTTGATCCTGATGAACTCCTGCTTGTAGGCGTTTATGGTGCTTTCAGTCAGTGAGATGTGCTCTTTGGCATGGTCCTGTTCACGGATGCCGAGCACGAAATCATTGGGCATCCAGGTGTCCATGTAGAGGTCGGCGATCTCCTTGTTGTAGTGACGCTTCAGTTTCTCCCCGATGTCGAAAAAACTCTCTTCCGAGTCGGCGGTCTGCTTGCCTGACAGGGCATCCTCTATCTCGAGGATGAGTGCATTGGTGATCTCTTCGAGGGTGTTGCTGGAGAAGCCGAGCCTGTTTTTCTTGAGCAGCTTCTGGCGGATCGGCTGGAATCCCGTGTCGTTCTTATAGGAACTCACCAACGAGATGATGCCCTCGACATCGCGGTCCAGGTAGTGCCGCAGCAGCTGGGCGTTGAATTCCTTGGTTTCCATGCCTGTTATCTGTTTTATGTTTTGGCCACGGGACGCATTGGCGGGTTGCTGAAAAGTATAGAATATTTTTCCCTTGTCCTCAGGTTTCGCTGATGAGACCCGGATGCCATTTTTCTACTGATGTTACAGCTTTTTGCATTTGAGGCATAAAAAAAACCCGCTTACGCGGGTTTGTATGTATGGCGCGCCCGAAGGGGTGAACTGTGACCGTTCGTCCAGTGGACGAACGCAGCACAGTGAACGCCCGGCCATGGAGGGCCGGGCAGGGGGTGAGAATAGCTCAGGTGCCGCGCCATGGATGGCAGGAAAAGAGGTTGTTGAGGCACAAAAAAACCCGCTGGCGCGGGTTTGTATGTATGGCGCGCCCGAGAGGATTCGAACCTCTGGCCTTCGCCTCCGGAGGGCGACGCTCTATCCAGCTGAGCTACGGGCGCTGATAACTGTGTTTTGTCTTTCTAATACATCCCTGTAGGCGCGGTCCAGCTCGGCCATCCACGGCCTCGCGTTCACGCCTGAAAAAGCCATGTTAGATGGCTTTTTCCCGCTTCGCGACCGGCGCTCACCCAGCTGAGCTACGGGCGCTTAAAACTGTGTTTTGTCTCTAACTTAATGCTTTCAGGTAGACCGGGGCCAACTGGGTGATCCACGGCTCTGAAGACCGCGTAGTTTAACGTGGCCTCCGGATGGCGTCTACGCGGGGATTCGATCTTTTTGGGGAATATCTGTATACTTCGCGCAGTTTTTTAGAGAATACTGATATTCGGAGGGTTTTCAGGGTGAACCTCAAGCTTGTTTCCAATATTCGCACTGTCGCAGTCGCTGGCGTGGCTGCTTTGATTGTTTCCGGCCAGGCACTGGCAGAGATGCGTTCTGAAGTGGTCGATCGCATCAAGCCTGTTGGCAAGGTTGTGGTCGAAGGCCAGGAGGCTGCTGCGGCTCCCGCACCGGCTGCCGAAGCACCTGCCGCTGCCGCCGCCCCGGCTGCTGAGGCTGCGCCTGCACCGGCTGCCGAGGCTGCTCCCGCACCTGCCGCTGCGCCTGCAGGCGGTGATGCCCAGGCCATTGCCCAGGCCAAGGGTTGCCTGGCATGTCACCAGGTTGCCATGAAGGTTGTCGGTCCCGCCTACACGGACGTCGCGGCCAAGTACAAGGCCGATCCCAACGCAGTCGATACCCTCGTCGGCAAGGTCAAGGCCGGTGGTGTAGGCACCTGGGGCCAGATCCCCATGCCGCCCCAGGCTCACGTGCCCGAGGCAGATATCCGCACCGTCGTGGAGTGGATCATGAGCATGTAAGCGTAAGCTTCAGACTCAATAAAAAGCGCCCAGCGGGCTTCTGCTGGGCGCTTTTTTTATGTACAGGATGTACGGTATGCCGCGGGCGCAGGGATGCGCAGGAGCGGCGATGTACAGGATGTACGGGCAGGAAATTGCTCCTGCATGGCTCTGATGACGCAGCCGAAGATCAGCTGCTTTTCTCCCTGACCCGGTAGGTCTCCCGCAAAGCCCGGTCCCTCAGTTCCAGGGTCTGGCGGAGTGCCGGGTGGTCCTCCAGCAGCTTCTCGAGATGCCCCCGCTGCAGTGTGAACAGCCGGCAGGGCGTTATGGTGATGACCCCTGCATCGGTGGTGCCGTGGCCCAACAGTGCGCGCTCGCCAAAGAACTCGCCGGCCATCAGGGTGCCCAGGTTGTGGGTCGTACCACCGGTCTCCCGGGTGAACTGGATAACCCCCCGGCTGATCAGAAAGAGGGCTTCGCTCACCTTGCCCTGCTGGATCAGGTACTGGTTTTCGCTGAGGGTGACCGGGCGGGTCAGTTGGGCGATTCGCTGCAGGTCCGGTGTCTCCAGTTCGGCGAACAGGGGCACCTGTCTGAGCAGGTGGAGGGGGTCGTCATTGAGGGGTTCGACAGGCTGCCCCCTGAGGGCGGCGATCTGCCTGGAGACGTCCGCGGCCATGGATTCCGCCATCCCCTTGGGCAGCATGCCGCGCTCGGCCTGCTCTTCGGTGGCCTCCAGCTCCGCCAGCAGGATCAGGCGTTTGCCGAAGCGCTCCTGCATCTGGGTGGCAAACTCCGGGAACTGCTCACTCACCTGCTGAAGCTGTTTGGATGAGAGCCGGTTCCAGCTCTTGTATTTCTCCCGCACCTCGTCAACCACCTCGGCGGGAATGGCCTGGAGCTTGGCCAGTTCGTCCAGGGAGGCGAGAACATGACCGCTGCCCTGGTAGTGTCCCCAGACCTGTTCATAGTCTTTTATGATGCGCGACAGGCGCATGTGCTCGGCGAGGGTGCCAAGCCATGACGCATGATCGGCCAGCCGGTAGAAAGCCTGTTCCAGCATGCGGCGGAACCGGTGGGAGTGGATATGTTGAAAGACACCGGTGTAGCGCAGGGCATCGATCTGCATGTTGAGCACCAGGATCAGTTCGCGGAAGGAGGCCTCACTCAGGTGTCCCTTCTCGTACATCTCGGTGTAGACAGATTTCTCCTCGATCAGGGCACGCAGGTAGAGCAGGCTGGTCTCCTGGCTCTGGGACATCCGGCTTTCGCGCAGTGCCTGGATGGCGTGCCGGGCATCCTCGATGGCCTGGTCACACTCCAGTATCAGGCGTCGGGCGATGCGGCTGGAGAAGATGCCTCCCTTCTGCAGTTCCGGCAACCGCTCGATGGCGCGCTGTTTGGATACCAGGTCACGTTCGAGCACGGAGACCTGGTCGGCCAGGGGAGGGGTGTCCAGTCCCAGGCGGTGCATCAGCGGTTCGATGCTCAGGCCCTGGACCAGCAGCGTGAACAGCACCGCACCCATCACCAGGGCGACGAACAGCTCGGACTGCTCGAAGGCCGGCAGGCTGAGGACGATGGCCAGTGCGATGGCGCCGCGCAGGCCACCCCAGAACATGACGAACTTGTAGGTGGTGCTGATCGGGCGTGACCCCGGCAGCCTGCCCACCAGGGGGATCAGGCCGAAGATGATGGCGGCACGGGCCAGTATCATGCCCAGCAGCACCCAGATCAGCAGGTCCCAGGCGCCCAGCAGGGCGGAGAGCTCCACCTTCAGTCCCACCAGCAGGAAGAGAAGGGCATTGGCGATAAAGGCCATCAGCTCCCAGAAGTGTTCCAGGTATACCCGCACCGAGGCAGAGATGCGGATTCTGCCCCAGGTGCCCAGGGTGAGACCCGCCGCCACGGTGGCCATCACGCCGCTGACATGCAGCAGCTCTTCCGCGATCAGGAAAGAGAGGTAGGCGAGGGCGGTGGTGAGGCCGATCTCGACGAAGGGTTCGGACTCCACCCAGCCGATGATCTTTCCGGCCAGGTAGCCGAGGAGCGCACCAACCAGGATCCCCCCCGCGAAGAGGATGAAGAAGTCGAGCAATCCCCGGGTCAGTGCATTGCCACTGAACATGCCTGCGAGCAGGATGCCCACCAGGATCTTGGCGATCACGATGGAGGTGGCGTCGTTGAACAGGCTCTCTCCCTCGACCAGGGTGGTGAGCCTGCCGGGAGCGCCGATCTGGCGGAACAGGGCGATGACCGCAACCGGGTCGGTGGCACTGAGAATCGAGCCGAGCAGCAGGGCGGCGATAAAGGGGATGTCTGTGGCCAGCCAGACGATCAGGCCGATCAGCCCGGTGGAGATCAGCAGTCCCGGTACCGCGAGGGTGAGTATGGGCGCCAGGTTGTGGCGCAACTGGCGCGCATCCAGGTTGTAGCTCGATTCGAAGATCAGGGTGGGCAGGAAGACGAACAGGATCAGCTCGGGGGAGATGGTCAGCTGTTCCAGGATTGCCAGTTGGGCGGGGTAGTGATTGTGCAGTTCCGCCAGCGCGATGCCCACCACCACCAGCACCACCGTGAAGGGCAGCCGGGTACGCTTGGCGAAAACCAGTATCGCCAGGGCAATCAGCAACAGGGCGAAGACCGCCCAGATGATTTCAGCGACCTGAGATGCGTGTTCCATCACCCCTCACCGCCTGCGTTGTTGTTCTATCTACAAGTATAGAAGCCGGGGTGAAGGGAGGCGGCCTGGCCGGGAGGAGGTGGGCGGTGCCAGGTGTCAGCTGCCCAGAAGGGCCCGCATGTTGGCCAGGTGGGCGTTGCCCCGTTCCTGTTTCTGCTCCCTGGAGAGGCTGCTGTCACGCCCTTCCCAGACCAGGTCCTCTTCCGGCAGTTCCTCCAGGAAACGGCTCGGCTCGCAGGGGATGATTTCGCCGAACCTGCGGCGTTTGCGGGCGAAGCTGATGGTGAGGGTGCGCCTGGCGCGGGTGATGCCCACGTAGGCGAGCCGGCGCTCCTCCTCGATATTGTCCTCCTCGATGCTCACCTTGTGGGGAAGCAGCTCCTCCTCCATACCCACCAGGAAGACGTGGGGGAACTCCAGCCCCTTGGAGGCGTGCAGGGTCATCAGGTGGACCTCGTCGCTGCCGCTCTCCTCGTCCTGTCGCTCGAGAATATCCTGCAGTGTCAGGTGGCTGACGATCTCCGCCAGGCTTTCGTCCACGTGCTCTCCCTTGTGCAGCCGGTCGAGCCACTCCACCAGTTCCAGCACGTTCTTCCAGCGCCGCTCGGCCACGCTGTCGCTGGAGGCCTTTTCGTAGAGCCAGTCTTCGTAGTTCAGCTCTTTCAGCATGTCGCGCACGGTCTGCACCGTGTGGTCCTGCTCGGCGCGGCGGTGGAAGTGTTCGATCCAGGCCGCGAATTCGCGTACCCGATCAAGCCCGCGTCCGGAGAGGTGCTGCTCCAGCCCCAGCTCGCCACAGGCGGCAAGCATCCCGATATGCCGCTGGGTGGCGTAGTTGCCCAGCTTTTCGAGGCTGGTGGGGCCGATCTCCCGGCGCGGGGTGTTGCAGATGCGCAGAAAGGCGGCGTCGTCGTCAGGATTGGCCAGCAGGCGCAGGTAGGCCATCACGTCCTTGACCTCGGAGCGGCTGAAGAACGAGGTGCCGCCGCTGAGAAAATAGGGGATGTTGTTCTGGCGCAGTGCGGTCTCGAACAGCTTGGCCTGGTGGTTGCCGCGGTAGAGGATGGCGTAGTCGCCGTGGGCGTTGTTGCTGGTGAAGCGGTGGTGAATGATCTCCGACACCACCTTCTCCGCCTCGTGCTGTTCGTTCTTGCAGCTCATGATGCGGATCGGGTCGCCAGGACCCAGATCGCTCCAGAGCCTTTTCTCGAAGACGTGGGGATTGTTGTCGATCAGGGTGTTCGCCGCCTTCAGGACACGGCCCGTTGAGCGGTAGTTCTGCTCCAGCTTGATCACCTCGAGGCGGGGGAAATCCTCCTTCAGCCGAACCAGGTTTTCCGGACGGGCACCGCGCCAGGCGTAGATGGACTGGTCGTCGTCTCCCACCACGGTGAGCGCCTGCCGTACCCCCACCAGCTGCTTGACCAGTTCGTACTGGCTCAGGTTGGTGTCCTGGTACTCGTCCACCAGCAGGTAGCGGATCCTGTTCTGCCAGCGCTCCAGGGCTTCGCTGGATTCCCTGAAAAGCTGTACCGGCAGCAGGATCAGGTCGTCGAAGTCGACCGCATTGTAGGCCTTCAGGGAGCGCTGGTAGTTGGCGTAGACCAGGGCGGCGCGCTGGTCGAGGTCGTTCTCCGCCCCGGCCAGTGCCTGCTCCGGGGTGAGCATGTCGTTCTTCCAGTCGGAGATTCGCCAGCGGTAGCTGGAGGCGGCGTCATCGTCCCCCGCGCCCTTGTGCAGCAACTCCTTGAGCAGGGTCTCGGTGTCCTGGTCGTCGAAGATGCTGAAGCCCGGTTTGAAGCCCAGCGCCTTGTGTTCCCGGCGCAGGATGTTGAGCCCCAGGGTGTGGAAGGTGGAGATGCTCAGGCCGGTGGTATCGCGCCCCCTGAGCAGTTCACCGACACGCTCCTTCATCTCCCGGGCCGCCTTGTTGGTGAAGGTGACCGCGGTGATGTGGCGGGGTTCCAATCCCACCTTGTTGATCAGGTGAGCGATCTTGCGGGTGATGACACGCGTCTTTCCCGAGCCAGCGCCGGCAAGCACCAGCAGCGGGGCGTCGATGAAGCGCATGGCATCGTTCTGCCTGGGGTTGAGATCGGACATAAAGGGGATCAAAACAGGATTACAACAGTCTGTTATTATGCGGAAGCGGCAGACTATTAAACAGTCTGGAATAACAGAGATAAAAGTGATATGTCCGGAAACGATGCATTTGACGACATGCCGGTCAGCGGGCAGCTGACCCGCGAATCCTGGAAGGTGTTCCAGATCATGGCCGAGTTCGTCGAGGGGTTCGAGCGCCTCGCGCCTATCTGGCCGGCAGTGAGTATCTTCGGTTCGGCCCGCACCCCCAGGGACGATCCCAACTACCTCAAGGCGGAGGAGATCTCCAGGCTGCTGTCCGACAGCGGCTTTGCCGTCATCAGCGGTGGTGGGCCGGGCATCATGGAGGCGGTCAACAAGGGTGGCTACCTCGGAAAGGCGCCCAGCATCGGTCTCAATATCATGCTCCCCCATGAGCAGGCGGCCAACGAGTACCAGGATATCGAGCTCAATTTCAGGCACTTCTTCTCCCGCAAGGTGATGTTCGTGAAGTACGCCTCTGCCTACGTGGTGCTGCCCGGAGGCTTCGGCACCCTGGACGAGCTTGCCGAGATCCTGACCCTGGTGCAGACCGGCAAGACGAGAAAGATCCCGATTATCATGGTCAACCGTGAATTCTGGCAGGGTCTGCTGGAGTGGTTTCGGTCTACACTTGTGGTAGAGGGCACCATCGACAAGGAGGACCTGGACCTGATCCAGATCTGTGACGAACCCCAGGATGTGGTGGATGCCATCTTCGCCCACTACGAGACCCGGGGTTTCGAGCCCTCGCTGGAAGAGCAGCAGATACTGCTGGAGTTGTAGCCGGGATCTTCTTCTGGCAGATTTCCGGGTATAGAGAAGAACAACGAGATGAAAGGAATTTACATGAAAAGAGCGGCGCTAACCCTATCGCTTCTGATGACAGCAAGCGCTGTCCTTGCTGAAGAGGCGGTGCCGGTGCCCGAGCCTCCGGAACTGCCGCCGCAGGTGGAGAGTGGCGATGTGCTCGAGCCGGAAGTGACCATCATCGAGTCCGACAAGGGAAAGATTCACCAGTACAGCATCCAGGGTCGGGTCTACATGGTCAAGGTCGTACCGAGCTCCGGCCCTCCCTACTACCTGTTCGACAGTGATGGTGACGGTGAACTCGACGTGGAGCAGGATCACCCCACCAACATCGCGGTACCCCAGTGGGTCCTGTTCAGCTGGTAACAGGGCGCTCAGCCCGCTAAAGGGTTGTTTTTGAAGAGCTTGTCATCAAATTGTAATAGTGGGTCGGTTGTAATACCCGTCAATTATGTTTGATAAATTGCGTTACCCCTACAGATGGCAGCGAAAATACTTGTAGTAGAAGACGAATCCGCGGTTCGCGAGATGATCAGCTTTGTGCTCAAGCAGAGCGATTACGATACCCTCGAGGCCGAGGACGCGGAGGAGGCGAGGTCCCTTCTCGCGGACGAGACGCCGGACCTGGTCCTGATGGACTGGATGTTGCCGGGGATCAGTGGTGTCGAGTTCACCCGCGAACTGAAACATGACGCGGTCACCCGGGATATCCCCGTGATCATGCTCACCGCCCGCGGCGAAGAGGATGACAAGGTGCGCGGCCTGGAGTGCGGCGCCGAGGACTACGTCACCAAGCCGTTCTCGCCCAGGGAGTTGACTGCACGTATCAAGGTCATCCTGCGCCGGGTGGCCCCCCATGCAACCGAGGAGAAGGTGGAGGCCGGCGGACTGGAACTGGACCCCACATCCTTCCGGGTCAGCGTAGGCGCCAAGGAGGTCGATCTGGGGCCCACCGAGTTCCGCCTGCTGCACTTCTTCATGACTCACAGGGACAAGGTCTACAGCCGTTCACGGCTGCTCGACAGGGTATGGGGCGCCAATGTATTTATCGAAGAGCGCACGGTCGATGTGCACATCCGCCGGTTGCGCAAGGCCCTGGAACCATACGGGGTAGAGGGCCTGGTTCAGACAGTGAGGGGTGCTGGCTATCGCTTTTCCGAGCGACAAGCGGCCAGATGAACCTCAACAAGGCCTGGCAACAGGAGCTTGCCGGTCTTGTCCTGACGCTAACAGGACTGATTCTACTGGGTGCGTGGATCGGTCACTCCGCCGGTATCATTATCGTCGCACTCATCCTCTACCTGGCATGGCACCTCTATCAACTCGCCCGCCTGACCCTCTGGTTGCGCAGTCCCAAACGCCATAAGCGGCCGAGGCCCGTTGGGGTCTGGCGCGCCGTTGTCGGGCTCGTCGAGGAGCTTCGCGAACGGGGCAAGAAGCGCAAGCGCAAGCTGAGCCGCATGCTCAGCGGTTTCCAGGAGTCCACCAGTGCACTGCCCGACGCCACCGTGGTGCTGAATGACCGGGGTGGCGTGGAGTGGTGGAACGATGTGGCGGGTCGCATGCTCGGGCTCGATCGAAAGCGCGACAAGGGCGCCGGTATCTCTGAGCTCATCGCGGATCCCATTTTCAAGGAATACCTGCAGGAGGGGGACTATAACCGCCCACTGCAGATGCCCGCCCCGGTGGATGACAGCGTCAACCTCGAGGTGCGGATCGTGCCCTACGGCAAGGGCAAGCGCCTGCTGCAGGCGAGGGACATCACCCGCCTCTCCCAGCTTGAGACCGTGCGCAGGGACTTCGTGGCCAATGTCTCCCACGAGATGCGTACACCGCTGACCGTGGTGCACGGTTACCTGGAGTCGATGAACGACAGCACTCACCAGGAGCTGTCGGGGTGGAGCCATATTCTGGGCCAGATGCAGCAGCAGACGGTACGCATGCAGCGGATCGTCGAGGACCTGCTGCTGCTTTCGCGTCTCGAGAGCGATCAGTCAACCGAAGAGCAGCAGGTGGTGGATATGGCGGCTCTCCTGGCTGCCCTGAAAGAGGGGGCCGAAGGTCTGAGTTCGAACAGGCACAAGGTCTCTCTCAAACTGGAACACGGCTTGAATCTCTATGGCAATGCTGCCGAGCTGGACAGCGCATTCTCCAACCTGGTGTTCAACGCGGTGCGCTACACGCCGGCGGGTGGTGATATCACACTCAACTGGGGTTTGCTGGATGACGGCGCACCCTGTTTCAGCGTCACCGATACCGGCATTGGTATTTCCGCCGAACATATCCCCAGACTCACCGAACGTTTCTACCGGGTCGATGTGGGGCGCTCAAGGCAGAGTGGCGGCACCGGCCTGGGGCTGGCGATCGTGAAGCATGTGCTGACCCGGCACGGCGGGCGGCTGCACGTGGAGAGCGAGCCTGGCAAGGGGAGCACCTTCAGCTGCTGCTTCCCCAGTCACAGGGGCCTGCAGGCGATGCAGAACCTGGCCTGATCCTGCATCGGCACTCCCTGCTTCCTGTCATTTTGTAACCTAAGCGTCATATTCAGCCAATATGGCTGTAACAAACCCTTCAGATAATTCCCTCCAGATTTGATACCTGTACACCCTATTGGAGGTTCTCTGTGTTTAACAAGCGTACTGTTCTTGCCGCGGCCCTGGCTGTTGCTGCCACCTCTGCAACCGCCGCTTCCCGCGACTACATCTCTATCGTCGGCTCTTCCACCGTCTACCCCTTCGCTACCGTTGTAGCCGAGACTTTCGGTAAGACCAGCCGGTTCAAGACGCCCAAGATCGAGTCCACCGGTTCCGGTGGCGGTCTGAAGCTGTTCTGTGCCGGTGTTGGCGTTGAGCACCCCGATATCACCAACGCTTCCCGTCGCATCAAGTCTTCCGAGGTGAAGAAGTGCGCAGGCAATGGTGTCAACGACATCATCGAGGTCAAGGTCGGCTACGACGGTATCGTTATGGCCAACGCCAAGAACGCACCGCTGTTCAAGATCAGCCGCAAGGATATCTTCCTGGCCCTGGCCAAGGACGTTCCCAACCCCAAGGCTGCAGGCAAGACCATGGCCAATCCCTACAAGACCTGGAAGGATGTCAACGCCAGCCTGCCCAACACCAAGATCGAGGTGCTCGGTCCTCCTCCCACCTCCGGTACCCGTGACGCTTTCGTCGAGCTGGCAATGGAAGGTGGCTGCAAGAAGATCGACTGGATCAAGGCCATGAAGAAGACCGACAAGAAGGCCTACAAGAAGCTGTGCCACACCATCCGTGAAGATGGCGCCTTCATCGAGGCTGGCGAGAACGACAACCTGATCGTTCAGAAGCTGGAAGCCAACCCCGCTGCCCTGGGTATCTTCGGTTTCAGCTTCCTGGACCAGAACTCCGACAAGGTGAAGGGTTCCGAGGTTGACGGCGTAGAGCCCGCTTTCGAGGCGATCGCCGACGGTTCCTACCCCGTATCCCGTCCCTTGTACTTCTACGTCAAGAAGGCTCACATCGGCAAGGTCCCCGGCATCAAGGAATACCTGGCCGAGTTCACCTCCGAAAAGGCGTGGGGTGACGAGGGTTACCTGACTGACAAGGGTCTGATCCCGATGCCTACTGCTGAGCGCAAGAGCTTTGCCGAGGCGGTCAAGGGCATGAAGAACCTGGAGATGTAATCGGGTTCGGAGTGAGTAGTACCAAAAAGGCGGTCAGCAATGCTGACCGCCTTTTTGTACAAGGATGTACTTATGCTGCGGGTACAGGGATGTACAAGAGCAGCGCTTGTACAAGGATGTACTTATGCTGCGACTACAGGGATGTACAAGAGCAGTGCTTGTACAAGGATGTACTTATGCCGCGGATGCCAGGAAGTGCAGCAGCGGTCATTTTTCAGGATTGAGATATCAATGCCTAATACAGTACTGATTCTTGTGCTTCTCGGCCTGATGGCGATTGCCTACCATCTTGCCCGAAAGCGTTCGCTCGGGGTCGTTGGCGGTACCACCGGTATACGCAAACTCCATTCGCTGCCGAGTTACTACGGTTTCTATGCCGCCATTTGGTGCGGTTTTCCCGCGCTGATCGTGTTCGGTCTCTGGACGGCGTTTCAATCCACTATCATCACCGACCTGATGGTGGCGGACCTGCCCGCCGAGGTGAGAAGCCTCAACCAGGCGGAGCTGGGCCTGGTGGTGAACGATATCCGTAACCTGGCCGAGGGCAATATCACCTCCGGTGAAGTGAGCCCGGAGATGAGGGCGGCAGCGGACCACTACATCAGCCTGGAGCAGACCAGTTCTGCGGCCCTCGCGGTGGTTGTTCTGGCGCTGGCCATGCTGGGTACGGCTATCGCCTGGCGCGTGGTCTCACCCAGGTTCAGGGCCAGGAACCAGGTGGAGTTCGTGGTAAAGGGGTTGTTGATCATCAGCTCCACCATCGCGATATTCACCACCATCGGGATTGTCCTCTCGGTACTTTTCGAGGCGATACGCTTCTTCGAGATGATCCCGTTTACGTCGTTTGTGTTCGGCCTGGAGTGGAGTCCCCAGATGGCGATCCGCGAAGACCAGGTGGGTTCGTCAGGAGCGTTCGGTGCCATCCCCCTGTTTGCCGGTACGCTTTTGATCTCCTTTATCGCCATGCTGGTGGCGGTGCCCATCGGCCTGATGTCGGCGATCTACCTCTCCGAGTACGCGGGCAAAAAACTGCGCTCGATGGCCAAGCCGGTGCTCGAGATCCTGGCCGGTATTCCGACGGTCGTTTACGGCTTCTTTGCGGCGCTTACCGTGGCGCCATTCATTCGTGAAAACGGCTCGCTGATCGGTCTCGATGTCTCGTCCGAGAGTGCCCTGGCGGCAGGCCTGGTCATGGGCATCATGATTATCCCGTTCGTTTCGTCGCTCTCGGATGACGTGATCAACGCTGTACCCCAGGCCATGCGGGACGCCTCGTACGGCGTGGGTGCCACCCAGTCGGAGACCATCCGCCAGGTGATCATTCCGGCGGCCCTGCCGGGCATCGTGGGTGGGGTGTTGCTGGCAGTCTCCCGGGCCATCGGTGAAACCATGATCGTGGTGATGGCGGCAGGCCTGTCGGCCAACCTCACGGCCAACCCGCTGAACAGCGTAACCACGGTGACGGTGCAGATCGTTACCCTGCTGGTGGGTGACCAGGAGTTCGACAGCCCGAAGACCCTGGCTGCCTTTGCCCTGGGCCTGATGCTGTTTGTCGTGACCCTCGCCCTGAATGTGATCGCACTGCACGTGGTGCGCAAATACCGTGAACAGTATGAGTAATCAGAATCAGAACCGGACCAGGACCATTGACCTGGTCAACGCATCCCTGAAGAAGCGCTATGCCCGGGAGCGGCGTTTCCGCCGGGTCGGCTTTGGCGCAGTGCTGATGGGTTTGCTGTTCGTCTCCTTTCTGTTTGTCAGCATCATCGGTAACGGTTATACCGCTTTCGAGCAGACCTTTGTCCGTCTGAACATCGAGTTCAGTGCAGAGGATATCGACCCGGAGGGTAGCCGTGATCGCCAGGTGCTGTCGGCCGCCAACTACGCCGGCCTGGTCAAGAAGGCGCTGCGGACCGAATTTCCGGATGTGAAGAGCCGCGGAGACAAGCGCAAGCTCTACAAGCTGGTCAGCAGCGGCGCCCCGCTGACGCTGCGTGAGATGGTGATGGCCAATCCCGATCTTATCGGTACCAGCCAGGAGATTTGGCTGGTGGCTGATGACGATATCGATATGCTGATCAAGGGGCACATCGATCGCAACGTGCCTGAATCCGAGCGCCGGGTGAATGACACAGTGGTCGGCTGGGTCGAGCAACTGGAGTCCAAGGGGGCGGTCGAGAAGCAGTTCAATACCGCCTTCTTCACCAACGGTGACTCCCGCGAGCCGGAGTTGGCCGGTATCGGCGGTGCGGTGATGGGGTCCCTCTACATGCTGCTGGTGACCCTGGCCCTGTCGTTTCCTATCGGCGTGGCTGCTGCCCTCTACCTGGAGGAGTTCGCTCCCCAGAACAGGTGGACAGACATCATCGAGGTGAACATCAACAACCTCGCTGCAGTGCCCTCCATTGTCTTCGGTCTGCTGGGCCTGGCGATGTTCATCAACTTCTTCGGTTTGCCCCGTTCCGCCCCGCTGGTGGGTGGCCTGGTGCTCACGCTGATGACACTGCCCACCATTATTATCGCCAGCCGCGCGGCATTGAAATCGGTACCACCTTCGATACGTGAGGCGGCACTGGGTGTGGGTGCTTCGAAAATGCAGATGGTGTTCCACCATGTGCTGCCGCTTGCCATGCCCGGCATGCTTACCGGCACCATTATCGGTATGGCCCAGGCCCTGGGTGAGTCGGCGCCCCTGCTGATGATCGGCATGGTGGCCTTTATCGTGGATATTCCGGGCGGGCCGTTCGATCCCTCCACGGTGCTGCCGGTGCAGGTCTACCTGTGGGCAGACAGCCCTGAGCGCGCTTTCGTGGAGCGGACCTCCGCTGCCATCATGGTTTTGCTCGGTTTCCTCTTTTTGATGAATTTTCTGGCGATCATACTGCGCAGGCGGTTTGAGCGTCGCTGGTAATGCAGGAGATAGATGATGGACAGTGCAACGACGACTGTTGATGAAGTGGGTGCTGGCATCGATGCGCAGCAGGCGGTGATCGCGGAAGGTGTGTTCGATCATGAGAAGGCGAGTGACGCCTTTACCGGCACCGTGGGCGAGATCACGGTGGAGAATCCGCGCATGACCGCCCGTGGCGTCAATGTCCACTATGGTGAGAAACACGCCATCAAGGATGTGAGCCTGGATATCGCGAAGAACGAGGTGATCGCGATGATCGGCCCGTCCGGTTGTGGCAAGTCCACCTTCCTTCGCTGTCTCAACCGCATGAACGACACCATCGATATCTGTCGTGTCACCGGTGAGATCAGGCTGGACGACCAGGATATCTACGACAAGAAGCTGGACGTGGTCCCCCTGAGGGCCCAGGTGGGTATGGTGTTCCAGAAGCCCAACCCTTTTCCCAAGTCGATCTATGACAATATCGCCTACGGGCCCAAGATCCACGGCCTGGTCAGCAGCAAGGCGGACCTGGACGAGATGGTGGAGTCATCCCTGCGTCGCGCAGGCCTGTGGGACGAGGTGAAGGACTATCTCGATCAGCCGGGCACCGGCCTCTCCGGTGGTCAGCAGCAGCGCCTCTGCATTGCGCGCACCATCGCGGTATCACCCGAGGTGATCCTGATGGACGAACCCTGCTCGGCACTCGATCCCATTGCAACGGCAAAGATCGAGGAGCTTATCGACGAACTGCGTGAGAACTACACCATCGCCATCGTCACCCACTCCATGCAGCAGGCGGCACGTGTCTCCCAGCGCACGGCCTACTTTCACCTTGGCAAGCTGATCGAGGTCGGTAATACGGATGATATTTTTACCAATCCGAGTCACAAGTTGACTGAGGACTACATCACCGGCCGTTTCGGTTGATTGAATTATTGGAGAGACTTAATGAATGAGATGACAGGCGGCCATATCGTCAACCGTTTCAACAGTGAGCTTGATCACCTGCATGAGATGGTGCTCAAGCTGAGCGGGCTTGCCCGCGAGCAGATGCGGGATGCGGTGAAGACACTGGATGACGAGGACCCGGAAGCGGCCCAGACCGTCATCGAGCGGGACAACGAACTCAATAACCTGGACATCCAGGCGGATGACGAGATCATCAGGCTGATCGCCAAGCGCCAGCCGATGGCGAAGGATCTGCGGGATATCATGACCGTCGGCAAGATCGTCTCGGACCTGGAGCGCATCGGCGACCAGGCGCGCTGGGTGGCACGTATGACCATCCACTTTTACGATGGCGACAAGCTGCCCCCCAACGGCCACCTGCTGGATGATATTCCCCGCATGGCGGAGATGGTCGGCGAGATGATCGAAAAGGCCATGACCTCTTTCGAGGCCCTCGATCTCGGGCAGGCGCTTGAGGTGATCCGGATGAACCTCGAACTCGAAAACGAGTTCAAGTCCGCCCTGCGCCGACTCTCCACCTACCTGATGGAGGATTCGCGCAGCGTGGGACATGTGACCGAGGTCGTGCTGGGTCTGCGGGCTATCGAAAGGGCAGGCGGTCATGCCAAGAATATCGCCGGCTACGTGGTGTTCCTGGTGAAAGGCACCGATGTGCGTCACGGGAGTCTCGAAGAGGTGGCTGCTGAGGTCAGTGCCGGCGCCTGAGTCATCTGTATGAGTAAGTGATTGAAGCGGGGTGGGGCAAGTCTGCTTCATCCCCTTTTCATTCGGCCTGGAATAGCAAGAATTAAAATACTATAATGCCTTGACTGAATATTTGGACGGGGCAGGATATGGAGATCTCGGTAGATACGCCAATCGAGGACCGCATCAGCTATTACCGGGAAAAGGTCAGGCACTATGTCGAGGCGCAGACCGTTCACGAAGCGGTGATGCTGAGTTTTTACAGCAAGCTGCTCAGTGATCTCCTGCAGGAGGAGCAGCAGGAGCTCCCCGATTGAAGGTTACAGTGCCAGGGGTGGCTCGCTGGCCGGAAGGCTGGCGGCTCCGCCGCTCCGGGCCAGTTCCGGCAGGCCGGTCCTGACCGCCGCTTCCAACTCGGGCCGGGGCATACGGAACATGATGCCGATATTGTCCCTGTCCGCGTGGATCACAAGGCCTTCCATAAGCCACTTGTCCTTACCTATGCGCAGTTCCAGCTCCACAAGGTTGGCGCCGGGGATGGTCAGGTAGCCTGTCTTGAGGCCGATGCCGTGCGAGGTGATGTTGCTGGCATGGGCTGAGAAATTCCTGCCGCGGTGGATCAGCTGTACCTTGAGATCGGTCTCAATGCGCTGATGGTATCTTCTCTCTATGCTCATCTTTCTCTTCTCTTTTCCTTTCTCTTCGCGGGGAAGGCTAACCGCCCGGGATTTCAGCGGTTTGTCGGAAATGTGAAGGGAAGATGACAGTGCGGGCTGCCGAACACCGGTAACCCGCGAGGAGGATCACTCCGAGAGTGCGATGAGCAGCTTGCGCAGGGCCTGTCCCCGGTGGCTGAGGCTGTTCTTCCGCTCGGCGCTCAGTTCGGCCGAGGTGCAGTCCTGGTCCGGTACCAGGAACAGGGGGTCGTAGCCGAAGCCGTTCTCACCGTGGGGTTCGCGCAGAATGACGCCCTCCCAGGTGCCCTGGCAGATGATCGGGGTGGGGTCCTCGGCGTGACGCATGTAGACCATGACACACTGGAAGCGGGCTGTGCGCTCCGCCTCCCCGACCCCGGCCAGGGCCTCCAGCAGCTTGCGGTTGTTGGCCGCATCATCGGCTCCTGCGCCGGCGTAGCGGGCGGAGTAGATGCCCGGTTCGCCCTTCAGCGCGTCCACCTCGATGCCGGAGTCGTCGGCAATGGCCGCAAGGCCGCTGTGGCGCGCCGCGTTGCGTGCCTTGAGAATGGCGTTTTCCACGAATGTCAGCCCGGTCTCTTCCGCCTCCGGGATATCGAACTCCCGCTGTGGGACCACCTTGATCTCCTGCTCGGCGAGCAGCTGGTTGATCTCGCGGACTTTGCCGGCGTTGTTGCTGGCCAGCACGATCTGTTCACCCCGGTGACTTCTGGACATAACGGTTCTCTCGGACAGGTTGAATGACTGGGCGGATTTTACCCCCTTGTCGGGATGCAGCACAAAGTGAAGCACCGCAGCGGAAGCGGTGGGCATGGGGGCGGGGTCTGTGTACAATCAGCTTCTTTTGTCGCTATTGCTTGGTTGCAAATGCTCGAAGTTGCCGATCTTGAGTGCATGCGTGGGGACCGTAGACTGTTCTCGGGGCTCAGTTTCAAACTGGAACCCGGTGAGCTGTTGCACCTGCATGGCCACAACGGCAGCGGTAAAACCACCCTGATGCGCACGGTCTGCGGCCTGATACAGCCCACGGCCGGGGCGATCCGCTGGAACGGGGAGGATATCCGCGAGCAGGACGACGAGTTCAACCGGGATCTTGTCTATATCGGCCACAAGAACGGCATAAAGGACGACCTGAACGGCGTTGAGAACCTGCGCATCTGCAGCGTGCTCGACGGCATCAGCATCAGCGAGGGCCAGGCCTGGGACGCCCTGGAGAGGATGGGACTCAGGGGGCATGAGGATCTGCCTGCACGGGTACTCTCCCAGGGGCAGAAGCGG
Organism: Sedimenticola sp.; assembly: GCA_040506895.1. Lineage (GTDB taxonomy): Bacteria > Pseudomonadota > Gammaproteobacteria > Chromatiales > Chromatiaceae > Sedimenticola_A. Next base: position 3,161,551 of record JBEVVY010000001.1, read on the forward strand.
CGCGTGGCACTGGCCCGGCTGCTGACCCACAACGCCAGGCTGTGGGTGCTGGACGAACCGTTCACCGCCCTGGACAAGGCGGCGGTGGAATTCCTGCAGTCGGTGATTCGTGATCACGTGGCCGACGGGGGTATGGTGATCCTCACCACCCACCAGGAGGTGAGCCTGACCCGGGGTCACCCCAAGCAGCTGCAGCTGGGCTGGAAGGGTGAAGGCGATGTTTGAGGCCTATCGCGCCATCCTGATGAGGGACATGACCCTGGCCCTGCGTCGCAAGTCCGACATCTTCATCACTCTCTTTTTCTTCGTTATCGTGGTCAGCCTGTTTCCCCTGGGCATAGGCCCGGAGATGGATACCCTGCGCATGATCGCCCCCGGGGTGGTCTGGGTGGCGGCACTGCTCTCCTCGATGCTGGCCCTGGAGCGGCTCTTCTCGGTGGATTTCGATGACGGCGCCCTGGAGCAGATGCTGCTGGCCCCCCAGCCGATGTTCGTGCTGGTGCTGGGCAAGGTGACGGCCCACTGGCTGATCACCGGTGTTCCGCTGGTGCTGATGGCGCCGGTCCTGGGTCTGCAGTATGACCTGTCGACGGATGCCCTGGTGGTGCTGGTCATCTCGCTGCTGCTGGGAACACCCTCCCTGAGCCTGATCGGGGCCATTGGCGCGGCCCTCACCCTGGGCCTGCGGGGCGGTGGCGTGCTGGTCTCGCTGCTGGTGCTGCCCCTTTCCATTCCGGTGCTGATCTTCGGTGCCGGGGCGGTGGAGGCGAATGTCTCGGGGCTTGGCGAGCAGGGGCACCTCTACATGATGGGGGCGATCCTGGTGCTGGCACTGCTGTTCGCGCCGTTGGCCACCTCGGCTGCGTTGCGGATTTCAGCGGAGTGAGCGGATTTGCTCCTGATCAGGGTCAGGCTATTTGAAATGAATGTAGTTATTGATTTTATGTGTGTTTGGCCGAATGTTGGAACCAAATCCACCTCAGGCACTCAAACACCCGACACAGAAAAAAATACTTAGATGAGTTCAAGATTTCTCAACTGGTTCAAATTCTCCTCGCCCGCCACTTTCTATCCCCTGGCGGGTCGGATCGGCGTATGGGCTACGGTGATCGCCGTGGTGCTCATTGTCGTAGGCCTCTACATGAGCTTCTTCGTCGCTCCCACAGACTACAAGCAGGGTGAGGGCTACCGGATTATCTACGTGCATGTGCCTGCGGCCTGGATGTCCATGTTCATCTACCTGGTGATGGCCTTCTGGTCCGCCATGGGGCTGGTCTACAACACCCGCCTGTCGGCAATGATGACCAGCGCCCTTGCGCCCACCGGCGCACTGTTCGCATTCCTCTCCCTCTGGACAGGGGCCTTCTGGGGCAAGCCGATGTGGGGCACCTGGTGGGTCTGGGATGCGCGTCTTACCTCCGCGCTGATCCTCTTCTTCCTCTACCTGGGCTTCATTGCGCTGCAGGGTGCTATCGACGATACGCGCCGCTCCGACCGCGCCGGTGCCCTGCTGGTACTGGTCGGGGTGGTGAACATTCCGATCATCTACTTCTCGGTGAAGTGGTGGAACACCCTGCACCAGGGGGCCACGATCAAGATGTCCGGTGAGGCGAGCATGGATCCCGTCATGCTCTGGACCATGCTGATAATGACCTTCGGTTTCTGGGCTTACTCCATCGCCACCGCCATGTCCCGGGTACGCAGCATCATCCTGGAGCGGGAGCGTGAGACCACCTGGGTCAGCGAGCTGCCGGAGTTACGCCGATGAGTGTTGCAGAGTTTTTCGATATGGGGGGCTACGCCCTCTACGTGTGGGGTTCTTTCGGCGTCACGGCACTGCTGATGATCGCAGAACCCATTCTTTTACGTGGCCGCCGTCGCACAGTACTGCAGCGGGTGGCACGCATTATCCGGATGAATGCCGAGGATTCAAAATGAAAGCCAGACACAAGCGATTCGGGTTCATAATTGCAGGCCTGGTGGGCCTGGGACTGGCCTCCTGGCTGGTGCTCAACGCGCTGGACAACAACCTCTCCTACTTCTTCTCGCCTACCGAAGTGTCCGAGAACAAGGCGCCGAAGGATCATATCTTCCGTCTCGGCGGCCTGGTGGAGCCCGGCAGCCTGGAGCGTGGCAAGGAGCTGACGGTGCGTTTCCGGGTGAGTGACAACGCCCACAAGGTGAGCGTGGAGTACACCGGCATCCTGCCCGATCTTTTCGCCGAGGGGCAGGGCGTGATCGCCCAGGGCAAAATGAATGACCAGGGTGTGTTCGTGGCTGACGAGGTGCTGGCCAAGCACGATGAGAACTATATGCCTCCCGAGGTGGCCGAAGCCCTGGAGAAGGGGCATAACCAGGCAGTGGGGGCCAGCAACTGATGATCCCGGAAATTGGTCACTTGGCGCTGATCCTGGCGCTCTGCATGGCGCTGATTCAGGGCACACTGCCGCTGATCGGCGCCCACAAGGGCATCGCCTCCTGGGTTGCGCTTGCCAAGCCGGCCGCCAGGGCCCAGCTGCTGTTTATCCTCGTCGCCTATGGCTGCCTCACCTACGCCTTCCTGGTGCACGATTTCTCGGTCGCCTACGTGGCCACCAACTCGAATACCAAGCTGCCCACCCTCTACCTGATCTCCGGTGTCTGGGGTGCCCACGAGGGTTCACTGCTCTTCTGGGCGGTGACCCTGGCGCTCTGGACCGCCGCGGTGACCGTCTTCAGCCGCAGCGTACCCGAGGTGATGACGGCCCGGGTTGTGGGTGTCATGGGCCTTGTCAGCGTGGGCTTCCTGATGTTCATGCTGTTCACCTCCAGTCCCTTCGACAGGCTGCCCAATCCGCCGGCAGAGGGGCGTGATCTCAATCCGTTGCTGCAGGATCCCGGCCTGGCCATTCACCCACCCATGCTCTACATGGGCTACGTGGGCTTTTCAGTGGCTTTTGCCTTTGCCATCGCCGCCATGCTGGGCGGTCGGCTGGACGCGGCCTGGGCACGCTGGTCCCGGCCCTGGACCAATGTGGCCTGGGTGTTCCTGACCCTGGGAATCGCACTGGGAAGCTGGTGGGCCTACTACGAGCTCGGCTGGGGTGGCTGGTGGTTCTGGGATCCGGTGGAGAACGCCTCGTTCATGCCCTGGATCGTCGGTACTGCGTTGATGCACTCCCTGGCGGTGACCGAGAAGCGCGGCGCATTCAAGGCCTGGACCGTACTGCTGGCCATTTTCGCCTTCTCTCTCAGCCTTCTGGGCACCTTCCTGGTGCGTTCCGGCGTGCTGACCTCGGTACACGCCTTTGCCACCGATCCGGAGCGCGGTGTCTTCATCCTGCTGTTCCTCTGCGTGGTCATCGGCGGTTCCCTGCTGCTCTATTCCTGGCGTGCCGCGCAGATCCGCAGCAGCGTGCGTTTCAGCCTGGTCTCCCGCGAGACCGGACTGCTGCTGAACAACGTGATCCTGGTGGTTACCGCCTGCAGTGTACTGCTGGGAACCCTCTATCCGCTGTTCCTCGATGCCCTGGGAATGGGCAAGATCTCGGTGGGCCCCCCCTATTTCAACAGTGTTTTCATCCCGCTGACCATCCCCCTGGCGGTTCTGGTTGGCGTGGGCGCCCTGGCGCGCTGGAAGCAGGATGACCCGATGGAGCTGTTCAGGAAGGTTCGGGTGCACATGGTGGTGAGCCTGGTGGTGGGCCTGGCCCTGCCGCTGCTGGCCCCCCACTACTCCTGGGGCGCCGCCCTGGGCCTGGTGCTCTCTCTCTGGGTGTTGCTGACCAGTGTCCAGTGGCTGCTCGACAAGGCTACCGCCGGGCGCGGTCTCTGGCAGGTGATCCGTAACACCCAGCGGGGTGGTTGGGGCATGCTGTTCGGTCACGTCGGTATCGCGGTCTTCATCGTGGGTGTCAGCCTCACCTCTGTCTACAGCACTGAGAAGGATGTGCGCCTGGAGCCGGGGGAGACCTACAGCCTGGGTGGTTACGACTTCCTGCTGCAGAAGGTCGAGAACGTTCGCGGCCCCAACTACATGGCAGCCCGCGGCACGGTCGAGATCAGCAGGGAGGGGGCGCACGTGGTGACCCTCTATCCGGAAAAGCGCAACTACCTGCATAGCCAGATGCCGATGACCGAGGCGGGTATCGACGCCGGCCTGACCCGGGACCTGTTCGTGGCCCTGGGTGAGCCCCTTGGTACCCAGGGTGCCTGGGCGGTGCGTCTCTACCACAAACCGTTCGTGCGCTGGATCTGGCTGGGCAGCATCTTCATGTCCATTGGCGGACTGCTCGCCGCCAGTGACCGGCGCTATTTCAAACTGGCGCGTAAGGCGCGCCTGGCCGCCGACAACAAGGCAACCGCGGGGGCTGCATGAAAGCGCGTTTTCTTATTCCACTGGCCATTTTCCTGGTCATTGTCGCTTTTCTCGGGGTCGGGCTGACGCTCAATCCCCGGGAGGTGCCCTCGGTGCTGATCAACAAGCCGGCACCGGAGTTCTCGCTGCCTGACCTGTTCGATCCTGCCAAAACGGTGGATTCGGCCAGCATGAAGGGCCAGGTATGGCTGCTCAACGTCTGGGGTACATGGTGTCCCGAATGCTGGCGTGAGCACGATTTCCTGGTCTACCTGAAAAAGTTCGAGGAGGTGCCGATCGTCGGTATCGATTGGCGTGATGACCCTGACGAGGCCAAGCAGATGCTCGCCAGAAAGGGGAATCCTTTCGTCGCTGTTGGCGTGGATCCGGATAGCCAGGCAGTGATGGACTGGGGTGTCTACGGTGCGCCCGAAACCTTCCTGATCGACAAGCAGGGCATGATCCGCTGGAAGCATACGGGTTCGATCACCGCCGATCTGTGGCGTGAGACCCTGAAACCCCTGATGAAGAAACTGGAGGAGGGTTGATGATGAGACGCCTGCTTTTGACCCTGTTGCTCCTGCTGCCGCTTCACGGCTTTGCTGCCATCGATGCATACCATTTCGACGATCCTGCAAAGGAGGCGCGTTTCAAGCTGCTGATCGAGGAGCTGCGCTGCCTGGTCTGCCAGAACCAGAACCTGGCGGACTCCAATGCCGAACTGGCGCAGGATATGCGCAAACTCACCTACGAGATGGTTCAGCGCGGCGCCAGCACTGAAGAGGTGGTGACCTACATGGTGCAGCGTTACGGTGACTTCGTCATGTACCGGCCCCCGGTGCAGTCCAACACCCTGATGCTCTGGGTCGGTCCCTTCATTATCCTGGGTATCGGCCTGGTGATCCTGATCGGTTTCGTGCGCCGGCGCGCGCGAGCCCCTGCCGAGACGATCTCGCAGGATGAACTGGCCCGTGCCGAGCAGCTCCTCAGCAAGAACAAAGACGACAAAGAATGATTACTTTCTGGATTATCTCGGCGATCCTGATACTGATCGCCATCGCCTTCCTCGCCCCTGCGCTGCTGCGCACCCGCCAGACCATGGTCCTGGACCGCAACCAGCAGAACGTGGTGATCGCACAGGAGCGGCTTTCTGAACTCGAGGCCGACCTGGCCAACGGTGTACTCGACCAGGATCAGTTCCAGCAGTCCAAGCTGGAGCTGGAGCAGGCCCTGATCCTCGATCTGTCCGAGGACGAGGAGGGCGAGTCGAAGGACGAGGCGCCCAGGGGGCCGGGACGGATCGCCATGGTCGGGCTGGCCCTGCTGGTGCCGGTACTGACGCTGGGTATCTATTTCAATCTCGGTTCTCCCCACCTCGTGGAGCCGGGTGGGCAGGATATGATGGCCGGCCATCAGTCCGGTGAGGCGCCCTCGGTGGAGCAGATGATCTCCGCCCTGGAGGAACGGCTCCAGGGCAATCCCGAAGATGCACAGGGCTGGTTCCTGCTGGGGCGCAGCCAGATGGCGCAGGAGAACTATCCCCGGGCGATGCAGGCCTTCGAGAAGGTCTACAAGCTGGTCGGTGACGAGCCTGCCGTACTGCTGGCCCTGGCCGATGCGGAAGCGATGTCCAGGCAGGGTGATCTGAGCGGCCGGCCGTCGGAACTGATCCGCAAGGCGGTAAAAGCCAATCCCAGTGACACCACCGCTCTCTGGATGGCCGGTATCGTTGAGCATCGCGAAGGCAACCTGCAGCTGGCCCTGCAGCACTTCCAGCTGCTCGAGCCCCGGTTGGCCGAAGAGCCGGAATCCCAGGCCCGGGTACAGGGCTTCATCGCCACCATCTCCGAGGAGCTGGGCGTAGCACCAACGGCCTCGCCGGAACCCGTGGCGTCACCAGGTGCCGATGCGGCACCTGCCAAGGTGAAGCTGCGTATCGCCCTGGCGCCGGAGTTCGCCTCCCAGGCCGGTCCCGAAGAGACGGTTTTTGTCTATGCAAAGGCACTGCAGGGACCGCGTATGCCCCTTGCGGCAGCCCGCCACAAGGTCAAGGATCTGCCGCTGGAGATCGCGCTGGATGATTCCACCGCCATGATGCCGGCGATGCGGATCTCCAACTTCCCCGAGGTGACCGTGGGTGCCAGGGTTTCACGCTCGGGCAACGCCATTGCCGAGAGCGGTGACCTGGTCGGTGAGGTTTCGCCCGTAAGCGTATCCGGTGACGGGGTGACGGAGATCGTGATCAACAGCCGTATGCCCTGATCCCGCGCTTTCGGATCAGTGCTGGATAAAGAACTGGTCCATGCCCTCGGCGGCGACCTGGGGTTCGTTGATCCGGCTCACCTCCAGGGATTCCCTGCGACGGTCGTCCTCCGCTGAAAAGACCTGCTTGTGCTGGGTTCTTTCGAAGTACTGGCGGGCGGCCACCATTTTTCTGTGCAGGTGCTGCCCCTTTACGTGCTTGATAAACCACTCGCCTCCTGCGTTGGGCCTGATCACGATCAGCCCGTGATGCTCCATCGAGCCACTGGCGTCGCGGATGCACATGATGTCCACGCTGACCAGTTCGGGCTGCGTGGTGAAGGGGATTTTCAGTTTCTTTCCCAGCACATCCAGGACAAATTTCCTCAATTCATGGCGCGTGGTTGCCGTGGGTATCCTGGGGATAATGATCTTCATGAACGAATCTCCACCTCCTGTTCTTAAAAAGATAGCCCAAAATTCAGCAGGATGGTGGATTTGGAGTGATCATTTGCCCCGGGGAGAGCGCGCTCTCTCACCCCAGGGGCAGATCCCGGAATATCATCAGGCTAGATCGAAGAGCAGAAATTCGGCGCCTGATCCCCGGCTGATATTCAGCGCCGGCTCGTCTTCTATTCTGGCGCCATCTCCTGCCTGAAGCAGCTCTCCATTGAGTTGCAGACTGCCCCTGGCCAGGTGCAGGTAGAGTTTGCGACCGCCGTCGGGCTGAATGCGGATCTCTTCGTTTTCATCGAGCAGGGCTGCGTATACCCTGGCGTCCTGTTGAATGGTGACAGAGCCGTCGCTGCCGTCGGGTGATGCGATCAGCCTGAGCCTGCCCTGTTTTTCGCTGTCCTCGAAGCGTGTCTGTTCATAGCCGGGGTCGGTGCCAAGTGTATGGGGGGTTATCCAGATCTGTAACAGGTGCGTGGTTTCATCTGCCGAGTGGTTGTACTCGCTGTGGGTGACGCCGCTTCCGGCGCTCATGCGCTGTACCTCTCCCGGGCGAATTACACCCCGGTTTCCCATGCTGTCGCGGTGTTCCAGTGCACCGTCGAGGATGTAGGTGACGATCTCCATATCCTGGTGGTCATGGGGGGGGAAGCCCTTGCTGGGGGCGATGCGGTCCTGGTTGATGACCCGCAGGGTGGAATAGCCCATGTTTTCCGGATCGTAGTACTGGCCGAATGAAAAACTGTGGTAGGCGTCGAGCCAGCCGTGGTTGGCGTGGCCCCGCTCATCGCTGCGACGTAGGGTGATCATGACGCTCTCCTGTTCAGAAAGGTTGAATATTGATAGTGAGAGTAGCCATTGAATAGGGGGGAGTGATAGCAAGGATATTTGCGCATGATTGTCAGAAAATCTGAACAATCGCGGGTGTTCGATCTCCTGCCAGGACCCCTTCCTGGCCCTGGCAGGGGCAGATCAGTATGTCACGAGGTGAGGGCCTCCCGCTGGGCCTCCATGATCTCCGTTATCCCTTTCTCGGCCAGGGCCAGCATGTTCTGGAGTCCATCCTTGTGGAAGGCGTGACCCTCGGCGGTGCCCTGTACCTCGATGAAGGCGCCCGCATCATTCATCACCACGTTCATGTCGGTCTCGGCGCTGGAATCCTCTGCATAGTCCAGGTCGAGAACCGGCGTGCCGTTGTAGATGCCCACCGAAACGGAGGCGACCTGGCCGTGGAGGGGTTCCTTCTCCAGTTTGCCGGTATGTATCAGGCCCTTGAGGGCGTCGCACAGGGCCACGTAGGCGCCGGAGATAGAGGCTGTACGGGTGCCGCCGTCGGCCTGTATGACGTCACAGTCCAGGGTGATGGTGCGTTCACCCAGGGCAGAGAGATCTACGGCGGCACGCAGGCTTCTGCCGATCAAGCGCTGGATCTCCATGGTGCGTCCGCCCTGCTTGCCCCTTGAGGCCTCGCGGCCCATGCGGCTGCCGGTGGAGCGGGGTAGCATGCCGTACTCGGCTGTCACCCAGCCCTGGCCTGCATCTTTCAGCCAGCGTGGTGTGCGCTCTTCCACCGTGGCGGTGCAGATCACCTTGGTGTCGCCGAATTCGACGAGTACCGATCCCTCCGCGTGCTTGGTGTAGTTGCGGGTGAATCGAATCTGGCGCATTTGATCTGGGTTTCGACCGCTGGGTCTCATTACTTGTCCTCTCTGATTTCTGATTCAAAACTTTCGATGGCGTCCTGCAGGTTGGCGATCGCCTCGCCGAGTTCGTCCTTCTTGTTCTTGGGCTTATCGCTCTTTTCCGGTTTGGCGGCTGACTTCTCGGGAGTGCCGCCCACGCGAACCGTCAGCAGGGTGACGTTGTCGCTGTCGGGGAAGGCCTTCTGGGCAGCCTCTTCAGCCAGCGCCCGGGTCGCCTCGTTGAGGTTCATCTCTCCGAACAGCGCATCGCACATAAGCCCTATGTCGATACTGCCCCACAGGCCGTCCGAGCAGAGCAGGATCACATCGCCGGGTTCCACATCGTGCTTCCCAAGCTCCGCTTCGGGCAGGTTGGTGGTGCCGCCGAGGCAGCGGGTGACGTAGTTGCGCTGGGGGTGGGTATCGAGTTCCCGGGAAGAGATCACCCCCTGCTGGCGCAGTCGCTCGACGTAGGAGTGATCCACTGTACGGGTGACCTGTTGTCCGTTCCTGAAAAGGTAGAGCCGGCTGTCCCCGGCATGGGCCCAGTAGAGTTTGCCATCCTGTACCAGTGCGATTATCGCGGTGGTCCTCGGGTCGATGGGCGGCTTGTTGCCATGGCCGAAGGCGACGATCTCCTCGTGGGCTTTCTTTACCAGGCGGGTGAGAAAGCTGCCGGGTTGGGTGATGGGTTTCGGGGTTGAACGGAAATAGTTACTGCAGGTGTCGATCACGATCTGGGCGGCAGTCTCTCCCCTGGGGTGCCCGCCCATGCCATCAGCCACGGCAACGAGTATCGAGTTGGCATCCTCCACCGCGACACAACGGTCCTGGTTGATCTTGCGGTCACCTGTCAGGCTCATTTCCGCCGTTTCGTAGCGTTGGCTGATCATCCGCTGCTCTCCTTGTTATTCTGCTTGTTGGCCAGCTGTTGAGATGATATTGGATCCATTGGCCGGCCCTTGTATTCCACCAGTGCCTCGAGCATGGTCCCCGCATCCTGGGGGCGCAGCAGTGGATCCACCTCCATGGCCCAGTCGATCACCTCGAGGAGGTGCGAGGGGTAGCGCCGCCTGAACATCTCCACCGCGGGTTTCATCTTGTCCTTGGCGTGGCGTTCGATGGCCGAGGGGGGCGGCTTGCCCTCGATGCAGGCGCGCATGCTGGCGCCCATGGCATAGACATCACTCCAGGGGCCCACGTAACCCGATGAGTAGTACTGTTCGACCGGCGCGAAGCCCGGTGTGACGACCTGGGCGGTTGACCGGCTGCGCGTGGTGGCAAAGGTGTGAACGGCGCCGAAATCCAGCAGCAGGGGGTCTCCGCCGGGGCGCAGATGGATGTTACTCGGCTTGATATCCAGGTGCAGTTTTCCCTGGGAGTGAATCAGGCTGAGTGCATCCAGCACCGGGGGGAAGACGGTCATCAGGAAGCTCGTACTGAGGTTTCCCTTGCGTTTCTTGATATAGGCACCGAGGTTCTTGCCGTGCTCATAATCCATGACCAGGTAGGAGGTGTTGTTGGCCAGGAAGAAGGTGCGTACGTTGACGATATTGGGGTGGCGCAGGGTGGCCAGGGCCTTGACCTCCTGGTAGAAGAGCTTGCGCCCGCTGTTGAACGACTCCCGCAGGCTCTCTTCGCGGACCTGGACCTGCATCTGCTTGTCCCGTATGGCAAGCTTTTTCGGCAGGTACTCCTTGATCACCACCTGGTCCTGGGTGTCTTCGTCCTCGGCCAGGTATATCAGGCTGAAACCGCCGCTTCCGATCAGCTTGATGATCGAGTAGCAGTCGATGACCGTGCCTGGTGGCAGACTATCTCTGGATGGCTCCATACGTTAGAAAAACAAAGACTTCGGGTGCAAGGGTTCGATTTGGGCATTATCATACACCTAAAACAATAACAGCGGCCGGTTAGATGCCGGGGTGGCGCGCCCCGGTCCCGACTGCAGAACAGGAATAATTTAGGTGGATACCATGACGTGTAGTATGACCTCTTACGCCCGCAAGGCGGATAGCAGTGACCTGGGGGAACTGACCTGGGAGATACGCTCTGTAAATCACAGGTATCTTGAAGTCTCCGTCCGCCTGCCGGAGGAGTTCAGGGTGCTCGAGCCGCTGGTCAGGGAGCGGATCGGCAAGCGTTTGAGCCGGGGCAAGGTAGACTGCTCGATGCGTTTCATTCCTCCGAAAGGGGGTGATGCCGCGGTGGTGGTCAATGAGCGCCTGGCGCACCAGATCATCGAGGCGGCGGGCCAGGTGGGCCACCTGCTGCACGAGGCGGTGCCGCCAAAGACCATGGATATTCTCCGCTGGCCGGGGGTGCTGGAGGTGGCGGAGCGTGATTTCACCCCGGCCCAGAAGCTGGCGACGGGGCTGCTGGATGGGGCGATCGACGACCTGATCGAGGCCCGCAAGCGGGAAGGCGACAGGCTGGCCGAGCTGATCGCACAGCGCTGCGAGGCGATGCGTGACGAGGTGGTCAAGGTCAGGGAGCTGATGCCCAATGTGCTGCACGGGGTGCGCGAGCGTCTCAAGGCGCGGCTCGCTGAGGTCAGCGATGAGCTCGACGGCGGGCGGCTGGAGCAGGAGATGGCGCTGCTCGCCCAGCGGCTCGACGTCGACGAGGAGATGGATCGCCTCTCCACCCACCTGGACGAGGTGGACGCCGTGCTCAGGCGTGATGAGCCTGTCGGTCGAAGACTCGATTTCCTGATGCAGGAGCTCAATCGCGAGGCGAACACCCTGGCTTCAAAGTCCAACCACGTGGAGAGCACGCGCATTGCAGTGGAACTGAAAGTGCTGATCGAACAGATGCGCGAGCAGGTCCAGAATATCGAGTAACGGCTCCTGCGTGGGGCTTCAGATTAGTGGTTTACAGTATTTAGAGAGCAGCGAATGAGCGGTACACTGTTTATTGTCTCTGCGCCGTCCGGCGCAGGTAAAACCAGCCTGTTGAAGGCGCTTGTGGAGAGTGAGGAGGGGATCCAGGTCTCCGTCTCCCATACCACCCGGAGTATGCGTCCCGGAGAGACCGACGGGGTGGATTACCACTTCGTGGATGTGGATGAGTTCAGCCGCATGATTGGCGGGGGGGCATTCCTGGAGCACGCCCAGGTGTTCGATAATTTCTACGGTACCTCCGAATCGGGTATCCGTGCCCAGCTGGAGCAGGGGGTCGACGTGATCCTCGAGATCGACTGGCAGGGCGCACGCCAGGTGCGTGAGCGTATTCCCGGTACCGTCTCCATCTTCATTCTGCCCCCCACCCAGCAGGCCCTGCGCCAGCGACTGGGTGGTCGTGGACAGGACAGTGACGAGATCATCGATCGGCGGATGCGGGATGCCCAGTCGGAGATCTCGCACTACGGTGAGTATGACTACCTGATCGTCAACGACCTCTTCGAGCAGGCCCTGGGGGAGTTGCGCGCGGTGGTCGCCAGCCAGCGATTCCGCATGGAAGTGCAGTCTGCAAAGCTCGAGGAACAGCTCAAAGCCCTTCTTTCGTAAGGACTTTGGGCTTTGCTCAATTAGGGTGATTGAGGTATATTTGCACGTTCCGGCCGCAGGCCGGTAGTTGTGTTCCCTATTTTTCCTCCTCGCCAGTTGACGGCGAGGGCTGGATACTCCCGGAGTTAATCGAATGGCGCGCGTTACTGTCGAAGACTGTCTTGATCACGTGGACAACCGTTTTGACCTGGTCCTGCTGGCTACCAAGCGGGCACGTCAGCTGGTCAACGGCGTGGATCCGCTGCTGCCCTGGGAGAATGACAAGCCCACCGTAATGGCCCTGCGCGAGATTGCCGATGGCCTGGTGGACGACAATACGGTTGCCCCCAAGCAGGAAGAGGAGATCGAGATCGATCTCGAAGCCGAGGAGATGCAGGCCGAGGGAGCAACCATCGAAGCCCAGCCACCCGCAGAATAAGGGATGGCAGAGGAGGTTTCACGAACCTGCAAACCGCCGGCTGTGTCGTCTGCTGACACGGTCCGTTCCATCTGAGAGGTGGCCATGATAAATGGCTCGGTCCACCTCAACAGCAAAGATTCAGGCAGACCCCGCTTTCTGATAAGCGATCTCTGCGCCTATCTCGAGTCCTATCTCAAGCCCGACCAGATCCAGGAGGTCTACCGGGCCTACCTGGTCAGCGCTGAAGCCCACGAAGGGCAGAAGCGCATGACCGGCGAACCCTACGTCTATCATCCCCTGGCGGTGGCGCGCATCCTCGCCGACATGAAGATGGACTACAAGTGCCTGATGGCCGCCATCCTGCACGATGTGATCGAAGACACCAGCATCAGCAAGGAGCGCCTCACCGAGGAGTTCGACGAGGAGATCGCCGAGCTGGTGGACGGGGTCAGCAAGCTGACCCAGATCGACTTCCGAACCAAGGCCGAGGCCCAGGCGGCCAATGTGCGCAAGATGCTGCTGGCCATGACCAAGGATATCCGCATCATCCTGATCAAGCTGGCCGACCGTCTCCACAACATGCGCACTCTCGGAGTCATGCGCCCGGAGAAGTCCCGCCGCATTGCCGGTGAGACCCTGGAGATCTACGCGCCTATCGCAAACCGTCTCGGTATCCACAGCATCAAGACCGAGCTGGAGGAGCTGGGGTTCATCGCACACTGGCCCATGCGTTACCGCATCCTGAAGTTGGCGGTGAAGAAGGCGCGGGGCAACAGAAAGGAGGTGCTGGGCAATATCGAGACCGCCATTCACCAACGCCTGGAACAGGAGGGGCTGAGTGGCAAAGTGGAGGGGCGTGAGAAGCATCTCTACAGCATCTACAAGAAGATGCGGGACAAGAACCTCTCCTTCTCCGAGGTGGTGGACGTCTACGCCTTCCGTATCATCGTCGACCGGCTCGATACCTGTTACCGGGTACTGGGGGCGGTGCACAACCTCTACAAACCGGTACCGGGGCGCTTCAAGGACTATATCGCCATCCCCAAGGCCAACGGTTACCAGTCCCTGCACACCGTGCTTTTCGGTCCCCACGGCATTCCCATAGAGATCCAGATCCGCACCGAGGAGATGCACCGCATGGCCGAGTCGGGCATCGCAGCCCACTGGCAGTACAAGGTGGGCGACGACCAGAGCAGTCTTGCCCAGGCCGGCGCATCGGACTGGCTGAAAAACCTGCTGGAGTTGCAGAAGGGGGCAGGCGACTCCATGGAGTTTCTGGAGCACGTCAAGGTCGACCTGTTCCCTGACGAGGTCTACGTGTTCACACCCCGCGGGCAGATCATGGTGCTGGCCAAGGGTGCCACGGTGATCGACTTTGCTTACGCGGTACACACCGACGTGGGTAACCAGTGCGTCGCGGCCAGGGTCGACCGTCGCCTGGTGCCCCTGCGGTCGCGGCTCTACAACGGCGCCACGGTGGAGGTGATCACCTCTCCCAGCGGCACTCCCAACGCGGCCTGGCTCAACTTCGTGGTCACCAGCAAGGCCAGGGCCAATATCCGCAGTTATCTCAAGAATCTCAAGCAGCAGGAGGCAGCTGAGCTCGGTGGCCGCCTGCTGGAGAAGCAGTTGACCCTGCTGGACGCAAATCTCAACCAGATCGCCCCGGCGCGTCTGCAGGCGCTGCTGGACGAGTTCAAACTCAAGACCCTGGATGAACTCCTCGAGGAGATCGGTCTCGGCAACCGCATGCCACTGCTGGTGGCGAGGCGGCTCTCGGATGCTGAGCCGGAAGAGACCAGGGAGAACACGCCGGCCCCCACACCGATCAGTTCGGTACCCCTGGCGATCAAGGGCACGGAGGGCATGGTGGTGAAGTTCGCCAACTGCTGCCGTCCCATTCCCGGTGACGAGATCGTCTCCACCTTCAGTCCGGGCAAGGGGATCGTGGTGCATATGCAGGGTTGCCGCAACATGGGTGACTTCCGCAAAACCGGTGATACCTGGCTGGACGTGGAGTGGGCGGATGATCCCAGCGGCGATTACAGCACCCAGATCAAGGTCGAGGTGGGTAACAAGCGGGGTGTGCTGGCCACGGTGGCGGCGGCCATCTCCGAGATGGGATCGAACATCGAGCATGTGCACATGGAGGAGCGCGACGGGCTCACCTCCACCCTGGTATTCGTCATGACGGTGAGGGACAGAAAGCATCTCGCCAATATCATGCGCCGCCTGCGTTCGCTGCCGGCGGTGCTCAAGATCATCCGCAAGACAGGTTAACAAGGAGCTGCAGCAATGGCGCGCGAAATCATCCGTACAGACAAGGCCCCCCAGGCCATCGGTACCTATTCCCAGGCAGTCAAGGTGGGCACCACTGTCTACATGTCCGGCCAGATTCCCCTGGTACCGGAGACCATGGAGATGGTGGAGGGTGATATCGAGAGCCAGATCCGCAGGGTGTTCGACAACCTGCAGGCCGTTGCCCGTGCCGCGGGTGGTGATCTCGGGGACGTGGCGAAGCTCAATATCTTTCTTACCGACCTGGCCAACTTCGCCACGGTGAACCAGGTCATGGCTGAGTATTTCCAGGAACCCTATCCCGCGCGTGCCGCCATTGGTGTCGCCTCCCTGCCCAAGGATGCCCAGGTGGAGATGGACGCGGTTATGGAACTCGGCTGATTACTCGCCCTGCACCGTCACCGTGATCTTGCGGTGATGTGCATGGGTGCGATGCTCCCACAGGTAGATTCCCTGCCAGGTGCCCAGCGCCCCGCGTCCGCCCGATACCGGGATCGTCAGGTCCATCTTGGTCAGAATCGACCGGATATGGGCCGGCATATCGTCGGGCCCCTCCATGCTGTGCTCGTACATGCTGTGACCGTCGGGCACCAGTCGGGCCATGAAGGTCTCCAGATCCCTGCGTACCGAGGGATCGGCATTTTCGCACAGCGTCAATGACGCGCTGGTGTGGTGTATGAAGATATGGCACAGGCCCGAGCTGATGCCGGCACTGCGGATGGCCTGCTGTATGTCGCCCGTGATCTCGCTGGTACCCCGCCCCCGGGTCTGGAAGGAGAGTGTGGTCTGGTAGTGCTTCATCGTTTCCTTCTCAGGTCGTCACTTCACCGATCTTGTCGCGTACCGATTCCAGTTTTCCCTTCAGTCGATCCCCCTTCCCCTTGCGGATATCCAGCTTCAGGGAGGAGTAGACCCTGTTGCACCCGGCCTCGTCGAGGATGGTGTAGGCCCTCTGCACGATGGCCATCGCCTCCTCCAGGGTATCGCTCTCTATGATGGTGCCCATCGGGGTGAGCTGGTAGCTCGCGCCGCTGTCGCGGATCATCCTGATCACCTGGCTGACATAGGCGCTGACACTCTCACCCTTGTCGGTGGGAAACATGGAAAACTCGAGGAGCACGGACATGGGATCGATCCTTAGAGTAAAAAGCGAATGATAAGAGCAGGCTGCAACGCTTTCAAATCCGTGGGCCGGAACTCAGGCGACCTTGATCCTGACCACCTTCATCACCTCGAAGGGCATGCCGGCCACGGTTTCCGTTGCCGGGTAGTAGGTGAGATTTACCCGCTGGCCCACCGTGCTTCGGTACATTTTCCTGCGCTTGTATTTGAAGGGTACATCGTAACCCTCGATCATGATGGTGTTGATGATCCACTCTCCCTCTTCACGCTGCACATGGGAGCTCACCTTGCACATCTCCGAGTGGACGAGTTTTTCATGCCGCTTCAGCAGCCTGTTCGGGTCGGATGTCATAGCGGGATGAACTCATGTCTCCAGGTGGTTGCCGGTCGCTTCAACCGCAACGAGCAGTGTGCCTATTCTACATTGGCATCCAGTTCCGGGCCCCTGATTTATTGAAAACCCGCTGTGGACAGGCGTTTTATGTTGCCTTGTTTCCCTGTTTGTCGGCTTTACGTGCAACCAGCATGATCTCGATCTCGTCCAGTTCGATGGCTCTCCTGCCCCAGTTGCCCGCCGTGCCGCCCCAGATGTTGAGTACGCTGAGTCCCGCCAGGTCGCAGAGCAGGGTGAGTTCCGTGGGCACGAATCCCCGCTCCCGGGTGGCGACCGGGGGCTCCCCCTCGGCAGGGGATAGGGTGCCGGACTCGACCAGCGTAACCGGGTCGAAGCGGCCGTCGGCGACGTCGCTGTCCTGGTATCTGCGGATCATGGCGGCAGCATTGAGTACGGTGAGAATCACCTTGGCCCCGGGTTTGAGGCTTTGCGAGATATTGCGCAGGATCGAGAGAGGTTGCTCGACGGGGTCATCCTCGGCGCCCAGCAGGCCGAAGGCGCCTTCGCAGAGGCAGATGGCGGCGTCGTATTGTCGGTCCAGGGAGAAGCGGGTGGCGTCTGCGTGGATCAGCTCCAGCTCCACGCCGGCATGCTCTGCGCCCTCCCTGGCTTTTGCCAGCATGCCTGACGAAAGGTCGAGTCCTGTCAGCCTGTAACCGCGCCTGGCCATTTCGATGGCGTGGCGACCCGTGCCGCAACCGACATCGAGAATCGTGCTCCCCCCGGGCAGTGCCAGCTCTTCCTCCAGGAAGTCGGCCTCCTGCTTCGTGTTGCGGGTGAAGACGTTCTCTTCGTAGAGCGGCGCGTGGGTATCGAAGAATCTCTCCCACGAGGGTTTGTCTGGCATGCAGGGCTCTATTTCAGGGGGCGGCTTCCCATGGTACAGGGTCGCTGCCTGGCGATCTTACCGCCTCACTATACAATGGCCTGGCGAATTGGAATATCAACCTACTTGTTCTATAGTGGTTCTATTTTTAAATCTCCCGGTGCTGTAGCCTCTACCTGCGAGCGGACTTGAACAAGAGCAAACAAGAAAAAGGACTGGACCAGGTTCCGGTGACCACGCTCAAGGGGGTGGGTCCCCGGAATGCCGAGAAGTTGGAGAAGATCGGTGTTCAGACGGTCCAGGACATCCTGTTCCACCTGCCGTTCCGCTACCAGGACCGGACCCGCATCACCCCCATGGGATCCTTGTGTCACGGTGACCAGGTGGTGGTCGAGGGCGAGATCGAGGCGTCCGATATCCGCTTTGGCAAGCGCCGCTCCCTGCTGGTCCGCCTTGCCGATGGCACCGGTGCCATCACCCTGCGTTTTTTCCACTTCAGCGGCGCCCAGAAGTCCGGCCTGTCCCGTGGCGTGCAGCTACGCTGTTTCGGCGAGGTGCGCAATGGCCCGGCCGGTTACGAGATGGTCCATCCGGAGTATCAGCGTGTCGGGGAGTTGGATGATGCCGGAATGGAGGAGAGTCTCACCCCGGTCTATCCCACCACCGACGGCATGCACCAGCTCACCTGGCGGGGTATGAGCGAAAAGGCGCTTGCGATTCTTGAGGCTGCCCCGGACGCCCTGCCCGAATGGTTGCCGGACGAGCTGCTCAACCAGTTCAGCCTGCCGGACCTTGCCCGTGCCATTCGCTACCTGCACCGGCCGCCCCCTGATGCGGACCAGAAAGTACTGCTCGAGGGCAGGCACCCGGCACAGCGCCGACTGGCTTTCGAGGAGCTGCTGGCCCACCAGTTGAGCCTGCGGTTGCTGCGGGAAAAACAGAATCGGGCGGCCGCACCGCCGCTTGTGCCCAGTGGTGACCTGACCGGGCGGCTGCTGGAAAGACTGCCCTTCGAGTTGACCCGTGCCCAGAGCCGGGTGATGGCCGAGATCAGCAATGACCTCTCCCTGGGGCACCCGATGATGCGCCTTGTGCAGGGTGACGTGGGCTCAGGCAAGACCGTGGTGGCTGCTCTTGCGGCACTGCAGGCGGTGGAGGCGGATCACCAGGTGGTACTGATGGCACCGACGGAGCTGCTGGCGGAACAGCACCTGCGCAGTTTTATGGGCTGGCTCGAACCCCTGGGGCTGGAGGTGGCCTGGCTCACCGGTCGGCACAAGGGGAGGGCGCGTGAGAGCGTGTTGGCGGATATCGCCAGTGGCACTGCCAGGGTGGTAGTGGGTACTCACGCACTGTTTCAGGAGGATGTAGCGTTCCATGGGCTGGGACTGGTGATCATAGATGAGCAGCACCGTTTCGGTGTGCACCAGCGGATGGCGTTGCGCGAGAAGGGGGCCAGCAGCGGGCGGGTTCCCCACCAGCTGATCATGACCGCCACCCCCATTCCCAGAACCCTGGCCATGAGTGCCTATGCGGATCTCGATGTTTCGGTCATCGATGAACTGCCTCCCGGGCGTACGCCGGTTTCCACCGTGGTGATCTCCGGCAGCCGTCGTGACCAGGTGATAGAGCGGGTGCGTGCGGCCTGCCAGTCCGGTCGCCAGGCCTACTGGGTCTGCACCCTGATCGAGGAGTCCGAGGCGCTTCAGTGCCAGGCGGCAGAGGATACCGCGGCGCTGTTGACCGAGTCGCTCCCCGGGCTCCGGGTGGGGCTGGTGCATGGCAGGCTGAAGACGCCGGAGAAGGAGGCGGTGATGTCCGCCTTCAAGGCAGGCGACCTGGATCTGTTGGTGGCCACCACGGTGATCGAGGTGGGGGTGGATGTGCCCAATGCGAGCCTGATGATCATCGAGAATCCCGAGCGGCTCGGCCTGGCCCAGCTGCACCAGTTGCGCGGCCGTGTTGGTCGGGGCTCCGTGGAGAGCCACTGCGTGCTGATGTACCACGCCCCACTGTCGGAGAATGCCCAGCAGCGTCTCGCCGTGATGCGCGAGACCAGTGATGGCTTCGTGGTGGCCCAGAAGGACCTGGAGCTGCGAGGGCCCGGTGAGGTGCTGGGCACCCGCCAGACCGGCGAGATGCAGTTCCGGATCGCCGACCTGATGCGTGATCAGCCGATACTGGAGCAGGCCCAGAAGGCCGCGATGATGATGCTGAAAGAGTACCCGGAGAGGGTCCAGCCGCTGGTACGGCGCTGGGTCGGACACCGGGAGCACTATATCAACGCCTGATGTCACCGCCGGGGTTACGCCTGAGTATCATTTCAGTTCACCAACGGCCCCGGTATTTGCGATAATGGCCCTTTTGAGCCGGAACCCCGCAGTTGAAATCTGGACGATCCCAATTCGCTAACATGGAGCCGGCCTGGGCTGACTGGCGGCGGCTGCGTCATGCCCAGGTGCCGGGCAGTGTCTATCACTGGCTCAGGGATACCGGTTCACTCACTGCCCGGATCAAGGGGGCCTGTCACGGTCGCTTCAGGGTCAGGGTGCTGAGGCAGGGCTGGGGCAAACCCCTCTACAGTGAGAAGCAGTTACTGGGCATGCGCTGGGGAGAGCGGGCCATCATTCGCGAGGTGGAGCTGCTGTGCGATGAGTCCCCCTGGGTTTTCGCACGCACCCTGATTCCCGCCAGCAGCCTGCGCGGTTCCGCCCGTCGGCTGACCATGCTGGGAGACCGCCCTCTCGGCGAGGTGCTGTTTGCCGACCCCCACATGCACAGGGGGGTTACCGAGGTGGCACGCCTGCAACCGCGCCACCCGCTGTTTCGCACGGCGACGGACAGCCTTGAAGAGCTGCCTACCGAGATCTGGGGAAGGCGCACGCTGTTTCGCCTCTCCGACCAGCCGCTGCTGGTGAATGAAATCTTTCTGCCGGGTATTCCCGGGGGGTGTATTAAGGTGAGCACATCATGACCGCTGTCACAATCGGTGAACGTCTGAAGCGTTATGCCGCATTGATCCGGTTCGACCGCCCCATTGGCACCCTGTTGCTTTTGTGGCCGGCCCTCTGGGCGCTGTGGATCGCCGGGGAGGGGAATCCACGCTGGGAAGTGGTGGTGATCTTCCTGCTGGGCACTTTCCTGATGCGTTCAGCAGGTTGTGCCATCAACGACTATGCAGACCGTAATATCGACGGGCACGTCGAACGCACCCGAAACCGTCCCGTGGCCTCGGGGCTCGTGTCGCCGAAAGAGGCGCTGGGTGTGTTTGCGGTGCTCTCCCTGATCGCTTTCGGCCTGGTCCTGCTGCTCAACTGGCAGACCGTGCTGCTCTCATTCGTGGCCCTGGCCCTGGCGGCGGTCTACCCGTTCATGAAGCGCTATACCCATCTGCCCCAGCTGGTACTGGGCATGGCCTTCGCGTGGGCGGTACCGATGGCCTTCATGGCGCTGACGGAGAATGTCCCCCCGAACGCCTGGCTGCTCTATATCGCCACGGTGATCTGGGCGCTGGTCTACGATACCCAGTACGCCATGGTGGATCGCGAGGACGACCTGAAGATCGGGGTGAAATCAACCGCCATCCTGTTCGGGGAGTACGATGTGGCAATGATCCTGCTGCTGCAGGTATCGATGCTCGGCGTGATGGTGTTGGTGGGTGTGAAGGAGGAGCTGACGCTCTTCTACTACCTGGGGCTGGCGGTGGCTGCCATGCTGGTCGTCTACCAGCTGACATTGATCCGCAAGCGTGATCCAGCAGGCTGTTTCAAGGCGTTTCTGAACAACAACTATTTCGGTATGGCAGTCTTTCTGGGGTTGCTGGCGCACTACCTGGTCAAGCTCTGATCACTCCAGGACCCGGATATTCCTTTCCGCGCAAATTTTCTTGAGCGCCTCCGGCCAGACACTGACGCTGACCTCCCCGAGATGGGCGGTACGCAGCAGGTACATGTAGGTCCTGGATTGTCCTATCCCCCCGCCGATGCTCAGCGGAATCCCCTGGTTGAGGATCGCCTGGTGATAGGGCAGTGACTGGAGATGTTCCTGCCCTGACATCTTCAACTGGATCCTAAGCGTCTCCCCGGTAACCCTGATGCCCATCGATGTGAGCTCGTGTCGCCGGCCGGTGACCGGGTTCCAGACCAGGATGTCGCCATTGAGGCCGTGGTACCGTTCGCCGTTGCGGGTGATGGTCTCGCTGACCCAGTCATCGTAGTCGGCGGCACGCAGCTCGTGGGGATAACCGTCCTTCAGGGGCCAGCCGATACCGATGATGAAGACCGCCTGGGCCCTCTCCTGCAGAAAGCGTGTTTCGCGCTGCTTGCGTGGCAGGTCGGGGTAGAGGTCGAGCAGCTCCTCGGCGTGGATGAATTCTATCTGTCGGGGGATATCGGGGTAACGGCTGTCGCTGAGCCCGGGGTAGCGCTCCCGGGCGGCCATGCCGGCGCTGTAGATCACGCTCCATATCTTTGTAACGGTCTCCTTCAGGTAATCGAGGTTGCGCTGTTGCGGGGTGATGGCCAGTTCCCAGTCCCACTGGTCCACGTAGGCGCTGTGGTCGTGGTCGAGGAAGTAGTCTTTTCGCACCGCTCTCATGTCGGTGCAGATTCCCTCTCCGGGCTGACAGCCGAACTGCCCGAGCGCCATCCGCTTCCACTTGGTCGCCGCCTGTACCACCTGCGCCCGGATCGGCTGTTCCAGTCCGAGTCCGCAGGGGAACTCCACCGGAGTGCGTGAGCCGTCACGGTCCAGGTAGTCGTTCACTCCGCTCTCCCGGTCCACGATCAGGGGCACCTGGACCATCTGCAGGCCGAGTGCCTTGCACAGTTCCCGCTCGATATGCTGCTTGAGGGTGAAGAGTGCCTCCATCCGCTCTCTTGGTGGGAGCAGGGGGGTGTAGTCGTTCGGCAAATTATGGGCAAGCTCCTGGTAGCTACCGATGCCGGGGCCGGCAAGGTCGCTTGTTTTGTCAGCCATTTTTCACCTCGATATCGATGCGCCTCATGGTTTGAGAATAGGTGAAAAAGCGCCGGTCGTTACCTGCCTGGTACCGGCCCGGAGTTGATCGCTGGAAAGAAGTGGCCCGATTGTTGCTCTTATATCCCCAGGGAAGTCCTCGAGGGCTGGTTAATCGGTCGTGTGACCGGTTTTTGACGCTCCGGGAGCGCTTTTATAGCCAAAAGGCACATATTCAGAGGGGGATATGTCAATTTTTTCTCCTCTCTGTGAAAGGGGGCTTCCCCGAAGGCTGAAAGTTGGATGTTTATGCCTTTATTGATGGTTTGTTGTTGATGAATGAGAGATCTGAAACGGTTCGAAGCCGTTGAGTGCTGTGACAGGTGGCCGGGTTTGCCGCCACCACAGCCAGAGCTCTTGCCTAGTGAGTTGTAACGGTGGGTTTAATAAATAAACACGGCAATTGAAGGAGCCATAAATGAATAACCCAGCCAAACAGGATCTACAGGTACCTGGACAGGATGCGGGTAGCGCGCGTCATTTGACAACGCATTACGAAGCAAAGCATGGGGTCGGTTGGTGCTACATGCATGCGTCGCCACGCCCCTGCTTCACGCCTCAGCTGCTCAAGGAGATCAAGACCTGGCTGACCGAGGTCAAGCGGGAACAACGCAGCGAGACAGGGCGAAAATTCCGCTATCACGTACTGGCATCCTCGGTGGACGGTGTCTTCAATCTCGGGGGAGACCTCGGACTTTTCCGTACCCTGATCGAGGAGCGGGACCGCCAGGGGTTGATGGATTACGCCAAGGCCTGCATCGATGTGCTGCATGACAATATCGTGCATTTCGATATCGATGTCACCAGTATCGCGCTGGTCCAGGGTGATGCCCTGGGAGGTGGTTTCGAAGCGGCGATATCCAGTAACGTGCTGATCGCGGAGCGGGGTTGCAAGATGGGCTTGCCGGAGATCCTGTTCAACCTGTTTCCCGGTATGGGGGCCTACCAGTTGCTGGCGCGCAAGATCGGTCAGAGCAAGGCCGAGCAGATGATTCTCGGCGGGCAGATCTACAGTTCCGAAGAGCTCTATGGCATGGGGATCGTGGATATCCTGGCCGAAAAGGGCGAGGGCGAGCTGGCACTCTACGATTACATCAAGCGAGCAGAGCGGGCTGCCAACGGTTACCGTGGCGTACGTGGTATCAGGGATCTCTACAACCCGATCACCTACGAAGACCTGAGGAAGGTTACCCAGATCTGGGTCGATTCGGTACTGCGCCTGGGCAGCAGGGATCTGCGGATGATGGAGCGCCTGGTTTCCCGGCAGAACTACAGGTAGCTATCGCTTGCGGTTATTCGCAGCCTAGCGTGCTTCCCTGTTCATCTTCAGGTGACTCGCCATGGCGTCGAGCAACCGGCCAAGGCTTTTCTCTATCTGTTGAAGGTGTGTTGCAGGGAGCGATCCCACCATGTCATACGCTTTGAGTGATTCCGCCTTTGCACAGTGTCCGACCAGTTCCACTCCACCCAGCTCGGTTGCACCGCTCTTGATGGCGTGCACCGATTCACGATAGCCAAGATAGTCCTGTTCGCCTATCGCGAACTCTGCGGCCTTGAGCAACCTCTCTGCATCGACTGAGAAACTCTCCACCAGGCTGGTTACAAAGTCCGCCTCCGAGCCCAAACCTGCCAGGCTGTCCAGCATGGTGGTATCGAGTACGCCGCTCGGGGTGTTGTAACGTATCTTTTCGGGGGCGTGCCCGGGCAGCCCGTTCTTGTCCATCTCCCTGGAAAAGCCGGCGATCTTCTCCAGCAGATCCCTGGAATCCACCGGCTTGGTGACATAGGCGTCGGCACCTGCCTCCAGGCAGGCGGTCATGGTTTCGGGGGTCGCGTCGGCAGTCACCATGATGACCGGCACAGAGGCCGATGTGTCCATGAAGCGGAAGGTCTTCAATACCTCGATGCCGTTCTTCTTCGGCATGTTCATGTCGAGTATCACGAGGTCATGCCTGTTGTCGGTGTCTGCGAGTACATCCAGTACCTGTTCACCGTCGTCGACGATCTCGACCACGTGTCCTGCGCGCTCCAGGATGCCCCGGATCACTTTCTGGTTAACCACGTTGTCTTCTGCGACCAGTATGTTGAGAATGCGGGCGCTGGCGTGGCGCTGATAGTGCTGTGCCAGGGTGACGACGTTCTCTTCGGACTCGTGTTCGCTGCGAGCCGCGTGCAGTGCATTGAACAGCAGTGTCTTGTCCAGGGGGTGGGTCAGTATGGACGAGTAGTACCCCTCGAGATCCCGCTCCTGGTCAGAGCCCGGGTTATCCGATGCCACCAGTACCAGGGAGAGATGCTTCAGGGCATCGTCGTTTCTTACCATCCCTGCAAACTGCTTTGGCGACATATCCAGCAGCCCCTCGCCGGCGAGCACCACGCTGTAGGGTGCGCCATGTTCGCTGGCATCGATCATCAGGGAAAACGCCCTGGCAGAGGTATTGACCCAGTCGAACTCAACCTGCCAGTCGCGCAGGGCGCGGCGCACGGGTGCGACCTGTTTTTCATCCATCATCACCAGTACGCGGGTATTCTCCAGGCTCAGTGCCGACTCTTCGTCCTCGTGCTTCTTCTGTACTGCCAGTGGCAGTTCAAACCAGAAAACCGAACCCTGTCCCATTTCACTGGTGACGCCTATCTTGCCGCCCATCAGCTCCACCAGTTGCTTGGCAATGGTTGTGCCCAGCCCGGTACCGCCGTACCTGCGTGTTGTGGAGGTGTCTGCCTGGGTGAAATCGTCGAAAATGATGCCCAGCTTGTCCTCGGGGATGCCGATGCCGGTATCCTCCACCTCGAAACGGATGACCGGTTTATACGATGTGCCGTCCACTGCCCTTGCGCGCAGGGTCACGGAGCCGCTTTCAGTGAACTTGATGGCATTGCCAGCCAGGTTGACCAGTACCTGGCGCAGGTGGAGCGAGTCGCCACGCAGTTGAAAGGGCGTGCTGGGGTCGATGTGACTGGCAACCTTCACGCCCTTCTTCTGTCCCGACATATCGAGCATCTGGACGGTGCTGTTGATCAGTGCATGCAGGTCGAAGTCGGACTGCTCGATGGAGATCTTGCCGGCCTCGATCTTGGATATATCGAGGACGTTGTTGATCAGTCCAAGCAGTGTATGGGCTGAAATATCGACAGTGCGTACCAGGTCGCGCTGCTCCTCGTCGAGACGCGTCTCCTGCAGCAGGTCGACCATGCCGATAACACCGTTCAACGGTGTTCTCAACTCGTGACTCATGTTGGCGAGGAAGCTCGACTTGGCCTGGCTGGCGTGGTTGGCCTTCATGATGGCTTCGTACAGCTTTCTCAGCAGGACCGCGATATAGGCGGGTAGCAGTATAAGGAGGATGATCAGGCTGATGCCGATCTCCTGGTGCTCTATCCACCACTCACTGGTCAGCAGTACCGCGGTGAAACCGGCAATACTGAAGGCCGTCGAAATATATACGTACCGCTCGCCGTAGCGGAAGCCGTTGCCCACGATAACCCAGAGATAGATGGCGAACAGGGGAGTGCCGTATTTACCGGTGAGATAGAGCCCGACGGAGAGGGTGCCGAGGTCCAGTACCATGCCCGCCAGCCGTCGCGGGACAGACGCCGCAGGGTGCATGATGATGGACAAGAGCAGCAGCATGGAGAGGCCCATGAAGATGCCGATCGTCTGCCTGGGCGGGCCGAGATCGCTGGCGCCGCCATCCCACATGGATGGCAGTGGTGACATCAGGTAGAGAAAGATCAGCGCGCCGATGACCAGGCGTACCAGGGCCTGTTCATGTTCGCTGTCAGAGCGCTCGGCGAGCCGCTTGTGGACCCATTGCCCAAGCGAGAGTCCCGAGGATTCTGTTGTGGTATCTGTCTCTTCCATGTATGCCGTTTCCACTCGGCCCGCGAAGGTGCCGTTGTTACCCCTTTGTCTCGTTTGGCGAGTCCGAGAGTTCCGTCTCGATCTCGTACACGCGGTCCAACTGGTTGATGAATGCATCGACGCAGTCAGGGTCGAAGTGCTTCCCGGATTGCTCCAGGATGTAGGCGATCGTGTCCTGCCGCGACCAGGCCGTCTTGTAGGGGCGATGGGATCTCAGTGCGTCGTAGACATCGGCTACCGCAACGATGCGTGCCGGCAGGGGGATGGCCTCGCCGCTGAGCCCGTTGGGATAGCCGTTGCCGTCGAATCTCTCGTGATGATTGAGGGCGATGATCGAGCCCAGTTCAATAAACCGGGACTGGCTGTTCTGCAGAATGTTGTAGCCGATGACGGTGTGCTGCTTCATCAGCTTGGCCTCTTCCCGGGTCAGGTGTGCCGGCTTGAGGAGAATCTGGTCGGGGACACCGATTTTTCCGATGTCGTGCATCGGTGATGCGAACTCGATCTCATCGCAGTCTGCGATGGGCAGCCCCATGTACTCTGCGATCAGGCGGGAGTACTTCGCCATGCGCAGTACGTGGTTGCCGGTCTCCTCGTCCCGGTATTCACCCGCCTTCGCCAGTCGCAGCAGGGTTTCGCGTTCGCGCAGCAGTATCTGGTGGGTTGCAATATCGACCTGCTTTTCGAGCCACTTGGCGCGGTCCTTGATGATGCACTGCTGCTGGCGCATGGTCAGCAGGTTTCGACAGCGGGTGCGGCACTCGTACTGGTCGACCGGGCGGGTCAGGAAATCCGTGGCGCCGGCGTTGAGCGCTTCGTAGCGTACGCTGCGATCATCCACAACAGTGATCATCACCACGGGTACGTCCTTGCAGCCGGGCAGTGCGCGGAACCTCTTGATGAACTCCACCCCGTTCATCTCGGGCATCCGGTAATCGGTAAGAATCAGGTCAGGCACCTCCTGCCTGGATTTTTCCAGCGCCTCGCGGGGATCGGCGAAGCTGGCAAGGCGGAGGCCCTTGTCGATGGTACGCACTATCTGTTCGAGAATCCTGCGCCCGGTGGACTGGTCGTCGACGATGAGTACGTAGCGGGATTTTTTATCGAGCAGATTGGGACCATTGTCCTGTACCAGCCTCGGTTTGCTGCCTACAGGTATTGGTTCGCTCTTGTTTGATGTACCCATGGAGGAAGTCATTCTGTTTCTTCTTGATCCCGAAAAGTCCCTGATTTTTTTACCTTTGTTCCTATTCGTGCGAGCTGAAACATTGCCGACAGGTCCTGCCGGAAATTCTGAGCCGCAGACGAAACATCGGCCGTTTGTGGGTACTTCTTAAGTTTTTTCCGTATGTTATTGAAGTTTCTGTGTAAATGCATGGCTTTTTGTGGACTGGGTCACACTTTTCACGGGTTGGCGGCTGTTTTTGGGAATTAGTGTTTTCAGCGTGGTGAACATGGTTTCCCCTCTTCAGGGCAAAAAAAACCCCGAAGACCGGGGATAGGCTTCGGGGTAATGCGCCGATACTGCGCAGGAAGTTCTATGATTAACCTGATGTGGCCTGTCGCTCGTTCCACTTGGCGGCCTCTTCGTCCCAGTCGTCTGTACGGACATAGGGATTCATACGTGGACGTTCGATCATGTTGGGATCGATCTCCACGCCGACGCCTTCCAGGAAATTGGTGAGGCCGATACGCTCGATCATCTCACCGGTGCGTTCGTGCTCCAGTGCGTTCTCGGCGAAGAAATCCAGTACCTCGGTGGCGAACTCTTCCAGCCACTCGAAGTCATCGTCGCTCTCCATCTTGTGGAAGGGGATGACCACGGTGCCCATCAGGTCGCCGATCTTCAGGGTACGTTTACCACCGATCAGGATGGATACGCCCTTGTCATCGCCGGGGGAGAGCGCCTTGGTCATGACGTTGATGCAGTGCATGCAGCGGACACAGCTCCGGTTGTCCACCGACATTGTGTCATCGTCGTTCAGTGAGAGGGACTGGGTCGGGCAGCGGGTGATCACGTTGTCGATGACCTTCTTGCGGCCCATGTCGGCGACGTACTTCTTCACCTCTTCCTGGTCGACCTTCATGTCGTCGCGCCAGGTGCCGATGACGGCCATGTCAGCGCGTTGAATGGAGTTCATGCAGTCGTTGGGGCAGCCTGAAACCTTGTACTTGAACTTGTAGGGCAGGGCGGGACGGTGCATGTCGTCCAGGGCGTTGTTGACCAGGGTACGCATGGTACGGCCCTCGTCGAAGCATGACTGCTCGCAACGGGCCGCGCCGACGCAGGACATGCCGGTACGTACAGCGGGGCCTGCGCCACCCATGTCGAAGCCCATCTCGTTGATGGCATCGAACGCAGGCTGGACGTTGTCGGTGGTGCAACCCTGGAACATGATGTCACCGGACTGGCCGTGGAAAGCGATCAGGCCCGAGCCGTACTCTTCCCAGATGTCGCAGAATTTGCGCATGGTGTTCGTGTCGTAGTGCATGCCTGGAGGGGGCATGATACGCAGGGTATGGAATTCAGCCGCTGCCGGATAGACCGGTTTTTCGTTCTCATCCTTCAGTTCGGTGAAGCGGGGGATAACACCGCCACCGTAACCGATGACACCGACGGTGCCGCCTTTCCAGAATCCCTTGCGGGTTTCGTAGGAGGTCTCCAGCTGACCCAGCAGGTCGACCATCATATCGTTATCGTTGGCGAGCCTCTTGAGGCCGGTTACAAAGCTTGGCCATGGACCGCTCTCCAGCTGGTCAAGCATGGGGGTGTCGTGCATCGGCTTAGACATCTTTATAGTCCTCCCGGTCAATTCCTGATTTCCGGTTATCTGGTGAAAAAAACCGCATGCCCGTTATAAAGAGGGAGTCCGCGGTTGTATTAGTATTTTAGAATCAGTCCAGGCTAATGCTAGACCCTAAATTAACAGAGAAAAACACTTGGTTTTCAGGGAATATCATTTTTTCTGCCAGGAAAGCGCCTGCTTGGGTTGGGCTGGATATCAAATTCCATTTAAATCAATAGGATAACTGTTTGTCACCCTCTCCTTATTACCCTGAAAACTGGCTGGGCTTTCGGCTCAAACGACCATTCAACAGCGGGGTTGAGAGCAGTGCTCCAGAGATCAGTCCAAAGGCATGGGCTTCGGGTAGCGGGGCCCAGAGGGTATCGCTTAACAGCGCCTGATCCAGTGCGATTTCGACCGCGATTTTTCCTGCCGCAGCGGCCAGCACCAGGAGATAGAGCCGGTCGCCGCTGTCTCTCCACAGTAGCAGCATGCCGCCAGCGAGGAGCGCATTGAGCAGACCGGAGAGCCCGCAGTAGGTCTCCAGCCAGGGCAGCCACAGAAGGATCATCAGGTCCAGGAGCAGCATGGCAGACACCAGAAATGTGCCGTATATCCAGGCAGGGCTCCTCTCGAACAGCAGGCTGAGGATAAACAGGCCGGCGGTATCCAACAGCAGGTGCTGCGGGTCTCCATGCACCCAGTGTCCGGTGATCAATCGCCACCATTCGCCAGCGGCGATCGCCTCGCGGTCCAGTACCAGGGTCTCGGGGGCCGGCCCCAGCAGCAGGTAGAGTACCAGGGTCAGCCCTGTGAGTCCGAGGGTGCGCCATGGCAGGTATGACCTGCCATGGCCCAGGGTGAAAACTCCCTGCTCAGCCATGGAGCACCCGCTTGCTGCGCAGTGCCATGACCAGCAGGATGGTGAGCAGCAGTGCGACATCGAGGGGTGCGAAGGCACCGCCACCGGATGAGCTGCGGGTGGTGGCCCTGTTGCTGCTGAACATCGGGCTGGAGGTGTCGACGCGGCGCGATTGAGCCGTGCGCTGTGCACGTTGCTGGCGCGCGCTCTCCTCGATGGACAGTCGTTTTTTGTTGTGCCGTTCAATCCCACGCTGTTCGAACATCTCGTCACGCATCACCACCATGGAGGTGTAGTCGGTGACCAGGCCATACTCCACGCCGAGATCGACGATGGCCTGTTTCAGATCGGCCTTTTCACCGAAGTCCTCTATTTCACTGCCCAGATGCTCGATGGTGGCATAGGCCCAGAGGCGTTCCAGTTCAGGGTTGTCGATTGCACGATCGGGAAATGCAAAGCGCGTTCTGTACTCGGTATTCGCGCCGGAGATCTTGCCCTTGAGGGTGATGTCGGCTTCTCCACTGCCCCAGTAGTGGCCCAATACCACCAGCTGCTGTCCACGGTAGAGGCTGCCGATCTGTGCCGGAGTGAGGTCGGCGGTCCGGATGCCGTCAATGTCGATCTCAACGCCGTGCATCGCCTCGTGTGTCACCTTGCTCTTGGCCAGCAGCAGCTGTCCGACGATATCGTCGCTGTTGGAGATGCTGGCAGCGAAACCGTTGGAGGCCTTGGTCAGCACTTCGAGCAGTGGACGGTTGGCACTGTTGCCCATGATGAATGTGAAGAGGCGGACATCCTTCTGCTCCACCAGTTCCAGGAAGCGCCGTTGCTTCGTCTCACCCACGTTGGCCACGCCATCGGTCACCAGTACGATGGAGGATGTGCGGTCGGCGTCCAGTCTCTGGAGACCCAGCGAGAGGCCTGCGAAGAGATTGGTGCTCTGCCCGGGTTGAATCCGGGCGACCTCGTCGGCGAAGCGACTCACGTTTTCGGGAGTGGCCGCAGTGTAGCCGCTGGTCAGCTCCTGGGCACTGGTGTTGAACAGCACGATGCGGAACCGGTCGTTGGGTCTCATCGCCTTCAGGGCACGCTCTACACCGTCTGCCAGCGAGGCATATTTACCGTTCATCGAGCCGGAGATATCGAGCACGAAGATCCAATCGCTGCCCTCGGTGATGGGTTTGAGGTCATCACCGGGAGTGAGCACCATCATGAAAGTGCCTCTCTTGCTGTTGTCGGGTTTGTGGGCGATCAGTTCTACCGCGCCCGGCAGACCATCGGCCTGGCGCCAGTAGACCACCAGGTCCTTGTCGAGTGTGTAGACAGGCTGCTGCAGAGTGCCGGACGTACCGGCCTGTTGCGTTCCCTCGTCAGCACCGTTGGCCTGGGATGGTTTCGACCCTGAACTGCCGCTATCGATCAACAGGTCCCATTCGCCTTCGCCCTGTCGGCTGATCGCCGTCTGGGGGTGGCTGGGGGCGCGCAGTGCGTCCACCGGCCATGCGGATTTCAGCTTGAGTCTGAAGCTGAAGCGTTTGCGTACCTTCTCGTTGGCGGTCCAGAAAGCCAGCTTCTGCTCATCGACGCCACCCTCTTCCAGTGGGTAGACGTAGCGGCCGATGCCACTATCCACCTGGGCCGGCTGCAGGTAGACCAGGCGTATGCGTGTCTCATGTCCCGCACGCACTGGCGAGACGCTGACATCGAATGTCTTGTAGCTCTCCTTCTCTGTCAGCCCGGCATCCCTGCCGGCGGCCTTCTCCTCTTCATAGACCTTGCGGGCCTGCTTTTTCTCGAGGACCTCGCCGCTGACGGGCTTGCCGTCTATCCAGACGGTGAATTCGGCTACTGCGCCTTGCTCGGGTACGGGGAAGGAGTAGATTGCCTCCAGGTCCGTGGTGTGGGGGTTGTGGAAGGTCTGTTCAACGCGTGTGATGGCGTAACCGTCCTCGATGGTCACCTCCACGTCGTGGCTCTTTATCTCGAGCTCGGGCAGACTTCTGTCGGCTGGTGTCAGCAGCCCGGCAGCATCGGCCACCGAGTACCACAGGGTGAAAAATGCAAGTATCAGAATAAGCCCCAGGCGGGTTGGGGTTCTCAGTATGTTCATCCTCGTCTCCTTTTTGAACAATGTTCAAAATAAAGCCTGAATAAAGGCCGCGGATGCGGCTTTTTTGAACTCTGTTCAATTTTATAGCCCATAAATGAACATTGTTCAATAAAAATTTTGAACGATGTTCATAAATCGACTAGTCTTTGATCATATTTATTGGATCCAATAGGTGGGCGGAATGGGTAGGCGCAGTGATCACAGTCGCGAGGAGATCAGCAGGATGGCGCTCGATGCCGCGCGGCGACTGGTCGCAGAAGAGGGGCTGAAAGGGCTGACCGCGCGCAGGGTGGCCACCGAGATCGGTTATGCACCCGGTACCCTCTACGTGGTGTTCCGCAACCTGGATGACCTGATACTTCACCTCAATGCCGAAACCCTTGACCAGCTTCACGCCACGCTGGGTGAGGTGGTCCGGCACTGCCGCAAGCCGCAACGCTGTATTCTGAAACTGGCCATGGCCTATGTTGAGTTTGCGTTCGACAATCCCAGCCTCTGGGGTGCGATCTATGAACATCGCCAGGCCGAGGGTGAGCGTGCACCGGAGTGGTTCCAGGAGAAAATCGAAGCGCTCTTCTCACTGGTCGAGACCCCCCTCAGGCAGCTCGATGCCGATCGTGGCGACAGGGAGGTGCGGTTGGCTGCCAATGCCCTCTGGAGCGGCATTCACGGGGTCTGCATTCTTGGCCTGTCGGGCAGCCTGGAGAAGGCCAACGCGGGTTCCACCGCGGCAATCGCCGAATCACTGGTGAGCAACTATCTTGCAGGTTACATGCAGTGATCCACACCGACGTGGAAAGTGTTGTAAGAAGCCGTTTATTGATGATATGACACGCCTGCGTCACGGTGCGTGACGCAGGATCGTGGTATTACTCCACACCGCGTACCGCGTCGAACTCATCCGGTTCGGCACAGGCTGCCGTGATGACCTTGAGCTGCCGATCCGTTGCCTCGAGGTGCTGCAGTCTTTCAGCCCGCAGAAATGGGCATGACTGGGGCTGCCAGTCGCAGGCGACACCGCTTACCACCTCGTGTCCGCAGTCGGCGCAAAAGGCGTGTTTCAATTGGGCGCTCATGGTCTCTGTCCGTAGGTTGGAGGAATGGGGGCTCTCACTGATTATTAGCGGCCATACCTTCAGAAGATTCAGAGGTTTGAGGTCTAACTGTGAACCGGTTCCTCTTTTCTGTCCCGCTGATCTAGGTGGCTGTTTTTTCTTTTAGTGCCAGCAGGTTTCGCCAGCTGTAGACCAGCAGGGTGACGACAATGATCAGGCCCCCGGCGAGGGTCTCTGAAGTGATCGTTTCACCCAGGACCAACCATACCCAGATCGGGCCGAAGAGTGTCTCGAGAAGGAGGAAGAGACTCACTTCAGGGGATGTCAGGTAGCGGGTGCCGAGGGTGATGAGCACCAGTGCCAGGGGCATCTGCAGCATGCCCATCAGGGCCAGCCAGGTGTAGCTCTGTACGGCGAGATCGAATGGGTTGCTCAGCGGAATCGCCAGTGCCGCCGTGACCAGGCCGCTGACAGCGACAACCGGTATGCGGGGCATCTCATGGTGGCGGCGCAGGATGGTGAGATTGCCGCCGAGGGTCATGGCGGCAAGCAGGGCGTATATGTTGCCGGCAGTCTGCTCGAGCTCGATGGAACCGCTGAAGACCATCCCCACGCCCAGCACCACCACGATGCACGATATCCAGGTGCGCAGATAGACCTTCTCTTTGAGGAAAAAGTGACTGGCGATGGCGGCGAAGAGGGGGGCTGTGGCGATCAGCACCACGGTATTGGCGACCGTGGTGTGGCTGATCGCCAACACGAACAGGGCGCTGCCACAGCCCTGCAGCAGGGCGGTGAACAGGGCTGCCCAGCCAAAACTGAAAAACAGCCGCAGGCTGTTACTGTTCTGAAAGGCGATGACCAGGAACAGGGACAGGGCCATGAGGAGTCCCCGCCAGAAGACCACGTCCCAGCCCGGGGCGGATGCCAGCCGGATCAGCAGCGCATCGAAACTCAGGATCAGTACACCCAGGGCAACGATTGCTGCGCCCGTGGTATGGCGGCCGTATGGATTGTCGCTGGGCATGGGGTTGTGTTGCATCCGTTCACCTGCAGGGTGGCACCGATTATGCCCCGGGTGTTTTTACAAGACAAAGCCGTTGCCGGTATTCATCGGCTTTGGCTCCTGGCGTCGCTCTACCTCCCCCATCCATGGGGTCGTACCCATTGCGGTCCCGCAAATATTCCAGGCATTGTCCTGAAAGGGTTATCACAACCTGGTTATTTACATGTTGCACCGGATCGAGACATGAAAAACCAGATAAGTACTTCCCCTCTCCCTACGAGGGAAGCACCCTCCGGGTATAAAAGGGCCAGGGTGAGGGTGAATTAAATCTATGGATTGTTTTCTGATTCCCCTCACCCCAACCCTCTCCCCAAATGGGGAGAGGGAGTTAGGGACAGCAGTAGGGGCATCCCTCCTCCATCGACCCACAGGGATGGCGGAAGTGCAGGTAATGCAGGAGCAATTTTCTGTCCGTACATCCTGTACATGCGCCATTCTTTTGATCTACACATTCAGGGGTGTCATGAATTTAACCCCGCCGCTCCCGGGCTTCCTCGGCTCTGGCATCATGCTTCGCTCTACCTCCTGCATCCCTGCAGTCGTGCCCTCTGCGGCATAAATACATCCTGTACATCGCCGCTCCCGGCATCCATGCCTCCCGCGGCATACGACCGCCAGGGATGGCGGAAGTGCAGAAAATGCAGGAGCAATTTTCTGTCCGTACATCCTGTACATAAAAAAAGCCCGGCGGGGTGCCGGGCGAAAAGCTCTCTATGCACTGTTCAGAGAGAGGAGGATTAGCTGATGAAGAGTCCGCCATTGACCGGAATGTTGGCTCCGGTGACATAGGCCTGCTCGTCGGAGGCGAGGAAGGCCACGGTGGATGCGATCTCTTCTGGCAGGCCCATGCGCTTCATGGGGATGCCGGCGATGATCGATTCACGGATATCCTCGCGGATGGCGTCGGTCATCGCAGTTTTGACATAGCCGGGTGATACGGTGTTGACGGTAACGTTCTTGGTCGCACCCTCCTGGGCCAGGGTCATGGTGACACCATGCATACCTGCCTTGGCTGCGGCATAGTTCACCTGGCCGAACTGTCCACGCTGACCGTTTACGGACGAGATGTTGATGACACGGCCGAAACCGCGGTTCAGCATACCTTCCCATACCGGCTTGGTGACGTAGAAGACACTGTTCAGATTGGTGTTTATCACGGCGTCCCACTGCTCTTGCTCCATCCGCTTCATAGTGGTGTCGCGGGTGATGCCGGCGCAGTTGACCAGGATGTCCACATCGCCGTACTGCGCTTCGATCTCGGCCATCATGCGTGCGCTGTCCTCGGCTGAGGAGACATCGCCTGCGGCCAGGCCGATCTCCAGGCCCTCGGCTTCACGTGCAGCACTCCACTCCGCCAGTTTCTCTTCCTCGGCAGGGTGATAGGTGGCAACCACCTGGCAGCCGTCATTGGTCAGGCGTTGGCAGATGGCGGTTCCAATGCCGCCGATTCCGCCGGTTACTACGGCAACGCGCTTGCTGTCGGTCATTCGTCAGTTCTCCTGAAAGCGGCCTGATCAGGCGGCCTTCTGGGTGGCTTCGGTGACCTTGCTGGTGAACTGGCTGATGCCTTTCTCCACCAGGGCGCTGTACTCGTCGCGTACTTCGTTGGTCAGTTCCATGGTCTCGCGACCCTTGGTGACAAGCTCCTCACCCAGCTTGCGGGCGAGTTCAACCTGGCCGTTGACCAGCTCTTTGGGATCCTTGGACTCGGTTGCCAGCTTCATCTGTGCGATGCCGGTGTCGACAAACAGGCTGAAAGTGGCCATCTGGGCCTCGGCCAGTTTCTCCCAGGTGCGCAGGTTCAGTTCACCCAGGGCACGGGCATTTTCATAGCCGTTGGTACCGAAGTCTTTCAGCATTTCGAGATTCTCTTTTGCAGTCGTCATCTTCATTCGCTCCTTAAAAGTTTGTGCGATGCAGCAATATTGCGGTGCAGCATAGCCAATCCCAGGTGGCCTGTCAACATTTTTGTGCGCTGCACAAGAATGTTGTTTTCCCTTTAACGGCGGGAATCTGCGGGTGTCGGTCTATTTATTGGAGTTGTCGTCCCGGTTCGGGGTGGTGAAACCGGCAGCCTTGAAAAAGCTGTTCTGCATGTCGGCCCACATCTGCATGTTGCGCTGGGCCAGGTCGGTCATCGCCTTCATGGGGTCGGTGCCCATGCTGCTGCCAAGCTGGTCCTGCTGCTTGGCGAACATGGTGAGGCTCTCTTCGAGATAACGGGCGAACATGCCCTGTATGGTGCCGCCATAGAAGCGGATGATCTGGGAGAGCATGTTGGCGCTGAACAGGGGCTGGCCCCCGGACTCCTCCTCGAGCATGATCTGCAGCAGGATGGAGCGGGTGAGATCTTCCTTGCTGTTGGTGTCAATGACCTTGAAATCTACGCCTTTCATCACCAGCTCGCGGATATCCGAGAGGGTGATATATCGGCTCAGTTCCGTATCGTACAGTCTGCGATTGGGATATTTCTTGATGATACGCGGTTCGGTCATGACATCCGGTTCCTCATAGGTGACGCCACTACAACTCCCAAAGTTTATCCGGGAATCTCCCGTTGTGGGAAATATCTTTAAGGCATGCGGGCATAAAAAAGCCTTGTCCACACATTCAAAGGGCCTCAATACATGTGCTGCCCGCCGTTGATGGAGAGCTCCGAACCGGTGACGAATGCCGCGTCATCCGAGGCGAGATAGGCCACCGCGGCGGCGATCTCCTCGGGTCTGCCGAGGCGCCCGACGGGAATCTGGGCGACGATCTTCTCCCTGATCTTTTCAGGAACCGCCATCACCATCTCGGTAGCGATGTAGCCGGGGGAAATGGTGTTCACGGTGACGCCCTTGCCAGCCACTTCCTGGGCCAGTGCCTTGCTGAAGCCGTGCATGCCCGCCTTGGCAGCGGAGTAGTTGGTCTGTCCCATCTGCCCTTTCTGGCCATTGATGGAGGCGATATTGATGATGCGGCCAAACCCCCGGTCGAGCATGCCGTTGATGATCGGGCGGGTGAGATTGAAGACGCTGTTGAGGTTGGTGTCGATGACCGCATGCCACTGTTCGGGGGTCATCTTCTTCAGGGTGGTGTCGCGGGTGATACCGGCGTTGTTGACCAGGATGTCGATGTTGGCAAGATGTGTCTCGATCTCGGTGACCATCTGTTTGCAGCTTTCGAAGTCAGTCACGTCGCAGGGGAAGATCTCCACCAGGTAGCCCTCATCCTCCAGCTTCAGCTGCCACTCCTTTGCCTTCGCTTCGTTGCGGTAGTTGGTAGCTACACCGTAGCCCGCCTTGAGCAGTTTCTTGCAGATGGCAGTACCGATGCCGCCGGTACCGCCGGTGACCAGGGCCAGTTTGCTTTCGTGCGTGGTCATATTCACTCCTCCTGGGGCCTATCAAATTAGTGTTAGCAGGCCCTGAATTTTTCTCATATTGTAGGAGTCCCGCGCAGATACTGCCCAGCATCGGTGAAGCGACCCCTACGTCATTATTGTTCCGCAGGGGCCGCCTTCCGGTTTGAAATGTACGGCCGGGTCAGTCACGTTCCACGGCCAGGGCTACACCCATGCCGCCACCGATGCAGAGTGTGGCCAGTCCCTTCTTGGCGTCCCTGCGCTGCATCTCGTGCAGCAGGGAGACCAGTACCCTGGCACCGGATGCGCCGATGGGGTGGCCCAGGGCGATGGCGCCGCCGTTGACGTTGACCTTGTCCAGGTCCCAACCCATGTCCTTGTTCACCGACATGGCCTGGGCCGCGAAAGCCTCGTTGGCTTCGACCAGGTCAAGATCGCCTACACTCCAGCCCGCTTTCTCCAGGCACTTGGTGGAGGCGGTAATGGGGCCGGTACCCATGATCGAAGGATCGACGCCGGTCGCTGCGAAGGCCTTGATTCTGGCCAGGGGTGAGAGCCCCAGTTCCGCCGCCTTGCTCTCTGACATCACCACCACCGCGGCCGCACCGTCGTTGATGCCCGAGGCGTTGCCCGCGGTCACGCTCCCCTCCTTGTCGAAGGCGGGGCGCAGCTTTCCCAGGGTTTCGGCGGTGGTGCCGTGACGGGGGAACTCGTCCTCGCTGAAAACGATGGGATCGCCTTTGCGCTGGGGGATCTCCACCGGAATGATCTCGTCGTTGAAGGCCCCGGCTTTCTGGGCCGCCTCGGCTTTCTGCTGGGAGGAGGCTGCAAACTGGTCCTGGGAATCGCGATCGAACTGGTACTGCTTGGCGATATTCTCGGCGGTGACTCCCATGTGGTACCCCTGGAAGGCATCCAGCAGCCCGTCGACGAGCATGGTGTCCTTCATTTTCCAGTCGCCCATCTTCTGACCGTTGCGGGAGCCGGGCACCACGTGACCCGATTGGCTCATGCTCTCCTGGCCGCCGGCGACAACGATCTCGGCATCGCCGCAGATGACCGACTGCATCGCCAGGTGAACCGCCTTCAGTCCACTGCCGCATACCTTGTTGATGGTCATGGCGGGGACGGTGTTGGGGAGGCCCGCGCCCAGGGTGGCCTGGCGGGCGGGGTTCTGGCCGCAGCCGGCGGTCAGCACCTGGCCCAGTATCACCTCGTCGACCTGGTCGGGGTTCAGGCCGGCGCGCTCAAGAACGCCTGCGATCACCTTCGATCCGAGTGCCGTGGCGGGGAGGCTCGACAGGGTGCCGCTGAAGTTACCAATGGCAGTACGGCCAGCGGCCACGATCACAACGCTTTCGCTCATAACAATTCCCTTCTGTTGCAATGTTCAAAGGCGGGGCATTCGAGACTAACAAAGCGTCTGGGAAACTGCTACAAACAGAAAAGTATCAGCAGATTCTCATCGGCGGCTGCATCATCGCGATACTGCGGATGCCCCTGTTGGAGAATCGAGTGTAGATCAAAATGTTGCAGTGCACAAATCCGCGTGTTAGTGTCTGTTTCATCGTACCCGGAACCAGAATGGAAAAGTGCCCGATGAGTGAGCAAGGCTTTTGGAACCAAGAGTGGATGGATATCCAGCAAAAGTACTGGCAGAACTGGACCGACTTCAGTCGCCAGGCCATGGGTGGGGCCGCTCAGCCCAAGAACCCGTGGGAGAGTGCCATGCAGCACTGGTGGCAGGCGATATCACCGTCTGCACCTGATATGACAAAGGACTTCATGGACAAGATGATGAACCAGGGCAATGCCCTGTTTCAGATGGCTGACCAGTTCAGCCGCAACTTCCAGGAGAACGGTGCAGCCACGGAGTGGACGGAGGTGATGAACAAGACCTTCGCCGACCTGAAACAGGGTTTTACCGGGGCGGCGGAAGCCGGTGGTGACGACGCCCTGCACAAGATGATGGCGTTCTGGGAGATGCCCCTGGACAACTGGCAGCGCATGGTCTCCTCACTCTCGCTGATGCCCGGCGACATGCTGCGCAACATGCCGCATGGTGGCCACCTGGAGCGTTTCCTCTCTGCACCGGGGCTGGGTTACACCCGCGAAGAGCAGGGCCAGCATCAGCAGATGATGCTCAAGGTGATGGAGTACCAACAGGCACTGCAGGAGTACATGCAGTTTTTCTCCAACCTGGGTGTGCTGGCGGTGGACCGCATGCAGGCCAAGGTGGGTGATATCGCCGCCCAGGGCAAGCAGATCGATTCGGCGCGTGCCCTCTACGACACCTGGGTGGGTGTCTGTGAAGAGGCCTACGGCGAACAGGTGATGACCCCCGAGTACGCCAAGACCCACGGTCGCCTGGTGAACGCCCTGATGGGTGTGAAGCATCACATGGCGGTGATGGTGGATGAGTCCCTCGGGGCGATGAACATGCCCACCCGCACCGAGTTGCGTACGCTGCAGACCCGCATGCAGGAGAACCGTCGCGAGATCAAGGCGCTGAAGGCCGAGATCGCGGAACTGAAAGCAATTGTCGCGGCCCAGGCTGCCCCGAAACCGAAGGCGGCACCCAGGACCAAGGCAGCACCGAAAAAGAAG
Source organism: Sedimenticola sp. (assembly GCA_040506895.1). GTDB lineage: Bacteria > Pseudomonadota > Gammaproteobacteria > Chromatiales > Chromatiaceae > Sedimenticola_A. Next base: position 3,201,522 of record JBEVVY010000001.1, read on the forward strand.
GCTGCGGTCAGAAAGAAGACTGCAGCCAAGAAATAAGCCCTATACGGAATATAAGGAGGCCGCTGCAGAGCGGCCCTGAGTGTGAGGAGAAACATCGTGTTTCCAATCGATATTCGACCCGACAAACTCGCCGAGGAGATGGCGGACTACAGCCGCAAGCTGGGCAAGGGTGTGGAGAACCTGCTCAACTCCGAGCAGATCGATACCGGTGTCACCGAGAAAGAGGTGGTCTACACCGAGGACAAGCTCTCCCTCTATCGCTACAAGGCGCCGGAGGGTGTGAAGCAGAGCAGTGTCCCCATGCTGATCATCTATGCACTGGTGAACCGCCCCTACATGACCGACATCCAGGAGAACCGCTCCACCATCAAGAACCTGCTGGCTGCAGGCCAGGATGTCTACCTGATCGACTGGGGCTATCCCGACGGCGCCGATGCCAGCCTTACCCTGGACGACTACATCAACGGGTATATCGACCGCTGTGTGGATGTGATACGCAAGCGTCATGACCTTGAAAAGATCAATATCCTCGGCATCTGCCAGGGCGGTACCTTCAGTCTCTGCTACACCTCCCTGCACCAGGAGAAAGTGAAGAACCTGGTCACCATGGTGACGCCGATCGACTTCCAGACGCCGGACAACATGCTCAGCGCCTGGGTACAGCATATGGACGTGGACCTGTTGGTGGACACTCTTGGGAATGTTCCCGGTGAGCTGCTCAACTGGACTTTTCTCTCCCTCAAGCCTTTCAGCCTGACGGGACAGAAATACGTCAACATGGTCGATGTGCTGGACGACGAGGAGAAGCTGAAGAACTTCCTGCGCATGGAGAAGTGGATCTTCGACAGTCCCGACCAGGCTGGCGAGACCTTCCGCCAGTTCATCAAGGATTTCTACCAGGAGAACGGTCTGCTCAACGGCACGGTAAAGCTGGGTGAACGCCTGGTGGAGCTGAAAAACATCAGCTGCCCGGTGCTCAATATCTTCGCCGAGCAGGACCACCTGGTGCCGCCGGATGCATCCCGCGCACTCAAGGGGCAGACCGCCTCCAAGGACTATACCGAGATCTCCTTCCCCGGAGGGCATATCGGCATCTACGTCAGTGGCAAGGCCCAGAAGACGGTGCCGCCGGCCATCGGTGACTGGCTGGACGAGCGCAGCTGACAGCCGGTAACGGTGGGTTACGCTTACGCTAACCCACCCTACGCCTGTTCGTGACATCACCAGGAGAGGTGTGGTTCTGCGGGTGATATTCCGGTTCAGACCATCTTGCGCAGTTCGTACTCCAGTATGCCTTCCGCGCCCATCTCCTTGAGCTTGGGCACAAGTTCTCTCACCGCGCCGCTGTCCACCACCGTCTCCAGGGCGAGCCACTCCCGGTCGAACAGATGATTCACCGTCGGTGCGTGCAGGCTGGGCAGCACGCCGACGATCTCGTCCAGCCGGGAGGCGGGTATGTTCATTTTCAGGGCCACCTTCTGGCGTGCCCTCAGCGCCGCCTGAAGCAGGGTGGCGATCTGGTCGATCTTCTCCCGCTTCCACGGATCGTTGAGGGCCTCCCTGTTGGCGATAAGACGGGTCTCCGTGTGCAGCAGGTCACAGACGATACGCAGTCCGTGGGCCTTGATGGTACTGCCGGTTTCGGTGATCTCCACCACCGCGTCAACCAGCCCTTCAACCACCTTCGCCTCGGTAGCGCCCCAGGAGAACTCCACCTGGGCATCGATGCCCCTGTCCGCCAGGTAGCGCTTGGTGAAGCCGACCAGTTCGGTGGATATCTTCTTGCCCTGCAGATCCTCCACTGACTGGATGGGGGAGTCCTTGGGCACCACGAGCACCCAGCGGCAGGGCTGGTCGGAACTCTTGGAGTAGACCAGTTCGCAGATCTCCTCCACTTCGGCCTCGGTCTCGAGGATCCAGTCATGGCCTGTCAGGCCCAGGTCGAGGGTGCCGTTGGCCACGTAGGGAGCCATCTCCTGGGAACGTACCAGGGCGCAGCTGATGTCCGGGTCGTCTATCGCGGGGAAGTAGTTGCGTGAGCGGGGCGATATGCTCCAGCCGGCCTGCTGGAAGAGAGAAAGCGTTGCGGATTCGAGACTCCCCTTGGGTACTCCCAGTTTCAGTTGTTGCATGCGTGATCGGCCTTTTTGGTTGTAGTGATGGGTTATGCTTTGGCTAAATTGAACAGAGATTATAGAAATCCGGGCCACTGAAGGGCCTTGACCCACGACAACTGATCGCTGCTTTAATCTGTATGATGCCCCGCGGCTCTTGTACTATCTTAATATGACCTGCGCTTCAATGACGGGAACCGGTGAATGACGACAATCCTGCTGCTCGGTTTTCTGATCGGCATGCAACACGCCCTCGAGGTGGATCACGTGGCGGCCGTCGCTTCCCTTGCCACCCGTGGTCGTTCCCTTGCCGAGACGGCGCGCCAGGGAGCGGTGTGGGGTCTGGGGCACACCCTCACCCTTTTCCTGTTTGGCGGGGCCGTCATTCTGCTCGATACCCTGATCCCGGAGAATATGGCTCGCGGGCTTGAGCTGGCGGTGGGCCTGATGCTCGTGCTGCTGGGTGCCGACGTGTTGCGCAGGGTGATCAGGGAGCGGGTTCACTTCCACTCGCACCAGCATGGCGAGGTGGCCCACTTTCACGCCCACTCCCACGAGCCGGGTCGTTCCCATGCCGAGGACCCCCACCACCATGAACATCCGCAGGGATTCCCCCTGCGCTCGCTGCTGGTGGGCATGATGCATGGCATGGCGGGCTCGGCGGCGTTGATCCTGCTGGTGCTCGAGACCATTACCTCGCCCTGGCTGGGGCTGCTCTATATCGCGCTGTTCGGCTTCGGGTCCATCCTCGGCATGGCCATGCTGGCGGCGGTCATCAGCCTGCCCCTGCGCTACTCCGCCAGGGGGCTCACCTGGGCCCACAACGGGTTCAAAACCCTGGTCGGCCTGGCCACCATCGGTGTGGGTGGACTGCTGGTCTACGAGATCGGCATCAACCAGGGTGTGCTGCTGTTCTGAACCCTCCCTCGGGGGCTGTAATCTCCAGAGCGACCCGCTGCTAATTGTGAGCAGGTGTCCTGGCGACTGACCAGATATCGACACGCGATACCCCCGCCGCTTTCAACAGCCCCGCGATCTCTCTCAGGGTACTGCCGGTGGTGATCACATCGTCCACAAGGGCCACGTGGTCCGCGTGGATATCACCCCTGAGCTCGAATGCGCCTTTCACGTTTTCCATGCGCGCTTTGCGTTGCAGCCCGATCTGGTGAGGGGTGGCCTTGATACGCTGGATGCAGGTGTGATCCAGGCCGGTGCCGAATGCCTTTGCCAGTGGGCGTGCAAGTTCAAGGGCCTGGTTGAAACCCCGCTCCCTGAGACGTGAACTGTGCAGGGGAACCGGTACCAGCAGTTCCGGCATCTCAGGCCGACGCGCCTCGATCTCCTGTTGCAGCAGCCTGCTCAGCAGCGCCCCGTACTGGAGCTGGCTGTTGAACTTGAAGCGTCCCACCAGCCTGCTGACCGGCCCGGTGAAGAGATAGGGGGCGATTGCACTGTCGAAGGGTGGTGGATCCTGCTGGCAGCTGCCGCAGGGCGTACCAGACGCCACCCCTTCGGGCAGGGGTGCAGAGCAGACGGGACAGGCACCGTAATTGCGGGGCAGGTCGTCTATGCAGCCCTGGCAGAGGTCGGTGTGCTGCTCGCCCGGGGCGCCGCAGACCAGACACTTGGGCGGAAAGCAAAGAAATTGTATATAACTTGTACAACTGTTAACCATGACCCCTCCTCCTGGTTGACAGTGGCGCGCCTATCCGTACTATGGGCGGACCTGCCGGGGCGATCCCCCGGTTCTTATTGTTTGGCGACGATGCCACCCATCATACCGCCTTTTCGAAAATGAGGAATCCCCACGCCATGAGCGATGCCAATCTGCGACACGACTGGAGCCAGGAAGAGATCGAAGCGCTTCTCGACCTCCCCTTCAACGACCTGATGTTCCGGGCGCAGAGTGTTCATCGCCGGCACTTCGATCCCAACCGTGTCCAGGTCAGCACCCTGCTCAGCATCAAGACCGGCTCCTGTTCCGAGGATTGCGGCTACTGCTCCCAGAGCCACAAGTACAACACTGACCTGGAGAAGGAGAAGCTGCTCCCGGTCGACGAGGTGATCAAGGCGGCCAGTGCAGCCAAGGAGACCGGCGCGACCCGCTTCTGCATGGGGGCGGCCTGGCGCAACCCGACCGACAAGAACCTGGAGCGGGTGATCGAGATGATCCAGGCGGTTCATGACCTGGGCATGGAGACCTGTGTCACCCTGGGCATGCTGACCGAACAGCAGGCGGTCCGCCTCAAGGATGCCGGCCTCGACTATTACAACCACAACCTGGATACCTCTCCCGAGTACTACGGCAACGTGATCACCACCCGCACCTACCAGGATCGGTTGGAGACCCTGGAGCATGTGCGCGACCAGGGTATCAATGTCTGCAGTGGCGGTATCCTTGGTATGGGAGAGTCCCGCCGGGACCGCGCCTCGATGCTCAAGGAGCTGGCCAACCTGCCAAAGCATCCCGAATCGGTGCCTATCAATATGCTGGTGCAGGTGGAGGGTACCCCCATGTTCGGTACCGATGAACTGGATCCTTTCGAGTTCGTACGCAGTATCGCGGTGGCCCGAATCCTGATGCCCGAGTCCTATGTGCGTCTCTCTGCAGGCCGTACCGAGATGAGTGACGAGATGCAGTCCCTCTGTTTTATGGCCGGTGCCAACTCCATGTTCTACGGCGAGCGTCTGCTCACCACCGATAACCCTGAAGCGGACAACGACAAGGCACTGCTGGAGAGGCTCGGTATGGCGTTCGAAGAGAGCATCGAACTGCAAGCCACGGAGAAGGAGTGCAGCAGCAAGCGCGAGGCGCGGCTGGCTGCGGAATTCGGCTGACACACCCTTGAAATCCCTTCAGCCTGAACTGGATAGGCGCAGGCAGGAACATCTCTACCGTGCGCGCCGTGTCAACGACTCCCCCCAGGGACCCGAAGGGGTGGTCGATGGTTGCCAGCTGCTCAGTTTCTGCAGTAACGACTACCTGGGACTCGCCAACCACCCGGAGGTGATCGCCGCCATGCAGCGCGGGGCAGACACCTACGGTGCGGGTAGCGGTGCGGCCCACCTGGTATCGGGGCACAGCCGTGCCCACCACGCCCTCGAGGAGGAGCTGGCCGAGTTCACCGGGCGCCCCAGGGCACTGCTCTTCTCCACCGGCTACATGGCCAACCTTGGCGTGCTGTCGGCCCTGCTGGGTCGTGGTGACTCTGTCTACGAGGACCGCCTCAACCACGCCTCCCTCATCGACGGGGGGTTGCTCTCCAGGGCAGATTTCAAACGTTATGCCCACGCGGATATGAGTGCCCTCGAAAAACTGCTCGGCGATCATGAAAAGGGCAAGGCGCTGGTGGCCACGGATGGTGTCTTCAGCATGGATGGAGACATCGCACCCCTGGGCGAGATGGCGGCACTGTGCAAGAGCACAGATGCCTGGCTGATGGTGGATGATGCACATGGACTGGCTGTGCTCGGCCGCCAGGGCAGGGGGACCATCGACCACTTCGGACTCACGCTTGATGAAGCTCCGATCATGATGGGTACCCTCGGCAAGGCCCTGGGGACCTTCGGTGCTTTTGTTGCAGGTTCTGAGGAGCTGGTCGAAACCCTGGTGCAGCAGGCGCGTAGTTATATCTTCACCACCGCAATGCCCCCCGCGGTGGCCGAGGCTGCCCGCACCAGCCTACGGCTGGCACAGCAGGACGAGTGGCGCCGTGAGCGCCTGAAGGAGCTTGTCAGCATGTTCAGGCAGGGTGCAGAAGCACTGGGACTGGAACTGATGGCTTCTGAAACGCCGATTCAGCCCATCGTCGCAGGGACCTCGGAGCAGGCGCTGAAGTGGAGCTGTCAGCTGGAGGAAGAGGGTATCCAGATCAGTGCCATCCGTCCCCCCACGGTACCGGAGGGGAGCGCCCGGCTGCGTGTCACCTTCTCCGCAAGCCATACCCCGGAACATGTGGAGAGGCTTCTGGATGCACTCTCAAGGCTGGAGCTGTCGGAAGCATGAAACTCTTTAGCGAAACAACCGGCAGTGGTCCTGATCTGGTACTGGTTCACGGCTGGGGCATGAATGCCGCGGTGTGGTCCCCGCTGGTGGAGCGCCTGAAGTCCGATTACCGGATGACGGTGATCGAGCTGCCGGGGCATGGCGGCAGCGATTACGACGGCAACCTGGCCGATATTGACAGTTGGGCTCGTGCCTGCATGGATGCTGCCCCTGAAAGAGCCGCCTGGATCGGCTGGTCACTGGGGGGGCAGGTCGCGCAACGGGCTTCGGTTATGGCCCCGGAGCGCATCGAAAAACTGGCGCTGGTTGCCAGCACACCCAGCTTCGTACAGCGGGATGGTTGGCCCCATGCCATGAACCAGAACATCCTCTCCCAGTTTGCCAAGGCCCTGGTGAAGGCCCCTGCACAGACCCTGGAGCGCTTTCTCTCTCTACAGGTCAAGGGCGACGAGGAGGCGCGCCAGACCCTGCGCCTGTTGCGCCAGGATCTTGCACTGCGCCCGGATGCCGATCCGGTTGCCCTGGAGCACGGCCTGGATCTGCTGTTGCAGGTCGATCTCAGGCACCAGTTGGACGAAATAGAGTGTCCGGTCCTCTGGCTGTTGGGAGAGCGCGACACCCTGGTGCCCGTGGGTGTCGCAGATGAGTTGGAGTCGTTGCATCCCGATGCCGACATCCTGGTGCTCAGCGGCTGTGCCCATGCACCTTTTCTATCCCATCCCGCAGAGAGCATTCGGGTGTTGAATACATTTCTAGGAAGAAGCAATGCCTGACAAGAATCACGCCATAGACAAGCGCCAGACCCGCCGGGCCTTTTCAAGGGCTGCAGAGCATTACGACGAGGTGGCGGCACTTCAGCGTGAGATAGGTCAGCGCATGCTCGATCGTCTTCAGTTGGTGAAGCTGCAACCCGAGGTGATACTCGATATTGGAGCGGGTACAGGTGTTGCGACTGCAAAACTTACCCGGATGTACAAGAAGGCGCAGGTGATAGCCCTCGATTTTGCCTACCCCATGTTGCAGCAGACCCGCAAGCACGCCGCATGGCTGCGCAAGCCACACTGTCTTTGTGCCGATCTCGACTATCTGCCCCTGGCGGACCGGAGCGTTGATATGATCTACTCCAACGCCGCCATACAGTGGAGCAACGACCTTGATCACAGCTTCAGGGAGTTTCTGCGGGTGCTGAAGCCCGGTGGTTTGCTGATGTTCACCACCTTTGGTCCAGACACCCTCAAAGAGTTGCGCATGGCCTGGAACAAGGCGGACGACAACCATGACAATCATGTCAGCAGTTTTCTGGATATGCATGACGTGGGGGATGCGCTGGTGCGCACCCGTTTTGCCGATCCGGTAATGGATGTGGATCGTATGACGCTCACCTACAAGGAGGTGAGCGGCCTGATGAAGGACCTGAAGGTCCTTGGCGCACACAACACCAATACCGACAGGCAGCGGGGTATGACCGGCAAGGGACGACTGAAGGCGATGATCAATGCCTACGAGGAGTTTCGGACAGATGGACTGCTGCCTGCCAGTTACGAGGTGGTCTACGGTCATGCATGGGCGCCGGAACAACAGGAGCAGGGCGGTGTAACCACTGTGTCGGTCGACCAGATCGGAAGGATCAGCTGATCATGTCCGGCGGGTATTTTATTACGGGTACTGATACCGAGTGCGGCAAGACCGAGATCACCCTTGGGCTGATGCATCTGCTACAGTCCAGGGGGCTGCGGGTGCTGGGCATGAAGCCTGTGGCCTCGGGGGCAGAGCAGGCACCGGCGGGTTTGAGAAATGAAGATGCCGTGCGGATTCGCCGCCAGGCGACCTCCTCCATCTCCTACGAACTGGTCAATCCCTTCGCTTTCGAACCGCCCATAGCCCCTCACCTGGCGGCTGAGCAGGCGGGGGTCGAGATCGACTTCGGGACGATTCAAAACTATTACCAGAAGCTCTCCAACCAGGCGGATCGTGTCATCGTCGAGGGTGTTGGCGGCTGGCGGGTTCCGCTTGGGCCTCAACAGATGCTCTCCGACCTGGCTGTCGAACTTGGCCTGCCGGTGATTCTGGTGGTGGGGCTTAAACTCGGCTGTATAAACCACGCCCTGCTCACTGCCGAATCGATCCAGGCTGCAGGTCTGCAGCTGGCAGGATGGGTCGCCAACGTCGCCGATCCCGGGATGCTCGAATCCCAGGGCAACCTGGATGCGCTGAAAACCCGTATCAATGCGCCGCTGCTCGGATTTGTGCCGCGGATGGAACAGCCAGATGCGGCTGCTGTGGCGTCGCAACTCGACCAGGATCTGTTATGAAGGGACGCATTCTTCTGCTCACCAGCCTGCGGGCCGCAGAAGAGAAGGTGTGGCTTGCATCACTGAAGGCGGCGATGCCCGGCGAACGGATCGTGACCCGTCACCAGGCCGGGGATATGTCGGACATCGAGATTGCCATTGTCGCCAATCCTCCCAAGGGAGTGCTGGCAAGGCTGCCCGGCCTGAAGTGGGTGCAGAGTCTCTGGGCCGGTGTCGACATGCTGCTGGCAGACGAAACCTATCCCCGGGAGCTGCCCCTTGTCCGGCTGGTCGATCCGATGCTGTCCCGCTCAATGGCCGAAGCCGTGGCGACCCATGTTCTGGCCCTGCACCGCAGACTCCCACTCTATGCCGAACAGCAACGCGATGGCGTGTGGTTGCAACATGATATGCCCATGGCCTCGGAACGCTGTGTCGGTGTCATGGGGCTGGGTGCCCTGGGCAGGGCAGCCGTTGAGATGCTCCTTGCTGTTGGCTTCAGGGTGATCGGTTGGAGCCGTTCAGCCAAACAGGTCGAAGGTGTTGAAACCTTCAGTGGCAGTGACGGTATGGGGGCCTTTCTCCGCCAGAGCGAGATCCTGGTGAACCTGCTGCCGCTGACCGATGAGACGCGGGGCATACTTGATAGGGCGCTTTTCAGGCAGTTGCCCAGGGGGGCGCAGCTGATCAATCTCGCCCGGGGTGCGCACCTGGTTGAAGATGACCTGCTCGATGCGCTTGAAGACGGAACAATCGGTCATGCCGTACTGGATGTCTTCGCAACAGAGCCCCTGCCTTCTGGTCACCCCTTTTGGGTTAATTCCCGCATCACGCTCTCTCCTCACGTGGCGGCCCTGACCAACCGGGACAGTGCCTCGAAGATCGTTGCTGACAATATCAGTCACTACCGAACGGATGGCGAATTGCCCGATACCGTGGATTTCGGAAGGGGTTATTGAGGATCACCTTTGGGTAAACGGATTCCTGTTCGCCCGCGACCCCGTCTGAATTCGCCGCGATAGGCGGGGAAGGCTCAAAGTAGACTATACTTTGAGCTATACCATTTCAGGTCTTGATCGGCCATATACGCCCATGGGCATTTTAAGTATCGTGGATGGTAACTGTGCTTGGGGAGTAACTTGATGAAAGATATTAAGAAAAGCGTGAATCCCGATGTCCGGGATATTGATGACGAACGCAGGAAATTCCTGAAACAGGCAGGAAAGGTCGCAGCAACAGCGCCTGCTGTGGTTCTGTTGATAAACACCAGCCTGAAGCCAACAGAAGCGCACGCAATGTATACATATGATCCGGGCTATCCGGACCTGTAGGGCCACGCAGAAGCTTCAGAGATTATTTAGTTGCAGGGTCAATGTTATTAAGCACCATATCTCTGTTTGCAGAATACAGATGTGAGTGTAGAAAACCATCTATTACTCGAGAGTCTTGGTCTTGGTGATAACAGAGAACGAGAGAGGCGTGTCAGGGCGTTTCTGCATGAAGATGTAGACTGGACTGCGCTGGTAGAGACCGCGCTTAAGCATCGGGTTGTTCCTCTCTTGTATCACTCCTTTTTGAGCCTCCCTGATGGATCAGTGCCTGAAGAAATTCTTCAGGCAATGGGCTACTTCGCGCGTTCGAGGGCAGAGTTCAGCCAGGATGCGACCAGGCAGTTATGCGCTGTGCTCGATGCACTCAGACAGCATGGTATTGAGGCAGTACCCATCAAAGGGCCGGTATTGGCATTGCAAGCCTACAACCAGGTCGGCATGCGGGATTACCGTGATCTCGATATCCTGGTGCGGAAAGAAGACTACCCTGCGGTCAATGCCTGCCTGGTCCGACTGGGTTACAAAAGAGAGAAGTGGAAGACCGACCTCAAAGCAATGGCCTCGTGGAATTACTATGGGCAGGATATTTTCTTTCATCCGCAAGGCCATACATCGATTGAACCACATTGGTTGTTGGCGCCATCGACTTTTAATATTCAACTGGATTTCGATCTCCTTTCTGACCGTGAATACAGCCTAAGTCTCAATGGGCTGTCTATGCCTGTACTCTCTGTCGAGAACCAACTTCTCGTACTGTGCGTGCATGGCTGCAAGGAACAGTGGATTTATCTGCGGCAGATATGTGACCTGGCCTACCTGGTGGTCAATAACCCCGAACTTGACTGGTTATACCTGTTGGATAGGGCCAGTCGAAACAACTGTTTGCGCATGTTGCATATAGGACTGTACCTGGCCTATATCATGCTTGGGTTACCGCTTCCCAAGGCAGTTATTGATTCCATAAAAAGCGATGAAACAGCAATTGAACTGGCTGGTAGGGTTGCAGCGGATATGTTCAATGACCAGCGAAGGCACCCTGATATCTACTCTGTTAACCGGTTTCGGTTCCGTATGCGGGACAGAGTGCGTGATGCAGTGATAAATGCCGTAAAAGCGTGGAGCATGCCTTCCGACAAGCATTTCAAGATGATAACGCTGCCCCGGTTTTTAACAGGAGGCTATTTCATCGTTAAAATCATCCATGATTCACTTATGTTGCCAGCCTGGCGCATTTTCAAGATATTCAAAAGGAAGGAGACGTGAATCGTTGTGAATCACGTGAAAGGGGTATTTCTCAATCCCGCTCTTCGCTTTCATTCGGTTTAAAAAAGCCGCGCGCCAATCCTGCCCGGTAGACAATGGCCTCGAACCTCTTTGAAAACAGTTCGAAAAAGGTGACGTGTCTGTAGCGTGCGATCACAAGTGCAACAATAAAGAATCCAACGCCAATAAGAGAGTTAACAGGTGAGCTGAGTAGCCACTGTCCCGACCAGGTCAGTTGGATATCGGGGAATAGCGGGTAGAGGTAGGGTATTGGCCACTGGTAACCGTCGGGCCCCTTGGAGCCGGCGATGTCACACAGGAGGTGTGCGTGGAAGGCCAGCAGTGAGAGCAGAAACACCGCAAGAGAGCGCCTGCAGAGGGCTGCCGCAAGCAGGGAGATCAACAGGCCGGCAAACAGGTTGTGAGCAAGGATGTGGTGATACTCGCCGTAGAACCTGGTCGCATGGCCGAAGTATGGGGCGACCCTGTCGATGATAATGCCCAGCCCATCCAGGTCGGGTATGACGCCGGCCGCAGTAATTGCTATCCGGCTTCTGCGGTCCAGTACCGCCCCGTTGGCGACAACCCAGCTGATAATTAAGTGCTGACCCGGTGACATCTGCGCAAAGCCCAGTCCCGTTGATCTCTTATATCGAAGCATAGTCCCTGTAAATCGTGGGTACATGGCGCCGCGCCAAATTTCCCAGAGTGTCTATATTCTGGGTAAAGGGGCGAGGAGGCTGGCATGGACGAAACACTCTCCAGGCGCGTTCTCATCATGGGTGCCGCCGGTCGTGATTTTCACAACTTCAACCTGGTCTACAGGAATGACCCCTCTGTACGCGTCGTTGCCTTCACCGCGACCCAGATTCCCGATATCGCCGGCCGTTGCTATCCGCCACTTCTGGCTGGCGACCGCTATCCCGAAGGCATCCCCATACTGGAAGAGTCTGAGCTCGAGCGGTTGATCCGGGAAGAGGACATCGACCAGGTGGTTTTCGCCTACAGCGATGTCAGCAAGAACCACGTGATGCACACCGCATCCAGGGTGCTCGCGGCAGGGGCCGACTTTCTGCTGCTGACGCCCGGGCGCACCATGCTCAGTTCGAAGGTGCCGGTGATTGCAGTCTCAGCCGTGCGTACCGGCTGTGGCAAGTCGCCGCTCAGCCGCTGGCTGTCGAAACGCCTGAAGGCCAGGGGCTTGCGTATCGGTGCCATGAGACACCCCATGCCCTATGGTGATCTCTCCCGCCAGGTGGCCCAGCGCTTCGAGACAGTGGCTGAGCTGGACGCCGCCGATTGCACCGTGGAAGAGCGCGAGGAGTACGAGCCCCACCTGGCCCATGGAAACCTGGTCTATGCCGGCGTGGATTACGAACGCATTCTGGAGATGGCTGAGCGGGAGGTGGACGTGATCATCTGGGACGGCGGCAACAACGACGCGCCGTTCCTCAGGCCTGACCTGCATATCGTGCTGGTCGATCCCCTGCGGCCGGGGCACGAGTGCAGCTATTTTCCGGGTGAAACAGTGTTGAGAATGGCCGACCTGGTGGTCATCTCCAAGTCTGACTCCGCCGAGGCGGGCAACGTGGAACAGGTGATCTGCAATGTGCAGCAGATCAACCCCGGCGTACCCATCGCACGCGGCTCCCTGCCGATCACCCTGGATGACCCCGATGCGGTGAAGGGTCAGCGTGTCCTGGTTGTGGAGGATGGTCCCACGACCACCCATGGGGGCATGGCTTATGGGGCCGGTTACATGGCTTCAGTGGAGGCCGGTGCAGGGTGGATCGTCGATCCGAGAGAGTCGGCTGCAGAGGAGGTACAGTCGGTATACGCAGCCTACGATCATATCGGCAAGGTGCTGCCCGCCGTGGGTTACCATCCCCGCCAGTTGAGAGCACTGGAGGAGAGCATCAATGGGGCCGATGCGGATCTGGTAGTCATCGGTACCCCCTGTGATCTCTCTGCATTGATCGAGGTGAACAAGCCGATTGTGCGGGCACGCTACGAGTTCGCAGAGTTGGGCGAGCCGATACTGGGTGAAGCGATTGACCGGTTCATTGCGACCATCGGATCCAGAGGTACGGAGCGGTGAAGGTCATTGCGCTTGGTGGTAATGCGCTGGTCAGGCGGGGAGAGCCTGCGGAGATGAAGCTGCAGCGTCACAACGTGGCACATGCGATCGATGCTATCGCCGGGTTTGCAAGTGAAGGTCCCCTCGTGATCACTCACGGTAACGGCCCCCAGGTGGGTCTGCTGGCGTTCCAGGCCCAGGCCTGTGCGACGGTAACCCCCTATCCACTGGATGTGCTCAATGCCGAGACCGAGGGAATGCTCGGCTACCTTATCGAGCGTGCCCTATGCAACCGGCTGCCGGGACGCGAGGTGGTCAGCCTGCTCACCCAGGTACAGGTCGACCCGGGCGATCCGGCATTCGTACAGCCGAGCAAGCCTATCGGGCCCCTCTATGATATCGAGCAGGCGGGGCGGCTCAACGAACTCTACAACTGGTCTGTGGCCCGTGACGGGAAGGGCTTCAGGCGGGTGGTGCCGTCCCCCGAGCCTTTGGCCATCCTTGAAATGCAGGCAATCAGGCTGCTGCTGGATTCCGGTGCAGTAGTGGTCTGTGCAGGTGGAGGCGGTATACCGGTTGCAGAGACGGGCGATGGTCTGATGGTGGGTGTGGAAGCGGTGATCGACAAGGACCTCGCCAGTGCCCTGTTGGCCATTGAGCTCAATGCCGATCAACTGCTGCTGTTGACCGATGTGGATGCGGTCTATCTCGGTTGGGGAAGTGACGGTGCCGAACCGGTCGGCGAGGCGACGGTATCTCAGTTGCGAGGCCATTCATTTGCCCCTGGCTCCATGGGGCCCAAGGTGGAGGCGGCCTGCAGGTTCGTCGAGCGCAGTGGTGGGCGGGCCTTTATCGGTCGGCTGGAAGATGCAAAGGAGATTGTCGAGGGCAGGGTGGGTACACGTGTAGTGCCCGGCTAGTGGGTGTTCAGTGGTGGATCACTTCCCATGGCGCCACAGGCCCTTTGACACGTCTGAAGACAGGGTGAAGCCTCACCCGTTTGACCTGCTGCAACTCCCTGTACAGGGCAGGATCACGAATTTTCAACTTACCCAATAGATGCTGGACTTCGTATGTCACCTGGCCACCGGTAACGGGGATCTTGGTATCGCTTCTGTCGTGGGCTATTTTCTTGCTGTCGAATTTATAGCCGCGCCTGTCCGCCTCGTCGAACACGTGCCACAGGTAGGTGGCAATGGCCGACACAGGGTCACTGCACTCCTTGAAGCGGGTCAGCTGGGGATGGTTGCGATAACCCCTGGTCTTCCCCAGCAACACGTTCTGGGCAAGCAGTGTTTCACGCCAGAGGGCGACCAGACCCTTGCTGTCCAGATAGCGTGGATGTATGGACCAGATTCTCATATGTGGCAGCTCAGGTTCAGCTAGGCAGGCAGTGCCAGTTTCGCCAGCCCGTCGAGAAAAGTAAGTATCAAGAATATTATGTGAACATAGATTCTGATAAAAGCGGACATTCCATTTGTGCGGTGCAATGGGCTGAGAACGGCTTATTCTGTTGAAAAACTCCCCGACCTGGCTGCTCTAATGAGATAATCTTTCCTAGTTGATTAATCTGAGGATTGTCACTGATGATGGGGCAGCAACCACCAGATCAGAATACTCTGTTTTACGATTTCTGCATTGAACAACACATCCCACCTGATCACTTGTTAAGGCAGATTGACCAGGTACTTGATCTCAGCGAACTGCGTCATCATTTATCCTCTTACTACAGCACCACTGGCCGCCCCTCTGTTGATCCAGAACTCATGCTGCGTATGCTCATTGTGGGTTACTGCTATGGGATCCGTTCAGAAAGGCGTCTTTGTGAAGAGGTACATTTAAACCTGGCCTACCGCTGGTTTTGCGGTCTCGGCCTGGAAGGCCATGTGCCGGATCATTCCACATTTTCAAAGAACCGCCATGGCCGGTTCCGCGACAGTGATACCTTTCGGTTTCTGTTTGAAGATGTTGTTGGACGCTGCATGGCAGAGGGCTTGGTTGCGGGCGAAGGCTTCGCTACTGATGCGAGCGTTATCAAGGCAGATGCCAATCGCCAGCGAGGCGTCCCTGGCAGTAAGGCCATGGATTGGCTCGATATCGAACAAGCCAGTCGGCCGGTACGTGAATATCTCGATGCTTTAGATAAAGAAAACGCCACTAGAACGCCACCCAAGAACATATCCCTCACGGATCCCCAGGCACGCTGGACAGCTGCGCCAGGCGGCCCAGCCTTTTATGCCTACTCCACCAATTACCTGATTGATATCGAGCACAATATTATCTTGGATGTTGAGCCAACACCGGCTCATCGAACCGACGAGGTCAACAGTACCAAGCAGATGCTTGAACGGGTTGAAGCGAGGTATGAACTAAAGCCTGATCGACTTATTGGTGATACAGCCTATGGTACTGCACCGATGCTTGAATGGCTCGTCAAGGGCAAACAGATTGAGCCCCATGTTCCAGTATGGGATAAATCAGATAGAAACAAAGAGACGTTCAGTCGATCTGATTTTATCTGGGATGCAAGTGCAAACTGTTATCAATGCCCGGCAGGTAAACGCTTAGAGGGCAGGCGGCGTAATTTTAAAAAGCTTCGTACGACTGTCACGAAAGCAAACACCATTATCTATCGTGCCAGCATACAAGATTGCAAGTCGTGCCAGCTTAAATCCCAATGCTGTCCCAATACTACATTCCGGAAGATTGCCCGCAGCATCTATGAAGACTCACGCGATGCCGCTAGGAAAATCTCCGAAACACCGCAATACCTGCAATCACGAAAAGACAGAAAGAAAGTTGAAGTGTTGTTTGCTCATCTCAAGCGCATTATGAAGATGGATCGGCTGAGGCTGCGAGGACTCACTGGTGCGAACGATGAGTTCTTGTTGGCAGCTACGGTACAGAACCTTAAAAAGCTGGCTCAATTGCGATACAAACCTCCTGATTACGGGGTAAGTGCGCCTACATGAGGCAAAACCAAACCGATTAATCCAAAAACTGCCATCGAAAACCGATGGCAAGCCCTGAAAGGGAAAAAACGAAGCGATTTATACTCGCCGGAAGCTCCGGCCGTCTTCATCAATGGAGTTTTTCAACAGAATCGGCTAGTAGCCGCCATTATTCCTCATTTGGAATGTCTCAATAGGGTCGTCTACGGCCTATCACAGTGTAAATTCATAGCGTCCGATTTTCCTGATATCCGTTCATGAAGGGAAGTATTTTCATTTTCACATCAGGCGACCAGTATGCAGGCACCTGCGTTTCAGCCCAGCTGTAACTTTTGTCTATCAACCAGGGTATTGTGATAGCGCCAAAAGACTTTATATTCAACTAAAGACTGAAACTGCCAGAGGACACAGATGAGTGAAGCAGGGGGTAAAGAGCAGGATTACCTGGCAGTTGATATTGCCTGCCTCAATCGCGAGACGTTGCGTGCCACTCTGGTTTCTTCAGCAGGCAGCCACTGCGAGGTATGGCGGACCAATAAACGCATCAAAACTATTGAGGATGAGGAGAGTTATCACGAGTTCGTCATCAAGTATCCGACCAGTATCCACTCGCGGTCGGAAATTGCAATACTGATGCGTGACTACCGACGACTCAAGAATGCACTGGAAGAGATCATCCCGTCCGCTGTTTTCTTCGTAACTGAAGTGGATGGACAACCGAATGTCTGTGTAATCGCCGATGCGGTGAATATCTGGTTCAACATCGCCAACCCTCAGAACCGTGAAGAGGCTGTCGAACTGCTGCGTGCAAGCCCGCGAGCACGGGGTCAGCTTGAGCGTTTCGTAAGAACCGCCCGGGATTGGCGAAATTCAGACGATTCACGCCTGATCGACCTTTATGGCCTAGATAACCTGATCATGGATAAAAATCGTGAGATCCGTTATCTCGACAGTTTTTATGTTTTCTTTTATGAAGACCTGCTCGATCTGTTGCAGGAGGAGCCAGATGATCTACTGAAAGAATACATAACTGCTTCTGTGGAGAGGCTGGGTTATCTTGAGGAGATTCTGGAGGCATCATCTCTCTCTCGGTAGTAGACTTGCCTCCAGATCTCAGAACGGCCAACTGCCGATATTCCCCCCTGACCTCAGAACAGTCATTAGGTGGCAGCCAGATGCCACTGCATTCTGATAATAGTGTCTTTCTAAGATGTAAAAGAAGTGGGGAAAATCTGTTGTGCATCGGGCCTGGTGCTGGTGGATATATGACAATCCTCTAAAAACACTCATTAATACAATGTGTTAGGTGTGTCTCGTAAAGTGGTTGTGTTCTCGAATCAGCGTTTTGCCTCTCAATGAGGAAGTAATGAGGCCTAACCTAATGAATTTACTATAATCTTTTATAGACTACCTGAACCAGAATCGGCTGTGCTTTTGTCGATGTTATTCAAAGTTAATACCTGCAAGGAATTGGTGATGAAAGCGGCATTGTTAAACGCCTCTCTGTCAGATAAGGCCTGGAATTATAAAGAGATGTCTCCCCGGGCTTTTATCGGCGGCAGTCAATCCACTGATTGCAGCATAGTGAAAAGCTCCAGGGAGGTTTGGATGCAGCCAAAAGAAGTAGTGCATGAGGGAATATCATTGAAGTGGCAGTGACCTCTCCCTAGGGATGAGCAGAGGCACGGTGATGGAGGCGTTGAAAAAAAATCATTAGCCAGGCGAGTTACCATCGGCGTAATGCTCCTGATTTCATTAGGGGCCGTCTTCTCTGTTTCTTTGTCCTATTATTTTGGACAAAGGGACGTGCAGGGTCAGATTGATCTAAAGCTGGAAAGCTTGGCCAGTTACCTTGAAGGGAGCCTCAGGCAGCCACTCTGGCATTTGAATGAGGCCACGGTAAAGGCGATTTGTGATGCGGTCGCCCTGGATGAAGTGGTTGCTGAATTAACAGTCGTTTCAGATGGGAATGTACTGTACAAGAAGAATGCAATCGAAACGGAATCCATAAGCGCGTACATCGAACGTGACTTAGTCTATCAAGGTTATAAAATCGGCACTTTCCGGCTGGCAATCTATCTCTTTCCATTTGAACAATTGATGGTGACCCGGAATATCTGGATTGTCATTTCATCACTCTTTCAAATCGCCCTGCTGGTTGTTATCGCAAAAATTCTACTGCGAAAACTCCTTAAACAGCCGATCGAAGAGGTAGAGACGCTTACCAATCAGTTCAGCGAAGGTGAATATCAGCCTAAGAAAAACGGCATTTCATTCGTCGAGTTCAGCCCGGTTGAAATAATCCTTCGAGACATGGGCAAGCAGATTCTCCATCATATCAATGAGCTGCAGAACTACCAAAATGGGCTTGAGGAGTTGGTCGAGGATCGTACTAAAGAACTGATCCGCTCCAATGAGGATCTGGCCAAGGCCAAGCTGGATGCCGATGCTGCCACACAGGTGAAATCCGAGTTCCTGGCCAGCATGAGCCATGAGATCCGCACGCCGATGAACGCCATTTTGTCCATGCTGTACCTGGTGCAAAAAACCGATCTTGATGCACACCAGCGTAACTGTATAAGCAAGGCGAACAACGCAACAAATGCCCTGTTGGGTATCATTAACGACATTCTTGACTTCTCCAAGATTGAAGCTGGAAAACTGGACATTGAGCAGAATATGTTCGGCCTGGACGGCATGCTGGAACAGCTCGTCGATGTTGTTGGTTACCGTGCAGACGAAAAAGGGTTGGAGTTTCTTATCCGTCGTGGGCAGGGCGTACCCAATACACTGATTGGAGATGGTATGAGGGTGGGGCAGATCCTGGTCAATCTCTGCAGTAATGCCGTCAAATTTACAGAGTCCGGTGAGATACAGGTCTCAGTGCAGGTTGTGGAGCGAGACAATGAACAGTTGAAGTTGATGTTTTGTGTCAGTGACTCAGGCATAGGGATGACCCGGGAGCAGCAAGTCAAGCTGTTCCAGAAATTCACCCAGGCGGATCAGACTATTACTCGAAAGTATGGTGGTACAGGGCTTGGACTATCCATCAGTTTGAAGCTGGCTGAGTTGATGGGTGGGCACTGCTGGCTTGAGCAGAGTGAGCCAGGTAAGGGCAGCACCTTCTGCTTCACTGTAATCTTTGGTTATTCCGAAGAAGCAGAAATGAAGAGGATGGAGAAGGTCGAGAAACTTTTACCTATTCTCAAGGACATGTGTGTGCTGGTTGTGGATGATAGCCCGGCGGCAAGAGATATCTCAGTGGATATGCTCAGCCAATTCCAATTCAAATTGGATACTGCAGCCTCTGGTGAGGAGGCTCTGGCATGTCTTGAGGCTTCAGATGCGGAGAGTCCCTTCGATATTGTTTTGATGGATTGGCATATGCCAGGAATGAAAGGTGATGAGGCGACGCTAAAGATCCGCGAAAGCAATCAAATTTCTAATAAACCCAAGGTGATCATGCTCACCGCCTACTGGCGTGAAGAGGTAATGCAGGCTGCAGAGCGAGCTGCTGTTGACGGTTTTTTAAGCAAGCCTGTTTCACCCTCCACCCTGCTGGATGCAATCATGGTTACCCTCGGTCATGAAACGGTGTTCCATCCGGTCGAGGTAGATACGGAAAAAGCCATGTCGTCACTTGCTGGCGCAATGGTGTTGCTGGTCGAAGACAATGAAATAAACCGCGAGCTGGCCATTGAGCTATTGTACAGC
Source organism: Sedimenticola sp. (assembly GCA_040506895.1). GTDB lineage: Bacteria > Pseudomonadota > Gammaproteobacteria > Chromatiales > Chromatiaceae > Sedimenticola_A. Next base: position 3,221,269 of record JBEVVY010000001.1, read on the forward strand.
ATGGGGATTAAAGCGGATGAGGCCATCAACGGTGAAGAAGCAGTGAAAATGGTCAAACTGGCTTCCTACGACGCCATCCTCATGGATCTCCAAATGCCGAAAATGGATGGCCTTGAGGCGGCCAGGCATATCAGAAAGCTTTCGACTGCAGAGGGTGACCGCTTCGCCAGCGTTCCCATTATTGCCGTGACCGCACAAGCGATGGCGGGTGACTTGGAAGAGGCATTGGCATCAGGTATGAACGACTATGTCCCAAAGCCTATCGATCCTGATCTCTTGGGAGAGACGTTATTGAGATGGGTGAAAAAACCGGAGGGACGGGAAGCTCAAGCGTACTTCAAGGAGCAACCTGTTTGCCTGGCAGAGGAGGCTGGCAAGCTTTTGGGGCTCTCGAATATCAACAGCACAGCAGGCCTGAATCGTATAGGCGGTAATGAAGAGGTATACCGCAAGCTTTTGCAACAATTCCGTAACCGTTATTCCGATGCGGTAGAGAAACTTCGTGATCTGATTGACAAGGGTAGCTTGATGGAGGCTGAACGCAGCTGTCACACTCTCAAGGGAGTTGCCGGAAATATCGGGGCTGAGGCGCTCTTTAAAATGGCATCCAGTGTCGATGATAAACTCAAACAGGGCGAAGAGCTTGATGATCAGCAATTGGAACTTTTTGAACTGCGATTGCAGGCTGTTATGGACGATATTGAGTCGCTGCGGACTGAAGAGAGACAGGATGATTTTTCAGAAGGTAAAACTGTACTCGTCGATCCAGTTAGGGTTATAGCCCTTTTGATGAAACTGCAGGGAAGTCTCGATGAGGATTTGGCTGTTTCGAATGAACACCTGGATGAGATCAGAAAAATAACCGCTGGCAGCGAGTGGAAAGAGATGGTCGATAGGATTGCTGAAAAGATCGAAGCATTCGATATCGATGAGGCTCAGGTATTGATTGATGATATGAGGGGAAGGATTAACGAGAGCGGGTAAACTCCCTTATTCAAGAAGAGGCTACATGACAACAAGTCCGCAGATTGACGTCTGGGCCTTGTTGAAGCATGGGAAATGAATTGATGTAAAAAAGCACAATCAGCTCATTAACCCTTATTATTACCAAGAGGTCAATTGACCATGAATGACATGTATCGCTTTATATCCTGCGTGTTTTTCATATTGATATTTTTCATTTCTTCTCCGGTGAACGGCTCAGAAATAACTATCTTTGGAAACAGCAGCAAGCCACCGAAAATTTACCTCGAAAACAATCAGCCCAAAGGTATCCTGGTTGATATCTTAAAGTATATTGATGAGCGAGTTCCTGTGGAGTTCAAGATCAAATTAATGCCCTGGAAAAGGGCTTATCAAAGTGCAATAAGTTCTCAAGGAGGAGTTATTGGGCTTTCAATGAATGATGAGCGTCTCAAGATATTTGATTATTCAGAATCGTTGTTTATCGATGAGATCGTGATGGTTGTATTGAAAGGCAATGAATTTCACTATGAAAATATCCATGATCTTAAGGGAAAGGTTGTCGGGCTGCGAAGAGGTGCCAGTTATGGCAATGCATTTGAAATGGGAAAGCAAAGTATTTTCAGGGCCGAGGGTGATGACTCAAGCAAGCAGCGCTTATTGAAATTATTGTCAAGACGTATTGATGTGGCATTTATCAATCCAGGCAAGGTGGGTGTCAATAATGCCATTGAATCTGATAAGAGATTACGTGCGAATAGAGGTAAGTTTGTTGTTCTTTCTACACCTTTTAAGATGGATCCAAACCACATTGGGTTTGCAAAAGAAATGCAAATGGAAGCCGTGTTAACGCAGATAAATGACATCATAATCAAGGGGAAAGAATCTGGAGATATACAGAGGATAATTGACCGCCATATGGCAGGTCCCTTGGATGGAGGAAAATAAAATCCTTCATCTGGTTGTCATCGCAGAGAGTCCAGGAAAAGGCCGAAGAAAAGGTTGTTGGGATGACAAAAACGAAAATCAACAAGCCCATGTCGCCGGGTTCTAAACAAGTAAAGGAGAGCGAAAGAAACCGTGTTGAACATGTGTGCTAGATAAACAGTCAACTGCCTTAGAGTGATTATGTAAGGATGATTGGATGATGATGGAACAATTTAAGAAGTGGCTGATTCACTTTTCCGCCCTGGCGAGTGGGCGAATTCTTGTGTTCCTGGGAGTGCTTCTCATCCTGTTGTCCGTTGCAATAAATCTCTATCTGGCAAATATTCACGCAGAAGATGTGGCCAGGGCGCAAGCCAAGACCATGTTTGATCACATTGTTCTCACGCGGAGTTGGAATGCACGCCACGGTGGCGTCTATGTGCCAATAACAGACGGAACCAAACCTAATCCCTATCTCAAGGTGCCTAAGCGGGATGTGGTGACCTCAGAAGGGGACAATCTCACCAAGATCAATCCTGCCTATATGACGCGCCAGGTCAGCGAGTTGGCCCAGGAGAGCGAGGGAGTGCAGTTCCATATTACCAGTCTTCAACCCATACGCCCTCAAAATGCGCCGACACCCTGGGAGCGGGAAGCTCTCGAGCGTTTTGAGCAGGGTGAGAGAGAAACCGGCGTGTTTCTTCACAAGGAGCACAAGTATCGCTATATGGCGCCACTGTTTACAACAAAGGGGTGTCTGAAGTGTCACTCAGAACAGGGATACAAACTTGGTGATATCAGGGGGGGGATCAGTGTTACACATCCTGTTCAGGAGATACTTCATGTTCGTGAGCGCCAGATAAACATTACGCTGATTTCTCATACCATCGTCCTCATTATCGGTTATATCGTTTTCATGCTCTATCGGAATAGCCGGCAGCGCCTGGAGTCAATCAGAGTGGACAAGGAGGCTGCAGAGCAGGCCAATGCTTTCAAGAGTTCATTTATTGCCAATATCAGCCATGAACTGCGTACCCCTTTGAATGCCATTATAGGCATGAGTCACATTCTTGATGAAGAGGACCTTCAGTCCAAACAAAAATCCCATGTCAAGACGATTAATGATGCCGGCAGGCAGCTCGACGGCGTGATAAATCAGATGCTCGACTTCTCCCGGGTAGACACGGGAAGCCTAGAGGTGAACCACTTGCCTCTCAAGCTGGGACGGTTAGTGCAGGAATGCGTTGACCTGGTAAAAGAAAAGGCGCGACAGAAGGGGCTCTCACTTGCCGTAGATTACCCGGAAAATGCAGGCCAGTGGATGCTGGGTGATGCGCAACGTATTCGGGAGATTCTGCTGCATATTCTCGACAATGCCATCAAGTTTACTGAAAGCGGAGGGGTCGAGGTGATGGTGTCAGTTGAACCCAAGGGTGATACCCACTACGAAGTAGCCATTACAGTCGAGGACAGTGGTATCGGTATGGATAGGTACCTGGGCAGGCAGGCACAACACGACTTCATCCAGGCAGAGGATTATCGTACTCGTAAGCAGGGAGGGCTGGGACTTGGTCTGACCATGAGCAGAAGGCTCTTGGAATTGATGGGCGGCAGCCTGGGAATAGAGAGTGAAATCGGGCGAGGTACGAAGGTGACTATCCGCTTCCTGCTAGAATGTGTGAATGAGGAACTCATAGTTACTGGATCACCTACGGTCCCTGAAGAAGCCGAAAAGATCTCAGATGCAGCTGTTGAGCCGGGAAAGGAAGAAAAGGTGAAGCCGTTTGTACTTTCCGGATTTCAGCGACAGCAGCTGGATGAGGAGCTATCGGAACTTATGGTGCTGGTTGATAGCGACTACACCCATGCAGTGGAGAAGCTTGACGCCATGCTGATACACTACCAGGGGAGCGATTATCATGTTGATCTGGTGGCTGTCTCTGAGAAGATGGCAAGCTTTGACAGTGATGGCGTGATGGAAATTTGCCAGTCTGTGCAAGAGAAGCTTTCCCAGGATAACCGATAATGAGTTCAGATTTGATAAGAGTCCCATGGATATTAGTCGATGAGTAATAAACCTAAAGCCCTTATCGTTGATGATGTGGCTGAAAATCTCCACTTCCTGGTCAATATTCTCAAGGACGATTGCGCCATTGTCGCCGCAAAGAGCGGTGAAAAGGCGCTCGAACTCTCATGTGTGGAACCGAAACCCGACATCATTCTTCTCGATATCATGATGCCTGATATGAATGGCTATGAAGTCTGTAAGGCGCTTAAGGAGAATCCTGAGACGAGTTCGATTCCTGTGATTTTTGTAATGGCGCTGAGTGAATCCACTGATGAAGCACAAGGCCTGGAACTGGGGGCTGTTGATTACCTGACCAAGCCGGTGGTTCCTGAACTTGTCAGGGCCCGGGTGAGGAATCAACTCGAGTTGAAAAGGCATCGTGATCATCTTGAAGAATTGGTGGAAGAAAAGACATCAGAGCTTAAAAAGGCTTACAAGTCGCTTCAGGGGAATTCCGATCGCATGCGCAGTGTTCTTCTGCGCACCATTGAGGCTATTGCTCTGACCCTGGAGAAACGGGACCCATATACTGCCGGACACCAGCAGCGGGTTGCTGATCTTGCCCAAAATATAGCACTCGAGATGGGATTGGGTCCGGAGCAGGTAGAGGGCATCTATTTCGGTGGATTGGTACACGATATCGGCAAGATAAACGTACCTGCAGAGCTTCTGGCCAGGCCAGGAAAGCTGACGGAATATGAGTACCTGATCATTAAGGAGCACTCGAAAGTCGGTTACGACATTATCAAGGATATTGATTTTCCCTGGCCCGTGGCCAAAATGGTTCTTCAGCATCATAAGCGACTGGACGGCTCTGGATACCCCAATGGTATCAAGGGTGACGATATCCTCTTGGAAGCAAGGGTGTTGGCTGTTGCAGACGTGGTGGAAGCAATGCAGTCCCATCGACCTTACCGTCCCGGCCATGATATCGATGTGGCGCTGGACGAGATAAGAAGCCACCGTGGGAAACGCTATGATCCTGATGTAGTGGACAGTTGCCTGGCTCTGTTCACCGAAAAGGGGTACGAATTGGCCAAGGGGTGATCATCAACATAACAGTTTGTCGTCTTGAATAAAGCAACCCCCTTCATTGAAAAACTTATGAAACTAACGACATTATTTCTAGCAGTACTTTGCTTAACGGTGCCGGTGATCCCAGCTAATGCCCAAACCAATATGGTTTTCACAGCACCTTCGGGCTCTCCTATGGGCTTGATTAGTGAAAGGGTCCTAAAAGAGGCTTATGGAAATATTGGGATTTCGATCAGGGTGGACAAAGTCCCTGGAAAGAGAGCACTGGCTTCGTCAAATTCTGGGCAAGTAGATGGTGAGGCCAATCGAATTGCCAATATAAATGAGCAATTCAGTAACCTGATCATGATTCCGGTTCCCGTTGTAAATATAAAAATGGTTGCCTTCTCAAAGCAAGAAGCATTTCCCATCAATGGATGGGAAAGCTTGAAACCGTATTACATTGGAATACGTCGAGGAATCAGGATTTCTGAGGAGGGTACAAAGGGGATGCGACGTCAACTTGTTGATGATTATCGCCAGCTTTTCACATTATTGGACCTGGGAAGAGTGGGCGTGGTGGTGACTCCTCATCTTGTCGGATTAATAGAGATGAAAAAATCCAACATCAAAGATGTCAAAACATTGGAGCCTCCATTAATCGAAACCAAACTCTATCATTATTTACATAAAAAACATGAAAGCCTTGTGCCCAAAATCACCGCGTCTTTACGAAAAATGGAGGCCGAAGGAGATATTGAAAGAATTCAAGATCAAGTCACAATGGAATTGAGATAATATTGTTTATTGGACAGAGAAGTTAAATGTCGAATGTCATGCTGCTTGAAAGGCATCAGGGTGAATTGAGCTGTCGTGGATGGGAATTGCGCTTTATTCAAGCTTTTCAATAGTCAATCCTGGCTACCCTTTGTGCTTGTTTTTCTACCCCATAGGTTATGTAGCAGTAGCGCGATAATGGAACCAAGAATGGAGTAGGCAATATCTTTTTGGGCGTCCCAGATATCTCCCTGGGTGATCGTCATTAAACAGACCTCGATGGATTGTTCGCAAAAAACTTCCATGGCGAGCCACTCCAGGATCTCATACCAGGCGCCGACACCAGTGATAAATAAAAAGGCGATCAAGTAGCTTAATCTTCTGGACATACCCTGATGGTAAAAGATTTCGAAAAATGGCACGAAAACCAGCAGCCCGAAAAGTAAATGAATCAAGTGGTCGTAATGATTTCGCTCCCAGCCGAACCAGTCCGAAAACCAGGTGAAATATGTCATCGTTTCGTAGGTCAGGTGCGCTCCAAAGAGATGAAAGATGACATACACGGTCAGGCTTAAATAAGTCCAGTTGTTGAAGTTATAGCGTCTGTCCAGCCAGAGCACTGCAGGGAATAGCGTGACGACCAGGATGTTTTCCAGTGCCCATATGGCGGGGTCGGCTGGGTCTATGGCCAGTGCAACCCAGAATATAAAAAAAATGACTGTCAAACTTTTCTTAAACATATCCGTCAATCGACAGGTGCTGGGTATGTTGAGATGGATTGAATCTTTATCTCGACCTTTTCACCGATCTCCTCTCGCTCCCTGAGTTGCCATGCAGTTTCTGTTGTCAGCCTTTGATGCAGACCACCGGATTGAGGCGGGCCACCTTGCGTGACAGCCCTGCCTGGTGGGCAGCGTCCACCACTTCTGACACATCCTTGTAAGCGCCAGGGGCCTCCTCGGCCACGCCTCTCATGGAGGGGCTGCGGATCAATACGCCCCGATGCTCGAGGTCTTCGATCACCTTTTGCCCCCGCCACTGTTTCGTGGCGGCGCGCCGGCTCATGGCCCGACCCGCACCGTGACAGGATGAGCTGAAGGACCTGGACTCCGCCTCCCTGGTGCCCGCCAGGATGTAGGAGGAGGTGCCCATGGAGCCGCCGATCAGTACCGGTTGGCCCACCTGGCGGTAAGCCTGTGGAATATCCGGGTGGCCGGGTCCGAAGGCGCGGGTGGCCCCCTTTCTGTGGATAAAGAGTTTGCGGCGCTTGCCGTCTATCTCGTGTTCTTCCAGCTTGCAGGTGTTGTGCGAGACATCGTAGAGCAGGTCGAGCCGTGCATCGGGGAACACGCGCTCGAAGGCCCTGCGGGTCAGTTCCATGATGATCTGCCGGTTGGCAAGGGCGCAGTTGATGCCTGCGCGCATGGCGCCGAGGTAGCTCTTGCCCACGTGTGAATCGAGCGGTGCGCAGGCCAGCTCCCTGTCTGGCAGATGGATGCCGTGCTGCTTGGCGCTGGTGGCCATCCTCTTCAGGTACTCGGTGCCTATCTGGTGGCCCAGTCCCCGGGAGCCGCAGTGTATGCTGACGACGATATCCCCCGGTCTCAGTGCAAAGGCCTCTCCGGCCTCGGTATCGAACACCTCTGTCACCTCCTGGACCTCCAGGTAGTGGTTGCCGGATCCCAGGGTGCCCATCTCGTCCACCTGGCGTTTCTTGGCCTGCTTGGAGACCGCGGAGGGCAGGGCGCCGGACATGCAGCCCTGCTCCTCTATTCTTTCAAGATCCTCTCTTGTGCCGTAACCGCGTTCAACGGCCCAGCGTGCGCCACCGCTCAGCATGGCCTCCATCTCGCGGTCGTTGAGGCGGATGTTGCCTGTGCTGCCCAAACCCGCGGGTACGGCGTAGAAGAGCTGTTCGGCCAGTTCCTTTTTCCGCGCCTCGATATCCTCCCTTCTGAGACCGGTGTGCAGGGTGCGTACCCCGCAGGAGATGTCGAAGCCCACGCCACCCGCGGAGACGATACCCCCCTCGTCGGGATCGAAGGCGGCAACCCCGCCGATGGGAAAACCGTAACCCCAGTGGGCATCGGGCATGGCGTAACTCGCGTTGACTATGCCGGGGAGGGTGGCGACGTTTGCCGCCTGCTCGAACACCTTGCGGTCCATGTTCCGGATCAGTGTCTCGCTGGCAAAGAGAATGGCCGGCACCCGCATCTCTCCCATGGGCGGGAGCTCCCATTCGAATTCGGAACGCCGGATCAGTTTCTCCATCATGCCTCCCTAAACATCCACCACGCACTGGGCGGTCCAGCGGCCTGTGCTGCTCTCGTATACCGACAGTTCGGTATAGGTGGCGCCCTTTACCTCCACCGCGGGTCTGTGACGCGTAAGCTCGATGGCTTCACCCCAGGCGGTAGCGTTCAGAACGCCTCCTTCTATGGACACCTGAAAGCGGCTGAAGAGCATCTTGCGGGTGGCCATCTCGTAGATCAGCGCATTGAGCCAGTCGGCCAACAGCAGTTCCAGGTCATCGCACTGGCAGTTGAGGGCCACGGCGGTCTGCTGACGTACCGATGCCGGATCGGTGATCACTGCCGTAAGGGCGACAGCTGCCTGCTCGAATGCGCTGTCCGGGGTGTCTCCACAGCCCCGTACGCCGATATCTGCCTCGTGATGAAAGTGCTCCCATTCAGGCTGTCCCATATATACTTTATAGCCCACCGGCCCTGCCTCAGCCATTTGAAAGCAGCCTGGAGTTGCTATGCTTAAGGCAGGTACTCGCGATTGGCTGATTTCGGGGAAGCTTCCATGGCTGATATGAAGCAGATGCTTGAAGAGATCCTGATGGAGGTCAGCTACACCAGCCGCATGACCGGCCGCGTGGCCTTCAGCGAACGGGTCATGGAGGCGATGGCGACGGTGCCCCGGCACGCCTTCGTGCCTCCCGAGATGCAGCAGCGTGCCTACCTCAACGGCCCCCTGCCCATCGGCAGTGGTCAAACCATCTCGCAGCCCTATATCGTCGCCCTGATGACAGACCTGCTCGATTCGGAACCGGATGACGTGGTCCTCGAGGTGGGGACCGGTTCAGGTTACCAGGCGGCCATCCTCTCGCGGGTGGTGAGGGAGGTCTACTCCCTGGAGATCATCGAGCCGCTGTCCCAACGGGCGGCGGCGACACTTGCCTCGCTCGGTTATGACAACGTGGTGTGCAGTGTGGGTGACGGTTACTACGGCTGGGAGGAGGTCGGCCCCTTCGACGGCATCCTTGTGACTGCCGCCGCACCCTCCATACCGCCCCCCCTGGTGGAGCAGCTCAGGCCGGGGGGTAAGCTGGTGATCCCGGTGGGTATGCCCCATTATCACCAGGAGCTGATGGTGGTGGAGAAGGGCTACGATGGCGAGATCGGAACCCGCGATGTGCTCGGCGTGGCATTCGTTCCCCTTACCGGCGATCACGGTAACCTGGAGTACGATTAGTCCTGGTTGTCAGACGGTTTCGTAGAAGTGGCCGTGGCGCGCGCCCCTCATTGCACGGTTGAACTGTTCACCCGACAGGACAATAAGCTGCTCATGGTCGCCGGCCTCGAAATAGACCCTGGCGAGGGCGGTGAGATCCTCATCCAGCAGGGTCTCCAGACCGTAGGGTGAACCGAGGGGTGGAATGGCGCCGGGCTGACAGTCGACGAACAGCTCCTCCGCATCCCTCTCCTCCGCCAGGTGGTAGGTTTCGTTCATCTCCTTTTCCACCTGTTTGAGGTTGACCCACTGGTTTGCCGGGATCACCACCAGCAGGAAATTTTCACCGTCTTTCAGCACCACGCCCTTGGCCACATGGTCGTCCAGTACGTGGGCCGCGGCAGCGGTTTCGGCGCTCGAGTAGCTCTTCGGATGCGAGATGGTGTCGTAACCGATATCGTTCGCTTCAAGGTAGGCCAGTACGGAGGGGGCTATCGCCATGCTGTTGTTCCTTTTCTCTCTTCTTTCCCTTGAAAATAGACCATTTTCAGTGCGCTGACAGCAAGGCTATCGCCTGCTTGTGATGCACAGCTCGAAAAAGTCGTCCAGTGCCTCTCCATAGGCGTTGCTGTTGTTCAGAAAACCCTCGTTGTGCCCCCCTTGCAACTCGAAGAATCTTTTCGGCGGGTTGGCGCTCTGGAACAGCTTTTCGCCGTGGCTGAAGGGGGCGATCTCGTCCTGCCTGCTGTGGTTGATCATGACCGGTTTGTCGATCTCCTGCAGGTATTGACGGGTGTCGTAGCTGAAGCGGACCAGCAGGCGCACCGGCAGAAAGGGGTAGAGCTCGGAGGCCAGGTCCGGCACCGAGGTGAAGGAGGATTCGATGACCAGGCCCATGACCTCTCTCCGGGAGGCTAGTTGTGCGGCGACGGCACCACCCAGCGAGCGGCCGAACAGGACGATGCCGGATGCATCGATGCCGCGTCTCTTCGTCAGGTAGCGCCAGGCAGCCTCCGCATCCAGGTAGGTGCCCTGTTCAGAGGGTTTGCCCTCGCTCTGGCCGTAGCCGCGGTAGTCGATGATCAGGGTCTGCAGACCGAGCCGGTGAAACAGGGTCAGCGAGTCCATGCGGTGGGAGATGTTGCCGGCGTTGCCATGGAAGAAGAGCAGGGTGGCACGGGGCGACTCCACAGGCAGAAACCAGCCGTGCAGCTCGACATCATCCCCGGTCGTGATGGTGACGTTCTCGTAGGGCAGGCCAAACTGGTCAGGGGTGTAGCTTATCTTTCGTGACGGCAGGTTGGGGTAGTAGATCATGCTGGACTGGGTGAAGAAGAGGAACAGCGCAATGGCAACGTATCCCAGCAGGAAGATGGTGAAGTAGGGCAGCAGTGATCCCATGTTCATGCGTTGCATCTTCTTTCCGTCACCTGACCCTGAAGCCGTGTCCGATGAGTGATTCGACGATCTCGGCAACATGCGCTTTGCCGCGGGTCTCCAGCAGCAGTTCGATCTCGGTCTCTTCCAGTTGCACCTCGCTCACATCGCGGTTCTGCGAGATCTGCAGAATATTGGACTGGTGGCCTGCCACAAGGGTGGCCAGGGTGGCGATGTTGCCGGGCTTGTCCTGCATGATCACCCTGATGCGTGCAATGCGTCCATCGGTCTCAAGGCCGCGCTCCAGGATCCTGGCCAGAACCGTCATGTCGATGTTGCCACCGCTGATCACGAGCACCAGGTTCTTGCCCGCCACGTCCCTGATATGGCCGTTGTAGAGGGCGGCCAAACCCACCGCACCGGCACCCTCGGCCAGGGTCTTTTCCCGCTCCAGTAGCACCATGATGGCGTTGGCGATCTCCTCTTCGCTGACGGTGACGATCTCCGAGACCACCTCGCGGGCGATCGGCAGGGTCAGCTCCCCCACCCGTGCCACGGCGATACCGTCGGCCAGGGTGTTTGCGGTCCGGTGGGGGGTGACACTGTTGGCGGCGATGCTCTCCTTCATGGAGGGCATACGCTCCGCCTCGACGCCAATGATGCGGGTCTCAGGGCGCAGGGCACGGATGGCGGTACCGATACCCGATATCAGGCCGCCACCACCCACCGGCACCACCACCGTATCCACATCCGGTAGCTGTTCGACGATCTCCAGCCCGATGGTGCCCTGGCCGGCGATGATCTGCTCGTCGTTGAAGGCCTGGATGAAGGTGCTGTTGCGCTCCCGCTGGATATCCTGTGCCTTTTCGTACGCCTGGTCGTAGCCGCTGCCGTGGAGGATGATCTCGGCCCCCAGTTCCCGGGTGCCACGGATCTTCGCCAGGGGAGTGGTCTCGGGCATCACGATAGTGGCCTGGATGCCGCAGAGACGGGCCGCGTGGGCCACCCCCTGGGCATGATTGCCGGCGGAGGCGGTGATCACGCCGGCCTCTCTCTGGGCCTGGTCGAGCTGCAGGATCTTGTTCAGTGAGCCGCGCTCCTTGAACGAGCCGGTCATCTGCAGGTTCTCCAGCTTCAGGTGGAGATAACAGCCGGTGAGATGGCTCAGGCTCTCTGAGAGCGTACAGGGTGTCCGGAACACCGAATCCTTGATTCTCTGATGCGCCGCCTGGATGTCAGACAGATCGACCAACGTCTTTTTCTCCCTTTCCGAACCCCGCAATACGGGGAATTTCATGCTTTACTTAAGATAGTAGAAGAGGTGTAGGGATTTTGCTTAAAAGGCAATAAAAAGAAGGACTTTGACCATGGGCGAGATCTTCGATTATGTAGATGAGCTGGGCCCTGGAAAGATCATCCATATCTACGAGCCCAACCATAATCTCAAGGCGGTACTGGTGGTGGACAACGTGGCGGCCGGCCCCGCCATCGGTGGTCTGCGCATGGCCCCCGACGTCAGCACCAAGGAGTGTGCCCGTCTGGCCAGGGCGATGACCCTCAAGAACGCCGCTGCGGGCCTGCCCCACGGGGGTGCCAAGTCGGTACTGTTCGGCGATCCCAAGATGCTGCGCGAGGAGAAAGAGTGCCTGATCCGCGAACTGGCCTGTGCCCTGGGTGATATCGAGGAGTATATCTTCGGCCCGGACATGGGTACCGACGAACAGTGCATGGCCTGGATCAGGGATGAGATCGGTAACCGGGCAGTGGGTCTGCCGCGGGAGGTGGGCGGTATACCGCTGGACGAGATCGGTGCCACCGGCTGGGGTATCAGCAATGCGGTGGACGTGGCCATGCAGTATTGCGATTTCGAGCTGGACGGTGCACGCATCGTGATCCAGGGCTTCGGCTCCGTGGGCAAGCACGCGGCCCGTTTCCTCGCCGAAAAAGGCGCCAGGGTGGTAGGTGTGGCCGACTCGAAGGGCACCATCGTCAATCCCGACGGGCTCGACCTGGACACCCTGTTCAGTCTCAAGGCGGACGGCCGCAGCGTCATCGAGTATGCCGAGGGACAGAAGCTGAAGCGGGATGCGGTGGTCGGTGTCGAGTGCGATATATGGATCCCGGCCGCAAGGCCCGACGTGGTGCACGGCGACAACGTGGACCAGGTCAAGACCAGGCTGGTGGTACAGGGCGCCAACATCCCCTTCACCTACGATGCGGAGAAGATACTGCACGAGCGCGGGGTGCTGATCGTGCCCGATTTCATCGCCAATGCCGGCGGTGTGATCTGCGGTGCCATGGAGTACCAGAACATGAGCCAGAGTGCCGCCATGGAGGTGATCGCAGAGAAGGTCTCGGAGAACACCGCCCAGGTTCTCGAGCGGGCAAAAAGCGAGAACATACCGCCCAGGGATGCCGCGGTCGAACTCGCCACCGAAAGGGTCAAGCGGGCCATGACCACCAGGCGCTGGTCCATTTTCTAGTCGAGGCAGGGTATGTATCGCATACGCTTTCACGGTCGCGGCGGTCAGGGAATGAAGACCGCTAGCCGTATCCTCGGCACCGCCTTCTTCCGTCGGGGCTTCGAGGTTCAGGATGCCCCCCGTTACGGTGCTGAGCGGCGGGGTGCGCCCATCTTCGCCTTTGTCCGCGCCGCCCGAGAGCCGATCTATGAGCGTGGCATCATCCGCCGTCCGGACCTGGTGATCGTGGCCGACGATACCCTGGTGCCGGTCCCTGCCGCCGGTGTACTGGCCGGGGCGGATGAGCACACGGTGATCCTGATCAACACCCACGAGAACGCCGATACCTGGCGTCACCGACTCAACCTCAAGGGGCCGGTTTTGATCCTTCCAGCGGCCGAAGATGTGGCCGATCGCGCCACCCTGCCTTACGTGGGTGCCGCCTGTGCCGGGGCCGCGGCGGCCCTGGTGGGCGATATCCCCAGGGCGGACCTCGAGGCCGCCCTGCAGGAAGAGCTGGGTCACCTTGGGGACTCTGTGGTGGCGGAGAATGTCCAGGTCGCCAGCGCCGCTTACGACTACTGTGCCGGGCAGGCCGGTATCGTGCAGCAGCGCCCGGCGCTCTCCGCACAACAGTGGGATGAGCCTGAGTGGATCGACCTGCCCTTCGAGCAGAGCGGCATCTCCGCCCCGACTATCCACGGCGGGCTCACCAGCGAACTGATGCCTACCGGTTCGTGGCGCACCATGCGGCCGGAGATCGACCTCGAGCGCTGCAACCGCTGCTGGTGGGTCTGCAGCACCTTCTGCCCGGACAGTGCCATCGACGTGGACGGGGAGGGCTATCCCCATATCGACTATGACCACTGCAAGGGGTGCCTGGTCTGCGTCGCCCAGTGCCCGCCACACGCCATCGAGGCCCTGCCGGAGCACGCCGAGGGAGGGGATGAGTCATGAGCCGCGTACTGATGACCGGTAATGCAGCCGCCGCCTGGGGCGCCAGGCTGGCGGAGGTGGATTACGTGCCCGCCTTCCCGATCACACCCCAGACAGAGATAATCGAATCCCTCGCCGCCTGGAGCGACAGCGGCGAGATGGCCGGCAGGTTGGTGACCCTGGATTCCGAACACTCCATGGTCACCGCGGCCGGTGCCGCGGCGGCTACCGGTATCCGGGTCTTCAGCGCCACCTCGAGCCAGGGGCTGCTCTACGCCATGGAGATGCTCTACACCGTCTCCGGCTGGCGCGCCCCCTTCGTGCTGGTGAATGTCTCGCGGGGGCTCTCTGCCCCCATCACCCTGGAGCCCGATCACAACGATATCCTGGCGGCCCGGGACAGCGGTTTCCTGCAGATCCACTGCGCCACCTGCCAGGAGGTGCTGGACAGCGTGCTGCTCGCCTACCGGCTGGGCGAGGATGCGTCGGTGCGCCTGCCGGTGCTGGTGAACATGGACGGCTTCTATCTCTCCTTCACCAGGGAACCCGTGGAGGTGCCAGAACAGGAGAAGGTGCGCGAGTTTCTGCCGCCCTTCGATCCGGGTGAGCTGCGCTTCCGGGCCAGCGCCCCCGAGAGCCAGGCGGTGGCGGTGCTGGGTGGCGGGCCCTACTCCTATTTCCGTTACGAGACCCACCTGGCCGCACGCAACGGGCTGCAGGTGTACGACCGGATCTCTGGCCAGTTCGCCGATCTCTTCGGGCGCGTTCAGCCTGCAGTGGAGGCCTACCGCTGTGATGATGCCGACGACCTTTTCGTCATGATCGGCTCCTTCGCCACCAAGGCGAAGGCGGCGGTGGACAGCCTGCGGGATGCCGGCTGGAAGGTCGGCCTGGTGCGTCCCAGGCTGCTGCGGCCGTTTCCTGAACAGGCCCTCAGGGATCTGTTGAGGGAGCGCCGGGCGGTGGCGGTGATCGACCAGAACATCTCCATGGGAGGGGGTGGCGTGCTGCATGGCGAGATCGCCGCGGCGCTCTACGGCATGCCGGGCGCCCCGCAACTGCTGGCCAGTTTCATCGGTGGTCTCGGCGGACGGGACATCGCCCAGGAGGAGCTCTTCCAGATCGCCCGCACGGTCCGGGATGCGGCGGACAAGGGCGAACAGCTGCCGGTGCGGCTGCTCTACACCGATGCCGAACTGAGAGAGACCCGTAAGCTGCAGCGTATCGCACGGGTGGAGCGCAACGAACTGAAGGGGGAGGATGAGTCATGAACGAGACCCGCTTCAAGAGTGTGAAACAGCTCCCCTCCACCCACCTGCTGGGTTCCGGCAATCCCATGTGTGCCGGCTGCGGTGGGCTGGAGGCGCTGCACGAAATCTACGACATCCTGGGCGAGAAGAGTGTCTTCGTGAATGCCGCCGGTTGCATGACCCTGCTTGCGGTCTACCCCTTTACTCCGTTCAGGGGCTCCTGGCTTTACACCGCCATGGCGTCGGCGCCTGCCGGTGCCCAGGGCATCCGTGACGCGCTGGATATCCAGCTCGAACGTAAGCGCCTCAGCCGTGATGAGGATATGCAGGTGGTGGTGCTCACGGGCGACGGCTCCGCTTACGGTATGGGGCTCTCGGCCACCTCCGGGGCGATCGAACGCAACCTGGATTTTCTCTACATCTGTTACGACAACGAGGGCTACGGCAATACCGGCCAGCAGTACTCCGAGGCGACACCCCATGCCGCCAGGACCTCCACCAGCCGGGTGGGGATCGGTTTCACCGGCGACAAGAAACCCCTGTTCGATATCTGGGCTGCCCACAGGCCCGCTTACGTGGCCACGGTGATCGGTGCCGAGCCCCTGGATCTTGCGCGTAAGATCGAGAAGGCAAAGGCGATCAGGGGGCCGCGTCTGATCATTGCACTCTCGCCCTGTCCAACGGGCTGGGATTTCGATCCGAAGGAGGCGGTGGAGATCGGCAAGCTGGCGGTGAAGACCGGTATCTGGCCCCTCAAGGAGTATGTCGATGGACAGGTGGTGCACACCAAGGTGCCGACCCGGCGGCTGCCCGTTGAGCGCTACCTGGAGAAGCAGGGCCGCTTTGCCCACCTGTTCAGGCCGGAGCGCAACGAGGCGATGCTGGTGGAGATACAGGCGGGGGTGGATGCCTACTGGGAAGCAGTTGCTGAATGAAGGCCGCGATGTGCCTGGTTGCCAAGGACGCGGTTAAACCATCCGTGGTGGCTTGGCGGCAGCATCCCTGCTGCCGACACCTTGGCAACCAGGCACATCGCGTATTCGGTCAAATCATTTTCTGTAGCAGGGATTGCCTGAAATGAACGGCGTGCAAAAAAGCTACTTCAAGCGCGAAGGCGACGAACCGCTGCTGGAGATGACCATACCCCGCTGGTTCGAGGGGGTGGTGGATGCCCATGGGGATGGGGAGGCGGTGGTCTCCATTCCCCAGTCCAGGCGTCTCACCTACCGCCAGCTTGCCGAAGAGGTGGATCGCCTGGCCATGGGATTGATGGGGCTGGGGTTCGAGAGGGGAGACCGGATCGGTATCTGGTCCACCAACAACATCGAATGGCTGCTGCTGCAGATGGCCACCGCACGTATCGGCGTGGTGCTGGTCAATATCAATCCCGCCTACCGCAGCAGGGAGCTTTCCTATGCACTGAAACGATCCGAGGTGCAGGGGCTGTTCCTGATTCCTGCCTTTCGCAGCAGCGACTATGTCGGCATGGTACTCAAACTGCTGCCCTCTCTTGGGGAAGCGGGGGGGGATCTGCAGTGCGAGGAGTATCCCTGCCTGCGCAGGGTGGTGGTGTACGATCCGGGTTCACCGGCGAAGACGCCACGGCCAGCCCCAGGCTTCCTGGTGTGGCGGGATGTGATCGAGGCGGGGGAGGGTGTAAGCCGTGATGATCTCGACAGGCGTACCCGCTCCCTGGATCGTAACGACCCGATCAATATTCAGTACACTTCTGGTACCACCGGTTTTCCAAAGGCGGTGGAGCTGACCCACCGCAATATCCTCAACAACGGCTGGTACGGCGCCAGGGCGATGCACTTCACCGCCCGCGACCGGCTCTGCGTGGCGGTACCTTTCTACCACTGTTTCGGCATGGTGGTCTCCAACCTGCTGTGTCTCTCTGTCGGTGCCTGTATCGTCATCCCCTGCGAACATTTCGATGCCCTGAAGGTGCTGCAAGCGGTGTCCGGTGAGCACTGTACGGCGATTCACGGTGTGCCCACCATGTTCGTTGCCGAGCTTGAACATCCCGCATTCGACAGCTTCGATCTCACTTCACTTCGTACCGGCATCATGGCCGGCGCGCCCTGCCCACCGGAGCTGATGCGCAGGGTGATGCGGGATATGCACTGCAGCGAGATCCTGATCGGTTACGGTCAGACCGAGGCCTCGCCGCTCACCCATCTCACCTCCCGCGATGACAGCATGGAGCTGCGGGTGGAGACCGTGGGAACCAACCTGCCCCACCAGGAGGTGAAGGTGGTGGCCGTGGATGGGGAGGCGCCGCTGCCCCTGGGCGAGGTGGGGGAGGTCTGCTTCCGCGGTTATCACATCATGCGGGGTTACTACGGCGATGCGGAGGCGACAAGAGAGGCCATCGACGATTCAGGCTGGCTCCACTCGGGCGACCTGGGGAGCATGCTGGAGGGGGGGTACCTGAAGATCACCGGGCGTCTCAAGGAGATGATCATCCGGGGTGGGGAGAACATCTATCCCAGGGAGATCGAGGACTACCTCTTCACCCACCCCAAGGTGGCCTCGGTGGCGGTGTTCGGTATTCCCGACGCGTTCTACGGTGAAGAGCTTGTGGCCTGGATCCGGCTTCACCAGGGGCAGGTGGCCACGGAGCAGGAGATGCGCGATTTCTGCAAGGTCGGGCTGGCACACTTCAAGGTGCCGAAGATCATCCGCTTTGTCGAGCGGTTCCCGATGACCGTTACGGGAAAGCTGCAGAAGTTCCGCATGCGGGAGATGATGGAGAACGCTTAAAGCTCCAGCTCGCGTTTCTCGATCTGGCGCCGGATCTCCTTCACCGTATCGTCGAACTCTTCGGTAACCTGTTCCAACTCTTCGGCTATGGCGGAGCGCACCATCAGTTCCAGTTCCTCGAACTGGCTGTCGCTGATCTGGTGGCTCACCTCGGGGCCGATAACCGTTTTGAAGTGGTCAACCACATCTTTCGAGTGCTGCGTGAGACTGTTCGTCATCGCTTACTCCTCTGCACCCCTGGGCGGGGTGCCCCTACAGGTAAGTTTAGGCCCAAACAGCCGTTTTTTCGTCTTGCCGGGGAATAAAAGCCCTGCTTTCCGGTCGGGATTGTCGATCACCTGATCTGCGACTAAGCTCAAAGCAGGGAAGGAATAGAACAAATAACAAGACAGGGTGGGCGCGAGATGGCAATAGCAAAACGACTTCTGGAATACCTGAAGCAGCATGATGTGAACTACCGGCTGGTCAAGCATCCCCGCACCGGTTCGAGCATGGAGACCGCTGAGCAGGCCCATGTATCCGGGGATGCACTGGCCAAGGGTGTCGTGGTACGCGAGGACAGCGAGTTTCTGCTGGTAGTGGTTCCCTCGGATTACCACGTTGAGCTCGACAGCCTCAAAAAGATGCTGGGACGGGAGGTGATGCTGGCCGTGGAAGGTGAGCTAGGGTCACTCTTTACGGACTGCGAGGTGGGTGCCGTGCCGCCTGTTGGCGAGCCCTACGGGCTGGTGACGATCTGGGATCCGAACACCTCTCTCGGCAGCGAGGAGCATGTCTACTTCGAGGCGGGGGACCACGAGCACCTGGTGGCGGTATCCGGCAGGCAGTTCCATGAACTGATGGCCCATGCAGAGCGGGGTGAATTCAGTCACCACCTGTAATTCAGGAAATCGCCCGCGTGATGAGTGCATTGCTCAGTTGATAAGCTGAAGTACATCGGCAACCTCTTCCTCTGCCTCGCGCCTGATCTCCTTGACCAGCTCTTCGTTGAGGGTTCCGCGGGCCACCTTTCTCAGTGCAGGAATACGACCTTTTCTTCTCAGGATAGCCACTTCGCTGGCCTCGACACTCGTGATCATGTGGGCGGCGATGATCAGGTCGGTGTAGTCGGGTTTGGCTGCGGGATTGCGCTGCCAGTTTTCCGCCTCCATGGCGACATTCACACTCTCGTCGCCGAACTCCCACTTGCGCAACACCATGGCGCCTACCTGGGCACGCAGGGCGGAGATCGTTTCGGTGAGCAGTGCCTCGGAATCGAACAGCTCCGGGATGTTTGCCGCGTAGTTGATGATGGGCAGTACGCCGATATCGTGAATAAGGCCGAGCAGCATCGCCCGTTCGGGATCGAGTCCGGGGGTCATTCCGGCCAGGGTGTAGCAGGTGGCGCCCACGTGGGCATTGTGGTTCCACAACTTGCGCATATGTTTTTTCAGTCGCACCGAGCGGGTCTTGAACAGTTCGCGCAGTGAGTAGCTGGTGATCAGGTCGCGGGTCACCTTGAGGCCGAGAAAGATCACCGCATTGCGACATGTCCTGATCGGACTCTGCACGCCGTAGAGTGAGCTGTTGGAGGCCCTCACCAGCTTTGCGGCAAGGGCTGAGTCGGTCTGGATGATGCGGGCTATGGTCTCGACCTCGCAATCCGGCCGCAGGACCGCCTGCCGGACCTTGATCGCGATCTCCGGCAGGTGCGGCAGTTGCAGCTTGTCACTCATGTAGGCCTGGTAGATCAGGTACAGGAGCTGGTTCTGTGGGGCCGCATCGTTACTGCTGATCTCCTCGACCTGGTACTGTTTGCCCTCCTCCCTGCTGGAGAGGATCTCCAGAAGGTCCCTGTCGATGCGTATGTATTCCACCGGTTCGAGGGTGGTGGCCGTTGCCTGGCGCGGCTGCTGGTCGGCAAGCGGGGAGCGGGTCGCCAGGTCGCCGGCGAACAGGGTCTCGGTCACGCCATCGGCCCACTCCAGTTTCAGCGCGCCCTCCAGCAGGTAGTAGACCCACCGGTCCTCCTGTCCGCGGTAGAACAGCCGCCGCTCCTTCGGGAGTTGTTCCACGTGAAGTTTGTGCAGAAGCTCCTCGAACGCCTCTGCAGGCAGATCGCCGATACCCTCTAGGGGTTCCAGTCTATGCCGGTCGATGTTCGGTTGCGGTTTCAGCACGGTATGACTTCAGTTCTGTCTGGATGGGCCCTACCTCTTTAGCGGCTGGAGGGAGGGGAATTTGAGTGTCCGCCGATAGCCTCCATTGGCTTGTTCAGGCGATCAGGAGTGGAATTTTTTCCTTGAATTCCCTATTCTTACGCGCCTGCATAACTTTTGAAGCCCCATTTCTCGCCGGCAGGTAAAATGCCGGAATTGTGAACCGGTAAGCAGAAGCCGGAACGGGACAATTGACCATCGGTTATAGCCACAATGATCAAAGACAGTCTTAACAATACAAACGTCGCCGCCGAACGGGTGTTGATATCACCTGCGGATCTCAAGCGTCACCTTCCTCTCAGCGAAGCCGGTGAGCAGACTGTCTGGAACGGTCGACAGACCATAAAGAATATATTTCAGCGCAAGGACCCTCGCCTGCTGGTGATCACCGGGCCCTGCTCCATCCACGATGTGGAGCAGGCCAAGGATTATGCCAAGCGCCTGAAGAAACTCCACGACGAGCTTGGGGATACCCTCTTCATCGTGATGCGTATCTACTTCGAGAAACCCCGCACCACCGTGGGTTGGAAGGGGTTGATCAACGATCCCAGCATGGATGACTCATTCCACATCGAGGAGGGCCTGCACAAGGCACGTGAACTGCTGGTCTGGCTCGCTGACTTCGGACTGCCTTCCGCCACCGAGGCGCTGGATCCTATCAGTCCCCAGTACCTGGCAGACCTCTTCTCCTGGGCAGCTATCGGCGCGCGTACCACGGAATCACAGACCCACCGCGAGATGGCCTCCGGGCTCTCCATGCCGGTGGGCTTCAAGAACGGAACTGATGGTGGTCTCAGCGTGGCGGTCAATGCATTGGAGTCGGTATCGCGCCCCCACAGCTTCCTGGGTATCAACCAGGGTGGCCAGGTCACCGTGGTTCAGACAAAAGGAAATGTCTGCGGGCATGTCATCCTGCGCGGTGGCCACAAGGGTCCCAACTATGACTCGGTGAACGTGACCCTGTGCGAGGAGGAGCTCAACAAGGCCGGTCTGCCGGAGAACATCATGATCGACTGCAGCCACGGCAACTCCAACAAGCAGTATGAACTGCAGCCCCTGGTGGCGGAAAACGTGGCCAACCAGATCGTCGAGGGTAACCGTTCAATTACCGGCATCATGCTCGAGAGCAATATCAATGCGGGCAACCAGAAGATTCCTGCTGATCTCAGCCAGCTCGAGTACGGTGTCTCAGTGACAGATGCCTGCATCGACTGGGAGACCACCGAGAAGACCCTGCGCGATATTGCGACCAAGCTGAGGGATGTGCTGCCGGCGCGGATCTCCGAATCCTGATCACTCCCGGTTGCCCGGTTTTCTCCGGGCAGCCACCCATGTAGTGAATCAGTTCATAACAGAGGGAATTGCCCCTCTGTTATGCGGGCCGATCACTCTCTGGGAGGCCTTGGTATCGGCTGCAGCTTTTGACTCTGCGGAACGAGAGGCCTTGCTCTCTGCTGCGAGCCCGGATTCTGCAGCGTGGGCGGCCGTCGCATCCGTTGTGGTGCCGCGTGTGGCACTACCTCGGTAATCTTCACGGTAAGCGAGCATTGTCCCGTTACCTGCGCATGGTTCAGATGTGCTGAAAACAGATACTTTGCATTACTGTCCTCATCTGACTTGGTCGCGGTATAGGTGTAGGTTTTATTGCTCGTGAGCCCACCCCCATTGATCAGCTTGAGCTGCCCGTTGATCCTTTTATACATGTAGTACCTGAACGGATACCAGTTGTTCAACACCGCCTGGGTCTGCATGCTACAGGCGATCTCGCCGCTGATAGTCCTGCCCTCGGGCTGCTCTGCGATGTTTACGATTTTTTTTGCAGTGCTGGTGGTCAAGGAGAACTGGTGGGTTTCCGTGCTGACCACACGGACCTTGTCGAGCGTTGTGCTCATACCTCCGGACTGGGCCATGGCGAGAGGAGAGAGTAGTGTGGTGCAGAGCAGAACAGCTCCAACATGCAGCATCGGTGTGCCGGGACGGGTGACCTTGCGTGATACCTGCAGGTGAAGTGGTCGCATCATCAATTCCCTCATTTGAGGTAGGTTTATATAAAGCTGAATATAGCCGGTAGAGAAGAAAATACCAACGCACCGATTTCACAAAAATCATTATTGATACTCGCGCCCGGGAGGGCCGGATTCGGTCATCGGCTGAGCGTCGCACCTGGAGATATGCAGCACCTATAATCGGAGTATCATGGTAAGGGTTCAGCAACCTGCATATGGAGAGTGATATGACTGACGAGATCATTGCCAACCTGGGTCCATTGGCACCTTTGGCAGGCGAATGGGAAAGCGACCAGGGCGTGGACACATCCAGGATCCACGGCACGGAAACAGTCACGAAGTTTCGCGAAAAAATCGTATTCGAGCCATTGGGGCCTGTTAAGAACGGCCCGCAGTCTCTCTACGGTTTGCGTTACTCAACGGTCTGCTGGCGCCTGGACGAGGAGGATCCCTTTCATGAAGAGTTGGGTTATTGGCTCTGGGACAGGGATCGCAAACAGGTTATGCGCTGCTTCATGGTGCCCCGCGGGGTGCTGGTGAATGCCGGTGGCTACGTCGAGGAGGAGAGCAAGAGCTTCCGCCTGGAGGCTGAACTGGGCTCGCTGACCTATGGCGTTCTGTCCAACCGTTATCTTGATGACAGCTACAAAACGAAGCGCTATTCGTTGAACCTTTCAGTCAACCCGGACGGCACCTTCAGCTACAGTGAAGATACCGAGTTGTGGATTCCTGTTAAGCAGGAGATCTTCCATCACACGGATGAAAACACGCTGACAAAAGTCGGCTGATATATTAACCCGGCACCTTAATAGGCCATGTTCAGGGCTTCAAGAATGTTCCTGATCAAGGCGTAGCTTGCAGCTAATGGTCATTCCCTTGGCAAAAGCCACAACACGGAGCAGGGACATTCTTGAAGCCCCTAACTAATTGAATATTTTACAAGTAGGCCGTAGTGTGCTGATCTACAGACTGCGTTATCAAAACTTACAGTAGGAGTGCTACAGTGGCGTTTTGAAGCCTTGCTGTAAATCAGCACACTACGGCTGAACATGACCTATTAAGGTGCCGGGTTAATAAAAGGCTCAGTACCCGCTGATATAGCGCTTGATATCAAGAATGGGGGTGTCATCGAAGGCGTCGATCTCATCGATTTCGATGATATTTCCCTTCACCGATAACACGTTGCATCGCGTCAGGGCAATCAGGTTGGGACGAACCGGTGCACGCGTTGCAAATACGCCCCTAAGTGGATTGTCCGGGTCGCCGAATGGGTGTACCTGGAGAATTGAGCGCTGCCGGGGGGTGTCGTTGCGGTCGAACCACCAGAGTACCCATATGGATTCCAGCTGGTCAACACCGAGCAGCGCATCCTGGTACTCCTCGTTGATCTCCAGCGTGGTCGAGCCATTGGTTCTACGTACCCAGCCAATCGGATGCACCTGGTACTGTATCGTTTTTTCGGCCTGCACTTCGGCGGCGGGCAATTGCTGCCAGGGAGCAAGGGGCAGGGCGATCAGGACTGCAATCGTGAGCAACAGGGCTTTCATCTTCTCTCCTCCGGCGTGTTGTCCGTTTTCTGGAAAGTATATACAGATCAGATAAATGCGTTTGCGCATGGCGCCAGATGATTGTCTGTTGTCCTGCAGGGAGGTCAGGACCTGTTTGCGGGCAAAAAAAAGGGCCGCAGAATGTAGGTGCGGCCCTCTTCAAAGGAGGAGATAAAGACCATCAGGGGGGCGACACCACTACGATACTGCCTTTGGCCGCCCCCCGATGATCAATGCGCATAGTTGATCATAAGCGATCGCTTATATGCATTGATAATTCGCAATGCGCTAAATGCCTAATCCGCAGACTGTTTTTCCACGATGGCCATGGCCATCTCGAGGGCCTGTTCGTAGTTGAGCCTGGGGTCGACCTGGGACAGGTAGGCGCGCTCCAGTCCGGTCTCGTCGAGGCCCCGGGCGCCACCGATACACTCGGTGACATCGTCGCCGGTCAGTTCGAAATGGACGCCACCCAGCACCGAGCTTTCGGCCTTGTGGATCTCGAAGGATTGGCTCAGCTCCGAGAGGATGTTCTCGAAGCGGCGGGTCTTGATGCCGCTTGCGGTTGACTCGGTGTTGCCGTGCATGGGGTCGCTGATCCAGAGCACATTACGCTCCGTACGCTGCACGGCATTGATCAGGGCAGGCAGTCCGTCGGCCACCCTGTGGGCACCGAAGCGGTGGATCAGCACTAGCTTGCCGGGTTCGTTCTCGGGGTTGAGGCGTTCCACCAGTTCCTGCAGGTAGGTTTCGGACATGCCGGCACCCACTTTCACTCCCACGGGATTGCGGATGCCGCTGAAATACTCGATATGGGCGCCATCGATATCGGCTGTGCGAAAACCGATCCAGGGCATGTGGGTGGAGAGGTTGTAGAAACCGCTCTTGTTGGGCACCTGCCGGGTCAGCGCCTGTTCGTAGTGCAGGTGCAGTCCTTCGTGGCTGGTGTAGAACTGCACGCGGTTGATCTCGGTGTTCTCGGCACCGCCCAGGGTCTCCATGAAATGCAGGGAGTGGGAGAGGTCATGAACGATCTTGTGGTACTTGTCGGCCAGGCGGGAGTGGCGTACGAAATCCAGGTCCCAGTTTTCGGGATGGTGTAGGTCGGCGAAACCGCAGTCTGACAGGGCGCGGATGAAGTTGAGCGTCATCGCTGCCCGCCCGTAGCCCCGGAGCAGGCGCACGGGATCGGGTACCCGGGCCGCCGCGGTGAATTCGGGGCCGTTGATCAGGTCGCCCCGGTAGCTGGGCAGGGTCACGCCATCGATGGTTTCGCTGTCGGCCGAGCGGGGCTTGGCGTACTGGCCGGCGATGCGCCCGAGCCGGATCACCCGTTTGTTGAGGCCGTGGATCAGCACCAGGCTCATCTGCAGCAGGATCTTCAGCTTGTTGGTGATGATCGGCGAGGTGCAGTCGCTGAAGTTCTCGGCGCAGTCGCCGCCCTGGAGCAGAAACGCCTCGCCACGGGCAGCCGCGGCCAGTTGGCTTTTCAGTGACTCCACCTCCCAGGAGGTGACCAGGGGCGGCAGCGCCGTGAGTTGGGCGATGACGTCGTCCAGGGCCTCCCGGGAAGGGTAACTGGCCTGCTGTTTGGCCGGCCGCTTCTGCCAGGATTCAGGGTGCCAGTCGCTCATTACTCTTTAACAACCGGGTTGCCCCTGGCGATCCAGTGAGTGATTCCCTTCTCCACGTTGTAGACCCTGTTGAATTTCAGCTTGTTGGCCAGGAAACGACCAATGATGCCGGTGCGGTTGCCGGTACGGCAGATCAGAATGAAGGGCTCATCCTGGCCGGCCACGCTGGAGAGCTCCTGCAACCACTTGCCCACGTTGTAGTTTCCCTTCTTGTCGAAGAAGGTCATCAGGTGGCTGCCCTCCACCACGCCGGTCTGTTTCCACTCCTCGGGGCGGCGTACATCGATGATCGGCACGCCCTGTGCCAGCAGTTGCTGTAGCTCCTGGTTGGAGATGTTGTTGAGCGCCGCCTGGGCGGTCATGGAGCTGAGCAGCAGGCCCAGCAGTGGAATCCAGTACTTCATAAAACACCTGACTTCAGTGAACAAATGACAGACTGCAACTATACCCATTGCCAGGTGGGTGGGGAAAGGCTGAAAAAACCGGGCGCAGAGTACTCTGCGCCCCGAGGAAAAAGCAGTCCCGGCCCTCCGGGTCGGTTCTCTGACCAGGCCCTAACTGGCAGCCTCTGCTGCCTGGCCAGCCTCGAACGCCTTTTCGTTGATCTCCACCAGCTTGGGTTTCTTCAGGCGGAAGCGGTCGAGGATCTCGTTTTTGAGAATCTCCGGTGAGAAGGGGAGGTGCCTGGCGATGGCCCCGAGCATGACGGTGTTGACCAGGCGAAAGTTGCCCAGATCGCGGGCGATGGCGCCGGCATCGAAAGCGTGTACGTTGACGCCGAGTTGCTGGATCTGGCCGATGGGATCTTCCGGGTAGTCGTACAGGCCGAGACTCACCACCGGGGGTTCCTGGCGTACCCGGTTGACCATGGCGACGCCGTCGGGGCGCAGGTGCTTGCACCAGCGCAGGGCCTCGGCAGGCTCGAAACCTACCAGGATGTCCGCCTCGCCCGGGGGGATGGCGGGGGAGAGCACCCGTTCGCCGAAGCGCACGTGGGAGGTGACCACGCCGCCGCGCTGGGCCATGCCGGCCACCTCGGTTTTCTTGACGTCGTAGCCTTGGGCCAGTGCGGTCTGGGAGAGGACTTCGGCCGCGGTCATCACACCCTGGCCGCCGATGCCGGATACCAGGATGTTGGTGGTTTTCTGTTCGCTCACGCTTCGATTCCAGTAGGTAGATTAAGTCCGGGTAAAGCCTTCCAGGGGGACGATGGCGTCCGGCCCGCAGGTTTTGGGGCAGAGATCACAGCCGGTACAGGCCTGGCTGTCGATCTTCACGAAGGCCAGCTCCTTCTCCTTGCCGTTGGGCTTCACCACGGTCTCGCGACGGGTCACCGCAATTGCCGGGCACCCCAGGTCGAGGCAGTTCTTGCAGCCGGTGCACTCCTCCTCGATGACCGTGTAGGCGGGCTTCTGTTTATAGAAATCCACCAGCACACAGGGCTGGTTGGAGATGATCACCGAGGTGTCTTCCACCTTGGTTTCGGTGCGCAGTGTCTTGAACAGGGTCGGCAGTTCGTAGGGGTTCACCTCGTGGATGCGCTCGGGCTTCACGCCCATCGCCTCGCAGATCTTTGGGAAGTCGACCCGCAGGGACTCCTCGCCGTGGATATCGCGACCGCTGGCGGGGTTGTACTGGCCGCCGGTCATGCCCACCGCGCGGTTGTCGAGAATCAGGATGGTGACATTGCCCCGGTTGTAGGTGATGTCGAGCAGCCCCTGCATGCCCATGTGCATGAAGGTGGAGTCGCCGATCACGCCGATGATCTTCTTGTCCTTGTCCGCCTCGACCCGGCCCTTGTCCAGTCCCAGGGCGACGCCCATGGAGGCACCCATGCAGATGGTGGTGTCGAGGGCGTTCCAGGGATGGCCGGCACCCAGGGTGTAGCAGCCGATGTCACCGGAGATGCTGGTCTTCGGGATCTTGGAGAGGCAGTAGTAGATGCCCAGGTGGGGGCAGGCCACGCACATGGTGGGCGGACGGGGGAAGAGGTTGTCCGCCGGGTTGACGGTCACCTTCATCTCCGGGGTCTTTTCTGCAGTTGCCGCTTCCGGGGGTTCCTCGCCGATCAGTTTGTTGATCGGTGGGCGCAGGACATTGGGCGCAAGCTCGCCGATGCGCGGCAGGATCTCCTTGCCCAGCACGGGGATGCCGGCCGCCTTGATCTCGGTCTCCAGGATCGGCTCCACCTCTTCCACCACCACCAGCTGGTCGACGCTCTCTGCGAATGCGCGGATCTGCTCCATGGGTACCGGGTAGCTGAGGCCCAGCTTGATCAGCGGCATCTCGGGGTAGGCCTCCTGCACGTGCATGTAGGTGGGGCCGGAGACCACGAAACCGACACGCCTGTCGCTGCCATCCTGGACGATATTGAGTTCATGCCCCTCGGTGAACTTCTTCATCTCCTCTTCCCGTGCGTGCATCATCGGGATGCGGAACCGGGCGTTGGCGGGGGTCATCACCATGCGGGCCGGGTCCTTCTGGAAACCCTCGGCCAGCTCGAACTCGGTGCGTTCACCCGGAGTGACCACCCCTTTGACGTGACAGATGCGGGTGGTCATGCGCAGGATCACCGGGGTATCGAACTTCTCGGAGAGTTCGAAGGCGTACATGGTCATCTCGTACGCCTCCTGGGAGTCTGCCGGCTCCAGTATCGGCACGTGGCCGAAGCGTCCCCAGAAGCGGGAGTCCTGTTCGTTCTGGGAAGAGGAGAGGCCCACGTCGTCGGCCACCGCGATCACCAAGCCGCCACCGACACCGATCAGTGTCTGGGTCATCAGGGCGTCAGAGGCGACGTTGAGGCCCACGTGCTTCATGGCGCAGAGTGCGCGGCTGCCGGCCAGGGAAGCACCGATGGCCACCTCGAGGGAGACTTTCTCGTTGATGGACCACTCAGAGTACATGTCCGGGTACTGGGAGCAGTACTCGAGTATCTCCGTGGAAGGGGTGCCGGGGTAGGCGGCGGTCACCTTGCAGCCAGCCTCCCAGGCGCCCTGTGCAACTGCCTCGTTGCCTGACATGAAACGCCGTTCTGCTGACGGTAGGGGATTGACTGCACTCATGGTCGTAATCCTGTGTACTTTACTCGGTTTTACCCTATTGGAAGTAAGTAATTATGAATCAAAGTTGACGTTTACGTAAAGGTAAATTGTGCGCCGCGGAAGGCGGTTTCCCTCCAGGGGTGAAGCCACCTCACCTCAACGGGGTTATTTCTTGCGGTGGTCGATGACCCGCACCGCCTTGCCCTGGGAGCGGGGCACCTCGCCGACCCCCTTGATGATGACCCGGCAGCTGACGCCGATGAAATCCTTGATGTCGCGTACCACCTTCTGGGCCAGCTTGTCGCGCGCCTCCTGGGTCTGCTCCATCAGTGGCGGGCTCGCCTCCACGTTGACCACCAGGGTGTCCATGTTGCCTTCGCGGAACACCTCGAGCTGGTAGAAGGGCGAGAGGGTCTCACTCTTCATCAGCACCGACTCCACCTGGGAGGGGAAGACATTGACGCCGCGGATGATCAGCATGTCGTCACTGCGGCCGGTGATGCGTTGCATGCGTACATGGGTGCGACCGCATTTGCAGGGTGCAGGGTCGAGTACCGAGATATCCCGGGTGCGATAGCGGATGATGGGGAACGCCTCCTTGGTCAGCGAGGTGAAGACGATCTCGCCCTCCTCGCCGTAGGGGAGGGGCTTGCCGGTATCCACGTCGACACACTCCACCAGGAAGTGGTCTTCCCAGATGTGCAGGCCGTTTTTAGCCTCGATGCACTCGTTACCGACGCCGGGGCCTATCACCTCCGACAGGCCGTAGATGTCGATGGCGTCGATACCCAGCCGGGATTCGATCTCGTAGCGCATCTCCTCGGTCCAGGGCTCGGCGCCGTGGATGCCCACCTTGAGGGGCAGCTTGCGGATATCCACGCCCATCGCCTCTGCCTCTTCCGCAATGTTCAGGGCGTAGGAGGGGGTGCAGCTGATGGCAGTGGGTTCGAAGTCCTGCAGCAGCATGATCTGTTTCTGGGTCTGGCCGCCGGACATGGGTGTCACCATAACCCCGAGCTCCTCGCCGCCGTAGTGCAGACCCAGGCCGCCGGTGAAGAGGCCGTAGCCGTAGGCGTTGTGCAGGCGGTCGCCGGGCTGCACACCGGAAGCGGCCAGGCAGCGCGCCACCAGCTGGGCCCAGGTGTTGATGTCCCGTCGGGTGTAACCCACCACCGTCGGTTTGCCCGTGGTACCGGAGGAGGCGTGCACCCGCACCACCTGGTCGGTGGGCACCGCGAACAGGCCGAAGGGGTAGTTCTCCCTCAGGTGCTCCTTCTTGGTATAGGGAAGGTGCTGCACGTCCGAAAGCTTCCTGATGTGGCTCGGCTTGACGCCCAGCTCATCCATCGCGTCGCGATAGAACTTCACCGTGTGGTAGCAGCGCTCGACAGTGGCCTGGAGCCGCTTGAGCTGAAGGGCCTCAAGGTCTTCGCGGGGCAGGGTTTCGAAGTCGGTGTGCAGGATCATGATATTCCCCTTTCGTCTTAGGGCTCAGTTGTTGTTCATCCAGTCGGCAACCGCATCGCTGCGGCGGAAGACGGTGCCGGTGAAGAGTCCCACCAGCTTGTTCTCCCCGGTGCGCACCTCCACGGTGTAGAGGCCGGTGCGGCCGGTCTTGTTCTCTTCCCGGGCCTCGGCGACCAGGCGGTCTCCCGTCTTGCTGGCGGCCGGGTAGCTGATCTGTGCCGTCAGTGCCACCGCCACGGTGCCGTGGGAGTTGGAGGCCACGGCGAAGGCGAAATCGGCTATCCCGAAGGTGACGCCGCCGTGGGTTATACCCACAGAGTTGAGCATCTCGTCGGTGACGGTCATGCCGACCCGGGCGTAGCCTTCCTCAACCGCCTCGAGCTGCATGCCGAGCAGACGGGCGTAGCGGTCCTCCCGCTCCATCCAGCGGCCGATCTGCTCCGGTGTCCAGCGGGTCTCTTCCATCAAAGCCTGCCCGGTAGCTCTTCGGTGATCAGGTCGTACCCCAGGCCCCGAAGGTGGTCGTCCAGGGACTCGGGGTTGCCGGAGCGGTAGCGGATGATCGCCACCCGGTTGCCGGTCTGGTCGATGGAGAGGGGGGATACCACCGTGGCGATATAACCGCCGAAGTCGTTTATACGGTCCAGCAGTTGGCCCAGGGCGCCGATCTCGTCCGGCAGATGGACCGCGATCCGGGTGCTGTCGCGCAGGCCACAGCCGGTGATGTCGAGCAGGAAGTCGAGGATATTGGATTCGGTGACTATGCCCACCAGGCGGCCCTCTTCCACCACCGGCAGGGCGCCCACCTTGTTTTTCCTGATCAGGTGACCGGCATCCTCCACCAGGGTACTGGGGGTGCAGACCACCGGGTCACGCCTCATCAACTGGCCGATGGTGATTTTTGAGGTGAGGTAGTTGACCTCGCCCACCGACAGGGTGGTGATGGCTGAGGGCTCGGCCTGGGCCAGCTCGCGGTGGCTGAAGAGCCCGACCAGGCGCTGCTGGTCATCCACCACCGGGAGAAAGCGACGATCCTTCTCACGCATCAGCTGGGCGGCGTGACTCAGTTTCATATCTTCAGTGGCGGTATCCACTTCACCGGACATGATCTGTTCGACATACATGGCGCTGTTGCCCTCTGTTGTATTCGAAGTAACTCCCTCTCCCCTTGTGGGGAGAGGGTTGGGGTGAGGGGAATCTACCAGGTGGTTCGCCCTCTACCTGATCAAAACATTACCTAATGACCGAGGTACGCTTTACGTACTGACTCGTCATTCAATAGCTCCTGGGCGCTGGCTGAATGCACTGCGCGGCCGGTCTCGAGGACATAGCCCCTGTTGGCTATACCGAGGGCGGCCCGCGCGTTCTGTTCCACCAGCAGTATGGTCACACCTTTCTCGTTCAGTCCCTGGATCACGCGGAAGATCTCCTCCACCAGCAGTGGTGCCAGGCCCATGGAGGGCTCGTCCAGCAGCAGCAGCCGGGGACGTCCAAGCAGGGCGCGGCCGATGGCGAGCATCTGCTGCTGTCCTCCGGAGAGGGTGCCGGCGGTCTGTCCCTCCTTCTCTTTGAGGATCGGGAAGAGTTCGTAGATCCGCTCCAGCTCGGCGTCGACCCACTCCCTCTCCTTGCGGATGCTGTAGGCGCCAAGGCGCAGGTTGTCTTCCACGCTGAGGGGGGCGAACACCTGTCGTCCTTCCGGCACATGGCAGATACCCGAGGCGACGATCTGGTGGGGTTTGCGGCGAGAGATCTCGACGCCGTCGAAGCTGATGCTGCCGCCACTCGGTTTGTGGATGCCGGAGATGGTTTGAAGCAGGGTGGTCTTGCCGGCGCCGTTGGCGCCCACCATGGCCACCAGTTCTCCCGGGTGCACCTCCAGGGAGATATCGAACAGCGCCTGGATAGGGCCGTAGTGGGTGGAGAGGCTGTCGACCTTCAACAAGGCTTCAGACGGCATACTGCACCTCCCCGCCAAGGTAGGCCTCGATCACCTTGGGGTTGTTCTGGATCTCCTCCGGGGTGCCCTCGGCCAGGCGGCTGCCGTAATCCAGTACCAGTACCTGGTCGGAAACCTGCATCACCAGCCCCATGTTGTGTTCCACCAGCAGCACGGTGATGCCGGCCTCGCTGATGCGGCGGATCAGCCGGCGCATCTCCAGGGTCTCCGTGTCGTTTAGGCCTGCGGCGGGCTCGTCCATCATCAGCAGTTTTGGCTTCACCGCCAGGGCGCGTGCGATCTCCAGCCGCTTCAGGGCGCCGTAGGGCAGGGAGCCCGCATCGCGACCGATAAGGGCGTCGAGTCCGCAGAAGGCCAGGGCTTCCCTGGCCCACTCGCGGGCCTGGCGTTCCTCGCGAATCACCCCGGGCAGTCGCAGGGCGGCGCTGAAGAGGTTGCTCCGGGTGCGCAGATGACAACCCACCATCACGTTGTCCAGCACGCTCATGTTGAAGAACATCTGCAGGTTCTGGAAGGTGCGGGATGCCCCCATGCCGGCGATCTTGTGGGGCGCGAGTCCGGTGATCTCCTGCGCCTGGAAACGGATGCTCCCCTGGTCCGGCGTGTAGATGCCGCAGAGCATGTTGAACAGGGTGGTCTTGCCGGCACCGTTGGGTCCGATAACCGAGTAGACCCTGCTCTCCGGTACCTCGAAATGCAGGTCGGCGATGGCGGTGACGCCACCGAACGACTTGGTCAGATCCTTCACCTCAAGCAGTGCCATGGTTGCGCTCCTTGGCGGTGACGGTTTGCTTAGCCTTCTGTCGGCGGTGCTTCAGTTTTTTCAGCAGGTCCTGCATGCCCACGAAGATACCCTGGGGCAGGAAGATCATGGTCAGCATCAGGATGGCGCCTAAGATCATCACCTCGTAATCCTCGAAGACCACCAGCAACTCGGGCAGAAAGGTGAGGATGATGGCGCCCAGGATCGCACCGTATGTCGATGCCATGCCACCGAGCACAACCATGGTCACCAGCTCGATGGAGAAGAAGAAGCTGAAGGAGTCCGGGCTGATGAAGGCCTGCTGGTGGGCGAACAGGCTGCCGGCAAACGAGGCGATCAAGGCAGCCAGGACAAACACGCCGGTCTTGGTGGTGGTGGTGTTGATGCCCATCATCTCCGCTGCCACTTCAGAGCCGTGCAGTGCGCGCAGTGCGCGGCCGCTGCGGGAGTCGATGATGTTCAGGGCAAGCCAGACCACCAGCAGCATGGCGATGGCGATGACGATATACCAGCGCATGTCATCGTTCACCTCCCAGCCGAAGAAGGCGAGAGGCGGTATGTCGCTCAGGCCGTCCGGTCCGCCGGTAAGGGTGCCGTTCTGCACCAGCACGATATTGACGATGATGCCGAAACCCAGGGTGGCCATCGCCAGGTAGTGGCCCTTGAGCCTTAGAATGGGGCGGGAGATCATGAAACTGATCGTCGCGGTCAGCAGCATACCGGCAGCCATTGCGCTCCAGGCGCCCCAGCCGTACTGGGTGGTGAGTATGCCGGTGGTGTAGGCGCCGATGCCGAAGAAGGCGGCGTGCCCCAGGGAGATCTGCCCGGCGTAACCCATCAGCAGGTTGAGGCTCACCGCCAGGATGATGTGGATCCCCGCGGTGACACCCACCACGGTGACGAAGTAGTTGTCGGGGAAGATGATCGGCAGCAGCGCCACCGCCACTGCAAGAAGATAGAAGCCGCCCAGCCGTCTCATACCCGCTCCGCCGATGCCTTGCCGAACAGTCCGCTGGGGCGGATGAACAGTACCAGCAGCAGGATGATGAAACCGATGGCGTCCTTGTAGCCGGAGGATATCAGCCCCGCGGCGAGGGACTCTATCAGGCCAAGCAGCAGTCCACCGGCGACAGCTCCCATGGGGTTGCCCATGCCGCCCAGGATGGCCGCCGAGAATCCCTTGAGGCCCAGCATCACGCCCGCATCGTAGGAGGTGAAGGTGATCGGTGTGACCAGTACCCCGGCCATGGCGCCCAGCAGGGCGGAGAGCCCGTAGGCGAGGAGCATCATCATGCCGACGTTGATGCCCACCAGGTGGGCCGCGGTGCGGTTGCAGGAGCAGGCGAGGATCGCCTTGCCCAGGGTGGTGTGGTTGAAGAAGTAGTGAACGCCGCCCACCAGTACCAGGGCGCCGCCCATCACCCACAGGTTCTGGGGCAGCAGGGTGGCCTGACCGATATTGATGGGCGTCTCACCTGAAAAGTGGGGCATGGCGAAGAAGTCCTTGCCCCACAGCAGCAGTGCCACGCCACGCAGGAAGATGGAGGCGCCGATGG
The DNA here is from genome assembly GCA_040506895.1 of Sedimenticola sp. Taxonomy (GTDB): domain Bacteria; phylum Pseudomonadota; class Gammaproteobacteria; order Chromatiales; family Chromatiaceae; genus Sedimenticola_A. The sequence goes on from JBEVVY010000001.1 coordinate 3,255,440, forward strand.
TGATGATGATGGTGGTCACCACCGAGGCGCCCCTCGCCGGGGCGATGGCAAAGCGCTGTAGAAGGATGCCGACACCCACCGTGATCAGCACAGCACAGATCAGGGCGATGGGCATCGGCAGTCCGTTACCGGCAGAGAGGGCGATGGCGCTCATGGCGCCCATCATGACGAACTCGCCCTGGGCGAAGTTCACCACGTCGGAGGCGTTGTAGATGATCGCGAATCCCAGCGCCACCAGGGCGTAGGTTGCGCCCACGGTGATGCCGGTGATTACGAATTGTAGGATTTGATCAAACATTCAGAGTCGAGCTAAGGAACCCTCTCCCAAAGCAGGGAGAGGGTTTTCTGCGGTCATGCCAATACGCTTCAGTTGGCCAGGGTCCAGTCGCCGTTCTTGATCTCCAGCATGCGGAATGCGTCGAGTCCAAGGCCGAGGTGGTCATTTGCACTCATGTTGAAGACACCACCGGTACCCACGAAGCCGGTGGTCTTCTCGATCTCGGCCCTTACCTTCTCCTTGTCGGTGGAGTCTGCGCGGTCGATGGCGCCCAGGGCCATGAAGAGGCCGTCGTAGGCGTGACCGCCGAAGGTGGAGACCGGGCCATGGGCTTTCTCGAACTTGCCCTTGTAGGCCATCAGGATCGGCTTCTGGGAGTCGGAGTCCGGCAGCTTGTCGGCCACCAGCAGGGCGGCGGCGGGCAGGCGAACGCCTTCGGCCGCCTCGCCGGCCAGTTCGATGTACTTCTTGGATGCGACACCGTGTGACTGGTAGAGCGGCAGCTTGATACCGAGCTGGCGCACGTTCTTGGTGACGATGGCGGGGCCGGTGCCGAAGCCGAAGTTGAGGATCGCCTGGGCATCGGTATCACGCATCTTGGTCAGCTGTGCGGTCATGTCGGTGTCCTTCTTGCCGTAGGACTCGTCCGCCACGATCTCGATGCCGTACTCCGGGGCCAGTGCCAGGGTCTGCTTGCGGCCGGATTTGCCGAAGCCGCCGCTGCCGCTGATCAGGGCGACCTTGGTGATGCCCTGTGCCTTCATGTCCTCGAAGATCTTGGCCGCGGCCATCTTGTCGGTGTGGGGTGTCTTGAAGACCCACTTCTTGACCGGGTCGATGATCACCACGGCACCGGCGAGGGAGATGAAGGGGATGCCGGCCTTTTCGATCACCGGGATGGCTGCCATGGTGCTGCCCGAGGTGGAACCGCCGACGATGACGTCGACCCTGTCCTTCTGTACCAGGCGCTTGGCGAAGTTGACCGCCTTCTTGGCGTTGCCGCCGGTGTCGTAGTGCACCAGCTCCACTTTCTTGCCGTCGACTCCGCCATCGGCGTTGATCTCGTCGATATACATCTGCAGGGTCTTCAGTTCCGGATCGCCCAGGAAAGAGGCGGGGCCGGTGACGGCCAGGAAGGTGCCCACCTTGATGGTGTTCGCTGCGAAAGCCTGGGCGCCGCTCAGGGCGAGCGCGGCACTGACCGCCAGTGCGGATACGGTTCTACGGATATTCATCGGGTTAAACCCTCCTCGTTTGCAAAGCCTTATCGTTATTCAGTCCAGAGATGCGCGCACTGTCGGCAGAACGGTTCAGTTGCGGGTGTCTCTGTTTTCAGCTGATGGTCAAAAACTGCTCTTACGATTGAAGCAGAAAAAAATATCCCCGGATGGGGGAATTCGGTATGGCTGTTGCCAGGGCGTCGGCCTGTCGATCTGGATGGCGTGCTGTTATGCATCGAGACGTAAACTACCAGTTACCCGTGTCGAACCCAGGCTCATAAAAGAACCACTGATTCTAAGGATTTTATGCTTTCGTTTACGTTTACGTCAATTAAAGTGTGGAAATATTCCGCGCGCATTCAACAGGGTAAAAAACTGAGAAATTACAGGGGCCGCTAGGTGTGACGCCCCGGATGAGTGCAATCGGCGGTGAGTGATTCGATGGTGGGGCAGAAAAGAAAAGGGCGGTTTGAAACCGCCCTCCTGAAGGTATTTCCGATCTGCCGTTGTCAGGCAGCCAGCTGTGTCTTGAGCTTCTTCATGGCCGCCTTCTCGATCTGGCGTATCCGCTCGGCCGAGACGCCGTACCTGTCGGCCAGTTCGTGAAGCGTCGCCTTCTTCTCCGACAGCCAGCGGGCCTGGAGAATCTCCTTGCTGCGGTCATCCAGTCCCTGCAGTGCAAGGTAGAGCTGCTCCTTGTCGTTGCTCTCCGTGTCGTGCTGTTCGAGCTGGCTGGCAGGCTCCATGCGCATGTCCGCCAGGTAGGCCGCCGGTGCGGTGACGGGTTTGTCGTCATCCTCGGTATGGGCGCCGTCGAAAGCAACATCATAGTTGTTGAGGCGCGCTTCCATTTCAAGCACGGTCTCCGGCTTTACGCCGAGTTCCTCTGCAACGCCGTCGACCTCCTCCTTGGAGAACCAGCCGAGACGTTTCTTGGAGCTGCGCAGGTTGAAGAAGAGCTTGCGCTGGGCCTTGGTGGTCGCCACTTTCACGATGCGCCAGTTGCGCAGCACGAACTCGTGGATCTCAGCCTTGATCCAGTGAACCGCAAAGGAGACCAGGCGGACACCCATTTCGGGGTCGAAACGGCGTACCGCTTTCATCAGTCCCACGGTACCCTCCTGGATCAGGTCGGGCAGGGCCAGGCCATAGCCGGAGTAACCACGGGCAACTCTTACGACGAAACGCAGGTGGGAGAGGACCAGGGTGCGAGCGGCCTCCAGGTCGTTGTCATCCCGCAGCCTTACGGCGAGGTCTTTCTCCTCTTCTGCGCTGAGCATCGGCAACTGGTAGGCCGCGCTGATGTAAGCGTCGATATTGCCGGTGGGCAGGGTTGTCGGAATGGCGAGTTCTTTGCTCATCTCTAATAACCTAGTAATTCAGTCCGGTATTATATTAGCACTACTGAATTTAGAGTGCCAGTGATTTTAGCAGTCCCTCTGTGAGAGTGCTAATTCACGGGAAAGTTCAGGGAATTATATTCCTATTTCTGGCGTATGTCAGGTGGGTTCGATTTCGCTCAGGTGGCGGCCCACGGCGATCCAGGATCCACCGAGTCCAAGCAGGGCGCTGCCGCCGAGCAGCAGGAGAAAGGTGACGAAGTCGACCCCGGAGAGCCCGAACTGGCTGCCGTAGAGGCCCGCCAGGTGCTCTACCGGGTTGTCCAGCAGAAACAGGGAGAGTGTCACCAGCAGCCAGGCGATGATGCCGCCGAACAGGCCGTACCAGAAACCGCTGTAGAGAAAGGGGCGGCGTATGAAGGCATTGGTGCCGCCGATCAGCTTGGTGATCTCGATCTCGGCATGGCGGTTCTGGATCTCCAGCCGGATGGTGTTGCCCACGATCAGGAGAACGGCGATGCCCAGCAGGCTGCCCAGCACCCACACGGCCCGCTTGGCGATCTGGGTGATGCCCTGGAAGCGGCGCACCCACTGCAGATCGAGTTGGGCAAACTCCACTTCCCGGTACTTCTCTAGATCATTGAGTAGGATCTCGGCCGCTTCCGGTGAGCTGTGGTCGTCACCGGGTTCGACGATCAGCACGTGAGGCAGCGGGTTGCTGTCCAGGGTGTCCAGGGCGGAGGAGAATCCGCTCAGGGTACGGAATTCGTCCAGCGCCTGGTCACGGCTGATCATCTGCACGTGCGCCACTTCGTCACGCAGGCGCAACATCGATACGAGTTTCTCCGCATCCGTCGTGCGGGTCTCCTGGGTCAGGAACAGGGAGATGCTGGCCGCCCCGTCCCAGTTACCGCTCAGCTGCTGGGCGTTGTTGAGCAGCAGGTGCAGTCCGATGGGCAGGGAGAGGGCTATGCCGATCACCGCGGCGGTCATCAGGGTCGAGAGCGGATTGTGGCTGAGGCGTCCAAGGCTGGCGAGACTCACCTGGAGATGGCGCATCAGCCAGATATCGAGCCGCAGGCTGCGACGGCTTCTCTTCTGCGAGGCCTTTTTCTTGCGCTTAGCTGCCATGGATCGCGTCCTCCGGGGAAATATCGCGGATCAGGCGGCTGTTCTGAAGGGTCAGGATGCGCCGGTTCATGCGCGAGATAAGCGCAAGGTCATGGGTGGCGATGAGCAGGGTCACGCCAACGCTGTTGAACTGGGTGAACAGTTCCATGATCTCCCTGGAGAGGGTGGGGTCCAGGTTGCCGGTGGGTTCGTCCGCGAGCACAACCGGTGGTTTGCTGACCACCGCACGGGCGATGCCCACGCGCTGCTGCTCACCACCCGACAGGGTGACCGGGTAGGCCTTCTCCTTGTGCAGCAGGCCCACCTTGTCCAGTGCTGCCCGCACCCGTCGACCGGTCTCCAGGTGGCCCAGTCCGGAGACCACCAGCGGCATCGCCACGTTGTCGAAGACGGTGCGGTCGTAGAGCAGGCGGTGATCCTGGAAGATCATGCCCACCTCCCGCCGGTGGTAGGGGATTTCGCTTTTCTTCAGCCGGGTCAGGTTGCGTCCCGCCACCCGCACCTGGCCCCGGGTGCTGCGTTCCAGCAGGCCGATCAGCTTGAGCAGGGTGCTCTTGCCGGCGCCGGAGTGGCCGGTCAGGAAGACCATCTCGCCGGGCTCGATATGGAAGCTGGCGTTTTTCAGCCCCTCGTGCCCGCCGGGATAGCGCTTGGTGACGTTGTCGAAATGGATCATCCGGCTATAAAAATACGGTTGTTATTTCTCGAACAGGGCATCCACGAACTCTTTCGGCTCGAAGTGGCGCAGGTCCTCGATCGCCTCGCCGACGCCGATGAAACGGATCGGCACCTTCAGCTTCTCGGCAATGGCGAACACGATGCCGCCCTTGGCCGTTCCGTCCAGCTTGGTCAGCGTGATACCGGTGAGGCCGACCGCCTTGTCGAACTGGACCGCCTGGTTGATGGCGTTCTGGCCGGTGGTGGCATCCACCACCAGCATCACCTCGTGGGGGGCATCAGGGTCGATCTTCTTCATCACGCGGCCGATCTTGGAGAGCTCATCCATCAGGTTGGACTTGGTGTGGAGCCTGCCGGCCGTGTCCGCGATAAGCACATCGGTGTTTCTGGAGGTGGCCGCCTGCAGGGCATCGAAGATCACCGAGGCGGAGTCCGCACCGGTATGCTGCGCGATCACCGGGATACTGTTGCGTTCACCCCAGGTCTGGAGCTGCTCCACCGCGGCGGCTCGGAAGGTGTCGCCGGCGGCCAGCATGACACTCTGCCCCTCCTCCTGGAGACGCTTGGCCAGCTTACCGATAGTGGTGGTCTTGCCGGCGCCGTTGATGCCGACCATCAGGATCACCTGGGGCTTGCCCTCGGCGGACGGCTTCACCGGCTCATCGCTGGCCTCCAGGATCTTCAGCAGGTCCTGTTTCAGTACGCTGCTCAGGGTCTCCGGGTCAGAGAGCTCCTTGCGCTTCACCTTGTCGGTCAGGTCGTCGATGATGCGGCTGGTTGCATCGACACCGACATCGGCGGTGATCAGCAGGGTCTCCAACTCCTCGAGCAGATCCTCGTCGATGCTCTTCTTGCCCAGCAGCAGGTCTGCAAGGCCGTCGGTGAGATTGTGGCGGGTCTTGGAGAGGCGGCTCTTGAGCCGAGAAAAAAGACCCTGTTTTTCTTCGGGAGATTGCTGCTCCTCGAGGGTGGCCTGCTCTTCCGGGCGGGCCTTACGTTTACCGAATCCAAACATTTAGAGTTTTCCTGCACCCCGGGGAACCCCCCGCGGCGAGTCTTGTCATTAGTACTGATTTAGGTCCTGTTAATGTTAACAGGACCCAGGTCTTGCGCAGTTCGATGGAATAGCCCATCGTTTGCGGACCGGCGTTGGGTTTGAATCCTAACATTTTGAGCGGATTCAACCTATCCCGGATCGAATATAGGGAAAGAAAAATGAGAAGTATGTTGATGGCTCTTCTTCTGCTGGCCGCCAATGCGGCGGTGGCCCAGGGCGAAGTGCACGAGTTCAGGCTGGACAATGGAATGAAGGTGATCGTGAAGGAGGATCACCGGGCGCCCATTGCGGTATCCCAGGTGTGGTACAAGGTGGGTTCATCCTACGAGCCCGACGGGGTGACCGGTGTCTCCCACGTGCTCGAACACATGATGTTCAAGGGGACCGCGAATCATCCCCCGGGAGAGTTTTCGCGCATCATCGCCGCCAACGGCGGTGACGAGAACGCCTTCACCGGTCGCGACTACACCGCCTACTACCAGAAGATGTCTGCCGACCGGCTCGAGGTCTCCTTTGAGCTGGAAGCCGACCGCATGCGCAACCTGACCCTTCCTGACGACGAGTTCGTCAAGGAGCTGGAAGTGGTGAAGGAGGAGCGGCGCCTGCGCACGGAGGACAAGCCCACCTCGCTGACCTACGAGCAGTTCAGCGCCCTGGCCTACAACAGCCTGCCCTACGGTAATCCGGTGATCGGCTGGATGAACGACCTCAATAATATGAAGGTCGATGATCTGCGGGAGTGGTACCGGCTCTGGTATGCGCCCAACAATGCCACCCTGGTGGTGGTGGGGGATGTCGAACCCAACCAGGTTCACGAAATGGCGAAAAAGTACTTCGGCCCGCTGAAAGCTGAACAGACACCTGCCACCAAGCCGCTGCGCGAGCCGCCCCAGCGGGGTATGGCGCGGAGCGTGGTGAAGGTGCCTGCGAAAGAGCCCTACCTGATCATGGGTTACAAGACGCCGGTGCTCAAAACCCTCGATGAGGCGTGGGAGGGCTACGCACTGGAGGTGCTGGTGGCGATCCTGGATGGCGGCGACAGTGCCCGCCTGAGCCGCAACCTGGTAAGGGGCAGCGAGATTGCGGTCTCCGCAGGGGCGAGCTACAGCGCCTTTTCCCGGCTCCCCGGTATGCTGGTGATGGATGGCACCCCGGCCAAGGGTACCAGCATGCAGCAGCTGGAGGAGGCCCTGATCGGCGAAGTCGAGCGCATCAAGCGCGAGCCGGTCAGCCAGCAGGAGCTGGACCGGGTAAAGGCGCAGGTGGTGGCGGAGCAGATCTACGATCTCGATTCGGTTTACTACCAGGCGATGCAGATCGGCATCCTGGAGACCATCGGTCTGGGCTGGCCCCTGCTGGAGCAGTACGCAGACAAGATCAAGGCGGTGACGGCGGAGCAGGTGCAGGCGGTGGCAAACAAATATCTCAACCGGGACCAGCTGACAGTGACGGTGCTCGAGCCCCTGCCACTCTCCATGAAGAAGGCCACGGCTACAGCCCTGCAGGGAGGTGCACATGGCCGCTAGTATCCATTTGAAACTCATGCTGGGACTGTTGCTGGTCGGCTTTCTCTCCCTGCAGCTTGCCCATGCGGGCCCCAGGATCGAGAGCTGGCAGACATCCGGCGGGGCGAAGGTGATGTTCGTTGCCGCGCCGGACCTGCCAATGGTGGATGTGAGGGTGGTGTTCGATGCGGGCAGTGCCCGGGATGGGGAGCTCCCCGGCCTGGCGGTACTGACCAACGCCCTGCTGACCGACGGGGCAGGCAGCTGGAATGCAGACCAGCTGGCGGAGCGCCTGGAGGACAAGGGCATCGAGATCGGTGCCGGTGCCCGCCGTGACATGGCCTGGGTGTCGATCCGTTCGCTTACGGATCCGGCAGCCTACGAGGTGGCGATGTCCACCCTGACGGCAGTGCTGGCAGAGCCGCGTTTCGGGGCGGCGGACCTGGAGCGCAACCGCCAGGCGATGCAGGTGGCGTTGCGCCGGGGAGAGCAGAGTCCCGGTACCGTGGCCAAGAAGGCGTTCTGGAAAGCCGTGTTCGGCAACCACCCCTACGCCATTCACAGCGGCGGGAACCGCGAGTCCCTGGCAGCCATCACCCGCGAGGATATCCAGGCCTACCACAAACGCTACTACGTGGCGAAGAACGCCACCGTGGCCATTGTCGGGGCGCTGGACCGGAAAGCCGCCGAAGCGCTTGCGGAGCGGCTCACTGAGAAACTGCCCGCGGGTGAGCCTGCCGCGCGACTGCCCGAGGTTGGCCACCTGGATGGCGCGGCGCTGAAAGATATCGCCTTTCCCTCCAGCCAGAGCCATATCCTGATGGGTCAGCCGGGCATGCACAGGGGTGACCCGGACTATTTCATTCTCTACGTGGGCAACCACATCCTGGGTGGCAGCGGCCTGGTCTCCCAGCTCAGCGAAGAGGTGCGGGAGAAGCGCGGACTCTCCTACAGTGTCTACAGTTACTTCTCTCCCATGCGCAAGGACGGACCGTTCATCGTCGGTGCCCAGACCCAGAACGCAAAGGTGGGCGAGGCGACAGAGGTGATGCGTGCCACGGTGAGGCGCTTTATCGCGCAGGGGCCCACCGAGGAGGAGCTGACGGCGGCCAAGCGTAACATCACCGGCGGTTTCCCCCTTCGTATTGCCAGTAACAGCAATATCGTGGAGTATCTGGCGATGCTCGGCTTCTACGACCTTCCCCTGGATTACCTCGATGCCTTCGTTGGCAAGGTGGAGGCGGTAACCCGTGAGCAGATCATGGATGCGTTCAGCCGGCGCGTCGATCCTGACCGGTTCGTCACAATCGTGGTGGGTAATGGCAAAGCGACAAAGCAGGGGGGGTGAGTCGAAGAGACGGCCCGGCAAGCGGCCGGGTCAGAGCAACCAGATCCGCATCATCGGGGGTGTGCACGGTGGTCGCAAGCTGCGGTTCCCTGATCATGCCGGGCTGCGTCCCACCTCGGATCGTGTGCGCGAGACCCTCTTCAACTGGCTGATGCCGGTGCTGCCCGGTGCATCCTGTCTCGATCTCTTCTCGGGAAGTGGCGCACTGGGCCTCGAGTCGGCCTCGCGCGGCGCCGGCAGGGTGGTGATGCTCGACAGCGCCCCGGGTGTCGTGCGGCAGTTGAGGGAGAACTGCACGCTGCTGGGGCTGGAGAACGTCACCGTGGAGCAGGCGAACGCCGTGAACTGGCTGGATGGCCCGGGGGAACCATTTGGTATTATCTTTCTCGACCCCCCGTTTGCCGATGATCTTCTGGGAGCCTGCTGTGAGAAGCTCGAAGCCAACGGCTGGCTCGGGCAGGATGCCCGCATCTATATAGAGATGGATGCCCACAAGAGATTGCCGACACTGCCGGCCAACTGGCAGCTGTTGAGGGAGAAAGAGGCAGGACAGGTGGCTTTTTTCCTCTTTTCGCGCACATTTGAGGCCTGAATTGCAAAATGTCATTTGACTTTAAGTCCACGGATACTATCATCGCGCCACCAGATGCCAGGACATGACCGATGCCCGTAGCGATATATCCGGGGACATTCGACCCGATTACGAATGGACACAGTGACCTCATTAAACGGGCATCCAGGCTGTTTGATCGCGTTATTCTCGCGATAGCGGCAAGTCCCGGGAAGGCGCCGCGTTTCCCTCTGCAGAGGCGAGTGGAACTGGCCGGTGAGGTGCTTGCGGATATCGATAACGTCGAGATCCTCGAGTTCGACTCCCTGCTCGTGGACTTTGCCCGTAAGCACGGGGCGGACGTGATACTTCGCGGATTGCGCGCGGTGTCCGATTTCGAGTACGAGTTCCAGCTCGCCGGTATGAACAGGCGGTTGGCGCCGGAGGTGGAGACCATGTTCCTCACCCCGGCCGAGAATTTCGCCTATATTTCCTCCAGTCTTGTGAGAGAAATTGCAGCATTGGGCGGAGATGTGTCAGAGTTCGTGCATCCTGTCGTGGAAGCGGCACTTAAAGAACAGCGTTAAATTAGAGTTAACAGGTCCTAATTGAGTAGAGGGGCACAGGTCCCGTATTCAGGAGTTAAGAAATATGTCTTTGATGATTACCGACGAATGCATCAACTGCGATGTCTGCGAGCCCGAGTGCCCCAATGGCGCTATCTACATGGGTGACGAGATCTACGAGATCGATCCCGCTCTCTGCACCGAGTGTGTTGGTCACTACGACGAGCCCCAGTGTGTCGAGGTCTGCCCCGTGGACTGCATTCCGAAGGACCCCGATCACGAAGAGAGCGAAGAGGAACTGATGGCCAAGTACGAGAAGCTGCAGGAAGAGGGCTGATCGTTCTTCACGTCAAACGGTTCATCGAAAAGGTCCCCAAGCGGGACCTTTTTTTATGGTTTATGCTGAAGGCAATGTACGCTGAGAACGTGCGATAAACCAATGGAGGGGCGCTAATGGATTTCTTAAAGGCGTTGTCTGGCGTTTGCCGGCACACCCTGCTGCTCTCTTTTCTGCTGCTGATATCTGTCAATGCGCATGCCGCCGCCACCGGCAAGGCAGCGGTGGCCACGGCTCATCCGCTGGCGACCGAGGCGGGGCACGAGATACTCGCCCAGGGGGGGAATGCATTCGATGCCGCGGTGGCTGTCAGCGCGGTACTCGCCGTGGCCGAGCCCTACAGCTCCGGTATCGGGGGCGGTGGGTTCTGGTTGTTGCATCGTGCCGGTGACGGCCGCCAGGTGATGGTGGACGGCCGTGAGAAGGCCCCCCTGGCTGCGCACCGGGATCTCTATCTCGATGAGAACGGCAAGGTGGTGGAGGGGCTCTCCATCAATGGCCCCCTGTCGGCAGGAATCCCGGGCGAGCCGGCCGCGCTGGTCCACATTGCGGAACACTACGGGCGGCTGCCCCTTGCCCGGAGTCTTGCGCCTGCCATCAGGATTGCCCGGGAGGGCTTTCTGGTAGATGAGCACTACCGGCGGCTGGCCAACTGGCGCAAGAAGGTGCTGCTCTCATCGCCCGCCGCAAGCGCCCAGTTTCTGCTCGAGGGAGAGGTTCCTCCACCCGCCCACAGAATAACGCAGCCCGATCTCGCCGATACCCTCACGCTGCTGGCGGAACAGGGTCACGACGGATTCTACAAGGGGGCGCTTGCCGAGAAACTGGTCGAGGGTGTCAAGCAGGCCGGGGGGATCTGGAGCACCGAGGACCTGGCCAGATACCGGATCGTGGAGCGCCAGCCCGTGACGGGGACCTACCATGGAATGAAGATCACCAGTGCGGCCCCACCCTCTTCGGGAGGGATTGCCCTGCTCACCATGCTCAATATCCTGGAGGGCTTCGATCTGCAGGCGATGGACGGGATTCAGCGCAAGCACCTGGTGGTGGAGGCGATGCGGCGCGCCTACCGGGACCGGGCGGATTACCTCGGCGACACCGATTTCGTGGAGGTGCCGGTCAAGCGCCTGCTGAACAAGGCGTACGCCGCGGGGCTTGCACGCAGCATCCAGATGGAGCGTGCAACCCCCAGCCTGCCAAAGGCGGATAGCGATAGCGTGGAGGGGACGGATACCACCCACTTCTCCATCATCGATGGCGAAGGCAACCGGGTGGCGGCCACCCTCAGTATCAACTACCCGTTCGGCTCATGCTTCGTGGTGCCGGGCACCGGTGTCCTGCTCAACGACGAGATGGACGACTTCTCCGCCAGTCCGGGTGTGCCCAATGCCTATGGGCTGGTGGGGGGTGAGGCGAATGCCATCGAGCCTGAGAAGCGCATGCTCTCGAGCATGACACCGACTTTCGTCGAATCCGACCGGGGGGTGGCGGTACTCGGTTCGCCCGGTGGCAGCCGCATCATCACCATGGTGCTGCACGGTATCCTTGAGCTGGCGGCAGGCAAGGGGCCACAGTACTGGGTGTCGAAGGGGCGCTATCATCACCAGTACCTGCCGGACCATATCCAGTTCGAGCCGGGTGTCCTCTCCACGGAGGAGCAGCAGGGCCTGGAGAGGATGGGGCATCGCCTGAAACCCCTTGAGAGGACATACGGTAACATGCAGGCGGTCTACCTGGAGAGGAACACGGGAGAGCTCTCTGCGGCGAGCGATCCCAGGGGGGTCGGTAGCGCCTCTGTGCGTTGACAATTGTTGCCGTCGGATTATGCTGTTCGGCACCGCGTGAAGATTACCGGTGCATCCGGTAGCCGAAAAACAGATGACAGGAGACAGATATGCAGTTCAGTCCTTGCAAGGGTGGTGATTTCTGCACCCAGGACGGTACCCATTGCCAGGGGTGCGGTCGCAGCCATGAAGAGATTGCCCAGACCCGCCAGCTGATGCAGGGCCTCGCGAAATATGCGGTGGATATGGGTTATGACAATGTCGAGGAGTTCACATCTTTCGTGGGCGACAAGGCAGCCAAGATTGCGCGCAAGCTGCAGGAGGACCAGGCCGGCGGTATCGGCATCGGTCTCGGTGTGCCGCTCAAGTAAACCGGCATCCGAAACCGGGGAGGAGACAGCGGCCAGGTGCCGCTGTTTCTGTTTATGAGAGCAGGCCGGACTGCAGCAGGAACATGTACACGCCGGTGCCACTGAAGATGCTCAGCAGTGCATTGTTGCGCCACAGGTGCAGCAGCGTCGTGACGCAAACCGCGATCAACTCCGGTACGCCATAAGGGGCGGCGCCAGGATCGACGCCTTTCAGACTGTAGAGTACCAGGATCGCCATGATCACCGGCGGGGTGTACCTGCCGAGAAATTCCAGTACCGGGTGATCATGCCTGTTTCTGAAGAGGACGAAGGGGATCAGCCGGGTGAGAAAGGTTGCGGCGGTCATCACCAGGATCACCGTCAACAGGTAGCCGGTGGATGCGTCGATCATGAGGCACCCCCCTGGATCCTGTACTGGCCCAGCAGTACCAGCAGAGAGAGGCCGATGGATATGAGAAGCATGTTCTGGGGCCAGAGTATCAGCGCCAGCATACCGGCCGATATCCCCACCAGGAAAGGGAAGGGCTGTTGCAGCTTTTTCCACTGCTCCAGCAACAACACCATGAATAGCGCAGTGAGGGCGAAATCCATGCCCAGGGTGTTGAAAGTCACGGCACTGCCCAGCAGTGCGCCCAGCGCGCAACCTGTCACCCAGTAGCCCTGGTTCAAGGCGCTGACCGCAAGGTAGTAGCGTCCCTGGTCGCTTCCGGCAGGGGGCTGGGTGCTGGTGACAAGTGAGTAGGTTTCGTCGGTCAGTGCGAATATGAGGTAGAGTTTCTGCAGTCTGGCGACCCGGTAGCGGGTGAGCACCGAAAGGCCGAAAAACATGTGTCTCGAGTTGAGGATGAAAGTCGAGACGGCCACCTCCAGCAGCCCGGCCTGGGCTGCCAGCAGTCCCACGGCCATGAACTGGGCGGCGCCGGCATAGACCAGCAGACCCATGAGCGGTGCGAAGTACCATGCATAGCCGAGGTCCTGGAACAGCATGCCGAAGGCCATGCCCAGGGGGACATAACCGAACATGACCGGGAGCGTGGTACGGAAGGCTGCTGATGTCAGGGGCATGGCCAGGTGGGGTCCGGGGTCGTGCAGTGCTCGTGTGAATAAATGAGGCTATTTAATCACCCTTCCCAGGGAGCATAAAGAAGCGGTTGGGTGTGAGAAGTGTTCCTATTGTTCGTGGAATATTCGCTCATTTGAAAAGGGGTTTCTGCCTTCCACGCAAAGTCTGTAAGCTTGAGTCTGCATGGCCGGTTCCTCTTTTCAAGGCTATGCTTTAGTCCAGAAGTATCGAAAAACAGCCCAGGCATACATGTATACCGAAGATCCGATTGTATTCACGATTTTTCTCGTTTTCAGCGGGGCAGCGCTGCTCGCCACGCTGGCGCTCTTCGCCAGGCAGACCCTGCCGGTCGCCTACATCCTGCTTGGCGTGATCCTGGGCCCCTCTGTGGCCAGCCTGGTCGATGACCCGGTGATCGTCTCCGAGATCTCCCATATCGGCATCATGTTTCTGCTCTTCCTGATGGGGTTGGATCTCAACCCGCGGGAGCTGGTGAGACTGTTTGGCAGAACCTCCATGGTCACCCTCGCCAGTTCACTCATCTTCGGGGCGCTGGGGTTCCTGTTGATCCTGAGCTTCGGGTTTACCATCCGGGAGTCCCTGATCATCGGGGCGGCGGCAACCTTTTCGAGTACCATCATCGGGCTGAAACTGCTGCCGACCACGGTGCTGCATCACCGGCATACCGGTGAAGTGATCATCAGCGTGCTGCTGATGCAGGATCTGCTGGCGATCCTGTTGCTGGTGATCCTGCAGGGGGGTGCTCAGGACAACCATCCCCTGTTCGAGATCGCCCGGCTGCTCATCGCAATCCCCCTGCTGATCGGTCTCTCCATCCTGGTGGTGCGGTACGTGCTGAACAGGCTGATCACCCGCTTCGATACCATTCATGAGTATGTCTTTCTGCTCTCCATCGGCTGGTGTCTCGGCCTGGCCGAGGCGGGGGCTGCACTTGGTGTATCCCACGAGATCGGCGCCTTTATCGCCGGTATCACACTCGCCTCGTCGCCTGTCGCCCAGTTCGTTTCCGAGAAGCTGAAACCCCTGCGTGACTTCTTCCTGGTGATCTTCTTCTTCTCCATCGGGGCCGGTTTCGATCTCAAGCTGGCAGCCGGTGTGGCGGTTCCCGCACTGCTTCTGGCCGCTATCATGCTGCTGTGCAAGCCGTTCGTGTTCCAGGTGCTGCTGCACTTGGCCGGGGATTCAAGGCGGCGGGGTATGGAAGTCGGGGTACGGCTTGGACAGATGAGCGAGTTTTCACTGCTGGTCGCAATGCTGGCCCACAGCAGCGGCATCATCAGGGCCGAGGCGTCCTACCTGGTACAGCTCGCCACCCTGATCACCTTCCTGGTCTCCAGTTACCTGGTGGTGATGAACTACCCGACACCCATTGCAATTTCCGACCGTCTGCGCCGGGACTGATTCGGGAGGGTGCTGACGACAGCGGTTCAAATGGATCGATGCAGCGCTTTGCGGATCTTCAGGTGCAGGGCGAATCGTTAAGCCATTCGCCATAAAAAGGCAACGATCAGGACGCTGAAGAGTGCGTCTTAGTGGGTGTTGACGGTAAGAACAAATTTGCCAATGTGCTTCTTTTCCTGGAACTCGGCCTGGGCCTGCCTGATCTCCTCAAGTGGGAAGGTCTTGGCTACCAGTGGAACAATACGCTTGTTTTGAATGTGTGATACGAGATTTTGAAAGATTTCAGGTTCCAGGCTCGTGCAGCCAAAAAAGCTCAGATCTTTCAGGTACAGGGTTCTCAGGTCAAGCTGTACCATGGGCCCGGCAATGGCCCCTGATACGGCATATCGACCACCGGGTTTCAGAATATCCAGTAGTTCTGGCCACTGCTCGCCACCTACCAGGTCAACAACAACGTCAACATGATCCAGGCCGAGGTTTTCAACAAGGCTGGATTCCCTCAAGACGACTTTATCAGCACCTATCTCCTGTATGGCCTCTTGCTTGGAACGGGATGTGACCGCGATGACATAAGCGCCACGGGCTTTTGCGAGCTGTACCGCTGCTGAACCGACACCCCCCCGATGCGCCGGTAACCAGTACCCGTTCACCCTGCCTTACATCTGACCTGGTCAACAGGTTTTCGGCTGTCGAGTAGGAGCATGGAAATGAGGCCAGTTCAGCATCCGTGTAGTCACTCTCCACACGGTATGCATGTTTCGAGGGAACCGCCACATACTCGGCAAATCCGCCGTTGCACTCAGATCCCAAAAACCAGGGCTGCGGCAAACCCTTTCCGTCTGCTTCCCTGATACAGGGCTCAACCAGTACTCTTTCCCCGATACGGTCACGGTTCACCCGCTCACCCACGGAAACAATAGTTCCGCAAACATCGATGCCCTGTATAAGGGGAAAGTGCAGGGGGCTGCCGGCCCAGCTGGCATCGTCTGCTGAATTGTCACTTTTCGAGTACCAGCCGATGCGGGTATTGATGTCAGTATTGTTGACCCCGGCTGCTGCCACCTGAACAAGCACATCAAAAGGACCCGCTTCGGGCATCGGAATATCTTCCCGGTATTCCAACTTTTCAGGCCCTCCGTGCCCTGTCAGATAAACTCCTCTCATCTGTGCCAGGCCCTGTCAGGCAGCGGATCTGTGTTCGGCTTGGAAGACCATTGCCAGGGTCTCCTTGTCTATATATCCCACTTTTTTACCGCGTTCGTCTTCGACGATGACATAGGAGCCGTCTTCAGAGAGCAGGGCATGAAGCACGGTATCTACGGTCTCGTCTTCCTTGCAGGTGACCGACTGGCTCAGGTCGTCGGGCTTGTCATCCACCATTATCGATTTGGCCAGCAGCACGCGGGTTCTGTTCACATCCGCCACGAAGCGTTCGACATAATCGTCAGCGGGACTAAGCAGGATATCCTGGGGCGTACCATGCTGGACCAGTTCGCCGTTATTCAGGATCGCAATACGGTCACCTATTTTGAGCGCCTCATCCAGATCATGCGTAATGAATACGATGGTCTTGTGCAGCTCTTCCTGCAGTTCCAGCAGCAGATCCTGCATATCGGAGCGGATCAATGGGTCGAGCGCACTGAACGCCTCGTCCATCATCAGGATATCCGCATCACAGGCCAATGCCCGGGCCAGCCCAACACGCTGCTGCATACCGCCCGAGAGCTGTGCGGGGTAGTGGTTCTCATATCCCTTCAGGCCGACACGGTGCAGCCACTTGTGTGCATGCTCCCTGATAAATGACTTGTCCTTGCCCTGCATTTTCAAGCCGAAACCGGCATTCTCTATCACCGTATGATGGGGCATCAGGGCAAACTTCTGGAACACCATGGCGGTCTTGGACTGCCGGAAATGTCGCAGTTGTTTTTCGTTCATTTGAAGGACATCTTCACCATCCACCTCGATCGCTCCTGCGGTTGGTTCGATCAGGCGGTTGATATGCCGGATCAGGGTCGATTTCCCCGAGCCGGAGAGTCCCATGATGACCTCGATGTTTCTGTTCCGCAGCGACAGGTTGATGTCATGCAGGCCGAGCACATGCCCATATTTTTTCAGCAACTCATCTTTTCCGATGCCGTTATACACATGGTCCAGAACAGCCTTCGGCTTTGGGCCGAATATCTTTGTCAGGTTCTCGATCTTGATTTTAATATCGTTCATGATGTGCGCCCCTGACGATGTTTCTGAATTCTCGCGCCGTACTTCTGGGAGACCCGGTCAAAGATAATTGCCAATGCAACAATCGCTAGGCCATTCATAAGGCCAAGCGCAAGATACTGGTTGGAAATGGCGCGCAATACTGGAACACCCAATCCAGCCACGCCGATCATTGAAGCAATTACCACCATGGATAGCGCCATCATGATGGTCTGGTTTACGCCGGCGAAGATATTCGGCAAGGCCAAGGGAATCTGCACGCCAAACAGTTTTTGGAAAGAGTTGGCGCCGAAGGCATCGGCCGCTTCCAGCGCTTCCTTGTCAACCAGCCGTATTCCCAGGTTGGTCAGGCGGACAATCGGCGGAATGGCATAGATACTCACCGCGATAAGCCCGGGAACCTTGCCGATGCCAAGCAACATCACGACCGGAATCAGGTAAACAAAAGCCGGGATAGTCTGCATGATATCCAAGATCGGTGTGATCGCCGCCTGTGCCCTGTCGGACCGGGCCATCCATACACCCAGGGGAATACCCAGTGAAATACACAGCACGGTAGCCACTGAAATAATTGCCACTGTCGACATCAGGTCTTCCCACATCCCGAAATAGCCGATCACAAGGAAAGACAAGACACTGCCTATGGTGATTTTGAGGCTGCGGGAGCCAAGCCATGCGATCAACCCGATCACCAGAATGATGATAGGCCAGGGGGTGGCCAGCAGTAGTTTTTCGAACCACACCATGAATTCCAAAAGCGGGTCAAAAAAGCTTTCAATCGCTTCACCGTATTCCCTGGTGAATTCGCGGAAGCCACCGTCAATGGTTTTTTTCAAGTCCCTCAGATCTCTCCGTCCGAGAGATGGGAATTCTTCTAGAAACTCCATGCTTACCTCTGGCCGCTTTTCATCCGGCCTGAACAGGAAAACCCACCCGAAGGTGGGTTTTCATCACTCTATATGCTCAGAACCTTTCATACATTGGCTTATTCAGTTCAGTGCTTTTTTCACTTTCTTGGCTACATCATCAGACACCCACTTTGTCCAGATCTCTTCCTGGGTGAGCAGGAATTCGAACGCGGCATCTTCGCCGGTTGCCTGGTTATCTCCCATGTAGACCAGCATGTCGTTCATGATCTCCCCTGGAAAAACCCGGTCATGGAAATAAGTGGCCACCTCTTCGCCGCCACTCTTTTTCATCTTGTCGGTGATAATCGTCTGCACCTCGGATTTGGTCCAGGACGATGGCTTGGGATCGTCACACTCCTGCTCTGCTTTCACCATGCAGCCGTCCCAGTTCTCACTGCCGGCAAACGGCACGCCGAAGGGAACCTTGACCATCTTGTATTTGCCAATCATCGCTGTGGGTGACCAGTAATAGCCAAACCAGTACTCACCACGCTCCACCGCTTTGGACATGGATCCATCCAGGCCTGCAGCCGAGCCGGGATCAACCAGTTTCCAGCCTTTTTCCTTCATCTTGAATGCACGGAAAAGATTGGCGTTGACCAGCTGGCAACCCCATCCTGATGGGCAGGTGACAAATGCGCCCTTGGAAGGGTCTTCCTTGTCCGGGAATATTTCAGGGTGCTTGAGAATGTCCAGCACGGTTTTCAATTCAGGATGATCCTTGGCCGTTTTGGGTGTGATCCACCAGCCTTCCCCCAGGTCCGTAATCGGTCCGCCGTTAACGGAGTGCAGGGTGCCGGCATCGAGTGCTGTCTTCAGTGGCTCGCGTACCGCATTGGTCCACATTTCCGGTGCCACATCGGGCTGTCCCTTTTCATTCATGGAAGCGAAAGTGGTTTGAGTCGTGCCCGGAACCAGCTCGACATCGCAACCGTAACCCTCTTCAAGGATGATTTTGTCAACATTTGCCATCAGTTCGGCGGATGCCCAGTTCATTTCCGCAATGGTGACTTTTCCGCACTGCTGTGCTGCATGCGTGGCTGTGCTGGTCGCTAGTAGAGTCAATGCTGTGGCGACGAAGGCGGTTTTCCGCATAGGTAACTCCTTGGGATTGGTTGGCACGGTGTAGCAAGGATTCAAACTCAATTTCAGCGTTATACCTTACAGCTCTAATGATTAGAGTTCAAATGAATAAGGAAATAATGTCCCGATAACAAGCCTGGATTTGAAGCCAAAAAGGCAAGCTACAGGAATCAAAAGCAGATCAATGTGGTGCTTTCAGGACGGCTTCGTAGGGTGAGCAATATCCAGAAGGGGGGCAGCATCTATTGCTTCAGCATCCATCATGGATGCCACGCGTTGCAGAGCGGTGAGGATCTGGGTTTTCTCCCAGGACTCCAGGGAGTCGAATCGCTCGATGAATTTTTCATGCAGTAGTGGTGGCGCTGTTGCCAAAATATCACGCCCATCATTCGTCAGGCGGGCATTCACCACACGTCTATCCATGCTGCTGCGCACGCGGTCAACGAGTTGCTTGGCTTCAAGCCGATTCAAAATGGTGGTTACCGTGGCCTGGCTGAGGGAGACGTGGTCCGAGATTTTTTTCACAGTGACATCCCCCAGGCTCTCAATGGCACGCAACACCATCATCTGGGGAATGGTCAGCCCTGACAGCTTCATCATGCGCTTGGACTGTAGGTCCGTTGCCCGGATGATACGGCGCAGGGATACGAGTACATCGTGCCAATACTGTGATTCAGACATGGATTCAATTTCAGCTTAATTATTAACCCGGCGACCAAGTATATCGGCTTCAGCAGGCGTGTGTTGAGTGCCAGGTGGCTTACTAGTGGCCGATCGTTTTGGAAAAAGTGTTTATCACTATAACACCGGCCACGATCAATCCCATGCCAATCACTGCCGGCAAGTCAGGGACCTGTTTGTACAAAAACATACTTATCAACGCTACTAACACGATCCCCAGGCCGGACCAGATGGCGTAGGTCACACCAACAGGAATTGATCTGAATACCAGTGTCAGAAGGTAAAATGCGACGCTGTAACCGACAATGACAATCACGGCTGGAACAAGCCTTGTAAACTCTTCTGATGCTTTTAAGGCACTTGTCGCACCTACTTCTGCAACGACTGCGATAGCCAGGTATAAGTATGCCAGTTTCACCGCACTTGCCCTCGGGGTTGTCTTTATTTGACCTGTTTCACTCAAGGGTAAGGGAGTCGCAGCCTCAATACCATAGTCAGCTATCTGCAGCCGCAAGCCGATCTTCTCTCAAAGCTTTTCGAGTAATTCTTGGCTGTGCCGGATTATCCGCACGGCCCGTTAGCGTTGGCAGTGGTTGCAGTAGTAGCTGGAGCGCTGGCCGATGGTACGCTGACTCACCGGCTTGCCGCAGTTTGGGCAGGGTTCGCCGCTTCTGCCGTAGACCCTGAGTTCCTGGCTGAAGTATCCCGGTTTTCCATCCTCACGCTGAAAGTCCCTCAGGGTGGTACCGCCCTGTGCAATGGCGGCTGAGAGAACTGTCTTGATGTTCTCGGCCAGGGTTTCGTAACGCGCCCTCGATATCCTGTTTGCCGCACGTTGTGGATGTATGCCGCTCATGAAGAGGGATTCGCTGGCGTAGATGTTCCCCACGCCCACGACCACCTTTCCATCCATGATGAAGTTTTTCACCGCTACCTTGCGCCTGGTGGCGAGTGCGTGGAGATAGCCGCCATTGAAATCGTCCGACAGGGGTTCGGGCCCCAGGTGGGCGATCAGTTCGTGCGCCATGGGATCTTTGCGGGTCCACAATACGGCGCCGAAGCGCCTGGGGTCCCGTAGGCGGAGACAATACGCTTCAAACACCAGGTCGAAGTGATCATGGGGGCCCGGGGGGGTATCCGGTGGTAGCACGCGAAGGCTCCCGGACATGCCCAGGTGCATGATCAGGTGCCCCTTGGCGGTCTCCAGCAGCAGGTATTTTGCGCGGCGTGCGACCCGTGTGATCGTCTCGCCCTTGAGCGTTCGTTGCAGGGTCCTTGGTATGGGCCAGCGCAACCTGGGTTGGCGGATGACGACCCCTGTGATCCGTTTGCCCAGGATATGGGGTTCGATGCCAAGCCGGGTGGTCTCTACTTCGGGCAGCTCGGGCATCTCAGTTCTGTGGCGCGGGGGGTTGCAGCAGTGTGCTCTGCAGGGGAAGACGGTAGGCGAGGCCCGATTCCCTGCGCACCAGCAGCATGGCTGTTTCCGTTTTAACTACCTCGAGTATTAGGGGCTCCGAGGCGTCCCTGAAGCTGATTGTCACACTATCCGTAGCCGCCAGGGTTGGCGCCTTCTCCACCTTGGTGACCCAGGTGTTCTCCCAGTCATTCACCTTGCTCACAAGCTGGTCGGTCAAGAGGCCATCCACCGGTGGCTCGAGTTGCCATCCCTGATCACTGCGCAGGAGTTTCCAGCTGGATGTCTCTATCGCTGCGACCTGTTGCCCCTCACCCAGCAGGCTGTGGCTGATGAACTCCTCGGCCAGGGCCAGGAAGTGATGTGGAAAGTGGTCGTTGGTCAGGTGCAGGGTGTCTCCGATCTGCACGTAGCGGCGGTAGTTGTAGGGGTGGGTGCCGCCGAAAACCAGTTTGTGGTCGTTTAGCAGCATCTCGGCCCTGGGTTTGTCCAGGCCGAACTCACCCAGCCGGTCGGCGGGCAGAGGGTGCTGTTCGAAACTGGGGGTGGAGACGATGTCCAGCAATATGTTGATTCGCGGACCATTGGCGGGCATGCGGTAGGGGGTGGTCATGGACCAGCCCGTGTCGTCCCGCTCCAGGGTGAATTCGGGACCGTTGTTGTTGGAGATGGTGATGCGGTTGATCTCGGAAGGATTGAGCGCGGTAAGGGGCTGAAACTGCTCCTCGGAATTATCCTCAGAGCTATACCAGGTCAGGGCGCCCAGTATCAGCACCACGACCATCAGGCCCAGGTTGATCAGTGTTCGTCTGCTCATCCGAAACTCTAGTCTCCGTGCTATTAACCCGGCATCTTAATAGTGTCTTCGTCGCCACCAGATCATCATGCCGGTGGCGAACAGTGCCAGGGGAACGACCAGCAGAAAGCCCAAACCTATAACGGCACCCGCGGTGGGGGAGAGCGTGATATCCAGGTCACTCCCTGTCCGGGCCGGGATATCCAGCAGTTGGTCGTCTCCGGCGAGCCAGCGTACCAGGTTGAGGCCGAGATCCTGGTTACCTGCATTGGCCAGGTAACTGTTCGACAGGAAATCGCCATCGCCGACAACCACGACCCGCTGCTCGCCACCCTGGCGGGGGCGGCTGAGGGCATAGCCGATGGCCAGGGGGCCGGCCTGCTCTCCCTGTTCCGGGTTGCGGGAGACTTCACCCTGCATGGGAGAGGTCTCGTTCCAGGTGCGCTCCAGTGTACTGAGCAGGGGGACCTTTTTCCAATCGTCCGGTGCTCCCGCTTCCAGGGCAGTGGCATAGGGGTAGAAAGTGATGGCCTTGAAGTTGGCCACGGCCGGGTGCATGGGATAGCGGGTTGCCAGGGCGATGGCCGGGTTGTCGAGACCGAGATCACGGGCGTTGGGGTCCACGATGGTGCCCGGAAGCCTCTTGATGCCAAGGGTTTCGGCAAGGGTGTCGAGACCGGAATCACTGCCCGGATCGGTCAGCCAGAGCAGGTTTCCGCCCCTGGCCAGGTAGTCGGTGATCAGCGCACTCTCTCCCTGGAGATAGCTGCGCTGGGGGCCTGCAATCACCAGCAGGCCGGTGTTGTTCGGTATCTGAAGCTGTTCCGCCAGCTCCAGGGTCTGCAACTGGTAACCCTTGCGCCCGAGTTCGTCACCGAAGATGCCCAGGTCGTAGTTGGCCCGGCTGTCCGGGCGTCTTTCACCATGCCCGGTGATGAATACCAGCCAGCGCTCACCCTGCTGTACAAGGCGCTGAATGGCGTTGCTGATGCTCTCCTCGTCGAGGTTGCGCAGGTTTTCCCGGCGCCCCTTGTACTCCAGCAGCAGTTCGCCGGAGACCTGGATACCCAGCTCGCGGGTCAGCTTCGGCTGCAGGGCCGGATTGACGAAGCTGAACCGGATATCCGGGCGGAAGCGGCGGTAGCGTTCGACGATCTCCGCTATGGGCTCCCGCAGGGCCGGGTTCTCCGGTGCGAAGGAGGTGATCTCGAGGGGGGCATCGAGCCGGGTCAGCAGCTGTTGGCTGACGGGGTGCAGGCTGTTGCCGCCGGTTTCGGTCCAGTCGGCGATTAGGGCATGGCGCTGGCTGAGCCAGCCGAGCATTGCCACGGCAAGGAGCAGCAGCAGGTGAAATACGACACTCTCCAGGCGCCGCTTCATGATGGCGCCCCCTGGCTGCGGCGACTGTCGAGACGCCGTATCGTCAATAGCAGGCAGAGGGTGATCAGCAGCAGAAAATAGGCGATATCGGCACTGCTGACCAGGCCGCTGAGCAGGCGCTGGAAGTGGGTCGAGAGAGAGAGCCAGCCGAACAGGCTGCTGGCTTCACCACCCGAGGTGGCGGCGCTGATGATCCAGAGGAAGAGCAGCAGCCCGTAGCTGCCCAGTGCGGCGACTGTCGGTTGAGCGGTCAGGCTGGAGAAGAACAGTCCAACGGCGCCGCTGGCAGCGAACAGCAGCAACAGGCCGAGCAGGCCGGCGGCCAGGCGTCCGAGGTCGATGTCGCTGCCCACCAGCAGCGAGAGGGGCATCAGAGAAAACAGGGTGACCAGGGCGATCTGCAGGGTAAGAAGCGCGAGGTACTTGCCCAGCGCGATCTGGGTCATGGAGACCGGCGATGAGAAGAGCAGGTCGATGGTGCCGTTGCGGTATTCGTCACTCAACAGGCGCATGCTCAACAGGGGCATCACCAGCAGGGTGAGCAGACCGGCGGAATCCAGCAGCGGAGTGATGACAAGTTCGGTGACCCCGGGTGGAGACTCCAGTGCCGCCAGCTGGGGTTGCAGCTGGGCATAGCTGTCCAGCTGGCTGAGGAAGATCCAGGCGAGCAGAAACTGCATCACGGCCGCCAGGCTCCAGGCCAGCGGAGAGAAGAAGAGGGTGCGCAGCTCCCGGCCGGCGATGGCGCGGATCATTGGGCCGGCTCCTGGCTGGTGATGCGGGTGAAGACCTGCTCCAGGTCGTGACCCGCGGGGGTCATCTCTCGCAGGCCCCAGCCCCTGGTCACGATCATCTCGGCAAGCATGGAAGGGGTAGCCCCCTCGGCCAGCCGGACCCTGAACCTGTTCTCTGCCAGGGGCTCGACCGCAAGGATACACTCGATTCGCTCAAGCTCGCCGGTCGCCGGCGGGGTGTCCAGTTCAAGGCTCAGCATCTCCCCGTTGCCGTTCTGTCCCAGGGCCTGCTCGTGGGCGAGCTGTCCGTTGTGCAGAATCAGGACACGGCTGCAGACCGCCTGTACCTCGGAGAGAATGTGGGTGGAGAGTATGATGCCGCGCTCCCGGCCGAGGCGCTGGATCAGGCCGCGGATTTCACGGATCTGGTTGGGATCGAGGCCGTTTGTCGGCTCATCCAGGATCACCACCCTGGGGTCATGGATGATCGCCTGGGCAATCCCGACCCGTTGTTGGAACCCCTTCGACAGCTGTCCGATCAGCCGATTGCCCACCTCGTCCAGTCCGCACTCTGCCTTGACCCTGGCGATGGCATCGTCGAGTCTGCCGCTGTGAATGGCCCGCAACCGCCCTGTGTAGGCGAGGTATTCGTCCACCGTGAGGTCGTCGTAGAGGGGTGGGTTCTCCGGCAGGTAACCCAGTCTCGCCTTGGCTTTCAGGGGATGGGCAAGCAGGTCGATATCGTCGATCTTCACCTCGCCTGCAGTAGGTGCGAGACCGCCACTGATGATACGCATGGTGGTGGATTTGCCGGCTCCGTTGGGACCGAGAAAGCCCAGCACTTCACCGGCCTGCAGTTCGAAACCGATGCCGCGCACGGCACGCAGGCCGCCGTAGTTGTGCTGGAGATTCCTTATGCTGATCAATGCGCTCATTGGGTCAGCAAGTTACAGGATTCACGGGGGTGTTTACAAGGATGGAGCGTGCCGATCGGTTCAGAACGTGAACGGTTGCTGTTGAACCGAGTTAAAGACGTTATGATGCGCTATCCGCCCAAGGCGGTAAGCGAATTTCAGGTGCCCGTTGGTGACAACGGGAGAATCGGGAATGCGGTGCAACCCCGCAACGTGCCCAACGCTGTGACGGGATGGGTTCGAACAGGTTCCGCGAACAACGGAATCGGCCACTGGCAATCGCTGGGAAGGCGTTCGGATTCGGAAACCCTAAGTCAGAAGACCGGCCTGAAAACTGATTTGACGGGATACCTGGTCATGTATCCCGGGATTTTCCAATCAAGGGGATATTTGCATGGAAAATCGACCGGTCATCCAGTCCGATCCTTATTTCTCAGTGGAGGAGCAGGAGGCGGTCTACCGCGCCATCTTCACGCGCCGTGATGTGCGGGGGCAGTTCAGGCCCGATCCCGTTCCTGACGAGGTGCTGGCGCGTATCCTGCGTGCCGCCCATCACGCACCCTCGGTGGGCTTCATGCAGCCCTGGAACTTTCTCCTGCTGCGTTCCCGGGAGAGGAGGCGCCAGGTACACGCGCTGTTCACGGAGGCGAACAGGGAGGCGGCCGGCCTGTTCGAGGGCGAGAGGCGCAAGCGCTACTCCGAGCTCAAGCTCGAGGGGATCATGCGTGCGCCGGTCAATCTCTGTATCACCTGTGACCGCGAGCGTTCAGGCCCGGTGGTGCTGGGTCGCACCCACGATCTCTCCATGGATCTCTACAGCAGCGTGTGCGCGGTACAGAATCTCTGGCTGGCGGCCCGGGCCGAGGGTGTCGGTGTCGGATGGGTAAGCATCTTCGACCGGGAGAAGCTCAAGTGTCTCCTGGGGCTGCCGGAGTCGGTGGTCCCCGTGGCCTATCTCTGTATCGGTTACGTGGATGAGTTTTTCCAGGAGCCCGAACTGGCGAGCCGGGGCTGGCGGCAGCGCCTGCCCCTGGAGGAGTTGATCTGCGTCGACCATTGGGACAACGGCGACCGCTCGGAGATCGATAACCTTCTGCAGCTGGTCAGGCGCGGGGAGGCGTGAGCCTGGACACTAGACCAGGAACAGGGTGGCCAGGCCCAGAAAGGCGAGAAAGCCGACGATATCGGTGACCGTGGTGAGCAGTACCGAGCCGGCCAGGGCGGGGTCTATGCCGACCTTGTCCAGGGCGATGGGCAGTATGGCGCCGGTGAGGGCGGCGAACACCAGGTTGATGGTCAGTGCCACGGCGATCAGCAGGGCGATATCCATGCTGTTGAACCAGACGCCGGCCACCACGGCGACCACGGCGGCCCAGATGATCGAGTTGAGCCCGCCCACGGCCAGCTCCTTCAGGACCAGCCAGCGTACATTCTTGCCGGAGAGCTGCCCCAGGGCGATACCGCGTATGGTCAGTGTCAGGGTCTGGCTGCCGGCGATGCCCCCCATGCTCGCCACGATGGGCATCAGCACCGCCAGGGCAACCACCTTTTCGATGGTGCCCTCGAACATGCCGATGACCCATGAAGCGAGAAAGGCGGTGATCAGGTTGACGCCGAGCCAGAGGGCGCGTCGCTGGGTGGAGATCATCACCGGGGCGAACATGTCCTCGTCCTCGGAGAGACCCGCCTGGCCCATGAACTGGTGCTCGCCCTCTTCACGGATCACGTCCACCACGTCGTCCACCGTGATGCGCCCCAGCAGTATGCCGTCATCGTCCACAACGGGCGCGGAGACCAGGTCGTGCTGCTCGAAGCGGTTGGCCACTTCACCGTCATCCCAGCTGGCGGGTATCGGCTCCAGGTCCAGGGACATGATCTCGGCCACGGTGTCATCCAGGTCGTGGGTCACCAGGTCGGTGAGATAGAGCACCCCGAGATACTTCCCTTCGCGGTTGACCACCATCAGGTTGTCCGTGTGGGGGGGGATCTGATCCTTGAGGCGGCGCAGGTAACGCATCACCACATCCAGGGTCACTTCCGGCCTGACGGTGATGGTGTCGGGGTTCATCAGGCCGCCGGCGGTGTCCTCCGGGAAGGAGAGGACCGCTTCCAGGCGACTGCGGTGCTGCATGTCCAGGGAGCCGATGATCTCCCGCGTGATGGTATGGGGCAGTTCCTGGATCAGGTCGGCGAGGTCATCGGTGTCCAGGCCTTCGGTGGCGGCCAGCAGTTCTGCCCGGTCCATCTTGCTGATCAGGTCGGCCCGTACCTCGTCGGTGAGGTGAACCAGTACCTCACCATCGTTCTCCTCGTCCACCAGGCCCCAGACGATCTCTCGCTCAGCCAGCGGCAACGCTTCCAGCAGGTGTCCGATCTCACCGGGGTGAAGGGCGTTGAGCATGCGCCGGGCCTGTTGCAGGGTGCCGCTGTCGAGCACCTCCTGCAGCCGCTGCAGGCGGGTGTTGTCCGTGTTTGTGACTGCTTGCAGGGACATGGCGGCCAGGGATCCTCGGGCTAGCGTGGCAGATCGGTGAATCGGTGCGTACTGTACAGATGCAAATGCCTGAAAACGGCTTTGCTGCGCTGCGCAGATTCTAGCAGTCTTGGGCAGCTTGGGGGAGACTGGCAGGAAGATTTTTACAGTATTGAAGGCAAGGGTGGCGCTCAGGCTTCCGGGTCGCTAAGCCGGGTCAGGCGCTCCGGGGTTTCGGGGGCATCGAGCTGTGCCATCAGGGGGGCCACGCGCGCCTGCAGTTCGGTCGCATCGATGTTGCGGAATATGCGCTTGGCTTCGAGCAGCGCGCCTGGCTGCATGCTGAACATCTTCAGTCCCATGCCCAGCAGCAGGGGAATGTACCTGGGGTCGCCTGCCATCTCGCCGCACATGCTGACGGGGATGTCGTGTGCGTGTCCGGCGTCGATAACCATCTGGATCAGTCTCAGCACAGAGGGGTGCAGGGGATCGAACAGGTAGTTCACCTCGTCGTCGACCCGGTCGATGGCAATGGTGTACTGAATCAGGTCATTGGTGCCGATGGAGAGAAAGTCCAGCTCCCTGGCAAAGGCGTTGGCGGCCAGGGCAGCGGCGGGGATCTCGATCATGCCGCCGATGGGTATATCGGCATCGAACCCGATCCCCTCCCGGGTCAGGCTGTTCATCGCTTCCTGCACCAGTTGCTTGAGCTCCCTGACCTCCTGCAGGTTGGAGATCATGGGGATCATGATCCGTATTGGACCGAATGCCGATGCCCTGAGAATGGCGCGCAGTTGCGGCATGAACAGCTGGGGTTCCTTCAGGCAGAGGCGGATGGCGCGCAGGCCCAGGGCAGGATTGCATACAGGGGACTCGTCAACACTGCTGCCGTCGATCTGTTTGTCGGCACCGAGGTCGAGGGTGCGGATGGTGACCGGAATGCCCTTGAGACCGTCGACAACCCGCCTGTAGGCCTGGAAGTGCTCCTCTTCGTCGGGTATGTCCGAACGGTTCATGTAGAGAAATTCAGTTCTGTAGAGGCCTACCCCGTCGGCCTCCAGGTCGCGGGTGGTCGCGATGTCTTCCGGCAGTTCGATATTTGCCAGTAGCTGAATCCGGTGGCCATCGAGGGTCTCCGCCGGTTTGCCGATCAGTTCCTGCAGGGAGGCGGTGCGGCTGCGCTCAGCCTCGATCTTCTCGAGGTACTGATCGTGGGTCTCTCCGTCGGGCTCTACGATCACCAGGCCCTGCTGCCCATCGACGATCAGCTGCTCTGTATCCTCAATGTTCTGGGTGGCCTCGTGAACACCCACCACTGCCGGAATGCCCAGGCTGCGGGCGAGGATGGCGGTATGGGACATGGGGCCGCCGTATTCGGTGACGAAGGCTGCCACGCCCTGGTGACGCATCAGTATGGTATCGGCCGGGGTCAGGTCCTGGGCAACGATGATTTTGCCTTCAAGCTGGTGGAGATCATCCTCCTCATTCTCCAGGTGGAGGTTTTTAAGGATCTGGTTCACCACGTGGTCGACATCATCCTTGCGGGTGCGCAGGTATGGATCTTCCATCTCGTCGAAGATGCGGACCAGGGCGTCGCGCTGTAGCTGCAGGGCCCATTCCGCCGCACACTGTTTTTCGCGGATCGATGCGATCGGTGCCTCCACCAGCGCCTCGTCGTTGAGCATCAGCAGGTGGGTGTCGATGAAAGCGGCGATATCTGAACGGGTGTGCTGGGCGATCTTTTCGCGCACCGCCCTGAGCTGGCGCCTGGCCCCGGTCACCGCCTGGCGGAAACGGTCCACCTCGTCTGGGATCTCTTCGGGTTCGATAAAGCGGGGAACGATGTCGGTACGGTCACGCAACAGCAGGTGTGCTTCGCCAATGGCAAAGCCCGGTGAGACGCCGATGCCGCTGTAGCTGTTCACTCACCCTCTCCGAAACGGTCGTTGATCAGGGCGGTGATGGCATCGAAGGCCTCCCGCTCATCATCGCCGTCGATGCTGAGGGTCAGCACCGTGCCCTGGGCGGCCGCCAGCATCATCACGCCCATGATGCTCTTGGCATTGGCCTGCTGGCTGTTGTTCGACAGCTGGACTTCGCTGCTGAACTGCCCCGCGGTGGTGACCAGCTTGGCGGCGGCGCGGGCATGAAGGCCCAGCTTGTTGATAATCGAAATGTCGTTCTTGATCATGCAGGTTGTGTTGTCGGGTGGTTCAGGTATGGGTTGCCCGGAGACTCAGGAGAGTTCCCGGTGCCGGGTCTGTACGCGTTGTCCGCAGTGGCTGAAATGGCTGGCCAGTTGCTCGATGATGTAGACCGATCTGTGCTGGCCGCCGGTGCAGCCCACCGCCACGGTGAGGTAGTTGCGCCCATCGCTTTCGAAACAGGGGATCCAGTGCTCCAGGAAGCCGATGATCTCCTCTTTGAGGTGCTGCACCCGCTCGTCGCTCTCGAGAAACTTCTGCACCGGCTCGTCCTTGCCTGTCAGGGGGCGCAGTTCCTGGCGCCAGTGGGGGTTGGGCAGGCAGCGTACATCGTAGACGAAATCGGCGTCTCTCGGCACGCCGTGTTTGAAGCCGAAAGACTGGAACAGCAGGCTGATCTCGTTGTTTGTCCGCTCCCCGACCCGTGCGCGGATGATGCCCCGCAGTTCGTGGATGGTGGTGTGGGTGGTGTCGATACGCAGGTCTGCCGCCGAGTGGAAGGGTTCGAGCAGGGAGCGTTCCAGCTCGATCGCTTCGGCCAGGGGGCGTTGCTCGTCTGTCAGCGGGTGTTTTCTGCGGGTCTCGCTGAAGCGCTTGATCAGGGTTTCGTCCTGGGCCTCGAGAAAGACCACCTCGCACTCGATATTGCGCTCCGTGAGGGGGCGCAGCATGGTGGAGAGGGCGCTCAGGTCGGCGGATGGGTTGCGCGCATCGATACCCACGGCGGTCAGGTCGAACTGTTTGTCCTGGCGTTCAGAGAGCTCCTCGGTCAGGGTCGGCAGGAGGAATACCGGAAGATTGTCGATGCAGTAGTAGCCCTGGTCCTCCAGGGTGTGGAGGGCGACGCTCTTTCCCGAGCCCGAGAGCCCTGTAACGATTACCAGCTTCATGACTTCACCGGATTGTGGTTCTGAATTGCTGGAAGTATATCTTATTAACCCGGCGACGGAATATTTCCCTTTCAGTGCTTCAAGCATGCCCTTGGTCAAGGCGCGACTCGCCGGTAATAGTTGCTCTATTAACAAGAGTTGCAACACAGAGCAAGGGCATGCTTGAAGCACCTAACCTATTAATTTCAGAAGAAAGGCAGCCGTGTGTTTGTCTCCAGGCTGCGTTGCCAATGCTTGCTGTAGAAGTGCTACAGCGGCACATTGTCGCCTTGCTGGTGATAAACACACGGCTGCTGAAAGAGAAATATTTCGTCGCCGGGTTAATATGTGTAGTAGCCTGCACCCCCCTCCCAGGGGGCGGTTTGCCGCAGAACGGGGGACTCAGCCCTTGTCGTCGAGAATCGCCTGGTGCTTGTCGATGAAATCCTCGGCGGCGTTGTAGCCGGTGCGCAGCAGCATATGCTGCCTGACGGCGGTCTCCACCAGGATGGCCATCTCGCGACCCGGGGCCACCGGCAGGGTGACTTCGGGGATCTGCAGTCCGAGAATGTTTCTCGTGGCGTGACTGCCCCTGAGGCGGTCGATATTCTGCAGCTCCTTCTCTTCCATCGGTTTGAGATTGATCACCAGGTGGATGGTTTTATTGAGCTTGACGGCGCTGTCGCCGAACATTGCGCGGATATTCAGGATGCCGAGGCCGCGTACTTCCAGGAAGTCCTTGAGCAGGGGCGGGCAGCTGCCCTTGATGATGTCAGGGGTGATGCGGGCGAATTCCGGAGCATCGTCGGCCACCAGGCGATGCCCCCGGGAGATCAGCTCCAGGGCCAGCTCGCTCTTGCCCACGGCTGCAGGGCCGGTAAGCAGTACACCGTTGCCGAGCACCTCCATGTATACACCGTGTACGGTGGTCCGCTCCGCCATGACATTGGTGAGGTAGTACTGGAGTTCGTCGAGCACCGTTCCGTCATGGAGGGGGGAGCTCAGCATCGGGGTGTCGGTCCTCTCTGCGTGGTCGGCGAAGCGATCTCCCACGTCGATGCCGTCGGCCAGGATCACCGCGGCCGGCCTGGCAGAGAAGAGCTTGTCCAGGACGTCCTGGTAGAGATCGGTGTCGAGTCCCGAGAAGTAGATCAGTTCGGCCCTGCCGATGATCTGGATGCGGTTGGGGTGGATGTAGTTGAGCGGTCCGGCCAGTCCCTGGCTGCCGGAGCCCGGGAAGTCACCCTGCAGCGGGCGTTCGGAGCCGATGCGACCGGCAATCCACTCCAGCCCGAGTTTCTCTCTCAGTGCATTGTAGAGATCACGGGTGGTGATTTTTGGGTTCATGCGCTTTGGGCGAGCTCTTCCCAGTGCATGATCTTGTGCTCCAGGACGTCGGGGTCGTCCGTGGTTCTGAGCATGTCGCAGAATTTTTCGTTGCTGAACAGCGAAGCCAGCTTGGCCAGCAACTGCAGGTGCTCCTGGGTTGCGTCTTCGGGAACCAGCAGTCCGAACACCAGGTCGACGGGCTTGCCGTCAATGGCGTCGTAGTCGACGCCGGACTGAAGTTGCATGAAGGCCCCGCAGGCCTGCTCCACGCCCGGCATGCGGGCGTGAGGCAGGCCGATTCCGTTGCCGAGTCCGGTACTGCCCAGGCGCTCACGTTCCAGAAGTCTGTCGAAGACCTCTTCAATCTTCAGGTCGGGATTGGAGGTCGCCAGTAGTCTGCCGATCTCCTCCAGTACGCGCTTTTTACTTGCCGCGGCGTTTGCGCAGCTGATGCGCTCGACGGTGAGAAAGTTTGCAGGAAACATGTTATGTCCAGGCAGTTCCGTTCAGGCTCAGGCTGAGTGTTCCATGCTCTTCAGGCTGGCACCATTGCGATGGTTGGTATGCTTCTCCTTGAGCTTTTTCACTTGGCGGTCAATTTTGTCGACCAGTCCGTCGATCGCGGCATACATGTCTTCTTCGGTGCAGTCGGCGAATACGTCGGCGCCGTTCACGTGCAGGGTGGCCTCAGCCTTCTGGCGCAGTTTCTCCACGCTCAGGATGACATGAATGTTGGTCACGTGATCAAAGTGCCTTTCGAGACGCTCGAACTTGGTATCGACGTAGTTGCGCATGGCTTCAGTGATGTCAACGTGATGACCGGTGAGGCTAATTTGCATGGTTTGCTCCTTGTTTCAGGCCTCTATGCGAGGCGCTTTCGCTCATTGGATGGCGGTATTGCCATCGACTCGCGGTATTTTGCTACGGTCCGCCGTGCGACCTTGATGCCCTGGTCTGCGAGAATTCCCGCTATCTTGTTGTCGCTGAGCGGTTTGTTGGGCTTCTCCGCTGCGACCAGCTTTTTGATCAGGGCCCGGATCGCGGTGGCTGAGCATTCACCGCCTCCAGCCGTGCTGACATGGCTGGAGAAGAAATACTTGAACTCTAAGGTACCGCGCGGGGTGTGCATATACTTCTGAGTGGTTACGCGCGAGATGGTGGACTCGTGCATATCCAGGACTTCTGCAATATCGCGCAGTACCAGGGGGCGCATCGCCTCTTCGCCGTGTTCGAAGAAGCCGCGCTGGAATTCGACGATCTTGGTGGCCACCTTCAGCAGTGTCTCGTTGCGGCTCACCAGGCTCTTGATGAACCAGCGCGCCTCCTGCAGGTGGTTCTTCAGGTAGGTGTTGTCCTGGCTGTTGTCCGCCCGCCGGATCAGCTTGGCGTAGTCGGCGTTGACCCTCAGCTTGGGCGTGGCATCCGAATTGAGCTCCACCTGCCAGACGCCCTCTCTCTTGCTGACGAAGACGTCGGGGATGACGTACTCGGGCTCGGATTCCGATACCAGTGTGCCGGGGCGCGGGGTGAGCGAGCGTATCAGGTCATTCACCGACTGGAGGTCCTGGTCGTCGATCTTCAGTTTGCGCTTGATCTGGTTCGTATCCTGGCTCGCCAGCAGGGGAAAATGGTTCTCCACCAGGTCTGTGGCCTGGGCAAGATAGGGTGTGTCTGCTGAGTACTGTCTCAGTTGCAGCAGCAGGCACTCCCGGGGATCCCGGGCAGCGACTCCCGGCGGGTCGTACTGCTGAACACGGTGCAGTACCGCTTCAACCTCCTCGATGCCGAAATCCTCCTCGTCGAGTTCGGCGGCGATATCCTCGAGCCGGGTGCGCAGGTAGCCGTCCTCGTCTATGCCGTCGATGATGGCTTCGGCGATGGCCCGGTCGTCTTCGCTGAACGGGGTCAGGTTGCACTGCCAGTTGAGATAGTCGTGCAGGGTTCGTGCGGTTCTGCGCTGGCTGAGAAAATCGGAATCGCCGGTTTCCCGGCTCGCCACGCTCGGGGTGGATGGCAGGGCGCTGTCGTAGACGTCGTCCCAGCCGCTGTCCACCGGCAGGTCTTCCGGCATGGAGCTGGCTTCGGCGTTGATCTCCTGCTCGTTATGCTTGTCGTTCCCGGTGACGCCCGCCTCGGTGGAGCTGGCGATGTTCTGTCCGTTCTCGAGTACCGGAAGCTCGGAGCCGTTGAGCTGTTCGAGACTGTTGCGCTCCTCCTCGGTCTCCAGCATCAGGTTGGAGTCCAGGGCGTCCTGGATCTCCTGTTTCAGGTCGAGCGTGGAGAGCTGTAGCAGCCGAATGGCCTGCTGCAGCTGTGGAGTCATGGTGAGATGTTGCCCGAGGCGAAGCTGTAAAGTTTGCTTCATGCGGCCCTAATAAGTCTTGCGTTGGTATGGTATTTGTATGTTATTTCCTGATTCCATTTTAGCCGAAAAATCCCACTTCCGTGCAAAGTATTATTTCGACCAAAATTTGCCCCAGATCAATGTTTGAAACCAGGATGGGCTTTACAGGCTGAATTCCTTGCCCAGGTAGACGTCACGCACGCTCTCATCGCTGAGAATATGATCCGGCTTCCCCTCGGAGAGGACGTGGCCCTCATTGATGATATAGGCTCTTTCGCAGATTCCGAGGGTCTCGCGGACGTTGTGGTCGGTGATCAGTACCCCGATTCCACGGGCGGAGAGCTCGCTGATGATGTTCTGTATGTCTTTCACCGAGATCGGGTCGATGCCGGCAAAGGGCTCGTCCAGCAGGATGAAACGGGGCTCCACCGCCAGGGCGCGGGCTATCTCCAGGCGCCGGCGCTCACCGCCGGAGAGGCTCATGGCCATGCTCTCCCTGAGATGGGTAAGGCCAAAATCGTAGAGCAGCTCTTCGGCCCTGCCGATCTGCTGCTCCCTGGTCAGGTCCTTGCGGGTCTCCAGCACGGCGAGGATGTTCTCTTCGGCGCTGAGCTTGCGGAACACCGAGGGCTCCTGGGCCAGGTAGCCCAGGCCCAGGTGGGCACGGGCATGCATGGGCAGGTTGGTGATGTCGTGGCCACCGATGCTGATGCTCCCTTTGTCCGCGGGGATCAGGCCGGCGATCATGTAGAAACAGGTGGTCTTGCCCGCGCCGTTCGGGCCCAGCAGACCGACGATTTCACCATTGTTGACTTCGAGGGATACCTCTTTGACGACGGCCCGCCGTTTATAGCTCTTGGCCAGGCCCCGGGCGGAAAGTGCGGTCATTTGTTCTCTTTTTTCTTCCTGGACTGGATGGTCACCCGTACACGCTGTTTGCCCTTGGCGCTGGCACCTGCCTTGATCACGGCCTTGGTCCGGTCGTAGTTGATACGGTCGCTTTTGAAGGTGTCCTTGCCCTGGGAGAGCACGGCGTTGCCGACCATGTGGAGAATCTCGCTGTTGGAGTCGTACTCGAGTCTCTTCATCCTGGCCCGGATGGTCCCCTTGTCGCCCTCGGTCTCCTGCTTGTAGGTCACCGGGTTGCCTACCGCGAGCAGATGATCCGATTCCTTGTCATCGCTCTGGGTGACGGTGATCGAGCTGGCAGTGACACGGATAGAGCCCTGGGTCAGTTCGACGTTGCCCTTGTAGATGGCAACCCCCTTGTCGTCATCGAAATCGACACTGTCGGACTCGATGTAGATGGGCTGGTCCTTGTCGGACTCCAGGGCGAGTCCCAGGCCGGGAAGCATCAGCAACAGCGCGAGTATGAGCCAGCCGGCTCCTGTTTTTGGGTGCTTATTTGTGGGCTTCATAGCGTCCTCTGACATTGGCCAGTAATTTGAGCCGTACCGGTTCGTTGAACCAGGCCTGCATGCCGCGTCCCTCCATGCGGTCCGTGTCGGTACGGATGGAGATCTCCGCGTCCGTCTCCGCGTAGTTCTGTTCCTGCTGAATGCGCAGGTCACGGGTGACGATATGTATCGGTTTTACATTGGGGGCGGCCGAGCGGTCAATCTTAACCTTACCGTTGAGCAGTACCAGGTCGCCGTCACCCGAGACCCAGCCCGAACTGGCACTCAGCCGCCAGGGAGGTTTTTCGCTGTCATACAGCTTCAGGCGGGGTCTCACCAGCTCGGTGCTGTCATCGTCAGGGTAGTGGACCATGCGTTCCGCCCAGAGTTCCTGTTCGGGTACGCCGTCGATGTCCATCTGCACCGTGGTCATCCCCTCCAGGTAGTAGTCGGGGGTGTGCTTCTCTTCCTCGGCCAGGTCATCCATGAGGGTGCTTCTTTCGGCAATCCACCAGCTGACACCGGTCAGGACCACCAGGGCACCACCAATAATCAGGTTCTTGGAGTCCACCGCTTAAAGATATCCCCGCAATGTCTCGTCGAGTACGCCCCTGGCTTCCATGATCAGTTCACAGACTTCACGCGCCGCACCGCGGCCACCGCCTGCCTCCGTCTGCCAGTGGGCGTGCTGTTTCACCATTTTGTGTGCGTCCTGTACGGCGATGGCCAGCCCGATGCGGGTCATGATCGGAAGGTCGACCACGTCGTCGCCGACGTAGGCCACCTCTTCGTCCTTCAGATCCAGTTTCTGCTTCAGCTCTTCGTAAGCGGGCAGCTTGTCCAGGCGTCCCTGGTAGACGTGCTGGATGCCGAGGCTCTCCATGCGCTGGGTCACCACCCGGGAGGTTCGGCCGGTAATGATGGCGATCTCCACGCCGCTGTGCTGGAGCATCTTCATGCCGTGGCCATCTTTCGAGTTGAACGCCTTGTACTCCAGGCCATCGTCACCCAGGAAGAGGCTGCCATCGGTGAGCACCCCGTCCACATCGAAGATCACCATGCGTATCTGCGCGGCTTTTTCCAGAATATCTTGCATAACTACTTCCTCAACCCGGATTCGTTCCGGGGTTCGATGGCGCTACATCACGCCCGCCTTCAGCAGGTCGTGCATATTGATGGCGCCTATCAGTCTCTGATTGTTATCTACTATCAACAGTGCATTGATTTTGTTTTCCTGCATGATCTGCAGCCCCTCGGCTGCAAGCAGATCTGCAGTGGCGGTTTTGCATCCCCGGGTCATCACCTCTGCCACCTTGCAGCTGTGGATGTCGGTGCGGGTGTCCAGGGTGCGTCTCAGGTCGCCATCTGTGTAGATGCCCACCAGCCGGTCCTGGTCGTCAACCACCGCGGTCATACCCAGTCCCTTGTTGGTCATCTCCACCAGGGCATCCCGCAGGTCGGCGTCATCCCGTACCAGGGGAATCTGCTCGCCAGAGTGCATGATATCACCGATGTGCAGCAGCAGCCGGCGTCCCAGGCTGCCGCCGGGGTGGGAGCGTGCAAAGTCCATCTCCGTGAACCCTTTCGCTTCGAGCATCGCCACCGCCAGTGCGTCTCCCATGGCGAGGGTGGCGGTGGTGCTGGAGGTGGGTGCCAGGTTCAGGGGGCAGGCCTCCTGGCGGACGCTGATATCGATATGGGTGTTGGCCTCGCGGGCGAGGTTGGAGTCCGGATTGCCGGTCATGGCGATGAGCGGAACACCCAGGCGCTTGATGATCGGCAGAATGGTGAGCAGTTCAGCGGTCTCCCCGGAGTTGGACATGGCGAGCACCACGTCCTTGTCGGTGATCATTCCCAGGTCGCCGTGGCTCGCCTCTCCGGGATGGACAAAGAAGGCCGGGCTGCCCGTGCTTGCCAGGGTGGCGGCGATCTTGCCGCCGATATGGCCCGATTTGCCCATGCCGGTGACGACGATGCGTCCTTCGCAATTGAGCATGTAACAGCAGGCCTGGGCGAAGTCGCCGTTGATGCGCTCCGCCAGAGAGCTCACCGCCTCGGCTTCGTTGTTGATCACCGCGAGGCCGAGTGCCTGCAGTTTTTCCGCCTCTTCCGGCGTGGGTCGAATCTGTTTGTTCATGCGATATCAGTTTCTATGTAGAGTACCTGGGCCGTTGGGGGAGGCGCGACCTGCGGGCCCTCCGCCTTGATAAACAGCCAGCCCTGGTAGGCGACGAACACCAGGGCCAGGATCAGTCCCTCCAGGCGGTTGATTCTGCCGGGCCCCTTGAAGCCGTAACCCATCACGAACAGGGCCAGTGTGAGGCCGATCATGATCACCATGTCCCGGTCGAGGGCCTCCGGGCTGAATGCGCCCGGGGCGATCAGGCCGGGCATTGCCAGTACTGCAAGCAGATTGTACATGTTCGAGCCCAGAACGTTGCCGATGGCGATGTCGTGCTCATTTTTCAGCGCGCTGGCGATACTGGCGGCCAGTTCCGGGAGACTGGTGCCGAGGGCGACGATGGTGAGGCCTATCACCAGTTCGCTGATTCCGAATGCGGTGGCGACATTGACCGCACCCCAGACCAGGATGCGGGAGCTCACCAGCAGCAGGACCAGCCCGATGAGAAACAGCATTGCCGCCTTCCCCATCGGCATCTCTTCGGGAATTTCGGCCTCGAATTCCATCTCAAGGGGGTCTTTTGCCCGGCTGCGCAGACCGATTCGCACCACCGCGAAGAGCATGATGACGAGGGCGGTCAGCAGGGCAATGGCATCGAACATGGCAAGTTCTCCATCCAGCATGAGGAGGAGGGCGAGCATGGTGACGGCGAGCAGCATCGGGTACTCGCGGCGCAGTGTTTGGGAGCGCACGGTCAACGGGGCGATGAGGGCGGTAATCCCGAGGATGAGACCGATGTTGGCGATATTGGAGCCTATGGCATTACCTATGGCCAGGCCGGGATTGCCCTGGAAAGAGGCCATGGCGGAGACCAGTATCTCGGGGGCGGAGGTGCCGAAACCGACAATGGTCAGGCCGATCAGGATGGGTGAGACACCGAGATTGCGGGCGATGGCGGCAGAGCCGGTTACGAACCGTTCGGCGCCCCAGACCAGCAGGGCGAATCCGGCAACGATTGCGGCGATATTCAATAGCATAAGTGCGGTTTGGCTTGTCTATTTGTCTGGATTTAAAAGCTTTGATTTCCGCTTCGCGGCGAGGTGTGGATTGTTTCAGACCCGGCTGGGATTGTCCAAGCCCCGTTGCCCGAAGGCGGGGGCGGCGGGATCAGGTGGCGCGGTTTTTCGTGGCCCCGCACCGGCTGCAGCGGTAACTGGTGACCAGCCTGCCCTGCTTGACGTCGAAGCGCTGCCCGGTGGCGATCTCCCACTTGTGGTGGCCATGCCGGCACAGGCTCTTGCCCCGGTGGCGCTCCGAGGCCTTGGTTCGCTTGAAGGTCAGGATGTCGGCCATGGCGAGAGGCGCACCGCTCAATCGATGAAGAACTGCTGTTTCAGCTCAGCCTTTATCGTGCGATCCAGGCCTTCGGGTGTCACCTCGAGACGGAAGGTGATCGTCTCCTGGTCGGTAATCGGGAAGTCGCTGATGTAGTAGACCGCATCTCCCTCGCGGATCTCACGCAGTCTGAGCTCGTTCATCTGTCCGATAAGGTTGAGGGAACTCGCCTTGATCCGGGCGGTGACCGGTGTGCCCGTGGTCCCCGCCACCTCCTTGATCACGCTGATGTTGATCATGCCGCGGTACTTGCTGCGGACAAGTCCGTACTGCTTGGCGATCTCGGGGGAGAGTACCGTCACCGGCAGGGCGTTGTGGTGAACGGCGTAGCCATAGGCCTTGGTGCTGTTTTCGGCAAGAGACGCAAGATGCGCCAGCATCAGCAGCAGGGCCAGGAGGGGTTTGAGGTAGTGCTTCATAACTCGGTTCCGGTCGTTCCAGAGGTGACACTACTATATAGAACAGTGGGTGGGCTGGGCAAAATTCCGCACAGGCAGGTCAAGCCCGCCGGCTGAATACCGCCAGTTTTCAGTGATGGGCGTTGCCGCCCTTTACCAGTCTCGGCTTCAAGTGCTCGCTGTCGCTTGGCAACCGGGTGTTGTTCAGGGTGTTGTGCATATTGCGCAGGATGTTGAGCTGCTTGGCCACCGCGTTGTGCTGCCGCTTCAGCTCCTCGATACGCTCCTCCAGCGTGTCGCGGGAGTGACTCACCTTCTGCAGGTCCACCAGGCGCTGTTCCATCTGTTCCTTGTGGTCCTTGATCTGGAAGATCAGCGGTTCGAGGGCGGTCTTCAGCCAGGCATCGATCTCCTGCTGGGCCTGGAAGAAGATATTTCGCACCTTGCTGACCATGGCGACAAAGAAGCGTTTCACCACGAAGTGCTTCTCGGTCATCGCGGTGATCGGGCTCTTGCGGAAGATCTCGGCCTCCTGGCTGAGCAGTTCCAGTTCCACCCGGTAGCGCATGATGGAGAACATCTTCGGTTGCATGACCGAGAAGCCGTGCTCGTTTTGAAAACGGCGGTAGATGCTGCGGATCAGCTTGCGGGTCTGCTCGCTGTGCTCCACCACGGATTGCATATCATCGCGCATCTGCTCGAACAGTTTCTGCATGCTCTTCTGCAGCCCGATGGTGGTCCAGTTGCCCTCCATCCGGTCGCGTGTCGCGACGATGCTCTTCTCCAGGCGCTTGACATCGAGTGCCTCGTTCAGTGTCCTGGCCTGGCCTTTCAGTACCTTGCGGCTGGCCTGGAAGCTGTTCACGTTGCTGATGTACTTGGCCTGCTCTTCGCGGGTCTTGTGCATCATGTGTTCGATCACGTCCTGGCTCTTGCCGCTGAGTTCGCGCAGTTCGTCCAGCTGGACCTGGATGTTGTTCAGCTTGTTGGAGACGATGCTTCGGGTACCTTCCAGCATGTTGCTGATATCAGCGGTGATGGTGTCCTGGACGATCTGCTGGCGGGAGTTGAGAATGTCCTCGGAGAGGTACTCCTCCAGCCGGTAGAGGGCGCTGCGGGCGATCAGGGCTTCGTCGTCTTTGACCTTGCCAAGCAGGGCCTTCTGGGCGGAGACGGGAAAGATCGTCTCCCGGTCCACGCCGAGGATCTTGGCGGTGGACTGGCGCTGGCTCTCGATGGCTCGGTGTATCGCACCCTCGTCGAGCAGTTCGTCCCACAGGGTATCGATCTTGTTGAGCACCACCATCAGGCCGCGCTGACGGCTGCCGTGGTAGCCTTTGACGTGGTTCTGCCACATCTCGAGGTCGGTTCGGGTGACACCGGTGTCCGCTGCCAGTACGAAGATGACCGCCTGGGCACTGGGCAGCATGTTGAGGGTCAGCTCAGGCTCGCTGCCGAGGGCGTTGAGTCCAGGGGTGTCGAGTATGGTCAGCCCCTGTTTCAGTAGCGGGTGAGGGAAGCTGATCATGGCGTGACGCCACTTGGGAATCTCCACGAACTGTGGCGGCTTGTTGCCGTGATGGTGCTGATCCGGATCGTACATGCCGAGCCTGACAGCCTCCTCGAGGCTTACCCGGCGTGTTCTGATCACCTCCGCCAGGCAGTGTTCCACCTGCTCGGCAGAGTCGATGTCCAGCGGGTAGCTGATCCACTGGTCGGTGTCCTTCTTGAGCTCATTGAGCCCGGCTTCCTGCAGGCGGGTCTCGATGGGCAGCAGCTTCAGGTAGGCCTGCTCGCTCTCCCGGTCATAGAACAGCTCGGTGGGGCACATGGTGGTGCGACCGGCGGTGGAGGGCAGCAGGCGGCGCCCGAAATCGGAGAAGAAAATAGCGTTGATGAGTTCGGTCTTGCCGCGGGAGAACTCGGCCATGAAGGCGATACGCAGCCGGTCATCTTCCAGTGCGCCCAGGGTGTCACTGATCCGGCGCTCGGACTGGTCGGTCGCCAGGTTGAATTTCTGCAGCCATGCACGGTACTCGCCCACGGTGCGGATAAGCGTGGCTTTCCACTGTTCGTAGGCTTGGAGCTGTCGTTCCAGGCGCAAGTTTTCCATCGGCTGCAGCCTCTCTCTCCGATATTTCAGAAACGGATCCCTGCTAACTATAGCGGTAGTCCGCGACAAATTTTTAGCATTGTCACACAGTTATTAACCCTGCACCATAATAGGTCATGTTCAGGACTTCAATAATGGCGCTGATCAAGGCGCGCCTCGCAGTCAATGGCTGACCCCTTGGCAAGAGGTGCAACGCTGAGCAGGGTCATTATTGAAGTCCCTAACAGATTGAAATTAATAAAGACAGGCCGTTGTGTGCTGTACTCCAGACTGCGTTATCCAAAACTTGCTGTAGAGTGACTACAGCGGCGTTTTGATGCCTTGCTGAAGCACAGCACACAACGGCTGAACATGGCCTATTATGTGCCGGGTTAATAGTTACCGAAGTTTAGCGGGTTTCACGCCATCTGCCGTAGGAATTCACCTACTTTAAGCCTGTTTTTTCACGTTTTTAGCGGAACGGACTCGCAAAAAGCACCTGCAGGGGCGGTAGCAGCAGCATCTTGAGCAGCACCAGGCCCACCATCACCAGCATGGGGGTGAGGTCGAGACCCCCCAGGTCAGGCATGATCTTGCGTGCTGGCGCCAGCAGCGGGCGGGTCAGGCTGTCCAGCAGCCCGGCAGCAGGGTTGTAGCCCCCCTGGCCGACCCAGCTGAGGATCACCTGCAGCAGGATCGCGATGATGAAGATATTGATGGTCAATCCAACCAGTTCGGGTATCGACCAGGCGAAAGCGGCCGCCGGATTGGCGTTGATGCCGACGATCAGGATTGTCAGGGCCAACTCCGCCGATTTCACCAGCCAGGCGAGGACCAGGGAGGCGATGTCCATGCCGGCAATGCCCGGAATGATCCTGCGCAGGGGGTTCAGCACAGGGGTTGTGGCCTTGACCACGAACTGGGAGATGGGGTTGAAGAAGTCGGCGTGCATCAGCTGCAGCAGGAAGCGCAGCAGCACGATGGTCGCGTAGACCCCGAACAGTACCTGGACCAGGAAGACCAGTGGATTGGTCAAATAGCTGCTGTCCATCACTCGCTACCCAGCAGTTCGGAGAGCTCGATGGAGCGCTCCTGTGCACCGGTCAGCGCCTTGTTGAACAGCGCTTCGAGTTCTCCCTCCTGGAGAATGCCCAGGGCCCGTTCAGTGGTGCCTCCGGGCGAGGTCACTTTTTCTCTCAGGGTGCCGGGTCCGTCGCTGCTCTCCATGGCCATGCGCGCGGCCCCAAGCGCAGTCTGCAGAGTGAGCAGTCTCGCGGTGTCCGTTGGCAGCCCCATCTCTATGCCGGCCT
Source organism: Sedimenticola sp. (assembly GCA_040506895.1). Classification (GTDB taxonomy): domain Bacteria; phylum Pseudomonadota; class Gammaproteobacteria; order Chromatiales; family Chromatiaceae; genus Sedimenticola_A. Next base: position 3,298,152 of record JBEVVY010000001.1, read on the forward strand.
GCTCCATCGCTTCCATCACCAGGAAAAAGTAGGCCGGGCCACTGCCGGAGAGTGCCGTGACCGCATCCATCTTCTGTTCATCATCCACCCACTGGGTGAGTCCCACGGCCCGCAGTATGGATTCCGCCAGGTCCCGCTGCTCCTGGCTGACCCCCTCGCCCGCATGGAGAACGGTGGCCCCTGCCTGGATCATTGCCGGGGTATTGGGCATGGTGCGTACCAGGGGCAGTCCACCGCCGAGCCACGACTGGATCTCCTGCTCCCGCACACCGGCGGCAATGGAGATGACCAGGGGCCTGACTTTCTGCACCAGCGGCACCAGGTCGTGGGCAACGGTTTTAAGCACCTGGGGTTTGACCGCCAGGATAAGGACGTCAGCACGTTCCACGGCGCTGCTGTTGTCAGCCGCGGAACGGATGGCAAAACGCGCGGCCAGCCTGGCAAGCTTGTCACTGTCGGGATCGCTGACGGTGATGTGCTTGGGGTCGTAACCGTCTGCCACCAGGCCGCCGATCAGGCTCGCGGCCATGTTGCCTCCGCCGATGAAGGCGATGGTATTGCTGGTTTTATCGGTAAGTTTCTTGGTGCTCGTGCTGTTCAACTTTCTTTCACCTTGACTGTCAGCCAGTTTCAATCACGTTTTACCGGGTTGCGCGGCCCAAAGATGGCGGTGCCAACCCTGACTATAGTTGCACCTTCTGCAATTGCCGCCTCGATGTCACCGGACATGCCCATGGAGAGTGTCTCCAGTGGGAAGCGGTCGCTTGCCAGGCGGTCGCGCAGTTCCCGAAGCTGGCGGAAAGGCCGCCGCTGGGCCTCAAGGGTATCCGCTGGTGCCGGCAGTGTCATCAGGCCTCGCAGCCTGAGGCGGGGGAGGTCGGCAAATTCTGCAATCAGCGCCTCTGTCTCTTCCACGGTGAGTCCGCCCTTGGTCTCTTCCTCGTCCACCATGACCTGCAGGCAGACGTTGAGTGGAGGCAGGTGCTCCGGGCGCTGGTCGTTCAGCCGCCTGGCCTGCTTCGCCTTGTCGATGCTGTGTACCCAGTCGAAGTTTTCCGCGATCGCCCGGGTCTTGTTGCTCTGGATTCTGCCGATGAAGTGCCATTGGGCATTGGAATCCTTAAGTTCGGCTATTTTATCCAGCGCTTCCTGGAGATAACTTTCGCCGAACAGGGCCTGCCCCGCCTCCAGGGCCTCGGCAATCTCCCCGGCACTGCGGGTCTTGCTCACGGCCAGCAGCTCTACGGTACCGTCCTTCCGGCCGTAAGCCCCTGCTGCGTCGCTGATTCGTCGTTTCACCTGTTTCAGGTTTTGTTGGATACTGCTCATGTTTGAGGCGTGTAGTTCGTCTATACTTCTGTTAGCTATGGAAAAGGGATATTAAATCAAAAACGTGATAGTTTCCCTTAATCTAAAAATAATGCTGCGTCCCGGGGCGCAGATGGCGGTGGGACAGGGAATGCCGTCATCTGGACAGGCCCGGTAACGTCCATAGGGGGTTTGTTGAATGGATATTGCTGAACTGCTCGCTTTCAGCGTCAAACACGATGCGTCTGACCTGCATCTTTCGTCCGGGTTGCCTCCCATGATCAGGGTGGATGGCGACATGCGTCGCGTCAATGTGCCGCCGCTGGAGCACAAGGTCGTCCACGGGCTTGTCTATGACATCATGAACGACAAGCAGCGCAAGGACTTCGAAGAGTTCCTGGAGACTGACTTCTCCTTCGAGATCCCGGGACTTGCGCGATTCCGTGTCAATGCATTCAACCAGGACAGGGGGGCTGCGGCGGTGTTCCGCACCATTCCCTCGAAGGTGCTCACCCTGGAGGATCTGGGCTGTCCCGAGGTGTTCAAGGATGTCATCAGCGTACCCAGGGGGCTGGTGCTGGTGACCGGACCCACGGGTTCGGGCAAGTCCACCACCCTGGCGGCGTGCATGGACTACAAGAACGACAACGACTACGCCCATATCCTGACCATCGAGGATCCCATCGAGTTCGTTCACACCAGTAAGAAGTGCCTGGTGAACCAGCGCGAGGTACACCGGGATACCCTCGGTTTTGCGGAAGCGTTGCGATCCGCCCTGCGTGAGGACCCGGATATCATCCTGGTGGGCGAGTTGCGTGACCTCGAAACGATCCGCCTCGCGCTGACCGCTGCCGAGACCGGTCACTTGGTGTTCGGTACCCTGCACACCAGTTCTGCGGCCAAGACCATCGACCGTATCATCGACGTGTTCCCGGCAGGCGAGAAGGGCATGGTGCGTTCGATGCTTTCCGAATCCCTGCGTGCTGTGATCGCCCAGACACTTCTGAAGAAAATCGGTGGCGGCCGGACCGCTGCCTGGGAAATCATGGTAGGTACACCGGCCATCAGAAACCTGATCCGGGAGGACAAGGTCGCACAGATGTATTCGGCGATCCAGACCGGTCAGGCCCACGGCATGCAGACGCTCGATCAGCATCTCCAGGAACTGGTCAAGAAAGGCTGGGTCAGTCGACTGGACGCCCGTGCCAAGGCGACCAACAAGGAGATCTTCGCAGGTTGATCATCAAGCATCCCGGGTCATGCCCGGGGTGCGTGTTTCTGTATCTGATTTTGCTAGTCAACGGGGAATAGAGTGGATTTCAACGCATTACTCAATCTGATGATCACCAAGGAGGCATCGGACCTCTTTATCACCGCCGAAATGGCTCCCTGCATCAAGGTTCACGGACGGATCATGCCAGTGTCGAAGAGCAAGATCACCGAGGAGCAGTCCAAAGAGCTCGTCATGGGCCTGATGTCGCCGGCCCAGCGGGAGGAGTTCACCCACACCAACGAGTGCAACTTTGCGATCAACTCGAAGGACGGTGGCCGTTTCAGGGTGAGCGCCTTTGTACAGCGCGACGCGGTCGGCATGGTGATGCGCCGTATCGAGACCAAGATTCCCATCGTGGAAGATCTCCAGCTGCCGCCGATTCTCAAGGATTTGGCGATGGCGAAACGTGGCCTGATCATCTTCGTGGGTGCGACCGGTACGGGTAAATCCACCTCCCTCGCATCCATGGTCGGGCACCGCAACCAGAACAGCAGCGGCCACATCATCACGGTGGAGGACCCCATCGAGTTCGTGCACCGTCATTCCGGCTGCATCGTGACCCAGCGCGAGGTGGGTATCGATACCGAGTCCTACGAGGTGGCGTTGAAAAACACCCTGCGCCAGGCCCCGGACGTGATCCTGATCGGCGAGATCAGGACCCGTGAGACCATGGAGCACGCGGTGGCCTTTGCCGAGACCGGTCACCTCTGCCTCTCGACCCTGCATGCCAACAACGCCAACCAAGCGCTGGACCGTATCATCAACTTCTTCCCCGAAGACCGCCGCGACCAGGTCTTCATGGACCTCTCCCTCAACCTGCGCGCGATCATCGCCCAGCAGCTGGTGCGCAGCCCTGACGGCAAGAGTCGCCGTCCGGTGGTGGAGGTGCTGATCAACACGCCGCTGGCGGCAGACCTGATCCGCAAGGGCGAGATCCACAAGCTCAAGGAGCTGATGAAGCGCTCCACCGAGCAGGGCATGATCACCTTCGACCAGGCGCTCTACAAACTCTACCAGGAGGGTGCCATCACCTACGAGGATGCGATCCTGCATGCAGACTCCGCCAACGAGGTGCGCCTGATGATCAAGCTGGGCAGTGGCGATGTGGAGAAGTACTCTGCCAAGATGAACAACGTCTCGCTGCTGGATACGGACCAGGATGATTTCATGTAGTGGGATCAACCGGATGCCGTCGAAAAAGCCGCTGTTGTCAGCGGCTTTTTTGTGGGAGATATCTGGCTGGGAACCCGGTGGTCGTATCTCCTGTTTGCAATATTGAACGCCTGGTAAAAAATTTCGTGACCTAAAAAGGTGTTTTCTCCGTCGTTGTTTCCACGACATGGTCACGAGGTACTTTTCGTTGGCGCGAAAAGTACCCAAAAGCGCCTTCTCCCAAGATTTGCCCTCACTGGCGTTCGGGTCCCCTGCAGGTCACTCGGCACATCATTGTGCCTCGCCCTTCGGGCAGCCTGCGGCTGCGCAAAACGGCTGTCCTGCCGTTTTGTCTCAGAATTTCAGGGGATTCACAGACAGCACTTCCCTGTGCTGACTGTGAATGCGCCGCATCCTTGCGGCGCCCCTTCGGGCCTTTCCTGAAATTCCTCCGATGCTCGGCTGCATCGTGGGAAACTGTCGCAACTCCAATGACCTGGAAATACGACGGATAGCTCAAATAGTGTGTTCCGCTACGCTCAACAACACCCTGCATTTCCCAGCTTTGCGAGGTGGTTAACTAGTGGGAGAGGGGCCCCTTTGTCCCGACGAGCATCGCAGGCTTCGTTGGATAAGGCCCGAAGGGGGCCGGCAGGGAGGCCGGCCGTTGTCAGTCGCGACAGTGGACGATGTACAGGGATGTACAAGTGTCGCGGGAGGCAGGATGCCGGGAGCGACCGTCGCGTCTGACAACCCCCAGCGAAGGTGAGAAGCGCAGTGAACCCGCGATAGCGGGCGGGACACCGGGGAGAAGAGTTTTTGGCTACTTTTGCCTCTCTGCAAAAGTAGCTCGTAGCCGTGGTAGAGAATCAACTACAGGTGAACCGCTGTTAGGCTACGAAACTTTTTACCAGGCCTATATAAAAAAGTCGCTTAGTTCAGCAAAGCCTGTGATGCCCGTTGGAACAAGGCCCCCAATCCGATTAGTTGGCCACCAAGCGTTGACTACCGTTGGGGCGACTTCCATGCCATCGAGCAACGGAGAAGTTTCAGGATCAGGCCCGAAGGGGCGCCGCAGGGAAGCGGCGCGTTCACAGTCAGCACAGGGAAGTGCTGTCTGTGAACCCCCTGAAGCTTTGAGTAGCGCAGAGCACCCGCAGGGTGGCATGGCGGAGCAGTGGTTTTGGTGACTTTTGCCGTAACAAAAGTCACTCGTGGCCAACAAAGAAAAAGGACTACGTAGTACCGCTCATCAATAGGCCACGAAATCATACCCCGGAGCTATAACAAGAAAGGTCAACTACCGGGTTCCCAACCAGACGATCGGATACAGGACAATGACTACCCCGGAAACACCTGCCTGGAATCAAAAACCGGCCCATCCACACAGACCCGTTTCATGGCGGTACCCTCCGGGGTGTCCACCGCCACCACGCAGCCGGCACATCCACCCACGCCACAGGCCATGAACTCTTCCAGGGAGACCTGGCAGGGCAGGTCGTACTCCTTGGCGAGCTTGGCTACCGCTTCGAGCATCGGGTGAGGGCCGCAGGAGAAAATCTCCACCTCTGCGCGGGCCTCGTCGTCAAGACTGTCGAGCCAGGCGCGGGCCAGGTCGGTGACGTAGCCTTCATGACAGCCGGCGAAACCCTGCAGGCTGGCCAGTCGGCTCGGGATGCCCCAGTCGTCCAGCAGGGGCATGCTGGCGATCACCCCGTCTGGCAGGCCCGGCACAAGGATCTGTGAGGGCTGGGGGTTGAAGGGGAAGGGCACTTCGGAACCGAGGATCACGAAGGGTTTGAACCGCTCGTCGGTGCGCAGGGCCTCGGCGGCGAAGATCATGGGCGGCATGCCGACGCCGCCGCCGATCAGCAGGGGGCGGGGGCGTTGCGGGTTGAGATCGAACGGCTTGCCGATGGGGCCCATTATGCTCAGGGACTCGCCGATCTCCCGCTCTGCCAGCAGCCGGGTCCCTTCGCCCACGGCTTTGTAGAGGAAGTCCACCCAGCCCTCTTTCTGGGAAACGCGCATGATGGAGATGGGACGACGCAGGGGTTTCGAGCGGTCACACTGGATGTGGGCAAAGCTGCCTGGCAGTGCATCCGCGGCGATCTCCGGCGACTTGACCCTGAGGATGTACTGGTCTCCCTCGAAAGACTGGTGAGAGAGAATCTCGGCATCTTCTACGGAAATGGTGTCGCGGTGGGCTTTTTCGGTCATGGCTGTCGCTTCAGTCTGCTGTCATTTCATAAACCACCCTGCCTTCGAACAGGGTGTGGGTCACTTCACCAGCCAGGTCCCAGCCGATGAACGGCGTATTGCGGCCTGCGCTGATAATCCTCTCCGGGGTCAGTTCCCAGCTGGTATCCGGGTCGAATATGCAGATGTCGGCGCTGCTGCCGACACTCAGCCTGCCGTAGGGAAGACCGAGAATATCCGCCGGACCACAGGTAAGCCGTGCAATGGCGTCGGAGAGGGATAGGATTCTCTCATTAACCAGCCTGAGTGTCAGCGCCAAAAGTGTCTCCAGTCCCGATATTCCGGGTGCGGTGGAGGGGAACGGCGCCTCCTTGGCGTCCGGTTCGTGGGGTTGGTGGTCAGAACAGATGGCGCCGATGATGCCCTGGGCCACCGCCTCGCGCAGGGTGTCGCGGTCTGTGAGGCTGCGCAGGGGAGGGCTGACGTGGCAGCGGCTGTCGAAATCCTCGATATCCATCTCCGTGAGGTGGAGCTGGTGGATCGCCACGTCCGCCGTAACCGGCAGCCTGTTCTGCCGGGCCCTGCCCAGCATGCGGGTGGCGCTGCCGGTGGAGAGGCTGTGGAAGTGGACGTGGCAATCGGTGTGTTCCGCCAGGGCCATGTCCCTGGCCAGGGCCACCGTCTCCGCCGCTTCGGGGATTCCCGGCAACCCCAGGCGGCTGCTTACCGGTCCCTCGTGAGCGCAGCCGTTGTTTTTCAGCGAGGCATCTTCCGGGTGCAGCATGGCAGTAAGGTTGAAGGTCGCGGCATACTCCAGTGCCCGGCGCTCCACCAGGGTGCTTGCCAGGGGGGTCTCGGCGTTGCTGATGGCGACACAGCCGGCCTGTTTCAGGGCGGCCATTTCGCTCAGCCGCCCGCCCTCCAGGTCCTGGGTCATGGCGCCGATGGGCAGGACCCGGGCCATGGCCGCCTGCTTGGCGCTCTTGATGATCAGCCTGGCCACGGCGGGGGTGTCTATCACCGGATTGGTATCGGGTTGACAGCAGAGGGTGGTGATTCCGCCCTTGGCGGCAGCGGCGGTCTCGCTGGCGATGGTCGCCTTGTACTCCTGTCCCGGTTCCCGCAGGCGTGCGCTCAGGTCGACCAGTCCCGGACAGACCACTTTGCCTTCGGCATCGATGATGTGGTCGGCTTCAAAGCTGTCGGGTGGAGCGCCGATGGCAGCGACAAGGCCCCCGGTGATATAGAGGTCGGTGATTTGGTCGACGCCGTTTGCAGGATCGATGAGACGTCCGCCGGTGATTCTGATCTGTTTCATCTTTCACCCGCCCCCGCCGCCTGGGCGCCCATTACCATGGACATCACGGCCATGCGCACGGCAATACCGAAACTGACCTGCTGAAGAATCACCGAGCGGTGCCCGTCTGCCACCTGGGAGTCCATCTCGACGCCGCGGTTGATGGGCCCGGGATGCATGACGATGGCGTCATCCTTGGCCAGCTGCAGGCGCTCCTCGGTGAGGCCGTAGAGCTGGAAGTACTCGTGTTCGCTGGGCAGCATTGCGCCCTGCATACGCTCGCGTTGCAGCCTGAGCATGATGATGACATCCACGTCCCTGATGCCCTCTTCAAGGTCGTGGTAGATGTGTACGCCGAGGGTTCGGACATCTGCCGGCAGCAGGGTGCGGGGGGCGATAACGCGTACCTCGGAGGTGCCGAGCAGGTTGAGGGCCAGGATCTGCGATCGGGCCACGCGGGAGTGCAATACATCACCCACGATGGCGACCCGCAGGCCGACGAACTCGCCCTTGTGGCGTCGGATGGTGAACGTGTCGAGCATCGCCTGGGTGGGGTGGGCATGACGACCATCGCCCGCGTTGATAACACTGACATGGGGTGCGGCGTGCTGGGCGATGAAGTGGGCGGCGCCACTGTCGTTGTGGCGCACCACGAACATGTCCACGTGCATCGCCTCGAGATTGCGCAGGGTGTCCAGCAGGGTCTCCCCCTTGGTCGTTGCCGAGGTGCTGATGTTCAGGTTCAGTACATCGGCGGAGAGCCGCTTGGCAGCCACCTCGAAGGTGGTGCGGGTGCGGGTGCTGTGCTCGAAGAAGAGATTGCAGATGGTTTTGCCGCGAAGCAGAGGTACCTTTTTCACCGTGCGCTCTGAGACCCCCGTGAACGACTCGGCAGTATCCAGTATCTCGGTAAGCAGATTGGGCTTGAGTCCATCCAGGGTCAGGAAGTGTTTCAGCCTGCCTGCGCGATCGAGCTGTAGATTGGGTTTGAGTCCTTTCATGTCGCGTCAATCCTGTTCACTGTCCCGGGCGTCCTGCTTCGAGTTGCCGATTACCAGGTTGAGTGGCTGCGGCCCGGTGAGGGTGATCTGCTGCTCCGCGCTCAGCGGGGGCCGGACACCGACAACACCGGGCTGGATCGGCAGTTCCCTGCCGCCGCGCTCCACGAGCGTGGCGAGCATGATGCTGGCGGGACGGCCATAGTCGAACAACTCGTTCATGGCGGCACGGATGGTGCGGCCGGTCTGTACCACGTCATCCACCAGGATGATGTGCCTGTCCTCCACCGAGAACGGGATCTGGGAGGGCTTTACCTCGGGGTTAATGCCGATGCGGGTAAAATCGTCCCGGTAGAAAGAAATGTCCAGGGTGCCCAGCGGTTCTTCAATATTGAGCTGCTCGTGCAATCTTTCTGCAAGCCATGCCCCGCCGGTGTGAATGCCTACCATCACCGGGTCGTTCACCTGTTGGACATCCAGGCGTGTCTTGATCGCCTGCACCATTTCGTTGATCAGGCCCTCGATGGCTTCAGCCTGCATGTAGATGCTATGGGTTTTCACTTCGGTTCTGTTAACCATGTTTCCAGGATCAGTTTAGCCGCGATGGCGTCGAGTTCCTCGATTTTTTTCGGCTTCCTGCCCAGCTGCCGTTTCGCCTCCAGGGAGGTGAGACGCTCGTCGGCCATGTGAACCGGCAGGTGGTAGCGTCCCTCGAGCTGCCGGGCAAAGCGCCTGGCCCGGGGTGCGATCTCAGCCTCGGTGTCGTCCATGTTGAAGGGCAGGCCGACCACCAGTGCTTCGGGTTTCCACTCTTCGATCAGCCGGCTGATGCCTTCCCAGTCCGGCTTCTCCTGCACCGACCTGAGGGTGTCCAGGGGGGTGGCGCTCCCGGTGAGGGTCTGGCCCACTGCCACGCCGATCTTTGACGGACCATAATCGAATCCAAGCAGTGTACCCATCGATCGGTAGGTGTTCAGGCGTGGCCGGCGTCGCCGGAGAGCAGGTTGAGATCAACCCCCAGAAGCTTCGCTGCAGCCTGCCAGCGCAGTTCCGGCGGGGTGTTGAAGATGATCTGTTTTTCGGCCGGTCCGTTGAGCCAGGTGTTGGTCGTGAGCTCCTGTTCCAGCTGCCCCTCGCCCCAACCGGCGTATCCCAGGGCGATCAGTGTCTCCGCCGGACCGTCGCCCCCGGCGATGGCTTCCAGGATGTCCCGCGAGGTGGTGATGCTGATGCCGTCGGTGACCTGCATCGTGGAGTCCCAGGCGGTGTCTGCGCTGTGCAGAACGAAACCCCTGTCGGTCTGTACCGGCCCGCCGACGTAGATGGTCTGTTCCGCTTTCGGGTCTTCGCTTGGCGCAATATCCAGCTGCTCGAGGATGTCGTTCAGGTGCAGATCCGTCGGACGGTTGAGCACGATTCCCATGGCGCCCTGCTCGTTGTGCTCGCAGATGTAGGTCACGGTATGGAAGAAATTGGAGTCTTCCAGGCCGGGCATGGCGATCAGGAAATGGTTGGTGAGGTTCATACCGCTGTTCATATCAATAGTATCGTGCCAGTGTCTGGCGACCGCAACCATTTCCGGCGCTGGGAGTTGAGAAAACCGGGTCAGTTCTTGGCCTGGAGCCTGTTGCTGTGCAGGAACTGCCAGGTGCGGGTGATATCGAGAATATCGGTCTCTTTGCGTATCTCGGCCGGAAAGGCTGAAAACGGGGCGGCGAGCCTGACGATACGCACCGCGGCGTCATCGAGCAGCTTGTGTCCAGAGGTCTGGAGTACACGGATCTTCTCCACGGAACCGTCCCTTCTGACCGCCACGTGAAGAATCAGGTTGCCGTAGAGCTTGCGGCGTTTTGCCTCGTCGGGGTAGTTCAGGTTGCCCACCCGTTCAACCTTGCGGCGCCACTCATCCAGGTAGCTTGCGTAGACGTACTCCTGGGTGCTGGCGGTGAGGCGCTTGCGCCTGGGACGTTTCGAGTAGAGCTTGGTCTTGCGGTCGAGTTCCGCCGTCAGGCGCTGGATCTCCCGATCGGTGCTGGCCAGAAGTTGGGCCGCTGTCAGTCGTTTTTTCTTCGGTTTCTGAGGCTGCGCCTTGGGCGTGGGATCGACCTTCTTCTCCGAGGGCGCTTTCTTGGTGATGACCCGCTTGGGCTCAGTCTGTTTCGGCGGCGCAGGAGGCGCGGGAGGACGGTTCTCCTGTACGGGTGTGGGTAGCGCCCTGGCGGGCGGGGTGATCTCGGTGGTGGGGCGGACCTTCTCCTCCATTTGCCCCCCGCCCTCCTGGGTCACCTGGGCGAGGAAGTCGTGGGTTTTCGGTTTCTCGGTCTTGATCGGGTTCTGCACCACCATGATCTCGATGGTGCGTTCGGGCGGCGGCAGCTTCTTGGCCTGTTCAATGGTGAAGGTGATGCCGAGAATAAGGATGGCATGCAGGCTGACGGCAAAAAAGAGGGTCAGTCCCAGGCGGTCGACGGGATTGATTTTTGCTGCCGTATTCATTGGATTGCCGGTGTCTGCTGGGTCGTGTTGAGTGGCGGACTGGGCACTATATTACCGTCTGGTTCCAAAAGCTGCAGGCGTTTCTGCATGGCCGGGTTCATGTGCAGGTTCCCGCTGTCATCCACCAGCAGGACATGGCTCACTCCCATGCGCAGGGCGATCTCGTGCCAGCGCTCAGGGCCCGCTACGAAGAGGGCGGTGGCAGCGGCATCAGCGGTGGCGGCATTGTCGTGAATCACCGTCACCGAGCGCGTGCCCCTGGCCGGGTAACCGGTCCTTGTGTCGATGATGTGATGATAACGCTGGCCCTGCCACTCGAAGTTGCGCTCGTAGTCGCCGGAGGTGAAGACGCTCTCATCCCCCTCGATGTCGAGCGTGGCCAGTACGCCTTCGCCGCTGGGGTGGCGGATGCCGATACGCCAGGGCTGGCCGTTCTTCGATCCGATGGCACGCAGGTCGCCGCCGGCATTGATAATGGCGTTGTGGATGCCCAGTTCACGCAGGTGGTCGATCGCCAGGTCGATGCCGTAGCCCTTGCCGAAGGCACCGAAGTCGAGCTTTACCGCGGGGTTGCTGCTCAGCAGTTCGATGCCGTTGAGTTGCAGGTCGGTCATCCTCGGGGCCTGTTTCAGCAGATCGTCGATAACCTGCTGGTCGGGCGGGCGGTGACCCTCAGGGTCATTGCTGTGAAAACCCCAGGCGTCCACCAGGTTGCCGATGGCCGGATTGAACAGGTGGTCGCTCTGGACCGATAGTCGGGTGCCCAGTTCGATCAGCGGTATGACCGAGGGTGGCGCGGTGAATCGCCTCTCACCCTCGCTGATCAGCCTGTTGATGCGGCCCAGGGGGCCCGGGTCCCAGGCGTGCCATGCGTGGTGCATCTGCTGGAAATCCTGCTCCAGGATATCGGCCGCCTGTTCGGATCGCTCCTCTGAAACGCCGGCGATGGTGAGATCGACCAGCGTACCGAAGGCGAGGAAACGGGTGCCGGTCACCTGGGGCCGGCTGTCACAGCCCGCCAGGATGAGCAGTGGGAGGCAGAGCGGCAGCAGTTTGCGCAGCGTGGTGGAGATGCCGGTCTTCATGACCTGAGAAGTTCTTCTATCCTGTCCATCAGGTCTGCACTGATATTGAGATTGTACTGGCTGTCCAGTTCGCGGATGCAGGTGGGGCTGGTGACGTTGATCTCCGTCAGGTAATCACCTATCACGTCGAGCCCGGCAAACAGGATGCCACGCTCTTTCAGGACCGTGCCCACCTGCTGGGCTATCCACCTGTCCTGCTGGGAGAGGGGAACGCCTTTGCCGGTGCCTCCGGCGGCCAGGTTGCCCCGGGTCTCGCCGGGCTTGGGTATTCTGGCCAGGGCGTACGGGACGGGCTCCCCATCGACCATCAGGATGCGCTTGTCGCCCTCGGTGATCTCGGGGATGAAGCGCTGGGCCATGGCGTAGCGCTGGCCGTTGTCGGTGAGGGTTTCGAGGATGACATTGGTATTCGGGTCACCCTGGCGGGTTCTGAAGATGGAGGCGCCCCCCATGGTGCCCAGCGGTTTCAGGATGATGTCTTTCTGCTCTTCCAGAAATGCCAGCAACTGCTGGTGGTTGCGTGTCACCAGGGTGGGGGAGCAGCACTGCGGAAACCAGGCGGTGAACAGTTTTTCATTGCAGTCCCGAAGCGCCGCAGGGCTGTTCACCACCAGGACGCCGCGCTCCTCGGCCTTCTCCAGGATGTAGGTGCTGTAGACGTACTCCATGTCGAAGGGAGGGTCCTTGCGCATCAGGATCACATCGAGTTCATCCAGGGGGGCGTCCCGTTGCTCTTCGAGCTGGTACCACTGGGCAGGGTTCTCTTCGACCTTGAGTCGTGTCATGGTGCCGCGGGCGCGATCATCCCGCAGGTAGATGTCGCCCATTTCCATGTACTGGATATCCCAGTCCCTGGCCTGTGCCTCCAGCAGCATGGCAAAGGTGCTGTCCTTCTTTATATTGATGCTCCCGATGGGATCCATCAAAACGCCGAGAGTGATATTCATGGCGTAATCATACCCGAGAGTGATCGGTTTGTGGGGCGTTTCGCGTCGTGGGAATGCCAGTTGCAGAGGGTCAGTCCAATTGATAAGGTCTACGCGTTGGCTCCCTCGTCCAAGGAGGGAGTGGGTCATCATAAAAACTACTATGACATAACCACAAAGGGCTGAGAGGGAGCATGAAGCTTACCTCCAGATACATTTATTGGGTGACAGGAGGGCGTTGTCTTATGAGAGCTTCTTTGCCTCGGAGACCGAATGGCCTGGCTTTTCCGATGTTTCGCATTCTTTTTTGCCTGTTAATCGTCAGTTTTGTGACGCCGGTCACACTGAGCGCAGCCGAAGACGATGATTACCTCAAGGCGATCGAGATGGAGACCGATAAGGTCGAGCGTAAGCAGTCGGCGGATGATGCCGGCCCTGAGACGGTGAATGGTGGCGGTGGCGCAGGTTTCAGCCGCGGCCTGTCGATTGAGGATTTCGCACAGGAACTCAAAGAGAAATACACCGGTAGTTCAGTGTTTTACAAAAAACTGCCTCGTAGGACTCAGGAAGAGATTTATCAGGACTATTTCACAGGGGCATCCTACGAGCAGGTCCAGAAAAAGATAATGAACCGTTACCTCGGACGGTGAGGGCCATGAGCCTGGCAACCACGGGGTGACGACTGATCCTTAACGGGGAGTAATGAATGAAATATATAAGAACCCTGGTGTCTGCCCTGTCGGTGATGGCACTGCTTTCGGGCGGGGTGTTTGCTGCCGAGGGTGAAGGCGAAGGCGAGGTCAAGGTGGGCGAGGGTGACGGTTTCATCCCGCTCTACAAGGGAAAGCCCTATCTGCACGTGATGCACGAGGGACGTTCGGTCAAGGTGCAGCGTGTACAGGACCCCGATTATGAGCTGCGGGGCTATTTCGCCAAGACCACGCGCAAGTGTCCTCCTTTCTGCCTCAAGCCCATTGCCGTGGATCCCAAGGTCAGAACGGCGGGCGAGATCGAGATCTTCGATTTCATGGAGAACCAGCTGCGTGAGGGCAACGGCCTGCTGATCGACGCGCGCACCCCGAGCTGGCACAAGAAGGGAACCATTCCCGGCTCCATCAATATACCCTTTACGACATTGAGCAAGAAGATCACTGATGCCGAGATGGTGGAGACCCTGAAATTTCTGGGTGCCAAGCCGAGGGAAGAGGTGGGCACGGTTACCCGTACCCTGGAGAAATGGGGCCTCTCCGAATCTGAACACATGACCGACAAGTGGGATTTCAGTGGCTGCAAGGACCTGATCATCTGGTGCAACGGCCCCGCCTGCGGCCAGTCTCCCCGTGCAATCCAGGGACTGCTGAGTGTCGGTTATCCGGCCGAGAAGCTGGCATACTACCGTGGTGGTATGCAGATCTGGCAGCTTTTCGGTCTCACCACCGTGACACCAGTGGAATGATGGTCGGTATCGCCGATCGGGAACATGCTAACAGCATCCAGAAGTACAGGATGAGCAGAGGAATGATGGCTATGAGCGAGAACCTCGACACCGAACTGTCCGGTCTCAAGGTGATGGTTATTGATGACAGCAAGACCATCCGGCGAACTGCCGAGAGCCTGCTGAAAAAGGCGGGCTGCGAGGTGTTTACCGCAACAGACGGTTTCGAAGCGCTGTCCGTGATTGCGGACAACCGTCCCGATGTGATCTTCGTCGACATCATGATGCCACGATTGGACGGCTACCAGACCTGTGCGCTGATAAAGCATAACCAGGACTATAAAGATACGCCCGTGATCATGCTTTCGTCCAAGGACGGGCTGTTCGACCGGGCCAGGGGGAGGATCGTCGGGTCCGAACAGTATCTGACCAAACCCTTTACCAAGGATGAACTGTTGGGTGCTATCCGCCGCCATGCAGGTAAGGCGGCCTGATTATCGCACCGGGTAATTATTCAACCAGGCATTCTCGGAGAAAGGTATAACTATTATGAGAAGCTTTTTCAAAAAAGGCGGTGCAGAAGATCAGCCGGATGCCGGGGGGCAGGGTGCTGCTGATGGCGACGGCCTCACCGTCTTGATTGTGGATGATTCACCGACTGAAACCCACGTAATCAAGAATATCGTCGAGGGCGGGGGCTTCAACGCAATCATCGCGCCGGATGGTGAATCCGGTATTGCAGAGGCGCGTCAGTCCAAGCCCGACGTGATCCTTATGGATGTGGTGATGCCGGGGCTCAATGGTTTCCAGGCGACCCGCCAGCTGACCAAGGATCCCGAGACCGCCGATATTCCGGTGATCATGGTGACCACCAAGGACCAGGAGACGGACAGGGCATGGGGACTTCGCCAGGGCGCGAAGGAGTACGTGGTCAAGCCCATTACATCCGCCGAGCTGCTGGCCAAGATCAGGACGGTCCTGAGCGACTGAAGATAAAAGGATATGGCAACTTCATCAGCGGACATACTGCATCAGCTGCGTGATATCGAACGCAGGAGCATTCATCACTCCGAAGGTCTTCCGAAAGAGGATGAGGGGCAGCGTTCCTGGGAAGGCATCCTCTGCCATATCGCAGGTGTGCGCCTGGTGGTGCCGCTGAACGAAATTGCGGAAATACTCAACTACCCCGACGCGATCACACCGGTACCGGGTACCAAGGGCTGGGTCGTGGGAATCGCCAATATCCGTGGCAACCTGCTGCCGATTATCGATCTGCAGGTGTTTCTGGGTGGAAAGCACATCGTGATCGGCAGGCGCAGCCGCGTACTGGTGATCAACCATAACGGCCTCTTTGTCGGCCTGCTGGTGGGGGATGTGCAGGGTATGCGCCACTTTGCCGAAGATCAGGACGTGGAGGTGCCGGCCCTGCCCGGGCCTGTACAGCAGTATGTCAGGAGTGCATACCGTCTGGATGACGATCAGTGGCCGGTGTTCAGTGCCAAGTTGCTGGCAGAGAGCCCGGGGTTCCAGGTGGCGGCGGCCTGACCGGCGTCACACTGAGTTGAATTTGTTAAGACTTTAATGAGAAAAAATCGCTTAAGCGTGATTTTCTGGAGATAGGCTGAAATGGCAAGAAGGTCTGGAAAGCGTGCGGGTGGGTCCGCGGGAAACAAGGTTGTCGTCTTTTTATCCATCGGGTTGCTGGTCACCATCGTGTTGGCCCTGTTGACCTTTGCCCATGTGGCAGAATGGGATGCCAACGACGAAGCATACCTGCTGCGCTCTGCAGAGCAGCGGGTGATTTCGCAGAAGATTGCGAAAAACGCGCTCTCCGCTGCTTCCGGTGACAAGGATGCATTCGGCCAGCTGCGTGAGTCACGTGACGGCTTCGAGCGCCTGATCGGTGAGCTCAAGCGCGGTGTTCCCCGTCTCGGTCTGCCTCCTTCACCTGCCGAGACACGCAAGGATCTCAAGGCGATGGATGACGCCTGGCTGGAGCTGCGCCAGAACGCGGACGATATTCTCTCCAACCGCGACTCCATTCTCTCGGTGCGTGAGTTCGTCAACGTGATCACCGAGTTCGTACCCCAGCTTCAAGCCCTCTCCCAGGAGGTGATCGATATCCTGGTGAGGCAGAATGCGGATCCCGCCCAGATATCCACCGCGTCCCGTCAGCTCATGCTGGCTGAGCGTATCGACAAGAACGTGGCGAAAGTACTCGTCGGCGGCCAGGCGACGGCCGCGGCCATCGACCAGTTCAGCCGCGATGCAGACCTCTTCGGCCGGGTTCTCGACGGTATGCTCCAGGGCAGTGATGACCTGGATATCAAAAGGATCAGGGATACCGCAGCGATCGCCAAGCTGCGTGAAGTGGCAATGCTCTTCAGCTCCGTCAATGACCATGCGGGTGAGATCATCGAGACGGTACCCGCCGTGCTGCCGGCCCTGGAGGCCGCGAGCCGGGTAACCGATGTCTCCGACCGCGTGAACGAGCGAGCGGATCAGCTGCTCGAGGTCTATGGCCAGTCTCCGGGCCGTGTCAGTGTGTTCGGCGTCAAGGCGGGCCCGGTGATGATCACCATACTGGGTGCCCTTGCCGCGGTTTTCCTGCTGCTGCTCGGTTACTTCATGCTGATGGATGCGAAACGCCGGGAGGAGGAGAGCAAGCAGCAGAACGAGCGTAACCAGCAGGCTATTCTGCGACTGCTCGACGAGATGGGTGACCTCGCTGATGGTGACCTGACGGTGACCGCGACGGTGACCGAGGATGTGACCGGCGCCATCGCCGACTCCATCAACTACGCCATTGAAGCGCTGCGCAGCCTGGTAACCACGATCAACCAGACCTCCGACCAGGTCTCGTCATCGGCCCAGGAAAACCGCGCCACGGCCATGCACCTGGCGGAGGCGAGTGAGCACCAAGCGGAGCAGATCACCAGTGCCACAGACTCTATCAAGACCATGACCAGCGCCATCGACCAGATGTCGAAGGATGCAACCGATTCGGCAGAGATCGCTCAGCGCTCGGTTGAGATCGCAGGCACCGGTGCTGACACCGTACGTCGCACCATCCAGGGCATGGATACCATTCGTGAACAGATCCAGGAGACCTCCAAGCGAATCAAGCGCCTGGGTGAGAGTTCCCAGGAGATTGGAGATATCGTTGAGCTGATTGACGATATTGCCGACCAGACCAACATTCTCGCCTTGAACGCGGCGATGCAGGCGGCCATGGCCGGTGAAGCGGGCCGCGGCTTCGCGGTGGTTGCGGACGAGGTACAGCGCCTGGCGGAACGTTCGGGTAACGCGACCAAGCAGATCGAAGCCCTGGTTAAGACCATTCAGGCCGATACCAACGAAGCGGTGAGTTCCATGGAAGACACCACCACCGAGGTGGTCTCAGGTGCCCAGCTGGCCGAGGATGCCGGTGAGGCGCTGAAAGAGATTGAAACGGTTTCGAACCAGATCTCCGAACGAATCACCACGGTTGCTGAATCAGCCCGTAGTCAGTCCGAAGAGGCGGTGAGAATCGATGACACCATGAGCGTCATTCAGGAGATTACCACCCAGACATCCGAGGGTACCGGCCAGACAGCGGCGGCCATTGGTACACTGGCTGATCTCGCTGACGAACTGCAGCGTTCGGTATCCGGTTTCCGTCTGCCGGAATAAGGCCGGGTGGCATAAGGAATAATTGACCGGGCGTGTGAAACCTGTCGGACACGGGTGTAAGCATGCTTCAGGAGCGGAAGATCCGGTATGAGCGAGGCTCAAGATTACAGTACGCTTAAATGGATCAGGGGGGAGTTGGACTCGTCCCTGGCGACTGCCAGACGTGCACTCGATGATTACTTCGAGGAGGTCGGCGACAGCGAGGAGCTGATCGGCGAGTGCATCCAGCACCTGCACCAGGTGCTCGGTACACTGCAGATGGTGCAGATTTACGGCGCCGCCATGCTGGCCGAGGAGATGGAGCAGGTCGCCATCGCGTTGCGGGACAACAAGCTCACCCGTCGCGAGGAGGCTGCAGAGGCGTTGATGCTGGGTCTTATCCAGCTCTCCGACTACCTCGAGAAGCTCGAGTCGGGTACGCAGGACCAGCCAATACTGATCCTGCCCATTCTGAATGAACTCAGGGCGACACGCGACGCGGCGCTCTTCTCCGAGGTGGCACTGTTCGCCCCCGAGCTCGAGAGCAAACTCGCATCGGCCGAGGTGGAGGGCGAACCCAACCCGGAACTCGGCACCTTCACCAAGGGGATCCGGCTCAATTTTCACCGCGGCCTCCTCGACTGGTTCCGCAAGACCGATATACGGGGTGGCCTGGAGCGTATCGGAGAGGTCTTCTCCCAGATTGAATCCAGCGCAGGGACAGAGCAGGTCAGACGGCTGTTCAAGGTCGGTGGGGTACTTGTTTCGGCCCTGGCCGATGGCAGCCTGGAGTCGGGTATTGCCACCGAGCGCCTGATGGGCAAGATCGATCGTGAGATCAAGCGTCTCATCGACCAGGGCGAGGCGTCCTGGGCAGAGGCCCCCGCCAACGACCTGCTGAAGAACCTGCTCTACTACACCGCCCGTGCCGATTCCTCGAATCCAGGAGTGGCCGAGATCAAGGCCGCATACGGCCTCGATAACAGCCTGGTCAGCCAGGCCGATATCGAAGAGGGGCGCGAGGTGCTTCAGGCACCCTCCCAGGACCTGCTCAACTCCGTTCGCAGCGCCATCTCGGCAGACCTGACCACTATCAAGGACGGCGTGGACCTCTTTATCCGCACCGGTACCGAGGATGCCCAGCGGCTCAAGAGCGTCGAAGAGCTGATGCACAAGCTTGCCGATACCCTCGGCATGGTGGGGCAGGGCGGATTGCGCCAACGGCTCAAACGCCAGGCCGACTGGATCGGCGAGGTGGTGAGCAGCGGCTCGTCACCACAGGACCAGGAACTGATGTCCCTGGCAGCCGATATCCTCTATATAGAGACATCCCTGGACAACCTCTCCGTTGCGCGTCGTCATGACCACTGGTTGAAACGGCCCGAGTTGTCGGAACTGCTGCCCGATCTGCCGGAAGGCGAATTCGATCGTCTCGTGGATTCGGTTCTGCACGAGTCCGGGGTCGACATGGCGAAGAACAAGGAGTCGGTGGTCGCTTTCCTTGCCGATCCCGCGTCCAGTGAACTGCTGGCCAATGTGCCCGAGCGCTTCACCTCCATGGCCGGTGCCTTCCGCATACTGCAGCTTGAAGAGGCGGCACGGATTCTCGATGCACTGTCCGACTACGTACAGCATTACCTGATGGAATCAGAGTTGGTGCCCGACGCTGAACGGCTCAACCTGTTTGCCGATGCGGTGACCAGCATCGAGTACTTCATGGAAGCGGTCACCGAGGGGCGCGGTATCCACTCGGAGATCCTGGATGTTGCCAGGGAAGCCATCGAGCAGCTGGGTGTTACCGTCGAGCATCCCGAGCCGGAGCCTGCCGTCGAGGAGGCAGAGGCGG
This sequence comes from Sedimenticola sp., assembly GCA_040506895.1. GTDB lineage: Bacteria > Pseudomonadota > Gammaproteobacteria > Chromatiales > Chromatiaceae > Sedimenticola_A. The sequence goes on from JBEVVY010000001.1 coordinate 3,317,818, forward strand.
TCGAAGAGGCTCCGGAAGCGCTGTTGGAGATCGATACAGAGTCCTTGGCCGAAGAGCCTTTCGAGCTCGAAGTGCAACCCGAGGCGGTACCCGAGCCGATCCCCTCCGCCGAGAAGCCTCCCCTGGAGGACATCGATCCTGAAATCCTCGACATCTTCATTGAAGAGGCACGGGAGGAGCTGGCGGTTATCCAGGAGTACCTGCCCCGCTGGCACGCCGATCACGGCGACATGGATGCCCTCTCCACCTTCCGCCGCTCGTTCCATACCCTGAAGGGTAGCGGGCGCCTGGTCGGTGCCATGACCATCGGCGAATTCGCCTGGTCGATCGAGAACATGCTCAACAGGGTGATCGATGAGACCGTTCCCATTTCACCCGAACTGCTCGGCCTGCTGGAAGAGTCGGCCGCGGTCATTCCGGAACTGATCGACTGCCAGGAGCAGGGCACCAACCCGCAGGCGGATGTCGATAGCCTGATGGAGCGTGCCTTCCAGCTGGCAGATCCCAACTACAAGCCGTCGCCTGCCGCGCCCGCGGTCGAGCCAGAGGAAGCCCCCGTTGAGGCTGTCGAAGCGGAAGAGCCGACGGCCGAAGTCGTGCCGTTCCCTGCCGAGGAGGCTGCTGAAGCAGCGGAGCCCGAGCCGCCCGTGTCGATGGATGAGGGGCTGCTCGAGATCTTCAGCGCAGAGTCGAGAACCCATATCGATACCCTGCGGGGATTCGTGGAGGCGTGCAGCAGTGACCCGCTGGCCTGCCGTATAGATGGCGAACTCTCCCGCGCCCTGCATACCCTTCACGGCAGTGCCCACATGGCCGACTACACCCCCATGGCCGAGATCAGCTCGGATATGGAGGCCCTGGTCAACGCACTGGTCGATCGCCATGCAGTGGCGGACGAGGACTTCCTCTCCCTGGTGGCACGCAGTTGCGGGCTGTTCGACGCGTTTCTTTCCGTGATCAATGTTGCGGGCGCAGAGCTGCCGGAATGGGCCGGTTTTCACGAGGAGATCAAGCAGAGGCAGCAGGCACTGGAGAGTGTCGTCACCGCCGAAGAGGCGGCTGCCGAGACGGCGTGGGAGGCCGAGGCGGCTGAAGAGCTGGCGGTTGGCGAAGAGGCGATAATTGCCGAGGAGCTGCCCGAAGAAGAGGAACAGATTGAACTTGCCGGCGAGGCACTTGAGGTGGGCGAGCCCCTCGATATGGTGTCGCTGGGCGAAGAAGAGCTGCCAGCCGGCGAACCGGTTGGGATTGAGACTGAAGAGACCCTCGCGTTCGAGGAGATCGCTGAACCCGAAGCGCTGCTGGAAGAAGAGATAACCGAAATGCCCCCGCTCGAGGAGGCGGAACCTGCAGAGGTTCCCGCAGCCGAGGCAGGGGCAGCGGAAGAGATTTCCGAAGCGTTGGAGTCCGAAGAGGTCGAACTCGCTGCCGCTGTCGAAGTGGCCGAGGTGGTCGAGGCGGAAGCATTTGAAGTCCCCGAGGCAGAGGAGCTCCCTGAACCGGTAGAGATGGAGCCGGAGGCCGCAGTCGAAGAGGCGGCTGAGGAAGCAGTCCAAGAGATGCTGGAGCCGGAACCCGAGGCGCCTGAAGCCGAACCGGCAGAGGCGGCGGCCGATACCGATTTTGTCACCATCGAGGCTGATCCCGAACTGCTTGAGATCTTCCTGGAGGAGGCGAGGGAGCTGATCGAATCTTCCCAGAACGCCTTCCAGACCTGGCAACAGCACCCCGCCAGCAGCGAGCCGGTTGCTGATCTCGAACGTACCCTGCACACCCTGAAGGGCGGTGCGCGACTGGCCGGGGCCATGCCCATCGGCGATCTCAGTCACGCCTTCGAGTCACTCCTCACGGGTGTGGATCACGGCCGGATCGAGGCAACCCCGGAGGTGCTGGATCTCTCCCAGCAGGTGATCGACCGCCTCGCCGAACAGGCCGACGAATTGAAGCATGGCCCCAGGTTGCGCCGTGCCGATGACCTGGTGGAGCGCCTGGAGCAGGTGTTCACCGTAGACCAGTCCCTGGCCCAACCCGCGCCTGAAGAGCGGATTGAAGCCGAACCCGAGCCCGAGGTCCAGGCGCCCCCGCCGGAAGAGGTTGCAGCTGCTGTGGCCGAGGTGGAAGAGGTACCTGCCCCGGTTGAGGAACCGGCGCAGCCGCCGATACCTGACAGGGTGGCCGAGGCCGCTGCGGTGTCGGAAGAACCCCAGGAGGTTCCGGCGAGGAAATTCCCCAGCCGTGGCCGCGAGCAGGTGAGGGTGCAGTCGGAGCTGCTCGACAGGCTGGTCAACAACGCCGGCGAGGTCAGTATCTACCGTTCCCGCCTCGAACAGCAGAATGTCGACCTCGGCTTCAACCTCTCCGAGCTCGAGCAGACCGTCGACCGACTGCGCGAACAGCTGCGTCACCTGGAGATCGAGACCGAGGCGCAGATCCTGTTCCGCTACGAGAAGGACAAGGAGGAGGGCCGGGAGATCGACGAGTCGTTCGACCCCCTCGAGCTGGACCGTTTCTCCACCATGCAGCAGCTGTCGCGAAGCCTGATAGAGACAGTCAACGACCTTGCCAACATCAAGGACTACCTCGGTGATCAGCACCGCGAGACGGAGACCCTGCTGCTGCAGCAGTCCCGCCTCGCCACCGATCTCCAGGATGGCCTGCTGCGTACCCGCATGGTGCCCTTCGCACAGGTTGTGCCGAGGCTGCACAGGGTGATCCGTCAGACCTGTAACCCGGTGGGCAAGAAAGCGGCCCTGGAAGTGCAGGGGGCCGAAGGCGAACTCGACAGGGGTATCCTCGATCGCATGATCGGGCCCCTCGAGCATATCCTGCGAAACGCAGTCTCCCACGGTATCGAGACACCGCAACGGCGCCAGGAGGTTGGCAAACCCGAAGCCGGCAGGATCCAGTTCACCCTGCAGCGCGAGGGCAACGACGTGCTGCTGACCGTCAGCGATGACGGTGCAGGCATCAAGGTGGAGGCGATCCGCCAGAAAGCGATCGAACAGGGTATCCTGGATCCCAATGCGGATGTCACGGACAACGATGTGCTGCAGTTTGTACTGGAGCACGGTTTCAGCACCGCGGACGAGGTGACCCAGATCGCCGGTCGCGGCGTGGGCCTCGACGTGGTGGTGAGCGAGGTGAAGCAGCTGGGCGGCTCCCTGGATATCCAGTCCGAACCGGGGCAGGGCACCAGTTTCATCATCCGCCTGCCACTCACGCTGGCCATTGCGGATGCCATGATGGTGGAGCTCAACGAAGAGGTATTCGCCATTCCCCACGTCAGTATCGAGGGCGTGGTGCGCATCTCCTATAACGAGCTCCAGGCCTGCTACAGCGGTACCCAGAAAAGTTACAGCTACGCGGGGCAGGAGTACCAGGTCCGTAACCTCGGCGGTATGCTCGGCTATGGCCATGGGAAGGTGCAGGAACAGCGCAAGTGGTTCCCGCTGCTGCTGATCCGGGCCGGTGAGCACCATGTCGCGCTGCAGGTGGACAACCTGCTGGGCAACCGCCAGATCGTGGTCAAGTCGGTTGGCCCGCAGTTGAGCACGGTGCGCTGGATCTCGGGCGGCACCATCCTGGGTGATGGGCGCGTGGCCCTGATTCTCGACGTCACCGCGCTGGTACGCATGGATGTGGCTCACACCGCGGTGGCACCCGTGGAGGCGATCGAAGAGGATCGCGAACCCGGTTTCGGGCGCATGGTCATGGTGGTGGACGACTCGATTACGGTGCGCAAGGTCACCGGTCGCCTGCTGGAACGTCACGGCATGATCGTGGTGACCGCAAAGGATGGCGTGGACGCCGTTGCCCAGCTGCAGGATCACCGTCCGGATATCATGCTGCTGGATATCGAGATGCCGCGCATGGACGGCTACGAGCTTGCCAGGCATATGCGCAACTCGGAGGAACTGCGCGATATACCGATCATCATGATCACTTCCCGTACCGGTGAGAAACACCGTAACCTTGCCATGGAGCTCGGTGTCAAACGTTACCTCGGAAAGCCCTACCAGGAGAGTGACCTGTTGGAGAATATCAACTCAGTGCTGCTTGAGGAGGCGCAATGAGCACCACAACCACCTCAGAAGTCCGCGGTGTGCTGCTCCCGTTGCGAACCGGCCAGCTGCTGCTGCCCAACGCCACCGTATCCGAGGTGGTGGGTTATACGCCACCCGAGTCTCACAGCGACGATGCACCCGATTGGCTGCTGGGCAGTATCTCGTGGCGGCAGCAGATGCTGCCCCTGGTCTCCTTCGAAGTGCTGGCCGGCTCTCCCCGGGAAGAGGTGGGCCACCGTGCACGAATTGCCATCTGCAACACCCTCAATGGCAACCCGAAGCGTCCCTATATCGGCCTGGTGCTCAAAGCGATTCCCCACCTGGTGAAGGTGACCGAGGATAGCATCACCCCTCTCGATGACGAGGCCAAGGGAGAGATGATCCTCTCCAGGGTGGAGATTGCCGGCCAGGAGGCGTGGATCCCTGACCTCGATGCCCTGGAGATGGCCCTCGGCGATCTGCTGGACTGATCTTCCGAAGTCGTTAACTGAAATCCCCCCACAGGGTCTGGATGGCGGCAATGGCTGCCAGCGGGGCTGTCTCTGTCCTCAATACCCTGGGTCCCATTCTCACCCCGGTGAAGCCGCTCCTCAGGGCAAGGCTGCGCTCCGCTTCCGACACGCCTCCCTCTGGACCCACCAGCAGGCGGATTCCGGCGCCAGGGCCTGGCAGTTGTCCCAGGCTCTGTTGCGCACGGTGATCCAGCAGCAAACCGGACAGGTGAGCGCTGGATTCGATCCAGTCATCGACCTTCATTACGTCGTTGAGTTGTGGAACATAGCGTCGCCCCGACTGTTCGCAGGCCGATATGGCCACCTGTCGCCAATGGCTGCACCGCTTCTGCATCCGCTCGCCTGAGAGGCGGACCACGCAGTGTTCGGTGATCAACGGCGTGATCTCCGTGACTCCCAGTTCGACCGCCTTCTGAATCGCGAAATCCATGCGCTCGCCCTTGGAGATACCGATGCCGAGGCTGATGGTGAGCACCGGCTCGGGCTCAAGCTCCCCCCGTGCGAGGATCTCGATGTCGGCTGTCCGTTTTCCTGCAGTGGAGATACGGGCCTCGTAATCACGGCCATCGCCGTTGAACAGGGTGAGTTCGGCTCCCGTCTTCAGGCGCAGCACCTTCAGCAGGTGATGGGATGGCCCCTCCTCCAGGGTGATCGGGACGCCTGGAGAGAGGGGTTGCTGGGTGTATATCCGGTGTTCTCGCATGGGTTGCCGGCGAATGACGTCAGTTTGAAAGTCCCAGGTTGTTCCAGATCCTCAGCGACGGTGCGGCCTGGTTCATGGTGTAGAAGTGCAGGCCGGGGGCACCCTGTTGCAGCAGTGACTCGCACATCGAGGTCACCACATCGGCACCGAACGCCCTGATGCTTTCGACATCGTCCCCGAAGCCTTCCAGGCGCTTGCGGATCCAGCGGGGTATCTCCGCACCGCAGGCATCCGAGAAGCGGGCCAGGTTGGAGTAATTGGTGATCGGCATGATGCCGGGCACGATGGGAATATCCAGGCCGAGCTTTTCGCAGCTATCCACGAAGCGGTAATAGGCATCGGGGTTGTAGAAGTACTGGGTGATGGCGGCGTTGGCGCCTGCTTCCACCTTGCGCTTGAAATTGAGCAGGTCTGACTCGGCGCTGGGTGCCTGGGGGTGGAATTCAGGGTAGGCGGCCACTTCGATATGGAAGTGATCACCAAACTGTTCGCGGATAAGGGCGACCAGTTCGTTGGCGAAGTTGAGCTCACCCAGGCCACCAAGGCCGGCGCCGGAAGGCAGGTCGCCGCGCAGGGCAACCACGCGGTGAATGCCCTCGTCCTTGTAGTACTGAAGGATCTCGATGATCTCCTCGCGACTGCTGCCGATGCAGGAGAGGTGAGGTGCGGTGTCGAGATTCTGGGCATTGAGCCAGGCGACACTCTGGAAAGTGCGATCCTGGGTCGAGCCGCCCGCGCCGTAGGTGACCGAGAAGTAGAGAGGGTTTACGGTCGCCAGCTCTGTTACATTGGCCTGCATCTTCTCCATGCCCGCCTCGGTCTTGGGCGGAAACAGTTCGAAGCTGAAGGTCTTCTCATATTGTTTCTGTGATTTCATGGGCGTCCCCTGTATCTCCGGACGTCATGGCCCGAACCCCGAAGCGGTATCTGCTTGGGGTTCGGGCATAACAGCCGGTATCGGATCAGTAGCGGTAGTGGTTGGGCTTGTAGGGGCCTTGCACCGGTACGCCGATGTAGTCCGCCTGCGCCTGGCTCAGGGTGCTCAGGTTGGCGTTGATCTTGGCCAGGTGGAGTCGTGCCACCTCCTCATCCAGGTGCTTGGGCAGCATGTAGACCTTGTTCTCGTAGTCATCGCCCCGGATGAACAGCTCCATCTGTGCCAGCACCTGGTTGGTGAAGGAGTTGGACATGACGAAGCTGGGGTGGCCGGTGGCGCAGCCCAGGTTCACCAGGCGACCCTCGGCCAGCAGGATGATGCGTTTGCCATCAGGGAAGATGATGTGATCCACCTGGGGCTTGATGTTCTCCCACTGGTACTTCTCCAGGCTCGCGACATCGATCTCGTTGTCGAAGTGACCGATGTTGCAGACGATGGCCTGGTCCTTCATCGCTGCCATATGGTCGTGGCCGATGACGTGGAAGTTGCCGGTGGCGGTGACGAAGATGTCCGCCAGGGGGGCGGCCTCCTCCATGGTCACCACGCGGTAACCCTCCATGGCCGCCTGCAGGGCGCAGATGGGATCGATCTCGGTGACCCAGACGGTTGCGCCGAGGCCGCGGAAGGCCTGGGCACAGCCCTTGCCCACGTCACCGTAGCCGAGGACCAGGGCGATCTTGCCTGCCACCATCACGTCGGTGGCACGCTTGATGCCGTCCATCAGGGACTCACGGCAGCCGTAGAGGTTGTCGAACTTGGACTTGGTGACCGAGTCGTTGACGTTGATGGCGGGGAAGGGCAGTTCGCCGCTTTCCTGCATCTGGTAGAGACGGTGTACGCCGGTGGTGGTCTCCTCCGTGACGCCCTGGATGTTCTTCAGGATGTTGGAGTACCAGCCGGGCTGTTCGGCCAGGCGTGCCTTGATGGCGGCGTAGAGCACGGTCTCTTCTTCACTGGTGGGGTTGTCCAGAACGCTGATGTCCTGTTCGGCCTTTGCGCCAAGGTTGATCAGCAGGGTGGCATCGCCGCCATCGTCGAGGATCATGTTGGGGGTGCCGCCGTCGGACCACTCCATGATCTTGTGGGTGTAGGCCCAGTACTCCTCCAGGCTCTCGCCCTTGTAGGCGTAAACCGGGATGCTTTGGGCGGCGATGGCTGCGGCAGCGTGATCCTGGGTGGAGAAGATGTTGCAGGAGGCCCAACGCACCTCGGCACCCAGGGCCACCAGGGTCTCGATCAATACCGCGGTCTGGATGGTCATGTGCAGGCTGCCCGCGATGCGGGCGCCCTTGAGGGGCTTCTCCTCGCCATACTTCTCCTGCAGGGCCATCAGGCCGGGCATTTCGGTATTGGCGATGGCGATCTCCTTGCGGCCCCAGTCGGCCAGGGAGAGATCGGCTACCTTGAAATCGGTGAAGTTGTCATTCACAACGGCGTTCATAGTTCAGTCTCCGAAAAAACTGAGCGCCGTTGCAAATAGTCTCCAAAAAGCCTCCCGAGCCTGGCAGGTGGATACCTGTTGCAGCGCTCCTCGGCGAGGGTGGTACGAATAGGGCGCTAGTATAAGCCCTACAGTTCAAATTTCCAGAATAGGGTTGCGGAGTGCACCGGGTATGCACTCCGCAACCGGCAGGAGGGTTACAGGCCGGCGGCAGCCTTGAGGTCTGCGGCCTTGTCGGTACGCTCCCAGGTGAATTCCGGCTCTTCGCGACCGAAGTGGCCGTAGGCGGCGGTCTTGCGATAGATCGGTTTCACCAGGTCGAGCATCTGCAGGATGCCGTAGGGGCGCAGGTCGAAGTGCTCACGCACCAGTTCGGCGATCTTATCCTCGGCCACCTTGGCGGTACCGAAGGTCTCGATGGAGATGGAGGTGGGCTCCGCTACACCGATCGCATAGGAGACCTGGATCTCGCAGCGATCTGCCAGGCCGGCGGCAACGATGTTCTTGGCCACGTAACGGCCGGCGTAGGCGGCGGAACGGTCAACCTTGGAGGGATCTTTTCCGGAGAAGGCGCCACCGCCGTGGCGGGCAGCACCACCGTAGGTGTCGACGATGATCTTGCGGCCGGTCAGGCCGCAGTCACCCACGGGGCCACCGATCACGAAGGAGCCGGTCGGATTGATGTGGATCTTCTCCTGGGGGCACTTGTCGAGCCACTCCTTGGGCAGTACCGGCTGGATGATGTTCTCCATCACCGCCTCGCGCAGATGGTTGTACTCGATATCGGGGTCGTGCTGGGTGGAGAGTACGATGGCGTCGATACCGGTCACCTCGCCATCCTGGTAGTGCAGGGTCACCTGGCTCTTGGCGTCGGGGCGCAGCCAGGGAAGGATATTCTCCTTGCGCATCTCCGACTGGCGCTGAACCAGCCTGTGGGCGTAGGTGATGGGGGCGGGCATCAGTACGTCGGTCTCGTTGGTGGCGTAGCCGAACATCAGTCCCTGGTCACCTGCACCCTGTTCTTCGGGGGCCTGGCGGTCCACGCCCATGGCGATATCGCCGGACTGTTTGCCGAGCAGAGACATCACGGCACAGGTGTTGCCGTCGAAACCCACATCCGAATTGGTGTAGCCGATATCGCAGACCACCTGGCGAATCACCTCGTCGAGATCAACCCAGGCGTTGGTGGTGATCTCTCCCGCCACGATGACCGCGCCGGTCTTGACCATGGTCTCACAGGCGACACGTGCATGTTCGGGGTTCTCGTCCAGCTCCAGGATCTTGTCCAGGATGGCGTCGGATATCTGGTCCGCCATCTTGTCCGGATGCCCCTCGGATACTGATTCGGATGTGAAGATGTAGTCACTCATAATTATTTGTTTTCCATTAAAAAACCCGCCAAGCGCGAGCTAAGGCGGGTTTCCTGGATTATCTTCCGGTTCGCTTTAGCCGCATTTGTAGAGCGCCCGCAATCTGATTTCAAATCGGCGCAGTTGGCATTATGCTCGACCCTGTCAGATTGTCAATATTGTTGAATTTGATGTTTATTTTTCGTGAAATGCACCGCCTGGAAAGGGGGCGATGAAGTCCAAATCAGTTAATTTTACCGTTTGAATAAGAAATTCGGATAGTTAAAGCTGGACGTATTACTGATTACTTATGACAGAATGGCCCGCTGATTTGAATTGAGGAGGCGTCACGACAATGGTGTCACTGGAAACTCCGGTTTGCGAATTCGGAAAACCCGCGATCGATTTCAGTCTGCCCGGCGTTGACGGCAAGACATGGAACCTGCAGGATTGCGCCGGCCCCAACGGTCTGTTGGTGATGTTCATCTGCAACCACTGCCCCTACGTCAAGGCGATCCGCGATCGCCTGGTGCGTGACACCCTTGAGCTCAAGGAGTTGGGGATCAACAGTGTCGCCATCATGTCGAATGATCCCGCCGAGTACGAGGAGGACTCCTTCGAGAACATGGCCCGGGTAGCCGATGAGTTCAGCTATCCCTTCCCCTACCTGCTGGATGAGAGCCAGGAGGTGGCCAAGGCCTACGGTGCGGTCTGCACCCCGGACTTTTTCGGTTACAACGCCGACCTGGAGCTCCAGTACCGTGGCCGTCTCGACGAGAGCCGCAAGGAGACCGCTCCGGATGGTGTGCGCAGGGACCTTTTCGAGTCCATGAAGCAGGTTGCCGAGACCGGTCGTGGTCCCGCGGTGCAGATTCCCAGCATGGGCTGCTCCATCAAGTGGAAGGATTGAGGCGCCGTAAATAGGCGGTAATCAATACCTTGTAATATGGTATCGGTATTTTTTTATGCCCCATAAAGCCAGTTGGCTTGCTCCCGCAGTAGCGAAAGGGGCAAAATATACCTTTTATGGATGAGAATCCTGGCGGGAGGCGGAAGTTTCGATTTCTCCTCCAGGTTGCAACTCGCACCTCAAGGTCACGGACATCTCCAGCCGGCGTCTCCAAAACGGGGTAAAACAGCCGACCTGTTGTCAGCAACGGGTGGGCTAAGAGGCGGAGCGCCTTCGATTTTTGGGCAGCATCGGATCTGCCCTGGACCGAAATATAAAATTTCTAACAAGCCTTTTGAGAGGAGGGACTTATGTCCTCACGTAAAACTCTTGCCAATGCGATCCGTGCCCTGAGCATGGATGCAGTTCAGAAAGCCAACTCGGGACATCCGGGTGCGCCCATGGGTATGGCGGACATCGCAGAAGTACTGTGGAACAGCCACATGAAGTACAATCCCACCAATGCAAAGTGGGCTGATCGTGACCGTTTCGTCCTCTCCAATGGCCACGGCTCGATGCTGATCTACTCCCTGCTCCATCTCACCGGTTTCGACCTGAGCATGGACGACATCAAGGATTTCCGTCAGCTCCACTCCAAGACCGCCGGTCACCCCGAGTACGGTTACGCCGACGGCATCGAGACCACCACCGGTCCCCTGGGTCAGGGCATCACCAATGCCGTGGGCATGGCGATCGCCGAGCGCACCCTGGCCGGTCAGTTCAACAAGCCGGGTCACGACATCGTCGACCACAACACCTACGTGTTCATGGGTGACGGCTGCCTGATGGAAGGTCTCTCCCACGAAGCGTGCGCCATGGCCGGTACCCTCGGCCTCGGTAAGCTGGTCGCCTTCTGGGATGACAACGACATCTCCATCGACGGCCACATCTCCGACTGGATGGAGAAAGACGTTGGCGGTCGTTTCGAGTCCTACGGCTGGCACGTAATCAGCGATGTGGATGGTCACGATGCGGATGCCATCAGCGCAGCCGTCGCGGCCGCAAAAGCTGAAACTTCCAAGCCCACCCTGATCTGCTGCAGAACCACCATCGGTTACGGTTCTCCGAATCTTGCAGGTACCCACGACTGCCACGGCGCACCGCTGGGTGCCGACGAGATCCAGGCTACCCGTGAGAGCCTGGGTTGGGAGCACGAGCCTTTCGTTATTCCCGAAGAGGTCTACGCCGGTTGGGATCACAAAGAGGCCGGCGCCGCCGCAGAGAGCGAGTGGCAGACCCGTTTCAATGCCTACAAGGCCGAGTATCCGACCGAAGCGGCTGAGTTCGAGCGCCGTATGTCAGGTGATCTGCCCGCCAACTTCGAAGCGGAGATGGACAAGTACATCGCCAAGACCCAGGAAGAGATGCCCAACATCGCTTCCCGTAAGGCCTCCCAGAACGCCATCGAGGCGATGGGTCCCGTGGTTCCCGAGCTGTTCGGCGGTTCCGCCGACCTGACCGGTTCCAACCTGACCAACTGGTCCGGCACCGTCAAGGTCAATGCAGAAAACGCCAACGGTAACTACATCTCCTGGGGTGTTCGCGAGTTCGGCATGGCCCACATGGTCAACGGCATGATGCTGCACGGCGGTTTCCGTGCCTACAGCGGTACCTTCTTCATGTTCATGGAGTTCATGCGCAACGCACTGCGCATGTCCGCGCTGATGAAGATCAACCCAATCTATGTCTACACCCACGACTCCATCGGTCTGGGCGAGGACGGTCCCACCCATCAGCCGGTCGAGCAGCTGGCCACCATGCGTGCGATCCCCAACTTCGAGACCTGGCGCGGCTGTGATGCGATCGAGTCCGCTGTCTCCTGGAAAGCGGCCATGATGCGTGGCAACGCACCGACCGCACTGGTCTTCTCCCGCCAGAACTTGACGCCGATGGAGCGTACCGCGGAGCAGGTCAAGGCTATCGAGAACGGTGGTTACGTACTGAAGGATTGCGACGGCACCGCCGATCTCATCCTGATCGCCACCGGTTCCGAAGTCGGTCTGGCGATGGATGCCGCTGCCGCGATGTCCGATCGTAATGTTCGTGTTGTTTCCATGCCTTCCACCTGCCGCTTCGATGCACAGGACCAGGCCTACAAGGACTCCGTACTGACCCCGGGCGTCAAGCGCGTGGCCATCGAGGCGGGTGTTGATCTGGGCTGGCACAAGTATGTCGGTCTCGACGGCGCCGTGGTCTGCATGAAGTCGTTCGGTGAGTCCGCTCCCGCGGGTCAGCTGTTCGAACAGTTCGGTTTTACCGTCGACAACGTCGTGGCCACCGCCAATAAGGTTTTGGGCTGATTTAAAGAAAAATTCATCAGTTTTACTGTAAGGAGTATTCAATTATGACGATTAAAGTTGGTATCAACGGTTTCGGTCGTATCGGCCGTATGGCTTTCCGCGCTATCGCTCGCGATTTCCCCGGCATCGAGGTAGTGGCCATCAACGACCTGCTGGACGCCGATTACCTGGCCTACATGCTGAAGTACGACTCCGTACACGGCCGTTTCGACGGTGAAGTCGGTGTTGACGGCAACAACATGGTCGTTAACGGCAAGACCATCCGCCTGACCGCAGAGACCGATCCTGCAAACCTGGCCTGGTCCGATGTTGGTGTTGACCTGGTCCTGGAGTGCACCGGTTTCTTCCTGACCGAAGAGACCTGCCAGAAGCACATCGATGCTGGCGCAAGCAAAGTGGTTATGTCCGCTCCTTCCAAGGACGGCACCCCCATGTTCGTATACGGCGTCAACCACGACACCTACGCTGGCCAGGCCATCGTATCCGCCGCTTCCTGCACCACCAACTGCCTGGCTCCCGTTGCCAAGGTCCTGAACGACAAGTGGGGCATCAAGCGTGGCCTGATGACCACCGTTCACGCTGCTACCGCTACCCAGAAGACCGTTGACGGTCCTTCCAAGAAAGACTGGCGCGGCGGCCGCGGCATCCTGGAGAACATCATTCCGTCCTCCACCGGTGCTGCCAAGGCGGTTGGCGTTGTTCTGCCCGAGCTGAACGGCAAACTGACCGGTATGGCTTTCCGCGTACCCACCTCTGACGTCTCTGTTGTTGACCTGACCTGTGAGCTGGACAGCGAAGCCACCTACGACGACATCTGTGCCGCCATGAAGGAAGCTTCCGAGACCGCTGGTATCGGCGACACCCTGGGCTACACCGATGAGAAGGTTGTCTCCACCGACTTCCGTGGCGTTGGCTACTCCTCCATCTTCGATGCCGGCGCCGGCATCCAGCTGGACGGTACCTTCGTCAAGGTTGTCTCCTGGTACGACAACGAGTACGGCTACACCGCCAACATGCTGCGTTTCGTTGAGCACGTTTCTGCCAACTAAGCGTTAAGCCTGTAGCTTGATCTGGTGGGCCATGCCTCGTGCATGGCCCACCGGGTTCGGCTGCTCCCAATGCCCGAGAGGCATTAGCTGAAATAACCGTTTCATCTAATACCTTTCTAATACAACAAAATAGCTTACAAGGAGTCTCTCTATGTCCTTCATCAAGCTGACCGATCTCGATCTCGCCGGCAAGCGTGTCCTGATTCGCGCTGATCTCAACGTACCCGTTAAAGACGGCAAGGTTACTTCCGATGCCCGTATCACTGCTTCCATGCCCACCATCGAGCACTGCGTAAAGGCAGGTGCCAAGGTCCAGGTGATGTCCCACCGTGGCCGTCCCACCGAAGGTGAGGTCGATGCAGAGAACTCCATGCAGCCCATCGCTGAGGATATGTCCGCCAAGCTGGGCACCAGCGTACGCCTGATCGGCGACTACCTGGAGAATGCGCCAGAAGTTGCAGATGGCGAAGTGGTGCTGTTCGAGAACGTCCGTTTCAACGCGGGCGAGAAGAAAGACAACGAAGATCTGGCCAAGAAGTACGCCGCCCTGTGCGACGTCTTCGTGATGGACGCCTTCGGTACCGCTCACCGCGCCCAGGCATCCACCCACGGTGCCGGCAAGTTTGCCCCCACCGCCTGTGCCGGTCTGCTGCTGGCCGATGAGCTGGACAACCTGGCCAAGGCACTGGCCAACCCGGCTCGCCCGATGGTTGCCATCGTCGGTGGTTCCAAGGTCTCCACCAAGCTGACCGTTCTGGAAGCCCTCTCCGAGAAGGTTGACCAGCTGGTGGTCGGTGGTGGTATCGCCAACACCTTCCTCAAGGCCATGGGTAACAACGTCGGCAAGTCTCTGTGCGAAGACGACCTGGTGGATACCGCCAAGGCGCTGGTTGAGAAGATGAAGGCCCGTGGCGCCAATATTCCTATCGCCACCGACATCGTCTGCGGCAAGGAGTTCAGCGAGACTGCCGAGGCGACCCTGAAGCCCGCCAGTGAGTGTGCCGACGACGACATGATCTTCGATATCGGCCCCGACTCCGCCAAGGAGCTGGCCGACATCATCGCCAACGCCGGTACTGTTGTATGGAACGGTCCCGTGGGTGTATTCGAGTTCGACCAGTTCGGCGAAGGCACCAAGACCGTCTCCATGGCGATCGCCAACTCCGACTGTTTCAGCCTGGCCGGTGGTGGTGACACCATCGCGGCGATCCAGAAGTATGACATCTACGACAAGGTCTCCTACATCTCCACCGCCGGTGGCGCGTTCCTGGAGTACCTGGAAGGCAAGACCCTGCCTGCCGTTGCGATGCTCGAAGAGTGTGCCAACAAGGGTTAAGGGCCGCTAGGACCCTGTCGCCGTGAGGATCGGCAACAGGGTCCGGAGATATTATGCTTAGAAGAACGAAGATTTTAGCCACACTCGGTCCCGCGACCGACGATCCCAAGGTGCTGGACGAACTGATCAGTGCCGGTATCGATGTCGTGAGACTCAACCTTTCCCACGGCTCCCACGAGGAGCATCGTGTGCGTGCTGATACGATACGTGACCGTGCCCGTGCCAGCGGCCGCCAGGTGGGTGTCCTGGTCGATCTGCAGGGTCCCAAGATCCGTATCGGCCGTTTCAAGAATGATTCGATCAGGCTGAAAGAAGGTGATACCTTCATTCTGGACGCGGAATGTGACCTCAATGCGGGTGACCAGGAGCGTGTCGGGCTCACTTTTCCTGACCTGATCAACGATGTCAGGCGGGGGGATACCCTGATCCTGGCCGACGGCGCCATTGTACTCTGGGTCGAGGATGTCGAGGGCAGCGAGGTTCACTGCAAGGTGACCGTTGGTGGTCCGCTCTCCAACAACAAGGGCATCAACAAGCAGGGCGGTGGACTTTCTGCACCGGCGCTGACCGACAAGGACAGAGAGGATATCAAGTTTGCCGCCAGTATCGAGGCAGATTACCTCGCGGTCTCTTTCGTACAGAGTGCGGATGATGTTCACGAGGCACGGCGTCTGCTGACCGAGGCTGGTGGCCGGGCCGGGATTGTCTCGAAGATCGAGCGGGCCGAGGCCCTGGAAGGCATTGAAGAGATCATCGAGGCCTCCGAGGTGATCATGATCGCCCGTGGCGATCTCGGCGTGGAGATCGGTGATGCCGAACTGCCCGCGGTGCAGAAGAAGCTGATCAAGCAGGCGCGTCAAATGAATAAAGTTGCTATCACGGCGACCCAGATGATGGAGTCGATGATAAGCAACCCGATGCCCACGCGTGCCGAGGTGTTCGATGTTGCCAACGCGGTGCTTGACGGTACCGATGCGGTGATGCTCTCTGCTGAGAGTGCAGCGGGCAAGTACCCGGTGAAGGCCGTCGAGGCGATGGACCGTGTCTGCCGAGAGGCGGAAAAACAGTCTGCGGTACGCAAGTCCGCTCACCGGATCGACTCCGTTTTCGGTCGCGTGGATGAGGCGATCGCAATGGCGACCATGTACACTGCTAACCACCTGGGTGCGGCGGCTATCGCAGCGCTGACCGAGTCGGGTTCGACACCGAAGTGGATGTCGCGCATCAGTTCGGGTATCGCGATCTATGCATTGACCAACCACGTGGCGACCCGTCGCAGGGTGACCCTGTTCCGCGGTGTCTATCCCATCAGTTTCGATGTCAGCGGCCTGGACAGCCAGGCGGCCAATGTCGAGGTGGTGGACGAACTGCTGCGCCGCAGTGCGGTGCGTAACGGTGACCTGGTGATTATTACCAAGGGGGACCTGAACGGTGTCGAGGGCGGCACCAATGTAATGAAGGTCCTGAAAGTTGGCGAGCACTTCGTGCCGTCCAACGATTAATTCGGAATTAATAAGTAAGACATACTGAAAAGGAGAAGAACATGGCTCTCATTTCCCTGCGCCAGCTTCTGGATCACGCTGCCGAGAATGGCTACGGCCTGCCGGCTTTCAACGTTAACAACATGGAGCAGGTGCACGCCATCATGCAGGCTGCCGATGCCGTGGACAGCCCTGTGATCCTGCAGGGTTCCGCCGGTGCGCGTTCCTATGCGGGCGAGCCCTTCCTGCGTCACCTGATCGAAGCGGCTATCGAGCAGTATCCGCACATTCCTATCTGCATGCACCAGGACCACGGCGCTTCTCCTGCTATCTGCGCACGCTCCATCCAGTCCGGATTCAGCTCCGTGATGATGGACGGCTCCCTGGAGGCTGACGGCAAGACCCCCTCCAGCTACGAGTACAACGTCGATGTCACCAAGACCGTGGTCGATATGGCTCACGCTGTTGGTGTCTCTGTTGAAGGCGAGCTGGGTTGCCTCGGCTCCCTGGAGACCGGCGAGATGGGCGAGGAAGACGGCCACGGTGCGGAAGGCAAGCTGGACATGGATCAGCTGCTGACCGACCCCGATGAGGCTGCTGACTTCGTCAAGAAAACCGGCGTGGACGCCCTGGCTATCGCCATCGGTACCTCCCACGGTGCTTACAAGTTCACCCAGGAGCCCACCGGCAAGATCCTGCGTATCGACCGCGTGAAAGAGATCCACGAGCGCATCCCCGATGTGCACCTGGTAATGCACGGCTCCTCTTCCGTACCCCAGGACTGGCTGAAGATCATCAACGACTACGGTGGTGACATGGGTCAGACCTACGGTGTACCCGTGGACGAGATCGTCGAAGGCATCAAGTCCGGCGTTCGCAAGGTCAACATCGATACCGACCTGCGTATGGCCTCCACCGGCTCCATCCGTCGTCACCTGCACGACAACCCGAGCAACTTCGATCCCCGCAAGTTCCTCAAGGAAGCCACCAGTGCCATGTCCGAGATCTGCAAGAACCGCTACGAAGCGTTCGGTTCCGCGGGTCAGGCCTCCAAGATCATCCCGATCTCCCTGGAAGTCATGTTCGGCAAGTACGAAGCCGGCGAGCTGGATGCCAAGGTCAACTGATCGACCTGCTGTTTTCAGTGTCCCGTCCTAAAATACGTTGACGTTTTTTTACACAGCCAGCTGCCTCGGGCAGCTGGCTTTTTCATGCACTTGTTCAGGCGTTTGCATCCCCAGGCTCAAGTGCGGCCTGATACGGTTGTAGGCATCTATCGACTCTGCCACTAACCTGCGCAACTCTTCGAACGTCTTGCAGCGATAGATCAAAAATTCCTGCTTCAATATTCCATTTACCCGCTCTGCCAGGGCATTTTGATAACAATCATAACCATCGGTCATCGATGGCCTAATGCCATTTTCACGCAGCGCCTGCTGGTAGGGCTCTGAGCAATACTGTATGCCACGATCTGAGTGATGAACCAGCTCTTTGTGGGTTCTTCGGCATACTACCGATTGGCGTAATGCTTTAACCGTGCTGTGCGCTTTCAGGTCATGGCTCAGCTCATAACCCATGATTTTTCGAGAGTAGGCATCTGTCACTAGCGATAAATAATGGACTCCCTGCTCACTCTCAAGATAGGTAATGTCACTGACAAAGACTTGCTCCGCTCTACATATCTCCATATCTTTCAAAAGATTAGGGTGTTTTTTCATCCAATGACGGCTGTTTGTTGTTTTGGTATAGCTGCGCCGCGCTCTTATCAGCAAGTTGTGCTGACGCAGATAATCAAATAACCCATCACGACCGAGTTTGATTCCTAGCTCTTCAAATCGGGGCTTGAGCAAGTAATAGAGCTTGCGGGTTCCCAGCCGGGGAAGTCGCCGACGCAACTCCAGCACCAAGGCCATGACCGGCCTCAGATCCTCCTGTCTCTGGCGCTGACGCCTGATCCACTGGTAGACACTCTGGCGAGAGATCCCAAACAGCCGGCATGACCGGCTCAAACTCACCTTTCCTTCAGCTTGGGCTTTTCTCGCAGTTTGGATAAGTACTTTTTTCTCAGAGAGGCTCCGTACTGCTGATCCATAAGGTCAATCATCCCATTGAGAATCCAGTTTTTCGCCCGCTCATCCTCGAGTTCCCGCTCCAGGCGTTTGATCTTCTCAGCGGGGGTCTCTGTTGCTTTTGCCATAGGCAGCTCTCTTGGGGGGGACCAATCTAGTTTTCCATGCTTACGCAGCCACACCAATACGGTGCTTCGACCTTGGATACCATATAGCTTCTGGGCCTGCTTGTAGCTCATCTCGCCTTTTTCAACGCGATCAACAACCGACAATTTAAAGCCTAGCGGATAATCACGCTGGGTGCGCTTTCTTCTTGAGGGGGATTGCTTGTCCATCAATAAGTCCTCTGGTTGTAAACTTATTTCAGGACGGGACACAGCACCAAAAAAAGCCCCGCATCGCGGGGCTTTTTTTATGTCCGGAGAAGAGTCGTGCCGGCTCAGTAGAGGGGCAGGGCGGGGCGGTCAAGGGCCTCGATCTGCAAGCGCAGTGTCGCAAGATGCTCCTGCCAGTACTGGGGGGTATTGAACCAGGGGAATGCCTTGGGGAAGGCGGGGTCGTCCCAGCGCCTGGCAAGCCAGGCGGCGTAATGGATCAGGCGCAGGGTGCGCAGGGGCTCGATCAGCTGCACCTCGCGGTGGGGCAGTTCCCGGAAGGTCTCGTATCCCTCGCGGATATAGCTGAGTTGCAGGGCCATCTCCTGTGGTTCTCCCGAGAGCAGCATCCAGAGATCCTGGATCGCCGGGCCGTTGCGGCAGTCATCCATGTCCACGAAGTGGGGGCCGTCGTCGGTCCAGAGAATATTGCCCGGATGGCAGTCGCCGTGGAGCCTGATCGCCCGGTGTGAGGCCTTGTCGAACGCCTCGCTGATCTTCTCCAGCAGAATTCCAGTCAGCTCCCGGTAGCTGCTCTCATGCTCGATGGGGATGTGGCTGTTCTCGAGCAGGAATGTCATCGGCTCCCTGCCGAGTCCCTCGATATCGATATCCGGGCGATGGAGGAAGGGGTGGGATGAACCCAGCTGGTGGATCCTGGCCATGAAGCGGCCGATCCACTCCAGGTTGTCAGGATCGTCGAGCTCCGGCCAGCGACCGCCCCGCCGCGGGCTGAGACTGAAGCGGAAGCCTGCATGTTCATGCAGGGTCTCGTCGTCGATCACCAGGGGTGCAATGACCGGTATCTCCTCCTCCGCCAGGGTCAGGCTGAAGAGGTGCTCCTCGCGGATCGCCTCATCGCTCCAGCGACCGGGGCGGTAGAACTTGGCCACCAGGGGGGCGTCGTCCTCGATGCCGATCTGGTAGACCCGGTTCTCGTAGCTGTTCAGAGCCAGCATGCCCCCGTCGGGTCGCAGCCCCAGGGACTCCAGGGCCCCCAGTATGGTATCGGGCGTCAGGTTTTCGTAGGGGTGCAGATCAGGCTCAGACATTGAAGCCTGCGTCCCGCAGCGCCTTTTCGAGCTGTTTGGGCTGGAAGCCGTTGAGCGCTTTCCTGCCGATGACGATGAGGGGTACGCCGCGTCCGCCGGCGCGCTGAAACTCGGTGAAGGCCCGGCGGTTGCGCTCCACGTCGAACTCGACGAAGGGCAGCTTCTTCTTCTGCAGAAACGCCTTGGCCTGTCGGCAGTAGCCGCAGTTGCGGGTGGAGTAGAGGGTGATGCGGGGGGCTGATTTCTTCAAGGCTGTTAATCCCGGGGCAGTGGCGCCCCGGTATGCCTGGCAACGGTCAGTTGCCGGTGAGGCGGATTTCCGCCTCGCGGTACTTGGCCGCGGTCTGTTCGATCACCTCTGCGGGCAGCTCCGGGCCGGGAGGTGTCTTGTCCCAATCCAGGGTCTCCAGGTAGTCGCGTACGTACTGCTTGTCGAAGCTGGGGGGGCTGATGCCCGGCTGGTACTGGTCCGCAGGCCAGAAGCGTGAGGAGTCGGGGGTCAGCACCTCGTCGATCAGGTAGAGGTCGCCCTCGTCATCCTGGCCGAACTCGAACTTGGTGTCGGCGATGATGATGCCCTTCTCGCGGGCAAAGGCGGCGCACTCGGTGTAGATCCTGATACTGATATCGCGCACCTTCTCGGCCAGCTCCCGGCCCAGCAGGTCGACGGTCTTCTCGAAGCTGATGTTCTCGTCGTGTTCGCCGAATTCCGCCTTGCTGGAGGGCGTGTAGATCGCCTCGGGCAGCTTGTCTGCCTGCCGCAGGCCCTCGGGCAGCTGGATGCCACAAACGCCGCCGGTTCTCTGGTAATCCTTCCAGCCGGAACCGATCAGGTAACCGCGTACGATCGCCTCGATGGGCAGGGGCTTGAGCTTGCGCACCACCAGGGCGCGGTCACCCAGGGTCTTGCGCTGTGCCTCATCCGGCACCACTTCGGAGAGGGGTTTTTCGGAGAGGTGGTTGGGGATGATGTCCCTGGTGCGACCGAACCAGAAGTTGGCCACCCGGGTCAGTACCTCGCCCTTGCCCGGGATGGGTTGGGGAAGGATCACATCGAATGCCGACAGGCGGTCGCTGGTGACGAGAAGCATGTGATGGTCATCGACATCGTAGATATCGCGAACCTTGCCGCGGTTCAGCAGTTTCAGGTGTGGGAGATCCGACTCAAACAGTGCTTCAGCCTGGCTCATTGCGCTCGCTTCTGTGCTGTGAATAAACGAGGGATTATACCGCCTGGATATGGCGAGAGACAGTATTTGGTAGGCCTGAAAGATCACAATTGCTACACTGCGGGGAAATTTATTGGGCCCGTAGCGGGTCAAATGGGTATGCAGTAATGGTGGGTAATGTGATGGTTGAGGAGCAGAAATCCGAGAGCCAGGTGTATGTCGAGGCCTTCAGGGGTAGTTTTACCTCTGCCCTGCGCTGGCACAACCTTGATGATCTGTGGGACGCCCTGAGATCCCGAGCGGATAACGATTGGTATCTCTATGCCGTGGGCGAGGCGCCACCAGAAGTGCCTGTGGAACGTGAAAAGTTGCTCAAGTTCATCGATGAGGTGGACCTCCTGCTGCGCAAGGAGCACGACGAGGACTACTGTGGCATCGTCTACTCGGACAACCCTCCCGAACCCTCTTTCATCAAGATCTATGATCCAAATAATCTAGGCGTTTCATGTGGTTACAGTGACAACCCGCCCCTGCCGGGATGGGTGCTGAGCCGTATCAAGCCGTGCGATCTCGAGTCTGACCAGGTACTTCCAGGCAACCGGAAACGCTGGTGGCAGAAGCTGTTCGGATAATTCCCCTATTGATTTCTGGTTAATAGGCAGGGTAACTGCTGCTAAAATCCTACGGAAATAGTAGGAAATTAACCCGCCGACCGACGGCAAAGAGGGGCAGAGATGAACGATACCAGCCAGGACCAGCGTCAGACCCTGACCAAGGCAACCATGACCATTCTCGATTCTTGGAACCTGGGTGCTGAAGAGATCAGTGCGCTGCTGGGGCTGCCTGAATCGGTGCGTGCCCGCGCACTGCAGAAATTCCGCAGCCACGAAGCCTTTCCCGAGGATCCATCCATCGACCGTCGTGCCGACTACCTGCTGCGCATCGCCGGTGCCCTGCGTACCTCCTACCCCATCCACCCCTCCATGGGTGGTCGCTGGCTGCGTCAGCGGCATCGCCGTCTTGGCCGTACACCCCTCTCCCTGATGCTGGAGGATGGCGAGAACGGACTGGTTCGGGTGCTGGCTGAACTCGACTGCACCGTCTGCTGGGACCTGAACGCCGGTGCCAAGATCAACTGAACTCCGATACATCTTGTTGTGCATTGAAAAAGGGTTGCTTCGGCATCCCTTTCTTATGGGAAAAGAAGACGTTTTGTTTTGCAAAAAACAATGTCGGTATACGTCTATTTGGAGAGCTGAATAAGGAGCTGTCTGAAGGTCGCATAGTGGCAATAACGGCCGCAAGGTCATCTGGAATAGTCCGCTGCTGGCTGGCAATATATAGTCAAGTTAATTGCCAGAAGATATAGATCTTTTCTCTATGCCGGATAATTACAATCGGCTTTCCCAAAGCAGAAGCACCAATAAAACTAATGATCCATGACGCAGATATAAAAAAAGAGTACGAAAGTTGTGAGTCACTTTTATCAATAGGCTCCAGGGAAGAACTTCTGTCACCTTTTCATGCCCAGATTTATTGTGGCGTGACCAGTAAGATGTGGAAGAACCAGGTTTACCCGGCAGGTTGTGCCCGCCACAAACTGTTTTTCAAGACCCACAATATTATTCCCAGATACTGTTTTGATTGTTACAAAATTGAAATACAACCTAGAACGGTGAGTGAACTGTTCAAGTTACTGGTTGTGTTCAAAGCAATAGATTTAAAAGACAACAACACTAGAAAATGTTTTCTTCGGCCAAGAAAGGATATAGCTGTCCACTACGCCGGGTTGATATATTTTCAGAGTTTAATTGATGCAAAAAAATCATTACGAAGCATAAAGTCCCAGGTGGCGAAGGAGATTGCCCCGGAGATCCCTATGTTTATCAAAAGGGGTTGTACGAATTTCGCAAAAGCTCATCCGGATTATGCTGAATTGGGTGAGAATAATCGCCCGGTATTAAAATATAAGAAAAAATGGAAAAAAATCGAAGATGGCTTCGATAATGCGAATCTGGCAGGACACCTTAATACGCGAAAAGAAAATACATTTCCCAATGTCGTGGCTGGCCCAAGAACTTGCCTGATTATGCGCACATGGCTGAGCTACGCCAAAACTATCGGGGATGACAGTTATCATGCTGTCACCGACTCGCCAATTGGCCTGATCCCGGATCTTGATCCTGCGCCTTTCAATTCTGATTGAGTATGCTTATGCAACCTCATTCCGTGCTGTTTTCGTTGTGATTGGATTGCTCTCCGGCAGCCGGAGAAGGTCAGGGAAGTATCAGCGCTGCAACTCTTTCTGAAACAACTGCATCAATAGTTCGATGTTTCTCACGCTTGGGTAATTGGGACGCACCACGAAAGCAATCTCCCGGTGTGGGCCTGGTTCGGCGAGAGGTACCTTTGCAATCCTGGGATTGCTATCGACCATTTGTGGCACCGCCATGGCGGGAATCAGGGTGGTACCCATGCCGTTGGCAACCAGCTGCACCAGCGTGTTGAGACTGGTGGCGCTGAGGTGGTGCTCAGAGATGTTCGACAGGTGACACACAGCCAACGCATGGTCTTTAAGGCAGTGCCCTTCCTTTAGCAGCATCAGCCGCTGCGGATCCAGTTCGTCGTTCTCAAGCTTGGGCTTCAGGGCCAGCTCGTCATCGACATGTGTTATCCAGAAAAAATCTTCGGCCCAGAACTTGAAGGTCAATAAGCCTTCACAGTTGAACGGCAAGGCGAGGATGGCTGCATCCAGGTCGCCGTTTCGCACCTGCTCCACCAGGACGTGTGACTGCTCTTCGGAAATCTGCAACTGCAGGGCAGGGTACTCGGCTTGCAGGGGCGGTAATACCACGGGTAACAGGAAAGGGGAGATGGTTGGGATGATGCCCAGGGACATGGTGGTGGCGAGCGGTTCCTTGTGCGCTTCGCCCAGTTTTGCCAGGTCATCCATCTGCAACTTGATCTGGCGTGCCTTTTGTAGCGCCAGCCTGCCGAGCGGTGTGACCAGCACCTGTTTGTTGTTGCGCTCGAAAAGCTGAAAACCGAGCTGCTTCTCCATCTCCGACAAGGCTGTGCTGAGCGCCGATTGGGAAACCGCGCACGCTTCGGCTGCTTTCTTGAAATGCAGCGTCTGCTCAATGGCCAGGGCGTATTGGATCTGTTTCAGGGTAATCACGCGCCAAGTTTACAGCTAGCTGGCTCAATGATCAATAAAATAGATCATAAATATCTATAATAATTGATTTTAAAGAATTACATCTTCCCGTACCTTACATCCATCTGCTCCAGACGGCGCAGCCGAAAATTTCAAACCGTATCGTTTTCATCAAGCAGGAGAAATGTAATGTCTGTACTGAATACCGAAATCAAGCCCTTCACCGCTACCGCCTTCAAGGCAGGGGAGAAGGACTTCTTTCAGGTGACCGAGGAAGATATCAAGGGCAAATGGGCCGTCTTCTTTTTCTACCCGGCCGATTTCACCTTTGTCTGCCCCACCGAGCTGGGCGACCTGGCCGATCACTACGAAGAGTTCCAGAAGCGTGATGTGGAAATCTACGCGGTATCGACCGACACCCACTTTACTCACAAGGCGTGGCACGCATCTTCAGAGACCATCGGCAAGATCAAATACCCGATGCTCGGCGACCAGATGGGTATCGTCACCCGCAACTTCGATTGCATGCGTGAAGACCAGGGGCTGGCCGATCGCGGCACCTTCCTGGTCGACCCTGACGGCGTGATCCAGGCCATGGAGATGACTGCCGAGGGCATCGGCCGTGACGCCGAAAACCTTCTGAACAAGGTCAAGGCTGCCCAGTACGTCCGTAACCATCCCGGTGAGGTCTGCCCCGCAGCCTGGAAAGAGGGTGAAGAGACCCTCGCACCCTCCCTGGACCTGGTTGGCAAGATCTGAACCGTCGTCCTGCCGGGCGCCTGGCGCCCGGCTTTTCCAAGCATTACGGAGCTGTACCATGATCACACCTGAAATCAAACAGGCCCTCAGTGGCTACTTCAGCAACATGCAGAAAACGCTCACCCTGGTTCTGCAGACCGGCGAACATGAAAAGCGTGCCGAACAGGCCGGTTTTCTTGCCGATATCGCTGCCATTTCTGAGCGTGTCATTTTCGAGGAGCGTGACGCCGGTCTGCGCAGCCCCGTCAGTTTTTCGCTGGAGGTCGACGCTCAACCGACCGGCATTGTCTTCTCCGGCATTCCCGGCGGACATGAGTTCAACTCGCTGATCCTGGCGATTCTGCATGCCTCCGGTAGCGATATGAAGCTCGATGAGAGTGTCGCCAACCTGGTCAGGCAGGTGAGCAAACCCCTGCAGTTCGAGGTGTTCATCAGCCTCAGCTGTCACAACTGCCCCGACGTCGTACAGGCGCTCAACCAGTTTGCCCTCCTCAACCCGAATATCTCGTCGGAGATGATCGATGGTGGGCTGTTCCCGGAAGTCATCGAAGCGCGCGATATCCAGGGTGTACCCACCGTCTACCTCAACGGCGAGATGTTCGCCAACGGCAAGGTTGATGCGGCGCAATTGCTCGACAAACTGATCGAGTTCGAGCCTGAGATAACCCAGGCGGGAGACCAGCCTGATCTGCCGCTGCAGGATGTCACCGTTATCGGCGGTGGCCCGGCCGGTGCGGCAGCAGCCATCTACAGCGCACGCAAAGGCTTGAAGGTGACACTCATTGCCGAGCGCCTCGGCGGTCAGGTGAAGGACACCATGGGCATCGAGAACCTGATCTCTGTACCCAGGACCACCGGCCCGGAACTGGCCGGAGCGCTGCAGAACCACATCAACGACTATGACATCACGGTCAAGGAGCATCTGCGCGTGACCGGCGTCGAGCAGGGTAATGTGAAAAAAGTGACCCTGACCAGCGGCGAGGTGATTTCCACCCGCACCCTGATTGTGGCTACCGGTGCGCGCTGGCGAGAACTGGGTGTGCCAGGCGAGAAAGAGAACATCGGTAACGGCGTGGCCTACTGTCCCCACTGTGACGGGCCCTTCTTCAAGGGCAGGGATGTTGCGGTCATCGGTGGTGGCAACTCCGGTATCGAAGCGGCGCTGGACCTGGCGGGCATTGTTCACTCTGTCACCGTGTTCGAATTTCTGCCGCAACTCAAGGCCGACCAGGTTCTGGTCGACCAGGCGGTGGCGCGGGACAACATCACCATTCTGACCAACGTGGCGACCAGGCAGATCGTTGCCGAGCATGGCAAGGTGGTCGCGGTCGAATACGAGGAGCGTGACAGCGGTGAGGTCAAGCAGGAGGAGCTGGCCGGCGTGTTCGTCCAGATCGGCCTGGTGCCGAACAGCCAGGTGGTCGCCGACCTGGTGGAGACCAGGTCCTGGGGCGAGATTGTGGTCAACGAGAAGTGTGAGACCTCGGAACCGGGCATTTATGCCTGCGGTGACGTCACCACCGTACCCTACAAGCAGATCGTGGTCGCCATGGGCGAAGGTGCCAAGGCTTCCCTGGCGGCCTTCGAATACCTGCTGACCCATGAGGTGGAAACCGGGGATGCCTTAGCGGTGGCGTGATCCCGGTATACCCCAGGTATTCGCTGCAGATGTCATGGCCCGGCAAGCATGCCGGGCTTTTTTTTGTGACCGATATTCCAGGTCTACAACGACCAGGAAATCGAATGGCAGGGAATTTTTCGACTGGGGAAGTTGCGGGCTGATTAACAGTCAATCCGCGGCTTTTAACCTAGGCTTTCAGTCAAGAGAGAGCAACCCGGCGTGTTTCGCGCACTCATTCCAGGGAGGGTGGTATGTCACGCATCGCTGGAATCCCTGGCGAGAGGGAACTCGCTGATGTACTTGCGAAGGGTCTCGATGACCTGCCTGCGCTGCCTGCAATCGCCCTGAAGCTCCTTGAGCTCACGCAGGACCAGGAGAGCAGCGTAACGGACATGGTCAGGGTGGTCGAGACCGACCCGGCAATCATGGCGCGGCTGCTGCGCATGGTGAATAGCGCAGCCTACGGCTTTTCGCGCCAGATATCCTCCCTGCGACAGAGTATTGTGATCCTGGGCTTCGATACGGTGCGCCGCTTTGCCCTGGGTATCGCAATGCACGACACGCTGGTCGATACGGGAGAGAGTGAGCTGTTCGATCGCCTGTTGTTCTGGCGTCACTGCATGGCAGTGGCTTCTGTTTCACGCGCCCTGGCCATCGAGACAGGCAGGGGTGATCCTGAAGAGGCCTATGTTGCCGGCTTGCTGCACGACCTGGGCAAGCCCCTGCTGGAAAATTTCGGCAGGCTCAGCTACAGCAGCTTTCTCGGTTACATGCAGGATAGACCGGGATTGCTGATTGAAGAGGAGCGCAGAATCATCGGCCTGGGACACGACGTCATAGGTGCGGCGTACGGGGCCCATGGTGCGCTGCCTGAGCGCCTGGTCCAGGTGATACACCTGCATCACCAGCCGCTGCCTGAATCGGTCGGGCCTGATATCTGCGACCTGGTTGCGTTGGTCGCCCTGGCCGATTTTATCGCCTGGAGCCATGGCTTCGGATCGATACCCCAATCACATCCCCCCGTTCTGCAGCCGGACGTGGAGCGATTCATAGATCTTGAGAGGCTGGATCTCTCATCGCTTGTGAAAAACATGGATCGCGAGGTTCAGGCGGCCGCCGAGTTCTATAACTTTCATTTTCCCGATCCCCCCGAATTGCGGGAGAACATCCTGCGAATCAATCTGACCCTTGGCCGCATGAACAGCCAAATGCACTATGTCGATGTTCTGGGGCAGGACGTATCGGCTCCTGCGCTTGATGCGCATGCAGGCCTTCAGCAGGACACCCTGCTCATACCGCACCACTCACTCGACCAGGAAGCGATCATCAGCGAGACCCTCGAGGCGATGCGTGAGGACCTCGGCCTGGTTCGCGTGCTCCTGTTCCTGCTCGAGCCTGAACGACGCAGCCTCCGCCTTGTGGGTTACCAGGACGGCTCGGGAATCCCGTCTCCCATGCTGGAGCGGATCATTCCGCTGGATCACGATGCAGGAGGGATCATCGATTGCCTGCGCCATCGTGAAACCCGGGCCCTTAACGGAGACACCCCCGGCGAAAGAGCGCTGCTGGGCATGCTGGATACGGACAACATCAAACTGATCCCGGTGATCGGACAACGCCGGGTGATGGGTATCCTGGTCGTGGACAACGGCCCCGGGGAGTCGCGGGTGGAGGTCGAGAGCCTGTCTGCAGCAGGCCTGGTTGCTCACGAACTGGGTTTGGCCCTGGAGCATGCGGTGATACTTGCGAACTCCCGCTACCAGGCCAGGGTGGATGGGCTGACCGGTCTGCCCAATCGCGCCGAACTGGACGACGTACTGGAGAGAGAGGTGTCATGTGCCCGGCAGGAGCGACGTCAACTGGCGGCAGCCATGCTGGATATAGATCACTTCAAGCGGTTCAACGATACCTTCGGTCACGCAGCAGGGGACACCATTCTGAAAATCATCGGCAAGGCGCTGCGTCAAACCACCCGCGAGGGGAATTTCGTCGGTCGCTACGGCGGAGAAGAGTTCACCGCCATCCTGCCCGGGGTCAGCAGGGATCAGGCGTTCAACTACTGCGAGAGATTGCGCCGGGCGATCGAGAAGATCGGGCGGCTCCTGGAGAGGCGTTTTCCCGACCATCCGCTCACCGTCAGTATCGGCGTGGCGGTGCTTGAAGAGGGTGACGATGCACCCTCCCTGCTGGGGCGTGCCGACGACGCACTCTACCGGGCCAAGCAGTCGGGCCGGAACAGGGTGGTGTGGTGAGTTTTACTGTTGCTCCTGGCGTTGCATCCAGACATCGAGTCCCTGGGCGCAGAGACCCAGGTCCATGTCCAGGATCGCATCGAACGGGATACTGCCCATGTCGCAACCATGCTCTTCGAGCTGGCCGGTGTAGTAGGCCTGCAGCGCCGTCTTGAGCGCCTGGAAGCGGTTGTCAGGATCGGCCTTGCGTGCCATCTCAACGTAATCATCGATCTGCCTGTGCAGGTGCGGCAGCAGTTCCGAAGGATTGTCGATGGCGCAGTAGTGGGTGAGATACATGCGTTTTGGCTTGAACGAGATCATCCTGTCGAGGGTCTCGTGCCAGGCATCCGGATCGAACTGGACCGGGGTCGAGGGCAGCATGATGAAGGGGCCCCTGTCGGTGATCAGTTCCGGGTAGGCTATGCCGAAGGTATCGCCGGTGAAGAAGCCTTCGCTCTCGGCATCCCACACGCAGAGATGGTGACGCGCATGCCCCGGGGTGTCGATACAGACCAGTTCACGTCCACCCAGGTCGATGGGGAATCCGTCCACCGCCTCCACGGCCCTCTCCTCGTCAACCGGCATCAACTCGCCGAAATCCTTGGCGAACTGCTCCTCGCCATAGACCGCGGTGGCGCCGGCCTGCAGCTTCGCCGGGTCGATCATGTGACGGATACCGTAGGGGTGAACCACCAGGGTGGCCTCGGGGAGCATGGACATCAGCTGGCCGGTACCGCCGGCATGATCCAGGTGAACGTGGGTGGGAATGACATACTTGACATGTCCCGGTGACAGGCCCTTCTCTGCGAGCAGCTCCATGATCAGCGGCGCGGTATAGGCGGTACCGGTATCGATCAGTGCCGCCTCGCCGTTCTCGACCACCAGGTAACAGCTCGCCAGGTTCTTGCGCTGGTAGTAGGTCTCTATGCAGTAAATGCCCTGTCCCAGATCACGGTATGAGAGTTCCACGTTGTTTCCGCCCCAGTATCAGCTTGAGTTCAGGGGCACTCTGCCATGGAATGTTGCACTGCGCAAGGCGGCCGCCGGTATGGCGGTGGAGGGCTAGAAACCTATCAGTTCACCGTGGTAACCGGCATAGCGGGGGATATCGATCAGATCCCGGCTGTTGATAACCGTGGGGTCGAACTTCAGTACCACCAGGTGGGGGTTGTCGGGATTGAAATCGGCAGCGATAACACCGTCCCGGGCCATGAAATCCTGCGCCAGCCTGTCGGTCTGATCAGGGTCGAGTTTCTGGTCGATATGGATCACGACATCGGCGATTCCCGTACTCATGGCAGTCTCCTCCTCGCGGCACGCATTTCTGTCTAGCATAGACCAATACGTTCACACTGGTGCTGGATATTGCGTATGATACGGGAGTTTTATATTCCTATTTCCAGTAACAAAAGGAACGATTATGGGCGCGCATATCTATAAGAAAGTTGAACTGGTGGGCTCTTCCACCGTGAGCTCGGACGACGCCGTTCAGAATGCCCTGGCCAGGGCCGCGGAGAGTATCCGCAACATGGACTGGTTCGAGGTGCAGGAGACCCGCGGGCATATCGTCGACGGCAAGGTGGCCCACTGGCAGGTGGTAATCAAGGTGGGTTTCCGCCTGGAGGATGCCTCCTCGTCCCACTGATCGGTATGCGGGTCAGGATTGCCCCGGTGGTTGTGCCGGGTTGAGCGGCGGCAGCCTGGGCTCTCTGTTTCCGAGCGAAGCACGGCGGAAACTGAAAGAGGGCCTGAGCTGGCGCCGGAATTTTTTCTTCCACACTTCGAAGTCGAGCTCGGTGCCACCGTAGAGGCTGCTGTCCAGCTCCTTCATCAACACCACCATCGCCGCCTCGCTGGTGCCCCGGTGGATCTCCGCGAGCTGGCGTCCCACCATCGGCAGCGATTGCTGCACCGGGATATCCAGGTGCTTGTTGGCGAGAAACCTCAGCATGTAGCTCCAGTCCATGGGGTCCTCTTCGTTCTCCACCAGCTTTACGCAGAACCAGAGCCTGAAGGAGCGGGGCAGGGCACGGATCAGCAGCTGACGGACCTTCTGCAGGCGCCTGATCGGCGAGAGCCAGGTGATAAAGGCGGAGGCCCGTTCGATACCGAAGGCGGCCAGCTGGGCAACCTCCTCCTCGACCACCTGTCCAAAGCGCCGATTGCGCAGCCAGGAGAGAAGGCCTATGCCCAGCAGGAAGCCGATGGCGGCTGCCAGGGGGATCAGAAGCATCGGGTTGACCCCTTCCGGCAGAAAGCTGCTGCCTTCATCGCTGTCCGGCCCCGGCTCGCCACTGGCCACCAGCTGTCTTACCGGGACCGTGGTGGTCTCGAGGGTGGCCGTATCCACGTTCCACCAGCTGAGCCGCAGTTCGGGGATCAGCAGCTTGCCCCCGTGCTGGGGCACCAGCGTGAAGGTCTCTGTGCGGTGTCCCCGCAGGAACTGCTTGTCAGGCGAGAGGCTCCCCTGCTGTTCGGTGTTTTCACGATAGACCCTGAACGGGCCGTTGGAGATCTGGGACTCCAGTGAAGGCAGCTGTACGCCGGTCAAACCCACGGCAGAGATATCGATCGTCAGCGAGAGGGGCTTGCCCGCTGCGGGCTGCTCGTCGTTCTGCAGATACGCCTGCAGCACCAGGGCATGGAGTGGCAGCCAGGGCTTTACAGCCGGGTTGGCCGGCTTTACATCAAGGGAGATCTGCCGCGGTGTTTCGATCTCGAAGGGGGTGCGTCCATCCGCCAGGGTACCGCTCACCGCGAACCGGGGCAGGGTGATCAGGCCCGGCCGGATGGGGGTCACCGCGTAGCGGTACTCGTTGATGATCTGCTTGCCCTGTACCGAGGTGACAGGCCCTTCCAGTTTCTTTATGGCCAGTCCGTCACTGCGGGGAAGCTGGGGCTCCAGCCGGCTGAGGTTGCCGCTGCTGGTGATGCTCAGGGTCATCACCAGGCTCTGCTGGATATAGGGGTTGGTCTGGGAGATCCGCAGGTCCACCTCGGGGGGGCTCTGGCTCAGTGTCTGCTGCGGTTGCTGCTGCTGGTAACCGGGGTAGCCATAGCCCGGCCAGCCCTGGTATGTAGGTTGTTGTTGCCTTTGGCTGCTCCCCTGGCTGCCCTGTCGCTGGGGTTGCTGGGGTTGCTGGGGTTGCTGAGGCTGCTGTTGCTGACCCGGGGCGCTGTAGGGGTAGGGCATGTAACCGGGATAGGCCGGGTAGCGCGGTTGTGCATTCAGGTTGGATCCGGCCCAGAGCAGAAGTGCCGAGGAGAGGATCCATATTACCGGTCTGCTTGATCTGTTCATGGTCATGGCCTACCAGGGTCTCGGTTCGCGCAGGGGGCCGCCGCGCTGACGCATCAGCTGCTGCTCCTGGCGGCGGAACTGGTTTTGCAGAAGGTAGGCGGGGTCGCCCTCGATCTGTTCCAGCCACTGTTCCATCAACAGGGTGGTCTCGGCGCTGCCGCTGCCCGTGCCTTCCGGATCACTCTCTCCCTGTCCCTCCATGGCCTCCGGGTCGAGCTGTTCACCCAGCTGGTCGAACTGGTCCACCGCCTCGTCACCTTCACCCTCGTCTCCCTCGGGTGGCTTGTCGGGGAGGGGTGCCGGTCCCAGCGCCTGTCCAGGCGCCGGTGAGGGTTTATCACCCTTGCTGTCCTGGGGATCGGACGGTTCTTCGCTGCTGCCCTCACCCTCGGCATCGGGCTCCTTGCCGGCTTCGTCCTCCTCGGGCGGGAGCTGCTCATCCTGTTTGCCCGGCTGCTCTTCGCTCTCTTCCTCGCCGGCGCGACTCTCTTCGGGTTGCTCCTCACCGCCTTCAGCGGGTTGCTGCTCCTGCCGGTCCTCTCCCTTCTCGCCGGGCTTCTCCTCCTTCTCACCCTCGTCCTGTTCCTGCTCAGAGGCGCTCTCCTGCTCCTCTTTCTCCTGCTCGCCGGCGCTATCCTGCTCCCCTTCGTCGCTGCCCTCGGAAGGTGCCTCTTCGCTGCCTTCGCCCTCACTCTCCTGCTGCTGGTCCTGGCCGCCGGACTCCTGTTCGCTCTCCTGTTCGCCCTCGCCGGTCTCTTCACTGCTGCTCTCGCCGGACTGTTCCGTCTCGTCCTGCTGGTCACCCTTGCTGGCGTCGTCAGTCTCCTCGCCGGAGTCGCCCTCGGACTCCTGCTGCTGTTCGCCTTCGCCGCTCTGTTCGGATTCGCTCTGCTCCCCCGACTGCTGCTGCTCTGACTCCTGCTCACCGGACTGCTGTTGTTCTTCGGACTCCTGTTCGCCGGACTGTTGCTGCTCTTCGGACTCCTGTTCACCGGACTGTTGTTGCTCTTCCGACTCCTGCTCTCCCTGCTGCTCCTGTTCCTGCTGTTGCTCTTCTTCGGACTGCTCTTGTTCTTCTTCCTTTTGCTGCTCTTCCTGCTTCAGCTTCTCCGCCGCCTCGGGATCGGTTTCTGCAAGCATTGCCAGTGCGAGGCCGCGGTTGTGCTGTGCGTCGGGGTGTTCCGGGTCCTCCTCGAGGACCTGGTCGTAGGCCTCGATGGCATCGGCAAAACGGTCCTGCCGATAGCGCGTGTTACCCAGGTTGTAGAGGGCGTCCAGGTGGACCTCGTCGCGGTTGTTGCTTTCGAAGGCATCGGCCGCGGCGTCATACTCCTCCGCCCGGTAGAGGGCCACGCCCTTGCGGTAGTTGTCGCCGAAGGCATCGGCCGCCTCCAGGTAGCGGCCCGCCTGGAACAGGCGGTCTCCCTTCTGCTGGTCGTTTTCAAACCAGTCGGCAGCCCCGGGCAGGGGTGTCAGCATGGCGGCCAGAAGCGTTGCCCTGAGGGTGACTGACGATCTCATCGTCTCTCCTCCCTCGGCGCCAGTGTCTCTCTTCTGAATCGGGACAGCAGCACCAGCAGTACCGGCAACAGCAGCCAGTAGAAGCGCTCGTTCCAGATCCTGGCGGTCTCTTCCGCTTTCTCGCCGGCAGAGCGGCCACGGGTCGCCAGTTCGAGTATCTGCTCGGTGTCGTCGTCCCTGAAATCGGCGCTGACATAGGTGCCCCCGCCGGTCTTTGCAAAGTGTTGCAGGGTCTCTTCATCCAGTCGCGACTCGATGGTCTGGCCGCGGTTGTCGACCATGAAACGCCCCAGGCGTGCCGGTACCGGACCGCCTCCCGGGGTGCCGATACCCATGATGTGCAGGGTGATGTCCTCGTCAGCCAGGGTCTTGATCTGCTCCTCGAGGTCGGGATCTGCGAAATCGCCGTCGGTGATCAGCAGGATACTGCGGCTGCTCTTCTCCGGCTGGGCCGCCAGCAACTCTTTTGCGCGATCCAGTGCCAGGGAGAGTCGGCTGCCCTGGAGTCTCACCAGCTCTGGCGAGATATGGGGCAGCAGTGATTTGATGGTGGCCGTATCCTCGGTGATGGGGGCGGCCACGTGAGCCACCGAGGCGAAGGCGATGAGTCCGATACGCAGGGCCGGGTTCTGGTCGACCAGGTCCTCGATCTCCTGGCGGGCGCGGGTCATCCTCGACGGTTGCACGTCGGCCACCTCCATGGAGCGGGAGATATCCAGCAGGATCACCAGGTCGGAACCGGGGCTGAAGAGCTGAACCCTGGTGTAGTCCCAGCGGGGGCCGGCCATGGCCAGGATGGCCAGGCTCCAGAGGGCAGCCCAGAGTCCGAAGCGCCGCCACCGCTCTTCCGGTCTCAGCTCGCGGCTGCCGGTGAGGTGGGGAAGCAGGTGATCATCCGCATAGTCATGGATGCGCGCGTACCTGCCCTGCACGGCGCTGTACCTCAACCAGCCGGCCACCGGCAGGATCAGCAGCAGGCCCAGCAGCCACCAGGGTTGTGCAAAGTGGAATGCGAACTCAGGCATTGGCGGCACTCCTGGGCAGTCGCTTGCGCCCTTCGGGGAAAAGTCCCAGGGCGAGCAACAGCAGCAGGGCGGCCCCCAGGGGCCAACGGTAGAGGGGGTGGGGGATCAGGATGGTGCGCTGCTCCGCCTCGGTCTTCTCCATGGCGTCGATGCGCTGGTAGATCTCCTCCAGCGCATGGGTATTGGTGGCACGGAAGTATCCGCCGCCGGTGAGCTTGGCAATATGCTCCAGGCTCTTCTCGTCGAGGCCGATGTCCGACTCCATGCGGTACTGGCCGTCGGAGGAGCGGATCATCACCTCCTCCTGGTTGCTGCCCACGCCAACGGCATAGACCTTGATGCCTTCACGGGCGGCCAGTCGGGCGGCCTCGATGGGAGGGATGGTGCCGGCGGTATTTTCACCATCCGTCACCAGCAGCAGCACCCGGGATCCCTCGGGGCGTTCACGCAGTTTCTTCACCCCGAGGGCGATGGCGTCACCCATGGCGGTGGCGTCTCCCGCCATGCCGGGGGCAACGTCCTGCAACAGGCTGTCCACGGCCCGCAGGTCAAGGGTCAGGGGAGAGAGTACGAACGCCTGGTTACCGAATACCACGAGGCCCAGGCGGTCACCGCCACGGCCCTCGATAAAGCGGCCCATCACGCCCTTTACCACCGACATCCGGCTCACCGGCTGGTTGTTCTGGCTGAAATCCAGGGCGGTCATCGAGCGGGAGGTATCCACCGCCAGCATCAGGTCGTAGCCCTGGGTCTTCAGTTCGGTGTGGGGCTCCAGCCACTGGGGCTGCATGAGGGTCAGCGTCAGGGCACCCCAGAGCAGGTAGAGCAGTCCGGCCTGCAGTCGTCCGGCAAAGGCGGGACGGGGGAGGCGGGACTGGAAGGCGCCTTGTAACTGGCTCGCAGAGGGGTGCAGCAGGGTGACCTGGAAGCCGCCCTCGTCCTCGCTCTCCTGGGGGCGCCGGAAGCGTGGCCAGAAGAGACGTGCCAGCAGGGGCAGGAGCAGCAGCAGGGCCATCCAGGGCCAGTGGAAGTCGATCATCGGCTTCCTCCTGCTGCTTTGTCTTTTCTCTTCTTTGGTGGCGCGATCAGGTTGGCGGTGGCATTGATCAGGGTGATGATCTGTTCGTGTCCCGCCTCCCTGTTGTCCGGTGCATAGGGCAGGGTCAGCAGCAGGCTCCCCTCCTGCTCCCAGTTGAAACCGCTCTGGTCGGTCTCTGCCAGGCAGCGCAGCCAGGCCTC
This sequence comes from Sedimenticola sp., assembly GCA_040506895.1. Lineage (GTDB taxonomy): Bacteria > Pseudomonadota > Gammaproteobacteria > Chromatiales > Chromatiaceae > Sedimenticola_A. The sequence goes on from JBEVVY010000001.1 coordinate 3,353,460, forward strand.
GTCGGTGAGGCTGGCGTTGTTTTCCCGTCCAAGGCGGGCGATGGCGATCCGCCGGAGCAGTTCCGAGAGTTCGGTGGCCGCCTCCTTGATGCCGATCTCACCCTGGCGGAAGCGGCGCTTGAGCCGGGAGAGGGCGCCGTGGGCTTCACTGCGCCAGCTGCCCGGTGGGTAGGCGATCAGGTACTTTACAAGTGCCCAGGTCAGAAATACCAGTGCCGCAGTACCCAGTACCACCAGCCACCAGCCGGGTGCCAGGGGCCACCAGGAGACCGGGTCGAGGCCGTGAATGTCGCGCAGTGCCCCACCCATCAGCGCAGTACCCTTGTGCGGCCACTCAGGCGCATGCCACGCGTCAGTTCCTGGCGCACGTCGCCGTCGGTGGTAATGGGGATCACCGGGATACCGAGCTGGTTTGCGGCCCCGGTGAGGGTCTGGCGGTTCTCCCGCCAGCGCTGCTGGTAGGCCTTGCGTCCCTCCGGGTCATCGGTGTCGATCTCCACCAGCTCACCGGCGGGGTCCCTGAAAAGCGCGCGGCCGATGGCGGGAAGCTCGCGGTCGGCGGGATCGTCCACCGGGATGATGACCACGGTGTGGCGCTGGCAGAGCCTGCCGAGAACGGTATCCAGGGGATGGATGTCGCGGTTCATATCCGCGATCACGAAGATAAGGCTACCGGTGCCTGCGCCGGTTTCCGCCTGGTGTAGGGCACCCAGCAGGGGATCTGTACCTGCGGGTGCTTCGCCGGAGGGCTCCGACAGGGTCTTGAGCAGCCGCCAGAGGGCGCGGCGGTCCTTGGTGGGCCGGAAGTGCTTGAGTCCTTCGGAGGTGTCTCCGAACAGCAGGCCGCCCACACGGTCGTTGAGGCCGTTGGCGGCCCAGCCGAGCAGGGCGGCTGCGCGGGCTGCCTGTACCGATTTGAAGGTGCCACGGGTGCCGAAACTCATGTGCGGGCCCTGATCCACGCAGAGTACCACGCTGCGCTCGCGCTCTTCCCTGAAGATCTTGAGGTGCGGGTTGTTGGTGCGCGCGGTGACCTTCCAGTCCATGTTGCGGATATCGTCCCCTTCACGGTAGGCGCGCACCTCCTCGAAGTCGAGGCCGGTGCCGCGGAACACCGAGGCGTAGAGTCCGCTGAAACTTGTATTGACCAGGTGGTGAGAGGCGATGCCCAGGGAGTGGGCCTGGTGCCTCAGCTCCAGCAGGTCGTCGAGCCGGGGAGTGAGAGCCATAACCGGAAACTGTCTGACCTAGGGTACGGCTACAAGGGACAGGAGGCGGTTGATGAAGTCGTCGCTGCTGACGCCCTCCGCTTCGGCCTCGAAGCTGAGCAGTATGCGGTGACGCAGGATCTCCGGTGCGATCTCCTGGATATGACCTGGCGTGACGAACTCATCGCCGCTCAACCAGGCGCGGGCACGGGCGCAGCGTGCCAGGGCGATGGAGGCGCGGGGCGAGGCGCCGAAACGGCACCAGCGCGACAGGGTCTCGTCGTAGGAGCCCGGGTGGCGGGTGGCCTGCACCAGGTCGACGATGTAGCTGTTGAGCTTGGGATCGAGGTAGACGTTGGCCACGTCCTTGCGCATGTTGAACAGGTCCGCCTGGCTCAGGGGTTTGGCCGGTGCGGCAGGCGTCTCGGCCTGCTGAATCTTGCTGTCCATCTCCAGGATGGTCAGCTCCTGGTCCCTGTCGGGGTAGTCGACCCATACCTGCATCAGGAAGCGGTCGAGCTGGGCCTCGGGCAGGTGGTAGGTACCCTCCTGCTCGATGGGGTTCTGGGTGGCGAGCACCATGAACAGCTCCGGCAGCGGGTAGGTGCGCTGGCCGACGGTGATCTGGTGTTCCTCCATCGCCTCCAGCAGGGCCGACTGCACCTTGGCCGGTGCGCGGTTCACCTCGTCTGCGAGCAGGATGTTGTGAAACAGGGGGCCCTGGCGAAACTCGAACTCACCCTTCTCATGGCGGTAGATATCGGTACCGATAAGATCCGACGGCAGCAGGTCGGGTGTGAACTGGATGCGGTGGAAATCGCCCGCAATGGCCTCGGAGAGGGACTTTACCGCCGTGGTCTTTGCCAGGCCGGGCATTCCTTCTACCAGCAGGTGTCCATTGCAGAGCAGGCAGATCAGCATGCTGTCTACCAGCTTCTGCTGACCGATGACACGGGAGGCGATATGCTCCCGAACAGGATTCAGATCTGTGGAATTCATGGTGGTTACTACGACTGCGTTGTGTTTATTGTTTGCAGAGGGTCTGCAGGCCTCTTGCGGACCTTTGTGGACGCTCTTTTCTGTCGGCGTCCTGGTACCTCCCTACTCCTGAGTGCCCTATCCTGTGCTTTTCGGAGAAGGGATGCAAGCAGCTGAAGTTTGTTTGAAGATTTGAGTATTAACGGATACTTAATAGATATAACTTTAATTTCTGCAGGGAAGGTGGATTTTGAAATTCTGACCGGGTCACAGTTTCCAGGCAGGATGCCATCAAGGCGCCGGCTTTGCTGTTATTTTCGGGGCCGGCGTACTAGTGTATTAGAAGGGGAGCTGATCCTGAGGCGGTCAGCGGTGTTTCCTGCGTTCAAGCCTGGCCAGATCATCTGATGGAAGAGAACAACAAGACAAAATTTCCTGTCAAGGCATTCGTTGCTGACATCAAGCAGGATATCCTTCATAACAAGCTCACCCTGCCGACCCTCCCCGATGTGGCCCTCGAGGCACTGCTGGTGGTGAACGACGCGGACAGTTCTGCCGAGGATGTTGCAAAAATTGTCGCCAAGGATGCCTCTATCGCGGCGCGGCTCGTGCGTTACGCCAACAGCCCCATCTACCACGGCTCAGACCCGGTAACCACGGTGTCCCGTGCGATCACGCGTATCGGTTTCGACAGTGTCAAGCAGGCCATCTACCTGGTCTCCATGCGTGATGTGTTCGAAACGGGCATCGATATAATCCGTAAGCGGATGAACAGGCTGTGGAGGCACAGCGTGATGGTGGCGAGCAAATCTGCCCTGCTGGCGGACCAGTTTCCCCACCTGGACAAGGAGACGGCACTACTGGCCGGGTTGATCCACGATGTGGGCGTGATCCCGGTGCTGCTGAAGGCGAAGAATTACCCGGAGCTTTATGAGAATGAGAAGAACCTCGACAAGGTGATCTCCGGGTTGCACATGGCCATCGGAAAGATCCTTCTCTCCCACTGGAAGTTCGAGCCTGTACTGCTCGATGTGGCAGCCCTGCATGACCACCTCGACAGGAAGCCGGAGGGTGACCAGGTGGATTACGTGGATATCGTGCAGGTGGCCAACATTCTGAGTTACACGGGTAGCGGCCATCCCTACGCCCGGATCGACAGGCGCAAGGTGAACGCCTTCCGGCGGCTGGCTCTCGAGGAGCTGATGGAACCGGGTGGCGAGGCGAAGCTGAGGGAGCAGAGCCGGGACCTGGAATCGAAGGTCTTCTGAGCGACCTGCCGTTCAGGCTACAGACCGCACTGCTTGAAATATTCCCTGTTCTTCACCGCCTCCAGGCACTGTCTTGAAGTGGGTGTCAGCCGGTGGGGATGGCGGCTTGCCGCACGCTCCTCCAGCTCGATCTCCAGCAGCTGCTTTGCCGGTGGGCAGGCGTCCTGGTCGGTACACTCTCCGTTGAGTCCGCAGACATGGGTGACCAGCTGCTGACAGGGGGTGGGTGATTCGGAGGATATCGATACCTTGCAGGGAGGGAAATAGGTTTCGTCCCTGAGCGACGCGGTGCACTGTTCCGATGTACTGTTGGGGCCACTGCCCTTGTTCTGCCAGTTCTCCTCCTGCTCCAGTTTCACCAGCTGGCGGGCCGGGTCGCAACCTTCACTGGAACGGCACTGGCCGTTGAATCCGCATACCTTGATGGCGAGCTGGACACAGGGGGAGGTCTGCTGGGCTTCTCCCGCCTCCGGCTTCTCCATGACGGATGGTGAGCCCTGCTCGGGTCGGCTGATCACTACACCCTCCTTGATGATCACCACGGAGCCATCGTCCATGCGATGCACGCCATCCCAAAGCTGTTTCTCTCCGCCGCCCCCGTACCGGGTGGCGCGGTTGCTCTGGCTGTCGATGTCGATGCGGCTCCCATCCTGCAGTTGTCCGCTCCAGCGATCGCTGGCAGTGGCGGCTGCAGGCAACAGAAGAAAGAGTGCAAGCAGTGTGTTCAGTTTCATGATGTGTACAACTCTAGCTATCGGGTTAGTGTTAACAGGCCCTAGCCCCAACAGTTGGACAATACCAAATCCGTCAGCGCCTCGATATGGTCTTTTCTGTCGTTGAGAGCCGGTATATACCGGTACTCGCCCCCCCCTGCCTGGACAAAGTAGTCCCTGTTCTCCTGGCCGATCTCCTCGATCGTCTCGAGACAGTCCGCCGAGAAGCCGGGGCAGATGACATGCACCTTGCCGGTCCCTTCCGAACCCCATTGCTTCAGGGTCTTGTCGGTATAGGGTTTCAGCCACTCCTTGCGGCCCAGGCGTGACTGGAAGGTCATGCTCCAGCGTTCTGCTTCCAGCCCAAGGTTGTCTGCCAGCAGCTGCGCCGTGGTGCTGCACTCTTCGGGATAGGGGTCGCCGGCATCGGCGTAGTCCTGCGGAATGCCGTGAAACGAGATCAGCAGGCGGTCCGGTTCGCCGTGCTGCTGCCAGTACTCGCGGACACTCTCTGCCAGGGCGCCGATATAGCCCGGGTGGTCCTGGTAGTGGGAGATGAACCTGAGCTCCGGAAGCCAGCGCCATGTCTTCAGCACATCGGAGACCGCATCCAGGGTGGACGCCGTCGTGGTGGCAGAGTACTGGGGGTAGAGCGGCAGCACGATGATCCTGCGTGCGTTGGCTTTTCTGAGGCTCTCCAGGCCCTCGGCGATGGACGGATTGCCGTAACGCATGGCAAGTGCCACCTTGATGGGCTGTTCGGATCGCTGTTGCAGGCGCTCTTGCAGGGCTGTCGCCTGTCTTTGGGAGATGTCGAGCAGGGGAGAGCCCTTTTCGGTCCATACCTGCCGGTAGGCCTCGGCGGATTTTGCCGGGCGTGTGCGCAGGATGATGCCGTTGAGGATCAGCCACCAGATCAGGCGGGGTGTCTCCACCACGCGCGGATCGCTGAGAAACTCCTTCAGGTAGCGTCTCACGTCCGCGGTCGTGGGCGCGTCCGGCGTGCCGAGATTGGTCAGCAGTACCCCGGTGCATTCCGGCTGATCCGAACGGGGTGCGGGACCCTGGTAATTCATATCGTCTCTTTTCGAATTTGTGTTATCAGGCCCTAGTCTCTCATTTACCACCCCGATGGCAAAGAGATTCATCTCCTGAAATACCCGCTGGCTGTGTCCGGTCTTTTTTGGAAGGATTTGGAGCGGTTTATCGCGTTGTTTCTTATTGGCGCTTTCACGGCGATGACGTGCATCCAACCAGGCAGTCAGGCAGAGCTCCAGTTTTTATGTGTCTTATTCTGTTGCTTGAGGATTCTCGTCAGGGTGTAAGATAGCCGGATGTGAAATCCGGACCTGTTCAACGGTGGAACCGAAAGCCTTCTCCTTTATTTTTGATTCTCCAGTCGGCCC
>JBEVVY010000001.1:3359232-3830538 GCA_040506895.1 Sedimenticola sp.
CAGGGTGTAAGATAGCCGGATGTGAAATCCGGACCTGTTCAACGGTGGAACCGAAAGCCTTCTCCTTTATTTTTGATTCTCCAGTCGGCCCCCTGGCCGTGACGGTGCGTGACAGCATGGTCTGTGGTATCGACCTGCCGGGACAGAATGATCAAGCAAACAGGGTGATGGAAGAGGACGCAGAGCTAAAGGCTGAAATTGCAGCCCAGCTCAGCCGCTACTTTTCCACCGGTGATGACAGCTTCAGCCTGCCACTGAAGATGATGGGTACCCCTTTTCAGCAACGGGTGTGGGCGCAGCTCAGATCCATCCCGTCGGGAGAGACACGCACCTACGGCGAGATTGCGCGTCGTCTTGGCAGCAGTGCACGTGCGGTGGGCAACGCCTGCCGTCGCAATCCCGTTCCGGTGATCGTGCCCTGTCATCGGGTGGTGTCGGCCGCGGGGCTGGGTGGTTTTTCCGGCCAGGTTGAAGGTGACATGCTGGATATCAAGCGATGGCTGCTCAAGCATGAAGGGGTCATCCTGTGAAGAGCGTGCCGGACCAGGCGACCATTGAGCGTTTCGCCGATGCGCTGTGGATGGAGCGTGGACTCAGCCGCAACACGCTCTCCGCCTACCAGACCGACCTGCGCAAGCTGAGCCTGTGGCTGGACAAGACCTATGGTCGTGGATTGCTCAATGCCAAGCGTGAAGATCTTCTCGCCTACCTGGCCTCCCAGGCAAAATCCGGAAAGAAGCCCCGCTCCTCGGCCAGGCTGCTCTCATGTCTTCGCCAGTTCTACCAGCACAGCCTGCGGGAGGGGTGGACAAAGAGTGATCCCAGCGCCCGGATCGATGCGCCAAAGCTGGGCAGGCCGCTCCCGAAGTCACTGACCGAGGCGGAGGTGGAGGCGCTGCTCGATGCACCGGACCTCGATGATCCGGAGGGTTTCCGGGACCGGACCATGCTGGAGGTGCTTTATGCAACCGGTCTGCGGGTATCCGAACTGGTCGGTCTGCGCCAGGAGCAGATGAGCCTGACCCAGGGATTGGTGCGGGTGGTCGGAAAGGGCGGCAAGGAGAGACTCGTGCCCCTGGGTGAGGAGGCGATCGGCTGGATCGACCGGTTCCTCAAGGGTGCGCGGTTTGACCTGCTTGGCGACCAGTTGTGTCCGGAGGTGTTTCCAACCCGGCGGGGTGGCGGCATGACCCGGCAGGCTTTCTGGTATCGCATCAAAAAGCATGCGGCAACCGCGGGGATCACCAAGCACCTGTCGCCACATACCCTGCGCCACGCCTTTGCCACCCACCTGCTCAACCATGGCGCCGACCTGCGCGTGGTGCAGATGCTGTTGGGGCACAGCGACCTCTCCACCACCCAGATCTACACCCACGTCGCCCGCGAACGCCTCAAAACACTCCACGCTCAGCATCATCCTAGGGGGTGAGCCGGAACCCTTTGCCCAGTGGGCAAAGGAAGTCCGGCGAACGACTCGCCAGGGAAGGCGAGGCCGGGGGTAATAAAGAACACAAGCGCCGCGCCAGGGAAGGCAAGGAAGGCCTCTCTTACAAGGTCCAGTGGACAAAGGAAGTCTGGCGAACGACTCGCCAGGGAAGGCGAGGCCGGGGGCAATAAAGAACACAAACGCCGCGCCAGGGAAGGCGAGGAAGGCCTCTCTTACAAAGTCCAGTGGACAAGTTTTTTGGCTGAACGACTCGCCAGGATGGCGAGGCCGGGGGCAATAAAGAACACAAACGCCGCGCCAGGGAAGGCGAGGAAGGCCTCTCTTACAAAGTCTAGTGGACAAGTTTTTTGGCTGAACGACTCGCCAGGATGGCGAGGCCGGGGGCAATAAAGAACACAAACGCCGCGCCATGGATGGCGAGGAAGGCCTCTCTTACAAGGTTAAGTGGGCAAAGGAAGTCCGGCGAACGACTCGCCAGGATGGTGAGGCCGGTTCAGGCGGAGACCACCAGGTTGCGTCCGGACTCCTTCGCCTTGTACATGGCGTCGTCAGCAGCCCGCATCAGCTCTTTCTGCTGCATGGCGTTATCCGGGTAGGTGGCGATCCCCAGGCTGACCGTTATATTCAACGGTTCGTTTTCGACCATTGTGAAGCGCTCGTCAGCAATCCGCTTACGCAGCCGCTCTGCCAATTCGACCGCTTGGCTGGCAGATGTCTCCGGCAATACGACGATTATTTCATCGCCGCCGTAACGGCCTGCATAATCTGTCTTCCTGATCAGTTCGTTCAGCAAGGCCGAACAGTCGCGCAGTATCTCATCGCCCACCTGGTGGCCGTGGGTATCGTTTATCTCTTTGAAGTGATCGATATCCAGCATGAGTATCGAGAGCGGATGCGCATATCGGGAAGCACGATTCACCTCTTTTTCCAGCCTCACTTCCAGCGCCTGCCGGTTGAAGAGCCCGGTCAATGAGTCATAGGTGGCCAGTTTCTCGAGTCTGAACTCGGCCTGTTTCTTGTCTGTTATGTCCCGTCCCACGCCGATGATGGCAATGACATTCTGGCTGTCATCCAGTACGGCCGTGTCCATCCAGCCGAACCAGCGCCAACCGTCCTTGGTCATTGCGCGCTGCTCCATGTAGGCCTTGTAGGGTGGAGAGTAGAGAGTCTCCATTGCCCTTGCGGTGCTTTTGCGATCATCCTCATGCACAAGTGGCATGAACTGGTTGCCGAGCAGTTCATCCTCACTCTTTCCGAAGGTTTCACAATAGGTCTGGCTGACGAACTGAAAACGGCCTTCCAGGTCCACCTTGACCACCAGGTCCGTCTGGTTCTCAATCAGCAGGCGGTAGACCTGCTCTTTTTCCGTCAGGGCTATCTCGAGTTCGATTCTTTTCTTCTGCTGTCGGGAGAGGATTATCGATGGAATGATCAGTGCCAGGATGGCGAAGGCGGTGACGGTGAGGATATATCGCCAATGCTCTTCGGCAGACTCTTCGATCTCGTGGCCTGCAGCAGCAAAAACGAATTCTTCGAGATGGAATTCCCACAAGTAGGCCAATACAAAAGTGCTGATGACTACACTGATGTACAGCAATGGAATGGACAGATGGTTGCTGTCTAGTCGATGCATGGAATTTCTGTGCCAACAAGCCCAACACAAACCCTATATAGGATATATAGTGGATTTGGCAGGTTTATCCAATGAACGGCAGTTGTGGGAGATAATTTCCTGGTCGTGGTGGGGTTGTGCAGGGGATGGGGTATCAGCTCTGTGATGTCAGCCGGTTTAGAAGCACCGGGTAAAAGAAGTCCTGACAATGATGGCGTATCATAGCGATTTCATCTGGATACGGCCTAATCAATACCATGCAGAGAACCGAATCCCAATTCTGGACCGAGATCGACCGGAAACATGCCTGGCATCCCTACAGTGCCATCGATTCCGACCTGCCGGTTTTTGCGGTTGACTCCGCCTCGGGGGTGCGTCTGAAACTAGCCGATGGGCGGGAACTGATCGATGGCATGTCTTCATGGTGGAGCGCCATACACGGTTACAACCATCCCGAGCTGAATCGGGCCATCGCAGATCAGCTCTCCAAAATGTCACACGTGATGTTCGGCGGCCTGACCCATCAGCCGGCGGCCGAGCTCGTAGGTAAGCTGGTGGAGATCACACCGAAGCCCCTGCAGAGCGTGTTCCTCGCTGATTCCGGGTCGGTGTCGGTTGAGGTTGCCCTGAAGATGGCTATTCAGTACTGGCACGCCCGGGGGCAGGGGGATAAAAAGCATTTTCTCACCGTCCGCTCGGGCTACCACGGGGATACTTTCGGTGCCATGTCGGTGTGCGACCCGGTGACCGGAATGCATTCGCTTTTTTCCGGGGTGCTGGCAGAGCAGTTCTTCGTGGACGCACCTGCCTGCGGTTTAGATCAGCCCTGTACTGACCAGGATACAGCCCAGTTTGAGCAGAAGCTGGCCGAGGTGCATAGCCAGGTGGCCGCAGTGATCCTGGAGCCCGTGGTTCAGGGGGCCGGGGGCATGCGGTTTTACTCGCCAGGCTACCTGAAGCGGGTGCGTGAACTCTGCGACCGTCACGGGGTGCTGCTGATCCTGGACGAGATTGCCACCGGTTTCGGACGGACCGGCAAGCTGTTCGCCTGTGAGCACGCCGCAGTCACGCCCGACATCATGTGCGTGGGCAAGGCGCTGACCGGGGGTTACATGACGCTGGCGGCGACTCTGACGACCCGGGATGTGAGTGAGACCATTGCCAGCGGTGAGCCGGGTGTGTTCATGCACGGCCCCACGTTCATGGGCAATCCCCTGGCCTGTGCGACGGCCCTGAAAAGCATCGAGCTGCTACTGGACTCCCCCTGGCAGGCGCGGGTTGCGCAGATCGAGCAGGGGTTGAGAGAGGGGCTGGCCCCCTGCCGGGATATGCCCCAGGTTGCGGATGTGCGGGTGCTCGGTGCCATCGGGGTCGTGGAGCTGAAACAGCCGGTGGATATGCGCCGCATTCAGCCCATGTTCGTGGAGGAGGGGATCTGGGTGCGCCCCTTCGGCCGGCTGGTCTACCTGATGCCCCCGTTTATCATTCAGCCCGATGACCTGGCGGCACTCACTGCCGCCACGGTGCGGGTACTCGAGCGTAACGCAGAGGAGAGGTAGAGTGGCAAAACGGTATCCCTCGATCAGCGAGGCCCACCAGCAGTTCATCGAACGTCAGAAACTCTTTTTCGTGGCCACGTCGATGCCCGGGGGGCGCTTGAACCTCTCTCCGAAGGGGATGGACACCCTGCGCGTGACCGGTCCCAACCGCGTCGTCTGGTTGAATCTCACCGGCAGTGGCAACGAGACCGCGGCCCACCTCAGGCATGACCCCCGTATCACCCTGATGTTCTGTGCATTAGATGGTGCGCCAATGATTCTCAGGCTCTACGGCACGGCTCGTGCCCTGCACCAGAGGGATGACGGCTGGAGTGAGTTGGCAGCCCTCTTTCCCGAGATGACAGGTGCCCGCCAGTTCATCGAGGTGGATGTGGACCTGGTGCAGAGTTCCTGTGGCAGTGCGGTGCCGCTCTATGACTATGTTGCAGACCGTGATGGGCTGGCAAAGTGGGCCGAGAAGCGGGGGCGGGAGGGCGTACGTCGCTACTGGGAGGAGCGTAACCTGCTGAGCCTGGACGGTGTGCCGACAGGGGTACTTGATGATTAGGGCCGGGTATGTGTTAGCCTTTGGCCAGTTTTTTCACCATCCGTCCCTTTGCATGCCAGGGGCGGAACCGAACCAGGAGATAGTCTATGCCCTCTTTTGACGTCGTGTCCGAAGTGGATATCCAGGAGGTCAGGAATGCGGTGGACCAGGCCAACCGGGAGGTGAGCACCCGCTTTGATTTCAAGGGGGTGGATGCCAAGTTCGAACAGAACAAGGAGGAGATCAAGCTGAGTTCGGAACAGGATTTCCAGCTCAAGCAGATGCTGGATATGTTGCGCCAGAAGCTTGCCAAGCGGAATATCGACGTCGGTTGCATGGAGGTCAAGGATGCCGAGTGCAGTCTCAACTCGGCCCGCCAGCAAGTGCTGATCAAGCAGGGTATCGACAAGGATACCGCCCGCAAGATGGTGAAGGATATCAAGTCCAGCAAGCTCAAGGTGCAGGCCCAGATTCAGGGTGAACAGGTGCGGGTCACTGGGAAGAAACGTGACGACCTGCAGCAGGTGATCGCCCTGCTCAAGGATGCCGATTACGGCCTGCCCCTGCAGTTCAACAATTTCAGGGACTGAACCGTGGCCAGGGCCTGGATGCCGGGACTGGTTCTGCTGTTGTGGGCAGTGGGGATAACTGGTCTGCTGGCTGCGGATGCCACCCAGGAGAAGAGTGAAAGGGTCCGCCAGGGCCTGGCGCTTCACCTGCCCGATCTGCAGCCGGACTCGGTTTCACCCTCACCGGTGCCGGGTCTCTACGAGGTGGTTGTCGGCCCCCGGGTGATCTACGTGACCGAGGATGCGCGGTTCGTTCTGCGCGGCGATGTGATCGACCTGGAAGAGCGCAGGAATATCACCCAGCCCAGGGTGGACCAGCTCAAGGTGCAGGCGATTGAGCGGGTCGGCGAGGAGAACATGCTGATCTTCTCGCCCAAGAAGACCAGGTACACGGTGACAGTCTTCACCGATATCGACTGCGGATTCTGCCGCAAGCTGCACAAGCAGATGGCAGAGTACAACGACCTGGGTATCAGGGTCCGCTACCTTTTCTATCCCCGTGCCGGCCTTGGCAGCGCCTCCTACCGCAAGGCGGTTTCGGTATGGTGTGCCGGGGACTCCAGGCGGGCGATGACCGAGGCCAAGTCCGGCAAACCCATAGAGGGTCTCGAATGCAGCAACCCGGTGCAGTCCCACATGGCCCTCGGCGAGTTGATGGGGGTGACGGGAACGCCGGTCCTGGTGCTCGGAGACGGCCGTATGCTGCCGGGCTATGTCCCACCTGAGAAGCTTGACCAGATATTGAGGGAACAGGGTTCCCTTTAGCCGATCCCCAGGACCTCAATTCGAAGGAATAAAGATATGGAAATCCCGGAAATGTGCACTCGGTTACAGTTTGGCCTGAACTTCTGTTCCAGAATCGGAAGATGTGTACCAGGTGGGTGGCACTTCCAGTCCTGCGAGGCAGGGCTGCCCGGTCGAGTCTGTGAGCCGGTGTGACCGGGACTGACGCAGATATGGAGCTTATGTCTATCGAGGTCGCATCCTGCAGTGATAAAGGACTTGTCAGGGAGGTCAACGAGGACAGCCTGGCGGCCATGCCGGATTATGGCCTGGTGATCGTTGCAGACGGCATGGGCGGCTACAACGCCGGCGATGTTGCAAGCCAGATTGCGGTGGAAACCATTGCCATGACGCTGTTGCCACAGCTCGGTATGGAGGCGGAGATCTCCCTGGCCGACCCGGTAGCGGCTGCCAACGACACCATCATTGCAAGCATCGAGGCGGAGCCTCAATACAGTGGAATGGCCACCACGGTGGTGCTCGGGGTGTTCGGCGCAGGAACACTGCACTATGCTCATGTTGGGGACTCCCGTTTGTACCGCCTGAGGGGCGGACGGCTCGAGCAGCTGACCCGGGACCACTCGATGATCCAGGAGCTGGTCGACCAGGGTATGTTCGATTCCCTGGAGGAGGCCCAGGAGGCCGGTGTACATAACAACGTGCTGACCCGGGGGCTGGGTATCGATGAGCAGGTGGAGATCGATACCGCCGAGACCGGGATCGAGGAGGGGGATCTCTACCTCTTCTGCTCCGATGGCCTGAGCAACATGGTGCCGGGGCAGACGATGGAAGAGGTTCTCGGGTCGACCGCGGACAGTATCGACTCGGCAGCACAGAAACTATTGGCCATTGCGTTGGAAAACGGCGGCACCGACAACATATCTTTGGTTCTTGTGCGCCCGCTTTTCGATTGACTGGCGCAGGATGAGTAGAACGAACAGAAGCGCAGGGTAGAAGTCCGGGGACTGAAATTGATGGATAAACTGGTAGTCTACAAAGATGGCGAAGTAATCAACGAGATTGTCCTCGACACGTCGGAGATCTCGCTGGGTCGTGGTCCCGATTGCGATATTCATCTCAACGATATCTCCGTGAGCCGGCACCACAGCCGCCTGCTGAAGATCCAGTCCGATTACTTTGTAGAGGATCTCGAGAGTACCAACGGTACCCTGCTCAACAACCAGCCAGTGAAAAAGCACATACTCAAGCACGAGGATGTGCTCGCGGTCGGCACGTTCAAACTGCAGTTCATCAGGGAGATTCCGGAAGCCCGGGAAGAGGCGGATCCTGAAAAGACGGTAGTGCTGCAGGTGGTCGGCAAGTCCGACAAGGGCGGAAAAACCGATGCCGCGCCGGCACGGCGCCTGTCACCGAAGATCGCAACGGTGAAATTCTTCCGCGGGCCCAACAAGGGGCATTCCGACGAGATCAAGCGCTCACTCTATACCATCGGTCAGCCCGGTGAGGCCGTGGCAGCCATTGCACGTCGACCCCAGGGCTTCTACCTGCTGCATATCGGTGGCGACAACTATCCGAAGATCAATGACCAGGAGATCGAGGCAGCTGGCGGTGTCCAGTTGCATGAAGGTGACCTTGTCGAGGTCGGCGAGAACCTGGCCGAGATCTCGTTCGGCTGACAGCCACTCCCTGCTCCACGGGGAGCGGGCCGCTTCAAGACTTTTCCGAAAGCTTCTTCAGCCTGTACAGCTCGTCCAGTGCCTGGCGAGGTGTAAGCTCGTCCGGATCGATGCTCTCCACCGCCTCTTCCAGTGCGCAAGGCACGGTCACTTTTTCCGCTGCCGGTTCGGGTGCGAACAGAGAGAGCTGGTCGGCCTGCTGCTCCGTGTGGCGGTGGGCGGATTGCTCCAACTCGCCGAGACGCAGCCTGGCGCGCTCGATAATGGGCTTTGGCACACCCGCCAGTGCGGCCACCTGCAGGCCGTAGCTCTGGTTTGCGGGGCCTTCCCTCACGGCGTGAAGAAAGACGATGCTGTCGCCATGCTCCACTGCGTCCAAGTGAACATTGGCGATGCCAGGGTACTCCTCCGGCAGGGTGGTGAGCTCGAAGTAGTGGGTCGCGAACAGGGTGTAGGCGCGGATGCGGGTGGCCAGTTCCACGCCGCAGGACCAGGCCAGCGAGAGGCCGTCGAAGGTGCTGGTGCCACGACCGATCTCGTCCATCAATACGAGGCTCTGTTCGGTGGCGTTGTGCAGAATGTTGGCGGTCTCTTCCATCTCCACCATGAAGGTGGAGCGCCCGCCGGCGAGGTCGTCCGACGCGCCGATACGGGAGAAGATCCGGTCCACCGGGCCGAGGCGCGCGGCGGAGGCGGGTACGAAGCTGCCCGCGTAGGCGAGCAGCACGATCAGTGCACACTGGCGCATGTAGGTCGATTTACCACCCATGTTGGGGCCGGTGATGATCAGTATGCGGCGCTGGTCGCTGAAGCTGACATTGTTGGCCACGAAAGGGTTGTCGCTCACCTGTTCAACCACCGGGTGGCGGCCGTCGGTGACCTCGATTCCGGGCTCTTCGTTCAGCTCCGGTGCGTTCAGCTCGAGCCGCTCGGCCCGCTCCGCGAAATTGCTGATCACGTCCAGCGCCGCCAGCGCGTCCGCGCAGAGTTGCAGGTTGCCGATAAAGGCCTGCAGTGACTCAAGCAGTTCGTCGTATAGCTGTTTCTCCCTGGCCAGGGCGCGCTCCCGGGCCGACAGCACCTGGTCCTCGAACTTCTTCAGTTCGGGGGTGATGAAACGCTCAGCCCCCTTGAGGGTCTGGCGCCTGACGTAGTCTTCGGGCACGGTGTCCGACTGGGAACGGCTGATCTCGATGTAGTAGCCGTGTACCCGGTTGTAACTCACCTTCAGCCCGGCGATGCCGGTGCGCTCACGTTCACGGGTCTCCAGGTCGAGCAGGAACTGGTCCGCGTTCTGGGAGAGGTTTCTCAACTCGTCGAGTTCGCTGTCATACCCCTCTGCCAGTACGCCGCCGTCGCGGATCAGCATCGGGGGGTTCTCTATCACCGCCCTGTGAAGCAGGTCGACCACGTCCGGGTGGGTGCCTGCGTCCTCCGCCAGGCTGTTCAGCAGGGGGGCGTCGAGGCTGCCGAGCTGCTGCTGCAGTTGTGGCAGTGCGGCGAGGGAGTCCCTCAGGGTTGCCAGGTCCCTGGGCCTGGCCGACTTGAGTGCGATGCGGGCCAGGATGCGTTCTATATCGCCGATGCCCTGCAGCTGCTCCTGCAGCGCGGGATGGGCGTGCTTCTCCAGCAGCTGGGCGATGGCGTCGTGGCGCTCCCTTACCCGCCGGATATCCCGCAGGGGGCGGTTGAGCCAGCGGCGCAACAGGCGGCTGCCCATGGGGGTGGCGGTACGGTCGAGGATACTGGCCAGGGTGTGCTGGGGCTGCCCGCTCAGGCTGTGGTCCAGCTCGAGGTTACGGCGGGTGGCCGCGTCGATGATGATGGCGTCCTCCCGGCGTTCCACCGAGAGTCCACGAATATGTGGCAGGGCGCTGCGCTGGGTCTCCTCCACGTACTGCAGCAGGCAGCCGGCGGCGGTGACTGCCAGCGGCTGGTCGGCGCAGCCGAAGCCGCCGAGATCCCTGGTGCCGAACTGGCGCGTGAGCAGCCGCTCGGCGGTGTCGTGATCGAAGTGCCAGGCCGGTCTGTGGGTTATGCCGCCCTGGCGGGGAGCGGTGGCGGGCAGGGCGTAGTCTTCGGGCAGCAGCAGCTCCGCGGGGCGCAGCCGTTCCAGTTCACCCGCCAGGGCCTCCTCCGAGGCCATCTGCTGAATGACGAAACGACCGCCGCTGAGGTCTAGCGTGGCGAGCCCGAAATGGCCATTCAGTTCCAGCAGGGCCGCCAGCAGGTTGTCGCGACGCTCCTCGAGCAGCGCCTCGTCGGTGACCGTGCCGGGGGTGACGACGCGGACCACCTTGCGCTCCACCGGGCCCTTGCTGGTCGCGGGGTCCCCGACCTGTTCGCAGATGGCGACAGATTCTCCCTGGCGTACCAGCTTGGCGAGGTAACCTTCGGCGGCGTGGTAGGGGACGCCGGCCATGGGTATGGGCTGGCCGGCGGATTTGCCCCGTTTTGTCAGCGTGATGTCCAGCAGCCTGGCCGCTTTCTCGGCATCCTTGTAGAACAGCTCGTAGAAATCCCCCATGCGGTAGAACACCAGCATCAGGGGGTACTCCGCCTTGATGCGCAGGTACTGCTGCATCATGGGGGTGTGTTGTTCTTTTTTTTCTAATGAACTCATGCCGTTACGCTGTGCTACTTATTGATTTCTATATATTTATCGTTTTTCCGTCGTCTCTTGCAGTCTCATCGAGTCTCACGAAATATCACCCAATCTCAGGAAAAAGTGTAACTTGAAGTGTAGCTTTTGTTGGTGTAACTTTTCCTTTAAATCCAAAAGTTACACTTTTTTCCATTGCGTCGGACAAACTGACATCAATTCAAGAGGATGCCAATGGCAACAGTACAGAATACCAAACCTTTGTCTTCCAGGACAGTGGAGACGATGAAGCCGGGAGATAAAATCAAGGCCGACAAGGGGGAAAACATCGGCTTGCGAGTGAAATGCGGGGCTACCGGATTAAAGACATTTTTCTATCGCTATACCAGCCCGGTCACCTCAAAGCTCGTTCAGGTGAAAATTGGCAACTTCCCGGAGACCTCCCTGGCCGAAGCGAGATTGAAGCTCCAGGAACTGAAACAAATTCGTCGCCAGGGGCGTTGTCCGGCAACTGAGGCCAAAGAGGAGAAGCGGCAGAAACAGCAGGAACGGGAGCAAGACCAGGAATTGGAACTGGGACAACGATCGTCAGTTGAGAAATCCTTCACTGTGGAGAAACTCGTAGAGCTCTACCTGACCCAGTATATCGAAGACCGGAAATCTCCAAGCGGAAAGGTCATCGCCGGCGCACGAAAATCGAAAGGTCAGTCTGAGACGCGCAGAACCCTCTATGGCGATGTCATTCCCAAGTTGGGGGAGATGGTGGCAAATGCCGTCACGCGAAAGGCTGTGGTGGATATGATCATGGCAATTGTTCAACGTGGGGCAAATGTTCAAGCAGGAAATGTACTGAGAGAGCTTTCCGCCGCCTACGAGTTTGCGATTGGTCTGGGCTATTTTTCGGATGAGTTTGCAAATCCGGCAATTCTCGCCAAATCAAGCCTCAGACAGGCCAAGGTGAAACTTACCCATCAACGAGGAAAAAGAGTCCTCTCTGATACCGAGTTGGCGACTTTGCTGAAATGGTTGCCTGGCTCCGATTACACCGCAACACAGAAGAATGTTCTTCGATTCACTCTCTGGACAGGGTGTCGTACCGGAGAGGTCTGCAATGCGGCCTGGAAGGACATCGACTTGAAGAAACGGACATTCCACATAAGGGAGAGCAAGACGGAGGTCGAGCGCTATGTGCAATTGCCCAGCCAAGCGGTGGAGTTCCTGAAAACACTTCGCCTGACCACTGGAGACTACCCGTTCCCATCCCAGAAAACGCGGCTTCCTATCCAGCAAAAGCAGCTAACCGAGCAGGCCTGGCGGATGAGAGTAAGCAACAAGATGGTAGATCTTCCGGCCTGGACACCTCATGATCTGCGCAGAAGCGTCAGGACCGGCTTGTCACGCCTGCAGTGCACTAACGAAGTGGCCGAAGCGGTATTGGGGCATTCACGTAAGGGGATTGAGGGAACCTACGATTTGCACCGGTACGAGGCGGAGTGTAGGCAGTGGTTACAGAAATGGGCGGATCATCTGGGCGCGCTTATTCGTGACTGACGGTCACTCAATCAATTGGCCAGAGTCTGCCTCTTTTCTACGAGAAGTTTTACTACGGCTTGAAGTTCCTCTGTCGTTTTTCCCGAGGCAAATGCATTTAACATCGTGTCCACTTCATGGGCCAGCCATCCGACAGAACGATTACCAAGGGAAACCCCGGGAGGGAACAAGCCTTCACTGATTCGACGATATAGGGTCGCGTGACTCATCCCGGTTCGATTTAACACCGCTGGCTTTCTTTCGATTCGGATTGGGTGAGCCTCAGGCATGCGCGATGAATACCCAAAGTGGGGGTTGCTGTGCGATTGTTGCTTGCCTCATGAGTTCACATGTTCCACCGTGCTTTGATACGCAGTTCATACTAACGGCGGGTCGTGCGAGAAAAACGCGGAAAAGCGGGCAGGCTGTTGCTATTTCGGGTGATGATAATGTCCATGCCAAAACTTTAGCACGGTGCCAATTTAATGAGCAAAGGATAAATGTTTAGCAAGCGGGTAAATATCCGCCTGTCAATGCTGTGAGCATACCTATCTTTAAGATCTGTATGTCTCAAAGATGGAATGGAGTTTCAGGAAAACGACCTTTGTGGACGCTCACTGAAACTACCCAACCTCTAGTAAGTTTGGGCACAGCGGGCATCTAGGTGCATTAATCGCAGGTAGTTCCATTGAAACTACCTGCACAGATAGTGATAGCTGTGTTTCTTCGATACTCAAAGTAAGCGAATGATCTTGAGCGGGAATATTAGCAGATATACCCAAGATGCTGTTTATCAATGCTTTTAAGTCTGATATTGTGCTATCTATTGTTATTTATTATCACATGTTACGTTTCATTGAAGCGACTAGCGGATCGTTTTCGAAGAGGTGAGCTATGTCGGATAAAGCCGACCACTGGATGACTGTTTCCGAACTGTCTGAATACCTTCAGCTCAGCCGTGCAAAGTTGTACGGGATGGCGCAGGCGAATGCGATCCCGTGCTCAAAGGTCGCTAACCAATGGCGGTTCCTCAGCTCTGAAATCGACGACTGGCTTCGAAGCAGTCGGCCTACCCTAGAATCTGCGCATAAAACGCCATACTTTGTTCGGCGAACAGCCCATGTCCCGCAAACGGGTCTCTCTGAACCACTCGTTATGGTCTGTGGAAAATTCCAGCCGTTTCATCTCGAGCACCTCGAGTATGTCCTGGCGGCGTTTCAAGAAGGCGATCACGTATTGATAGGAATAACCAATCCGGATCCTGGTTACGTGCGCGATGAAGTCGCCGACCCCAAGCGAAGCTTGTCGACGTCTAACCCTTTCTCGTATTACGAACGCTATCGGATGGTTGTGGAGAGTCTGAGTGACCAAGGAATCCAACGTGATCGCTATGACGTGTTGCCATTTCCCCTCAACGTTCCAGGCAGTTGGTTCGCATACGTTCCGCGTAAAACTGTTGTTCTGGTGACACTTTACAATGACGATCCGTGGCTCGAAGAAAGGCGCAAAAAGCTCGAGCAAGGTGGTCTGCGGACGAAGGTTCTGTGGGGAAAAGACGCGAAGGGAATCACAGGGACGGAGGTTCGGGCAGCGCTGACTCACCAAAGCAACTGGATGAAGTTAGTGCCAACAGGGACCTCCCGTGTCATCCGGCAGGAAGGCCTCCTTGGTCGCCTGAGAGAATAACAGTTTCGATGCAACAGGGGATAATAATTTTGGCTGAGATTGGTCAGGATCAACAACAATCAATTATATGGGGAGGTGGGTGATGGAATGCCCTTTCTGTGAGGAGTTTGCAACCGGTCTCCTGCCTAACGAATACAGCAGTTTGGTTCCCTCTCGTGAGCTTCATCGCACGGAGAACTTTGCTGTCCTTGCAGACATCAGCCCGCTGCTAGTTGGCCATCTCCTTATCACGCCGATCGCTCACAAACTCAGCTTCGGCGCGATGGAGCCCGAATTGAGAAGCGAACTTGACGAACTATTAGTCGAGACTCTGGATATTTTAAATGAATCTGGACGCAGGACGGTCATTCTTGAACACGGTTCCGCTCCGACGCACGATGCAGGTGCCTGCATTGAGCATGCACACCTCCAGATTCTTCCAGCGGATATCGATTTTGATGAAGCGCTCACAAAGTATCGACCCCGTCCCGTCGGTAGCCTCTGGGAAACCGAGAAGTGGTCTTCTCGCAACTGTCCATATCTATATTTTCAAAATGCAACCGGCGAAATGGTAGTCGCTGATCGCCTTGATGGCCTTCCAAAGCAGTTTATAAGACAGGTAGCTGCAAGTGCTCTCGGAATGCACCTGGCCAACTTATCTTGGGACTGGCGCTTGAACATTCTCGGTGAAAATCTTGTTTCGACGATTACCAAGTACGAAGGGCGGTGGCGCAAAGAAAACTCATGAAATTCGACTACCTCCCTAAACATGTGGTGGAAGCCCATCTTCAAGTATGGGAGCTCACTCGTTCACGTTGGGAATGGGGCGCAAGAATGGGGCACGGCCCTGATCATGCCGAAAGAACCTATAAAACAGCAATGCTCCTATGTGAACAAGAGAGCGTAGATCCGCTCTCGGTCGGTGCGGCTTGTTATCTCACCGACGCGGGCATTGGTGACGTGGGCGGTCGTGACAAGCACATCGACGCCAGCCTAGCACTAGCCGAGGATATTATTGCACGGCTTCCTGTACTCCAAGATGTTCGGGGTACAGTTCTAGAATGCATCCGTTGGCACGAAGCGGAACTAGAGCCACCAACTGGAGTTGACACGTCGGTATATGTAGTCAGAGATTCCGATACGCTAGACCGGCTTGGCTTTACCGGTATAAGGATGACTCTGATATACGGTCAATGGATCAATAGGCCACTGTTCAATCCTTTTGATCCACTTTGCACTGAGAATCGAGAACTGGAGCTGGACGGATTTACGCTCGACTACCTTCGTTACTTGCGTTCCGTGGTAGTGGGGAAGCCATCAACTCAATACGCAAAGCAGCTCGCCGAAGAAAAAATTCAACAGATAGACGCGTATTTTTCTGCATTTTCGAATTTGATCACCGACGGTTGCAATCCCACCTATGACGATGCCTACGAACTACTTCATAGCCTCAATTTAAGACAATCGTTCGATGGTTCACCTTTATGAGTGCTCCCGGATTCCAGTGGCTATTTCATAGCTTCAACGATAATCAGTACGAGAGATTATGCGCTCCACTGAAATGGCCGCACTATGGCACAAACACTAACAACATCGAGTGGATTGATGGCTTCGTACTTGAGATCATTGCTGATAACCATGTAGAGAATGTTCTCGAGGCGACTGAGTTCGCACGTGAACTAGATTTGCGCTTGGGGGACCTCGCCAGATCAGATGTACCAACTGACGCTCTCGTAGTAGATTGGCAGCACGATCTAGCGCATACCGGAGAAAGGCGACCGATCCGGCTATCGCCAATATCCATGGGGGATTTGACAGCTGGAAATATAAAGACAATCGAGAATGCACATAGTTTCTTGCACGAGCTCGGTGATATTTTTCCGTCACACAGTAGCCAGTTATCGGAACAGCTTGAACAATGTCTAAGAAGTGGCACATCATTGACTGCCGCAATCCAAAGCGATTTTGACGCTTCCTATGGCAGTTCAGTTCACAAATCCTTTCCCACGACTTGCGCGGACCAATTGCTTTTAGTTGTTCACGCTTGTTTGGTTAGAGACCACAAATCTGACTGCGAGCGACGGCGCGAATTCTCATTCCGTGTACGACCAGATCTGCTGTACTCAACTTCAGATGAAGTGCGTGTTGGCTTAATTTATCCACCCTTTTATGGTGATGATGAAGAGCCGGTTTCATTTGTTTCCAGTAGTTGTTCTCTTGACGACCTGCATGCGGGGGTTTCAAGACCATCTGACTTAGAAGTAGATACCTCGGGCATTCTGAGCACGGCGCTGGCGACGCTCTCAGCTTGGTACAAAGACGAACCTATTGTCGCTGACGTAGTTTCTCTTGTTGTGTACAGAAATAAAGCTCGCTTATACGACATGTGGCCCGGGCCAATGAATGCTCATACATCTATCCGTCGGGCAGCTCACTGTGTGCGGACTGCTAAAACAGATCTAGCCTCCGCGGCGATTTCAGCCCTTACTCACGATATGGTGCAGAAGATCACTTTGCGAAGCCTCGAAGACTTGGACCAACTACAGTTCCTGGCCGCTGGAGTCACTGGTGCTCCGGGTGCAGTGTCTGGCATTGCCTGTCTGAACTTGGTAGATGTCGAAGAGGCGCATCACCGAAACATGCAAGCAGTTCTATTCGGCGAAGACCCAACTCCGGATCTTTTGCCAGCAGTGTTGGCTGCTGATGGTCTTGTGTTTAAGCGAGGTGGTGCCACATCACACGTAGCTGTGATTGCTCGTGGATCTAGCAAAGCGGCGGTCTTCGGAGTAGGGGAGATTGTTATCGATTACCAAGCACAATCAATTCAAGTTGGGCGCCAAACATTGACCACAAACTCCCGTGTCTCAATAGACGGGCTAACAGCTCGGCTTTATGAAGGGTACTCCAAAATTACGAATAGAAATTCCACTCATGAGGACGACCTTAAGGTCGTTCTTGATTGGTGCGATCATCAAGCTACGATTAAAGTATATGCCAACGCTGATACCATGACAGAGGTTCGTTCAGCGCTCGTCGCTGGCGCAAAAGGCGTGGGGCTATGTCGACTCGAGCACTTGCTTGGTCGCCCGGAGTATCTACCACACCTTCAATCGGCCATCGCATTATCGTGGCTTTTGCGTGACTGTTCACAGAAACTGTGGGCAGCGAAAGCACAGTCGCGTGCATGGCCCAGATCGAAAGCGGCTGTAGCTAGACTACTTCTAGAAGAAGCATCACTGGCCAGCCAAGACACTGGAGAGTCTTTGCGATACGCCCTCAGTTCAATTCGCGACGGTTTGGCAGTTGAGCTCGAGAAAATCTTCATCGCAGTATCGGGGCGCCCAGTGGTGGTTCGACTCCTTGATCCTCCAATATCGGAGTTTTTGGATCTCCATCGAGGGGAGCAAATTGCCTCCATGTTCGGTAAGACAATAAAGTCTGACGTTCATCAGTTGCTTCGCACCCAAAACCCGATGCTAGGGCTAAGGGGGGTACGTCTCGGCCTGCTGTTTCCTGAGCTAACTCGTGCACAAGTAGTTGCAACCTGCCGGGCTGCAATTCAGGCTGGTATCGCCATCGGTACTCGCCCGAATGTATCAGTACTTCTTCCTATGATAGCTGATGCTTCAGAGGTAGATGAGATGCGAGAAATAATTGATGGCGCCGTTGTAGATGCAGGTCTGAGTGGGGGGCTAAGCCTGACTATCGGGGCAATGATCGAAACTCCACGTGCGGCTCTACTAGCGGGCTCCATCGCCGAAAGATCGGACTTTATCTCTATCGGAACCAATGATCTGACTCAATTCACATGGGCGTGTTCTCGCGATTCAGCAGATACTGATTTTCTGAATCAGATGCCTTACGTCGGTATGTTTTCACCTCCATTCCAACATATCGACGATGCGGGAGTTGGGAGACTTATAAGGTCGGCAATTCACGAAGCGCGACTTGTGCGGCCTGACATCGAAATCGGAATCTGCGGTGAACAGATCGGGGATCTATCGAGTCTTCAGTTTTTCGCCAATGCGGGAGCGACCTATGTTTCATGTGCCACACCACGACTACGTGCGGCTCGACTTCTAGCTGCACAGGCCACGATGAAAGATCGTGAGATGGTCGCAGCGCCAGAAAACTGTGAGAGGAAGCCGCTATAAACACTTTGACCTTCGTATCACGACGTGCAGCAGGGGTCTGGACTCACCTTCCGAGTCTGACACTTCAATTGCTCGACCAACCATCTGAGAACGTGAGCGCCCTTTGGGTTGACTTCGGGCGAAGGTTTGAGATGTTGAATCACTTGGCGATTGACCCTTTGGATTTCCCTCGCAGCTCTTCACTGGTTGGGATTATCGAGTCTTGGGAATCTGGCGCAGACGACATTGGGAGCAGCCTCGTAAGGCTATCGCAAACCGTTTTCCCAAGCCGAGGGGGTGGGGGTGGTCTTTCTCGTCTTCGCGGCCTCCAACTTGAGCAGTATCGAGAAACCTTTCGAAGAATCGAAGCTCGCACAGACAATGTCTACTTATTGACTCGAGAAGTGCCAGGTTCGCATCGTGAGACGTTTGATGTTGATGTACTTCGGGGAGCTCTAAAAAGCCTCTTTGCCAACCTAAATCCGACATGGATTGCCTTCACATTTGAAGGGCAGCCGGAGGCACAGATATTCCGCCAAGTGCTCAAAGAAGACCCCGTTTTCCATTGGGTGCTTAGTGAGTCAAAAGCGATTGTGAGCCTTGTTCGCTTTGATGCAGCAAACCGGTTTCAGGATGGAGTCGGGATACCTATCGAGATAGCGAAGCATCCTGAGTGGCGAAAGCGTCTCCTACTGCTTCTCACCCGTTGCTCAAACGCACCTACTCTCACCGAGGAGGTTCGGCCCTACTATCTCGGACGACTTCCGTTTGCGGGATTCATTGGGGAGTCTGTCAATAGTGGCAGAATTCCTATAGTCGACATGATGAGTGTCCCGTTTGAAGAACAGACCCAGGAGCATCGTGAATACAGGATTCGGTTGGCGGAAGCAAGCCGGGAACTGTTGGAGCGGCTTGCAACGAAAGAGGAAAACTGATTGTGGACTTAGTAACTAGCTACCCGAATCCAGATCTCGATGGAATAGCATCCATGATTTCTCGAGCATGGATGCTTCAAGAGATCGACGGAATTGCCGCAGAAGCGGTATATTCTGGCGAGTTAGACAAGGAGACGGAATTCGTACTTGAAAGACTTGGTATCCCTTCCCCACGACAAGTGTCCGCTTGCCCCCCGGATCATCCGGTCCACCTCGTCGACACTCATCACCTCATACAGCTTTCTGGCCATGTGTCACCGAAACAGGTGCGCTCCATCATTGACCATCATCCAGCGGGCGACTCTACGTCTTTTCCGCACGCCAAAATCACTAATGATCTCGTCGGTGCTGCTGCTACACTAATCGAGGAGCAACTCTGGCAGCTTGGTGTATCCATACCGCCGCAAATGGCCCGATTGCTTCATGCCGCGATTCTATCAAACACTCTGCACTACTCAGCGCCTACGACAACGAGACGAGACCGCGAAGCTGCGGACAGGCTAGAAGAAATTGCTCCCCTGCCCACAGAATTTCCAAGAGAAATGGTAGCGGCGCGATCTGGAGTTTCTGACAAGACCACTCCCGAGCTGCTTGCAATGGACTATAAAGACTTCGACCTCGGTACGGTAATTGTAGGGATAAGCCAACTCGAGCTGGGCGCCGCGGAACTTGTGCTGGATAGAGCAGACCTTGAACAAGCCCTTAAGCAATTTGAAGCGACGCGCTCAAAGGCCGACTTTGTTTTTCTTAGTGTCGTGGACATAATCCGCGAAGACACCACAGTTGTCGCAGTATCACATGGGGCGCAGCAAGCTGTATCGAGCGCGATAGGAATTCCGTTTAACGGCACGCGCATGCATTGCAACAGGATTCTCCTGCGCAAATCTGATTTCGTTCCTCAGCTCAAGTCGCTGCTCAGAGAAGGTATGCCTGAGGATTGGAGAGAATGGCAGTGACCACCATAAGGCAATATTCTTGGGCTTCCACTGACTTACGGCTCCTGCTTTCCCAACTGCGGAATGGAGAGGACGGATCCTACCTCTCAGATTCCGAAATGAGCTGCGATGACTCTTGCGTAATACCGCGAACAGCTATTGAGAGTGAGCCGCTAAAGTGGCTCAAGTACCTACTCTTAGACCGAGCCGGTGTAGAGTCGATTGGCAAAATTGAGAGGCAGATAAGACGTTTTAGGAAGTCAGACTACTCAGCATCGATCAGGCATATGACAACACTTTTATCGGACCAAAGATCTGCTATAGATTCTAGGTTGCTAGTAGCAAAGGTAGTTCCTTGGGATCGAGGAGCGCAGCTAAAGAACTATCGCTTGTTTTCGATCGAGGACTTGGAAAGAGCGAAGGAGATGATATCGAGTAGTTTACAGGCAGAAACCTACCATGAGCTCTGGTGCTGTGAGTCTTCGGTAGCGAAGTCTGGTTTCAATCTTGGTGGGCGTATGACTTGGCCTGGTATTGATCGGGAATCAGTCGTCGAGCTTGTGTGGTATCGAAGCCCCCGCTATGTCGAGATGGTTTCGCTTCCTGATTTCGAGACACCCTATCTTCGCGCAACTAAGTCTGTAGGAGGTCCACACTATCAAGTCGACGTGATGCACATTCCACAAGCGTTTGCGACGCGACCGAGAAATGTTTGGCACGAGGAGTTTCACCAGGTCCTTCGACTACTGAACCGAAGATCACAATCGATGAGGACACTCGTTGAAATGCTTGAGGTGCTTGGAGCAGGTGAAATCTGTTTCTGTTTCAAGGTATCCGGAGGGGAGATGACTGTCATCGACTGGGACACCGAAATAGAAAGTACCAATGGAGTTGCAGCATGAATGGAGGGAGGGATCGCATGGCAGGTGGAGAAAGCGAACGCAGGCGTGCAGACATGGGTGTTATTGTGGCACTTCCCGTCGAGTGTGCTGCAGTGCTTTCGGTGCTTGATGGCTACGAGGTACTTCCGCCAACTCAACTAGACCCCAACACCTACTACTTGGGCAAGGTGGTGACCGCCGGCTCAGAAAAGGGCGCCCGCGAACCCACCGCAGTTGTGGTTGCACAATGTCCCAAAATGGGAAACAACGGGTCCGCGATGGTCGCAAAGGACCTAATTCGAAGCTTTCGAACACAACATATTGTTATGGTTGGAATAGCGGCCGGCATCCCTTCTCCAAAGTCCCATGACAAGCATGTTCGTTTGGGAGATGTGGTCGTTTCCTACGGTGCGGGCGTTGTGCAATACGATCTTATGAAGCGACACCCAGATGGGCGGCTCGAGATTCGTTCTACTCTACCCCCCGCATCACGGATTCTTACTGGCGCGGTCGATTTTCTTGAAACAGCTCGCTTGCAGGGTGACGTTAGTTGGACGAAGCACATAGAGCGGACAGGGCAGCTAGGCCAAAGACCACCCGACTCCTCTGATGTCTTACACATTTTGCGGGGAAAGAGTTCACAGCGCTGGATTAAGTTAGAGCATCCGAACGATGATCGAACTCCTGGAGTCCCCAAGGTTCACCGCGGTCTGATAGGTAGTGGAAATTGTCTCATGAAGGATGTAACCGAGCGTGACCGTTTAGCCCAAGATGAGGGAATTCTCGCACTTGAAATGGAAGGGGCGGGTATCGCCGATGCCGCTTGGAACCAGTCTGAGGTTGCCGATTACCTTGTCATTCGAGGAATATCTGACTACGCGGATAGAGAAAAAAATAATGTCTGGCAACCCTATGCAGCAGCGGTCGCAGCAGCATATTTCCGAGCGGTCATTATGACCGACGTTATTCCATTTGCCGGTGGAGAATAAACGTGAACGACTGCATCTTCTGCCAGTTGCCTGGTGACCGAGAGATCGCCAGCAGCGCAGGATATCGGCTTGCTTGGTGCCTTGGTCCAGTGACACGTGGGCATGTGGTAATGGTTCCGGATGTCCATGAGGGTGGCCTGCTGGATCTCCCGAAAGAGCGCCTTCCGGATCTAGACCGTTGTCGTCAGGAAATTCGAAGGCTTTGGAAGGATCGCTATGGAGGGTGCATGCTAATTGAGCACGGTCGACACGGCCACGATCGGCAACGCTACCATTCTCACGCACATCTTCACATTATTCCCCTCGCCATCAGCATTCGAAGCGAAATTATCACACGCTACGGTGATCCTATCGAGGGCTCATACAGTGCCCAACGAGTGCCTATAGCGGGTGAGTACCTCTTTCTCGCTGACGAAGAAGGCAATGACTGCTTTGTGATGTTCGGGAAGAAGCCTCCACGCATGGTTTTTCGTAGTTTGCTTGCAAGGCAGCTCGGCGTCCCTGAGAAGTTATTGGACTGGAAAGTCTTCCCCCGCAGAGAGATAGCCGCGGAAACTCGGTCCGATGCGTTGGCGATTTTAGAAGGTACTGAAAATACATTCACACTTGCAGAAAATTTCGACCTTCGGGTGGACAACTGAGCGAGATATGAGGAACTCAGGAAGAACTCACAGAAAATGGGATTGCGGTCTTATCTGCCTCGTTTGCGACCGCCCTTACCAAAGCTCTATACAAATCGACACCAAGCGGGTCTTAGAGTAATGACTGGTGAAAGGACCACAGCCGATATTGGCATTGTATTAACCGATCCTTTCGATGTCGCCGCTCTCCTCGGGACAATCGATCAACATGAGGCTTTGACTCCGACGCTGGAAGACCCCAACTTCTATTACTCTGCAGAAATACGTGTGTCCGGCTTATCGAATGGAGCAGATTCGTACAGAGCTATCCTCGCACAAAGTTCAAAGCTTGGCCAAGTTGGTGCCGCGATGGTAGTAAAGGATTTGGTTCGGTCGTTCCGCGTTCGACACGTCGTCCTACTCGGTGTAGCGAACGCGATTCGATACTCGAGTGGCACAGTCTTGAGGCTAGGTGACGTGGTTGTGTCGAGTGCTCCTGGACCGGTTCACTTATCTTCTTCTACCGAGAGCGACGTGTACAAGGGTAGGCTTGTCTCTAGCCTCCCACCGCCATCCCGCGTGATGGTGTCGGCTGTACAGCAACTACTCGTCGGACAGTACCAAGGGCTGACTCCTTGGCAATCATATATTTTGAAGGCTTCGCAGCTTTGTCCTAGACCACAGAATGCCTCTTCACCTTCTAGTTCCCAGGGGCAGAGAGATACGAGTGTCAAATGCTCAGTAAGTCACTCCGTCTCACCTAGTGCGCTCGTTCCATCGCTTTACTGCGGGATTATCGGGGTGCCGCAACGTGATGAGTTCACACCAACGATGAATGAAGTTTGCCAGAAAAATGGCGTACTTGCATTGGAGACCGACGCAAGTGGGGTGGCCGATGCCGCATGGGATCAGACCGAGATTTCCGATTACATTATTGTTCGAGGAATTGCAGGTTATGAGGGCGATACTGAAGTCGATCCAGCATGGCGCCGCTACGCTTCGCTTGCGGCTGCATCATGCCTTCGAGCGTTGTTGGACCTTCAGCCCTTCCCATCTCAGGCGCGTATGAAGTCACATGTTGGGGATACCGCTCAGGCACGGCATGGCAATAGCACCGATCACACTACTCAACTTGAACGGTATCTTGAGTGGCTTGCAGCAAACGTTGGAGACTTAACCGTTCGAGTACCCGATGCCGTACTTTCTGCACCTGTGGAAACAGCTTACGTAGGCCTCAACGTTCTTGCGTCGAACACGGTGGATACCTCTATACGAGACGAGTCGTCAGAGCAGATAGGGGAAGTAGATTTTCTCTCGCTTT
The DNA here is from genome assembly GCA_040506895.1 of Sedimenticola sp. Classification (GTDB taxonomy): domain Bacteria; phylum Pseudomonadota; class Gammaproteobacteria; order Chromatiales; family Chromatiaceae; genus Sedimenticola_A. The sequence goes on from JBEVVY010000001.1 coordinate 3,382,977, forward strand.
GGCCGGTGTTAGATGGAACAGATACCGCCACCGTTGGATGGGATATCGGCGGATCGACGTCAACTACACCTGCTACCACTGTTCTTGGGAACAGTCCGGCAGCTGTAATAGTAGGTGAGCCCGGTTCTGGCAAGACTACGATACTGCGCTTTCTAGCTCATCGTCTCGCAACCGCATTGCTTGCTGGAGAAAAAGCTGAAGAGGCGCTCGGAATTGTAGGAGATGTACCTATCCCGATTTTCATGTCTCTAAACGCGTACGCAGAACACGTGTCATCTTTACCGGCCGATGCACCTCCTGAAGCGCGTTCGTTGCTTCGGTTCGCTGCCCGATATCCTGAATACAGGCACGCATACCTGAATCTAGACGAAGACTTCTTTGAGCGCATTCTTCAATCGGGACGTCCTGTGGCGTTGTTATTAGACGGCCTAGATGAGGTAGTTCAACCCGATCTGCAGTTACTCGTCGGAGGAACCTTGGAAGACCTAACCTATGTTCCTCTTCCGCTTTCAATACTAACAACCGTTCGAGCATCAGCATATCGTGGCACTGCAGTTCTTTCGCAGAGATTTCAACGATATCGACTTCCTTTGCTGCCAAGGAGTCAAATCGACTCAATCCTCGAAAGGATGACTGACGTATTTGAAAAGGAAACGGATACAAAGGAGGGGTATTTAAGCGCACTACGAGCAAGTCTCGAATCTTTAGAAACTCGAAGAACGGCGCTTCGGGGAAGCAGTCAACAGTTGGTTACAACTCCTTTGATGGCGCGGGTTCTGTTCACTCTTCATTTCCATCAAGGTCGAGTACCTGCACAGAGATCTGAGTTTCTATCTGACTATATAGACGTCGCACTCGATGTAAGCTACCACCCTGATACTCTTGTAGCGCTTAGACTAGTAGGCTCTTCAGCGCTGCGCCCTGTTCATCGACGAATACTGCGTCGTTTAGCCTTTGAGAGCCACCTCGCTCTTGAGGCAGCAGAGAATACGGTGTCGCGAACGAACCTTCATGCACTTGTTTGTGATGAGATTCGCGGCAGCATCCACGGAAAGGAAGTTGACGCAGCGGCTGAGCAAATTATCGCAGCTTTAACGCAACGTGCGGGGCTTGTTTCTGTCGACAGGCACCGAGTCAAGTTCAATCACTTAGCGTTCCAAGAAGTACTCGTAGGAGAGTATTTGGCAGCCGAGAACCAAGCTGAAGGCAACTTGCTATCGTTCCTCGGAGAGAAGAACCGAATTGGCATGGAGCTTTGGCACGATCCAGCTGGGCACGCAATTGCATTTGTTTCAAAAGACGATATCGCTGAAGCTTCTCGTATCGTTAAGTCTTTACTCTCTAAGATCAATCTTGGAAAGGTTGATGAACAGGCGCGTCGATTAGCGATATTGGGAGAATCCTGTGTGGAACGCACCTTTGGTCGAAAGCTTGACTCTCAGGTAGGAAATGCAATTTGTGAGTTGCTGTTTGGCAAGCCATCACTCGCAAGTTGCGAGCCAGAGCTCGCAGCCAGACTTGGCACACTGTTAGGACATCTTGGTGACCCGCGGCTCAACGATGAGAAATCGATGATGGTAGACGTCGAGGCGGGGGAGTTTTTCATGGGGCATCCCCCAGCACCAGAACTAGTGGATCTTCCGTCAATTCAGTCGGGTGTCTACCGAATGTCAACCGGTCGTTATCGGATAGCAAAAAAACTCACAACAAACGCGGAATATTCAAGATTCGTTGAGGCTGGTGGCTATGAACCTCGGTCTAAGAAGTTTTGGTCGACCGACGGTTGGAAATGGAAGACTAAACACGATGTGATCACACCTGCATTTTGGGATGATGCAACCTGGACTTGTCCCAATCACCCAGTTGTAGGGATATCCTGGTTCGAGGCTAGTGCATTTTGTCGGTGGCTATCCAGTAATTCAGGGAGGCGATTCCGACTACCAACCGAAGCCGAATGGGAAAGAGCAGCACAAGGACGCGATAAAAGCCTGTGGCCTTGGGGAGATACGCGTGACTATCATTTATCTAACACATTAGAGTTTGGGTTAGGTCGGACTACATGCGTAGGTCTATTCCCTGAGGGCGCCAGTAAGCTTGGATTGCTTGATGCATCTGGAAACGTTTGGGAGTGGTGCAATAGTGAATACAGGACGTACGCCGCCTATAGTTCATCGGATGGACGAGAGGCGAAAGAAGGCAATATGCCGCGCTGTATACGCGGTGGATCATGGCTCAACAACCTTGATCGCGCCCGTGTAGCTAATCGTGATCACTATAGTCCCGGAGATCGACACAGCGATCTTGGCTTCCGGCTTGCGGAGGATTGGTCCGATTAGTGTTTATTAATACTATCACCTTACTTGAGGACAAGAACGCTGCGAGAGCGGTTTCGTACAACTAGCCGGTAACGGTCGCTAATACAGCTAATACATGCAGACTCAAGGCAAAAATAGCTTACGTATCATTTTAGTTGTAGTTCTTAAACCATTTCCCCCTTAAATACCACAACCCCACAGATCCGGGCATTCTGGTTGACCTCGATGATCCGGTTTGGCCACTCCGGGTTCAGCGCCTTCAGGTACTGACGGCCTTCCTCGACAATAAGTTGTTTGAAGGTGGCCTCTGCGGTGTCTTCAATCATGACGACTACATACTTCCCATGGACCGCCTCGACATGAGGATCCACGAAGATCAGGTCACCATCATGAAACTTGGGTTCCATGCTGACGCCGCGTACGCGCAGGACATAGGAGTCGTTGCTGCAACTGACGGGGCAGGGTAGCAACTCCTGTCCGTATTGCGGCTGGTAACCTTCGGCGATTTCCATCCATTCGCCAGCCTGTACCCAGGAGATCACCGGGCACAGGCTGCGGATATCCGGTCCGAGGTGGGCATTGACCTCTGTGTCGGCGATTTGTGACTTGTCCCATTCATCCCTGTGCGGTGCGTCCATCCACCCCTCCTGTTTGTCCATTCCGCGTTCCAGCTTTTCCGCAAGTTCGTCGCCGATGCCGCGTGGCGTGCCTTTCTTTGTGCGCATCTGGCGTCGGACCTGGCTGATGTAAGAGCTGTTGGTGCCGGCGCGTTCGGCCAGTTTAGCAGCAGAGCCGGCCTCGGAAATCAGAAGCTCGAGATTCTTCAACCTGATTTGTTCGGGGATACGCATCATGCAGGCAATATAGCAGAAATTTAGCATAAAGATAAACATTTAGTTGGCGAGTTAGCTTGCTGATAGATAAGCATGGTGCTAATGTCCGGCATCATGAAGCTAAGGACATTTTTGAAATACGCCAGCAAGAGGGAACGCGCCGAGTTGGCCACCGTTTGTAACGACTCAGTCGCCTATCTGTATCAGCTGGCTGGTAAACACCGGCATGCAAGTCCCCAGATGGCGACACGAATCGAGCAGGTCAGCCAGCGGGTGGCGGACCGATCAGGAGGGAGGCTTGAGCCGGTGCCGCGGGAAAGCCTGGTCCGTTACCCGGAGATATTCGTCGGCCTGCAGGGATGGGAATGACCAATGGCTGGCAAACCCACAATGTCGTCTGAGAATTTGTCGATCTCACAACCGGCAGAAGAAACCTCCAGCCCGGCGCCACAGATGATCGACATCTCCCGAATCCAGCCATACGAGCACAATCCGCGGCACGGCCGCAATCCCGAATATGACCGGATTAGAGACTCGATTCGCAATACCGGTCTGGACCAACCTTTGGTGGTCACGCAGCGCCCAGATGCGACTGACTTTATCGTCCATGCCGGTGGTAATACGCGGCTGATCATACTGAAGGAGTTATTCGCTGAGACCGGCGATCAACGTTTTGCCGCAGTACCTTGCCTGCTCAAAGCCTGGTGCTGCGAATCTGATGTCCTGCTAGCGCATCTTCGAGAAAATGACCTGCGGGGAGGTCTTACCTTCATCGATAAGGCGCGTGCTGTTTGCGAAGCGCAAAAATTGCTTGCCGAAGAACTCAGTCTCGATGTGATCTCTCAAAGGCGTCTCGAAACAGAACTCCGCCGTGCCGGATATCGCATCACCCAGGCGCGTATTTCCCAGATGGTGTACACCGTCCATCGATTGTTACCCGTCATCCCCGTTGCACTCGAAGGCGGACTCGGCAGGCCGCACGTCGAACGCATTCGCAGATTGGAGCGTGCCGTTCACAAGATTTGGCAGGATCGGTGTTCCGAGTCGGCAGAGGATTTCGAAGAGGTCTTCACGACACTATGCAAACGGTACGATAGCCCCGACTGGGACACAGATGTACTCCGCAGCGCATTGGAGTCTGAAATTGCCGCTGCATTGGATGTCAGCATTCATACCGTACGCGTGATGCTCGATGCTGAGATAGCCGGCAGGGAGCTGGTGATTCCAGAGGCCGAAGTGGAACCGGATCCGAATGAGGAATCGTCAGAACTTGAGCACCCTACAGACGAATCGTTCGATGCTGACCAGGATGATGGAGGTTCGCGTGTATCCAGTTCGGATCGAACATCCACTGATGAGTTACCACCGGAACTACCGGATCAGTCGAATCCCGGTAGGGCGCCGGATACTGGTCTTCTGGATGACGATGTCAAAGAGACTTCTCAGCCTGACACCGAGCTACCGAATCTCACCAACGATACCAGCCCGAACGATCTGAAGTCTTTGCGTGGCCGAGCCTGGACGCTTGCGACACGACTGGCCCAGCGTAACGGTATGGCGGACCTCGTTGAAGCGGTGTCCGGCAAAGGCTTGGGATTCGTATTACGCGATGTTCCAGATCCAACCCTGGCGGATCAGCTCGACGAGGATAGTTTGAGTCAGCTTACCATGCTGTGGTGGCAGTTGGCGGCCTGTGCGGAGATGACCTTTGCACCGCTCGAGGCCATGTTGCCGCTCCTGCCAGACGAGTCCATCCTTCGCTGTGCCCTCGAGACCGAAGATGCCGATCTGTTATTCAGCAGTATCTGGACACTGGATCCGGGTCACACCGGCTATCGGCTCTGGCGGCCGCTCGATGATCGGGACTGGCGTGATTTGCTGGCCTTGATGGATACCTATCGGCGCATCCGCCGTATCGCCGCGGAGACCGGTGTATCGGTCTGGGAGTAGAGGCGATGGAAAGCACCAAGGAATCCGATCTGGTCACCGCTGTACTGATGTATGCCATTCGCTGCCTGGCAGAAGGGGACCACGTGGCCCTGCAAAACATGAAATTCGGTCCACGGGAGATCGAGGCTCTGCGGGAGATGAACGTCTCGGACCTGTACCGTGTTGAATCGCTTCGTGCCCACTGTTTGGATATCGCCCTGAATCGGCAGGTGTACTGGCCGATGATCGATCACCTGCGGGTGCAGCGCGAATCGGAAGAAACCCTGCAGTCGCTGATCGCAGCCGATGCGCCGCATGAGATGCTGTTGATCCTGTTCGGATTGAATGCCCGTGATTACGGTCGGCTAAGGCGTACTCTGTCTGTGAGCCCTTCGGTCGGGCGTCCCCCTGAAGCCGATGAGGAAAGTTCCCACCGACTCTGGCAGGCCTGGTCGAGCCGGGTCGATGGGGAGACAACTGGATTACTCGCGCCCAAGGATTACCTGGAACTCCACCGGGAGACCGGGGTGCCGATGCGAGCCATCTGGAACCTGACCCAGCGATGGGCCCAGTACGGAAACCTGACCGGCCAGAATGACGATGGTGCCGCTCAGGTAGGTGATGATGGATGAGCAGACAGGCGTCATTCGTCCGGAAACACTCGCCCTCGATAAACTGATCAAGGCCACCATCGCTCGTGTGGAGGCATCATGCGATGGCGGTGCTGCCGACACGGTCCTTTTCCTCGGAAACCGGCACCAGTCTTTTCCCACTGCGGTAATCCGCGATCCGGTACTCGAGCCAGTCGACAAACTGGTATGGATGGTCATTATGTTGGCGGTTCGGGAGACAGGGGCTAATGCCGCTTTTCCGAGTTATGAGACCATTTCCCGCCTGGCCAATGTTTCATCGCGTTCTACGATAGCCCGTGCGATTGCCATCCTGCGTGCCTCGCGCTGGTTGACCCTCTGTGGACGTATGCGTAAAGCGAGCGGACGGTTTCGCGGTAACGTCTATGCACTGCATGATGAGCCCCTGCCACTGACTGATGTGATTCACCTGGATGGCGACTACATGGCCTTTCTGAACAAGGCCGTGAGCCATGGTCATGCCCGGGTGCGTACCGTGGCCAAGGGCGTGTTGGCGTCCATTGATGAGGATGTCAGGGGCGGGCGTGACGTATGCGCTCTGGAGCATCCAATCGAACGGCGGTTGCAGTCAGCGGTGAGCACAGGTAACGAAGGACTACGCCGGTTCTTCTCGTTTACCCGCGATGCTATCCAGCAGATTCGTCAAGATTCTATGGGCAACAGTCAGGCGCGGGATCACCGTGACCAAAATTCGAACTCGGTTGAGACCCGAGTTCAAAAATCGAATGCACATAAATCGAACTCAGGTTGTAGTAGTAGTAATAATAAAAAAACAACAACTACTACTTCTGGTGAAGATGCGTCGAAATTTATGCATGCCGGTGAGCAGGGAGAGCCGCTGGTATATCCGCGGCGTCTGGGCGAAAACCAGCGAGATATCGCAAACCGCTATCTTTCCAAACTCGCCCCAGCAGATCGCCAGCCGATTCTTGATGAACTGGAGGGACGGTTCCAGGCCGAGCAAAAGGGTATGAAACCGGTCTATGACGAGATCAGCTTCCTGTTCCGTCTCTGTGAACGGATGAAATCCGGCGAGTTTGTGCCCAATCTCGGCATCAAGGTACGGGATGCCCGGCACGCGCGGGAGATTCATCGTCAACAGGTAGCACGCCAAGACACAGCCACGGAACCGACGGAGACTGAGGAGCAACGCCAGAAGCGCATGGCGCTGGCAAAAGTACGGATGGATGAAATGCGGAAGGCGTTGGGAATGCCAATAGATAAGGGGCCATCATCCGAACCTAACGAGACATAAAGCCTCTCCTAAGTGATTCCACTGGAATCACCTGTCGAAATTCCAACTCATTACAGAACCCTCCTATTTGTCGACGGGGTTTTTCCTTGTTCATAACGAGTGCGCATGCGTTTATACGCGCAAATTCATGCAACTCTATCGACAGAGGGGGGAACCCGACAACCTATGATCACGGAAAACCCGATCCCCAAACCGGCCGATGCTGACAAACTGGGTCCACTGCGTGGCCAGGTATGGCTGACGCTGCAGACTAACCAGGCGCGCCGGCTGATTCGTGGTCGAAACGGCACGAAAGGACAATCACCGATCATTGGCCTGGGGCTCTTCGCTGAGCGGCTGCGACTGATCTGGCAGGCATCGCGCAATGATGATCCATACGCAGACTGGTGGCTAATCAAAGTACATGAAGCCATTGAGGAGCGGGAGGCGCTATTCCTGCGTCTCCAGCGGGATCTGGATGAGCGGTTGACACAGATGGGTTCGATAGAGGTCGCGGTCGCCGAGTCTGAGCGACCCTACCGGATGCCTCTACAGTTCGCGAACCCCTATGCTTATCAGGCTGCACGCCTCGTATCGACATACGATACCCTGGTTTGTACCGCGCTAACCGCCGGCCACATCGGTGTGCTGGACCGTGCATCACGCGACCACGTCATAGAGTTGGGCGCACGCAAGATCCGCGGTCTGTTCATGATTCCCCAAGGTTATCGCTTTCTGCGCATCGAGCGATCCGATATCCAGAAAGACAATGACAAAAATACACAGGCTGTCCAGTTCATGGGAGTAGTTCCCGATGATGTATTGAGTGGCAAACGCCGTGCACCGATGGCGCCAACTCAACGTCATTTGTCATCAGTATTCTCCAGGAATCTCGGACTGCATTCCGCACCCTCCACACCGACCACAGCTCCTTCCTCTGACGAAAACGACGACACGTGATGTGTCGGGTTTCCTCTGGTGTGCCAGGTACGTGTCTCCATAATCCTGAGCTTGTTTGAAGTCAGTGGGGCCGTCTTGTTATGGCAAAAGCACAACCTGGAACCCGAGTCACCATACAGCTTGATCCTCGTGTGGCGCTGGAGTCCGTCCTGCTGAACCGACACAGACAAGTGCCGGCTAACCGCCGGCAGGAATGGTTGCGTGGGTTGCTGGTTCAGGGATTTAGATCCGAGATCGAATCGCTACGCAGTACATCTGACGATACGAAACGTGATTCGACTACGGCATTTACGAAGTCGATGCCCCGGTCGCCGCGAAGGACTGCCGGACTTCCTGAATCGGTGCCTGCGGTTGTGAACGCTGAGCCAATGTCGGCCACGGAGGGTACTAAACCCTTTGCGGCGCTAGGCAAGGTGATGGGCTAGGGCAGGCAACCAACAAACATACTCGATAACGAATCAGAGGATTAAAACTATATGGCTGACGCAAGCTCAATAAATCCCATCCCGGTTGGCCTCGACGATGGCTATGCATACACCAAGATCGCACTTCCGGACGGCCGGTTACTCGCGATTCCTTCACGTGCTCGCGTGGGCCAGTCCGGTGTGACCTGGATCCATGAGGCCGAACAACGCATCTCTGAGTACGAGACAGAGGATACCGTATATTCGGTTGGTGCCCTGGATGGTGCGCCCACGCATTTTGAGGGCTACCCGTGGTCTGGTCTGAACCGAGCAGTGGTTCAGCACGCCCTGCAGCAGGCCGGACTTGCTGGAAAGAGTGTGCATGCAGTGTCCGGTTTGCCTGTCAGTTCCTTCTACCGCAAGAGCGGTGAACATCGGCAGGAAACCATTGCCAGGAAGCGCGATAGCCTCAAGCAGACAGTTCACCCACTTTCTGGTGCGCTGCCAGCAGGCATAGCGTTTCATGAGGTTATACCTGAGGCATTGGCTGCCTGGTATGACTACGTGATTGTCGAACTGGAAGACGGCGTCACACTCAATGCGGATCGCGTCTCCGTACCGGTTGCCATCGTCGACATCGGTGGACGCACGACAGACTACGTCGTGGTAAAGGACCAGGGCATCTTACATGCCTCTTCTGGCTCCCTGCAGTGTGGAATGTTGAACGTGAAACAGATTGTGGCCGATGGAATCCAGGAACGCTTCGATCTGGAGTCACTCAGCGAGCAACTGGTATCCCAGGCGGTGGAGCACAAGACTGTTCGTCTTCAAGGTAAGGCGCACGATGTTGCCGCATTAGTTGAGGCAGCCATGCGCGAGGTCGTGGAACGCATTCATGACGAGACCCGCCGGCAACTGGGGTTAGGCATCGAGTTGGATCGTGTGTTGTTTGTCGGTGGTGGGACCGTGGCACTGTCGAAACACATCGCCAACTGGTTCCCGCATCAAGCGATTGCTGAACATCCTGCGTTTGCCAATGCACGCGGCATGCTCAAGTACCTGCGCTATGTCTGTGAAGCCTCTGATGCAGCCTGATTGTATTTGTTTTACTGGTTTTATCCGTTGTCACTGCGGCTCAGTGACAGTCGAGGCATCGTCGGGCCGTGCAATCGGTGCACAGCGACAGTTTTCTGTCGTCGGTCCTTTCTCAAGGGAGTGGAACCTGATTCCATTTCATTCACCCTGCCGGGCAAGCATCCCCGTCAGGGGCGCGCTTGTTCCGGGAGTTTTTAACCTCTAAGGAGCAAGTGCTATGTCAACCAACGAAACCAAGCAGTATTTCGATCTTCACACCACCGGTATCGGTTATCTCAATCGTGTCCGGGAGGTGACACCCAAGGAAGGAGAGCCCTTCCTGAGTATCACTATCGCTGCCCTTCGTGGCAGTGTCGACAACGCCCAGTACACGCATTTCGAGTGTCGCGTGTCCGGCAAGCAGGCGCAGGAAATCGTGCGTCAGCTCAAGCCGGCCGTCGAGGGCAATCTTAAGGTACTGATCGGCTTCACACTCAGTGATCTCTTTGCCGAGTCCTTCACCTTCAAGAACGGGGACAAGGCCGGCGAGACCGGTATCAGCCTGAAGGCACGGCTACTGCGCATTGCGTGGGCCAAGGTCGACGGGCAACCGTTCTACACCGCACAAGAAGACGCGGCGTAACTCAACGTTTGGTCGGGTAACACGATGTTACCCGGCCATTTTCCACCCATCGGGGGATCATTCCTCCGAGGGACTGGTCTCCCTTTTTCCTGAGGAGATCAGTCATGAAGAAAACGGATGTATCCGAAGAGGCGTTGGTAGAAGACCGGTTGTTCGGTTTGACACCAGCAGACTTGAACGATGTGGAAAAGCAATCAGTGATCACACTAGCGATGAAGGTGTTGTCCATCAAGCATCGAGCCGGCCGGATTTTGAGTAAACCAGACGAGACGCGGGATTTCCTGCGTCTGCACCTGGCAGACTACCGTAATGAAGTCTTCGGATGTCTGTTTCTTGATAACCGTCACCGGATCATCGCTGTGCGTGAGCTGTTCCAAGGCACCATCGATGGCGCCTCGGTTTACCCACGGGTCGTGGTGCAGCAGGCCATGGAGGTGAATGCCGCCGCTATGGTCTTTTTCCACAATCATCCATCGGGCGTTGCTGAGCCCAGTCATGCGGATGAGGCGATTACCCGCCGTCTGAAAGACGCGCTTGCACTGGTTGATGTGCGGGTGCTTGACCACTTTGTGGTCTCGGCTGGCGAAAGCGTCTCTTTTGCAGAACGTGGACTGCTCTGAAGTCCAACACTTTTCTACAAACCCTGCCGGGGAAGCATCATCTTCTCCGGCAGGGGAGGAGGTGTGACCTGGTGTCTATCCATCACAGGAGAATACCCATGAGTAACATTTCCAATGAACAGTCCGCCGAAGCGTTTTTCGGTGAAGTTATTTCAACCTATACCCGTGCGCAGGCCATCGATGACGGTGTACTGATCGATGCGGCTTCCATGGCCAGTGAGGCCGGTTTCAAATGGCCTGTTGCGCTGACATCTGCAGTCTGGGCCGATTGCGTGGCCTGGACCGAGGATGACAGTGAACAGCAGGTGCATCAGGATCAGTCGGGTAGGCTTTGGGACGTCCTGTATATGGCGTCCCACGCCATACGCACCGCCAAAGATTCGGGTGACCGGCTTCTGTTCCAGCTGTATCGGGTAGCCCGTGACGGCCACTCGACCGAAGCGGTGCTGGTCACACTGAAGCTCATTGTCGGGCCAGGTGATGCCGGTGAACCGGTCATCACTATCCTGCAGCCGCATGAGGACTGAAGCGTAGTACCCATGCTGTTCGATCAACCGATCAAGTCAACGACTTGAGTTCTTCGCCATACCCATCGGGGAGGTCATCTCCCCGGTGGGTGATGGTCTCCCCCTGTAACCAATCAGAAGGAGATCATGATGAAATATGTTATTCAATACACCTTGCCCTATGAGCACCGTGTCATGGTCGGCATCGAGGCCGACAATTCGAATGAAGCGGTCAGGAAGGCCGAGACTCTGTTCGACCAAGGCGACATCTGGCAGGACACCGCAAAGGTGCCGTTGTTGCTCGATGACTATGAAGAGACGGGCGATAGCTCGTTGCTGTTCACGGTCGAACAGACGTTGCGCGATGATGAACCGTGGCCAACACCGGACGCAAGTGTGGTAACGCTTCGTCGCAGGGATGCGGCCTTCCAGGCGGCGAGGTTGCTGGTCGAGGCCTACCGGCGTGGTGAGGCTCGAGGCGGCAGCATTGACTGGGGTGATCTGGATGAGGCTTATCAGGCGGCGCTTCGGGCAACCGGGTCGAGTTCGGATGGAAGCAACGCCAGTCCGGCCTGTGAAAGGCTGGTTGTCGTTATGGAAGGCGGCATCGTGCAGGCAGTGATTGCAAATCAGCCTGATGCAGCACCGGATGTTGCTGTCGTCGATTACGACACAGACGGCTATGATCCGGACGAGCTGCGTCATATTACGCAATCGGATGGTAACCAGTCGCTTGCGCTTGTTATTGAGCATTTTGTCGAGCCGGCTGGCATCAATCTGGATGAAGTATTCCAGGAATCCGAGTAGTCAATGCTACATACGCCCCGCCTAGTGCGGGGCTCTTTTATGGCGCTTCCTCAACTACCGCGCTGCCGCTCTTTGCTCTCGTCAAAAAGGGCATCAATGATCGCGCAGTCTTCCAGTGCGTGGCCCTTGCCCTTGCAGCGAGCAGCCATGTCATTTAGCGCCTTTTGCAGCCGCTTTAGGTCATCGATCTTCTCCTGCACGGCACGCGTATGCAGCATAGCCATCCCCTTGACCTCACTGCAGGTATGCCCGGGCTCGTCGACGAAGCGCAAGAGCTCCCGTATCTGCTCAATCGGAAAACCGAGTTCCCTACTGCGCCGGATGAAGGTCAGGCGCTTGAGCAGATTCTGGGAGTAGAATCGGTGGCCGCCTTCCGTGCGCGGCGGCTCGGGCATCAGTCCGATCTTCTCGTAGTAACGCACGGTCTCGACCTTGCATCCGCTGGCCGAGGCCAGCTCGCCCACCGAATAACCCCGCTTACCTGAAATCGCCACGCCGAACCTCTTGAACCCGTAGTAACTACAGGTTTTATGCTAGTGGAAAATCGTTGCCGAGGATACCTATGGATAACATTGAGCTTGAATCAGAGCTGACCTGTCCCGAGTGCGGGCACCAGGTTGTCGAGACCATGCCTGTCGACCGCTGTCAGTTTTACTACGAGTGCGAGGGCTGTGGGGCGCTGCTCCGGCCAAAACCAGGTGACTGTTGTGTTTTCTGCTCTTTTGGCACGGTACCGTGTCCACCGATCCAACAGGCACGTGTGGAAGGTCGCGAGGGTGGGTGTTGTTCATGAACTGGCGTGAACACGTGGAACCGGGATGGTTGCCGCTTAAGTACCGGTACCTGTTCGTAGTAGCCGCTTCGTCCCCGGATACAGCCGAACATAAGATATCGCCATACCTGTTCATAGCTGTCCACTGAGTCCACATGCCTTGCCCGCCACGGCAACGCGAGCCTCTAACTCGCGTGCCAAGGGCGGGGCCGCACTCAGCGGCGCCTGTGGGCCCCAGTGGGCAGGTAGCAACGCTCCGAAGGATTGCACCAGCCGATTAGTAGCAGGCCGTGTGACAGGCGGATGCCTGGCACACGGCGTGCCTGAACCGAAGGCGCCCTCGTCACTGGCAAGCGAAGCGGGGTAGTGACGAGGGCGGCATTCCCGGAAACGGCGCGCGTTTTCGGCAGGATTATTCAGTGCAGGGCCAGTGATGAAGGCCGATACTGCCGCCCTCGATCGATTTTAACCGTGGCTACTGCGGATACAGTAGCAACAGAGCGCGCCCGAACCCTTCGATGCGCTGCGGCGAAAGCCGTGGGTTCATTCTCCAATCCGAGCCGACCACGGGATCGGTTCTTTCTCGCAGGCACCAGCCTGCATTGACTCGTCGAGCCGAGACGCCCGCCCCTGGTGGTGCCGTCGATGCTCATTCTTCATTAACCGCGGAAGTCTTCCGCCTATCTGAAAGGAGGTGATGTGTAACCACACTTAAATCGCGCCTATGACGGCGCACGTTGGTCCACGCCAGACCATTCCCTCCGGGGAGAACCGGCGTTGCCTAGACCAGGCAGCTTTAGGTCGCAATGGGCGTAGTGTCCCATGACCGTACCGCGTACGCGGGACCGAATGGCTATGGCCACCGGTTGGGTCAGAAACACTTACCGATATGCGAGAACACTTTTGAGAGATCTGAACTACCAACTCAAGCAGATTTGCCGTCGAAATAGGGACGGCAGTTTTACCACCCAGCGAGACCGGGAGCGGCTGCTGACGCAGATCGCCGATCAGCTCCATGATCTGGGTTACCGTCATATGAGCGCGCAGTCGCTCAAGCCCAAGCACATCGAGGCTTTGGTCAAAAACTGGCAAGAAAAAGAGCTGTCGGCCGGGGCGATGAAGAACCGGCTGGCAGTCATTCGCTGGTGGGCCCAGAAGGTCAATCGTCAGAACGTCGTTGCACGATCGAACGACCACTATGGTGTTCCTAACCGGCAGTTTGTGACCAACGAATCCAAGGCCCGTAGTGTGGGGGCGGAAGAACTTGGCAAGATTCGAGATGCCCGAGTTCGGATGAGCCTGGAACTACAGCAGGCCTTTGGCTTGCGCCGAGAAGAAGCGATCAAGTTCATACCGGACTACGCAGATCGCGGCGATCATATCGTCCTCAAGGAAAGCTGGACCAAGGGCGGCAAGGCGCGAACCATCCCGATACGGATTGAAGCCCAGCGTACCGTCCTCGATCGAGCGCGACAGCTGGCCGGTAAAGGTTCTCTGATTCCCAGCGCGAAGAACTACCGACAGCAATTGCGTTTGTACGAAGCCGAGACCGCCAGGGCAGGCTTATCCAGAATGCATGGTCTTCGTCATGCCTATGCCCAGAACCGTTATGAGGAACTGACCGGATGGCATGCACCCGCGGCGGGCGGTCCTGCAGTCAAAACGCTCACGCCGGAACAAAAACGGATTGACCAGCAAGCCCGCCTGACGATCAGTCTCGAGCTCGGGCACGAGAGACCACAGATTGTGGCTGTGTATTGCGGGACGTGAATACAGCCACGAAAACACTGCGCCGGTGAGAATGGATTATCCATTTTCAGTACACGAGCGCACCTTCATGATGCCGGCCAGGTTGTATCAAACCACTGAGGCTGAATCCATTATGAAACGATCACTCTTTATTCCTGCGCACCCTGGTGCAGTGACGGCGATATGTATCGCCGGTCTGTGTACTGTCACCAGCGCGAACCTTCATGCAAGCGATATCCAGACAGGCCGGTATTCATTGTATTCCGCGGCTCCGACCCTGGCGCAGTCGGAATTGTTGGAAGCGACCGTTACCGTTCAGTTGCCGGAACGGATCCAGACCATCGGTGAGACGGTGCGATATCTTCTGCAGCGCAGTGGTTACCGGCTTGCTGCTACTGAATCCACCGCACCGGAAACGCTCGCGTTATTTGCGTTACCGTTGCCGGCTGTCCATCGCCATCTTGGGCCGATGACATTGCGCGAGGCGCTGGAGACACTCGCGGGTCCGGCCTTCCGTTTAGTCCAGGATCCTGTTCACCGACTGATCACCTTCGAGCAGTGTGCAGTGAAGCAGGTTGCGGCCCACGAGACCATGTACATGGCTAATGTGGAGGTAGCGCAGGATGACGACTGAGCAGCAACCGGAGCAGATCAATCCGTCAGAAAAGGAGAGCAAGCAGGATAAGGCAGAAAGGCCGCCAAGACCCCGGCGGTTGGCTTACAAGTCCGCACTGACCGCCGTTGTGGTCGGTATCGTCGTCATCAGTGCGCTGTCGCTTTCCAAGATCCAGCGGCAAGAAATACCGTTGGATGAACTCCAGATACAGGACTCTAATACCTCAACCCGGGAGGTGATCAAAACACCGGAACTGGAGGTAGGCGCGGACGAGGACAAAGTCGAGCAGATCGATCAGAGGCTGACATCATTGTCTGGCCGGATCGACCGCGGTTTCGAAGCGCAAGTGGCCCTGAGTGCGGATGTGAAGAAAAGCCTGGCTTCAGTGGCTGAAGGTGTTCGCGCGATCAAAGTGGCCGTTGCCGATCTTACAGAAAGTAGCCATGCCCTTCGTCAACGTATTGACGACTCCAATGCGCGGCTGAATACCCTCATCAAGGAGACTCAGAAGCGCAAGGTCGCCCAGCAAAAACCGGCGGCCAGACCGAAACCTTCACCCGCCAAAACTCCACCGTTTCACGTCGATGCCATCGACGTTTGGGATGACATGACCTACGTGGCCATCTCCCAGGGAGGCCGCGTTGCATTTTTGAAGTCCGGTGAACAGCAATCAGGCTGGACAGTGGCTGGCATCGACCGCCTCAAGGGCAGGGTCGAATTCAAGGGGCCGCATGGCCAGAACCATTCCATTTCATTGCAGAGGTAGAGCCGATGGAAATCGTATTAGCCGTGTTATTGCTCTTCGGCAGTTTTGCGCTGGGATCAGCGACAGCAGAGAAAAATGATGGTGCTGAACCATCCAGCAATAGTGCATCTCGTATCCAAACTACGGCAGATTCAGTTCCCGCTACACAGGGGATGCGCGGGTGTTTGTCTGACAAGTCCGGAATGTACCGGGATCTGACGGTGCCCTATATCGTCCAGAGAGACCAGGCAGCACCAAAGGCCGACACGTGTGGAGGGGAATGCACCGATGAGTAGACAATGGAGATCTATGGCTTTTCTGGGTGCTCTTATCGCGTCGACTACCATGATGGCGACCGAGCTATCACATACCCAGATCGAAGATACCCGGCAGGATAGCTCGCACAAAGCCACGAATGTCTTGTCTGCCACGGACCTGGCGCATGCCCGTCTATGGGGTTTGTCGGAGACGGAGTGGCGCCGTTACAAACAGTTGATGCAGGGCATTCGCGGGAGCATCAGCCCGGCGACGATATCGCCCATCGAAGTGCTCGGTATTCATGCGCGTGATGATGCGGAGAGGCAGCGATATGCCGAGGTGTGGGCACACGCCATGTATGAAGACGCCGGCCGTATCCTTGCGTTCCAGCGCGCCTACGATGCAGCAACCAAGCGCCTGTATCCAAATATGTCGCTGATCGACATCAGCCGGTTGCCGGGTAAGATCGAGGTGAAAAATCCTTTTCAGTCCGAAGACCGCCTGTTGTTCTTTACTCGCCCGGATTGTCCGGCCTGCGATCTGGTGCTGAATAAGCTGTTAAAGCGGATCGACGAAGTCAACGGTATAGATATCTATCTCACCCATGTGGACAAGGGAGATGATCGCACCGTCAGGGACTGGGCGTCCAATCACCAGATCGATCCCGACTGGGTACGCAGCCGGCGGATTACCCTCAATCATGATGGCGGTGCCCTCGACAAAATGACCCAGGGGCAAGGTGAAGTGCCGTCCATTTTGCGCCGTCGAGGCGAGGACGTTTCAAGACTACCGGTTTCGGAGCTCTAGCCCATGGTGGCGTTGATGCGAGTTTTTGGCTGGCCGATGGTATTTGCCGTCCTGACGCTTCCTTCCATGGGTAGGGCGAATGAATCCGTACCAGCGGGTTATCGCATGATTGCGGCAGAGCATGGAATACCCCAGAGCGTTTTGTTTGCGGTGGCGCTCACTGAAAGCGGTAAGCAGGCGGGACAGACCGGTACTCTCCGGCCATGGCCCTGGACATTGAATGTGGCCGGGCGGGGTTACTTCTTTGATTCCCGGCAAGCGGCCTGGCAGGCGTTGATGACGTATCTGGAGGAGGGGAAGCGCTCCATCGATATCGGCCTGATGCAGGTCAACTGGCGTTATCACCAGGATCGGCTCGGGACCCCGTGGCAGGCACTCGATCCGTATCACAACATACGCGTGGGCGCCGGGATTTTGCAGGATTGTTACGCCACGCGGCAGGACTGGTGGGGCAGCGTTGGCTGTTATCACTCGCCGAAGAATTCCCATCGTGCAGACCGGTACCGTCGCCGTGTAGTTTCCCACTGGCAGCGCATCGTACAGGAAGGATGATTCGATGGGTCGATTCAATTCTTATTGCCGCAAGGTCTTGGTCATGAGTTGCTTGCTCGTACCCGCCATGGCTCAGGCTGACCTGACCGTGATCCATGACAGTGGCAATACACAACCCATCACGCCTTTTCTGGAGGTTTTTCAAACTCAAGATGGTTTGCCACAGCAAAGTCAGGTTCCAACAAGACCCCAGCTCGGCGCCGCTGACCCCAAAGCCTGGTTGCCGATTCAATCACCCGGCCTGACACCGGGACCGGTGCAGGCTCGTGTACATGACCGGCCGTTCACGCGACCATTTTTCTTGATCGGGTCTGACAGCCGTTCCCGACAGTGGCTACAGACACACCGCGATCGGCTCAAGGAGATCGGTGCGGTCGGGATGCTGGTGCAGGCCGAGACGATGGATGATTTGCGAACGATTGCCAGATTGGCTGACGGCCTATCGATCCTGCCAGCCTCGGGCAGCGACATCGCGAAGGCACTGAGCGTTTCGCATTATCCGGTGCTGATCTCGGCGCACGGCATCGAGCAGTGAGCGCGCATCCCATCGAGGCCCTGCTGCGGCCCCCGGTCGAGCTGTGGTCAACATTGGTGGCCTTTGCGACGGTAGGGATAGCCATTCTGGCCCCTTGGGCGCTTATGATGCCGCCGGGTGTTGCCTATGGTGCCGGCACCGTACTCGGACTGATCGGCCTGATCCGGGGTCGACAAGCCTGGCGGGTGCTGCGCTACCAGCGCAACATGCGCTGGCTGCCCATCTATAAGGTGCGATCCCGCAAGATCCCCCTCAGCCGCCGCAAGCTCTTTTTAGGACGGGGCTTTCGCTGGACCCAGAAACACACTCAGCGATTGCGCGATACCATTCGGCCGGAGGTCCAGCGTTACGTCCAGCCGGGTAGCCTGTATCAATGGGCGCGCCGCAAGGAGGTCGCCTGGGAATCGGTCCCGATTCTGAGTTTGTTGGCGCAGCTGTTTCGGGTCCGGGCCTGGTGGAACCCGCTGTCGCCGTTGTCGGCCGTCGGTGGGAAACCGGCCCTACATGCTGTCGAGCCGGACGAGCAGGACGTGTGGATGGACATCGGCGAGCGGGTGGGTCATACCCTGGTGTTGGGGACCACTCGCGTCGGTAAGACTCGGCTGGCCGAGATCCTCATCACCCAGGACATCCGCCGCGGTGACGTGGTGATCGTGTTCGATCCCAAGGGGGATGCGGGTTTGTTGCGGCGTGTGTATGCCGAGGCCAAACGGGCCGGACGGACCAAAGACTTCTATATGTTCCATCTGGGATTTCCCCAGGTTTCGGCTCGCTACAACGCCATCGGCAACTTCTCGCGCATCACCGAGGTTGCTACCCGCATCGCCAACCAGTTGCCTAGTGAAGGCAACTCGGCGGCCTTTAAGGAGTTCGCCTGGCGATTCGTCAACATCATTGCCCGTGCACTGGTGGCGCTAAACCGCCGTCCGGACTATCAGCAGGTCCGACGCTACATCAACGATATTGAACCTCTGTTCACGGAGTATGCCGAGGCGCATCTGGATACACACGGCGCCGAGGATTGGAAGGAACAGGTCGAGGAACTGTCGAGCAAGATCTCGGAACGTAACCTGCCGGCAGCCCTGCGGGGGCGCAGTAAAGAAGCTATTGCGCTGATGCGGCACCTGCAGGCCCAGGACCTCTACGATCCAGTCCTCGATGGGCTGGTGTCTGCCTTCAAGTACGACAAGACCTACTTCGACAAGATCGTCAGCTCCGTCGGTCCACTGATGGAGAAGCTGACCACGGGCAATATCGCCGAACTGATCTCGCCGGATTATCTGGATAAGAACGATACGCGTCCGATCTTCGAATGGATGGAAGTCATCCGACGCAAGGGGATCGTCTACGTCGGTCTGGACGCCCTAACTGATACCACCGTGGCCAGTGCAGTAGGCAATTCCATGTTCGCTGATCTGGTGTCGGTCGCAGGACACATTTACAAGCATGGCGTGGACGGAGAATCCATCGACACCCCGCCCACCATTTCCATGCATGCCGATGAGTTCAACGAACTGATCGGTGATGAGTTTGTCCCCCTGCTGAACAAGGCCGGTGGGGCCGGCTTTCAGGTCACGGCCTACACCCAGACCTGGTCGGATGTCGAAGCGCGCATCGGCAATCGTGCAAAAGCAGGGCAGGTCGCCGGTAACTTCAACACAATGATCATGCTGAGGGTGAAAGAGCTGGCTACGGCCGAGATGCTCACCGACCAGCTACCCAAGGTTGAGGTGTTCACCCTGATGAGCGTTTCCGGTGTCAACGATTCCTCGGAGCCGGGTTCCGGGATCGATTTCAGCTCCCGCAACGAGGATCGAATCAGTGTTTCAGAAGTCCCGTTGCTGACACCGGCCGAGTTGATAACCCTGCCCAAGGGACAGGCCTTTGCCCTCCTGGAAGGTGGCCAACTCTGGAAGATTCGTATGCCGTTGCCCGCGACGGACTCGGATATGCCTGAAACGCTCACTGAGATAACCAACGAGATGGAGCGCACCTACATCACCAATGATCACTGGTACCGCGTGCAGGAACCGTGGTGGGGAGCCGCGCCGGACGTCAGCGAGCCCGAGGTGGAACCGGAGGCCTCCGATGGCTGAGGCCGTGGCAGATCCTCGTCGCCGTGTGGTTCAGCAAGGGCTGTTTTCGAAGACCCTATCGGCTGTCGCGAAGGTCATCCTGTGGTTATTGTTTTCGCTGTTGTTCTCGATCATCGTGGAGTGGGCAGGCATGGTGCTTTGGTGGCCGGATGAAGGGGTCGATCACAGCCGTACCATGCTGGTCACGGAGATCAGCTATCTCGACAATGATTTTCGTCGCAGTGTTGTGACCTCCGATCCGGCGCGATTCGCCAAACGGTTCGCCGATAATTCCTACCACTACCTTTTCGAGGTGACGCGGTTTGTGGATTTCATCCAATGGGTGTCACTGCCTCCGCGGAAGTATGAGCAGGGCGTCAGGGTGGCGCTGCATAAGGTCTATAAACCCATGGCAAAGTACGTACTGGCCATGATGCAGGTGACCCAGGTGTTCTCAGTGCGCCTTGCTATTTTGACTCTGGCGATGCCGATATTTTTACTGTTTAGCCTGGTCGCGCTCGTCGATGGATTGGTACAGCGCGATCTGCGTCGATGGGGTGGAGGTCGAGAGAGTTCCTTTATTTACCACTACGCGAAGAAGGCGGCACTGCCTTTGGTTGTCCTGACCTGGGTGACCTATCTCGCTTTGCCGTTCAGTCTGCATCCGACCTTCGTCATCTTGCCGTTTGCAACCTTGTTCGCGCTGACGGTGGCAGTTACAGCGAGTACGTTCAAGAAATACCTTTGATCCCGTTGGTCTTTTCACGAGGAGGTATCGACGTATTGTCCGGTGTCAGCTGGTTAGCGGATTCAATCAGTTACCCAGAATCACCATAGGAAAGGAGCTATATCATCGGGGTTTGCCAATACAAGGCGTTGTTTATAGACGGCCTGTTCCTGGTCAGGATCTACTTGATAGGCCTGCAATGTGTACATGACGAGAGCTGCGCGCGTATTCACCTTTAGCAACCCATTCATCATGCAGAACTCGGCTTCAATGAGCGATCGTTCGTGATCGTTCATGCCAGGGTTTGCCATGAAGTGAATATCCACCACCATGTTCCATAATTCATCTTGATCTGGTGCAGCCTCTGGCGGAGGCGCTTCGTTCAGCGCGGTTACGCCTGAGACACGGGAAAGATTGAAGTCACGAAAGTCCTTCCTCACACAACACCAGGCACGTATATGCCAACGAAATCCTGAGTAGACCAGCGTGTGAGGGAAAAGCGACCGTTCAGTCCCATCAGGGTGTTCCATAGAGCGGTACACGGCTGTGACACCAGTACCTTTGTCTATCGCTTGGATCAGTGGTCGTGCAAGTTCAGGCTTGATTTCAAATTGTGGCTTGTCGACGTATTCGCAAAGAGATGCATCCAGCGTCATCCATTCGTCAATAACGCCAGACGTGAACTGATTCTTGAAAATGCTGGTCGCAAAATAGGCTTTATCACTTTTGCGGTAGATCAGGTTGCCCGGCGCCTGTTCCATGTACCTGTGAATATCGCCCAGCGCTACCACCCTGGATATACCGAATCTTTCGGTCAGGTCGCGGGAATTGATCCTGCCCCTCCAGAAGGCGAGGGTCTCGATAGTGCGTAGGCGGGCTTTTTGGTACCAGGATAATTCACCCATGATGGGCCCTTGGGTCTAGATGAGTCATGCTCAATCATATGTAAAGAAACTTGACCTGTAAAGTAACTTAACATATAAATGAATTCATCGTAGTGCCGGGAAAGCAAAACATGGAGACACGCCATCTTTTCGAAAGACTACCTGAGGCGATATTCAAGCCTTTGGGGTCCAGCCTTAATCGCCTTTATTGGCGGGTGCTGGAGCGTCTCCATCTCAAGTTGTTCGAGGAAGACGTGGATGTTTCGGAATATGGGCACGCACGCCAGGAGGTCATTCGAGTCATCGAGTCGGTAATCGAATCCTATCCGAGCCTCTGGCAGCCAGATGATGAGGAGATCTCAGAGCCGGATACCCCTATTAATGTCCGGGCGAACCAAATGTACTCGAGGTTACTCAGCTGTGGTTGGCTGCAGGAAGAGCGCCGCGGATACCATACCTTTGTCTCCATGCCGCACAACGTCAGCCAATTAATGTCATCGTTGCTGGAGATTGCCGAGGGTAGGCCGTTGGTAATGACTGGCAAGCTGAAGTCGATACGTGCTGCCATACAAGAGGTTGTTACCGACCCGTCATCCCATGCCGATACTCTGATTGAGTTGGCCAAAGACGCCACAAGATTTTCCCGCCACCTGAAGGGGATAAGGGGCTCGATAAAAGATCTATACGATCGAATTCAAGGAGAGATTCGAGCAAAAGAAGTCATCCGTACATTCTTCGATGATTTCCTTAGAGAGATTTTTATAAGAGATTACGCGACCATAAAGACAAGCGACAATCCACTTACTCTTCGTGATTTCCTGCTAGAACAGGTTGCTTCCGGACTCAGATACAACCAGGAAAATTACAGGAAGCTACTCGCTGGATATCGCAATATCTATTCTGAATCAGAATCAGAGCTGAACCTGCAACGGGATCTCTCGCGTCTTGAGAGTGTCTTTTTCAATATCGAAGCGCAGCTTGATGCCATCGATAGTATGAAGGTGAGGTATGAGCAGCGAGTTGATGCAGTCATTGATTACGCTCGTCGCTCGCCCCGCCAAACGGGGCGAATAATCCAACAGGTTATTACAGCACTTGCCACGCACGCAGATCAGAAAAATATAGTAGATGTACCGATTCCCTGGGTTACGGGTGAATCTCATTCTGAGATTCGTCTGTTCAAACCAAAACGGCCTCGTAAACCTCCTGAGCCCAGAACTATTCGTTTCAAGCACGTGGATCCAGAAATGGTTGAGCGTATTAGACAGGAACGCATGGCTCGCCAGGCATCCCAGGTGACTGAGAAAGGGTTGGTCGAGCTTCTCCAGCAACAGCTTGGCAGAAATGTCACTGGAGAATTGACTCGCTTCCAGATCAATACGATCCGCGACTATTTTCACATACTAGCGCTGCATCGCCTGGCAAAGCTGGAAACCGTCAAGCAAGGCGCTACTGAAGAGAACTACCCATTGATAGGGAGGAACTACCGGTTATCCGCGACAAATGAGATGGTTGATACTGAATACCTTGAAATGACAGAGGTCATCATTCAAAGAACCGGACGCATTCAATGATCAAGGATCTGAATACACTACTCAGTGCCGATGAAGAGCTCGAAGAGGCAGACCTGAAATTGACTGCTCAGATGTTGCTCGCCAAGCAATTTCTGCTTAGGACCAAACCGAGGCAGCGTCGCCATTTCGACCGAGTGGTGCGATACCAGAAATACTATCGAAACCTGATGGATGCGCTGAACCATCAGCTTGTGATCAATGAAAACCATGGATATGTGGGCATTACTCCTGAAGATTTTGTCTATCGGATGAAACTTGAGGAAACATTAATTCTACTTGCGCTGCGCTATATCTATGACGAGGAGCTAAATGCCTTCAATCTTGAAGAGGATGGCAGTGTACTAGTTTCTGTTGAAGATTTTGAGGATCGTTATCTACAGCTCACACAGCGTGACATGCCGAAGACATCAACAGTATTTCGAGAGTATCTAAAAGACTTTGCAAACCACGGGATACTTGATACTGAGCAGGATGAATTTGATCCGCGAATCGTGAGAATTCGTATCTATCCAACGATTAGTGAGCTGCTTAGCGGGAATATGATTGAAAAAGTCGCTGGATATCTCATGGCGGAAGATGTGCCGGTAGTAGAAAAATCCGAAGAGGATGAAATAGAAGAGAACGATCCCGAGCAAGGAAGCGAGCAGTCATGAAATCATTAACGCGGATAATTTTCGTTAACTGGTACTTGTTCGAGGCAGATGAGTGGGAAATCCGGGGACACACAGCGCTAATTGGTGCGAATGGTGCCGGTAAATCCAGTTTCCTTGACGCTATCCAATACGTCATGCTGGGCGGTAATCGGCGAGACTGGAAACCCAACGCAAAGGCACCAGATAAGCACAGTGAGCGTGATATCCGTGGTTATGTACTTGGCTTGGTCAAAACTGAAGATGCAATTGGGGAAAATTCAGTCTACCAGCCCAGAGATGATGCCCTTTGTCGGATCGGTTTGGTGTTTACCGATGATGTCACCGGCGAACCAACTACGGTGGGGGCAGCAATCTCAGCTCGTCGTGATGATGCTCACGAAGAGATAGAGGGATTTTTTATCCTCGAAGGCGTTGAATTTACCCTATATGACTTTCTGGATAAAACGGAACTCGGTCATCTCGTTCCGAGGCCTTACGCACAGCTCAAGGCATTATTTAAGCAACGAACCTCGGAGCAGGGGTGCTTTCTTTTTGGCCGTGAGCCTGAAAAGTATGTTGACCAGCTGACGCGATCACTGTGCCACCCTGATTATCCACCAGACACCAGAAAATACCGCCGCGCTTTCAAACAGTCCATATCAATGACCAGTCTGGACGGATCTGTGTCGGACTTTGTAAAGACAAGCATTCTGGATGCAGAACCGATTGACATAGCAAAGATGCGCGACAGCCTTGAATCTTATAAGCGGAAAAAGGAGGCGGTGGTACGCACCAAGAAACAGATCGAACAACTTACTCAAATTTTTAATATTTTCAAGAATGCAAAATCCAAGGCGACCTATGCGGCAGCCTATGAGTGGTGTGCAGCGGAACTCGAATTTGAGGCGTTGGATGGAAAGATCGAAGCACTCAAGGAAGAAATGTGGGAGTTATACGCGAACTACCGTGCAGAAACAGCGAAGATGCATGCTGCTGAAACGCAGCTTAAGGAAGTAAGAGAGAAACGTGACCAGGTCAAAGCCTTAATTGACGCCGATGAGAATGAGGCACAACGCAAGCTGCTAATAGAAAAGAAAAACAACTTCCAAAGAGACATAGAGAGAATCAAGGGAACGCTGAAGGATATTCGCGGTGTGCTTGCCTTATCCACCCAGGTTGTCCGCTATAAAGATCTTTTGCACTCAGAATTTGTTCCCTTACTGGATGAGATGACAAGGCATGCGGCTGCCGGAGAAGGCCAATGGCCAATCGATCCATCTTCCACGGATAATCTGATAGATGATTCACGAAAGGCACTGGAGAAGCAAAAGAGTGCATTGTTCAGCCGATTGCTTGAAGTAGGAAGTGAACATCAGCAGGCCGAGCAGGAAAGAAAGGAAAAGCAGGAACGCCTGGAAAACATACGTCAGGGAAAATCTGACCTTAATCGGGATACTTTACTACTCATCCAAGCGCTTGAGGAACGGAATATTGTAGCCACACCTGTCTGTGAGTTGACTGAGATCACCGAGGAACGATGGCAGCCCGCAATTGAGGCCTTTTTGCGTAACAATGCTGAAGCGCTTGTAGTAGATCCAGAGGACGCTGAAGAAGCCGTTTCTATCTATCGAGGCATGAAAAGGCAAGGCCTCTACAATGCGGTGGTCGTGAATACCTGGAAAGTCCAACACTGGGTCGGTAAGGATATTGTAAGACAGGGTACTGCTGCTGATCTGATTAGAGGGGAGAGTCCGTATGCTGTGGCTTACCTGCAGCGGTTACTGCTGAATATCGACCTTGTTGATGAAACAAAGGATCTTGTCGGAGCGGACCGAGCGCTCACACCAGATGGAATGTTCGCAAGGCAAGGCGGTATTCAACGTCTTCATCTACCAGACTTACCAAAGATCGGCAAATCCATCTCACAGCGCCAGATAGCGTTACTGGAACAGAAAATCAGTGAGATAGATCGGCAACGTTTAACGTCAGAACAGTCCAAGAAGCGACACGAGATTGCACTTGGCCAGTTGAATGACCTTTTTTCCGATCTTAAAAAAGTGCCTTCTACAAAAGGCCAGATAAAGAATCTCGTTGAAGCACAAAATCAGGTTGATGAGCTAGAGACGCAAATCTCGGCCATCGATCTTAGCCATACTGAGCAATTGCGTTCTGAATTAACTCGGTTTGAGTCTCAGATATCGGAATTAACAAGGATAGAACGGGAACATGCAAAACAGAAGCAAACCGCCAGGACAAAGTTCAGCGAGAGGGGTGGCCAACGGAAGAATGATGAGCGTCTAATTCCGCACTTTGATATGGCGCGTAAGGAAGCGGCCGCTCAGGCGGATTATGACGCGGCAAAGGCCGAGGAAGTCTTGTCAGTCCAACAGGATAAATATTCGCTTAATACGCCGGAGGATTATCAGAAAGTAATTAATCACTGCAGAGAGAATGCAAAAAAGCGTGGTGGTGAATCTTCATCGCTTATGGCAAGTGGGCAGCAGCAAGCAGCCACATACAATGCAGAATACGGTGCAGAAGGCATCGAAATCGGTGGATTTATGGAAAATCCATCATTGGATTCGATTGTAAAAACTGTTCAGGTGTCGCTCGAGACTCTGGAGGATCTGGGGCTGCACACACGGGAAGAAGAGGCGTCAAACGCACTCAGAGAAGTCGAGAGAGTTATTCGACAGGATCTTGCGATTCGACTTCGAAACCAGATCAACAGCATGAAGCGAAGGATTCGAGAGCTCAATGACGAGCTGAAGAGCCGACCCTTTTCATCTAATCAAATTTATCAGTTCCGCTTCGACAGAAAACCTGAGTACACAGACTTCATAGATTTTGTTGAACATGTCAACGAATACGATGTGGCAGATTTTGGCGGATTATTTGATCCGCACCAGGGGCAGTTCGAGGTTATTCGTCAAATGCTCGAGACAGATGATGACGAGGAACTCAAAGATTACCGTAGTTATTACCGGTACGACATAGAGATTATCGATGAAGAGGCGGGAATCAAGGAAATGCTTTCTCGCAAGAAGGGGGCCGGTTCAGGCGGAGAACAAAGGTCACCATTTTACGTTGCGATGGGAGCGTCCCTTGCAAGCGCATACCGAATCAACCGAGAAGTAGATGGTTCCTTAAGAGGAGGGCTGTCTCTGTACCTGGCCGATGAGGCATTCCAGAGTATGGACTTGAAAAATACCATGCAGGCAGCGAACTATCTAAAATCTATCGGCCTGCAACTTTTCATTGCTGCACCTGATGAATCGGAGCCCCGCATGACAGCGGTTGTGGATACGGTATTGTTTTTTATCCGCGATGGAGTAAAGGCTACCGTTGATGTACAGCACCTCAAGGAAAAACTTCGCAAGCTGGTCACCGACTCCTTGATAGGGAGTAACAATCCAGAATGAGTCAGCAGGCCATTTATTGTCTTAAGCAATTAGTCAAGAAGGCAGAAACACAACCAGAGCGAAAGCGCGACGTCTTACTAAAGCGCCAGGATTTCTCAATGGATCCACAGGATCCTTATCCCTTTCGGAGCGCAGACGTTCTCCGAGATTTTCATGCCTACCTCTCAACAGCCGAGCAAAAAAAGTTCATTTCCCTCGAATGGGAGAAGCATTACATCGGTACGTCTCTTGAGAGGATTCGTCTCCATGATGCAAAGGGCGTTGCCGGCCTGCTCAATTATGAATACCTTCCGGACAAACTGGTTCAGATTGAGGCTGGTATCCAGCGTCCGCCGGACGGACATTGGCTGAATGCTGTAGTCGATGAAATACTGGATGCATGGCGCCATGGCAAAAGAAGATATGGCCTCAAAATAGAGCAAGCAATCCGACTCAATATCCTGGTGAATGCTGTGCTGGCTATAGAAGCGCTACCTGAATCCAGGATTCTCGATTACCGGCAGTTTGGTGCGCGTCAGCTGGGTGATTCAAAGGCGCTACTGCCTATCGTCTCAACCCTTGGCCAGATCTATCGCAACAGGCTGGATAAGCCAGAGCTAAGTTACGAAGACGTGTTGGCTGAGCTCAACCTGGTAAAAATGGTGCATCCCGTGTTGATTACTGGCCCACTAAGCTTTCGAGCGGGCAGCCAGGTGATTAATTCAGCTGTCAGACCATATTTGGGAGTGCCCGGGGATCTATTAGGTGAGTTTTCGGTTTCCAATAGCCCCAGCTACCTTCTAACCATAGAAAATTTATCGAGTTTCCTCGAGTACACATCGACCATTGAAGATGATGCGATCGTTCTCTACACGGGGGGTTATCCAACCAGACGCTTTCAGCGGTTTTACCAAACGCTGCTTTCAAGGATTTCGGCGCCTGTGTTTCACTGGGGTGATTCGGATCCACATGGGTTTCAGATTCTGAAGACCTTGCAGAAGATAGCCGGAGAAAAGACTGTTCTGCCGCACGAGATGGAAATCCAGAACGGGGATCCATTTAGTGAGGAGCAGCTCAGGCATATTGAGCGGTTAATTCCTGTCAATCCTCCAACAGACGCAATACTGTCGATCTACCTGGATAAGAGGGAGGGTATCGCCGAGCAGGAAACACAAACAGCGCGTTCTCCGATAAAGCAAGCATAGATTGCGGATGGTGCCGCTTACTTGAGCAAGTAAATCTTGTAACTGGCACACATCACACCCTTCAAATACCTATCGATGTCGTTACGGCACTGGAAATATCTTTTCGAAAAAACCAAGCAACACGTTGACTTGATTATCCATATCTAGTCCTCCCCGAATCCCCCACCATGCGCGTCATGCGCAACACGGGGAGGACATCCATGCAAATTACCAAACTGCTGGTCTCAGGACTGTTGGCGGCTGTATTGCCGGTTCAGTTTGCCATGGCTGACACAGACGGTGAACGGGCAGCACTTGCCCGGATCATTCACGAACTTCAGGCCATGGGCCCGCTGATCACGGAAGCGGCTTCTCAAGCCAATCCTGATGCCCGCGTTCGTTTTCAGTATGAGTGGCTGCGCCAGGATCTTGATCGGATTCGACTCGGGATCCAGGAACACATCGATGCACCACGTTCGGAACCCCGGACTTTCCCGCCGCTGCGTGGCGATTACCGTCGGTGATATCGGGTCATGACGGCAGCACAGAACACGGCATTTCAAGCAGGCTCCGGTTTTACACCGGCCACGTTGCTGACCGGCATCGCATCGGTCGTGCTGGTGCTGGCATTCGTCTGGGTTATTTGGGTCTCGCTGGGCACCTTCCGTGCCTGGCAGAACGGGCAGGTCGTTTTGTTCGATGTGGTCTGGTCGGCACTGCGCGCCAGCATCGTGCTCATGGTGTTGGGTTTTTATCTGCGGTAGCGGCCGTTGGCCACTGTCGCAGGGGTTCGGGGAGTTCCCCGTATTTTTAACAGGGGGCAACCCCGTTACCTCGGAGAGAAAGTAATGATGAAGAAAGCAGTAAAAAAGGTGGTAACCGCAGCTGGGTTGCTCGCAGTTACGGCAGGCCAGCCGGTATTGGCAGCGTTGCCGACCCCGGTGGCACCCAGTACCGCACCCGCAGCCGGTGACTGGATTGGGCTCATTTCGGGTTACATCAAGGATGGTGGTCTGGTGCTGGGTCTGGCGATCGCTGTGCTGGGCTTCCTGTGGATTGCCTATCTCGGCTTCGCCAAGTTCAACGAGGCTCGCCAGGGTAAGGCCGAATGGGCCGAAGTGGGCGTGCTCGGCATCGTCGGTGCGATCGTGCTGATCTTTGCCAGCTACCTGCTCACTGAAGCCGCGGGCGTCATCTAACCGATGTCGGATCGAGACGACATTCTGGCCGACCGGCTCAATGTAGAGCCGGCGATCTTCAAGGGCTGCTCGTCGTCCGAACTGGGCATCATCGTGGGTGTGGCCGCGCTCATCTGGCTACCCGTTAGCCTCCTCCTGGCGGGTTTGTTGGGCGCGGTCACCATGGGGTTCGGCATGGCCGGTGTCGGTGTCGTGGGAACAGTCATCGTTATGGCGGGGCTGTTCCAGCGGCTGAAACGTGGCCGACCGGATGGCTATTACCAGCAACAGATTGCCATCTGGTTGTCGGACCATGGTTTGCGCAGCTCGCCGTTCATTCGGCGCAGTGGCGTCTGGGATATTGGGAGAACACGGTATGCGACGTTACCGCACCGAGATCGATAACGTTCGCGCGCACCTGCGCTCACTATGGGTGGTGATCGGCCTCCAGTTCGTCGTGATCCTGGTCCTCTGGTTCGGCTGGAGTCAGGCACCGAAGCAGTTGACGGTACATGTCCCTCCCGATCTGCGCTCCGGGGCGACGCTCTCGGTCGACGAAGTGCCGGCGGCCAATGTGTATGCCTTTGCCTTTTACATTTTCCAGCAGCTTAATCGTTGGCCCGATGATGGAGCCAAGGACTACGGCAAGGCCATCTTCCGCATTTCTCCGTATGTGACGCCGCGATACCGGACGGAGCTCATGGCCGATCTGGAACAGAAAGGCCGTAAGGGTGAGCTGGCCTACCGGGTGCGTGGTGTGCATGAGATTGCCGGACATGGTTACGAGGAACGTCGCGTCGATGTGCTCGCGCCAGGCGTTTGGGTGGTCTGGCTGGATCTCGATCTGTTCGAGTCGGTGAAAGGCATGACGGTGAAGAAAACCGCCATTCGCTATCCCTTGCGGGTGGTCAGTCTCGCGGTCGATCCGGAAGCCAATCCCTGGGGGCTGGCGTTGGACGGCTTTGCGAGTGACGGGCCGCGCCGGCTGGAAGAATCAGAACTCGGTGTAGATGCCGGGCAAGAACAATAGCAGGAGCAACCCATGCGAAAAAAACCATCGAACCATTCCGTAATGGCTACCTGGCTGGGCCTGACGCTGCTCTTGATGCAGTCGCTCGTGCATGCCGAGACGGAAACGCTTGAGCGGATCGAGTGGAAGAAAGCACCGATCCGGTTGGAACTCGCAGTTGGTCAGGAACAGCGGATTGAATTTCCCGCCGCAGTAAAGGTGGGTGTGCCGGCCTCCGTTCAGGGTGTGCTGCGCACGCAGAGTGTCAACGGAATGGTCTACCTGTTGGCGCATACGTCCTTTGGGTCCAACCGGCTCATGATACGTGAACTCGATAGTGGACGTATCTATCTGTTCGATATTACGGCCACTGAAGACAGTGGGTCGGGCCATCCGATTCAAATCTATGTGACCGGTGAACAGGGCAGTGAGAAAGATCAGGCGACGGGCGGGCATGAGCCGGAACAGGATCGGCCTGATTTTGTTCAGTTGACTCGCTTCGCCGCCCAACAGCTCTATGCCCCGGCCCGGCTGGTCAAAGACCAACCCGGTATTGTCCGTGTGCCAGTGAGCCGTGATTCCGTCGATCTTTACCATGGTGGCGCCGTTGAAGGGGTCCCGCTGGTGGCATGGCGCGCCAAGGGTCTCTATGTCACAGCGGTCAAGCTCACCAACCGTACCGAACAAGCGCTAACACTGGACCCTCGCAATATTCGGGGCACCTGGCTGACGGCAACCTTTCAGCACCACCGTCTATTTCCCAAAGGCGATGAGGCGGATACCACGGCCGTTTATCTGATCTCCGCCCGGCCGTTTGGCGTTTCGTACTAGGGCTTACCATGGCGATTGCAACCTCCAACCGACTCTTACCCCTGCTTGCCGGCGCCGTTGTGCTGATGCTGGTATTCGTCACCCTCAAATCCTGTTCGCAGGAACCTGAAGATGCACTCGTTCTGGAGAGTGTGCCCCAGGCGCCTGCGCCGGATGCGGACAGTCCTGCCGATACCATTAAGACGCTGACGGCCAACGTCGCGTCCATGACCACGGAAGTACAGGCTCTACGCAAAGACAATGACCAGCTGCGCAAAGAGAATCGTGAACTGCTGGCCAACCGTCACCAGATCGAGGAGAACGTCACAACCCGGGTCAAACGTGAGCTGCTCTCCCATGAAAAGGACAGAGATACACGCGACCGGATCGATGCCGGCGTGCTCTCTTCCCTAACGGCGCGAGTGGATGCATTGTCCCAGTCTCTTTCCCAGCGTTATCCCACACAAAGTGGCAACGATATCCCGGTGGGTTTGGGCCTCGATAACGTCGGAGACGCTACTGCAACGACTGACAGCCTGATCTGGGTCGAACCGCTAGACGTTGTCGATGATGCTGAGTTAGTCGCCAATGGAAACAGCCTGCTGCAAAGGGCCGGTCAGTCGACCGGAAGTGCGTTGACATCGGCGACTGAAAAGACCGCAACACTTACTCAGGAACTCAGCACCGTCCATCCCGTTTATACAGTTCCCCGTAACGCCACCCTGATCGGTTCAACGGCCATGACAGCCCTGGTCGGCCGGGTGCCGGTACAAGGACAGGTTCGTGATCCGATGCCGTTCAAGGTCATCACCGGCGTAGATAACCTGGCCGCCAATGGTCTCACGGTGCCAGGCGTTCAAGGCATGGTGTGGAGTGGAACCGCTGTTGGAGACTGGACGCTTTCCTGTGTGACCGGTCGCCTCGATTCGGTCACCTTCGTTTTCGAGGATGGCACCATCCGAACCATTTCCGGCGATGACCGAGGCAATCAGGGAGGTGGTGCGGAGAAGCCACTGGGCTGGATCTCCGACGAACAGGGCATTCCCTGCATCACTGGTGAACGCAAGACCAACGCGCCGGCGTTTCTTAGCCAACGGATCGGTGTGATGGCCATCCAGGCTGCGGCGGAAGCGGCGGCCAATGCCGAGACGACATCGGTGGTGAGCAATGCGGGCAGTGTCACCAGCAGCGTCAGCGGCGATACCGGTCGCTTCGTGTTGGGCAAGACCATTTCCGGTGGCAGTGAGGAAGTGTCGAAATGGCTGCTGGAGCGCCAGTCCCAGAGCTTCGATGCCGTCTTCGTCCCGGCCGGCATCCGTATTGCCATCCATGTTGACCGGGAACTCCCTATTGATTTCGATACCACTGGCAGGAAACTGACCCATGAAACCGACCTCGACCCCTATCGCCGCACTCGGCTTGATTAGCCTGGTGCTGGCCGGTTGCGCCAGCACCAAGGACACCGTACTACCTCAGGATGGCCCTTCGATGAAGGCTATTTATGAGGGCCACGTGCATGAGATGAATGCCGACAATCCTCAGGTCATTCGTGGTGAGTTGGGCAGCCGGTCCATCGTCTCGGGTGATGCGGCGCTGCATGGCTACACACGAGATGCTTTTAACGAGATCGATGTACTGTTTCCTCGCCTGCCTAATCCAACGCTGGTGATGTACATCTTTCCACACCTGGCCGGTGAAGCCGGCGCACCGGTGCCCGGCTATACAACGGCCTTCCCGATGTATGAACAGGTGGAATATGCGCTACCCGGTGAAGTCCGTAGTCAGCAGGGTGGTATCCGCCGGTGAGATTCATGAAGTCAGTCCCTACGCCCTCAAAGCGAGAAGGGCAAAGCGAAGACTTGCCTGTCACCACAAGCCAGGTCAAGCAGCTGTATGAACGCCCGCCGTCGTTTACCGACTTCCTGCCGTGGATGGAATACAACCCGGCGAGCCGTACCTTTCTGCTGGAAGACGGCATCAGTGTCGGCGCCCTGTTCGAACTGACCCCAGCCGGTACCGAGGCGCGTACACCTGCGTTCATGACCCAGTTGCGCGATGCGATCCAGACCGCACTGACCGATGCCATTCCTGAAGAAGACGACGCCCCGTGGATCTTGCAGGTGTACGTCCAGGACGATCCGAGTCTTCAGGGATTCGAGCAGGAGATCGCGGACTATGCCCAGCCTGGTGCGCGTGAGTCAGGCTATACCCGCCACTTCCAGCAAACATTGTCGGAGCATCTCGCCAGGATTACCCGTCCGGGTGGTCTCTTTGAAGACACCGCGGTGACCGGTACCCAGTGGCGAGGCCAGGTCCGGCGTGTGCGGGCCACGTTGTATCGTCGTTTGAAACCCAATGGCCGGGTGCCTTCCGCCGTGGAAATCGAGGAATCCCTGAACGATGTGGCCACCAAGTGGGTGGCCTCACTGGCCTCGGCTGGGATTCGGGTACGCCGCGGTACGGGTCGGGATCTCTACGAGTGGTTGCTGAAATGGTTTAACCCAAGGCCTGAGATTACGGGAGGTGATCCCGATAAGTTACTGGAGATTGCCCCCTATCCGGGGGATGAAGACCTGCCATTCGGGCATGATCTTGCCGAGCGCCTGACGCTGACGATGCCTCACTCGGACAATGCCTCGGCGACCTGGTGGTTCGATGACCTGCCGCATACGCTGGTGACCATCCAGGGACTGCGCCGTGCGCCCGAGGTGGGTCACATGACGGCCGAGCGCCAGGCCGGTGATCATGTCTTTTCACTGTTTGATCGATTTCCTGAATACACCGTGATGGTGCTGACCCTGACGGCCAAGCCTCAGGACTTCACGCGTAATCACATCGCCCAGGTCAAACGGGCCGCAGTGGGTGATTCCGCGGAGGCCGAGCTCACCAAGGAAGACGCCGAAGCCGTGGAGCGGGAGATGGCGCGCGGTAACAAGCTCTATCCGCTGGGCATTGCGTTCTATGTGCGCGGTAACGATATGAAGACCCTGCGCGCCAATGTCAATCAGTTGAACGCGTTGTTGTTGCCCAACGGGCTGCAACCGATTCTCCAAGAAGCCGATCTGCTGGCGCTCGACAGCTATATTCGCAATCTGCCCATGGCCTACGATGCCGCGTTGGAGAAATCCAGTCGCCGTTCACGACTGGTGTTTTCCAGTCACACGGCGAATCTGCTACCCCTGTACGGCCGATCCAAAGGTACCGGCCACCCGGGTCTTGTGTTCTTCAACCGGGGTGCCGAACCCCTTGTGTTCGATCCTCTGCATCGGGCCGACCGGAAAAAGAACGCGCACATGCTGATCCTCGGTCCCACCGGTGCCGGCAAGTCGGCAATGCTGGTCTATCTGCTGCAACAAATGGCCGCCATGTACCGCCCGCGCATCTTCATCATCGAGGCCGGCGGTTCCTTCTCGCTGCTGGGTCAGCAGTTTCAGGCCCATGGTCTGGCCGTCAACCAGGTTACCCTGAACCCGAACACCGATGTCAGTCTGCCGCCGTTTGCCGATGCCTTGCGTGTGTTGCAGAAAGAACGTCAGCAGCCATTGCGCGATGATCCGGACGCACTGGAAGAAGATGACGAGCTGGATGAGGAGGGTACCGGCCGCGACGTGCTCGGCGAAATGGAGATCGCGGCCCGCATCATGATCACCGGGGGTGATGAACGCGAGGATGCGCGCATGACCCGAGCTGACCGACTTTTAATCCGGAATGCGATTTTCCTCGCGGCCAAAACCGTCAAGGAGGCTGGTCGCGATCAGGTACTCACCCAGGATGTCGTCGCTGCACTCCAGAGTATCGGTCACGATGAAAGCCTGCCGGACCACCGGCGCAATAGGGCTATCGAGATGGGTGACGGCATGGCGCTGTTCTGTTCAGGTCTCGCTGGACACTTTTTTAACCGGAAGGGTACCCCCTGGCCCGAAGCGGACATCACGATTCTGGAGATGGGGATACTGGCACGGGAAGGCTACGAAGATCAGCTCACCGTCGCTTACATCTCCATGATGAGCCATATCAACGACCTGGTCGAACGACACCAGCACGACGCAAGGCCGACACTGGTGGTCACCGATGAAGGACACATCATTACCACCAATCCGTTGCTTGCGCGCTATGTAGTCAAGATCACCAAGATGTGGCGAAAACTGGGCGCCTGGTTCTGGATTGCCACCCAGAATCTGGAGGATTTCCCGGATGCCAGTCGCAAGATGCTCAACATGATGGAGTGGTGGCTGTGCCTGGTGATGCCCAAGGAGGAGGTTGAACAAATCGCCCGCTTCAAGGATTTGACTGACGTGCAGCGCAGTCTGTTGCTGTCGGCTCGCAAAGAGCCGGGAAAGTATGTCGAAGGTGTCGTGCTCTCAGACAATATCGAAGCGTTATTTCGTAATGTCCCGCCGCCGCTATCCCTGGCACTTGCCATGACCGAGAAACACGAAAAGGCCGAGCGTGGCGCGATTATGCGGGAGCGCAACTGTAGCGAACTCGAGGCGGTGCATGTCATCGCTGAACGGATTGCAGCAAATCGACACGCGTAAGGGTGTTATCCTTTCAAAAGTGAATTTCAGAACAAAATATCATTAAAACTGGGCGCTGCGCTGAACAGCGCTCCCCCAAGACCATTCTGAGGTACTTGTTTTCTCCCGGATGTTTCAATCTTCAATTCTCGCTCCTGCGAAGCCGCGAAATCAAAAGAGCAATAAAATCTTGCGAAATATAATTAGCAAGACTATAATTGCTTTTCTAGAAGGGGAGGTTGCTATGCCTGAACAAGTATCACAGAGACTCATTGGCTATCGCGTCAAAGCTGCCCGAGAGGCTGCCGGATGGACGCAAGATCGTCTGGCCGAGGCTATGGACCTGAAAGACCGCCAGAGCGTTTCCGATATCGAAAATGGCAAGCGGGCGCTCAAGCCGGATGAACTTGTCCTGCTGACTGACACCCTGGATCGTGAACTCGACTTCTTCCTCGACCCATTCCAGGTCGCCGGCGAGGCTCAGTTCTCCTGGCGCGCCTCTCCCGGACTGGCCGAGGACAGTCTGGACGGTTTCGAGCTGAGGGCTGGCCAGTGGATCGGTCTGCTGCGCTGGTTGCGCGAGAAGGAGCAGAATCGGTCCAATCCCCTCAAGCACACACTGCGGCTCACCGCGCAGTCCTCATACGAGGATGCGATTGCCCGTGCTGAAAGCCTGGTCGAGGCGCTCGACCTGGGCGTTGTTCCGGCCGAGCGGCTGGCCGAGAAGATCGAGGAGGAGCTCGACATCCCGGTCTTGTACGTCGACACGATCGAAACCCCCGAAGGAGATTCGATATCCGGCGCGACTTGTCATCTCCAGGATATGGGTATGATCCTGATCAACCGCAACGAGCCGGAAGCCCGTCGCTTCTTCGATTTGGCTCATGAACTGTTCCACGCGCTGACCTGGGATGCCATGAAGCCGGATCACCGCGAATCCAACTCGGTCGAAGACCGGGCCAAGGGTAAACGCATCGAGCAGCTGGCCAACAACTTCGCTGCTGCTCTGCTGATGCCCCAGGCATCTTTGGCGAATCTGATCGACAAGCGTCGTATTGATGACGTAAGCCATCTTGCAGACGTAGCCATGCAGTTGCGTGTCGCGCCAGTTGCCCTTGCCTGGAGATTGTTCAATTTGAACTGGATCGGCACGGAAACACGGGATGCCCTTCAACAGGAGCACCAGCGTCCATCTGTGGCCGGTACTCCGAAGCGGTTCTCCCCAGCCTTCATTAACATGCTGCACCGTGCAATTGACAGAGGTCATTTGTCCGCCCGCAAGGCAGCCAAAGCTATAGGTGCAACCCTGACGCAACTTGTGGACCTGTTTGCCGAGCATTCGCTTTCCTCCCCCTTCGAGCTGTAAGGGGTGTGCTGGGCATGGCAAAGACGCGGGTATTTATCGACACCAATATCATCATTGAGGCATTTCGGACGGGTTGCTGGACGGCGATCTGCAACAAATTCGATATAGAGACCGTCGATAAATGCATCGAGGAGGCCCTCACCGGCAATCCCGATGATCCTGGGCATGTGCACATCGACAGGGATGCTCTCCTAGAAGGACTCGCCGGTCGGCACCAGGTAGGGAATTTAGAGCTGGCGAACCTCGTCCTTTCCCATCCCTCATGCCACGGCCTCGATGACGGCGAACTGCATCTCCTCGCCTGGCTTCATGCCCAGGGCCTGCTTCCCAATACCCTTATCCTCGTTTCCACGGCTGATAAGGCGGCCATCGTGGCCACCGGCAATATCGGATGGCTCGACTCACTTACTTCCCTGGAGCATCTGGCCAACGAGTCCGGTGTTACAGATGGTCAGATCAACTCTTTGGCGCGTCACTATCGTGCAGGTTGGCTGGATGAGATCCGGATAAAAATACGGCTTGGAGTCATTCCTTAGGAAGTCTTGCATAGATATGGCTGGCAACCATGACGCATCCTCATTCGCCGTCGACGACCCCGAAATTGCAGAGGTCCTCGATATGCGGACGGGTTCGATCATCCCAGCTCATGAGGCTATAGGCTCGGATTACGACCAGGCAATGGCCCTGCGCATGGAGCTCGGTGAGGCCCGCGCCCGTAGTGAACCAGTCTATGTCTGTCCCTTGTGTGGCACCCCGGTCTACCTTGTATCCAGGAAGGAGACGCGGCGTTTTTTCTTTCGGCATGAGTTGGAAGATGGCCGATGTCCTGCCAAGACGCGCGGCGAACTCAACGAACAAGAAATCAATGCGCGCAAATACAATGGCGCCAAAGAAAGCCACGCTCACATCCGCATGAAGCAGATCATCGCAGAGAGCCTGCGATGCGATCCAAACTTCTCTGAGGTAAAAGTAGAGGCAGTATGGAGAGGACAGGAACGAGCCACTTGGCGCAAACCGGATGTGCAAGCTTTTTACAAAGGCTTACCCGTTGCTTTCGAGATACAACTTTCAACGACGTTTCTTCGCGTCATTGCCGAACGACGCGATTTCTATCAGCGTGAGGGCGGCTTGCTCTGCTGGGTATTCAAATCTTACGACGAAGACCGCGCTCGTCTGACTCAAGACGATATCTTCTACAGCAATAACCATAACCTCTTCCTAGCCAGCGAAAACACGTTGACGGAATCACTAAATGCCGGACGGCTGATGTTGGACTGTCGCTGGGCTGAGCCCTATGTAGAGAATGGTCAGGTCGCGACCCGCTGGTCTGGAAGAATCGCTCCATTCGACGAATTCCAGCTTGATCAGAAACGGCAACGGATCTTTTTGTTCGATTACGAAAGCGCCGTCGGCTGTGCAAGAGATGAATCAGAAGAAGCGACCCATCAAAGGACGCAGGAAGCTATCAGGCAACGCTTTGCCAAGTTCTGGATTAATAGGGGTGGACTAAAAGCTTCTAGTGGCAGTTGGGAACCGGTGCGTGATGAATGGTATCAACTTCAAGTTGAACTGTCTTTGGAGGGCATAGATGTTCCAGATCACCCGGGGGAACATTCACTTGCTGGCGCACTGAATGCGTTCTATTCGGCACGCGAAGGAACATCGGTAGGGTGGGAATTCAATAAGCTCATTGAGGTTGCGCATTGTGTGCATGGTCGTTATAAGGGGCATCTACGCCGTTTTCGTCAACTTCTATCGACATACAACCGACAAGACCAGATTCGAAGAGAGGACAGGAAGGGGAAATGGCAGGCAAAGGTCAAGCAATATACCCCTCTTCTGAAGGCCAATGACCCGACATACGAGTCAGACAACCGATATGCCCAACTATTTGAATTTCTTTTCCCGGAGCTTGTAGATACTTCGAGGTCAATAAGTTCGGAGTCAGAAGACTAAACTGCATGAAGGTGCAACTGTGCTGAACTCCAAAGATGAACATTAAGGGAAACGCGACGTCACTTTTTGAACTGCTCCCCCCCCCCGATCTATTTTCCGTTGTAATCGGCCGGAGTGTCGGCGACTGACGGCTCTTGTCCGTTTTGAGACATCTATTCAGTCTACTCGAGCATTGATCATCACGCGCGCTTTAGAGCAATCAGGTGGTGCCGGTCTGCGTCTGCTAAGGGAATTTTTCATCGTTCACGCCTAATGAAAATCCAGCATGATTATCATTCTGGGGTGAATAAACTACACCGCATCTTGATCGAGTTTCCTGTTTCCTAGGACTGGCTCATGATCCACGATGGCCCATCACTTTGTCAGTGGGCCATTTGTGTACATGTTCAGGAATTCACGCTCAAAACGCTTCGTTGTGCCGGTACGGATTGTATTGGCCCTTTTCGCTGGTGTTGTACAAGCGGGTCAACCGGTAAAGGTGCATCCGTACCTCGTAGAGGTATTCACCACGGCTGATTCGCCTATAGCCGGTGAGGAGGGCATCAACAAGCAGGCACTTCGTGGGGAAAAAGAATTCCATGTCTATGAACTGGATGGCATCCGGCGTACTGAGGAGAAGCTGTCCAAAGGCCTTCCGGTCGATCCCGAGCAATCCAAACGAGTCGTTCTGCAACGCTTCCAGCAACTAAGTGAAGAATATCTTACGCGGATGCAACACGCCGCGTCGGGCTTGGCGAAGGCGATGCAGTATGGCGTGGATCGCTATCCAGCCATTGTCTTCGATGGCCAGGCAGTAGTATACGGCGTAACCGATGTGCAAACTGCACTTGCGCATTACCGGGCATGGCGGCGGGAAGGTAAGCGATGATCCGCCAGCGCTTTCTATCGTTCTGCCTTGTCATTGCGCTATGGATGCCGGTAACCGGGTTCTCCGGTACGACGACCACACCACAAATCGTGGCCCAGACGACAACGGCAGCATTGTCCTGCATGCGCTGGATGCCAATTGGGATGTGTTTCTGGTTGCGTTGTTCCTGGACCGGTTGCAGCGTACGTACCTCGATCAAGGTGGGGCATTACAACCCGGATCTGGTGGTCAGTACCTACAACGAGCTGGGCGGGAATCCGTGGACCGAGATCCGCGCGACCCTGGGTTTGGCGCAGAAGACTGCTGCCACGGGGCTGTTGGGTGCCTTGTTACCGGTGCCGATCGACAGTGCCGGCAACCGAACAGAAGGAACCTCGGAGCGCGACCACAAGAATCTGGTCTACCGGGAAACTGACGCCATTGGCCATCCGCTGAGCTCGCTGACGGGTATCGTTGCTGGTACCGGTTTGTTGTGTCCGTCAGAGACCACTTCTTTCTTTCCCTATTTCCAGTCCGGCCTCGATGCCCTGTCGTGGCGGCAAGAGATCCCGGAGATCTTTTATCCCGCCAGCCTGATTCCCGGTCTGCGCGAGCTGGGTACCTGGCCCCTCCAGACCTGGGGTGGTGTCTATCCGCGTACCGGCTGGACGACACAGGCCGAAGAACCCAAGGCCGCTGCTCTCAATGCCCAGCGAGCAAGTGACATCGTCACGCGTACGGGGCAACCGCACGTCTATGTGCCCGTGACCGGCTCATCGGTTTCCATGAAGGTTTGGTCACCGGGTCCGTTGATGGAGAAGGACCGCAGCACCGGCACCTGGCAGATGTTATTGCCGCTATCTGAATCGAGCTGCAACGTCTTTGGCACCAATGATCTTGCTAGCCTGACCGGCTGGGGTGGCGGCCGCGTCGATAGCGAGGGTGACTATGTCTGGAATCTATGGCGGCCCTACAAGTGCTGT
Organism: Sedimenticola sp.; assembly: GCA_040506895.1. Taxonomy (GTDB): domain Bacteria; phylum Pseudomonadota; class Gammaproteobacteria; order Chromatiales; family Chromatiaceae; genus Sedimenticola_A. The sequence continues at coordinate 3,424,129 of JBEVVY010000001.1, forward strand.
GAGCGCCGGGGTCAGTGGTTTCTGTTTGATATTGACTGGATTGCTTACCCCTGATGAAAACGAACGCTAAACACCCATTCCCTCATCGACACGCGATCAGCTGGCTGCTGATTGGACTCCTCAGTTTGAATAGCGCGCATGCCATTACCAAGGGGCCGACGGAAGACAGCTTCTGGTATTACGAAATCGGTGGGGCAGAGCCGGTATCGGCGCCTGCCAACCCTTCTGTCGTATCCGTTACCCTGGGCGGTTCGGCGCAATTGGGACTGGGCTACAGCTGCGGCAAATTCGATCCCGTGGCCGCGGTAACCAATACGCTGAACGACATCGGTGCCGGCATCGACAACATGATGAACGCAATGACGGCCGCGGCGAGCGCCGCGATTGCCGCACTCCCGGCGCTGATCCTGCAGCGCGCCAATCCAGGCCTCTACGACATGTTCCAGAATGCTTTGCTGCAGGCTGAGGAAACCATGCAACTGGCGACCAAGTCCTGCGAGCAGATGGAGGCCGAGATTGCCCAAGGCAAGAATCCCTATGCCGATCTCATCACGCTGTCCAAAGGCAATGACTGGAAACTCCAGATGGGCGTTGGTGGTAATGATGCGGTAACCGCCAAGGATGCCGTCGAGACCTCTAACGGGGACAACGGCGTGCCCTGGATCGGTGGGCAGGCCGGGGGATCCGGGCAGCCGGTGCTGGAATTTACCGGCGACATCGTCAAGGCCGGGTACAACATCAATATGAATCGTCCGATCACGACGGCAGGACCGGTGCCTCCTGCATCGGCCACCCGCCTGACGGAGATCTGGACTACACCTACCGAGGCGCGGAACTGGGTCGTCGATGTGGTCGGTGAAAACATCGTCACGACCTGTGATACCTGCCGCAAGGACAGTATTCCCGGCACCGGACTGCTGCCAAAGCTCAATCAGGAGGCGACTACCGTCACGGCGGAAATCCAGAACCTGGTCAGTGGAGCAACGCCCCCGACTCTGGCCAACCTGGACAATATTACTGCCCCGGGTGTGGCCATCACCCGCCAGGTCATCGAAGCGATTCGGGAGATGCCGGCCTCCGAGCAGAGCCTCATCATGGGCCGGCTGGTATCAGAGATCAGCACGGCCCGCACGGTGGAGAAGGCACTGTACGCCCGCCGTTTGCTACTTTCCGGCCGCCAGGTGCCCGAGGTCTATGCCACCGAGGTGGCCCGAGAGCACGCGGACAAATCCATCGCCGAGCTGGACAAGGAGATCGAGAACCTGTTGTTCGAGACCCGGGTACGCAAGGAGGTGGTTTCAGACACGATTGCGACCTTGCTGCAACGCGCCGCGGCCCGTCGGCAGTCGTCCCTGAAAACGCCAGAAGTACCGACCATCGACCCACGTCCGCTGAGCAATGGCCGTGTCCAATAACGGAATTGCCTTGCGTCGAAGCGGGTTCTTTTTACTGACCCTGCTGGCGTTCGGTCTGGCGCTGGGGGCGGGTGGCATCCTCTGGCATTCAGTCGAGACAACCTCCGTAGTCACAGTGCAGGCAAGGATCGATGCCTTGAAGCCGCTCCTGACGGGCATCAGGATCTCGCTGATTGCCCTGTTGGCGATGGGCTGGCCATGGATCGTGAACGCCCTTCAAGGTTGGGGACGTCTGGATGAGACACAGGCCGCGAATATGCTCGCTGTATGCTGGCGTATCGTGACTTGGCTCGTCGTGATCGAACTGGTGTTGGGGCAGAACCTGCTCGGTCAGGTGCTGGCCGCACTGCAGGGGAGTGGGGCATGACCGTAGACAGTTATCTCGAACTCTTCACGACACTGTTCGGCTGGACCTTCTACGGTATTTTGTGGGATGTACTGGTTGGCACCGGTATCGTGTTCCTGCCGTTTCTCGGCATCCTGATCGACAACTGGCGGGAACCGGCGCAGGGTGGTGAGTTCGGTACCGTCACCGGATTATCGTTGCGGCGCATGGAGCTGGAGCTCTTCATCGCACTACTGGTGGTTGTTTTATCCGGTCAACCGGCCGCGTTGACGCCACTGAACGCGGCATCGCTCAACTACACGCCACCACCGACACTGAGCGAACCGACACCGCCGACGGCAACCGTGGCGGCACCCCTGAGTACTTACGGTTCCACCGGCTTTACCGGTTCGCCGGCCACGGTGAATATTCCGGTGTGGTGGTATGCGGTGCTTTCGATGACCTCGGGATTCAATCACGCGGTGGTCGAAGGCCTTCCAAGTGCCGCGGACATGCGTACCTACGAACAACAGGCGCGGCTCGCGACCATTGCTGACCCGCGTCTGCGCCAGGAAGTGAGCGACTTCTTCAGCCAGTGCTACATTCCGGCCCGGTCGATGTACCAGTCAGAACGACCCGCCACCGCTGCGGTGAATGCTCTTCTGACAACGTATGGTCCCGACGATCCGGACTGGATGGGATCGCAGGTCTATCGCAATACGCCGGGCTACTATGACACCCTGCGTGCTACCACCCAGGTCAGCGGTTGGGCCTACAATGCTGCCCGTGATACCGAATACGATCCTGCGGCTCCACCCACCTGGGGCAGACCTTACTGCAAGCAGTGGTGGGAGGATGCGTCGGCTGGCCTGCGTGAAAAATTGATCAACGAGGCCGATGCCACATCGGCCGGCTTTTCAGGTCTCGTGGTTGCGATTGCCCCGGCCCTGGCCAGCGAACAGCAAAATGATGCCGTGGCAAAGACCGTTCTGGCGAATGCACCGCCATCGTGGTCGAACAACGACCTCGTGGCCCACAATTCCGGTAGTACCGGGTTACTCAGTACGGTAGAGAATGTCGCCAAGGGTGGCCTGGCATCGGGTGGCGTAGTGGCTGCGTCGGCGCTGTTCTCGGTCACCATGACTGCTGTCCTGCAGGCGCTTCCGATGATGCAGGCCGTGCTCTTGCTCGGCATCTATGCCTTACTGCCCATGATCGTGGTGCTGTCGCGCTATTCCATCTCCATGATGGTCATCGGCGCCATGGCTATCTTTACCGTCAAATTCTGGAGCGTGCTCTGGTACCTGGCGTTGTGGGTGGACCAGAACCTCATCCTGTCCATGTACCCGGATGTGAATGTCTTCCTGCAGATGTTCGCTAATCCCGGTGAGCACGACATCAAGCGCATGCTGCTCAACATGATCACGACCAGCCTCTATCTGGGTTTGCCGTTGCTCTGGAGCGGAATGATGGCATGGACGGGGTTACATATCGGCCGCTCGATCAATTCGGTACAAGGCGAATTCACACGGCCAGCCCAGGATGCCGGGAGGCAGGGCGGAGGTATTGGGAAGGCTGTTGCTACTAAAGGGGCGAAGCGATAACGGATCTACAAGTCGTCTTCATACCATCCGTACGGATCAGTGCCGTTATCAAACTTGCGGGTGCGGAAATTATAGTCTCCGGTTAGATCACCGCCTTCAGAATCTGCGTCATCCTCGGATGTAATCGCAGCTTCGGCCAGCAGGCCGATGAGGCCCATGACAAACAGGCTCGTGGCGCGAACGATTGCCTTCGCGCCAGTCAGTATGCCTCCAAGGCATGCCATGAACACTGTAAAAGCTTTGCGTTGATCTTCCATCTCAATAAATCTCTATCTATCGCATCTCCCATGGTGAACTCCGTGTGCCAACGTTTCAGAATTCCCCATCCCGGACCACATTACCTTTGCTGATTATCTTGACAGTTTTTGGGTGAACCGGTTCGTTGTCCGGCAGCAGTCCTTTGCCTTTCTCAATCACCTTGGCAGCGACACTGGTCAGCTTGCCTAATGTGTCCGAACCAGCAAGCGCCTTGCTATCGCTATAGTAGTCAAACCAGGGCAGCCCGGCACTCGTGTAATCTTTGGCTGTCGGCGGCGTATGCGGTGGTTGTCGCCCTGTGATTGCCAGATATTGCTCACTGTTGGCCAGGTGGATGAAGCACCGGAAACCATTGTCCTGATCCCAGGCATCGATGCCGTATTCGTCCTCGTAGATCTCCTGCCGCATCAAGCCGCCTGGAGCAAGTCCCATATCCGGGGCAGCGGATTCGCATACCCTGCGGCTGAACATCGGCATCTCGAGGTAGTCCATGTCTGCTTCCACGGTGCGCTCGAAATGTTCGACGTACACGTCATGCTTCATCGGGTAGACGATAATCTGGAGCCCGCCATGTTCAGCCTTACCGGTAATCTGCTCCTCGGCTGTGAAGCCTTCACCCAACGGCATGGCGACAAACTGCCGTATGAAATCCTCCGAGACGTTGAAACCGTCCAGCCAGGGCTGTTCCGGAATCACCGCATAGTCCTGCGGATCCGCCGAAAGCCCATTGCTCCAGGGTTCACCGGAAACCGCATTGATCTTGCCGGCGGCAATCTTGATGGCGCAGGGGTAGTCACCAGAGAAATTGATCCACAGTGCCTCTGACTGATACATGGGTATGAAGACGCCACCATGTGTCCGCCAGGTATCAGGCAAATTGTCTGCGAAGTCATCCACGTGCTCCACCGGGAAACGGCCCAGGCCCGGGGGGAGGGGGTATTCCCGGTTGTCATCAGGGATCCTCAGGGTGCGCTGGAAGTCGATGCTACACACCGCTTTCTTGTGGACATCCGGAAACCGGAAGGTCAGTTGGTTGTTCATTAGTTCGATCATTGTCTTTTCTCCCCTGAGTCAAAAATTCAGGTGTTACCAGTCGCCATCACGGACATCCCGGGCAATACGCAACAGGGCATGATCCGGTGCGGATTTGAGCTGGCGGATCAGGTCAGCGAACAGTTGCGGCCGCTTGCGAATGATCTCCTGCAAATCCGACGATACCTTCCCGGCCATTGCCAGCAGCACATCCGGGTCTTCGCCAAGCTCCTCGGCCAATGCCCGGATCTTCGCCTCCGACGGTGGCGCCACATCCCCGCGTTCTATCTTGCTGAGGTAGGCGGGCTCCACACCGATTCGCTGAGCGACCTGCCGGACGGAAAACCGCCGATCCTGTGACTTCAGGGCCTCGCGATGTTCACGGATGTATTCTCCGAATGTCATGTATACTATATACTACACATTATTGATTTTGACAATCCGGCGAGATGAGGGAGTGATTGGGGGCAGGGTGACTTCAATGAGAAATTGCTAGCCTATAGACTCGTCTCATTTAGACAGTAATCGGGTTAATTCGGCATTAATCGGTTGACATAACGTGCTAAACCGCATAATTTTCAGTGATTTGGTTCAGACGCCGGAGGCTGGTTTTATTCCAGCGTCGGCAGTTCAAAGAACTAAGACGTTTTGACTCATCGTTCGCGAGGATCTTGAGGAATGGTTGAGATGGAAGACCGCTGGCTTTCAATCACCGAGATATGCAAATACCTCGGGGTCAGTAATGACACCGTGTACAAGTGGATCGACAAGCATGGTATGCCCGCCCACCGCATGGGCCGTCCATGGAAGTTTAAGAAAGATGAAGTGGACGACTGGGTCAAGGCGGGTGGTGCCGCCGAACCTGCGGAAGCCGACAAGAAAAACAAGGAGTGACGACGGGCAATGAACCATGTGATCCATAACAGCATTGTGAATTTTATTTGGGGCATCGCCGACGACGTGTTGCGCGATGTCTATGTGCGCGGTAAGTACCGCGATGTGATCCTGCCGATGACGGTTATCCGCCGACTCGATGCGTTGTTGGAGCCAAGCAAGGAAGCAGTGCTGGCTATGAAAAAGCAACTGGACCAAGCGGGTGTTGCGAATCAGAACGCTGCGCTCTGCCAGTCCTCCGGCGAGGCCTTTTACAACGTCTCGCCCTTTACGCTTCGAGACCTGAAGAACCGCGCCAAGCAACAGCAGCTAAAGGCCGATTTCGAAGCCTACCTGGACGGCTTCTCACCGAACGTCCAGGAGATCCTCGACAAGTTCAAATTCCGCAACCAGATCCCGACCTTGATCGAAGCCGACATCCTCGGTTACCTGATCGAGAAGTTTCTCGACGGCCGCATCAACCTCAGTCCCAAGTCGGTGCAGGACGTGGATGGCAACGAGATTCTTCCGGCGCTCGACAACCACGCCATGGGCACCATCTTCGAGGAGCTGATCCGCCGATTTAACGAAGAGAACAATGAAGAGGCCGGTGAGCACTTCACGCCCCGCGACGTGGTCAAGCTCATGGCCGATCTGATCTTCCTACCGGTGGCCGACGACATCGAATCCGGCACCTACCTCGTCTATGACGGGGCCTGCGGCACCGGCGGCATGCTGACGGTGGCGGAAGAACGTCTGGCGGAGCTGTCTTCAAAGCACGGCAAGGAGGTGTCCATCCATCTTTATGGGCAGGAAATAAACGCCGAAACCTACGCAATTACAAAGTCAGACCTGCTTCTCAAAGGCGAAGGAGCCGAGGCAGAGAACATGACACATGGTTCCACGATCTCTGCAGATGCATTTCCATCGCAGGAGTTTGATTTCATGCTCTCCAATCCGCCCTACGGCAAGAGCTGGAAGACCGACCTGGAGCGGCTGGGCGGGAAGAGTGATATCAAGGACCCGCGCTTTGTCACGCAGCACGGCGACGACCCGGAATACAAAATGATCACCCGCTCCTCGGACGGGCAGCTCATGTTCCTGGTCAACAAGCTCTCCAAGATGAAGCACAATACACGCCTCGGAAGCCGCATCGCTGAGGTCCACAACGGCTCGTCGCTCTTTACAGGGGATGCCGGTCAGGGCGAGAGCAACATCCGCCGCTGGATCATCGAAAACGACTGGCTGGAGGCCATCATCGCCCTGCCGGAGAACATGTTCTACAACACTGGCATCGCCACCTACATCTGGGTGCTGGCCAACCGTAAGAGCGAGGAACGCCAGGGAAAGGTCCAGCTCATCGACGCCACCGAATGGTTCGTGCCGCTGCGCCGCAACCTCGGCAAGAAGAACTGTGAGTTCTCCGAAGAACACATCCGCGCCATCAGCGACCTGGTGGTCAATCCGGTCGAAACCGAGAAATCCAAGATCTTTCCCAACGAGGCCTTCGGCTACTGGAAGGTGACGGTGGACCGACCACTCCGCCTTGCCGTTGACCTGAGTCCAGCCCGGCTGGAGCGGTTCGAGCGAACCTGCGCCAAGGCCAAGGAAGTGCCACTGGCCAACCTGGCCCGCCGCGTGGCCGAGACACTGGGTGCCGGTCCGCATCTGGATTTCAACGCCTTCATGAATACCTGCGACGCCGATGCCGACAAGCATGGCGTTAAGCTCATCGCCAAGCGCAAGAAGCTGCTGCAAAGCGAGCTTTGCGACACCAGCGAGGAAGCTGCGCCGGTGCTGAAGAAGGTTCACAAGCCTGGCAAGGCGACGCCCGATCCCATCCACGGACTGTTTGAGGCCGAGGTGAACGGCAAGACCTGCGCGGTCGAGTACGAGCCGGATACCGCCCTGCGTGATAGCGAGCAGGTGCCGTTGCTGGAAGAAGGTGATATCGAAGCGTTCTTCCGGCGGGAGGTGTTGCCCTATACCCCGGATGCCTGGATCGATCCTGGAAAGACGCAAGTGGGTTACGAAATTTCATTTACGCGGCATTTCTACAAACCCACTCCTATGCGTACTCTCGATGAAATAAAGTCAGATATATATGCACTTGAGCAGGAAACTGACGGGCTTCTCAAGGATATTTTGGTAGGAGGCTGAAAATGACGGAGCGAAGCGATCTTCTTGTATCGATAGTCGACACAATTGCTGACTATCGAGAAGCCGACTTAGCCCCCCCATCCACTGAGCATGTAGATCGCTGGATTAGACAGTTCGATGAAGAGGTGCAAATTCCAATCCTTCGTGAAATGGATCATGTGTTAAAGCAGACTTATTTCTCCCGGAGTGCAACTAGTGGATTTCTTGAACATGTTTTTACGACCCAAAAGCTAGTTGGGGGTGACCCTTGTGCCTTTTTTCGGGGAGTAGACTTCCTCGATATTCAGGGGGGAGGGGCTAGCCAGAAAGAAATGCTTGCACTGTTCGACCAATTGTTAAGAAAGAACTGCGGGTTTGGACTATCAGATTGTGGCGACGACCCACATTCCTTTATATACCTGGACGATGCAATTTTTACTGGAAACCGGGTTCGCCGAGACTTGGAAGAATGGATAGCCAATGAGGCTCCTGCAAGCGCTAACGTGCATGTTGTCGTCATTGCCACTCACGAAGGGTCCTATTACCACAGGAACAAAGTAGACGAGGCGGCAACGGCTGCTGGAAAGGCAATTAATATCACATGGTGGCATGCCCTTGATCTTGAAGATCGAAAAAAATACACGGATAACTCGGACGTGTTGAGACCGGTTGCTATTCCAAATGACCCGGACGTGGAAGCATATGTGGATGCGATGCATTACAAGCCGCATCTCCGTAATGCAGGGAAAATAGGTGGCAAGGGTATTTTTTCTTGCGATGCTGGGCGCCAACTTTTAGAGCAGGAGTTTTTGAAAGCCGGCGTTCGGATACGTCAGATGTGTCCACATCTAACTGAGCCACAACGCCCTCTAGGCCACACTTCCCTTGAAGCGTTGGGATTTGGCTCTTTGATCGTCACTTTTAGGAATTGTCCAAACAACGCACCTCTAGTTTGGTGGGTCGGTGACCCTTGGTATCCGCTGTTTCCGAGAAAGACTAACACTGATACTTCGATACAGAAATTATTCGAAAATCTGTCAAAGGGTTCGCTCAGATGACCCAAGCCAGTCAAGTTCGCACATATGATCCTGCCGTGAGTGTTGTCTTTCTAAAGACTAACGAGCGGTTCGGTGGTTTGTCGAACATGGCACCTGGGTTCCCGCTGTATCTAAATGGCATTCGTATCCGCACATCGGAAGCGCTTTATCAAGCATGCCGCTTTCCTCATATTCCAGAGATTCAACGCAGGATCATTAACGAGAGAAGCCCGATTACGGCCAAGAGAAGTATCAGACCGTTTCTGAAGGACTCACGGCCTGACTGGGATAGCGTGCGTGTGAAGATTATGCGTTGGTGCCTGCGTGTCAAACTCGCGCAGAATTGGCATAATTTTGGAGATTTGTTATTAGCAACTGGCGACAGCCCAATAGTTGAACAATCCCATAAAGATGACTTCTGGGGTGCTAAGGTCGCCAGAGATGGCGCACTTGTAGGTATGAATGTCCTCGGGCGGCTACTCATGGAATTACGAGAGCAGCTGAAGAACAATGATTCCTGTCACTTAAAGATCGTCGAGCCTCTGTCAATCAAGGATTTCCTTTTGTTCGGAAATCCAATTGAGGCAGAGTCAAATTATTGCTTCCCTGAAAAAACGTTAGGTTTAGAAACCCAGCAATCGCTACCTTCTGACAGGTCACCGCAACCGCGAGAACTGCAATCTTCTTTGTTTGATCAGCCTATGAGTACGCAGAACCCAATTTTGGTTCAGGATCGCCCGACTGAAGAGACGTCTCATCAGGTTTTCTTCAATTCCTACCCGAAATATAAGGATTCCGGGCAGCCGTTCTTGGGCAAGATCCCGGCTCACTGGGATCTGTTCAGGAACGGCCGTCTTTTCTCCCAGCGCAACGAAACAGGGTTTGGGGAGTTACCCATTCTTGAAGTCTCGTTGAAAACCGGCGTCCGTGTGCGCGACATGGACAACCTTAAGCGCAAGCAGGTGATGTCCGACCGGGAAAAATACAAGCGAGCGGCCCAAGGGGATATTGCCTACAACATGATGCGCATGTGGCAGGGGGCCGTTGGCGTTGCACCCGTCGATGGGTTGGTCAGTCCGGCCTATGTGGTTGTGCGGCCTTTCCCCGAGGTGGACTGCCGCTATTTCAGCTATCTGTTCCGCACCGCGTTCTACATGAACGAGGTGGACGCCTATTCGCGAGGCATCGTTAAAGACCGTAACCGGCTTTATTGGCAGGATTTCAAGCGCATGCCGTCGCCAGTCCCGTCGGTTGAGGAGCAGCGGCACATCACCAGATTTCTCGATGCGGTTGGCAGCCAGGCCCAGCGGTTCATCCGCAACAAGCGACGGCTCATCGAACTGCTCAAGGAGCAGAAACAGAACGTCATCAACCAAGCCGTGACCAGGGGGCTTGATCCTGACGTGAAGCTCAAGCCAAGCGGCGTTGAGTGGATCGGGGATATTCCGGAGCATTGGGAGGTGCGTCGAGTTAAGTTTTTGTGCCACAACTTGAATGAGCAAACTTCCGAAAAGCAACCAGGAGAGACGTATATAGCTCTTGAACACGTAGAAAGTTGGACCGGTAGGATTTCGCTACCTGATGACGAGATCACCTTTGATAGCCAGGTGAAGCGCTTTCAGCCTGGTGATGTTTTGTTCGGAAAGCTACGCCCCTATCTCGCGAAGGTAACAAGGCCACAGACTGCTGGAGTTTGTGTAGGCGAGTTTCTAGTTTTACGAGCGACCGGAGATGTAACAGCAGATTTTCTTGAGCAAAAGTTTCGTTCAAAACGCGTAATTGATCTGATTAACAGCTCAACATTTGGGGCAAAAATGCCGCGGGCGGATTGGACATTCATAGGCAATCTCAAGTTTGCGTATCCATCTGCGGACGAGCAACTGGAAATTCTAGAACACATCCAGGATAAGTCGGCCGAGATCGACCAGGCCATCTCCCGCGCTCAACGCGAGATCGAGCTGATGCGCGAATACCGCACCCGGCTGATTTCCGATGTGGTCACCGGCCAGGTGGATGTGCGTGGCATCGATGTTCCGGAGATAGCCGAGGAAGAGCTGCTGGTACTGGATGACGATACCGGTGAGTCTGACGACATGATTGATGACGAGGGGGGCATGGATGAAAACGACTGACACCAGCGAAAAAGGACTGGAATCGATCATCGTCGCCTCCCTCGTGGAGGATGCCGGATACGTCCAGGGCGACCCGCAGGATTTTGACCGGGAACATGCCGTCGACCTGGCCAAGTTGCTGCAATTCCTCGCCGCTACCCAGCCTGACACTTACGAAGGTCTCGGCATCGACGAGGAAGGCCCCAAGCGTAGTCAGTTCCTGCACCGCCTGCAGGGCGAGATCGCCAAGCGCGGCGTAGTGGAGGTGTTGCGCGGCGGTATCAAGCACGGCCCGGTCCATGTGGACCTTTTCTACGGCACGCCGACACCGGGTAACGTGAAGGCGGCGGAACGGTTCGCGGCCAACATTTTCAGCGTCACGCGTCAGTTGAGATATAGCCGCGTTGAGACGGCACTCTCCCTCGATATGGGCGTGTTCATCAACGGCCTGCCCATTGCCACCTTCGAACTCAAGAACAAACTCACCAAGCAGACGGTACTCGATGCCGTGCAGCAATATCAGCGCGACCGCGACCCGAAGGAGCTGCTGTTCCAGTTCGGCCGTTGCGCCGTGCATTTTGCCGTGGACGATCACGAGGTGCGTTTCTGTACCCATCTCAAGGGCAAGGGCTCTTGGTTTCTGCCCTTTAATAAGGGCTACAACGACGGCGCGGGCAATCCGCCCAACCCTCATGGGCTTGCCACCGACTATCTATGGAAGGAGACCCTCTCTAAGGCGGGCCTTACAGACATCCTGGAAAACTACGCCCAGGTGGTGGAGGAAAAAGACGAGAAAACCGGCAAAAAGCGGTACAAGCAGATCTTCCCCCGCTATCATCAGTTGACGGTGGTGCGCATGCTGTTGGCCAATGCCGCTGAAAGCGGCGTCGGTAGGCGCTACCTGATCCAGCACTCGGCGGGCAGTGGCAAGAGCAACTCCATTGCCTGGTTGGCGCACCAGCTTGTGGGGCTGGAGCACGAGAGCAAGGCGTTGTTCGATTCGGTCATCGTTGTCACCGACCGGCGGGTGCTCGACAAGCAGATCCGCGACACCATCAAGCAGTTCGCCCAGGTCTCCGCCACTGTCGGCCATGCCGAACACTCGGGCGATTTGAGGAAATTCCTCAAGGCCGGGAAGAAGATCATCATCACCACGGTGCAGAAGTTCCCGTTCATCCTCGATGAGATAGGTGACGAACACCGCCAGAGCAAGTTCGCCATCATCATCGACGAGGCGCATTCCAGTCAGGGCGGCAAGACCACCGCTGCCATGAACCGTGTACTGGAAGAGCATCCCGAGTACGGTGAGGAAGAGGAAACGCTCGAGGATAAGATTAACAAGATCATGGAAGGCCGGAAGATGGTGACCAATGCCAGCTACTTCGCCTTCACCGCGACCCCCAAGAACAAGACCCTGGAGATTTTCGGCGAGCCGGACCCGCAGCCCGACGGCGCGGTGAAGCACCACCCGTTCCACAGCTACACCATGAAGCAGGCCATCCAGGAGGGTTTCATCATCGATGTGCTGAAGAACTATACCCCGGTAGAAAGCTATTACCGCCTGGCAAAGACGGTGGAGGACGACCCGCTCTTTGATGCCAAGAAGGCCCAGAAAAAACTACGTCGCTATGTGGAGTCGCATGAGCACGCCATCCGCGAAAAGGCCGAGATCATGGTGGACCACTTCCACGCCCAGGTGATCGGCCACCGCAAGATTGGCGGACAGGCTCGGGCCATGGTCATCACTAACGGTATCGAACGGGCCATCCAGTATTTTCACGCCTTCAAGAACTATCTCAAGGAGCGCAAGAGCCCCTACGAACCCATCGTGGCATTTTCCGGCGAGCACGAGTACGGCGGCAAGAAGGTCACTGAAGCGACTCTGAACGGGTTTCCCAGCAGCCAGATACCGGACAAGGTGCAGCAGGACCCGTATCGCTTTCTGATCGTCGCCGATAAGTTTCAGACCGGTTACGACGAACCACTTCTGCACACCATGTACGTGGACAAGGCGCTCTCCAGCATTAAGGCGGTGCAGACTCTCTCACGCCTCAATCGCGCCCATCCACAGAAGCACGACACCTTTGTGCTCGATTTCTACAATGACTCGGAGACCATTCAGAAGTCGTTCGAGCCCTATTACCGCACCACTATCCTCAGCGACGAGACAGACCCCAACAAGCTGCACGACCTGAAGTCGGATCTGGACGGCTACCAGGTTTACTCGCAGGCGCAAATCAATGATCTAGTGGGGCTCTATCTGAATGGTGCGGACCGCGACAAACTCGATCCGATCCTGGATGCCTGCGTGGGCACCTATAACGCCGATCTCGATGAAGACGGACAGGTAGATTTCAAGGGCAAGGCTAAGGCATTTGCACGCACCTACGGTTTCTTAGCTTCCATCCTGCCTTATTCGAATGCTGACTGGGAAAAGCTGTCGATCTTCCTGAACTTCCTAATCCCGAAGCTCCCCGCGCCCAAGGAAGAGGATCTGTCCCGGGGCATCCTGGAGGCCATCGACATGGACAGCTATCGTGTCGAGGTAAAAACCAACCTGAAGATCGGCCTTCCGGATCAGGATGCCGAAGTCGGACCGGTTCCGACCAGTGGCGGCGGGCGCAAGCCTGAACCGGAGCTGGACCAACTGAGTAACATTATCAAGGCGTTCAACGATCAGTTCGGCAACATCGATTGGAAGGATGCCGACAAGATCCGCAAGGTCATCGCGGAGGAGATTCCAGCCAAGGTGGCGGCGGACGCGGCCTACCAGAACGCCATGAAGAACAACGACAAGAAGACCGCCCGGATTGAGCACGACGCCGCGCTGCAGCGGGTCATGATCGACCTATTGGCCGATCACACCGAGCTGTTCAAGCAGTTCAGCGACAACCCGTCGTTCAAGAAATGGCTGGGTGACACCATCTTTGGCGTGACCTATCAAGCGGCAGGACAAACTGAGATGGGAGCTGGCGATGGGCGTTAATGCACCAGGCAAGCTCACCAACAATGGCACACAGCGAACACCATTGGCGATAGATTTGTTTTGCGGTTGCGGCGGCCTTACTCAAGGTCTCAAAAAAGCAAAATTCAAAGTCATTGGCGCGGTTGACATTGAGAAGATATCGGTTGAAACGTACAAAGCGAATCATCCAGAAGTGGAGACATGGCATACGGATATCAAGGAACTTACGGTTTCAACGGTCAAACGGAAGCTGGGGATCAGAAAGGGAGAGCTTGATCTTCTCGCAGGTTGCCCCCCGTGCCAAGGGTTTTCTACGATGCGGACTCTTAACGGGGCTCGTTCGGTCAGTGATCCACGGAACGATTTAGTCATGGAGTTTCTACGTTTTGTAGAGGAACTGAAGCCGAAATCGGTAATGATGGAGAACGTGCCTGGTTTAGCTGATGATTGGCGTTTCGTCAGGTTCCGAAAGCGTATGGAAGAGCTGGGCTACGAAGGGGATTTTATGATTCTGAACGCCGCAGACTACGGTGTCCCGCAGCGGCGGCGTCGATTGATATATGTGGCGGGTCTGGGGATGCAAGCAGATTTTGCGCGGCCTGCCAGGAAAAGAAAGACTGTTCGAGATGCCATTGGGGACTTGCCTCCAGCGGGTTCGAGTGGAGACGCCGTTCATGATATTCCGGAGAAAAGGACCTCGAAAGTATTGGCGCTTATTAAGCGAATACCGATAGATGGAGGAAGTAGAACAGATCTCCCGGATGAAGACCAACTTGAGTGCCATAAGAAATGCGATGGTTTCAAAGATGTTTACGGTCGTATGTCTTGGGATGAGCCGGCTCCTACGATTACTAGTGGGTGCTTTAATCCGTCAAAGGGACGTTTTTTGCATCCTGTGGAGAATCGTGCGATTACCATGCGCGAGGCGGCGCTTTTGCAGGGATTCCCCAAGAAATATAAGTTTCCGAGCACGAATAATAAGCAGGCAATCGCCCTTATGGTAGGGAATGCCTTGCCGCCAGAATTTATTCGCAGACATGCAATAGCGATCATGAAATCTGTGCTTACAGACCGAATTGACTGAGTTGTATAAAGGATTATTCAAGAATGAACTGGAAAACCGCGTTATGGCCAATATAAACGATATTCTACGTGAGAAGCTTTCCGGTGAACAATATGACGCTGCCGTCGATATGTCTGGAGAAGTGCTTACATTAGCATGTGCGGGATCTGGAAAATCCACTACCCTAGCCTACCGGATCGCTTTCCTTGTTGCCAATGGTGCCGATCCTATGGGAATTGTAGCTTTCACATTCACAGAAAAGGCAGCTGAATCTATTAAGAGAAATGTCGCTAAGGCCCTCGTTGCGGGTGGAATGAGTACATCTCTACTCGGCGCAATGTATATAGGCACAATTCATTCATATTGTCAGCATGTTCTGGGGATGATGGATGCCCGCTACCGCCAATTCGATGTCCTCGATGCTAACCGGCTTATTCTTTACATCATGTCCCGTTATTGGGATCGACTCGCGCAGCTCGGACAACAGCGTGGTGCGCGATACTTTAAGCAAATAAAGGAGACATCACGCGCTTGGTCAATAATGAACGAGGAGATGGTCAGGCTTGAGGATGTCGTCGCCGAGGACGAGTTGCTTGGCGAAGTCTTGTCCACTCTCCAGGTAAGCCTTGACCGCGATCAGTTTATTGATTTCTCTTCGATGATTAGGTTGGTCGTGGATGGATTGGAAGAAAATGATCCAGGAGCGCTCGCTGCGACATCGTCTCTGGAGCACTTGATGGTCGATGAGTACCAGGACGTTAATACCTCCCAAGAACGGCTAATTCGAGCGCTTCATCGTCACTCGAAAACTCTTTTCGTCGTCGGAGATGACGATCAATCCATTTATGGTTGGCGTGGTGCAGATGTTACGAACATCCTGACTTTTGAAGAACGGTTCCCGAATGCAACTCGGCATACGTTAGCGACCAATTACCGCAGTACCCGAGCAATTGTGGAGACGGCGGATAACCTTGTTGCTGCCCAACTTGGTGCAAACAGATTTGAAAAGAATCCCAACGCAGCAGAGTTGGATTTACCTAGAGACTATCGCATCCTCTGGTTTAATACCAGGCAGGATGAGGCGACCTGGGCTGCTGACAGAGTTGTTGAATTGCTTGAAACCGAGTATATCGAGCGTAACGGGAAGAGAAGGGGGCTAACACCGGGGGATTTCGCCATACTCATGCGTTCCACTCGTGAACCGGAAGCAAACGGAAATCCACGCCATTCCGCATTCACTGATGCGCTGGAACAACGAGGGATACGGGTAACGCTTGAGGCGGGCGGCAGCCCGTTCGATGTTCCTCAGGTAAGCGTCCTACGGGATACCTTTGCTCTTCTCCGCAATGGGTCGCCTACTCGCGGTGAAGTGCAGACTCATTTTAGTAATATAGTTCAACCCGCTTATCAGAATGCGAACTTCCAACAGTTCGCAACCGTGATGGCGGAGTGGGGTCGAGAAATTCACACTCCTCCCGGTGGGGTCCGTAGAAGAGTGTTTCCTCAGAACCTTGTTCACGAATTGCTTGAGGCATTTGGGATACAGGCAGGCGGATATCCTAATGATGTAATGAACGCCATTGGTATTTTCAGTCGAATGATTCAGGATGTGGAAGCGGTATATGTGAGCATTGACTCAAGCAACCGCTTTTCACAGCTTTTAAATTTTTTGGAAAATATTGCTGATGCTGGCTATGACCTCTCGAGTGACGACTTGGTTCAGATGCCAGATGCTGTTACTGTTTCCACCGTTCATAAGGTTAAAGGCCTCGAATATCCTGTTGTATTTGTTGTTGACGTTGAAAATAGTCGGTTCCCAAAAATCCGGCGCGCATACAATGGATGGCTGCCCTCCAACTTAATTCAGGACGCTCTCAACCGAAATTGTTATTGCTCTAACCATGATGAAGAGGCAAGGCTTTTTTACACGGCGTTGACGCGAGCCGAGCGATTCCTTTACGTGACAGGTTGCGAAAACCTACCAGGCGGTAAGCAACGGCGTAAACGGTCGAATTATGCGCTGTCCTTGGTGGATGAAGAGATTTCGGATAATCCAAATGGTTTTCCCGTGGGGTTGGATTCTGCTCCTGCCGAAGCAAGGCTTGCTGAGACGAGTCTTCCAACCAGTTACTCTGAAATCCGCTACTACCTTCGTTGTCCGAAGGACTATCAATATCGTTATAGATTTGGATTTACTCCAGCAATCGTTGAGATGTTCGGATTTGGTCAGACAGTCCATGCAGCAGTAGGCAAACTTCACGAAACGTTTACACATCATGCGCCGTCAGGAGAAGAAGCAGAACAGGTGGCCGAGTCTGTTTTTCACCTGAAACATATTCCACCCAGTCGTGATCCACAAAACAGACCGGGTGGCTACGAAAATGCAAAGGACTCGGCTCGATCGATCTTGCGGCACTATGCTGAGTCATATGGCGACGACTTTATACATAGGCGTGAAGTGGAGGCTCGATTCGAGATACCCGTCGAACAAGCTGTGATTTCAGGTGCGATAGATCTATTGATTCACGAGGATGATGAAGGAAATATCGTTGATGCAAGTGTCGTCGACTTTAAAGCAATGAAGGGCGGTGAAGCGCCGGCGGAAAATGAGAAGCTAAATTGGACAGAGCTGGCTATTCAGGTACAGCTATACGCGAAGGCAGCTAGGGAAGTTCTTGGTGAGCCTGCAAGGACCGGAGCAGTTCATCTTCTGAAGGATGATCAGCGTGTGGCTGTACCCGTTGACGACGAAGCCGTTGCGGCGGCCGTTGAGAATGTAGTGTGGGCTGTTGACAGGGTCCTTATGGGCGATTTTCCAATGCGACCGGAGCACC
Source organism: Sedimenticola sp. (assembly GCA_040506895.1). Lineage (GTDB taxonomy): Bacteria > Pseudomonadota > Gammaproteobacteria > Chromatiales > Chromatiaceae > Sedimenticola_A. The sequence continues at coordinate 3,441,785 of JBEVVY010000001.1, forward strand.
ATAAATGTTCTGATTGCGATTTTCAGAAACTCTGCCCGAAACGAGCAGAAAACTTCCAGATTAGTCAACAGCCACCTGAGATTCACCTGCCCGACGGAAACAAGCAACATGCGCGAGCCTTCAGTGAATTTGAGCCATAGTGCGAATATGGATTGGTTGAAGTGTCGAAGGACAATCTTACCCCTGAACAGCGCAGTTACTGCATGTCACGTGTCAAAGGGAAAGACACGAATCTCGAGAAATTGGTTCGCTCTGAGCTCCATCGACGAGGGTTGCGCTTCAGAAAACATGTAAAGGAACTTCCCGGGAAGCCAGATGTGGTGTTCCCAAAAGCCAAGGTTGCTGTATTCATCGACGGCGATTTTTGGCACGGTTACAGGTTTCCTCTTTGGGAGGAGGACCTGACGGATTTTTGGAAAGAAAAGATCGGGAAAACCCGCGAGCGCGATAAGAAGAATTTCAGGAAACTTAGAAACATGGGGTGGCGAGTAATTCGAGTTTGGCAACATGAACTAGAACAAAACCTTGATCAATGCATTGAACGAGTCGTGAGTTGCGTGAAATCGTAGTCATTAGACGGAGACAATTTAGAGGAATTCGTTTCCATGGATACATAAAGATGCATACGGCATCTACTTAAATATTATGAATATAGCGAAGTCTGATATACGTATTTTGAAGTCTTTGGTCGGTAATCCATCGGACGATGTGATTCGGTATGCCATAGAAACTGTTCGATCCAAGTATCCGAATGATCCAGAAGTGGCCGCGTATATTGCAAGAAACTTAGCTGAATCGGGGGAGGTGTTATCGGCGTCTGGAGATCTTGTGGGCGATGTGGCTTCTACAGGTGGGCCGTCATCTTTAAGTACGATCATCTCGCCGTTGTTTCTACGTGCATCCGGGGCAGTGGTTCCCAAACTGGGTGTGCCGGGCCGACCAGCAGGTGGTATAGATAGTTTGGCCCAGATTCCAAACTACAGAACCACCCTGTTGGCGAGAGAAGTCTATCGTGTATTGGGGGAAAGTGGATACGCACACTTTCTTGCCGGTGGGGAATTCGCGCCTAGAGATGGAAAAATGTTTCGGCTTCGTCAGGAAACTGGTGCACAAGCAGTTCCAGGATTAGTGGCTGCGAGCTTATTGGCTAAAAAGTTGGCCGTAGGGGTGAAGTACGCGGGCTTAGATGTCAGAGTGTCCTCGTACGCAAATTTTGGTACCGATTGGGCATCAGCGGAAGAGAATGCTCGAATGTTCGTAAAGACCGCAATGCTGCTAGGAATCGAAGCATCTCCTGTCCTTACGGATGCAAAGTACCCTTACCAACCATATCTTGGTCGGAGTGAGTCATTGGTCGCGTTAGATGACTTCTTTGACGGCAGAGCATCATCGTGGCTCGAGGACCACTGTATGACGTGCCGCACATTGGCTTTGGCGTGCATCCCAGAAGAATACCGAGCTAGGGTAGTCCATGTAAGCTTTGATGATCTACGATCTCACTTTAATCAAAACCTGTTGGCGCAGGGTGCGGATCCAGAAGGATTCAAAGCGGTTGTACAAAGTACACGCCGAGACCACCAAATTGAAATTACTGCCGACCATGCAGGTTTCTGTTACTACTCAGTCCAGAATATTCGAGACGTTATGGTTCGATGGCAGAAACAGTACGTGTCCGAGAAAGGTCATTTCCCTGATCCAATTGGACTGATTTTTCTTCATCGACCTGGAACATGGGTTGAGAAAGGCGAGCCATTGGCAACACTAAGAGCGCCAAAGAAGAGGGTGGCTGAGGCACTAGCTCAGTTGAATCCGTGGGTTGCAAATCCGACGGCTGGTCCACTAGCGCCCGGTGTGGAGAGGATTTATGGATAAGTACTGCTGCTTCTTCTGCCCAAAAAATGATTACACACAGAAGTCCATCGATGATGAATGCCCAAGCTGTGGGCGGCCATATAGTTTTGTACTGACAAATCATCCGAAGATGATTAGGGACTTCCGAATTACGAAACCGCTAGATCGAGGATTTTATGGCGCTGCATATATAGGCGAACGTGGTGATTTTGGGAAGAAATATGTCCTTAAGATATCGCCAAAGGAATTTTATAAATTCTTTAACAAAGCTGACTTCATTGAGGAAACAAATAAGCACCATAGCCTCGCGCAAAGCGCTTTTCACGTAGTTGATATCGATGACAGGTTCGAAGAGAACATCCAATTCACGGATGCTGGCAAAATATCATTGCCGTGCTATGTCACCGTGCTTGATTATGTAGAAGGTGATTCACTAAAAGAATATATCGACGGATCGATTACTGCGACAGCATCCGCAGTATGCCAAATTGTAATTGATCTTCTTCGAATTCAGGCGGAATTTAAGGCAAATAGTGTAAATCATAATGATCTTCATGCCGGAAATCTGATTGTAGAAAAACTAAGTCCAGAGGCGAGAAGGCCGGATGCGATTGATGATTCCATCCGAGTTAAAGTAATCGATCTGGGTAGCCTTTCTGACGAAAGCAAGAGCACAGAAGAACGTTTTGGAGACTTGCTGTTTACAGCTGTTCATGTTGATTCCCTATTGAACCGTCTATTGTCAGATCCCTCTTCTTTAGAAGACAGAGACTATCGAGTTGCATTAGCGCTTCAGGGTCTGGTTCATGGGATGAGAGGTGGGGCTCAAAATGTACGTTTTCAGCCTGGCGACTTAATAGAACAGGTCAGAGAAGCATACTTTCGAGCATCACACCAATGGCGACCATGGAAGGATCAATTGCAGTTGAAGAGTTTTGGCGATCATTATAATGCCCAAACCATCGAGTCTTGGTATGTGCCAAAACTGTTGGTGGATCCAGAAAACAGGTGGTTGAATGAGGTAACAAATCCAGGTCCCCAGGTTATAACAGGCATGAGGGGCTGTGGTAAGACGATGCTGCTTCGTGCCTTGGATATCCATGCACGAGCAGCATGGAATGATGGAGAGTCGGCAGACAATGTTATTGAGCGAATTAGAACGGATCGTTTCATAGGCTTATATGTGTCGGCGCAACGATTGCTTGATTTGAGGGAGCAATCCCTGCACAAAATTGAGCATCCTTTGACAAGACTATTTGTCAACTATGCTTTGCAGGCAACTAGAGGCCTGCTGCATTTGAAGGATATTGAGCCAGGAATGATCACGCCGGGAGCTCACACAAAATTGGCGTCGGCCGTCTCGGATTACCTGGAAGGTGCGGGTGAATTGCGACAGTCAGTATCGCTTGAGGACTTGGAAGCTCGATTGGTTCGCGCATTGGTTCATGTCATTAGAGGTGAAGATCGTTTTATCGTGAAACAGGCTCCGGTTGACGTATTTTCGCATCTGGCAGAACAATTTCGTAGTTGCTCTGAAGTCTTTAGTGGCTCCATAGTCTTCTTTCTCCTTGACGACGTTTCAACTCGATATATAGAGCTTGATAAAATAGAAAGAATCATTTCTGCGCTATTATTTCAGAGTCCTATCTGCGCATTTAAGTTTACATCTGAATGGCAAACTATCGAATTGGGCCTTAAGTCACCTGCTCGTGTACACCCGATTCGAATAGGAAGAGATCTGAGCTTGTTTGACCTTGGCGCCGATGTGCATCAAATGATAAAAACGCCCGGAAATAAAGGGAAACAATTCGTAGCCAGAATACTGCAACAGCGAGCGGGATTCCATGTTGCAAACCCAAGACACTCTAGTCCGGTGAATATATTAGGAGATGTGCCGTTAGAGCAGGTAGCAGTGGATATAGCTGGCTCAAGTGAGACTTCAGATAAGAGGAAGAGCGCATACCGGGGGTTATCCTGTCTAACGAATGTATGTGTCGGAGATATCGGTGATGTAATAAAACTCTATGAAGAGATTCTCAAGAGAGCTTTAGGGAATCCTCGAAGACCTATAGAAGATGGAGTTCAATCGGAATGTTTCAAAGACTTAAGTGCGCATCGTCTTTACGATATAAACAGAAGACAAAGCTATTTTAAGGATCATGCAATTGCATTCGCACAAGCAGCACATGAACTGTTAATCAGATCCTTCCGGGAAGGCAAGAAGAAGGGGCAAGAGAAGCCGCGTTTACGACAGTACTCGTCGATTTATGTCAGGATCACTACTGATGATGAAAAAAGCACAAAACACCAGATTGATAGACTACGCGATTTGATCGATGCTGGTGTTTTTGTATTTGCGGGAGGTTCACCAAGGACAAAGACGAAAGACTCTAATCCAATCCAACAATTCATTCTGAGTTATCGAAAAATATACGGACTATCTGCCTATATCGGTTTGTCGGATCGTGACCGCTTTGAGTTATCGGGCCGTGACTTAGAAGAGTGGTTGGAGCGTCCAGAGGCAGCCAAGGAAATCCTGCTCCGAAATCAGATCAATGATGAAGTGGATTCTACTGGCCAACTAAATGAGGAAATATATCCTCGAAGTGGCAAGGAAAAGGAGGGAGAGATTGAGGAAGGCTTGTATAAACATGAGGCAGAAAGTAGGGAAGGCCTAACACAACAGAAAGGTATAGGGTCATTCCAAACCGATCTGTTCGACACTGAGTGTCTGAATGAGAATAATGCTAGGTTGCCAGAATCGAAGGCGAAGAAGATTGATGTCGAAATCGAGCAACTCGATGGTGCGACATTATCAGAGATACGCCTTGGCATGATTCTTACGGGATTAGGGTTTGAAGAGCGGACGTTGGCATCGAACGAATATATTGCAAAGTTGGTTAAACCTAAAGTTGTGTGCGCGGTGCGTTACTCGGTTTCGGGGTATGCTAACGAAATACTACAGATTTGGAAGGACAAACAGTGCAAGGTCAATGAGATAACATATTCAAATGCGCTGATTTCTGTACCGGAATATGAGGGGACAGCGCTAATTGATGTTTCAGGACTATCCAAACCGATCATTTTCAAAGCAATTAGGCAGGAGCTTTCGTCAAAAGGCCGCGTTTTGGTCTGCCATGCCACCGCTGAGCATCATTATCCATTGCACAAGGATCTGGAGCAGCTGTTTGCTGCCAAACAATCTAAGGAGCCTTTAGTTTTTCTTTCCAGTTTGGCAGAGGTTCTTATGGGAGAAAAAGGACCCTACAAAGACATTCAGCTTATTGATGAGGATTTCGACCCAACGAGAAGCCGTGCATTGCTCGCATTCGCGTCGGCAAAGCACGAGAGATTGTTTTCGCTACTGGACCGAAGAGAGTTCGATTACCTCGAGATAATTGCTCCAAGCAAGAATACTCCGCGAGCAGAGGTGGCATTCTATGCAGCAGACTTTATTACCCAAAACTATCAGAATGCGAAAGTGACACGAATTGATACTAATGATTTGTCAGGGTTGGTTAGATATCTTGATGAACAGTATCTGGATCTTTATAGTACAGGCGGTGCGAACCTTGAGCTCGGTCTGACTGGTTCAAAAACGCAGGCGGTCGCGGCAGCGATACTAAGTGCACGGAGAAAGATATCTCAAGCCTGGTATTTGAGTCCCTATGAGTTTGATGAGAAGCGATTTTCTCAGGGAGTCGGGAATATACGTGTATTCGATATCAGGTTGTCAGTGTGATTATTGTTCTGATGCAACGACGTAGAATGTTTGAGAGCTGTTAATAAGACGTTGGATGCGTTGATACCGATAATCGTCAACGCGCTGGCCGACGAGAAGACACGAGACAAACGGATCGACCGACTCTGGCAGGCCATGACTGACGACGGTGTCGATTACCTCAGCCCAGTCAGTGGATGGTGGGGTAAGATTGGTGGCTTGCCGGAAGACGTCGGGCGCTGGATTGATGACCTGATCGGTATTGTGCGTACCTGCTGGACGGATCTGAATCCAGGTGACTAGTTCCACGGTACAAAGGCATGTTTATCCTGTCTGCTGGCAAGCGGGCCAGTATCAGGAGTTGCTCGAACTCCTGGAACTGAATTGCTACGCCATATGGCATTACCGGCGTTATGGTGTGTGTTGAGGTCTTCTAGCTTTGGGCAGGTAGGCTGAGACCGTCCAGTACGCAGAGGCATCGCGGGGACTGAACCAGCCGGGTTCCGTGATCGACCGGGCCTGCGAGGAGATCCTGACCTCATCCGGTATGTATGAGGAGGCTTGGCAGCGCAAAGGATTGACTGCAGCGGTGGGCAGTTCCTACATCGCACGGCTTCGTGCAGTCTCGAAACGCTATCTGATGAAGGATCAATCTCAGATTCTGACAGACTTCATCGCTACGACACCTGGAGAATAGAGTATGTGGTTCGCAACCGCCAAGGAACTTAGGCTTAATCGTAAGCTCCTACCGAACCAGGCGCCGCTCAAGTAACGACTGCATGTCTCGTCGCCCATCCAGGACGCAATGAACAAAGACGTCCTGCCCGATGACCTCGTAGATGACACGATACGGCTTGAAGTGAATCTCCCGGTAATTCGTTACACCGATCCGATCCAGTTCGGGCGGGATATGGCCTCGCATGGGCAGGTCGGCAAGGCTCGAACAGAGCGGTTCTAGTTGCTCCAAAACGTACGCTGCTTTCTCCACCGAGTCATGGATTGCAACGTAACGGTAGATGTCGATCAGGTCCTGTTCCGCTTCTTCTGAAACCCGGACGCGGTAGCGTGTCACCCGGTGCTTTCCTTGATGCGTTTGCGGATATCCGCGAAGGCCGTTTTGACGGGCTTGCTGCGCCCCTCTCGAATGCACTTGGAGCTCTGGGCCAGCATCTTGAGCAGCGCCAGCGATTCCTGGGTTTGTTCGTAACTGGCGATGTCCTGGAGAACCGCCTTGGCTTCACCGTGTTGGGTGATCACCATGGTCCGCTGGCCCTCGTTGACGTCTCGTAAGGCCTCGGCCGTATGACTTTTGAGGTAGCTGATGGGTTTGACCGATTCGCTGAGTTTCATAATGTGTCCGCCGTATCTGTGACTCCATAACGTACCAAATATAGTCCATATTTGGTACCAATGCAAAGCGGATTACGGTTTGTAAGAGGCGGCGGCCGCCATTGGAAGCAGGGTCACTGGCCATTTAGTGTAGCTTTTATGCGGTGGAAATTGAAAATGTACTTGTTAAACAATGTGTTAACACATTTGTGATAGGAGTAATGGGCAATGGGTGCTAAGAATTAAGTTAAATAAAACAATTGGTTACAACAAAAAAACACACTATGAAGCAAGGGGCTGAAAAACTGTAACCTGTAGTGTAGCTTTTGTGCTTCTGTTATTAAAAATATCCTTGTTAAACAATGATGAGACACCTGTGCATCATGGGGGTGTGTTTGGGGCTCTCAGGCGCTTTACTCATCGGGTGGCTGCGGGGCCTGGCGGTCAACCGAAGGCGTAGTGCTTTTCCACGGGTTCCAGGATCTTCCAGGTGCAGCTCATGCCTGCGGGGAAGGTGACCAGGTCGCCACGACCGAACTCCTGGGGCTCTCCACCGTCCGGTGTGACGATCACTTTTCCACGCAGGAAGTAGCAGGTCTCCTCCTTGTCGTAACTCCAGGGGAACTCGGATACCTCTTTTTCCCAAATGGGCCAGTCGAACACCCCGAGGATCTCCAGCTTGGCGGGGGATGGGCGACGTTCACAATGTATCTGCATGGCTTTGATCTTCTATCTTCTGGTCAATCTGTCAGTCGTGTGTGACGGGCGGGACAGTTTATCCCAATTTTGTTTTCGGTTCAGATCCGAAGGGTGAGTGAGTAGTGTGAGGCAATTCACAAACCGGGGGGCTCGATATTGATCCCTATTAAACATGCTAGTAGTGTGGTTTTCCGCTTGATTCTTCCAGTGTCAGAAAGCGTAGGAATTAAAAAATGTACTCTGATTTCAATCATGAAGTGGTCAGCGACGACTACTTTAAAGCAGTAGAGTGCATGGAAGCAGCAGCACGGGCCGGCAAAGAGCCCTGTGATCGTGAATATGCAGCGGCAGGCCACTGCCAGGACTGTCCTTACCAGTATGAAGAGAGAAACCTGCTGGCCCAGGCCGTCTGACGGACGTTCCGGCTACAGAGTGATTTACACCCCGAATCCCCGGGTGTTTTCTCCTCTTTCAGGCTGACACCAAATCCCCTCCCCGGTGTGCAGCCAGTTTCCCTGGTGAATCCATTTCCGGGTCGCTTGGCCGCCTATTGCCGATTGAACTCTTCTCCCCTCTTGCAGATACTTCCTGTATGGATCAGGAATTGGAACAACTGTCCCTGAAGCTGGGAGAGCGGCTCGCGGCGAAAGGCCTGGTGATGGTCACCGCCGAGTCCTGTACCGGCGGCTGGGTCGCAAAGGCGCTGACAGACATCGCAGGCAGCAGCGGCTGCTTCGACCGCGGTTTCATCACCTACAGCAACGAGGCCAAGCAGGATATGCTGGGTGTCGCCCGCGAGACCCTCGAGCGTCATGGCGCCGTCAGTGAGCCGACGGTCCGGGAGATGGTCCTGGGTGCGCTGGCCAACAGCCGTGGGGATGTAGCCGTGGCGATCAGCGGAATCGCCGGACCGGGCGGCGGCAGTGATGAGAAACCCGTTGGCACAATATGTTTTGCCTGGGGCATGGGTGGAGAAGAGCCGTTGGCTGTGACCTACCTCTTCGAGGGCGATCGTGACGCGGTGCGCCGGCAGGCGGTGATCGCTGCCATGAAGGGAGTGCTCGAGATCATTGGCTGATAAACGGGGTGCCCAGAGACTCTTTTTTGCGCTGTGGCCAGACCAGGCCGTGCGCAAGGGGTTGCTGCGCATCAGCCGTAACCTGCCCCGGCACGGAGGGCGGCAGCTCCACCCGGAGGATCTCCATATCACCCTGGTCTTTCTCGGCATGGTCGAGGCTGATGAGTATGACTGCGTGGTCGATGCAGCTGACAGGGTGGCGGGACAGCCGTTCCGGTTCAGCATCGACAGGGTCGACTACTGGAAGCGTCCCCGGGTGCTCTGGTGCGGGCCGAGCGAAACCCCTGCCGCGATGACGGAACTGGTGCAGAATCTGCAACAGCAGCTCTCTGTCTGCGGATTCGAGCCTGAAAAAAGGGTTTACAGCCCCCATGTCACCCTTGCTCGCAAGGCGCATCCGGTAGATGCCTATCCCCTGGAAGCGCCGCTGCCGTGGGAGGTGGAGGAGTTCGCCCTGGTGGTCTCCCAGGGCGGCCGGGAACCGCCCCATTACAATGTATTGAAAAAATGGACCCTGGACTCATGACTTGAGCCTCAGGCTGTGCCATAATAGAGAACAATTAGAGAACAAAGCGGCAAAAGGTGCCGCCATTTTCCACAGATCGGGGGATAGAGATGGACGACAATCGCAAGAAGGCACTGGGGGCAGCACTCAGCCAGATCGAAAAGCAGTTTGGCAAGGGCTCGGTTATGCGCATGGGCGACACCAGCTCTGTCCGCAACATCGAGGCCATATCCACGGGTTCCCTCAGTCTGGATATCGCCCTGGGTATCGGCGGTGTGCCCAAGGGGCGTGTAGTCGAGATCTACGGACCGGAGTCCTCCGGTAAGACCACCCTGACACTGCATATCGTGGCCGAGGCCCAGAAGGCGGGCGGTACCGCTGCATTCGTCGATGCGGAGCACGCCCTGGACCCGATCTACGCCGAGAAGCTGGGTGTGGATATGGACGAGCTGCTGGTCTCCCAGCCGGACACCGGTGAACAGGCCCTCGAGATCACCGATATGCTGGTGCGCTCCGGTGCTGTGGACGTGGTGGTGGTCGACTCGGTGGCGGCCCTGACCCCCAAGGCCGAGATCGAGGGTGAAATGGGAGACTCGCACGTCGGCCTGCAGGCGCGCCTGATGTCACAGGCCCTGCGCAAGCTCACCGCCAATATCAAGCGCTCCAACTGCATTGTGATCTTCATCAACCAGATTCGTATGAAGATCGGCGTGATGTTCGGCAATCCCGAGACCACCACCGGTGGTAACGCACTCAAGTTCTACTCCTCCGTACGCCTGGATATCCGTCGTACCGGCGCCATCAAGAAGGGCGACGAGGTGGTCGGCAACGAGACCAAGGTGAAGGTGGTGAAGAACAAGGTGGCACCCCCCTTCAGGCAGGCCAATTTCGAGATTCTCTACGGCGAGGGCGTCTCCCGGGAGGGCGAGATCATCGAGCTGGGCGTGAAGGAGGACATCATCAACAAGTCCGGTGCCTGGTACAGCTACAACGGTGACCGTATCGGCCAGGGCAAGGAGAATGTGCGTAACTTCCTGAAGGAGAACGCGGATATTGCCCAGGAGATCGAGGCGCGTGTACGTGATGCCGTATTCCCCAAGGCTGAAGATGCCGAGGCTCCTGCGGATGACCAGGATGCCGAGCTGGAGGCCGAGGCCTGAGCACCTCCGACAGGCAGGAACTCGAGCAGGCGGCAGTCCGCCTGCTCGCCTCCCGCGAACACACCCGGGCAGAGCTGAAGCGGAAGCTCGGCTCCAGGGCAGATGACCCGGCACTCCTCGAACAGGTACTCAACGGCCTGGAGACCCAGCGGCTCCAGAGTGACAGCCGTTTCGTCGAGCAGTACATCGATTCCAGAAAGCGCAAGGGCTACGGTCCCCTGCGTATACGCCAGGAACTCCAGCAGAAGGGGGTCGGGGGCGAACTGATCGAGCAGTGGCTGGATGAGCGCGACAGCGAGTGGATGGATCTGCTGGGCGAGGCTGCCAGGCGCAAGTACGGCAGTTCCCCGGCATCCGATTACAAGGAGAAGGCCAGGCGGGCCCGTTTCCTTGAATACCGCGGCTTTCCCACTGAACTGATCCGCGAGTTTCTGTGGGCTGACGACTAGCCGAATTTCCTTTACCGACAATCACTAACAACCGGTATTCCCAGACTCTCCGGCGCAATTGTGCGCTGCTTATCACTTCTCGCAACTGCCCTGCGAAATCCCTGCTAATTGGCTGCAGGTCACAGTTATTTTGCCGATTCTTTCAATACTTACCCAGTATACGAGCGGCTCGGCTCAGCGGGGCAATTGGCAATGGCAGGAAAGAGAATCATCTTCAGTGGAATCAGTGGCCTGTTCACTGGGCTTCTGCTGCTTGGTGTTCTGCTTATTGCTTCCGTGGACGTGGACTCCTATAAAGCCCAGCTTGCCGAGCAGATCAGCGCGCTCACAGGTCGCCAGGTCTCGGTAACTGGTTCTCTCGATCTGCAGCTCTCCATCCATCCCGTGATCAGGGCCGAAGGCCTGGTGGTGGCCAATGCCCCCTGGGGCAGTCGTGCCGAGATGCTGAAGGTGAAGCGCGTGGAGGTACAGCTCGAACTGCTGCCCCTGCTCTCCGGTGATTTCCGCATCACCCGGCTCGATCTGCTGGAGCCTGACCTCTATCTCGAGACGGATGACCATGGACGTGGAAACTGGCTTTTTAGCGTGGACCCGAACGGGGCCGATAACGCCGCACAGGTCGGTCGCCAGGCCCCCCTGCCCATGATCCGGATGGCACTGCTGGAAGACGGCAATATCAGTTACCTGGATGGACAGAGCGGGAAGATGAGAAACATCCGGATCGATCTGCTGGAGGCCGAGGCGGATGGATACGACAACTCGGTGGCTGTGCGAATGCGCGGGCCTGTCAGTGACCGCCAGGTCGAGTGGAAAGGTCATCTGGGTTCCTATCGGAGCCTGGTGAATGGTGATGAACTGGCAGTGGACCTGCAGGTCAGCACTCAGAGTGCCACTGGCAGGCTGCAGGGTGTCGTGCATCCCGCTGCCTGGCGGGAGAGTCTGAAGCTGAAGATGGATGTGTCGGCCGGAAAGATGTCGGATGTGTTCGCGCTCTGGGGGGTGAAAGGGGCGCCAAACGATCGTGCCGAGCTGGTCTCCACCCTAAGTTACGATGATTCAGGATGGTTTTTTGAAGAGGCGACCCTGCAACTGGATAGATACCTACTCGCCGGAAACGTGCACCTGGATGCCGCAGGAGAGCGGTTGAAGCTGACCGGGCATATCCACAAGGCACGTATGGATCTAAGGGATGAGCGCGATGGCAAGGCCGGCGAGAAGAAGGTTTTCTCGGCCGAGCCGCTGAAACTCTCTGCGCTCAATGTGATCGATGCAGAGATCAGTCTCGACAACGGGAGAGTCATCGGCTCCAAATATGAACTCAATGACCTGAACCTGAAAGCCTCTCTCAATCAGGGACTGCTCAGGGTTTCACCCGCCACGGCAAATGTCGGGGGTGGCAGGTTGAAGGCATCCCTGAACCTGGATGCCAGGCGGAAACATGCCCTGGTCGATCTGCGTGCAACGGGTCATTCACTGGGTTTGGGTGAAATACTCGATCGGGCTGGCCACAAAGGCCTGCTGAGTGGCGGGGCATCCCGTCTCGATCTGAAGCTCCGGGGACGCGGTTCTTCCATGGCGCGGATCATGGGGAGCCTCTCGGGAACAGTTTTGGTCGATGTCGGAAAGGGACGCATGAACAACAAGGTGCTGGACCTGGCCGGGGGCGACGTTCTGAGTCAGCTGCTGGTGGCGGTCAATCCCCTGGCGAAAAAGGAGCCGTTCACCCGCCTCGAATGTGCAGTTGCCAACCTGAGCTTCAAGGGTGGCGTTGCGCAGTATGACAAGCGGCTGGCTGCCGAGACCGACAAGATGACCCTGGTCAGCTCCGGCCGGATCGATCTCAAGCGGGAGACCCTGGATATGGGTATGAATCCCAAGCCGCGCAAGGACTCCGTCGACCTTGGTATCGGTGCCGGAGACCTGGTCAGCGTCGCCAGGATTCAGGGTTCGCTGGCAGAACCCGAGCTGGGGCTGGATGCGGCCAATACCGCGAAGACAGGCTTCAAGGTCTACACCGCGATCGCCACGGGTGGAGCATCGCTGCTGTTGAACGGCCTGTTCGACAAGGTCACCGCGGATCCTCACCCCTGCCAGACCGCCCTGGGCAGTGCGCCGGCCGAGAGCCGTGGTGCGCACAAAAAGAAGGCACCGAAAAAAGAGCGCGCCAAGGGTTTTCCGGACCATCTCGCCATGATTCTCGGGGAGTGATTGTCGGGGAGTCCCACCTCTCCCCGCGCAGGGGATGGCACCGGGTTTTGAGTGCACACCCCGGCCGGAGATCAGCCGATCCCCGCTTTCGAGGGGGAATCACTGAATTTTCGGGATTTTTTGTACAATCTTGAGTGACATTCGTCGCCGTTCTGCATACCATTCCTCTTTTCAGTATTTAGTTTTTCCTGACGGTATGAAGACCAGCGCAGAACTCCGTAAAGCATTCCTCGATTTCTTTGTTGCAAAGGACCATGAAGAGCTGGCCAGCAGCCCCCTGGTGCCGGCCAACGATCCGACCCTGCTGTTCACCAACGCGGGGATGGTCCAGTTCAAGGACGTCTTTCTTGGTCGTGACAAGCGCAACTACCAGCGTGCCACCACGTCCCAGCGATGTGTGCGCGCCGGTGGCAAGCACAACGACCTGGAGAACGTGGGTTACACCGCGCGGCACCATACCTTCTTCGAAATGCTGGGCAATTTCAGCTTCGGCGACTATTTCAAGCAGGATGCCATCCACTATGCGTGGGATTTTCTCACCGGCACCCTCGGTCTGCCGGCGGACAAGCTGTGGGTAACGGTCTACTCGGATGACGACGAGGCGGCGGATATCTGGCTGAAAGAGGTGGGTGTCGATCCGGCCCGTTTCAGCCGCATCGGCGACAAGCCTGGCGGTAAGAAATACGAAAGCGACAACTTCTGGTCCATGGGCGATACCGGTCCCTGCGGCCCCTGTTCGGAGATCTTCTACGACCACGGCGCCGAGATCTGGGGTGGCCCCCCCGGTACCCCCGAAGAGGATGGTGACCGCTATATCGAGATCTGGAACCTGGTGTTCATGCAGTACAACCGGGATGCCGACGGCAACATGACCCCGCTGCCGCGCCCCTCGGTGGATACCGGTATGGGCCTCGAGCGCCTGGCGGCAGTGATGCAGGGCGTGCACAGCAACTACGAGATCGACCTGTTCCAGAGCCTGATCAAGGCGGCATCCGAACTGACCGGCTGCAAGAACCTGGAAGAGAAGTCTCTGCGGGTGATCGCCGATCACATCCGCTCCTGTGCCTTCCTGGTGGTGGACGGCGTGCTGCCCTCCAACGAGGGGCGCGGTTACGTTCTGCGCCGCATTATCCGTCGCGCCATCCGCCACGGTTACATGCTGGGCACCGAAGAGCCGTTCTTCTACCGCCTGGTGGCTACCCTGAACGAACAGATGGGCGATGCCTACCCCGAGCTGCGTGCAGCCAAGTCCCAGGTGGAACGGGTGTTGAAGCTCGAAGAGGAGCGCTTTGCCGAGACCCTCGAGCAGGGCATGAAGATCCTTGAGCAGGCCATCGGTGGTCTGCAGGGCAAGGAGATTCCCGGCGAGACCGTATTCAAGCTCTACGACACCTATGGATTCCCCACCGACCTGACCGCGGATATCGCCCGCGAGCGTGAGCTGACTCTCGACATGTCCGGCTTCGAGGCGGAGATGGAGGCCCAGCGTGAGCGCGCCCGCGCCGCCAGCCAGTTTGGCGGCGACCAGCAGGTGGAGATCTCCCTGGACGGCGAGACCGATTTCACCGGTTACGAGCGGATGGAAGACGACGCGACCGTGATCGCCATGTTCCAGAAGGGCGAGTCGGTGGATACCCTGGGCGACGGGGAAGAGGGCATGGTGGTACTGGACCGTACCCCGTTCTACGCCGAGTCCGGTGGCCAGGTGGGTGATACCGGTCTGCTGCGCCTGGGCAAGGCGGCTTTCCAGGTGCTCGATACCCAGAAGCGCGGTGGCGATGTCTTCGTCCACATAGGTAAATTCAAGGGTAAAGTGCTGAGCGTTGGCGATACGGTGCAGGCCGAGGTGGACGAGGAGAAGCGTGATCGCACCGCTCTCAACCACTCCGCCACCCACCTGATGCATGCCGCCCTGCGCAGCGTGCTTGGTGATCATGTACAGCAGAAAGGCTCCCTGGTGGACGAGGAGCGGCTGCGCTTCGACTTCTCCCACTTCGAACCGGTCAGCCGTGACCAGCTCAAGGAGATCGAGCGCATGGTCAACGAGCAGATCCGTGAGAACTACATGGTGGAGACCCGCATCATGTCCCTGGACGATGCCAAGGCCAGTGGTGCCATGGCGCTGTTCGGCGAGAAGTACGACGAGCATGTGCGCGTGCTGCGCATGTCCGATTTCTCCACTGAGCTCTGTGGTGGCACCCACGTCAAGGCGGTGGGTGACATCGGCCTGTTCAAGATCACCGCCGAGACAGGCATCGCCTCCGGCGTACGCCGTATCGAAGGTGTCACCGGTCCCCGCGCCATCGAGTGGATGGAGGCGGACGATGATCGCATCCACCGCATCACCGACCTTGTGAAGGCGAGCCGTGACGAGATCGACGACAAGGTGGCGCAGCTGCTGGAGCGTAATCGCAAGCTGGAGAAGGAGCTGGAGCAGCTCAAGTCCAAGCTGGCCAGTGCGGCGGGCAGTGACCTGGCCGGCAGTGCGGTCGAGATCGACGGGATCAAAGTGCTCGCCTCCAACCTCGAGGGTGCCGATCCCAAGTCCCTGCGCGAAACCATGGACCAGCTCAAGAACAAGCTCGGGGCTGCGGTGATCGTGCTGGCCACGGTGTCCGGAGAAAAGGTGAGCCTGGTGGCCGGTGTCACCAAGGATCAGACCAAGCAGGTCAAGGCCGGTGACCTGGTCAAGTTTGTGGCCGAGCAGGTTGGCGGCAAGGGTGGTGGACGTCCCGATATGGCACAGGCGGGTGGCAATGATCCGGCCGCGCTGCCGGGGGCGCTCGAATCCGTCGAGGGCTGGGTAAGGGAAAAGCTCGGCGCCTGAGGCACCTGCCGGTCTCCAATACGGTTTTATCCATGCCGGTTTTATTGTTTAATGTCCGGCTTTTGGCGTCTCTGCCGTCTTTTCGCAGGACGCACTGTTAGTTGAAGCGAGCATCTGAAGAAATGGCTCTTATTGTCCAGAAGTATGGTGGTACCTCCGTGGGTACCGTCGAGCGCATACAGGCCGTGGCCAAGAAGGTCGCCGCCGTGCGCGAACGAGGTGACCAGATCATCGTGGTGGTGTCTGCCATGTCGGGCGAGACCAACCGCCTGATTTCGCTATCCAAAGAGATCGATGAACGGCCCGATCCCCGCGAGATGGATGTGCTGGTCTCCACCGGTGAGCAGGTCACCATTGCGTTGCTGAGCATGGCGTTGAACAAGCTGGGCTGTCCCGCCCGCTCGTATACCGGTGGGCAGGTGCATATCCTGACCGACAGCGCCCACTCCAAGGCGCGTATCCAGGATATAGACGATGCCCGTGTCAGGGCTGACCTGGAGGCGGGTCGCGCGGTCGTGGTGGCCGGTTTCCAGGGGGTGGACGAGCACGGCAACATCACCACCCTCGGTCGTGGTGGCTCCGACACCACCGCCGTGGCCATGGCTGCCGCACTGAGCGCAGACGAGTGCCAGATCTTCACCGACGTGGACGGTGTCTACACCACCGATCCCCGGGTGGAACCCAAGGCCCGCAAGCTGGAGAAGATCACCTTCGAGGAGATGCTCGAGATGGCCAGCCTAGGCTCCAAGGTTCTGCAGATCCGCGCCGTCGAATTTGCCGGTAAATACAATGTACCCCTGCGCGTTCTCTCCAGTTTCGAGGAAGGCGAGGGCACCCTGATCACCTTTGAGGACGAGGGTATGGAAGAAGCAAAAATTTCGGGTATCGCGTTCAACCGCGATGAAGCAAAACTGACCATCCGCGGTGTACCTGACCAGCCTGGCGTGGCCTACAGCATTCTGGGTCCCATCTCGGGAGCCAATATCGAAGTGGACATGATCGTTCAGAACATCTCTGAAGATAAGACCACCGATTTCACCTTCACCGTTCACCGTAACGACTACCCCAAGGCCCTGGAACTGCTGAAGGAGACCGCAGAGGTTGTCGGTGCCCGGGAAGTGGATGGCGACGAGGGAATCGTCAAGATCTCCCTGGTGGGTGTGGGAATGCGCTCCCATGCCGGTATCGCCGCCACCATGTTCGAGACCCTGGCGCACGAGGGGATCAATATTCGCATGATCTCCACCTCCGAAATCAAGATCTCAGTGGTAGTGGATGAAAAGTACCTCGAACTGGGTGTCCGCTCCCTGCACGAAGCCTTCAATCTGGCGATGGAAGACGCAGAATAGGCTATTTTAGAAGTAGAGGGCTTGGTGTGGCGCAGTTGAGGAAAAGTCGTTAGATTCTTGTTTCCTCTTTAAAACCCGCTTTTTGATTGGTAGAATCCCTTTGCCCTTTTCCACAGGATGACTTCCAGTGGGTTAAGTGCTTGGTTGGCGGCGATTCCACGGAGATGATGAGCAAACTGATGTGCTCACGCTTTCGGCAGGGTCGCCATTCTGGAATTAGGAAAACAGGGAGACAGGACAATGTTGATTTTGACCCGCCGTGTAGGCGAAACGCTGATGATTGGCGACGAAGTGACCGTTACGGTACTCGGCGTCAAGGGCAATCAGGTTCGCATTGGCGTTAATGCCCCCCGTGACGTGACCGTACATCGTGAAGAGATCTACGAGCGCATCAAGCGGGAGCAGTCTGAACAGGACGAAGCCTGAAGCTTATCCTAATCGGGGCTCTTTCGAGCCCCGTTTCAATTGCGCCTCCCCCCACTCCAAGCGCCATCACGGGCGAACGATCCCGGTAATAACAAGTCGCGGATTGGAAACGGCTTTTCTGGCAAAAAACAGTGGAGCGGGAAAGAAAAATTGGGTTAGAATAGCGCCCTCTTTTTGAGAGCCGATCTGAATAGATTGGCTTGGACAATCAGGTTTATTGGAGAGCTGGCCGAGTGGCTGACGAAGCAGCCGCAGGCTGCGAAGAGCAGCGTCGAGCATCGACGCTGACCCCGAAGGGGTGAGGGACGTAGTCCCGAATAACGCGCGCCCCTGCATGACCCGAAGGGTCATTGATAGAATGCGCAGACAATCAGGTTTATTGGAGAGCTGGCCGAGTGGCTGAAGGCGCGCCCCTGCTAAGGGCGTATACGTTAATAGCGTATCGAGGGTTCGAATCCCTCGCTCTCCGCCATAAGCAAAAACCCCAGTAATTTCAACTAGTTACTGGGGTTTTTCTTTGTGCTTCTAACCCCCAGTCTAACCCCTTTCTAACCCTTTCACGGTCTCGCTTGTGATCACTTTTCGCTTCGGTTGATTACGTCTGGCCCCCACATTCCTCTCAGCATCCACTACAAGTTCATGAGGACTTAAACCCACAGACACCAAGCCACCACTCACTGGATCATAGGTCATCCCGTCAGGCCTAACCCTACGCCCTCTCCAAGCCACATCACCGTTAGGGTATCGATACTTCTTGAAGGGTGTCTTGTATGCTGGGTTCCTTTTCTTGTACTCACTGAACTCCTTCCGCCTCTTCATCACTTCCATGATCTCTTCACGGTACTTCTCTATCAGTCCCTCAATGGGAGCCATGTGATACATAGCCCAATCACCCAGTGACTCAAGTGCCTTCACTGAGGTTCTTGTCTTCACTATCCACTCCTTCTTCTGATGTGACCACATCAAAGGTCTGGGAGCCAAGGAGAGCACCGCACGGCTCAAGGAGTACTGTAGCTGTCTGTAGCTGTGGAACTTATGGAAGCCTTGGGAATGCGCTACAAGCGTAGCTGTGATTCGTAGGAGGAACTTGGAAGGGTTGACCTTATGCTCGGCCAGGTTGCAGTAGAAAAAAGCGACAGTCTCTTCCCGTGTCCAGTTGAGGTGGTCGTAGGGATTGCGAGGGAGATGGTTGTAGGATGTTGAATTGCACCCAAAACTGACCCACCTATCCCCATAATTTGCATCGAATTTTGACCCACGTACAACTCTACCTGCATCAAGGCTTTGCAGGAGTAAACAGGAGTGATCGACGTGGCGTTATTAAGCGTAATCAGACGATGGCATTTCCGGGAAGGAATGCCGATCCGGGAGATAACCCGAAGAACAGGACTAAGTAGAAATACAGTCCGCAAGTATTTAGCCAGTGGCGTGGTGGAACCACGCTACCCCAACCGTAAAAGTCCCTCCAAACTGGATGACTATGAACTGACGCTGACCAGTTGGCTGTTTCGTGAGTCCAGACGACATCGCAAGCAGCGCAAGACGGTCAAGCAGCTACACAGTGACCTGGTGCAACTGGGTTATACCGGGTCCTATGACCGGGTAGCCGCCTTTGCCCGCAACTGGCGGGCTGAGCAGCAGGAAGCCAAGAAGACCGCCGCCAAGAACACCTTTGTGCCGTTATCCTTTGCACCAGGAGAGGCGTTTCAGTTCGACTGGAGCGAAGACTACGTTCAGCTCAATGGCGTCAACACCAAGCTGCTGGTTGCTCATTTCAAGCTCAGCCACAGCCGCGTGTTCTTCATGCGTGCTTACCTGATGCAAAGCCATGAGATGCTATTCGACGCTCACTATCATGCCTTTGTCACCTTCGGTGGCGTGCCGGAGCGTGGCATCTACGACAACATGAAGACGGCAGTGGATAAAGTCCGCAAAGGCAAACAGCGGGATGTAAACAAGCGTTTTACCGCCATGGTCAGCCATTATCTGTTCGAGGCCGAGTTCTGCAACCCGGCAGCAGGCTGGGAGAAAGGCCAGGTCGAGAAGAATGTACTCGATGCCAGGAGACGCATCTGGCAGGGCGCACCCGCCTTCAAATCACTGGCAGGACTGAACCTGTGGCTCAGGCAGCGCTGTCTTGATCTGTGGCAGGAGCTGCCGCACCCGGAAGACAAGCGTCGCACCATAGGCGATTACTGGCAGGCAGAGCGTGAACACTTGATGGAGGCGCCTGCAGCCTTCGATGGCTTTGTCGAGTACAACAAGCGGGTCAGCTCCACCTGTCTGATTACCTACGACAACAACCGCTACAGTGTGCCGGCCAGCTTTGCCAACCGACCAGTTAGTCTACGCGTGTATGCCGACCGGCTGGTCATTGTGGCCGAAGCCCAGGTGGTAGCCGTTCATGAACGCGTCTTTAGCCGTGATCATAGTTTCCCCGGGAAAACCATCTACGACTGGCGCCATTACCTGTCAGTCGTGCAGCGGAAGCCCGGTGCTTTACGCAATGGTGCGCCATTCCATGAGCTACCCGAGAGCTTTAAGCGGCTACAACGCAAGCTGCTCAAGCGTCCCAGCGGTGACCGGGAGATGGTCGACGTACTAGCGCTTGTGCTGCTGCATGATGAAGCGCTGGTCGAACGTGCGGTAGAAGAGGCGTTAAAGATCGACCGCCCCTCCAAGCAGCATGTCATCAACTGTCTGAGCAGGATCACAGATAAGCCCAAGCCAGAACCTACTCAACCACCTGCTGCTCTGAAGCTGGTCACAGAGCCGACAGCAGATACCCACCGTTATGACAGACTCAGGAGGAAGCAGCAATGACGGCAGATGCCATGGTTACCACCCTTAAATCCCTCAAGCTGTTCGGTATGGCCGATACGGTTGCCACCATGTCAAAACAGGCGGCACCGATCTATCAACAGGCTGTTCCTATCCTGGAAACACTGCTCAAGGCCGAAGTGGCTGAACGCGAAGTGCGCTCAATAAACTACCAGATGAAAGCCGCCAGGTTCCCGGCCTATCGGGATCTGGCTGGCTTCGAGTTTAGGGAAAGCCAGGTAGATGAAGCCCTGATACGCGCTTTACACCGCTGTGAGTTCATTGAAGATGCCCAGAATGTGGTCTTCGTAGGTGGCCCGGGCACGGGCAAAACCCATCTGGCTACGGCCATTGCGGTGCAGGCCATACAGCACCACCATCTGCGCGTACGCTTCCTGCCCACCATCGAACTGGTTAATCAGCTGGAACAGGAAAAGCTCAACGGCAAACAGGGGCGTATCGCTAACCGCCTGATGCATACTGACCTGGTGATACTCGACGAACTGGGTTACCTGCCGTTCAGTCAATCCGGTGGAGCATTGCTGTTCCACCTGATCGGCAAGCTCTATGAAAAGACCAGCATCATTATCACAACCAACCTGAGCTTCTCAGAGTGGTCATCTGTCTTTGGTGATCCCAAGCTGACAACAGCACTGCTGGACCGGCTAACCCATCACTGCCATATCATTGAAACCGGCAATGACAGTTACCGCTTCAGGCACTCAACTTCACAACAACAGGAGGATAGAAAAACTGGAAAAAGGAAGTGAACTCAGGCCATAATCCGGCTATCTGGGCGGGTCAAAATTAGATGCAAAACCTGGGTCAGTATTAAACGCAAATCAACAATAGAATGTCTTTCTGTAGCTTACCTAGTCTTTTGCTCATATACTTCTCTTTCCCCTGCATCAACAAATCCCAGCTACTCGCCAGTATCAAAATCCTGCTTACCTTTATGGCCATCTGCTCCACGGTTTGCCAACTGGTCAGCTATCTCATTACCCTTGTTACCGTTATGACCCTTAACGTGCTGCCAAGTCACATTATGTAGTGCGCTAAGCTCATCCAGTTGTAGCCAGAGGTCTTTATTCTCAACGGGCTTTTTGCTGGCATTCCTCCAGCCTTTAGCCTTCCACCCGCTCAACCATTCGGTCATTCCCTTGATAATCAGGTTGGAGTCGGAATATACCGTAACATCGGACTTTGGGCGGTTACGGATAGCGTGAAGAGCTTTGATAGTGGCAGTCATCTCCATACGGTTGTTCGTTGTGTTTTGCTCATGGCCCCAGCAATGGCGACTTCTACCGGACACCTTATCGGTGATTACATAGCCCCAGCCTCCCATGTTGAAGGCATGTTGGTTTCCACGGCATGCGCCATCTGTGTATATATCGATCATCACTTTCTCTCTTGTTGTCTTGTGATTCGTAGGAAGAGGGATGTAAACGCTCGGTTAACGTCTTCTCGTACCCTCTCACGGTAAATGGTATTGGGAACACTCACAGAAGCACTCAAAATGGCTTGCAGAGACGTTAACAATACCTAGGGCGTGGGGTATCACCCTTGGTCTCTATCTCACCGCCTCCTCAGGCCTGAACTCCCTGCCACTCCAAGCCCAGACAAGAGGCCATCACTGCACCCTCTGCACTGTGTCCCTTTGGTAGAGCGAACCATTGGTACTCCAAGACATTGATGTCTTCCTTGGTGAGTTTGAAGTCAGTCCTGAAGGACAACTCATCGTGGATCAGAGTGGTCTGATCAATGGTGATGTTGGTTGGTTCTTGATTCTTATGGTTCATCTGGCGTCTTCCTTGTGTTTGTTGTTAGGAGGCGCTGAGTATAGACACAAGGAAATATAAAAAAGCATTAAAAACAATCACTTATGAGACTATCCCACATGTGGGACCGTTGCGTAATGACTATCAGTGACTTACGGTATTTGTTGTATAAATGCAACAGTTGAAACCCCTAAATTCAAAGAGGAGTACAGGGGCGGAAAGAGACATAACCGTCGAAGAACTCATCGTTGTTTTCAGATTTCTCTGGCTGCGGATTTTTGCCACATTGGCAATTTTCCGCATTCATTTAAGCCCAGCAGCCTTGAGAATGTTATGTACTGAGGTTCTACCAACACCAACCTCCTTGATGATCTCTGACTGTTTCATGCCTCGTTTGAACAGAGAGATGACCTTCTGCTTCTTCTGGTCTGACAGGGGAGCTTTCCCTTTGTACTTCCCAGCAGCCTTGGCTCTGGCTATGCCCTCAAGCTGACGCTCCTTCCTGAGGTTGGTCTCAAACTCAGCGAAAACACCAAGCATATCCAAGAAGGCCTTCCCTGCTGCTGTGCTGGTGTCTATGGGTTGCTCTGTGGCTTGGAAGTGAATCTTGTGCTTCTTGAGGTCATGAATGATGTCCTGCAAGTCTTTAAGGCTACGGGCAAGCCTATCGATCCGAGTGACTACCAGAGTGTCGCCTTCACGTAGGAAGCTGAGGAGGCTGTCCAGTTCCTTTCTGTTCTGCCTGGTTGTGCCTGAGGCCTTCTCCTCCCAGACACGGTGACACCCAGCCTTCTTGAGTGTCTCAACTTGGATGGAGGTGTCTTGATCAAGGCTTGAGACACGTGCGTATCCATACTTATGTGTGGTCATGCTGATAGCTCCAAAGTGTTCATATAGGCTCCAGAAGTTATTAGCATAAACGAACGTTCATGAACTAACAACCCTTAGTGAACATTATTTGGATATGTGCGAACAGTTCACTGTGGGTACACCTGAAGTGAACATCTTGGAGGCTTAGGGTTCCATTTGAGCTGCCGCTGTTCATATGATCGATCAGTTTGACCATCTTGGTCATTCTGTACGACTGTCTCCAGTGTCTTGATCCTTCCATCAACTGACAGTTGATAGATGTCAGAAGGCTTATCCTCAGGTTTCAAGCTAATGGGGTATGGGGGGTAATTGGGTTTCGAAACACAATGATAAAGCCATAGAATTGGGTGGATATTTTTGCATTGACAAGGAACTCTTCACCAAACTCCATACGAGGCATCAAGTCATTGAGTCATTAAATAGGTTAGCCTCGGATGTAGTTTGTAAGATTTGTTCTGATACAAAGGAGTCCGTGACCAGGGAAGATGTTTCCCAATACTTGTTTCTCTGGTATCCTTGTGGAAATTATGGAATATGTTTTTGGCAGGATGCTGACCACTCCACATCCTTGCCCAAAGTAGTTTCCATTCCTTAATAGAGAACTTATTAAGGACAACTGCCTGAGCAACGGCAGCACGTCTTGATGCTTGGGCTCGCTATATCTTGAGCAGTTAGCTGGAAATAAGAAATAAGCAACAGGAGAGAGAAACATGGGTAGCTTAGATGTTAGGCGTGGAACCGCGACATGGGCGTTTAATCGCTTCCGTTCAGATGCTCTGTCAAAAATTCTCAATGACTTACTTGCCCTAGAGAATACTGGTCTTGACGAAAATATATGCGAAAAAGTGCAGGAGGCTCTTGGCATCGTCATCAACGAGGCAACATCTATTCCTGATGGCTCATTTCTTGGAAAACCTCTTTGGAAAGATTTGGAAGCCTTCAAAGATACCTACGTCATATGGAATGATGTAAATGGAACTGATGAAGCTGCCATTAGAAAGCGCAGGGATGTACTAAAAAAGCTAAGAGTCAAAAGGCATAAAGTAGCCAGGCGTGCTCGTAAAAACCAGTTTGTGTTAGCAAATGACTTAGACCTTGAGGTAGTCAGGACTATGTATAGTGCTATGTCAAACCTTGCTAACTCAGTACCTGATGTATTTAAACAACTTGCTAAGTCGGTTAGCAGTTTTGAGTCAGATATGGCGAGAATCTAACTTGAACTTCCAGCGGCTGATGTCGCTGGAGACTGCATAATTGTAGTAGTCGGGACAGTTACCGGTTCCGATGGCGTGGTTGTCAGATCGAGCCTAGGGTTTTACATCTCACACGATGACAGGAAGCTTCTCTAACGCTTCCTGCATCTGCCTCATCAGTGGGCCATGAATGTAGGTGCGCCCAGCTTCAGTCCTGCCGGGATTAGCATGTCCAGTAACATAGCTGATGATATTCTCATCAATCCCATGTTGATGCAGGGCAGTCGCTAGGGTGTGGCGTAAGCTGTGGAAGCAGTGTCTACGAGAATTGTTGTCACCAAGGTATTTCTTTTTGACTCTGCCGAAACGCTTGGAATAGTTAGACGATGTGACCTCAAAGCTTTTAAAGTCTTTCAAATCATCAACTAGTGCGGGGTGTACGGGAACGAGTCTTCTGGAATCCTTAGTTTTTCCACCATCTGGCTTCAGGTGAATACAGAGAACTGTGCTTTTATCGGTTTCAACCTCTTGTATATCCTCAGGTTGCATGGTGATGATTTCGTCAATACGTGCGCCAGTATAGACACCAATCTTGAAAGGCAGCTTGTCTTCTTCAGGGAGTAGTGCATACAGATCTTTCAACTGACCCTCAGTCCACGGAAGATAGTTCTCTTTATCATTCTTGACCTTATGGCCCTGAAATGGGTTGTCGCCCTCCAGTAACTCAAGGTCACGGGCAGTCTTCCATATCTCAGACAGGAAACTGAGGAAGTTAGACACAGTTGAGCCGGAGTACTGGGTTTGCATCTCTGCTGAGAACTCGACTACTTGCCGCCTACGTATAGCACCTATAGGCATGTCTTTGACACCCATGAAATCAAGGAATGCATCTACAGACCGGGAGTACTTGCCAAGAGTCTTCTCTCTCTTACCCAGTTGTTTCTTGTGCTTGACCGTGCGCTTCTGCATATCCCTCAAGCTTTCCCGATAGTCAGCAGGGGGGAGGAGGGGGGACTCAGGGTTAGCTTCCTGCTTCTGTGCATGAGAAATAGCATCTACCCTGAACCTCAGGTCTTCTGGGAGGTTGTTAGGTAAGCGGCCATGTTCATCAAGCTCAACACCCTGTTTCCTAGCGTCACTCTCAACCTCATCGAAGAGCAGACCATAGACATCATCACCATAGTCAGGGTTGCTCTTCAGGAACTGCTTGTTCATCTGTCGCATCTGGTCAACATGCGCTTTGAACTCAGCCGCCTTGGAGCCCTCAAGGATCATATCGATCTCATTGAGTATCTGATCTCTACGCATCCTAGCGACTCTGAGATCATCAGTTCCCAGAGACTTGATGTACACTGTCTTCCCCCAGAACAAGGGGTGGTGCTTGAGGGCGTCCTTTACGGTGTATTGGAACTGATAGATGTTGCCTTTGCGCCTGAGATACCTGGTGTCTTGTTTCATTCTTAATTGTCTGGCGTAGAGTGAAAAAACTAACCCCATTCTAACCCCGTACCTAACCCCATGCAAAGCCTATAAGTTACTGATACTAAGGATATTAATAACTTACATAGGATTAATATGCCCTAGAAAGATAATCCCTCGCTCTCCGCCATAAAAGAAAAGGCCCCGCAATGCGGGGCCTTTTCTTTTATTGGGTCGGTGAATGAGGCTTTGGTGAGAACCCTTCGTTCGATAAAAAGGGCAGGATAGCCCTTTTGACCGCGCGCATGCGCGGCCCGAAGGGCGAGCGCCAGGGATGGCGCGAGTCAATCCCTCGCCCAGAATGCAATCGATGCCTTCCCGATCGGAGGGCCTTTTCTTTTATTGGGTCGGTGAATGAGGCTTTGGTGAGAACCCTTCGTTCGATAAAAAGGGCAGGATAGCCCTTTTGACCGCGCGCATGCGCTGCCCGAAGGGCGAGCGCCAAGGATGGCGCGAATCAATCCCTCGCCCAGAATGTCACTGATGCCTTTCCGATTTGAGAGCCTTAAGCGTACGTGGCCAGTCAATCTCGCAGGGCACGTTCTGAGGCATTGCCACTACTGATATCCTGCTTGATATCATCAATACCCACCGGTCGCCCAATCATAAAACCCTGCCCCCGGGTGCAGCCCATACTTTTCAGTACTGCAAGCTGGGTATCGTTTTCGATTCCTTCGGCAACGATGTCGAACTGCAACTCTTTTGCCATGGCAACGATGGCGGTGACGATGGAGTGTTTGTCTTCCAATGATTCGATTCGTTGTACGAAGGAGCGGTCCACTTTGAGGGTGTGAATCGGCAGGTGCTGCAGGTAGCTGAGGGAAGAGTAGCCAATTCCGAAATCGTCTACCGCTATCTTTACGCCTTGAGCGGCAAGGTGAGTCAGCTTGGTTACCGCCTGCTCCATATCTTCCATCAACACGTTCTCGGTAATTTCGAGTTCGAGCCTGGATGGTGGTATGCCGTGCAATCTGAGGGTATCGAGAACCTGTTGGACGAAGTCTGCCTGCAGCAGTTGCAGTGCCGAGATATTGACCGCCAGGTCAACGTCGAGGTTTTCCCCCGGATAGAGTGAGCGGACCTCCTGGCAGGCACGGTCGAGTACCCAGGTGCCGACTTCGACGATCAGTCCTGTCTCTTCCGCCATGGGGATGAAGTCGCAGGGCATGACCAGGCCGGTGTCGGGATGTTGCCAGCGTACCAGTGCCTCGAAGCCTGCAAGCTTGTTGGTCTGCAGATCATACTGGGGTTGGTAGTAGACCCTCAGCTGGTTCTCCTCCAGCGCTTTCCTGAGTTCGTTCTCCAGGGCGATGTGCTGCAGGAACAGCGAATTCATATCGCTGTCGAAGAAGTCTGCGCCATTCTTTCCGCGACGTTTCACGTAGTACATCGCGGTATCGGCGTTCTTGATCAGGGTCTCTATGTTCTCGCCGTCATCCGGGAAGATGGATATGCCGATACTGAAACTGACGAAGACCTCGAAGCCCTCCAGGTTGATGGGCTGCTTCAGCCGATCGAGTATTTTCTTGGAGATGGCAAGCACATCTTCGCGGCTGCCGATATCCGGTAGCAGTAGGTTGAACTCATCGCCGCCCACCCTTGCCAGGGTGTCGCTGTCACGCAGGCAGCTTTTGAGTATGCCGGCCACGGTCTGCAGCAGTTGATCACCCATCAGGTGTCCAAGGGAATCATTGATCGCCTTGAAGCGGTCCATGTCCAGGTACATAACGGCCAGCTTGGTGTTGTTACGCTTGGCCTGTGACAGTGCGATCTTCACGCGATCATGGAACAGTGCCCGGTTGGGCAGCTTGGTGAGCAGATCGTGGTAGAGCTGGAAGTCGATCATCTCCTCGGCGTGTTTACGCTCGGTGATGTCGCGTGCAACACCGTAGGTGCCGATAAAACGGTTTTTCGAATCACGGTCAGTGTTGTTGTACACACCCATGGAGTTGAGCTCGATCATCATGGAGTGTGAATCGAAGTAACGGGTGCCCATGGATGCGTCCTTGCAGGCCAGGCGCAGCTCGACATTCTTGGTGGCGCGATTACCTGTTCTGCGCTCGTCGAAGGCAAACTTCGCCTTTTCCAGGTCCTCCCAGTAGACCAGGTCACTGTAGTGTGTGCCGATCAGCTCCTCCTTGCTGTAGCCCAGGAGCGTCTCTATCCGGTCATTGACGAAACTGAACCTTCCCTGCTTGTCCAGCATGTAGATGATGTCGGGCGAGTTGTTGATGATGAACTTGTGACGCTTCTCGGCTATCTGCAGCTGGGTGCTGACCTCTTTCACCTTCAGTTCGAGACTGCGCTTGTGCAGCACGTTCTTGATTGTGTTGATCAGGTCTTCAGGGGCATAGGGTTTGCGCAGGAAATTGCGAACACCGTGATGGAAGGCGCGTGCCGCATTGTCGAAGGTGGCTTCGCCACTGAGGATGATCACATCCGTAGTGGGGTGGTCCTTCTCGACCTGCTGGAGTACCTGGAGTCCATCCATGTCAGGCATGTTAAGGTCCAGCAGCATCAGGTCGATCTCGCTGGTCGCCAGGTGATCCAGGGCGGCCCTGCCGCCATCCACCGTGTGGCAATTGAAGCCGTAGATGCCCAGCAGCTCCTTGAGGCTCTTGCGCATCAGTTCATCGTCATCGGTAACCAGGATGGTGGTTTTCGAATCCGGTACCTGATCCGCTACCCCCGCAGCTTGAGTTTCGTGTTCCTCACTGTAATCGACCTCAAGCCATGAACGGGTAGTTTTCATGTTCATACCTCTGTTAGGGAGTTGCCTTTGATCTGGGGTAGCATGAATATGAACTCTGCCCCCATCTTTTCCCTGTTCCTGCAACTTATGGATCCGTCCATGTCTGCGATGAGATTCTTCGCGATCGTCAGGCCAAGGCCTGCATGCTGTTTCCCCTTGGAGCTCTCAATGGGGGAGAACAGTTTCGATAATGTTTCGGCCGGCAGGCCGGGGCCGCTGTCTGCAACGGTGATTTGTACGTAGGATCTGCCGTCTATGTTGACGTTGCCCTGAGTGGAAACAGTCAGCTCACCACCTTCGGGCATTGCCTCGACCGCGTTCTTGATCAGGTTGGTCAGTATCTGCTTCAGGCTGTTCCTGTTGGTCATCACAGGGGGCAACCTGAGGTCGAGCTGCAACTGGTCGGTTATGCCATGGGTCGTGAACATGGAGACGCGGAACAGCGACATCAGGTCTTCAACCACCTGGTTTATGTCCACCGGACCATCGTTGGGGGATGGCGCGTCTTCAGTATCGCGCATGCGCAGGATGATGCCGGCAACCCGGTCGATCTCATCGCGTATCAGCCCAAGCTGTTCATTGACTGAATTGTCATC
Organism: Sedimenticola sp.; assembly: GCA_040506895.1. Taxonomy (GTDB): domain Bacteria; phylum Pseudomonadota; class Gammaproteobacteria; order Chromatiales; family Chromatiaceae; genus Sedimenticola_A. The sequence continues at coordinate 3,470,875 of JBEVVY010000001.1, forward strand.
GGCCAGCTTGATGGAGAGTACCTGGAGGTAGTTCTTGATGACGCCCAGGGGGTTGTTCGCCTCGTGTACCAGTTTTCTCGCTCTCAGGTTCTGCTGTGCGCGCTGTTCCTCCAGCAGTTCCTCCTGTTCCCTGGCACGTTGTTGCTGCGCCAGAATGCGATTCGACGAGGCCTGCAGGAACTGGGACAGCAGGGTCTTCTGGGTGGCGAAGTCTGCCGGGTTGTTGTCATTCGTGCCGGCGATCAGCACACCGAAGCGGGCTGTGCCGTCGAGCAACGGCAGGCAGATCAGCTCGGCCGATTGCAGGATGCGCTTGAGTTGTCGATCCAGTACCGATGTGAGTTCCGGCAGGTCGGTATCGAACGAGGTGAGTATCTTTTTCTCGATAAGGGACTCGGCGGCCAGGCTGCGTCCGCTGGTAAGCGGAATCTGTATCTGCCGGATCTGCTCCTCTTCCCCCGCAGAGGCGAGGGCATCCTGGAGTTGCCCGCTCTCTTCCGAGAAGCGGAAGGCCATGGCCCTGTCGAAACCGAACAGGATGTCCAGGTCCTGCAGCAGTCCATGCCAGACACTCTCTTCGTTGCCTGAGGGATGAAGCTCCCCGAGGTTTGTGCCGAACAGGGCATAACCCCGAACCTGTTTTGCAAGCTCGAGCCGCGTCTCTTCATCGTCCACGTTGTGGACGGTCTGCTTGTTGTCCTCCAGGTTGATCTTTATGCCGAACGCCTGGGCGGTATCCAGTACCTCTGTCCTGACACTCTCCTGAAGTTCGTCCAGCATGGGCTGTGTCAGGCTGTAGAGACGGTCGGCTTCGCTCAGCAGGTCCGATTCACTGATGCCGCCATCGCTCAGCTTGTGTGCAAGATTGAGCAGCTTGATCAGTGGCTGGGTATCGAATATCCGTTCTGCCGGTTCATGCTGGAAAAGAATGGCGTCGCTGACAAAAGAGCCGGGGATCCATTCGTTCAGCAGGTAAGCGCCGACCTCGGTGCAGGTCGCTCCGAACCGTTCGCGCTCCATCTCATCCAGCTCTGCATCCGACTGTGCATTGTTCAGCATCTCAAGGTATTCACCGGAGTGCCGCTTAAGGTAGACCAGTTGCCCCAGGTTATGAAGCAGGCCGGCGATGTAAGCCTCGTCTGCAGACTCGTAGCCGGTCAGCCTGGCGAGAGATTTCATCATGCATGCGCAGGTCAGGGACTCTTTCCAGAAGGTCCCCATCTGCTTGCCGACATCGGCATTGAACTGGGAGAAGAACTGCTGAACCACCGAGGTGACGGCGATAGTTTTGATGCGCTCCACACCCAGAACCACCAACAGGCGGTTCAGATCATCCACGTTTCGCCACTGGGTGTAGAGGGGGCTGTTGGCAACCGAGATCATCTTGGTGCAGAGCGTTGCATCCTGCTTGATGATTCCGCCAAGTTCATCAAAACTTACATCGACTTTATGGCATGCATCGATTAGTTTGAGTAATACTTGTGGAACGACAGGGAGCTTCCCCACGTCGATTCGTGCTGCATTCATGATGGATGGTCTTGCCATAGTTAATGAAATGTAACAAAAAGTACTAATAAGTCAATGAAAGATCAGTACTTTTCCATGATAAAAGGGAACAGGAATCCTAACTGATATGGCGTCCATGGTTTCAGCATCGCTAAAGACCGCTGTGCTCGGGCAACTGCCCGATACAACAGAGGATCCCGCTGCGGAAAAAAGCGGCGATGCCAACCATGCCCATGTGGTTGCCGTGTCCAGTGGCAAGGGCGGTGTGGGCAAGACCTGCATATCGACCAATCTCAGCATAGCACTGGCCGCACAGGGGAAGCGGGTCTGTCTCTTCGATGCCGATACCAGCCTTGCCAATGTCAATATTCTGCTCGGGCTCTCACCGGAATACACCCTCGAGCACTACGTAAAAAACGAGCGCTCGATCGATGACATCCTGGTAGAAGCTCCAGGTGGTGTCCAGATCGTTCCCGGTGCAACCGGTATTGGCGAGTTTATTCAACTGAGTGCCGGGCAGCAGAAACACCTGATCGATGGACTGAAACATCTCGAACAGAAGTTTGACTACCTTGTCATCGATACCGAGGCCGGTATCTCCGAGGCCCTGATCCAGTTCCTTCTGGCAGCACCCTACATGGTGGTCACCATCACCCAGGAGCCCACCTCGCTGACCGACGCATTCTCGTTGCTCAAGGTGCTCAAGCGTCACGATTTCGATGCGCCGGTGTTCGTTATCGTCAACATGGCCCAGAACCGCGCCAGCGCCCACGAGACGTATCACCGGTTCAAGGGTGCGGTGGCAAAATACCTTGGCCTTGAGATCTACTACCTCAGCTTCATCTTTGCGGACCCGAAGGTTCCTGAGTCGATCCGGGCACAAAAACCCTACCTGCTCGAGTACCCCGAGAGCCTTGCCAGCCGGTGCCTGGAGAACGCAACAATGCGCCTGGCCCAGGTGCTGGAGAGAAAGCCGGGTGGGAAAAGCTTCAGTGAGTATTTTCAGTCGATCTCCCTGGAAGAAGATGAAGTCGATCTCCGGGAAGAGGAGGGTACGGATACCGTCGAAGAAGCCTCATCCGAAGTGGATGAGCGATCCTATGATCAGGCGGTCGAAGAGCTGCTGGGCCGGCTCCGGGATTACTTTTTCGAGCACCCGGAGCAGACCGATGGCCTGAGCGGGTCGATTATGCAGATGATGGAACCCGGTGCTCCGGTTGCCGAGCCCGTGGTGGCATCTGAAGCTGAAGCCTCAGGCGGCTCCCGGGTGATTCCGCCATCTCTGCCCGGGGCGGAAGAGATGCAGCGCCAGGAACTCGAGACAGCCTGCCGCTTTGCGGCCAGGCTGAGCTCTATAACTGATTGATATTCCGATAAATAATTCTCTCATGCATCTCTTTTCCCTTGGGGAAGTCGGCCGTTTCCCATTTCGGCCGGATTCTGCAATAAGCCATTGACAGGGCATGGCCAAATCTGAATAATACGCCCTCCTGATCAGCGCCCGTAGCTCAGCTGGATAGAGTACCTGGCTACGAACCAGGCGGTCGCACGTTCGAATCGTGCCGGGCGCGCCATATTAAGTAAAAGAAACAAGGGCTTGTAGCGATGCTGCAGGCCCTTTTTCTTTTGGCTCTGCTGCGTGTGCCAGAATTGTGGCGTGATTTCCGCTAAAGCTAAGTTTATTGGATGTAATACTCGGAAAAGTTTTGAAATATTAGACTATCTGATCGACAGTCAGATGGTTTATGTATTGTAGTAGATAAAAATCATATATATATCAATGCTATAAAGCTTTTCGTCAGGCCTGATTGAGATGGTGTGGCAGCTTTGTGCCAAAGGACGAATAATGCCTTTAGGTTTTTTTCTTGATAGAAATGCTGTCGGCAAACTGCGCAACGTGATTGGGAGATAAGTGCGCATAGCGTAGAACCATCTGATACGATGACCACCCTCCTAATTGCTGTAAAACAGCAAGAGGGGTTCCAGCCTGCACGTGCCAGCTCGCCCATGTATGTCTCAGATCATGCTCTCTGAAGGTGGGTTGGGAGTATTCATGTAGTGGTTTTGTTGGGTAATGTTGCTTTCTAGATGAGAGCTTCTTTTTACCAACAACAAAATATGGCCTTATCCCTGCTCTATCCAAGGCTTTCCTCCACGCAACAGTATTTATGCTTTTCACAGGATTTCCTCGATAGGTGAATACATATACAGGGTGGTCACCTTGGAGCTCTTCTAAGAGCTGTATAGCTTCACCATTTAATGGGACCTGGATCGCCTTTTCATTTTTTGAGGAGCCTGGTGGTATCCAAGCTAACTTGTTTTCTTTGTTAACCCATTCCCATTTAAGTCCGTACACATTTGATTCTCTCAGGCCAGTGAGCAGGCTGAACCTCACCATTCGCTCTAGGTGAATTGGTAACTCATTAATCAGCCTGTCAGCTTCTTCATGCGTTAACCAAACTATTCTTTCAATATCTTCTTTGTTTACAGCAAGCTTCTCAATGGTGGGAACACGGTCAATCCACCCCCACTTTTTTGCAGCATTTAATACCGCCTTCAAAACAACAAGAGTGTGGTTAACAGTGGTTCTAGATACCGTTGGTGCGTCACCATATTTATAGCGTTTATCCTTCTGTTGGAGGCGGTTAATTTTGATTTCTGAAATTAATGCCTCATCAATTTCATTGAGCATTTTGTTTTTTAGATATTCGTCAAGAATGCGCAGATGCTCTAACTTGAAACTGTTATCCTTATTAGGTAGCTCAGCTATGTGTCTACAAACAGTTTCTTGCCATGATTTGGCAGGCTTGTCACCAAGCTTTGACTCTCGCCAATATTGTGCTTTTAGCCTGTCATGAAATTCTTGAGCAGCTACTTTGTCTGAGGTCTGAGTAGAGACTCGTATTCTTTTTCCGTTCGGCGCTGTGAAATTGGTGTGATAGATGCCTTTTTTGCCACGCTTGACGATAGCCATGTCTCGCTCCTGGTTTGTTTCCTGTTGGTAAGAATGGATTGAGTGCTTGCGCTGTATTGAGAGCGCACAAACTCGATGAGATCCTCGGCAATAAAGACCCATTGCTTTCCTGGCTTGGCTGCAGGTACTTCGCCTGATCGTGCTTTGCGGCGGAGTGTTTCTGGGGCCATACGAAGAAAGTCCGCAGCCTCTTCTAAAGACAAAGGCTTTAAGCCATCAAAATGAGCTGTTTCAGGCTCTGCGGATATATCTGGTTTGCCGTGGTTCATATTCTTATTGAGCCTGGGGCAGGAAACTTCGGGCGAAAAAAATCGCAGAATTTTCTTGATTCACTGTTAAAGCTCCTCAATTGCTATGAGCGTTTCCTTCAGTAATTCAAGTGTCTCCACCATGAATTCAGATGTAATGTGCTGTTCCTGATCGGGGTGTTTTCTTAGGTGCGCAATTGACCAGTGTTCAAGTGCTTGCTCATTGCTATGCTCAGAGCCGCATCCCAAGAAGGGGATATGTGATTTTTTCCTTAAGAAATCGTGATTCATCCGGTTGCGAAGGAAATCGAAGAGCACTTGACCGTTGCGTTTTGCGCGTTTAATACGCTCGATCCTTTCCATTTCCTTCCTAGCTGCACGCCCATGAGGTGTGTTATCCAGAAAATCCAGTACGTCAGGGATGTCGTTGTAATTCATAATTTGCACTCCAGAATGACATTATGTCACTTAGAATATGATATTAGGGCGAAAAATTGTAATTACAAGGGCATTTTGTTATTTAGAATGTAATTTTTTCTGATTTGGAGGCGGTTACTTTGATCAGGTGTCATCTGAGTAGGCTAATGGGTGAGCGAAAGCTCAAAATCGCTGACGTTGCTCGAGCCACTGGATTAAACAGAAATACGGTGAGCCTTTTGTATAAGGAGACCGCGACGAGGGTGGATCTTGACGCTATCGAAAAGCTCTGTGTGTTTTTTCAGTGCGAAGTCGGGGAGTTGTTAGAACGGGTGCCAGATTGAATATTGGATACCTACTACTGCCCTTGGTAGCTAAGGCTGGCAAGATTAAGAATTTGATGGCTCACGGACAAGCCAGTAACAGAAAAAACGAATAACGTAATGGATTGCTTTAACTAATATTAATATGTCTGATTTCAAAAACATCCAGGAGCTGGAACGCCGTCTCTGGGCTGCTGCCGACCAACTCCGCGCCAATACCGGCCTTACCTCCCAAGAGTACTCCCGTCCCGTACTGGGCCTCATCTTCCTGCGCTATGCCGAATACCGTATTGAGCTAGCCAAGGAGCGCCTGGAAGCTAAGCAGTCCTCCCGCCGCCGTAAGTCAGCCGGTGATCTAAAGACTGCGATTCAGGCCGAGGGAGCGATGTATGTCCCTGAGGGGACGCTCTTCTCCAACCTGCTCAAGCTGCCGGAGGGGGAGGATCTCGGCAAGGCCATCAACGACGCCATGAAGGCGCTGGAGGTGGAGAACGAGGCGATCAAGGATACCCTGCCCAAGACCTACACCCGCTTCGACAACGACATCCTTGCCAGCCTACTGAAAAACTTTGCCAACATTCGTTTCGATATAGGCTCTGATGTCTTCGGCCGCATCTACGAATACTTCCTCACCCAGTTCGCCCGCGCCGAAGGGCAGGGCGGTGGCGAGTTCTTCACCCCCAGCCCGCTGGTGCGTCTCATCGCCGAGATCATCGAGCCCTATCACGGTAAGGTGTTCGACCCGGCCTGTGGCTCCGGCGGTATGTTCGTGCAGAGCGCCGCCTTCGTCGAGGAGCACAACAAGAATGCTAGTGACGAACTCTCCTGCTTTGGCCAGGAGAAGACCGGCGACACCGTGCGCCTGGCCAAGATGAACCTCGCAGTCCACGGCCTGCAGGGCGACATCCGCGAGGGCAACTCCTACTACGACGACATCCACAAGTGCGCCGGGCAGTTTGACTTCGTCATGGCTAATCCCCCCTTTAACGTCGATGCCATCCAGAAGGACCGCCTGCAGGACGACAAAGCCCGATTCCCCTTCGGCATGCCGCGTACCGATAATGGCAACTACATCTGGATACAGCTCTTCTACGCTGCCCTCAACGAGGAAGGCAGGGCTGGATTCGTCATGGCCAACTCCGCCTCCGACGCCCGCGCCTCCGAGTTGGAGATCCGCAAGCAGCTCATTCAGAGCGGTGCAGTGGACGTGATGATCGCCATCTCCAGCAACTTCTTCTACACCGTTGCGCTTCCCTGCAGCCTCTGGTTCCTCGATAAGGGCAAGCCAGAAGAGCGCAAGGACAAGGTGCTTTTCATCGATGCCCGGCACATTTACCGTCAGATCACCCGTGCCGTGCGCGACTTCAACAGTGAGCAGCTCAACTTCATCGCAAATATCGTGCGTCTCTATCGGGGTGAGAAGGTCGATAACACCTACCTCGAAAACCACAAGGATGGGGGGAATGCTGGCGACTGGCTGCTTGAAAAGCACTTTGCCGACGGCGAGTATCAGGACATCCTTGGTGTCTGTAAGGTCGCCACACTTGCTGAGATTGAAGAGCAGGGGTGGAGCCTAAACCCTGGGCGCTACGTGGGCGTGGCACAGGGCGATGAGGAGCACGACGAAGACTTTGCCGAGAAGCTGGAGGCTCTGCAGGAGGAGTTAGAAGTACTCAATGCGGAGGCGCATGAGTTGGAGCAGATGGTTTCTGAGAATGTGATGAAAATTCTTGGGGCTGTGACGTGAGAAAGAAACAGTGGCCCGAAGTCAAGCTTGGTGATTATGTTGATCTGTTGAGTGGATTTGCCTTTAAGAGCAAAAACTTCACTGATAACCCGGATGATATCCCTTTGGTGAAAGGTGCCAATGTTCATCAAGGATATATTGACTGGGAGGGTGCTGTTAGGTGGCCTAAAGAAGAGTTTGAATCTTATGATAAATTTCAACTTCAAGACAATGATGTTGTGCTTGCGATGGATCGTCCGTGGATCGAGGCAGGGTTGAAATACTCTTGGATAAAGAAGGGCGATCCAAAATCCTTGCTCGTGCAGCGTGTCTCTCGTCTAAGGGGAGTTAATGGGTTAGATACTAGGTATTTGCGATATGTGATCGGTAGTCCCCAATTTACTGGTTACATCAAGCCAATAGTTACTGGCGTAAATGTTCCGCACATTAGTGGGGCTCAGATTAAGGATTATAAGTTTCTTCTTCCTCCAGAAAGGTACCAGAATAATGTTGCTGATATCCTAGAAACCTACGACAATCTAATCGAAAACAACAACCGCCGCATCGCCATACTCGAAGAGATGGCACAATCCCTCTACCGCGAATGGTTTGTGAAGTTCCGCTTTCCTGGCCATGAAAACATCAAGCTCATTGACTCGCCGCTTGGAATGATTCCTGAAGGTTGGGAGGTTAAGCTTCTTAACGAAGTATCCGAAAATTTCGACAGAATGAGGAAGCCTCTCTCAAAAATGCAGCGAGAGAAGAGGAAAGGAAAGTTTCCTTACTATGGTGCGGCCAAGATATTTGACTATATCGATGATTACATATTTGATGGCCAATACCTTCTTATGGCGGAAGATGGCAGTGTAGTGACACCTAATAGAAATCCTGTATTGCAGATGGCTTACGGTAAATTCTGGGCAAACAATCACACGCATATATTGCGTGGCGCAGGATTGATTACAACGGACCATTTGTATTTGGCTTTGAAAACAATAGATGTGATGCCATATATAACGGGGGCAGCACAACCAAAAATAACCCAGACAAATATGAACCGAATTCAAATTTTAGTACCAGATGAGTTGTTGATATCAAAGTTTAATGAGTATGTTGGTTCGGTATTTATTGAAATAAAAACACTCATTCAGAAGTTAGGCAATTTAAAGAAGCAACGTGACCTTCTGATCCCTAAACTCATCTCCGAAGCGGTTTTAGTAGAAAGCCATGAGGGAGAAGCTGCATGAGCGAAATCTACAACATCTATTGCGATGAATCATGCCACTTGGAAAATGATCATCAAAAAGCCATGGTGCTTGGGGCGATATGGTGTCCTCTAGATAAAAGGCGTGAGATAGCCGTTAGGTTACGGGAGATTAAGCAGAAGCACGGGATGTCGCCTGACTTTGAGGTGAAATGGACGAAGGTGGGTCCTAGTAAGAAAGATTTCTACCTGGACTTGCTTGACTACTTTTTTGATGATGACGATCTCCACTTTCGTGCGCTGGTAGTGCCGGATAAGTCAAAACTCAATCATGATGCCGTGCCGGGCCAGAATCATGATGTGTGGTATTACAAAATGTACTTTGACATGCTTAAGGTAATTATTAAGCCTGATGCACACTATCGTATATATATCGACATCAAGGACACCAGAGGAACAGAAAAGGCAGCTAAGTTGCATGATGTGCTATGCAATAATATGTATGACTTTTCACGCCAGGTGATAGAGCGTTTGCAACAGGTCCATTCTCATGAAATGGAGCAGTTACAGTTGGCGGATCTATTGATTGGGGCAATTTCATACTTAAGTCGTGGGCTGAGTGGTAATGCTGGAAAAGATGCGCTTGTGAGCAGGATGAGGGAGAGGTCTGGTTATGATTTAACGCGTACGACACTGCAAAGAGAAGAAAAGCTTAACCTGTTTTTCTGGCAAGCTTCGGAGTTTTTCCAATGAGTGAAAATCCTGAGTGGTTGACTCCGCTGGTTTTGTTTAGTGACTATGGTGGTCATTGGGATGCATATCTCGATGCTGTCTACACCTTCTTTAAAACTGATTTTGTCGACGATAAGCCTTTTTTTCAGGGGCGACGACTGGGTTTGAAACGACATCCGATAGCAAGAGGCAAAGAGGCAACTTTTTGGCACATGATCCAGGAAGGATCTATTGAAGAGGAACGAACTCCTGACTTTCGTCGTTGTGAAAGGATACGCTGGCCACGTCCAATTATAGAAAATGACGCTGCCCCAGTTGTTAAGGTATGGCGAAATAAGCGTGGTCGTGAGGAGAGGGTCTGTCTTTGGTTCGAGCAGGATAGTTATTTGGTCATTCTAGCGGATCGTGGTGACTATATACTGCCGTGGACGGCATACCCTGTCGAGCAGCCTCATCGTAAGCGAAAGTTGCAAAGGGAATATGAGGAATATTGTCGGACTGAAGCCCAAAAAGGCTGAAGCCGCCCCGAGGGACGGCTTCGTTACTCCTTCTACACATGGTAGATGAGCTGTTAGAGATTATAGTGGCCATTTGAGCTATTTACAATGGATAACTCAATTACTCTAATATAATAGCCTTTTATTTAATAGTAAATACAATGACTTAGCGATGTTTTACACGGAAGATTTGCTTGTTGAGCAACCCGCCGTCAAGCTCTACTCAGGGCTTGGCTGGGAGGCAATGGAATGTTGGGGTGAGGAGTTCGGCCCAGAAACCACTTTTGGCCGCGAAAACCGTGGTGATGTCGTCCTCCCCAACCGATTACGCCCAGCCCTGGAGCGACTCAATCCCGCTGCCCCAAAGATCGCCATCAGTGAGGCACTAGAGGAACTCTGCCGCGATCGCTCGGTCATGAGTCCCATCGCGGCAAATGAGGATATCTACCAACTTCTGCATGAGGGCTACAAATATCAGGCCAGTGACGATGAGGAAGAGGACGTAACCGTCCGTGTCGTTGATTGGCAGAATCCTGAGAATAACGACTTCCTGCTTTGCTCGCAGATGAGCATTACCGTGTTGAATTGCACCCAAAACTGACCCACCTATCCCCATAATTTGCATCGAATTTTGACCCACGTACAACTCTACCTGCATCAAGGCTTTGCAGGAGTAAACAGGAGTGATCGACGTGGCGTTATTAAGCGTAATCAGACGATGGCATTTCCGGGAAGGAATGCCGATCCGGGAGATAACCCGAAGAACAGGACTAAGTAGAAATACAGTCCGCAAGTATTTAGCCAGTGGCGTGGTGGAACCACGCTACCCCAACCGTAAAAGTCCCTCCAAACTGGATGACTATGAACTGACGCTGACCAGTTGGCTGTTTCGTGAGTCCAGACGACATCGCAAGCAGCGCAAGACGGTCAAGCAGCTACACAGTGACCTGGTGCAACTGGGTTATACCGGGTCCTATGACCGGGTAGCCGCCTTTGCCCGCAACTGGCGGGCTGAGCAGCAGGAAGCCAAGAAGACCGCCGCCAAGAACACCTTTGTGCCGTTATCCTTTGCACCAGGAGAGGCGTTTCAGTTCGACTGGAGCGAAGACTACGTTCAGCTCAATGGCGTCAACACCAAGCTGCTGGTTGCTCATTTCAAGCTCAGCCACAGCCGCGTGTTCTTCATGCGTGCTTACCTGATGCAAAGCCATGAGATGCTATTCGACGCTCACTATCATGCCTTTGTCACCTTCGGTGGCGTGCCGGAGCGTGGCATCTACGACAACATGAAGACGGCAGTGGATAAAGTCCGCAAAGGCAAACAGCGGGATGTAAACAAGCGTTTTACCGCCATGGTCAGCCATTATCTGTTCGAGGCCGAGTTCTGCAACCCGGCAGCAGGCTGGGAGAAAGGCCAGGTCGAGAAGAATGTACTCGATGCCAGGAGACGCATCTGGCAGGGCGCACCCGCCTTCAAATCACTGGCAGGACTGAACCTGTGGCTCAGGCAGCGCTGTCTTGATCTGTGGCAGGAGCTGCCGCACCCGGAAGACAAGCGTCGCACCATAGGCGATTACTGGCAGGCAGAGCGTGAACACTTGATGGAGGCGCCTGCAGCCTTCGATGGCTTTGTCGAGTACAACAAGCGGGTCAGCTCCACCTGTCTGATTACCTACGACAACAACCGCTACAGTGTGCCGGCCAGCTTTGCCAACCGACCAGTTAGTCTACGCGTGTATGCCGACCGGCTGGTCATTGTGGCCGAAGCCCAGGTGGTAGCCGTTCATGAACGCGTCTTTAGCCGTGATCATAGTTTCCCCGGGAAAACCATCTACGACTGGCGCCATTACCTGTCAGTCGTGCAGCGGAAGCCCGGTGCTTTACGCAATGGTGCGCCATTCCATGAGCTACCCGAGAGCTTTAAGCGGCTACAACGCAAGCTGCTCAAGCGTCCCAGCGGTGACCGGGAGATGGTCGACGTACTAGCGCTTGTGCTGCTGCATGATGAAGCGCTGGTCGAACGTGCGGTAGAAGAGGCGTTAAAGATCGACCGCCCCTCCAAGCAGCATGTCATCAACTGTCTGAGCAGGATCACAGATAAGCCCAAGCCAGAACCTACTCAACCACCTGCTGCTCTGAAGCTGGTCACAGAGCCGACAGCAGATACCCACCGTTATGACAGACTCAGGAGGAAGCAGCAATGACGGCAGATGCCATGGTTACCACCCTTAAATCCCTCAAGCTGTTCGGTATGGCCGATACGGTTGCCACCATGTCAAAACAGGCGGCACCGATCTATCAACAGGCTGTTCCTATCCTGGAAACACTGCTCAAGGCCGAAGTGGCTGAACGCGAAGTGCGCTCAATAAACTACCAGATGAAAGCCGCCAGGTTCCCGGCCTATCGGGATCTGGCTGGCTTCGAGTTTAGGGAAAGCCAGGTAGATGAAGCCCTGATACGCGCTTTACACCGCTGTGAGTTCATTGAAGATGCCCAGAATGTGGTCTTCGTAGGTGGCCCGGGCACGGGCAAAACCCATCTGGCTACGGCCATTGCGGTGCAGGCCATACAGCACCACCATCTGCGCGTACGCTTCCTGCCCACCATCGAACTGGTTAATCAGCTGGAACAGGAAAAGCTCAACGGCAAACAGGGGCGTATCGCTAACCGCCTGATGCATACTGACCTGGTGATACTCGACGAACTGGGTTACCTGCCGTTCAGTCAATCCGGTGGAGCATTGCTGTTCCACCTGATCGGCAAGCTCTATGAAAAGACCAGCATCATTATCACAACCAACCTGAGCTTCTCAGAGTGGTCATCTGTCTTTGGTGATCCCAAGCTGACAACAGCACTGCTGGACCGGCTAACCCATCACTGCCATATCATTGAAACCGGCAATGACAGTTACCGCTTCAGGCACTCAACTTCACAACAACAGGAGGATAGAAAAACTGGAAAAAGGAAGTGAACTCAGGCCATAATCCGGCTATCTGGGCGGGTCAAAATTAGATGCAAAACCTGGGTCAGTATTAAACGCAAATCAACAGCTTACCGTACTTCGGTAGGCCTTTTTTATTTGCGGGCCGGTTGCATCCGAGTGCAAAAGGGTCGCCAACAGCGCTTCCGATCCGTATTATATGCGCTACATTTTTTCGGCTTTTGTTGGAGTAGTTCCAACTGGCTGACTTTTTAATGACGCATGCACATGAGCGCGTCTTGCATATTGATTGAGGTAAAAGCAGATGGAAGACGGAGTCATCGACATCTCTGAACTGAAGACCGGTCAGAAATTCACCCTGGATATGGATATTCGCGAGGTCATTCTCACCAAGATGGATGAACCCAAAAAGTTCACCATGGAAGATTGGTTCGAGGATGAGGTTGAGATCTATATCATGGAAGACAAGATCGAAGAGGATGAGCCATTGCACTATGCTTTCGAGCCTATGACCCTGTCAGAGGGGATGGAGCGCAACAAAGGCAAGTTCGGCAAGAACCTCGTGATGCATGACTTCATCGGTCGCGTTGTGGAAGGCATCGAGATGGATGAAGAAGAGGAAGAGGCTGAGGCAGAAGAAGCCGAGGGTTGATTCCATATTGCCCGCCTTCATTTGGATTTGAAGGGGGTTGGCGTGCGGTGTGAGTAGTCATTCCGGGTGTAGCAAACAAATTAAAGGCTTACCGTTTTTCGGTAGGCCTTTTTCTTTTGCAGGGTATTACGGTAATCACTTTGCTCCATCGGTTGCATCGTCCTGCACTCTCATACTCTGGTTGCCCTTCGATTTATTACAACTCTGGGAAACACCCTACTAAACTTAAATCAGCCACAAGTCATCGTCTGTAGCATGGAGGCATTGAGTGACTGAGATCATCGCAACGCCCTATGTCCCCGGTTTTGCCCAGGGCCCCGTCAGCCATGATCCTGAACGCGAGGGGGCTATTACCGTCATATCCGGCTCGGCGCTTCCATTGGATACCCGACCTGCCGGGGTTGTTGTGGTCGATGGCGCGATGTTTTCCCACCCGATGTTGGAGTTGCTCGCAAAGGGTATTCCAACGGTGATCATTAGCGCCGGGCAGGCCGCCGGCCTGGATGACGGGCAGATGGTTCTGCTGGATGTCACCCTGCGGCTGATCGATATTGCCGCCGACAAGTTTCCTGCCTGGATATCCGGCACAAGGAGACGTGGTGGAGCGCTTGGGGAACAGGGTGCACGGCTTTTCCGCAATGAACCGCTTCGATCAGTCGTATCAGCCCAGCTCGATGGGCTTGCGCGGTCGACTGCGACGCAGAGAGTGAAACTGCTGGTTCCGTACATCACCACCCTGGAGGAGATGAGACAGCTCAAGGAGTGGATTGGCAGTCGGCTTGATTTGCCTATCGGGGCGATGATCGAAACACCCGCTGCAGCATTGGATATCGCGGGACACCTGGAGATTGCCGACTTCGCCGCCCTGGGTACCAATGACTTGATGCAGTGCCTGTTTGCCGCTGACCGGGATGACCCTGCATTGCAGCACTATCTCGATCCGTACTCTCCCATGCTATACCGCTTTCTGGCGCAGATAGCGGGGGAAGCCGGTGAGAAGTTGCCCCTGCTGCAGGTATGCGGCCTGCTCTCCCACCTGCCGGGGGTGCTGCCGGTAATGATGGGGTTGGGGTTCAGGAACTTTTCAGTTGGGGCGCCCTATATCCCCTACCTGGCAATGACGGTGAGGGCGACGAATACCAGCGAAGCCTGTGCCCTCGCAGAGGATGTCTGCAGGCTGAAGGAGCGTTCTGCGGTGAGGGCATTGCTGAGAGGTGTTGCCGGTAATTGCCGGTGATCCGCTTTCACTGAGTCTCGTCTGGCGACCTGTCAATTCCATCGGTAGACGAACGGTGAATACGGACCCCTCTCCCGGTTTCGATTCGACACCTATCCTGCCGTTATCCACCACCTCGATGCAGGTCTTTGTAGTATCTGTTTTTGGAAGCCTAGAGTTTCAGGTGTTTCAGAAGGTGTTCCAGATCCTGGGCCAGGACATCCCATATGCCCATCGGTCCGCTCTTCTCGATCTCCTCGACTTCCCAGTTTTCGCCAGGCGTCAGTTTCATCTGTTCGTAGTGTGATTCAAGCTTGTCACGTTCTTTCCGGATCTGCTTCAGTTTGGCCTTGATCTCATCGTGTGGCTGGGCCTCGCCCACGCCCGCTGCAGCCTTTTCAATCATCTCGTCGAGGTGTTTGAGCCTGGACTCGTACTCCCTGATGCGCTGTTCGACCAATAGATTTTCGCTTGTCATTGGTCACTCCTTCACTTCATGGTGAATCGGATGGTCTATATCGGTAAGCATAGCCAATTGGTGGGTTGTGACAGGGCGTTTCTTACGGCCGGTACGCCATACAGGGAGAATTCCAGATACCCTTCCTGTTCACCATAGTGCGCAATGAGTTGCCGTATCCATGGGGCCGGGATAGTATCGGACAGCACCTGCTTTTACTTCGCTCACAATGAACCTGGTATTACTCTTCGAATCCGATTTTACCGACTCCGGTCACGTTCTGTTGTCTGGCCGTCGGTTTCTCCATATCAGGGACGTGCACCGGGCCCGGGTGGGGGATTCGGTGAGGGTGGGTCGGCTCAATGGAAAGATGGGGGGCGGCGTGATCGAATCCATCTCAGAGAATCAGCTTCGCCTGCAGGTGCAGCTCGATTCGGCGCCTCCATCCCCACTGCCGGTTTCTCTGGTCATGGCGCTGCCCCGTCCCAAGATGCTCAGGCGCTGTTTGACGATGGTGGCAGAACTGGGTGTGAAAGAGCTCTATCTGATCAACAGCGTGCGTGTTGAGAAGAGTTTCTGGCAGAGCCCCTGGTTGGCCGATGAGCAGATCCGGGAGTATCTGTTGCTGGGGCTCGAGCAGTCCCGGGACACGCTTCTTCCCCGGGTGCACATCAGAAAACGCTTCAAACCGTTTGTCGAGGATGAACTGCCCGGGCTGCTGGAGAACAGGCTGGGCCTGCTGGCTCACCCAGGTACAACGACGCTTGAGGAGGCGGGGATCGTCACGCCCATTGCAGGTTCGACACTGCTATGTATCGGACCCGAGGGAGGGTTCATCCCCTACGAGGTGGATAAGCTTGTGGATGCAGGCTGCAGGTCGGTCGACCTGGGTGAACGTATCTACCGCGTGGAGACAGCGCTGCCGCTGCTTGTGGGGCGGTTGTTCGTTTAGCCCTGCGTCAGAAAAAACAAAGGCGGGATAAACCCGCCTCTGTCTTGCAGTCTGGATACCCGCTAAGGGGGCAGGCTGCGTTTTATGTATCGCTCAGATTAGAGCGGTACAACGTTCTCTGCCTGCGGGCCTTTCTGGCCGGCGCCGACGGTGAACTCAACCTTCTGGCCATCGGTCAGGGTACGGAACCCTTCACCTACGATAGAACGGAAGTGAACGAATACATCCTCGCCGTTTTCGCGCTGGATGAAACCGTAACCCTTGGATTCGTTGAACCACTTTACAGTGCCGGTTTGACGATCTGACATGCTTTAAATCCCATATGTAACAAAAAAAACAAATGTGCCCCCGGATATCACCGGTGGTTTACCAACTGTGTATCGCGGAACAGCTCTATGGGAAAACGCAGGAAACTCAAGGAGTTTTGCAGCTGCAGAACCGATATAGGCAGGCGCAATTGACGCAGTTAGGGAACTCTAACAGCATATGGCGGCAAATAACAACCCTTATACATGGGTTTGGGGGAACTAAATGGCTGAATTTTGAGGATTCCTCTGGCATCCCGCTATTCAGCGGAGGTTCAGTTGGTTTGAGTATCCTGAAGATAGAGGGGGAAACCCCGTCTTCAGGAGTGTGACAATGGATCGTATCGGCAAGCTGTTTATCGTGGCGCTGGTCAGTTCCGTGCTTACCGCCGCGACGTTCTCTGTATCCGCACATGATCATCGCGACAGGTATCACGAGCGTGAAAGCAGTGGGCTCTCGAAACGCTATCACCGGGACCGTCATCGCGACAGGCATGAGCGGCGCAGCCTGAGACGCGACCACCGATGGAAGCATCGTGATCTCTACCGGCATGACTACCGGCATCGTTACTGGATCTATCCGCGGCGTCCTTACGGCCGCTACTACTGGTATCGAAACGGTGATGACGATCTGCTCTGGTTCGGACTCGGATTTGCACTGCCCTACCTGCTGGATGACAGGTTCGATGATTGATCGTCTCTGAAGGTCTCTCCGGATGATGAGTCACAGGGGCATGAAATAGCCTGTTCATTATTCGGGTCTTCTGTACAGGGAGTCCTTTAACGGGCGCGGTATTGGTCTAATCTATAGACGTGATGATCGTTGGCGGGCTTACCGCCATAGACTGATACCGCAAACAGGGTTTTGTGTAGATGGAAGAGGGTTCAGTAGAGACGAGACCGGTGTTGCACTACCTGGCGGCAGTTGTGCTGATCGGGATATATGGTGTACAGGTCTGCCCCTTTATCGAGAGCCTGACACCCCTTCAACTGGCACTGCCGTTGCTGGCGATTGTCGCCCTGCAGTACCTGGTCAGGCATGTCGCTGTAGGCAGGATGGTCGACGGTATGCCCTACAAGCGGCAGGTGGCGCGCAGCTTTCAGTTCGAGTGGGGCCTGTTTCTGATGTCGGGTGTTCTGCTTACCGCCGTCAACAGTCTCTATTACGATTTCCCGGTGGCGAGCGGGCTCAAGATGATCCTCGGATTCATGACGCTGGGCTTCTTTATCGCCACCGATCTCGCCCTGCAGAGGGAGCGACGGCTGGCCCGGCTGATGGAGACCCGCCAGGTCACCATGACACCGGATGAACGCTATTTTCCCCTGGTGGGCAAGTTCGCCCTGTTCGCGGTGCTCTCTTCACTCTTTCTTGTCGGCACCTTCTTTCTGCTGATAAACAAGGACCTGGACTGGCTCTCCGAGGTTGGACAGACCATTCCCATGGCCCAGGCACAGCACTCGGTACTGGGGGAGTTCCTCTTTGTCGGTGCAGTGCTGCTCGGCTACATGTTGCTGGTGATCCGCTCCTACGCCCATAACCTGAAACACTTCTTCAACAGTGAAAACCGGGTGCTCGCCGAGGCCACCGCCGGCAAGCTGGACGGGGCCGTCACCATCAGCACCAATGACGAGTTCGGCGTGATGGGGCATCACACCAACGTGATGATCAGAACTCTCTGCCAGCAGACGGAGGAGCTGCAGCGTACCCAGGATGTGACCATACTCAGTCTCGCCTCCCTGGCCGAAACCCGTGATAACGAGACAGGGGCTCATATCCTGCGCACCCAGAACTACGTGCGCGCCCTGGCCACCCAGCTGCGGGATCATCCCCGCTTCAGGGATGCGCTGGATGAGCGAAGCATCGAGCTGATCTACAAATCGGCCCCCCTGCACGATATCGGGAAAGTGGGCATTCCCGACCGCATCCTGCTGAAACCGGGCAAGCTGGACGAGGATGAGTTCCGCATCATGAAGACCCATGCCGAGATCGGTGGCGAGGCGCTGGCGGTGGCCGAGAGGGAGATGGGGGGCAGCTCTTTTCTCACCTTCGCCAGGGAGATCGCCACCACCCATCATGAGAAGTGGGACGGTAGCGGTTACCCCAAGGGGCTAAAAGGTGACGAGATACCGGTTTCAGGCCGGCTGATGGCGGTGGCCGATGTCTACGATGCGCTGATCAGCAAACGGGTCTACAAGCCTGCCTTCAGCCACGAGAAGGCGATGGAGATTATCCAGGAGGGGAGGGGGCAGCACTTCGATCCGGACGTGGTGGCCGCGCTGCTGGTTGTGGAGGATGAGTTCGTGGCGATCTCCAACCGCTATGCCGACAGCGAGTGAGGCTCAGGAGGCGTCCTCGTTCTCGCTTTCCAGTATCCTGACGTCACCAGGCGGCGGAAACCGTTCCGCCAGTTTCTTCGGCGCGATCCCGTTGTTCACCAGGTGCATCGCCTGGCCTTCCAGGATGGCCGTCACCAGGATGATCAGCAGTGCGGGCACGATGCCGATGCGGGTGAAGACAGTGGTCATGATCGCCTGCATATTCTTGTCCGCCATGCCCGAACCGATCAGTATGCCGGCGCCGATGATGACGATGGCCACCGCATAGCCGATCAGCAGGATACGGCTGCGCTTCATCGACAGTTTCCAGTGCAGCATAACGAACCAGGGGGCGCTCTTTTCGGCCTGCCCGGCCTTCATGTGTATGAAGCCGACGATACCCAGGGATACGAGCAGGGCGCCGATCACCGCCCACACCAGCATCACCTTGCCGCCGATGGTATAGGCCAGGGTGCCTGCCACCATGGGGATGTTGAACAGAAACATGTTCACCATGTAGAGCTCGTGGGGAGCCTTGGCCCGCTTGCGGATGTCGTCGGTAATATCGATTTTCATTGTTACGGGCGTGCTCCATGGGCCTTGCAGGCAACGGTCTTTAAATAATTATAGTTGCAGCGCAGGTTGGCACTGAATGCGAATTGTCATCCACTCAGGATGCGTGGCCAGCGGTCGTGTATCGCCCCCTCCATCTCGGGGGTGATGGTCACCACGTAGACACGGCGTTCGTTGTCCCAGTGTGCCACCAGGCCCTGTACCCACTTGCCGGGTGTCAGGTCGAACCAGTGGCTGTTGCCCTCGATATCCTTCTCCATGAACTGGGAGATCTGCAGCTTCACCGGGGTGGGGAACCACTTGTCCCAGCGCCCCTCGTAGATCGATTCCAGCCGGGCCCAGCCACCGAGGGGGAGCTTGCCCGCCTGGCTCTTACGCCGTCCCCAGGGCAGCAGCTCGATGCTGCCATCCCGTTTTTTTACCGGCAGCCGGGCCTTGGGATTGGGGAAGTAGGTCCTCACCTCCTGGCCGTCGATCATGTAGTAAACACCGCCGCACATACGCTTCAGTCTGTCTTCCGGTTAAGGATGGTTTCCCGGTGGCCGAACGGCTTCCAGGCCGGGGCGATCACGTTGGGCATCTCCGAGCGCAACAGCAGCCGGGCCGGGGCCAGGGCGAATTCGCCGTAGCGCCGGTTGATCTGGTCCCGTGCCTGGTTCAGCCGTTCCCGCCGCTGCTGGTCCGGTGCGAAGAGTTCAAGCTGATCTCCCAGCGGCCGCGGATCCAGGGCGGTGACCTGGACCTGGTAGACCCCCTCGCCATGCCACTGCTCCAGGGTGAAGCGGTGGCACAGGCCCATGATGACAGTGCCGTCGTCGGTGGGGGGGTCGTGACGATACTTGCCCCCCAGCCAGCCCTCGGTGGCGCGCAGGCCGATGAAGAAGGTACAGGCACGCAGGCGGTGACGACGCAGCCGCGTGGCGACCTTCTCGGACATGTGCAGCAGAAAAGTGTGTATCACGTCGATATCCCGGGTCTCCGGTGGCATCACCTTGCCGTGGCCGATGGACTTGGGTGCCGGCACATTGGTGTGCACCGGCTCCGGGTCCAGTCCCTGGGTCATCAGCCAGATGCGCCGCCCCGGGTTGCCGAAGCGCTGGCCTATGTCCCCTATCGGTAAGTGTTGCATATCCTGGCAGGTATGGACCCCCCGGGCGGCCAGGTAACGGCCGATGCCGGTGGAGACACCGCACAGCTCGGTCACCGCCACTCCGGCGAGGGTGGTGCGGGCCTCCCAGGGGGGGATCACGGTCAGCCCGTTCGGCTTGTGCAGCTTGGCGGCGTACTTGGCGGTGGTCTTGTCGCCGCTGACACCCGCCGAGCAGAGCACACCGCCGGAGGCGTCGTACACCAACTGTTTCACCTCCCGGGCGATGGCCGCGGGAGCGCCGAGCAGCCGCTGGCAGTGGGTGACGTCGAGAAAGGCCTCGTCCACCGAGAAGATCTCCACGTCCGGGGTGATGCCGGTGAGGGCTCCCATGATCCTGGAGGAGACCTCGGCGTAGCGCTCCGGTCGGGCCGGCACCTGGATGAACCCGGGGCAGATACGCTGGGCCTCCCTGACGCGCATGCCGGTGCGCACCCCGAAGGCACGGGCCTCGTAGGAACAGGTGATGATGCAGGTACCCACCTCGCCGTTGGTGACGCCGATGGGCCGCCCCTGCCACTCGGGGTTGTCGATCTGCTCCACGCTGCAGAAAAAGGCGTTCATATCCACCAGGATGATGGCCCGTGGCCAGGGGGGGCGGGTTGTCGGGGTGGTGGATTTCATGGTGCCTGGGATCGTCTCCTGGTGAATCGAAGGGGGAGGATTAAATTATAGAACATAAAGAGAACATTCAAGAGGGTATTTGGGTGGGGATTACTGCTGAGGAGGTGGTGGGGTCGCTAGCCTACTGAATAATAAGCGGTTGCGTCAGTCGTTGCGCTTCTCCGTCAACGAGCCGGTAAGATCGGCAGCGAACCGTTCCATCTGGTGCATGCGCTCATGCAGGACCGTAACGATACCGACCTGGCCTGAGCTGAGCTCTTTCCAGTAGATGTAGTGCTTCTCGTAGACGGTGAAATAGCCGTTAACTTCGAATTCAGCGGGAATGGGGCGCCAGATAACCTCCCTGGCGGCGATCTGGGCGAAGCGCTCGAACATGCCCTCGATGTAGTCGCGTGCCTGCTCTTCCCCCAAGGTTTCCCGGGTGTAGTTGAAAATCTCCTGCAGGCGAAACCCCGCCGATTTCAGAACCAGGAAGTCGGCCATCACTCTGTCTGTTCAGGGGACTTGGTTCCGGTAATGTCCAAGGCTGAGAGTTCGATGTAATCGCTGTCAGGAGCGGAATAGGCCAGCTTCAGTTCGGCTTTCAGCTTTTCAAAAGCGGCCTGTTCTGATCTTGCCATATCGCGGCGAATCAGATCGCGTACATACTCGCTGACATTTTCGAATGCGCCCTGCTTGATCTCGTGGCTGACATAATCCTTGAGAGCGCCACTGATACGGACATTGAGGTTCATGGTGTCTGACATGGGACGATACCAATAAAGTAATCTGTAAAGAATATAAGCAATATTGTCGCTAATAACAATGATTTAGTATTTTATATCCTATATCGATGCTTGTCTGCGCCTGGATGTTGGGTACAGGAGAGACAGACCGGTGGGGCTTAGTTGCCGGTGTGCCAGCGGAAGTAGAGCCCCCCGTAGTGGTGGTCTCGCTCATTGGGGCCCTCGAAATCGCTGCTGCGCACATGTTGCGCAAAGGTGAAGGTGCAGTTCCTGCTCACGTCGACGGTGACGCCGACTCCCAGTTCGTGCACCAGGCGGTTCAGCCGGCCGCCGTCGAAGGTGACCGCACTGTCCCTGAACTGCCCCTCCAGGAGGGCGTTGTAGGCGAACAGGTTGGCCCGGTACCTGAGCCAGAGATAGGCGTCACGTTTGGATTTGGAAGAGGGGGCGGCTGTTCTGCGTGCCTTGTCGAACGGGGCGAGGGGGCCCGGGTTGTGGGTGTGAAAAGCGCTCTTGATGCGCCCCAGCCGGAAGTCGATACCCGCTGAGCCGTTGACGTAGTAGCCGAGGTTGCCGCCGACGCTGTAGCTGAGGTCCCAGTCGGCCAGGGGGCCGGGTTCCTGGAACAGTTCCCGGCGGTACTCCGCAGAGTAGAGGAACGTGGGCTCACCGCCGTCGGAGATCTGGTTGTGCCAGCCGCGGGGACGGTCGCCACCGAAGACGTTGTGCAGCCCGGTCTGCATTGCCCGGCCCAGGTCCAGGCCCAGGATGCCGAGGGTGAAGCCGGTGCGCAGGGAGGCCGTCTCGTCGCTGTTGAGGGCCACCCTGTCGCTGGTAAAGGCGAGCAGCGCTGCGTAGGGGCGGTCATCGGGTATCGGGTCCGGGGTGGTCAGGTCATCCGGGGTGAAAGCCGTCAGTGCCAGCGTGAAACCGTGTGAGGGCTGGGTGCCGAAGGCCTGGTCGAGCCCCCACAGGCCGTTGATCTTTTTGCGGGCCGTGTTGGTGATAAAGTGACCGGATGTGACCCGCCTGCCGAACCAGGCGAGGCCCAGGCCCTGGGTATAGTTGCGGTCCTGGTTGTCGGCGGAGAAGAGATCCTGGTCCCAGTAGAATGCGCCGCCTTCGTTTTCGTTTTCTCCAAGCGCCGCGAATGGTGCGCCGGCGAGCATTGCCAGTATGGCGATAGCCGCCCTGTTCAGATTCATTGCTCTCTTTCCGTTTTCTTGTTTTTGTCTGCTTGGCGAATTCTAAAGCATGGGCGGTGGCGGCTCTACGGGATAGCTCCAGTTCGGATAAAATGTAGCGGTTGAACGCAGCGTGAGAGAAGAGGCAGTGCCTGATAAGCGACGATTTCCGGCAGAGTGGGAAGCGCAGGACGGGGTGATGCTCACCTGGCCCCACGGCCTGGGGGACTGGGCGCCCTACCTGGCGGAGGTGGAGCCGGTGTTCGTGGAGATCGCCCGCGAGATCGCCAGGCGCGAGGGGCTGCTTGTCGTCTGCAGCGACCAGGTCCACAGGGCGCATATCCAGGCGTTGCTCCAGGCCGAATGTATCGC
Organism: Sedimenticola sp.; assembly: GCA_040506895.1. Classification (GTDB taxonomy): domain Bacteria; phylum Pseudomonadota; class Gammaproteobacteria; order Chromatiales; family Chromatiaceae; genus Sedimenticola_A. Next base: position 3,493,966 of record JBEVVY010000001.1, read on the forward strand.
CATGGAGCGGGTGCAGTTTGCACTTGCCCCCTCCAACGACACCTGGGCCAGGGACCATGGTCCCATCACGGTGATACGGGATGGTGTGCCGTGGCTCTGCGACTTTATATTCGACGGTTGGGGCGGAAAATATCCCGCCGAACTGGATAACCGGATCACCCCCAGCCTTCAGCGCCAGGGCCTGTTCGCTGAAGCCGGCATGGATTCAATCGACCTGGTCCTGGAAGGGGGCGGCATCGAGACCGATGGCGCGGGCACCCTGCTGGTGACCAGCCGCTGCCTGCTCAGCGAGGCCCGCAACCCCGGCATCACCCGGGAGGCGATGGAGACCGCCCTGGGACGCTGGCTCGGCATCGGGCGTTTTCTCTGGCTCGAGCATGGCGGCCTGGCCGGTGACGATACCGACGGCCATATCGATACCCTGGCCCGCTTCTGCGATCCCGGCACCATCGCCTACCAGGCCTGCAGCGATGTGAACGATTCCAATCATGCAGCACTCCAACGTATGGAGGCCGAGCTGCAGGAGCTGAAAACCGCACATGGCGAACCCTACCGCCTGGTGGCGTTGCCGTCGCCCGCCCCGCATCTGAACGCCGGGGGCGATCAGCTGCCTGCCAGTTATGCTAACTTTCTGATCATCAACGGTGCGGTGCTGGTGCCCACCTATGGTGATCCTGCCGATGCGGTGGTGCTGGAAAAACTGGCCGGCTGTTTCCCCGGCAGGGAGATGGTCGGTATCGACTGCCGCCCGCTGGTGTTGCAGTACGGCAGCCTGCACTGTGTCACCATGCAACTGCCCAGTGGGGCGCTGGCCTGACAACCGAAGGAGTGACGATGCCAATCCGATTCATTACGCAGCAACCTGTTTTGTGGGCCAGCCTGCTGGTGGCCGCTGTTCTCGCCATGCTGTATGCCACACCCCACAGTGCGCAGGCCGCGGAGTTCAGGGTGGTGCCCCTGGTAAAGGGGCTGGAGCACCCCTGGGGTATGGCCTTTCTGCCCGATGGCCGGATACTGGTGACCGAGCGCCCTGGGCAGCTGCGGCTGATCGATAACAACCGGCTGCTGCCTGAGCCCGTCGGGGGGCTGCCGGAGATAGCGGCCCGTGGCCAGGGCGGCCTGCTGGACGTGGCGCTGCATCCCGATTACGAAGACAACGGCTGGATCTATCTCGCCTATTCGGCCCCGGGAGACGGGGGCATAGGAACCGAGGTGGGCCGTGGACGGCTGCAGGGTAACCGCCTGGTGGAGTGGCAGCGGCTGTTCCGGTTACTGCCCAAAAGCGGTACCGGCTATCACTTCGGCTCGCGGCTGGTGTTCGACAGGGAGGGCTATCTCTACATCACCCTGGGTGACCGGGGGGAACGGAAGCGGGCCCAGCAGCTCGACGATCATGCCGGCTCGGTGATCCGTCTCCACGACGACGGCCGGGTGCCCGTGGACAATCCCTTTGTAAACAAGGCTGGTGCGCGGCCTGAAATCTACAGCTATGGCCACCGCAATGCCCAGGGCGCGATACTGCACCCCCAGAGCGGCAGATTGTGGATACACGAACACGGTCCCCAGGGTGGAGACGAGATCAACGTGATCGCCCCCGCAACCAACTACGGCTGGCCGGTGATCAGTTACGGTGCAGAGTACGGTATCGGGATACCCGTGGGGGAGGGCACCCACAAGCCCGGCATGGCCCAGCCCATCTACTACTGGGATCCCTCCATCGCACCCTCCGGCATGATGTTCTATACCGGAGACCGGTTCCCACAGTGGAAAGACAACCTGTTTATCGGCTCGCTGAAGTTCCAGCTTCTGGTGCGCCTCGAGGTGGAGGGCGAAAAGGTGTTGCAGGAGGAGCGTCTGCTCAAGGGAGAGCTGGGACGTATACGCGACGTACGCAACGGCCCTGATGGTTACATCTACCTGTTGACCGACTCCCCCAATGGGCAGTTGGTCAGGCTGGAGCCGGCTGATTAAGCCGTGTGTTTACTGTCAGGGTAGACGGGAGTAGCGATATTGAATGCAGGGTCAATGATAAAAATGTTGCTGGTCGTTTTAGCCTTGGCTGCATCGGTTGCGGTCAGCGCCAGCACCTTCGAGCAGATGTTGGTGGATGCCGCCATCGAGCGGACCCGGCACAGTGTCCGGTATGACGGATCGTATATGCGCATCGGATACCCCGGTGGCGATGTGCCGAACGACATGGGGGTCTGCACCGATGTCGTCATACGCGCCTACCGCGCCACAGGTATCGATCTGCAACAACGGGTCCACGAGGATATGGCGGCAAACTTCGGTGTCTATCCGTCGAGGCGGATATGGGGTTTGAACGGTACCGACAGCAACATCGACCACAGGCGGGTGCCCAACCTCCAGGCGTTCTTCACCAGAAAAGGGCAGGAATTGCCCGTCACCCATGATTCAACGGACTACGTGGCCGGTGATATTGTGACCTGGATGCTGCCGGGCAACCTGCCCCATATCGGTATAGTCACCGACAGGGCGGATTCGGAGACAGGCGAGCCGCTGGTGGTCCACAATATCGGTTCGGGCCCGAAGCTGGAGGACATGCTCTTCGACTACCCGATCACCGGGCACTATCGTTACCACCCGGCCCAATGAGTCCGTATGTGGGTACGTGACACGGTGAAAATATTCGACGCCCACCTGCATATTATCGACAGCCGCTTTCCACTGGTGCCCAACCAGGGCTATCTGCCGGAGCCATTTACCTGTGACGACTACCTGGTGCGGACCGGGCGCTATGAACTCGTGGGTGGAGCGGTGGTCTCGGGTTCTTTTCAGGCCTTCGATCAAACCTATCTTATAGATGCCCTGGAGAGGCTCGGTCCATCGTTTGTCGGTGTCACACAGTTGCCTGAATCGGTGACCGATCAACAGCTCCTTGAACTGGATGCCGTCGGTGTCCGGGCGCTGCGTTTCAACCTCAAACGTGGTGGATCAGAAAATGTCCGTCTCCTGGAACAGATGGCAAAGCGAGTGCACGAGGTGGTGGGGTGGCATGTGGAGCTATATGTCGACTCCAGGGAGTTGCAGGCGTATCGCAAGCTGCTGACCTCGCTGCCCCGTGTCAGTATCGATCACCTGGGGTTGTCGAAAGATGGGTTGGCAATATTGCTCAGACTCGTGGAGCAGGGTGTGCATGTGAAGGCGACGGGTTTCGGTCGGGTCGATTTCGATGTGAAGGCAGCGCTGCGTGATCTGCATGGAGCCAATCCCAATGCGCTGATGTTCGGAACCGACCTGCCATCCACCCGTGCGCCACGGCCCTACAGGGATGATGACCTGTCACTGGTTGTCGATGCCCTGGGAGAAGATCAGGCGGATCGCGTGCTGTACGGGAATGCACTGGCGTTTTACCGCCCAGATGGCGAAGATCGATAAACAGCTAAAAATGCGTCATTCTGGCGCATGCCAGAATCCATTGTCAGCGTTGGAGGTTTCTGGATTCCTGCATTCGCAGGAATGACGTTGAGGCGAATGTCGACCTGCTGCTAAATAAAACTGTCGATGGAGCCGCGCTTCTCTTCCTCTCCCAGTGCACCGCTTTCGGCAAGTCGCTGCTGCAGGTTGTTGTTGGTTGCATCACCGCTGCTGGCCTCGGCCGCTTCCGCCTGCTCTTCCCGCACTTCCGCACGGATCTCGGCCCGTGCTGTCGCCGCCATCAGCGTTGCGGCGGCTGCAACCTGGAGATCCTGGCTCGACGGGTTGGCCGGGGCCAGTGCGGCCCGCTTGATGGTCTCGGCTTTCAGTACGGTCGCCTGGGGGTTGCCCTGGACGCCGCTGCCGTCGATTGCCACCTCGCCTCCAACGGCATAGAGCCTGCCATCGGGGCCACGTGCGTACTGGTAGCTGGCGCCGCCCCGTACCACGCTGCCACCGGCCGCCAAATGGGCCTGTTCATGGGCCCGTACTTCACGGTCACGGCGTTGCAGTTTGCGTACCTCGCCCTGTTCCCGGGCCGAGAGCTGTTCGGCCCCAAGACCCTTTTCAGGCTTCTCCCGGGGCGAGGCGGTGGCGGTCGGTTCCTCGTTTTTCTCTCCACCCACCCGGCCGCCTCCCTGGCGCAGGGTGCCCTGGAAGGGGTGCAGGTTGGCGGAGAGAATTTCCATGGAAGATAGTGGTTTGCAGTGGCAGTTAACCTGGAATATAGCAGATGACCGTCGAGCCTGGCCGTTCAGGGACTGCGCTTGCTGTGGTCATTTCTCCGAGTGCTTCGCTACGAACGACTCGATGCTCTGTACCGGAACCGCGCCTGCCTGGCGGGCCATCAGCTCACCTGTGGGTGAGTAGAGCAGGAACGAGGGGGTGCCGAGCCAACGGGAGCCTGTCTGGCTGCTATAGAGCCCAGCGACCTGTGCGGGTTCGCCCAGCAGGTTGGTGAACTTGACGTCGTGACGTTTCAGGAATGAGGCAGCATCTGCTTCACCGCCTTTGCCGTCCAGGGAGATGCCGAGTACCTGCAGGTCCTTGGTGTGGCGCTTGAGATGCAGTGCGTTGTAGTGGGGGATCTCCTCGTCGCAGACATGGCAGGCAGATGCCCACAGCATCACCACCAGCCATTTTCCCTTGCCGGTATACCCCTCCAGGGGAGTATCGCCGCTTTGCAGGTTTCCGAGTGTTCCGGCGTGGGCAGTGTTAACGGTGATGAGCATCGCCATGAAAAAGGCGGTGATTATAGGGATACGCTTGAGCATCTGTCGGTCTCCGGTGATTGGAATTACATAGAGTCTTTTCCCGGTTGTACGGGAAAAGGCGTTATTCAAGATGAGACCGGTGTGGTGGGGGTTTTGTTTCAGGAGGGGCGCCGTCTCTTCCCCTGGATATAACGGCGCCCCACTGTTTCCTCCCCGTTTTTCTATCTTTTCAGCATGATCCCAGCCGGCGATAGAGCTTTTTGAACAGGCTCTGATCGACAGGGTAGGGCGATCCATCCAGGTCGATCGCCAGGTAGCCGTTTTCACATGCCAGGTCGTTGTTATCGGTTTTCACCGTAAACGGGCCGTTGATCCGGGCGGCCCGCACGGGTTGCTCGTTGTCACCCGGGTCTTCGGGAATGTAGAAGCTGAGGTATCCGTGTTGTGGCAGGTTGTCAATATCGAAGAATTTCATCCTGAAATCTCCCTTTCGAAATTGTACTACAAGGAACTCCTGTCCCCGCTCGAGGGAGAGTATAGGATGATATCGGTTGTTCGTGTTGTGGAAAGGGCCGGTTTGGGAAAAGTCTGACAGCGCTTTGCGAAAGCGGGTAAGGGAGAGGAGGCGCCTTCCTCTTCATGCGGAAGTTACTTCTCGCCAGCAGGCGTCACCGCCAGGGGTTTCTTCTGCTTTACCTTCTCCTCGGCCTGCCAGGTGATGCGGAGATTGATGCGGTTGCGGTATTCGTCCTGGCTTGCGGTCACCTTCAGGTTCAGCAATCCCTCGGGTTCCATGACGATTTCGCCATCCTCGTCGCTGAATGACAGCTTGCCCTTGGCGATGCCCTTGGTGATGGACTTCAGGATCTCCTGGATGGTCTTGCTGTCCTGCAGGGACTCGTGTCGGAAACTGTTCTTACTTTGTCGCATAGGCTCGTTTTACTTGTGGTTGAATGAGTGTCTCGGGTTCGAAGACCTTAGCATAAGCATAGTCGGTACTGATGCCGATGACCTGCCCCTCGGGCCGGACGATGGTTACGCCAACACCGTAGCCGTCCATGCCCTCCTTTTTACGGGTGTTGCGGTCCATGGTGATATCGCTCTCGATATGGATCATGCCCTGGCGCAACATGATGCGCTGGCCGTTGGTGCGGTTGCGGTGGCCATGGACGATGGCGTGTACCCCCTGCCTGTAGGCGCGCTCGATACCGTGATGGGTCAACGGCATGTCCACCTCGCGGTACTTGGTACGCATGGTGTTGGCCAGGGGGCCGTAATAGAACTCGAACAGGTCGTGCTTGATCTGTTTCCGGAAGAGGTTGTTGAGGTAGCCGATGCCCTCTTCCTTGATCAGGTTGGTGATACGGTCGTCCAGCCCGGCATGGATGAACAGGAAGGAGCCTTCGAGGCAGAGCAGCTGCATGTCGCGGAAGAACCAGGTGAACTCGCCGTCCGGTTCGAGAAAGAGTTCGCGGCATTTGCGGGCCGTGGCGTAGACATCGCGCATGGAGAGATTGGCATCCCTGCAGGCCACTTCGAAGCTCTTCAGCTTTTTCCGCATGCGGGTCAGTTCCCGCTCAATGCCTGCATCGGGCATCAGCCAGGCGGCCTCTTTGGGAAATTCGTCGAACCAGCGCTTTGACGGGTAGAGCTTGCGCCTGCACTCCTTGTTTCCGGGTAGGCCGCGCAGGGCGTTCTTGTCGCCGTTGAGGTACTGGTCGTGAATCTCCTTCAGCAGGGGCACGACTTTGGGTCCCATGCGCACGAACAGGTGTTCGGTCGTCGGGTCGCGTTCCAGATCAATGGCGCGGATGCCCATCAGCAGGCGCACGTCATGATTGCCGGCCAGCAGCTTCACCCGGGCGCCGGCGTCCATCAGGTTGCGGACGCTGCGTAGCAGTTCCAGGCTGCTTGGCCCCTTGTCGAGGCAGTCACCGCCGATGATGAACAGCGCCTTGCGGCCCTCGCCGGTCAGCTTGATATCCAGTATATCGGGTCCTGTCTTGCGCACACCGCCGGATGCCACCAGGGAGGCGGTGAACGCCTCGGCGTCGGCGTGGGGGTCTGCCAGAAAGTAGATGGGGCGCTTGGGCCATTTCCAGGGGGCGTGGGAGATGGCGCGCTCCAGTACCTCCACCAGGGCATGGTGGTTACTGCGGTCCTTGCCGATGGACTGGCGCTTGCCCAGCTGCCAGGGCTCCCCCCTGGTGGGCAGTCCGTCGCGTATCCACCGGCTGCCGCGGTAGTTGGGGAGTATTGTGTTGTTCTTCTTTGGTGACATGATCGATTGTTCGAAAAAAAGCGGTCCTTTATATTGCCTGCACGTTTCAGCCCGATGACAGGGTGCCTCAATCTGTATATTCGCTCAGCTTGCCACGTACCTTCCACTCGCCGGCGATATGTCGCCATGTGCCGTCCGGCAGGTATTCCAGGAAGACCGGTTCGGCGTGATACATGCTCAGCTTGGCGATCTGTCCGAATTCCAGTATTCCCAGGTGGTGGGCGGCGTGGCGGAAGGCGGCACCGTGGCCGACGAACAGCTTCAGCGTGTTGGTTTCTGCCGTTGTGGCAAGCCGCTCCATCTGGGGCCTGAGATGCCCGGCTACCCGCTCGCCCGCCTCCATCAGGGACTCCGCACCCTGCAGGGGGAGCCGGAAGCGGCTGTTGGACTTCCAGTCTTCTGGCAGATCGCTGAAGCGGGGGTCCTCACGGATGATCGCCTCGATCTGATCCATGGTGAGATTGGCGGCGCTGCCAACGCCACGTTCTGCCAGCGCCTCGTAGCCGGTCAGCTCCGGGGGGGCGGGGAACAGGTCGGCCAGCTCATCCACGATGATCCGTGCAGTCTGCCAGGCCCTGAGGAGTTGCGAGCTGTCCACCGCGGGGGAGAGGGTCCAGTGGTTGTCGTTCAGGATCTTCCGCAGACGGGTGGCGGCCTCGCGTGACTGGCTTTCACCCTCGGCAGTGAGAGGGAACGGCTGGTGGGCGCTGGGAGTCCCGGGCAACTGGTGGTAGTCACCGTGGCGGATAAGGGCGGCGATTACTCTCGGCATCTCATCGACTGCCCGTCAGTTTTTTCTCGAGGGAGAGGACCATCGGGGCCAGCTCCCCCTGCTTGAGCAGGGCGGCAGCCTCTTCGGGCGGCACCCAGCGGCGCCCCCTGTGGCGTTCTTCCCACGCCTTCTCGGGAAGCTCGTGGGTCACTTTCATGGGGTAGACGGTGCAGGTGCAGGTGGCGCCCCACTTGGGGTAGCTGTAGCTGCCCAGGGGATCTTCCGTCACCTCGCCTTCCACGCCGGCCTCTTCCCACGCCTCCTTGAGGGCCGACTCCTGCAGGCTGTGACCGGGATCGGCGATGCCCTTGGGCACCACCCAGTGCTTGTTCTTGCTGGAACTGATGATCAGGATCTCCACCTTTCCGTCGGTGATGCGGTAGGGGATCACCGAAGACTGGGTGTAGTAGTAGGCGGGACGGTCGCGCAGCTCCTTGCCATAGGGGGCGGGGAAGGGGAACTTCTCATGCAGGCTGGAGGCGCGGATCAGTTGCAACAGCTTCCCCTGGCCCTCCTGGAGATTGCTCCAGTCCTTGGGCATGGTCAGCCTTGCCAGGGTTGCGGTGGGCATCAGCTTTCCGTCCGGTGGCATCTCGGGAGGCTCATCCGACAGGTGGCTCAACAGCAGTTCCAGCCCCGGGTTGTGGCCCACCAGCATCACCCTCTTTGCCTTCGGCGGACACTCCGCCAGGGTTTCAAGCAGGGCGTAGGGGTCGGCCAGGTAGATCCGCTTGTCCTTGTGTACATGCTTGGCGCCCAGGTGCATCGCCTTGCAGCATTTCTGGGCAGTCACCAGGGCGCGCTCCGCCGGAGAGGTGATCACGTAATCGGGTACCAGGTCCTGCTGCAGCAACCAGGTGCCGATGCGCTGGGCACCCCGTTTGCCCCGGTTCTTCAGGGGGCGGTGGTAGTCGTCGGTATCGACGCTCCAGTCCGATTTGCCATGACGGAGAAGCAGTAGTTCACGTGTCATCGGAATAACTCTTCCATGCGCTGTGCCATACCCTCGAAGTCTATACCACCACTCGCCTCGTAAACGGGAATGGTATCGAGTGTCTCGAGATAGGCCTGCTCGTCGAAGGGCGTGTCGTCCTGGAAAAAGTGGCCATCGGTGTACTGGTAGAAGGGGCCGGGGGATTTCATGATCGCTCCCAGCAGGTCCCGTCGTTCTGCAAGATCCACCCGCTGCAGCTGCAGTGGCGTGTCATTGTCGCGCTGCCAGTTGAGGACCAGGAAGGCGGCCAGGGGCGCTTCAGGGGTGATGCGACCCCGGCCGTAGAGCTGGTCGATCAGGACGTCGTATTTCTCCTCCAGTTCCCAGAGTTCGTCCCGTGGCATGGCGAGCAGGGCGTTGCGCTGCTGTTCGGGGATCAGCGGGTGAAGCCGCGGGTTGTGCACGATGGTGCCGGGGTTGACCCGGGGAAGCTTGGGGATGCCGGCTGCATGCGTGGCGGCGTTTTCGGTCTTGATGAACAGCCGGTCGTTGGTCAGGTAGTGGATGCCCGGATCCTCCAGCATATGGAGCATAAGGGTCGATTTGCCGCCGCCTGAAAAACCGGCAATACCCAGGGTGTGGCCTTCGTGGACCAGCCCCGCTGCATGGCAGATGAGCCAGCCCCGGTGCTGGAGCCAGTTCATGTACTGGGCGTTGATGAAGTTGATCACCTGGTTGTCGTAACGCAGGCAGGGGCCGGCGGCGATGCATTGGCTGTCGCTCTGCAGGAAGACCATGCCGGTGCGTACCTTGCGGACCAGTCGTCCGCCGGGGAAATCGAAGTAGCTGTCCTTGCGTCCGCTTTTGCCCGGTTCACGTTTCCAGTCGACGAAGTCGATGCCGAGTTCAGGCTCTTCGCGCTCGATGGCGACGACCTCGATGTCCGGTTCCGCTTCCGCGCCGACGGTGTGTGAGAAGTAGCGTGTCAGCTGATCGATCAGTGCGTCGGAGTTGGAGCGCAGACAGAGGGTGCATCCACCCAGTGCCAGGTGGAGGGCACGCTCAGTGAGCCGTGCACCGGCGTAAAGCTGTTCGCTGAAGGCGTCAAGATTGCTCATGGCAGGGTTACCCTCTCCAGTGCGTAGTCCGTGTAGGCGGCCGCGGCATCGACGCCGGCCCCCTCCAGGGCGCCGCGGAAACCGCCGAACGCGGAGACTTCGAAGACAATCGGGCCATCGGCGGTCTCGGCCACGTCGACAGTGGTGAAGTCCATGCCGAAGGGGGCCTGGGCCCGGTGAGCCAGTTCTATGATCTCCTGGGGCGGGGAGTAGGCCTCGTAGCGTCCGCCGCTGTTGATGGTGGTGTTCCAGGCGTCGCCCTGGGAGACCCGGGCGTAGGTGCCGAGGTAATCGCCACCCAGGAACACCATCCCCAGGTCCCGCCCGGAGAGGTCGAGCCGGCGCTGGATGTACATCATCGGGTTGTTGCTTCTGAATCTGTCGATTGCCGCCCTGATCTCCTCTTCCGGCTGGTCCGCTTCGATGATGGTCATGCCGCGGGCCTTGGTGGAGAAGAGGGGCTTGAAGACCGCGCTGCCGAACGCCCTCACGGCGGCCAGGGCGGCTTCGGTATCCTCGGTAACCCGGGTGTCGGGCATCGGGATGCCGGCGTTGCGCAGGGTGACGGTGCAGCTCAGCCGGTCGATCAGGCGCAGCATGTTCTCGGCGCCGCTGAATACCCGTACACCCGCGTTTTCAGCGATGCGCAGCAGTTCCAGCCGGTCCAGCGTGTTGGGGCTGTACTCGGCGCTGATCTTCTTCACCATCAGGCCATCCAATTGGCACAGGTCATGCCCTTCGAACAGCAGGCGGTGGTTCTCCAGGTCCAGCGCCACTTGTCCCATGTCGATGACCAGGCGGAAACCGGTGCGTTTTTCCACGGCATCGGCCAGGGTCTCGGTGGACCATTTGCCGGGTATGCCGATGACGCCAATGCGGGGTTCAGACAATGAAAATCTCCTTTACCGGTATCTTGAAACTGCCGGCCTTTTTGGGGTCGGCTTCGAGTACCTGTTCAATCAGGTAACGGGCCCGCAGGAACATGCTGCGGGCCAGGGATTTGTCCAGTATGAAGCGTGTGGATGTGGCGAACGAGCGGGCCAGCCCCAGGGCCAGGCGCAGTTCGAAGGTCTCGTCACCCATCTTGTCGGCATAGCGACGGGCGATACGGTAGAACTCCCTGGCCAGCTTCATGATGCGTCGGCGCAGGGGGGCATCGAGGATCTGCAGCCGGTAGTTGGAGACCATGAACACGGAGACGTCCTGCACGTAATCCATGTAGCGGGAGCGGTGCAGGTCGATGAAGTTGATGCGCTGCTCCATGGGGTCGTAGATGATGTTGTCCACGTTGAAGTCGCCGTGGATGTAGACCGAAAAGGGTGCCTCCAGCCGGGCTTCGTAATCCAGTGCCCTCTCCAACAGGGAGTCGAACGCGGGAATGTTCAGGCCGCAGACCCGGCTGTCGCCCTGCTGGAATTCGGGGTGTATCTGGTAGACATCCCCAAGGCGTTTCCGGAGCTGCTGCATGTAGTTGGCCGAGACGGGTTCGTCGGTCTGGGTCTCCCGCCATACGGACTTGAGGGTTTTGCCCAGCTGTTGGAGTGTCTCCTCCAGCAGTTCCTGGGGTTCGTTGAGCAGGATCTGCTCGAAGGTGAGGCCCGGCAGATGTTCGATCAGCAGGGCGGCGGACTGTCCCCGTTTCTTGTACGACAGGATCTTGGGCGCGAGGCCGGGATAGATCTCGTGCCAGCTCTCCACCCCCTGGCGCTCCTCCTTCAGTTTCCGTTTCTCGCCATCCTTGAAGATCGCCACGTACTCGTCCTCGCCGCTGTCGGCAGCGCTGATCCCCGAGATCGCGCTGCCGGAGCGGGTCTCGGCGATGTGCTCGATCTGCACGTCGTCCAGCTCCTCGTCGCTATCCAACTGTTCCACCGAGGCCTGCAGGGAGTGGTAGCGCTCGAAGTTCACCGGCTGTCCCAGGTTGGCGGAGATGATGGACTCGCTGATATCCAGCAGGGCATCGCCCATCTGTTCCACGCTGTGGGCCACGAACAGGGCGCTGGTGAGATCTTCGGTGTTCTTCTTGCGCTTGAGTGCGGCGATGTAGTGTTTCAGCAGCTTGTTGTAGTCGCGGTCCAGCTTGCCCTCGATCTGTCCGATCTTCAGTGCCAGCCGGGTGTCGTTCTCCTGGATGGCGGGTTCCACCAGGTCGATGCCCTTCCTGACCCGTTCCAGCATGGGGCCGTACTCGCCCGGCGCAAGGCAGCTGATATCGCTGAGGTACTCCATCTGCTTTATGCAGTCGCGGCTCAGTTCGGCGATGCGTTCCAGGTCGGTGGCGATGAACTCCACGCCCCGCAGGACCAGGGTCTCGGCACACCCGTCCTTGCAGCCGGCCAGCTTGCTGAGGCAGCTGTTGTGAATGCGCATCTTCAGGTTGTAGGCGTAGCCGCTGCGATCGAGAATGCGACGGGCCAGTACCGCTGAAGGCTTCTCCATGTAGGTCTGCAGGTTGGCCAGCTGGGAGTCGACCTCGACACTCAGGAAACGGAGATTGTCTCTTATGCTCTTAGGCAATTGCATTGTCGTGGAATGTTCCCAGGTAGAGCATCTTCTCTTGTTGGTAAGGAATGCAGCTGGAGAGGTACTGGGGGAAGAGGGGTATATGGGGCAGCCGGTTCAACTCGGCCCATATCACCTCCACCTGGTGCTTGTCTGGGCGGTGGCCGTTGCGGGGTGTGTAGTCCTCGGCAACGGTGCACTGGAAGAGAAACTCCACCAGGTGCCGCCGGGTGGGGGGCTGTGTGTCTCGCAGCTTGAAGAAGTCGGCCACGTGGATGAGATCGCCGATCTCGACACGGGTGCCTATCTCCTCCTCGCACTCCCGGTTGAGGGCGTCCTTCAGGGTTTCACCCGGATCCTGGGCGCCACCGGGCAGGGCGAAGCGCTCGCCGCGTCCGCCTCCCTCCTTGCGCAGCAGAAGTATTTTCTCCTGGCGGACGATGAGGGCGCGGGCGGCATTGCGGATTTGGGGTATCAGTTCTGCCATGGGCCAGCCCTATGTGTCTCTCCCTAATTGTCTATTGTGACGCCTTAGAGGCGTTTTGTCTGTGACCTGAGACAGCTGATCTCCAGAACGCCTCTGCACGAGCAATCGTCATCAAGGTGCGCTAACCTTGTGTTTGTGAATGGTGTTTAACAGAGAAAGATAGACCATGGCTAAAATCCGCGTGGCCCGGACGGTGGAGATTCCCGACCCGTTACGCATCAGCCGCTACCGGAAGATTCCGGAGCTGGGCCCGCGCATTCTGTTCTTCAGCGGCGGCTCGGCACTCAATGGTCTCTGCAAGACACTCAAGAACTACACCCACAACTCCACCCACCTGGTGACCTCATTCGATTCGGGGGGCAGCTCCGCAGAGTTGCGCCAGGCCTTCGGCATGCCCTCTATAGGCGATCTGCGCAGCCGCCTGATGGCACTGGCGGATGAGACGGTGCTGGGTCACCCGGAGGTGTACGAGCTGTTCACCTACCGATTTTCCAAGGATAGGTCCAACAAGGAGCTGCGCGCCCGGCTCGAGGAGATGGCTCTTGGGAAGGTGGAGCTGGTATCGTCGATCACCAACCCGATGAGACGCCTGATCTGCAACCAGCTCGGCTATTTCATGGATTCCATGCCGGAGAGTTTCGATTTGAGGGGGGGCAGTATCGGCAACCTGATTCTCGCCGGCGGCTATCTCAACAATCATCAGCACCTGGATCCGATTATCTTCCTCTTCTCGAAACTGGTGAACGTGCAGGGCACCGTGCGCGCCATCGTGAACGAGGACCTGCACCTGGGGGCGGACCTGGGCGATGGCAGCCGGGTGATCGGACAGCACAGGTTGACGGGGAAAGAGGTGACTCCTCTGAATTCACCCATCGAGCGGCTGTTTCTCAGCCGTAGTCGTGACAGTTACGCGCCGGCCACAGTGCAGTTGAAAAAGAAGAACAGGAAACTGATCGAAGGGGCCGAGCTGATCTGTTATCCGCCGGGCAGCTTCTACTCGAGCCTGCTCGCCAACCTGTTGCCTGAAGGTGTGGGCCGGGCGGTTGCAGCCAATGACTGCCCAAAGGTCTACATACCCAACCTGGGGTCGGACCCGGAGCAGATCGGTATGGATCTCGAAGACATGGTCAAGGAGCTGTTGAAGCAGCTCCAGGTTGACCTGCCCGGCGGCTGTGCCAATGACAGGCTGCTCAACTTCGTGCTGATGGACAGCAAGAGCGGAAGTTATCCGAAGGGCTTGTCATCCAAGCTGCTGCAGAAGCTGGGTATAGAATTGATCGACGTGAAACTGGTCAGCAAGCAGAGCGCACCCTACTACGATAACGATCTGCTGGTTTCAGCCCTGCTCTCATTGACATGATGTCAAATGGCCACGCTACTACCCGTCGGGGGCGGTGGTGGTGGCGACAGGGGCTGAAAGATTCGGCCGTCGGAGCGCAGGAACTGGGTAAAGAATTCGAAAAAGATCAGGCGGGTGGTCTGGATAAACACCACCAGTCCGGCAGTGGCGATGATGAAAGCCTGGCCGGTTATCAGGATCAGGTAGTAGGCGATCACCGATTCAACACTCGATGCCACGGCAATGACGGCAGCTGACAATGCCGCATGGCCCAGTGCGAAGGCGCCGATGCGCAGGAACGACAGGGTGTTGACCGACAGCTTGAATATGCTGTGCAGCAGTCGCCCCACGATCAGGCTCAATGCCCCTGCACCGTGGCCGTGCAGTACCACCAGGCTGCCGACGATATACCAGGCCAGGGCCAGTACCATGAGCAGCGCGGCTTTCGGTTCATAGATGGCCGCCAGGGCCAGCAGGTAGAGGCTCAGCAGTGCGGCATCCTCCAGGGCCCAGGTTTTCATGTTATTCTGCCAGAACGCCTCGACACCCGAGAACACCAGGCCAACGAGAATGATAATGCAGCCGATCACCAGGGAGAGGCTGAGGATTTTCAACGGATGCTCGATGGGCCTGAACCAGAGCGTCGGGAAGATGTCGTGAAAACCGAACGCCTCGCCGAACAGTACGCCGAACACCATGGCAACGAGTCCGCAGGGCAGCAGAACCCTGGTCTGTGGCCAACGGGGTGCTAGTAGCAGTCCGAGCAGGACCACCACGGCGCCGTGGCCAATATCCGGGAACATGAAGCCGAACAGCAGGGGGACTACGAAGGGCAACAGCAGGTTGGGGTCCACCTCGGTGCCACCGGGGGGCGGCAACAGGTTGCTGAAGATCTGGAAAGGCCTGGCCCACCAGGACTGGAGGACGGAGACCGGGGGGGTGGCGTTGAGGGGCGCTACCGGAAAGCGCACGATGCTGTGGATATGGGCCTTGTCGAGCACACGCTGCAGCATTCCCGGACTCTCGGTTGTGGTCCAGCCGGTGATATGGCAGAACTTTTTGTCGGTGGCTACCGTGGGCAGGTACCTGAGAAACCAGCGCAGGATTTCGATATTGGCGAAGGCCTCCTTCATGCGGTGGTCCCAGAGGTGTTTCTTCTCCTTCTCCTGCAGCTGCAGTCTCTGTTGCTCCAGCTCGTTGAGCCTGTTGCCGATCACCATCCGCTTGTCAGGGCAATCCTCGGGTAGCCAGTCCGGTACATCGATCTGCATACAGTCGGTGTAGTGGGCGGCGAGCCTGATCAGCTGCTCCTGCTGGGGCAGGCTGGCGACCAGGAAGAACTCGTAGTCCTCTGAAAGAACAGAGGCGGCTGCGGCATTATTGATGGTATGACTTGCCTGGTGACCGGCGGGACAGGCGAAGACCGCCTTGTAGAGGAAGCCCGTGCGATGGCGGAACTGTGCCATGTCCCGCTCACCGCTCTCGATCGACTGGAAGTAGTCGGAGAGCAGCTCCAGGTTCCTGATCTCTGTTTCCACTGCCGCCAGGTGCTGTTCCAGCGATGAGCGTTTCTCCTCCCACTGACGCAGCGAGACGAGGGCGCCCTGTGCCGTCGCCGCAGCGGAGCCGGA
The DNA here is from genome assembly GCA_040506895.1 of Sedimenticola sp. Lineage (GTDB taxonomy): Bacteria > Pseudomonadota > Gammaproteobacteria > Chromatiales > Chromatiaceae > Sedimenticola_A. The sequence continues at coordinate 3,509,682 of JBEVVY010000001.1, forward strand.
GAGGCGGGAGGGGATCTGGTTGCCCTTGGGAGGGGTCAGCCGGTGCCTGGTGCAATAGGCGTCGAATGCGGCTATCGCCTGCTGGGTCTCGTGGACATCCAGGGGGGCCATAAGGCGCGGGTCCAGCTCGAGTTGTACTTCGCCGGTGCCGGCCAGGGCCTCCACCGCGTAGACCGTCTCGCCCCTTGGTACGTAAGCCTCGAACCATCTCGATTGGGCAGGGCGGAGCCGTGGAATCCGCTTTGTAGCGCTCTTCCCCATCGTTCAATCTCTACCTCGACGGCGGAAAAACCGCTTCCATATAAAGTATAGGCTCGGGGTGTTGCAGGGGCAGTGATAAACCTCAATCAAAAAAGGGGAGAAAAAGTATTTGACAATATAAGAAAATACTAATAGACTCTCTCCCCAATGAGGCTGCAGCAGTATTCAGTCTCCTCAAACCAACTTTGAAAAATTAGTTAATTGGAGAAATTTGTCATGAACAAGATCGTAAAGTCTGCTGCTGTTGCTGCAATGCTCGCTGCTTCTGCTTCCGCTTCCGCATGGTGGGGTGGTCCCTGGAATGGCCTGGGTGACGGCTTCGGTGACGGTTTCGGCGACTTCAACATGAACTTCAGCGGCCGCTCTTCTGCCTACGGTCGTGGTAACGGCTACGGTTACGGCGCTCCTTACTACGGTTACGGCGCTCCTTACGGCTACGCCCCTTACGGTTACGCTCCTGTAGCTCCCGTTGCTCCTGTAGCTCCGGCTGCCGCTGCTAAATAAGTTCCAGGACTTTTTTAGCTGAAAAGAGGCCCGGGTACACATGTACCCGGGCCTTTTTTATGTACAGGATGTACGGTATGCCGCGGGAGGCATGGATGCCGGGAGCGGCGATGCAGAGGGCCGCCTTACGCCGGGACGATTTATTCGTAGTCCAGGTGTTCAGTCGCCAAACAAACACACTAATCACCAACCGTTTTCTATACTCCGGCTTACCTTTCCGGTAGAGCTGTGGGAAGGATTTGAGCCGAACCACACAAAGTAGAGCCAGATTGTGTAGGGTGGGTTAGCGAAGCGTAACCCACAAACCAATTTCGGTTGTGGTGCAATACGCTACGCTATTGCACCCTGCATACGGAAGATTGAAGCTGCCTTCCCCGGAAATATGCGATGAACCTTTTTTTATTTAACAGCCGCAGCTGCCGTCAGGCTTGATCGCCTCGATGGTGGCCGAAACCACGTAATCCTCGACCCCACGGCCGGGTGCCCAGTCCTTGATGAACTCGCGGGACTCGTCCTTGGGTTCGATGCGGATCTCGCAGAAACCGGCACTCTTCATCATCCCTGCCAGATCGTCGATCAGCGATGCGTTGCCCATGCAGCCGGCGATCAGTTTTTCGTCGTTGCGCATCTCTTCCGGCAGTTCTATGGTGGCGACCACGTCCGATATGGCCAGGCGGCCTCCGGCCTTGAGGACCCTGAAGGCATCCCGGAAGACCTGGAGCTTGTCAGGGGAGAGGTTGATCACGCAGTTGGAGATGATCACATCTGCCGTGTTATCGGCGATGGGCAGGTGTTCGATCTCGCCAAGCCTGAACTCGACGTTGCTGTAGCGGCCCTTTACCGCATTGTTGCGGGCCTTGCTGAGCATGTCGGGGGTCATGTCCACACCGATCACCCGGCCGCTGCTGCCCACTTCCGGTGAGGCCAGGAAGCAGTCGAATCCGCCGCCGGAACCCAGGTCCACAACCACTTCGCCCTGCTTCAGGGCGGCGATCGCCTTGGGATTGCCGCAGCCCAGTCCCATGTCGGCACCGGAGGGTACCTGCTCGAGCTCTTCGGCGCTGTAACCCAGTCGGGTGGATATCAGGGTGTTGATGGCGGAATCGTCCGAGACGCCACAACAGCTGGCCTCCACGCCGCAACAGTCTCCCGCGTTTTCGGCGTTGGCCACCTCGGCATAGGCGCTGCGTACCTGCTGGCGGTGGGTGTCCAGTTCGACCAGGGTGGGGGTGTCGGGGGTGCAGCAGTCGCTGTCACTGCTGCAGCAGTTATCTTTGCTCATTGGGAGAACCTCACTGTGAATTCGGTTGCTTCGTTGGAGAACAGCGTCGCCAGCCTGTTCAATACTGCCGGTTCGATCCAGCACTCCACCTTCTTCCCGTTCCTGCGCATTTCGATCAAACCGGCGCGATTCAGCTCTTTCAGGTGGTGGGAGAGGGTCGAGGGCGCGATGTCCAGGCCTTCGCCCAGCTCTCCCACGCTGAAATGGGCTGCCGATTCTGCATCGCAGACGGTGCCCGGTGCACAGCAGGTGGTCAGGCGGCGAAACAGGGCAAGCCGATGGGGGTTGCCCAGTGCCTTGAACATCTCGGCATGCTGTTCAATATCGGTATTAATATTCGACATGTTTCGAAATTTAGATCTGATGACTTCCAAAGTCAAGCGGTGATGCCCCATATCAATACATCTTGCTGACGATATGGCTATCTTTTATTAGAGGACACACGTGGGAGGCCGTCTCCGCATGTTGTTTGGTCGCTATCTGTGGTTGCTTGTCATTGCGATATTCGCCCTGCTTCCCGGGACAGGGCAGGCCCAGCCGAGGGTGCCCTGTGGCGGGGAACCCGAACCCGCCTATGCCGGTGTGGGGGAGACACCCAATATCGGCATCTGGTTCGATAGGGAGGGCGGTGCGTTGTGGCAGCCCGGTTCCTGCCTGGGTTGGGGAAAAAAAGAGAGTGCCACCCTGGTCGCCACCGCGGGCCGTTTTCAGCATGCGGGGGGGGTGGAGCCTCTGCTGACGCGTCTCGGCGCGGTTTCCCGCTTGACCGAGATCCAGTACTGGACGGTTACCGGCAAACACTGGCGGCCCCTGATCGCAGAGGCCTATGCGCTTGCGGGCAGGGACCGTACCCTGAAACGCGGGGACTTCTCCCTTGATGAGCTGGTGCCGGGGCAGGAACTCTACATGTGGCAGAAGGAGAACACCTTTGCCGGCAAGGTGCTCTACCGCATGCGGGTGAAGGAGCGAAGCGAGCGTCATATCGTGGTGGAGGCGGAGAATATCGAGACGGTCTGGTTCTTCATCTTTCCCATTCTCGATCCCGGTGAGTACCAGTTCGCCTACTTTCTCGAGCGGGAGTCCGACGGGGTGTGGCGCTACTACAGCCTGATGCGTATGGGCAGCAGCTGGAACCCCTACGAGGAGGGGTACGAGGATCACTATATCAACCGTGCCGTGGCGCTTTTTCGCTACCTTGCGGGTATCCCGACCGATCTGGAGCCGCCTGCTGCCCCGTGAATCCGAAGTAAAACGGTATTAATATTGTGGGTGAATTCGTCTGCAAATAAACTGTGCATTTGTTCTGAAAATGATTATCATAGTGTTTTACTAGGAAATTATTGTTTGGATATTTGAGGTCTCTGCCCGGTGGGGAACAGTTGCAACCGGACAGGGATTTTTCATTGTTAAAGGTGAGAAGATAATGGATACGCGTTCTTTCAACCCCCCGGTCCGCACCCTGATGGGTCCCGGTCCTTCCGATGTTCATCCGCGCATTCTCGAGGCACTCTCCAGGCCCACCATCGGGCACCTGGATCCCGCCTTCGTAGGTATGATGGAGGAGGTCAAGGAGCTGCTCCAGTACGCCTTTCAGACCGAGAACCCGCTGACCATGCCTGTCTCGGCACCGGGTTCCGCCGGCATGGAGACCTGTTTCGCCAACCTGGTTGAGCCGGGTGACAAGGTGATCGTCTGCCAGAACGGTGTCTTTGGCGGCCGCATGAAAGAGAATGTGGAGCGCTGCGGTGGCGAGGCGGTAATGGTCCAGGATGCCTGGGGCAGTGCAGTGGATCCTCAGAAACTGGAGGATGCGCTTAAGGCCAATCCGGATGCCAGGATCGTTGCCTTCGTCCACGCCGAGACCTCCACCGGTGCCCAGTCCGATGCCAAGACCCTGGTGGAACTGGCGCATAAACACGACTGCCTCACCATTGCGGATACGGTCACCTCCCTGGGCGGCACCCCGGTGAAGGTGGACGAGTGGGGTATCGATGCGATCTACTCCGGCACCCAGAAGTGTCTCTCCTGTACCCCCGGCCTCTCGCCGGTGAGCTTCGGCGAGGCGGCACTTGAGAAGGTGAGGAACCGTGACACCAAGGTGCAGAGCTGGTTCCTGGACCTCAACCTGGTGATGGGATACTGGGGCAGCGGCGCAAAGCGTGCCTACCACCATACTGCACCCGTGAACGCCCTCTACGGACTGCACGAAGCCCTGGTTATCCTCAAGAATGAGGGGCTCGAGAACGCCTGGGCGCGTCACCAGCACCATCACGAGGCGCTCAAGGCGGGCCTAGAGGCGATGGGTCTCACCTTTATCGTAAAGGAGGAGGAGCGCCTGCCCCAGCTCAACGCGGTCTCTATTCCTGGGGGCGTGGATGATGCAGCCGTGCGTTCACGTCTGCTCAACGAGTTCAATCTCGAGATCGGTGCGGGTCTGGGTGACCTGGCTGGTAAGGTGTGGCGCATTGGCCAGATGGGTCATGCCAGCCGTGCCGAAAACATTCTGCTCTGTGTTGCGGCTCTGGAGGCTGTGCTCTCCGATATGAATGCCGACATCAATACCGGTGTCGCGCTGGGAGCCGTACAGAAGGTCCTTGCCGGTTAACAACCTGAAATAGGGGGAGCGTGCCGCTCCCCCGTTTCAGCTCTCCACCCTCACGGCAAGTACATCGCAGGTGGCCAGGTGGAGAACACCGTTGGCCGTAGAGCCGAGCAGCAGTTGCAGCCCGTGCCGACCGTGACTGCCCAGCACGATGAGATCGACCTCGTGTTCCTGGGCGATGCGTACGATCTCCCGCTTCGGGATACCGATCTCCACGAAGCATTCACTCTGCGTAAGACCATTTGCAGCCACCAGGCGTTTGAACCTGTCGTTGGCCTGGTCTGCCATGCGCTGATCCAGGTTTATATCTTCAGGCAGTGGGATCTCACCGGAGTACATGCTGCCGGTGTACTCGACCACGTGGATAAGGCTGAGTTTGGCGCCGTTCTGCATGGCCAGTTCCTTGCCCCTGGCCAGGACATTAGGGCTCTCTTCACCGGAAAAATCGGTTGCCACAAGGATATGCCGGTAGTTTGCCATAAGCGTGCTCCGTCAATGTTCCTGGTTTGAGTATGGAAGTTAAGCCTGTTTTTTTCCAGGTCGTAAACTTGCCTCTGGGGAGGTGATTCCGTAGGCTGGTGGCCAGCTATTACAAGAATTACCACCATGTGGCACCGTTTACTCTGTATCTTCATCATATTCTTCGCGCTGGCGGGTGAAGCGATCGCCGTCGAGCCACCGATCCGTATCGGTGTGCTCAGCCATCGTGGCAGCGAGGCGACCCTGAAGATGTGGTCGCCCACGGCGGATTACCTTACCCAGGCTGTCCACGGCAGGCAGTTCGAGATCGTGCCGTTGGATTTCGACGAGGTGAATCCCTCGGTTGAGTCCGGAGCTGTCGATTTCGTGCTGGTCAATCCGGGCATCTATGTCAACCTCGAAGTGCGCTACCGGGTTTCGCGAATTGCCACCCTCAACAACCTGGTGGGCGAGGTGGCCAGCAACGTCTTCGGCGGCGTCATCTTCACCCGCAAGGACAGGGGTGATCTCGCTTCGTTGGAAAACCTCAAGGGGAAGCGTTTCCTGGCGGTGGACGAGACATCACTGGGTGGTTTCCAGATGGCCTGGCGTCAGCTGCAGGATGTGGGCCTGAGTCCCTACGAGGATGTGCAGCTCTCTTTTGCCGGAATCCACGATGACGTGGTGATGGCCGTGCTCAATGGCGATGTGGACGCTGGAACGGTGCGCACAGATATCCTGGAACGGATGGCGTCCAGTGGCACCATTGACCTGACGGACTTCAAGATCATCAATCCCAGGTTCGAACCCCACTTCTACTTCAACCTGAGTACCCGGCTCTACCCCGAGTGGCCCTTCAGTAAGGTGCAGCATACCCCCAATGAACTGGCCCAGCGGGTAGCCGTGGCGCTGCTCAACATGCCTCACGACCATGTCGCGGCACAAGCAGGCAACTATGCCGGCTGGACGGTACCCCTCGATTACCAGCCGGTGCACGATATTTTCAAGGCGCTGGCCCTGCCGCCCTACGAGGCCATCGCCAGGTTCACCCTGATGGATGCCATCCGCAAGTACTGGTACTGGCTGCTGGGCGGTTTGGTGTTTATTCTTTTCATGGCCTTTATGACCACCTGGGTGGTACGCCTCAACCGGGAGCTCAAAAGGGCGCAGCTGCACCTGGAGCAGCGCCACGAACTGATTCTCAACTCGGTTGCGGACGGCATCTACGGTGTGGACCTGCAGGGTAACTCCACCTTCGTCAACCGGGCGATGGAGCAGATCACCGGTTGGAAGGCGGAGGAGCTGATCGGGAAGAACCAGCACGATATCCTGCATCACACCCATGCGGACGGCACGCCCCATCCCCGGCACGAGTGCCCGGTATACGCTACCTACCGGGACAATGTGCCCCGGTTCGTTGATGACGACGTGTTCTGGAAAAGGGACGGCAACTGCTTTCCCGTGGAATACACCAGTACCCCCCTGAGGGATGAGCACGAGGGCGTGGTGGGCAGCGTGGTGGTGTTTCGCGATATCAGCGAGCGCAAGCAGGCCGAGGAGGAGGCGCGCCAGCACCAGATGGACCTCGCCCACGTGGCCAGGCTCAGCACCATGGGCGAGATGGCCTCGGGTATCGCCCACGAGATCAACCAGCCCCTGACCGCCATAGCCACCAATGCACACGCCTGCATCCGTATGCTGGAGGCCGGTGGTGAACAGAATGAGCGTATCGCCGACGTGGTGGAGAAGATCGGCTCCCAGGCGGAACGGGCTGGCGAGATCATCCGCCAGCTGCGACAGTTCGTGCGCAAGGAGCAGCCCCAGCTGAGCGCGGTAAACCTCAACGAGCTGATCGACGAGGTGGTCACGCTTCTCAAGCCGGAGGCCCGCCGGGCGGATGTACGTATAGAGCTTGATCTGGAGCAGGAAATCAGTAGTGTACTGGCCCAGCATATCCAGATCGACCAGGTGATCCTTAACCTGGCCCGCAACGCCATCGAGGCGATGGAGGATATGCTCGAGGGTGATAGGGTACTGACAATAACAACACGCCAGGGCGGCAAGAACGCGGTGATCGTGACGGTGGCCGATACGGGGCCGGGGCTGAGCGAAGAGGTGCGCGAGCAGGTGTTCAACCCCTTCGTTACCACCAAGCCCAGTGGAATGGGGCTCGGGCTCTCCATCAGCCAGGGGATTATCGACGCCCACAAGGGGCGGCTGTACGTCGATTCCAATCCCGGGGAGGGCGCGGTATTCCGCTTTATGTTGCCGGTGACAGAGGAGAAGGCAGATGAGCAGTGAGATGACGGTCTTTATCGTCGACGACGACCAGGAGGTGCGTGAAGCACTGCAGCTGCTGATGGAGTCGGTGGGACTCAATGTTGAAACCTTCGGTTCCGCCCAGGAGTACCTGGACCAGTTCGACCCGGGTCGCCCCGGCTGCCTGGTGCTGGATATCCGCATGCCCGGTATGAGCGGCCTCGACCTGCAGGCCCGACTGGCGGCTGAGAATATCCACCCCCCGATCGTGATCATCACCGGCCACGGCGATGTGCCCATGGCGGTACGTGCAGTGCAGGCCGGTGCCGTGGACTTCGTGCAGAAACCGTTCAATGACCAGCAGCTGCTCGACAGCGTGCACCGTGCCATCGAGCAGGATGCGGTACAGCGTGGCGAGGTCTCGAAGCTCCTGGAGATCCGGGATCGGCTAGACAAGCTCACCCCGCGGGAGCGGGAGGTGATGGAGTTGGTCATTGCTGGCAAGCGTAACAAGGTGATTGCGGCCGACCTCAACATCAGCCAGTCCACCGTCGAAGCACACCGCGCAAAGGTGATGGAGAAGATGGAGGCGGATACCCTCTCCAGCCTGATGCGCATGATGCTGACCCTCGAGGCGCACACCCCTGAGTGAGCGCCCACAGCGAGGTTCCTGCGCTTTGCGTGGCCCTATCCGCTGGTACGATTCCGCTATCTGCCAGTAGGGGTTAAGGAAAACCCCAATCAATTCTCACATATCTTCCAATTTCACCCCCTTAATGCGTTTTCCATAATCGGATTCAGCCATGAGATCTACCTAGAGGTGGACAGAAAGGCTATCGATTGATCGGATGTTCGGTTGATCGGCTGCGCAGGGATGCACATCAGGCTTTCAGCCATCAGCCGGACAAACGGTCTTTCTTCCACCACCCGTTTCAGGAGGAGAAGATGAAAGAAAAACGCAAGTACTTGGTTGGCGCAGCAGGTGTGCTGGCAGCCATGATATCCGGGGCAATGATTGCTCCACAGGCAGCGTTGGCAGAAAAGGGCGTCAGCATTGTCGAAGAGGGTAAGAAAATCGCCTTCAACCGCAAGAAAGGCAACTGTCTTGCCTGCCACATGATGGGCGATGGCGTCAGCCCCGGTAATATTGCTCCTCCGCTGCTGGCGATGAAGAGCCGTTATCCCGACAAGGCGAAGCTGCGCGCACAGATCTGGGACCCCACCGCGGTCAATCCCGATTCATCCATGCCGCCCTTCGGCAAGCACAAACTTCTGTCTGCCACTGAGCTCGACAAAGTCGTTGAATACGTCTGGAGCCTCTGATCGGGGTTCTGAATGAGTCGTCGAGACAGTTTCTGGAGGAGAAAGAGATCATGAAAAAATTATTCGCAATGTCGATGTCACTGATGATGGTTGTCGGCATTTCAAGCAATGTTGCAGCATCTCCCGAAGCGGATAAGGCCGCCTGGGACAACCACTACAAACAGCGTTTCCCCAATGTGCCGGAAGGTGACTACGCCAACGGTGTCTACGCCATCGACAAGGTGGGTCGTGAGAACTGGGAGGCGATCGAGGAGTTCCCTCCCTACGAGCCCTTCATCGATGCGGGTGAGGAGATGTGGAACACCCCCTTCGCCAACGGCAAGACCTACAGCTCCTGCTTCCCCGATGGTCCTGCCATCGCCCACAAGTATCCCCACTGGGATAAGAAAAAGGGCATGGTGATGACCCTGCCCCTGGCACTCAACAACTGCCGCGAGGCCAATGGCGAGAAGCCCCTGAAGTACAAAAAGGGTTCCATCAACAACATTCTCTCCTACGTTGCCTTCCAGTCCCGTGGCAACAAGGTCAACGTTGTCATTCCTGAAGACGATCCACGCGCCATGGAAGCCTACGAGAAGGGCAAGAAGTTCTACTTCACCCGTCGCGGTCAGCTGAACTTCTCCTGCGCCAGTTGCCACATCCAGAACGCCGGCAACGTGCTGCGTACCGAGATCCTCGGCCCGGCCAAGGGTCAGACCACCCACTTCCCTGTCTACCGTTCCAAGTGGGGCACCGTGGGTACCCTGCACCGCCGCTTCACCGGCTGCAACAAGCAGGTTCGTGCCAAGAATTTCAAGGCCCAGGGCGAGCAGTACCGCAACCTCGAGTACTTCCTGACCTACCAGAGCAACGGCCTGGAACTCAACGGTCCCGGTGCCCGCAAGTAAGTCGCGGCTGAAGAAGATTTTGGAGAAATATTATGCGTAAATATATAAGCGTACTTGCCCTTGCGGTTGCCCTGAGCGTGTCTGCAGGTGGTGTGCTGGCCGGTGAAAAGGCCAAGGCGGTCGATCCGAAGGCGGCAGAAGTGAGCAAGATGATCTCGGCTGCGGATGCAGCCAGGAAGAAGGCTGCCACGGTGGAAGGCGAGTGGCGTGACACCGGAAAGTTCATCAAGCAGGCCAAGAAGGCGCTTGAGGGCGGTGATTACGACAAGGCCATGAAGCTGGCGAAAAAGGCCAAGACCGAGGGTGAACTGGGTTATGCCCAGGCAGTGGCTCAGAAAGAGCTGAAGATGCCCGCGTACCTGAAATATTAATCACAGCCCCCACCTGGAGGATGTATAGAATGAGAATCACCAAGATGTTAACTGCTTTTGCTCTGGTGGGCGGCCTTGCGGTTTCTGCAAGCGCTTTTGCCGGTGGCGTCAATATCACTCCGTCACTGAAGTCGGTTGATGTGCTGCATGATGGCAAGCCGGTAACCATTGAGCGTACCGGTGACAAGAATGCAACCGTTCCAAAGGCCTATGCCAAGGTGTCCCGTGCCTGTCCGCCATTCTGCGTACAGCCCATGACCGTGGCGTCCGGTGTGGACACTGTCGGCGAGCTTGAAGTGCTGGGTTACCTCAAGCGTATCAGTGGCGGTGACCGCACGGTCATGGTGGTCGACTCACGCGAGTCTGCCTGGGTTAACCGCGGTACCATTCCCGGCGCCGTGAATATCCCCTGGAACAAGATCAACGTCGATGTGGCCGGTACCTTCGAGGTAGAGGCCGAGGCCGAGGGCCTGCAGGATATTCTGGTCAACCAGTTCGGTGCCAAGCTGGACAACGGTCACTGGGATTTCCGTAATGCCAAGACCCTGGTGCTGTTCTGTAACGGTATCTGGTGTCCACAGTCTTCCATCAATATCAAGACCCTGGTCAAGCTGGGTTACCCCGCGTACAAGCTGAAGTGGTACCGCGGTGGTGTGCAGGATTGGGTAAGCGTTGGCCTGACCACCGTTAAGCCCTGATCAGACGAGGAGCAGAATTCAATGAATATGAAACGACGTGTTTTCCTGAAAGGTTCAGTAGCTGCCAGCGCCCTGGGCGTGGCGGTAGGTGCAGGCCTTCTGACCCCCAAGGCGGTACTCGCCGCCTGGCCCAAGAATGCTTTCGAGGCAAAGAAGATACCTGATGCCCTGAATGCACTGCTCGGCAGCAGCGACATGGCCGACAGCGGTGACATCAAGATCAAGGCACCGGATATCGCCGAGAACGGCGCCGTGGTTCCGATCACCGTATCCACCGGTATGGCGGGCGTGGAGTCCATCTCCATCATTGCGGCCAACAACCCGGTTCCCCTGGTGGCAAGCTTCAACATGGGCGAAGGTGCCCAGGGCTTCGTCTCCACCCGTATCAAGATGGGTAAGACCGGTGACGTGGTAGCCGTGGTCAAGGCCGGCGGCAAGCTGCTCAGCAACCGCAAAGAGGTGAAGGTCACCATTGGTGGATGTGGGGGGTGAGCCAATTTATTTGGTCCAGTGGACCAAATAAATTGGCGAACGCCCGGCATGGATGCCGGGCCGGATCTGCCCCACATGGACGTGTACTTGCAAGCAGCCTGATTTAACCCGGCAGTAACAGCAAGCCAATAGACACCAAATACTGAAAGAATTTCGAGGAATACAGCAATGGCTAAGAAAACCATTAAGATCCGCGCCAAGGATAAAGGTGGCGTGGTAACCGTGAAGGCCCTGATGACGCATCCGATGAACCCCAGTGGCCGCAAGGACAAGAAGACCGGTAAGCCCATCCCCGCGCACTTCATCCAGGAAGTGACCTGCGAGTCCGGTGGCAAGACCGTGATGAGCGGACTCCTGAGCGGCGGCGTGTCCAAGAACCCCTACATCTCGTTCAAGTTCACCGGCGCCAAGAAGGGTGACATGATGAAACTGAGCTGGGTGGACAACATGGGTAAGTCCGACTCCGCCGAAGCCAAGATCGGCTGATTTCATACCCCCCTGGCCGGTGCGGACCGTCTGCGGCCGCATCGGCTTTTTTTCACCCAATTTTCAGCGAGAGAGCCCCTTGGGCTGACGTGTGCGCCCAGAGAGAGGAAGCGCGATGACAATATCAAGAAGAGAGTTTTTACATTTGATGGGTCTTGCCGGTGCAGCCGGTATGCTGCCGGGATCGGTCTTTTCCGCCGCACGCAAGCCTTCTGATCTCTACGAGATTCCGAAGTTCGGCAATGTCTGCCTGATGCACATGACCGACTGCCATGCCCAGCTGAACCCGATCTACTTCCGTGAGCCGAACGTCAACATCGGTGTTGGCGGCGCACTGGGGAAGGCTCCTCACCTGGTGGGCCACAACCTGCTGAAACATTTCGGTGTCGAGCCGGGTGGTATTGAGGCCCACGCCTTCAGCTATCTGAACTTCGACCAGGCTTCCCAGCAGTTTGGCAAGGTGGGTGGCTTTGCACACCTGAAGAGCCTGGTGAAGCGCCTGCGTGCCGAGCGTGGTGACGGCAACAGCCTGTTGATGGATGGCGGTGACACCTGGCAGGGTTCCGGAACCGCCTACTATACCCGGGGCAAGGACATGGTCGGCGCCTGTAACCTGCTCGGCGTTGACGTGATGACCGGTCACTGGGAGTTCACCTACCTGGACAAGGAGGTGATCGCCAACATCGCTGAGTTCAAGGGCGACTTCGTGGCCCAGAACGTCGGTATTACCGAGGATGCCCTGTTCGATTACAAGTTCGCAGACTTCGAGGGCTTCGACGAGGACGAGGGCCTCGCCTTCAAACCCTACACCATCAAAAATGTCGGTGGAGCGCGGGTGGCTGTTATTGGCCAGGCGTTCCCCTACACGCCGATCGCCAACCCCCAGCGCTTCATCCCTGACTGGACCTTTGGTATCCAGGACGAGCGCATGCAGAGTGTGGTCGATGTGGTGCGTGAAAACGAGAAACCGGACGTGGTCGTGGTGATCTCCCACAACGGCATGGACGTGGATCTGAAGATGGCGTCCCGTGTCAGTGGCATCGACGTGATCTTCGGCGGCCATACCCACGACGGTATGCCGGCTCCCACCGTTGTGAAGAACAAGGGTGGCAAGACCCTGGTCACCAATGCAGGCTCCAACGGCAAGTTCCTTGGCGTGATGGACCTGGATGTACGCAACGGCAAGGTTCAGGACTTCCGCTACCGACTGGTGCCGGTGTTCTCCAACCTGCTGCCGGCCGATGCCGAGATGCAGGCCTATATCAACGATGTACGCGCCCCCTACAAGGAGCAGCTGGAAGAGAAGCTGGCGGTTGCCGAGGAGACGCTCTACCGTCGCGGCAACTTCAACGGCACCTTCGACCAGGTGATCTGCGACGCCCTGCGTGTTGTGAACGATGCCCAGGTTTCCCTTTCACCCGGTTTCCGCTGGGGTACCTCGGTGCTGCCGGGTCAGACCATCACCATGGACAACGTGATGGACCAGACCTGTATCACCTATCCCGAGACCTACCGTCGGGAGATGAAGGGCTCGGATATCAAGGCGATTCTGGAGGATGTCTGCGACAACCTCTTCAACAGCGATCCCTACTACCAGCAGGGTGGAGACATGGTGCGCGTCGGCGGACTCGACTACGTGTGCGATCCCAACGCGGGCTTCGGCAAGCGCATCAACAACATGACCCTGGACGACGGCACCGTGATCGAAGCCGACAAGAACTACACCGTGGCCGGCTGGGCGACCGTGGGTTCGAAGTCCCCGGGACGCCCGATCTGGGAAGTGGTTGGGGATTACCTGCGGGACAAGAAGACGGTGAAGATCGAGAAGCTGAACACGCCGAAGCTGGTTGGCGTAAAAGGCAACCCCGGTATTGCAGATTACACCCTCGGATGAGATTGGTTTCCATCCACGTTGAGTTGGGCGCCCTCTGGGCGCCTTTTTTTTGTGAACCGTTTAAAGTTTTTCTGATCTCAATAACCGGGGCCCGGCCGAATCGTTGAGGATTGGGTTAGAATCCATGGATCAGCTGTTTTTTGGGACTGGCGTGGTTGAACGGGCCCCGCTGCCGAAGAATAATGGCAAAACAGTTGTTTCACCAATCAACTCTTGAGGATGAGTTTCAGTGAATAAAAAGCATCTAGTTGTGACCCTCGTACTCGTTTCGCTGGTGGCTGGCTGTAAGACGATCGACCCCTATACCAGGGAAGAGAAGACATCCAATACCGCCAAGGGTGCCGGGATTGGCGCGGTGGCGGGCGGAATCGCCGGCGCGATGATCAATAAGGACGACCGGGGCAAGGGTGCCGTTATCGGTGCTGCCCTGGGTGCCGGTGTCGGTGGTGGCATAGGCTATTACATGGACCAGCAGGAGGCCGAGCTTCGGCGTATCCTCGAGGGCTCCGGCGTCAGCGTCACTCGCACGGGGGACAGCATTGTGCTGAACATGCCCGGCAACATCACCTTCGATACCAACAGTGCCGAGATCAAGGGCAGTTTCTACAATGTGCTGGACTCGGTGGGCCTGGTGCTCGAGAAGTTCGACAAGTCCGATCTCAGGGTCGCCGGCCACACGGACAGCACAGGCAGTCAGCAGTACAACCAGGGGCTGTCGGAACGTCGTGCAGACTCCGTGACCCGTTACCTGCAGCGCCGTGGAGTGGATCCGAGAAGGATCTACAGCATTGGCTATGGTGAAGACCGCCCCGTGGCCAGCAACGGTACGAGCCGTGGCCGCAGTCTCAACCGCAGGGTTGAAATCGAGATTCTGCCGCCACGGGCATAACGGCTGTTCTGACGCAGGGGAGGAGGCGCTCTTCCCCTGTCCCGCCTACAGGGGTTTCTCCAGAAAGAGGTAGTGCACGCTCTCCTCGCTGCTGGAGAGCCCGCCGAAGCCGAGCCGGCGGTAGAGCCGCTCGGCATTCGTATTATCGTCCCTGACCTCCAGGGTGAGCTTGCAGCAGTCTCTCTCCCGGGCAAGCGTTTCCGCGGCCGCGATCAGGCGGCTGGCGAGCCCCCGGCCTCTCAGTTCGGGTTTCACGTAGATATCGTGGATATTGATCAGTGGTTTCGCCCTGAAGGTGGAGAAACCGGTGAAGCAGGTGGCAAACCCGGCAAACTGCTCATCATGTACCACCAGCAGCACCTGCGTGCCGGGATGGGCGCTCAGGGTCGGTACCAGGCGCTCTTTCACGTCCGAAGGCAGGGGGGCGGCTGCCCCTACCGGCTCCTCGGCATAGGCGTTCAGCAGACTGAGAAACGCGTCAGCATGGAGCCTGTTACCCAGATCGGCACGGATGACCCCGGGTGGTGATTCAAGCTGGCTGGGCATGGCAGCGTTGGCCGGATCAGTCGGTTTCGTGGAGCTTGCGTGCCTGCAGCGTGTTCTCCAGCAGGGTGGCGATGGTCATAGGGCCTACACCGCCAGGTACCGGGGTGATCCAGGCCGCATTCTCCTTGGCAGCCTCGAAATCCACATCGCCGCACAGGGTGCCGTCCTCGAGACGGTTGATGCCCACATCGATGACCAGGGCGCCAGGCTTGATCCAGTCACCCTGCACGAAGTTCGGGCGACCCACGCCGGCTACCACGACATCCGCCTGGCGTACCTTGTCAGCAAGATCCTTTGTACGGCTGTGGCAGACGGTGATGGTGCAGCGGGCGGCCAGCAGTTCCAGGGCGGCAGGGCGGCCGACGATATTGGACTGGCCGATGATGATCGCGTCCAGGCCTTCCAGGTCCTGCCCGGTGCGCTCCAGCATGGTCATCACCCCCTTGGGGGTGCAGGGGCGCAGGGTGGGCATGCGCAGGGCCATGCGCCCGAAATTGTAGGGGTGGAAGCCATCCACATCCTTGGTCGGCAGGATGCGCTCGATCACCTCCTCCTCGTCGATCTGCTCCGGCAGGGGGAGCTGTACCAGGATACCGTCGACCTCGTCACGGCCGTTCAGCTCATCGATCAGGCCCAGGAGCTCTTCCTGGCTGGTTTCGGCGGGCAGTCTCTTCAGTTCCGAGAGGAATCCGACCTCTTCGCAGGAGCGCTGCTTGTTGCGCACATAGACCTGGGAAGCGGGATCCTCACCGACCAGTATCACCACCAGCCCCGGGGGACGCTGCCCCTCGGCAACCATCTGGCCTACCTGTGCCTTGATGTCTTGTCGGATGTCGGAAGCGATGGCTTTGCCGTCGAGGATCTGTGCGGTCATTCAGGTGATTCCACTGCTGGTTGAACGAAAGGCCGAATAATAACCCGAACCGTGGGATTAATCACCGGTCTGGATAGAGCAGGGAAGGGGAATTTATCGTTGACTAAGGCCCTGTCTCTGCGTATTATTCCGCCTCCCCGCAAATATGGCGGGACCCGGTGTATCGGGGTATAGCGCAGTCTGGTAGCGCGCCTGCTTTGGGAGCAGGATGTCGGGAGTTCGAATCTCTCTACCCCGACCAATTTTTTAGATCTGCGCCCGTAGCTCATTTGGATAGAGCATCGGCCTTCTAAGCCGAGGGTAGCAGGTTCGAGTCCTGCCGGGCGTGCCAAAAAATTTGTAACAGTTCGACGGTGGGTGTAGCTCAGTTGGTAGAGCCCCGGATTGTGATTCCGGTCGTCGTGGGTTCGAGTCCCATCATCCACCCCAATTTTGGGCCATTAGCTCAGCTGGTAGAGCAGTGGACTCTTAATCCATTGGTCGAAGGTTCGAATCCTTCATGGCCCACCAATCCATAACGAAGCCCGGATCCTTTGATTCGGGTTTTTCGTTTCTACGAAGGAGATTCGAACCTTCGACGAAATCAAAAAAAGCCAGGTTCGACAGCCGAGCACAAGCGAGGCTGAGCGTGGGAGCGCAGCGACCACGACCCGAAGGGCGAGGCGCAGCCGAGTAATCCTTCATGGCCCACCAATCCATAACGAAGCCCGGATCCTTTGATCCGGGTTTTTCGTTTCTACGAAGGAGATTCGAACCTTCGACGAAATCAAAAAAAGCCAGGTTCGACAGCCGAGCACAAGCGAGGCTGAGCGTGGGAGCGCAGCGACCACGACCCGAAGGGCGAGGCGCAGCCGAGTAATCCTTCATGGCCCACCAATCCATAACGAAGCCCGGATCCTTTGATCCGGGTTTTTCGTTTCTACGAAGGAGATTCGAACCTTCGACGAAATCAAAAAAAGCCAGGTTCGACAGCCGAGCACAAGCGAGGCTGAGCGTGGGAGCGTAGCGACCACGACCCGAAGGGCGAGGCGCAGCCTGGTAATCCTTCATGGCCCACCAATGAAAACATGCACTTACGTTTCGGCGTAAGTGCTTTTTTTATGTATGCGCCAATAAACACCTGCAGGAGAGATAAATTGATGCTGGCTAGCTATACGGGTTAAGCCGCCTTATGATTCTGTCGCGCATGCCACATATCATAATCAAGCTGCATGCCTGTCCACAGTTCGGCACGACCACCTTGTTCGATGCCAAGCCAGTCCTCGATCTTCAGCGCCATTTCAGGCGAGATTCCAGCCCTTTCGTTGATTACCCTGGAAAGTGCAACACGGGTAACGCCGAGCTGCTTAGCCGCTTCGGTAACGGTAATCTCCATCGCAGGTATTACATCTTCACGCAGAATAGACCCTGGATGTGGGGGTTTATGCATTCTACTCATCTTCATCGCCTTTTCGGTGTTAGTGGTAATCCTGATAATCAACTAGAACAGCATCACCATCTTCAAACGTAAAAGTCAGTCGCCAGTTGCCATTGACCTTTACCGACCAATGTCCACCAAGATCACCTGACAGTGAGTGCAGAATCCAGCCAGGGATATTCATATCTTCTGGTTGTTCAGCCCTGTCAAGTAGCTTTAGCTGACGAGAGAGCTTGTTGGCATGTGTGGCTCGAATGCCGCTTTTCGATCCTGTCTCAAAGAATCGCTTAATACCCTTATGCCGGAAGCTTTTGATCATGATTGAAGTGTATAGTGTGTATATACACTTGTCAATGCGGATGGTTATTTCTAGGGAGTCTGATTAAAACCTGAGAGCGAAGTCTTATTGAGTGCTGAAACTTTAAAGTCCAAGTTTCGAAAGTGTTTAAGGACTGATTAGAGTCAAAATACAGATATCGATAGCTGTTAAATCAATGCCTTATGTACACCTTTGCGTCAAAATGGTCTGCGGTTAGCTTATTGTATTATAGGTAAATAGATGAAAACTCTTAATCCATTGGTCGAAGGTTCGACAGCCGAGTAATCCTTCATCGCTCTCCAATAGCAACTAAGGAATTAAGAGAAATCTTGACTCCTTTGTTTTTCTCCAGTGCACATTTAATTCGCGTCATGGCCTTATCTGCCTCCCAAAAACCTCATCTACCAAGTAGGAATGTAATAGAGGAATCACTCTAAAGTGGAGGTTAAGGAAAGCAGAACTAACAGACTACTATCGGTCAGAAGCGGTCGTCTGGTCAGATAGGTTACAATGACCACTATCATTCTATAGCGATAACAAGTGGAGAGTGTTGCTGTCGGCTGGTAAAGGCGATAAGCGGAATCAAGCAATCATCCTTAGTTGTTAAATAACGCTATTTTTATCAACGCGGACCAAAAGAGAAACCTGGTATAAAAAGCTGTCTTGTTAAAGAACAAATCTGTGGTGCCTCTGAAGTTTAAATATCAACCTAATCTCTTACAGTAAAAACAGCTACCTGAAATACCAATGAGACACTGGATATCTTTAATTACAGCAGTTGCATCTCTTGCATTTCTTCCTTTGGTGTTACTCGCAAATGAGTCCTCATTCAATGTTTCTGCCCAAGCAAGCACTGACTTGAGTGCTGAATCACTTTTTACGTCCAAAGAACTCGAGTGGTTGGAAAAGAAACCGACGCTTGCTTATGTTTATGACCCAGACTGGGCTCCATTTGAATGGAAAAATGATATAGACAGGCACACCGGTATTATCGCTGATATTTTAAACCTTATTAGTAAGAGATCTGGTATAGGGTTTACGCCTGTTAACACTGATACCTGGGAAGAATCAGTGGAGCTTGTTAAAAGCGGAAAAGTAAATATGTTCAGTGCTATAACAAAAAATAGCGCTAGAGAAGAGTACCTTGATTTCACATCCAGGGATATTTACTCATATCCTGCTGTTTTCATAACAAAGTTCGATGACAAAACAGTTTATCTCGATATAGAAAAGGACTTTAAAGGCAAAAGGATTGGTGTGGTCAAAAGTAGTGGTTTAGGGCAATACATCAAAGACAAGCATCCTGATCTTGAATACGTAGATGTTGCTGCAACAAATGATGGATTTTCCGCTATACGAAATAATAAGATCGATATATTTGCTATCAATACGGTTACCGCTAAATATTATATAGAAAAGAAGGGTTTCTCCGATCTAAAAATCGCACTGAAACTTGATTACATCTATCACCTCAAAATAGCCATTCGCAAGGGTATGCCTGGCGAATTCTTGTCTATCATAGATAAGTCGCTTGGAAGCATCAGAGAGGCGGAGTTGAATGATATTTTTAACAAATGGACAGAGACTTCCATTAAACACCAGACCGACTGGAAGCTTCTGTTTCAAATAACAGGTGTGTTGTTTGCAGTGATTATATTCCTGTTATGGAGTAATCGAAGATTAAATCTAAAGGTTGAAGCAAGAACGAAGGAGATAACCAGTGCAAATATTGAGCTGAATAATGCACTAGAAAAAACGCGGGAAGCTAACAACGCCAAAAGTCTTTTCCTGGCAAGTGTGAGTCATGAGATTCGTACGCCAATGAATGGTGTGCTGGGAATGATCCAGGTCTTACGTGGCACGGATCTCAATGAAGAACAAAAACTCTATTTAGAAACTCTCGACAGTTCTAGCAACCTCATGTTGTTACTCATTGATGACTTGCTTGATTTATCAAAAATCGAATCGGGTAAACTGGCTCTGGATATTGAGCCTTTTGAAACTTTTGGATGGATAACGGATATACACAATCTCAGCGAACCGCTTTTTGAAAACAATAAAACGGTTTTTATTACCGAGGTGAGTGATAATCTGCCTGCATACCTGGAAGGTGATGCGGTGCGACTTCTTCAGATAGTCGCCAACCTGCTGAGTAACGCGGCAAAATGGACGCACGATGGCGAGGTTAAATTAACTGTTGATGGTCAGTTGATTAATGAGGGTCAGTTTGAATTGCGTTTTTCTGTTAAAGATACCGGTGTCGGAATTTCTGATGATAAATTGGAGAACATATTTGAAGCTTTTTATCAACTGGAAGCGGATCGTTCTGTTAATAATGGTGTAGGCCTGGGTCTCGCTATTTGCAAGCGTCTAACCGATATGATGGGCGGAAGCCTGCAGGTTACATCCGAGTTGAGCAAGGGCAGTTGTTTTACTTTTTCTACAATACTGTCAGTACCCAAAGAAAGCCCTGGTTTAGAAGATACCGAGGAAATATCTAAAATTAATGGCGATCTTTCTGTATTGGTTGTTGACGACAATCCGATTAACCGCCTTGCAAGTCGCGCATTGCTTGAGCAGGAAGGGTATAAAATTGTAGAGGCAGAAAATGGGGAAATTGCGATCGACAAAGTAAAATCACAATCATTCGATGTGATATTAATGGATATACATATGCCGGTGATGGATGGTGTTTCAGCTACCCGTGTAATTCGAGAGGGAAGCAAAAATACAAAACATATTCCGATTATAGGAGTAACGGCAAGTGTAATGAAAGAAGAAAAAGAACGTTATCTCGAAGCTGGAATGAATGACGTAGTAGCAAAGCCCATAGTTATTGAAAAACTGAACAAAGTTATTAAAAAATTAGTGTGAATAATAAGCTGACATTACTTGTCATTTCGATCGGTTAACTCAAAATGCATGTGGTAAACACAAACCAGGGAACTTGATGCCTCTTTTTCTGATATGGCCTCTATCAACGTGAAAATGCAAAAGGTCGAATATCGTTACATGGCAGTCCTTCACCGCATGAATCCGAGAGCCCGCTATTGATCAAATGGCAGGCACCCTTCTCTCAAAGGGATAAAGTCCGTTACGGTCGAAAAACGGAAGTAATCCTGGCTAGATGAGTCAATTAGGTTATGGGTTAGGATAGTCTGCTACCACACCCTTAAGCGGACCATGATGATGCCATTACCCCTGATGGACGGGGTAGTCGGTATAGCCTTGCTCCCCACCACCATAGAAGGCCTCCCGATTCGCCTCGTTGAGAGGCCATTCGTTTGCAAGTCGAGCCGGGAGATCGGGATTGGCGATGTAGGGAACACCAAAGGCGACGAGGTCAGCAAGACCTTCATCGATAGCATTCCGTGCACGTGGTGCGTTGTAGCCGCCGCAGAGGATTATGGGGCCATGGAAGGCGGCGCGAATCTTAGGGATAAGGCCATCTGGTATCGCCGGCATGCCGAAAGTCGCCTGGTCATTGATGTGCAGATAGGCGATACCACGGCGGTCCAGTTCCCTGGCGAGGTAGAGAAAGGTTGCCTCCATCTCTGGGTTTTCGGGCATAGCATTGAAACGGCCATTGGGGGAGATGCGGACACCGGTACGCTCAATGCCGATAGCATCGCCCACCGCATCGACGACTTCAAGCAGAAAACGGCAGCGGTTCTCCGGAGAACCGCCGTAGGTGTCATTGCGCGTATTGACCACCGCGTTAATAAACTGATCAAACAGGTAGCCGTTGGCACCGTGAATTTCAACCCCATCGATACCCGCCTCGCGGGCATTGCGTGCGGCCTGGACGAACTCACTCCGAATCCGGGCGATTCCATCGAGGTCCAGGGCATGCGGACGACTTGTTAGCACATTGCCGGGATTGCCATTCTCGTCATAGGCGAAACAAGTTGCCTCGTCGGGTTGTGCATCGGTGGGCCCTTCAGGGGCGAGACCGCCGGGCTGCAGGCTCTGATGGGACACCCGTCCCACATGCCAGATTTGAGTAAAGATCTTACCGCCTGCGTCATGGACTGACTTCGCTATTTTACCCCAGCCCGTTACTTGTTCCGCTGTATAGATGCCAGGGGTCCAAAGGTAGCCTCTCCCCTGTGGAGATACCGGTGTCCCCTCGGTAATGATTAACCCAGCCGTGGCACGTTGAGCATAGTATTCGGCCATGAGCGGAGTCGGCACATCATTCTCTCCAGCCCGACAACGGGTCATCGGGGCCATAACGATGCGGTTCTTCAGGGGCAGGGATCTCAGATCAAAGGCTTCAAAGAGTTCGTGCGTCATGTATGCCTCTTAATGTACTGGGCGATTGTTCAGTTCAACATTATGCAGAATACTTTAGTTTAGTTTATGACTTGGTCTTTGGCCAAAACGAACTGTTATAGCCATTAACGGATACCGTAAACCAGGCCTACAAATGACAGCCTGGGGCGTCTGCGGCCTGTTGCAGCGTATAAATCTGGCGACTGCTTTCCACAGGAGTCTACTCTGAGATGACGACAAGACCCTTTTCAGCCAGCTGTAGCAAGGTATTGCTTACATCCTGCTCGATCTGCTGGCAGGGGATATCGGGGAAAGCGGCCTGCATGGTCTCCGCTATTTCCACCAGGGTTGCGGGCTGTTGCAGAAAATGCCAGATGGCAGCACCTGTTTCATTCAGGTAATAGACCGCTTCGTTATCCTGGTCTGCAAGAAAACCTGAACCTTCCATGTTCCGGAAGGCAACCGTGGGGTTTCTCGCGTACAGGGCGGTAAGTGATGCAGAGTTATCCATGATTCCTTGGCTGTTATGTCGTTTCAGCCATTTCCTGTAGAGCAGCGGATGGCTGGCATGCCGAGCTCACTGATCAGGAGCTCTGTGGCCTCTTCCAGGTTGTCGTAACGCAGAGTGTAGCAGTCGCACTGTTCCACCAGGGAGTAGAGTGTATCGAGAATATTCAGGGCAGTGCCCTGGCGTGCGAAGTTACGCAGAATGACGTCTTTCAGAATCTCTCCCTTCCCGGCTTCCTCAATGGTTGCGTCTGCCCCGTCACTACGCTCCAGCACGGTAATGGCCCTGACCGGGGCCTTCTCTCCCAGATGCGCCAGTCCGGTGGTGTCCAGGTCGCTGTAGAGGTAACGGTTGTTTAGCGGACCCGAATGCCTGTCGATATATGATCGGAAATGGTCGTCTGCCGTTTCGGGCAGGGGGATGCGAAGGCGGGGCAGTATGCCGAGTGCCATGCCCAGCCTGTCCGAGACCGAAAGGGGCAGAACATCATCGCTGAACAGTCGCAGTCCCCTGGAAACCAGTTTCATGGCGAGGGTGCTTTTTCCGGACCGGTAGGTGTTCGGAAAGAGTACGAGGCCCTCTGGGAACTCAACCGCTGCACAGTGAAGGCAGAGAAGTTCGGGCCGTGCTGAAAGGTAGGCGTGAATCAGGTCCACGATGAAATCGCAGGACGCATCCACCGGGTGTTTGAAGCAGGATTCCTTGTTGAGCCATTGCGAACTGCGGCGGTAACCCTCGGGGGTCAGTTCGATCTCTATGAGCGGCTCCCGTTCCTGTTCGGCGGTGATGCGGTTGATATCCCAGTCACGCAGGATGGTGCCGAGTATTGGCAGCAGGTCCTCGCAGTTCTTGAGGAGCACTGGCCCTGGAAGACCCTCGAAATGGTAGAGATTTCCTTGCTGATTCAATGCTAGTTACCAAAAAAGTCGACCTGCCCGAAGGCAGGTCAGTATAGCAATTTAGCTTGGTGACAGGATCAGACCCCAGGCGCTGTGGGTGTCGTGGCGTTTGGATCGGTAGTCCCTGGATCCGCCGTGCCGGGGTCTGTGGTTCCCGGATCAGTTGATGGATCGGTCGCGCCGGACGCTCCCGAAGACGAAGAGGCCCCGGACGCAGACGATGCACTCGAAGCTGAAGAGGCGCTGGAGGCTGAAGAGGCGCTGGAGGCCGACGAACTGCTGGATGCGGATGAGCCGCCATCACTGCTGGAGCCGCCGCCGGAACCGCCGCCATCACCTCCACCCGAACCGCCACTCGCACGGGCCTCGCTCAGTGCCATGAAGGCGGGGGCAGTGTAGGCAACTACTGCTCCCAGGCCCAGCTTGGCCAGTGCTGCCCGTCGATTGAGATCGATGGGTTGTTCTTGCTCTTTACGCTTTTTCATTTCTCACTCCTTAACGTCGGCCCACGACGGCCTTGTCAGTTGATTGTCCATAGGCCGCTCTTGCGGTCTTTGCACATTGCTCTTACATGCTTGTTGCCAATGCGCCCGCCAGCGCTGTATATGCTGCGGTACTCGCGGCATGCCTGGTCGGTTTCGGATCGGTAGCTTTTTACGGGAACCAGCATTGCCGTGACCTGTCCGTTTCGGCTGGTCCAGCTTCCGGCAACCCCGTCTGCGTGCTTGTTCAGTACATTCTGAAGTTTTCTTTTAAGGGTCTTCTCATCTCGCTTGGGGAGGTGAATGCTGCTGAAACCGTAGGCTGTCAGCTCCTTGCGTCTGGCGTCCCGGTACTTGTGCTGCTCTTCGATCAGTACGTAGTGACCCACTTCCGGTGCGTAGTAGTAGGTTTTACTTGCCCTGAACCTGCCGCTGGTGGGTGAGTTGCGTGTACATACGGTCCGGTAGGTGTCAAACGTGCCGGCCTGGACCGTGATCCTCTCGGTGCCCTCGACCTCGCATCGCCAGTCGCGGGTGATCACGGTCGGCTCGCTGCCATCATTTTTGGTGATGGTCTGCTGAAAGTGTATCTCTGCCCGGTTGCCTGTTTTCAGTGGCCACATGATGTCATGGGGTGCGGGCGTGTGGCCTTCGCTGCTGCGGCTTTTTCTGTGCCACTTCAGGTCAGGAATCAGGAAGTTGCTGGTGTTGACCTTGGTCAGGCCGGTATTGGTCTCCCAGGTGATCATCCCTTTCTTTTTACTGGTGACGGTGTACATCGTCTTGTTGTTGAAGATGAAGTACTCGCCCGGCAGATAGTCTGGCAGCTGGGCAGGCGCAAGCTTAGGTTGACTTGCGGGGTCTGTTTTTCCGAAAGGCAGGCTGTTGCACCCTGTCAGTACCAGGACGCTGCAGGCCAAAACAGCTTGCTTGATATTTTTTTCCATTCTCTCGTTATCTCTTTGCGGACTTACTAGGTTTAACGGGTGAGATGGGATTTTCTTCCCGATCGGGGAAAAGAAATGTGAAACGCGTCATAGTTGAGCGTTTTCGGCACTATGGGTGTGGTTATGGCGAGGATGACCCCGCCTGGACTGGCGGGACGTGACCAGAGATGGGTTTTTACAGGGGCTCGAGATATTTTCGTGACACGTAGCCCTCTATCCCGTCGCCGGTCACAACGTGGTACCAGGGGGCGCGGTACGTGCTTCCCAGGAGGGCGACGCGTTCCGTACCCTTGAGCACTCTTGTCACCGAGTAGCCGGTTCCGGGGCCTGTTCTGAGGTTGAGGTGACTCGCAGAAACACGGAACAGGTGGTTGGTCCTCGATGCGGCCACCAGCATATTATCGGGGTCGAGGGGCATGGTACGCACCAGGCGGCGGGCAAGGTCACTTGCAACACTCTCCATCTCGTCTGCATTGATGAGTTGCTGCGCCTTGAATGCGCCCATCATGATATCCACGGGTGTCAGGGGGACTGCTCCATCGTAACTGCCGGCCAGGTGAGAACCTCTCCAGGCGATAAACCCGTCCTCTGCCCGAACCAGTCGAAGCTCTGCACCTACCTGGAGAGATGAGTAGATGCCCATCTTGACCACGCTGAAGCGGGTTATGGTGCCTTCCAGAAACCAACGACAACCCAACTGCCGGCTTTTGGTCTTTTCAGGCGCCTGGTCACCCAGTGCTGCAAGCGTTCTGTCCACTTTTTTCAGGGGGACCAGCCTGGGTGGAGTGACCGCGATCTGGGCCTGCAGGAACCGTCTCACCAGCTCTTTCTTGTCGTCGGGTTCAAACCGGTTCGGATAGGCCAGTACGGACAGGTTGTCATCGTTTCCGGCACTGGGTGACGGAAACTCGATCACCTGCCGGCTTTCCGGGGAGAGCTCGAGTGGCATGATGGCCACGCAGGAGAGTGCCGTGCCGGTGAATAAAGGATTGATCGTGTAGTTCACCCGGTTGGTTACGCCGGACAGGGGAGATGCGTCATCTGAACGGTCGGTGTAGGTCGGTTGTGTCATGCAGCCAGCCAACAGGAGGGCTGCGCAGGGCAGTAGGTATCGGTACGTTTTTTTCATGTTTTGTCCTGTCTGGTTGGTATAAAAAATAGAAGCAGACGTCGGGAGGCGCATTGATAGGCGTCACATACCGGGAATTGGCCCTGGCGAGATACCAGGCATGTGATGGGGGTCACTGCATATATGTTGCAGCGGTCACTGTGAAACCTGTCGATGTGACAGGGGATGTCAGGGTATGACCTCGCAAGGAAGTGATAACTCCTCTCCCTGGTTGAGCGGCGTAGGCGCGCTAGCGGGACACTGGAGGGTGCCTGGAGAGGCACAATTGATCGGCGCCAGACAATGTATCAATCATGTAGCAACGAGAACACCTTGTCCTGCAGGGAAGTGCCGGTTGGAGGGGGGGTGTTAATACAATGTATCTGTGGCCAAGTTAACGGAAGCTGGGAAACAATAGTGCCGTTTTCCGGCCGGTCGGACGCGATATATTGGCTATCGTCACACTGCTTTATTCCGTGATTCGAGCAGGCTCGCATTCCTCTACTGTGTACAGGCTGCCTGCCCGCCGACCCGGATGCCGGTTGAGAAGCTGCATTAGGGACGGTTGCAATCAGTCATGATGTTTGAGATCGCAAAAGAGTATATCCGGAGTATGCCGGGTAAGGAGTGCTTTGCGCTGGACCTGGATATCAACACACGGGTACTGGTGACCTACCTGCTCTGGTTCGATAACGACGATCCAGACGATGCCTGCTTCATGGTCAACTATGAGCGCGGGCGGCTCTTCTCATCGACAGTGGAGAAGGGTTGCTACCTGGAAGCGGAGTTGCCCAATGAGGTCAGGGCACAGGAGTTCTTTCCCCTCGAAGATAATCTCAGGGATCTGCTGGTCACCGGGCTGGAGTCGGTTGAGGTGCTCTACGCCCTGCTGCCGGATATAGCCGATCCCATGCTCTGCGTCTCGGATACCGAGCGTTCCATGTTTGCCAGTGCCGCGAACCGGCAGCTGGGCCTTATCCATAACCGGATGGTCGACCTGGCTCCCTTCCACTGAAGGATCAGTGCAGTACCTGGCAGGGCCTCCTGTAAGCGTATCCCTGCCCGGGGCCTGTTATCCCCCGTAAAGGGTCACTGTCTGAACGGCGAAATCCCCGGCCTGGTTCGCAATTGCGAAACGCTTGAAGGGATAACGGAACGAGTTGTCCCGGGTGCGGGAGACCTCGGCTGAATCCAGCAGGATCTCTATCTGTCCATCGGGCCCGCGGCGCCACTCCAACTGGTGGGACTGGCCGTCGCCCAGGTCTGCAATGTCCACGGTATCGATGACGGTGGTTCGTCCCCTTCTGAGGCTGAGCAGTTCGAGGGTTGGGCGTTGGCCGGTGTAGATCGCCAGTCGGTAGCCTGAACTGCCTTCCTGTCCCTGGTAGATGCCGAACTCAAGTTGTCCGTTCTCCGAGGGCCGGTTGTGGACGGAGAACTCGATCTGGGCCGCGAAGACACTGGGTATCTGCAGTGCAAGCTGGATCTCGGCGGGGCCGCCTCGCCGGGATTCCGGTTCGGCAGCCTGTTCAGGTTCCTGGCGTCTCTCTTTGATGGCTTCTTTGAGCAGTGCGCCGAGCAGGGCTCTTCCCAGGTCCTGTTTCTTCTCCTCCTGCTGCTCCCGGGGCGCTTCCGGCTGGTCCGCTTCATCGAGACTCTGTGAGCGGAGTCCGAGTCGGCCGTCGACCCAGAATTCGCCTGAAATCAGCTGCCACGCGGGATCCCGGTCATAATTGCCGTCGGAAAAGTCATCGCTGACCAGCGTGTCACGCCAGGGCCAGTCGTACTTGAAAACCAGGTCCTCCATGGCGTTGAGCAGCCAGCGGTCGGCGGCCCGCTGCTGCCTGGCCTTTTCCGTGAGGGTTTTCAGTTCATCCACAAGGGCTTGCATCTCATCCCCCTCCTGGGCGAAGGAGGTTGCCGGCAGAGCCAGTGTAACGGTCAGGGTGAGTGCTGAAATAAGGCTGGAGATTCGCATGGCTGTGAGATCCGCTTTCTTGTTGTCGATACCCCTATTTCAGTACAGCCAGCACTGAATTTCAAATGGTTGGCGGTTGATCGTCGAATGCTGGTAAAATAGCCGTTTTTTCCCGGTGGAGTAGGGTTTCATGTTCAGTAAAGATATGAAGGTTGAGGGTTACGACGATGAGCTGTGGGCGGCGATACAGGCCGAGGAGCTGCGTCAGGAGGAACATATCGAACTGATCGCATCAGAGAATTACACCAGCCCGCGCGTCATGCAGGCCCAGGGCAGTGTACTGACCAACAAGTATGCGGAAGGTTATCCAGGCAAACGCTATTACGGCGGTTGTGAGCACGTGGACGTGGCGGAGCAACTGGCCATCGATCGTGCCAAGGAACTGTTCGGTGCAGATTATGCCAACGTGCAGCCCCACTCCGGCTCACAGGCCAACGCCGCGGTCTACATGGCCCTCTGCCAGCCTGGCGACACCATTCTCGGCATGAGCCTGGCCCATGGCGGTCACCTGACCCACGGTGCCAAGCCCAACTTCTCCGGCAAGATCTACAACGCTGTTCAATACGGTCTGAATCCAGAGACCGGTGAGATCGACTACGAAGAGGTCGAGCGCCTCGCCCGCGAGCACAAGCCGAAAATGATCGTTGCCGGCTTCTCGGCATACTCCCGCGTGGTGGACTGGCAGCGATTCCGTGACATCGCGGACGAGGTGGGTGCTTTCCTGTTCGTCGACATGGCCCACGTGGCGGGCCTGATCGCCGCTGGACACTACCCCAGCCCGGTGCAGATCGCCGACGTCACCACCACCACCACGCACAAGACCCTGCGCGGTCCCCGTGGCGGCCTGATTCTGGCCAAGGCCAACGAAGAGATCGAAAAGAAGCTCAACTCCCTGGTCTTCCCCGGTATCCAGGGTGGTCCCCTGATGCACGTCATCGCCGCCAAGGCGGTAGCCTTCAAAGAGGCGATGGAGCCCGAGTTCAAGGCCTACCAGCAGCAGGTGGTGAAAAACGCCCAGTCCATGGCCAGCGTCTTCATGTCACGCGGTTACGACGTGGTCTCCAAGGGTACCGATGATCACCTGTTCCTGGTGAGCTTCATCGAGGCCGGCCTCACGGGTAAGGATGTCGATGCCTGGCTGGGTGCATCCAATATCACCGTCAACAAGAACGCGGTGCCGAATGATCCCCAGTCACCCTTCGTCACCTCCGGTATCCGTGTCGGTACCCCCGCCATCACCACCCGTGGTCTGGGCGATGCCGAGGCCACCGACCTGGCGGGTTGGATGTGCGACGTGATCGATTCCCGCGGTGATGCGGCGACCATCGAGCGGGTGAAGGGCCAGGTGCTGGATCTCTGCAAGCGTTTCCCGGTCTACGCCGGCTGATCACGCGCTATCTAAAGGCAGCCAACAATGCGTTGTCCCTTCTGCGGTGCCCAGGATACCAAGGTGATCGACTCCCGGCTGTTCGGGGAGGGTGACCAGGTGCGCCGCAGGCGGGAGTGCACTGTCTGCAAAGAGCGCTTCACCACTTACGAAACTGCCGAGCTGAACCTGCCGAGGGTAGTGAAGCAGGACGGCAGCCGGGTTCCCTTCGACGGGCGCAAGCTGGCCTCGGGGATAATGCGGGCCCTGGAGAAGCGTCCGGTAGGCACCGAGCAGATCGATGACGCGCTCAACCGTATACGCCGCAAGATACTGGCCAGTGGCGAGCGCGAAGTGGACTCCAGGCAGATCGGCGAGTGGGTGATGGATGAACTGCGGGCCCTGGACCAGGTGGCCTATGTACGTTTCGCCTCGGTCTACAGGAGCTTCGAGGACGTCAACGCCTTCCGGGAGGAGATCGAGCTGCTGGAGACACAGCTTCCACCGGACGCCAGGCGCCAGCAGATGAACCTGCTGGATGATGATAATGGCGACAGCTGAAGATCATCGCTACATGGCCCGGGCGATCGAACTCGCCCGGCGCGGTCTCTATACCACCCATCCAAATCCCCGGGTCGGCTGCGTGCTGGTCAGGGACGGCCGCATCATCGGCGAAGGCTACCACCTCAGGGCGGGCGAACCCCATGCCGAGCGCAATGCCATTGCCGATGCCGGTGGCAGCGCAATGGGGGCCACCGCCTACGTCACCCTGGAACCCTGCTGTCACCATGGGCGTACGCCACCCTGTACCGAGGGGCTGATCGAGGCGGGGGTCTCCCGGGTCGTCATGGCGATGCAGGACCCCAATCCCATGGTCTCCGGTGACGGTGCCAAGCGTTTGAGGGATGCCGGCATCGAGGTGGAATCCGGCATACTCGAATCCCAGGCCCGGGAGCTGAATCCCGGTTTTATCCGTCGCATGGAGAGCGGTCTGCCTTTCGTGCGCTGCAAGCTGGCCATGAGCCTGGACGGGCGTACTGCCATGAGCAGTGGCGAGAGCAAGTGGATCACCGGTCCTGCGGCACGGGCCGATGTGCAGCGGCTGCGGGCGCGTAGTGACGCCGTCGTCACAGGCATAGGCACGGTCATGGCTGACGATCCCTCCATGAATGTCCGGCTGGAGCAGCCGACGGGCGAGCCGGCACAGCCCCTCAGGGTGGTGCTGGATCCGCAACTGGAGATGCCGCCGGGTGCCCGAATGCTGAAACTGCCCGGTCGCACCCTGGTGGTCTGCAGCTGTGATCCCTCCGACAGGGGGGCAGCGCTCGAAAAGGAGGGCGCCGAGGTGATCAGGCTGCCCGGTTCCTCCGATGAGATCGACCTCTCCCTGCTGCTTCAGTACCTGGCTGAGCGCCAGATCAACGAGGTGTTGATCGAGGCGGGTTCGACCCTTGCCGGTACCGCCCTCTGGAAAGGGGTGGTGGATGAGCTGGTGGTCTACGCTGCGCCCCACATCATGGGGGATGGCGGACGGGGGCTGTTTCATCTGCCGGAGCTGGAGCTGATGCGGGACCGGGTGGAACTTGAAATTTCCGATGTGCGCATGGTCGGCAGTGACCTGCGCCTGATTATCAAACCTAAGGATTGAGATGTTCACAGGTATTATCCAGGCGGTTGGTCGAATTGCCGGCATGCAGCAGCGCGGTGGCGACATGCGCCTGCACATCGCCACCGGCAAGCTGGACCTGGCCGATGTTCAGCTGGGGGACAGCATCGCCACCAACGGTGTCTGCCTCACCGTGGTGGAGCTGCCCGGGGATGGCTACGTCGCCGATGTCTCCCGGGAGACCCTGGAGCTGAGTACCCTGGCAAGCCTGCAGCCCGGCAGCGCGGTGAACCTGGAGAAGGCGCTGACCCTGAGTACACCCCTCGGGGGGCACCTGGTCAGCGGTCATGTGGATGGCCAGGGGCAGGTACTCGAGCGCCGGGATGATGCCCGTTCGGTCCGTTTCCGGATCGAGGCGCCCGCCGAGCTGGCCCGCTACATCGCACACAAGGGTTCCATCTGCGTGGATGGCGCCAGCCTGACGGTCAACAGTGTCAACGGAAACCAGTTCGAGCTGAACATCGTCCCCCATACCCTGGAGGAGACCATCATGACCTCCTACGCCCCCGGCAGCCGGGTCAATCTCGAGGTGGACCTGGTGGCGCGCTACCTTGAGCGGCTCCTGCTTGGGGAGAAGGCCGCAGACCCCGGGCCTGCAGAAGGGGGCGTTACCCTCGAAACCCTCGCCAGGAGCGGGTTCCTGAAATAGGGGCTGGTGGGATCTCCCGGGCAAAATTTCTCTGAATCACCATGCTTTGATACACTTGCCCGTTCCCTTGGAGGGAGTGAGTGAAGAATTGACGCGCCAGGCGCGGTAGGACATATGGCATTTAATACCACAGAAGAGATTATTGAAGACCTCCGACAGGGAAAGATGGTCATCATCATGGACGACGAGGATCGCGAGAACGAAGGCGATCTGCTCATTGCCGCGGAGATGGTGACACCCGAGGCGATCAACTTCATGGCCCGTTACGGCCGTGGCCTGATCTGCCTGACGCTCAACAAGGAGCGCTGCCAGCAGCTGCGCCTGCCCCTGATGGTGGGCGTCAACGAATCCCAGCATGCCACCAATTTCACCGTCTCGATCGAGGCGGCAGAAGGGGTGACCACCGGCATCTCGGCAGCGGACCGCGCCACCACTGTGCTGGCCGCCGTCAAGGAGGATGCCGAGCCCCAGGATATCGTCCAGCCCGGACACATCTTCCCCCTCATGGCCCAGCCCGGCGGGGTGCTGGTGCGTGCGGGGCATACCGAAGCCGGCTGCGATCTTGCCCGGCTTGCCGGTCTGAGTCCCGCCTCGGTGATTGTCGAGATCCTCAACGACGACGGCACCATGGCGCGTCGCCCCGACCTGGAGGTGTTCGCAAAAGAGCACGATCTGAAGATCGGTACCATTGCCGACCTGATCCACTACCGGGTACGCAACGAGAAGACCATCGAGCGGATCAGCGAATGCTCCCTGCCCACCGAGTACGGTGACTTCAAACTGGTCGCCTACCAGGACTGCATCGACAACGAGCTGCACCTGGCGCTGGTGATGGGTGATGTGAACCCCGACGACCCGACCCTGGTGCGGGTGCATATGCAGAATACCCTGTGTGACCTGTTCGCCCCCAACCACAAGGGTTGCTCCTGGCCACTGCAGAACGCCATGCGGCGGGTCTCGGCGGAAGGCAAGGGGGTTATCGTCGTGCTGCGCAACCATGACACCACCCGCGAGATCATACAGCGGATGCGTGACTTCCAGCTGCACGACCAGGAAGACCCGGTACCGCCCAGGAACACCCAGGGCCACCTGAGAACCTTCGGTGTCGGCGCACAGATCCTCGCGGACCTGGGGGTACGCAAGATGCGGGTGCTCAGTGCGCCCAAGAGTCTGCACGGCATTTCCGGTTTCGACCTGGAAGTGGTCGAGTACGTCGACTGTAACTGAACCTGTGGGATGCACTCCTGACCGGGGAGCATTACCTTTTAATACATGTATAGGGCGGGCAGTTCCCGCATAGAGATCAAGGCGAGAGAGATGGCAATAAAAACCATTGAAGGTGCATTAACCATAAAAAAGGCCAGGTTCTGCCTGGTGGTGGCGCGGTTCAACAGCTTTGTCGTGGAGAGCCTGCTCGAGGGCGCCATCGATACCCTGAAACGCCACGGTGCGGATGAATCCGATATCACCATCGTGCGGGTTCCGGGCGCATTCGAGATGCCCCTGGTACTGGACAAGATCGCCGCCAAGGGTGACTACGACGCGATTGTCGCGCTGGGCGCGGTGATCCGTGGCGGAACCCCGCACTTCGACTACGTGGCCGGTGAATGCGTCAAGGGCATGGCCCAGGTCAGCCTGCAGCACGGCACGCCGATCGCGTTCGGTGTGCTCACCGTTGATACCATCGAGCAGGCCATCGAGCGTGCGGGTACCAAGGCCGGCAACAAGGGTGGCGAAGCCGCGCTTTCGGTCATTGAAATGGTCAACGTACTGCGCCAGATCAGCTGATGAGCCAGAAACGCAGCCAGGCCAGGCACCACGCGGTGCAGGCCATCTACCAGTGGCAGATGACAGGGCAGGATATCAGGGATATCCACAACCAGTTTCTCGCTGAACAGGACCCGGCCAGTTTCGAGGTGGAGTATTTCAATACCCTGCTGAGCGGTGTGCCGGGTAACCTGGCGGACCTGGATGCGCAGCTCGGTCCCTGTCTCGACCGCTCCATAGAGAGTGTCGACCCCGTGGAGCGGGCGATTCTTCGCCTCGGCGCCTTCGAACTGGTCCACCAGCTCGAAGTGCCCTACAAGGTGGTCATCAACGAGGCGGTCGAGCTGGCCAAGGTCTTCGGTGCAGAGCAGGGACACAAGTACGTCAACGGCGTACTGGACAAGCTGGCCCGGCAGGTGCGCAAGAACGAGCCTGGCCGTTGATAGCCATCTGATCTCTTTTCTGCCATCTTTCACCGTATGGCGATTTCAGAATTCGAACTGATCCGCAGGTTTTTCTCCCACCAGGGCGAGCCCAGGGGGGACGTGGTTGTCGGTGTCGGTGACGACTGCGCGCTGTTGCAGCCACCCCCCGGAGAGCAACTGGCGGTCAGTATCGATACCCTCGTCGAGGGTGTTCATTTCCTGCAGGGTACAGACCCATTCCTGCTGGGCCACAAGGCGCTGGCGGTCAACCTGAGCGATCTCGCCGCCATGGGTGCCAGGCCCGCGTGGGTGACACTGGCACTGGCGCTACCCGACAGCGATCCCCAGTGGCTGGAGGCCTTCAGCAAGGGGTTCTCCTCTCTCGCCCAGGCCCATGGTGTGCAGCTGATTGGCGGGGATACCACCCGCGGGCCCCTTACCGTTACCGTGCAGGTTCACGGCTTTGTCGAGCCGGGCAGGGCATTGCTTCGGAATGCAGCGGAAGCGGGCGACCTGGTCTACGTGACCGGTACCCTGGGGGATGCGGCGCTCGCCCTGAAAATGCTCCAGGGAGAGACACCCACCAATGATCAGCTCCCGTTTCTGAAGCGTCGCCTGGAAGCGCCAGAGCCCCGTATCGAGGAGGGCCTTGCTGCCGTCGGCCTGGCAAGGGGGGGGATCGATATATCCGACGGGCTTCTCTCCGACCTGGGGCATATCTGCCAGGGCAGTGAGCTGGGAGCCCGGCTTTATTTGGAGAAGATCCCGTTATCCGGGGCGGTCAAAGGGTATGTCCAGGAGAGCGGCGACTGGAAGGTGCCTTTGGCTTCTGGCGATGATTACGAACTCTGCCTGACGGTCCCCCAATTGCACAAGGCGGCATTCGAAGAGAACATGAGCAACATCGGCAGCCGTTGCACCTGTATCGGCGTCATGGAACAGGAGGCGGGTATCCGTTGTCAATTTGATGATGGCAGCCTGCTGCAACCGCTGCCCGGAGGCTACGAGCATTTCAGCCATGAGTAATCAGCCCGGCCCCGACTGGACAAACCCGGTACACCTGCTCGCCTTCGGCATGGGGTCCGGGGCTGCCCCCAAGGCGCCCGGCACAGTGGGTACCCTGGCGGCGATCCCCATCTACCTGGGTGTACGCCACCTGGATTCGGTCAGCTACCTGCTGCTGGTGGCCCTGCTGTTTGTGATCGGCATCTGGTTGTGCGGCAGAACCTCCAGCGATCTGGGGGTGCACGATCATGGTGGTATAGTCTGGGACGAGTGGGTCGGGTTCCTGCTGGCACTCTGGCTGATTCCGCCGGGGTGGGTGTGGCTGCTGGCCGGCTTTCTGCTGTTCAGGCTGTTCGATATCCTCAAGCCCTGGCCCATCGGCTGGCTTGACCGGCGCGTGAGCGGTGGGTTCGGTATCATGCTGGACGACCTGATTGCGGGCCTTTTTGCGCTGGGTGTGCTGCAACTGGCGGCAGCCTGGCTGGCCTGATCATCATATATTCCGGAGAGGTCGATGTTTGAAAAGATACGATCATTCCCAAGCTCCCTGTTTGCGGTGTTGATCTTCGGCACCGTTTCATCAGCACCGCTCCATGCCGTCGAAGAGCTCAGGGTGATGGCGCTCTTTCCAGGCAAGGCGATGGTCAAGATCGATGGCCGCAACCAGTTGCTGAAGGCGGGGCAGTCTTCATCCGAAGGTGTGAAGCTTATTTCCGCCACCCCCCAGGAGGCGGTGATCGAGGTCGATGGCAAGCAGGATACCTACACCCTGGGCAGGGCCGTGGGCAGCAGTTTTGTCAAACCGGAGAAGCGGGAAGTGAAGATCTCCCGCAGCCCCAATGGTGCCTTCATGACCGTCGGCAGCATCAATGGCCGCATGGTCGACATGATGGTGGATACCGGTGCCACGGTGGTCGCCATGAGTGAAAGAGAGGCCAGGCGCCTCTCCATACCATATAAACTGGAAGGCAAGCGAGCCGGTGTACAGACTGCATCGGGCTATGCCCGCTCCTACGCGGTCAGCCTGGACCGGGTGCAGGTGGGAGGGATTCAGCTGCACAACGTGGAGGCCATGGTCATCCAGGGTAACA
Organism: Sedimenticola sp.; assembly: GCA_040506895.1. Taxonomy (GTDB): domain Bacteria; phylum Pseudomonadota; class Gammaproteobacteria; order Chromatiales; family Chromatiaceae; genus Sedimenticola_A. Next base: position 3,545,411 of record JBEVVY010000001.1, read on the forward strand.
ATCCGACCCAGGTGCTGCTGGGCATGAGCTTTCTGAACCGGATCGAGATGGAGAATCAGGGCAACCTGCTGTTGCTCAGAAGCAAGTTCTGACCGGAGAGTGGACTATGGCGCGCTGGATAATGATCGCCGGAGCCCTGCTGTTTGCCATAGGGGCGGTACTCCATTTCGCACCAGGCCTGCTGAGTTGGTTCGGCAAACTTCCCGGTGATATCAATATAGAGACCGAGCGGGGCAGGGTCTTTATCCCCATCGCCTCGATGATCATTGTCAGCGTGGTGATCACGCTTTTGGTTAATCTGTTCAGGCGTTGAATTCGAGTGGGTGGCAGGTGGTCGGCCTGTCACACGCCTGGTGGCCAAGAGGTTTGCCTTGTGCCTTGTTTGAGGGCAGACATTATTCAGTTTATTTGAAGGGCTGTTAACGACTGTGGTTTCAGCCAGTCTATATCCGAACTCTATCCTCGTTTCGATAATCACTCGTAAATTGTCTGCTGGACAGGGAGTGATGACTCATAATCGTTCAATCTGGAAGGTATTCTACAATCTCCTGACAATTTTTAAGTTCCTAATTGAGTATGCCGAAGGAGAGTTTCAACTAGTTGTACAGCTGTTACTTAGCAACGATACAGTTTCTACCTGATGATTTTGCTTCGTATAGATTGGCATCTGCCTCATTAATCAGTTGTTGGAAACTGCCATCTTGCGGTACCAGGCTTGCTATCCCCATACTGACAGTCACATGTTCAGCAATAGATGAATCGGGGTGAGGGATGGCTGAATTCATAATGGCATTGTGAGCAGTTTTTGCTGAGCTCATCACTTCTTCCAGGGAGGCATACGGTACGATAATGGCAAACTCTTCTCCGCCATAACGGGTCACTAGTTATCCTGTTCGACGGAAATTTTCTTGAAGAGTGACAGCAACCTTTTGTAGACAGATATCACCTTCTGCATGCCCATAGTGGTCGTTGTAGTCTTTGAAAAAGTCGATGTCGACCATAATCAGGCTCAGCTGTTCACCCTTACGGCGCAATCGTGACCACTCGGATTTGATTACCTCGTTGAATTTCCGTCGGTTGGCAATTCCAGTAACACCATCCTCGTAGGAGTAACGCTTTAATATGTCTCTGGCTTTGCCTTGTTGCAGAACACTCCAGAGGCAACTCATCATTACTTCCATCAGTGCTATGTCAGTTGCATCGTATGGCTCTTTCTTGTTACCGACACCACCGATGGCAACAAGTTTACCGTGATCAAATACTGGGATACTCATATGGCGGTGTAAAGTGAAATGGCCTTCTGGTAGCCCTCCCTTCTCTAATTCCGGGATCGACTGGTAGTCATTGTGCACAGCAGGTTTACGTGTTCTGACGCAATCTGCCCAACGACCGGCGAGCTCAAGGGGGTAATGCATGGTAGCCTCAGCCTCACAGACCTTCATCACGTCCTCGGACCAAGTTGCTAGATCAATCACTTTTTCATTTTCATCAAAGAAGTGGAGATAGCCTCCTTCACTGTTGGTAACCCTTACAGCCATCTCCATACCAGCTTTCTGAAGTTGCTCGGTACTGAGACCTTCCTGTGCTAACTCTAAAAGCTGTTTCAATTGCTGGATGGCTCGGGTAACACGTGCCAGTTCTTCTATGGCAAAAATATGAGACTTATTATTGTCATTTGCATCGCACATGATGGGTAAGCTGGCGAAACTATGAAGATAATATGACTATCATATACTTATATAAATTCTAAGGCCATATTATTAACCCATCTATAAAGCCCTCACTGAGTATATTTTGTACTTTCGCTACTGGCCGTTCAGAGACTTACAGCCAACATCGGCTTTCTGGGAATTGACTGGCGATTTGGTAAAGGAGGGAAAGTATTTCCCTTCATGTGCTATATAACGGAAAGCGGACGGTGGAATTCCGCACTGTAATAGCACCGTAGACAATCCTAATAAGAAATCCATAGGTTTGAATAAAACTCGAAGTTATTCAACATCAATATTTTTCTGATTCTCACTTTCCATCTTTTTGGCTAGTTATATCTAATAAGTAAACAAGATAACCAATATGATCACCGGCATTTGATATAAATGGAATAACTGATACGTCTAGATAGACATAACCTGTTTTAGACGTAGGATACAATTGATGCTCTCTAACGGTGTCAAAAGAGAACTTCATACTATGTCTAAAGGGCTTTCCCTCACTTAATTTCTGCTTTGTAGCATCATCTAAGTTTGGGTCATCAAACATATTGAAATCCTTCACATCCTCCGGAGATTGTACGCCAAATAACTCAAATGTCGCCTTGTTTGACATTACTATATTGCCATCAAGATCGTAGTACTCTATAGCAACAGGTGCGTCCATGAATGCACTTCGAAAGAAATGATATGCGGATTTAAATAACTCTTCAGACGGCCTCTCATCTTTCATCATTTGATCTACTGGCATAACTTTTTAGCATACTGTACACAAGTTCGAGTTTTGACTTTAATTTTAATAATTAATAACAATCAAATTCAGAACTTAAAATATCATTATACACACTCCGCATACAAAACTGGGATTGATTGGCAAGATCAGTTACGAAGAAACATTGTAATTGATTTAAGAGCTTGTTCTGTCTGCTCTGTGTCCTAGAGGCAATTTCTGCTATCAGGATTGAGAGAGATGAGTGATGCCAGGAAAATATTTCTTCTCATGAATGCGTATCAGTAAAAGCAGAAACAGAATTATTCGCCGTACTAGGACTTGTATTACTCTATGCAAACGTGGTCTTTTTACATCATGAGCGATGGTGGCTGGCTCGTTTAGTAATCAGACTATCTAGCGGTATAGGTTTTTCAATACCAAAGCCTTGTGCATAGTCGACACCAATTTCACGAAGCTTATCTAGCATTTCAGAGTTCTCTACGAACTCCGCAATTGTTTCTTTCCCCATCACGTGCCCAATGTCATTGATGGAGCTAATCATTGCTAGGCTAACATCATCATTCAACATGGCTACTGTAAATGAGCCGTCTATCTTAAGTATGTCTACAGGAAGATTGCGAAGGTAACCGAAAGAAGACATGCCACTACCAAAGTCATCCAATGCAAATCTGCATCCAATTCTGTGCAACTGAGCCATAAATTCTCGTGCATTGCCTAGATGCGCTACGGCAACTGTTTCAGTAATTTCAAAACAGATAATATTTGGATCGACTTCAGCTTTCTCGATGCGAGTGATAATTGATTGCGCAAAACCCTCTTGTGATAAAGACGTACCCGAAAGATTAATAGTGATCATGTCCAGCTGATCTATCTGATATTGATTATCTTTCAGCCACTCAAAAACACTGTCTATCATCCAGTTATCTATTTCATGCATAAGTCCATAACGTTCAGCTGAAGGCAAAAATGCACCGGGAAGAATCACGCCAGTGTCTGAGTCATTCAAACGAATCAGTGTCTCGTACTGAACTTGATGTAGAGCTGAATTTATTGGGTGAATTCTTTGGCAATATACAGTAAATAAATCTTGATTTATTGCTTCCTGAATACGACTGACCCATTGCATCTCTCCCTCGCGACGTGCCAATTCAGTATCATTAATATTAAATAGATGAACGCGATTTCTTCCCGCTTCTTTAGCCGCATAACAAGCCTGATCAGCAGCTTTTAGCAGAGTCTCTGCATCTGGTGATGAAGAAGCAAACGGTACGACTCCAATACTCACGCCCAGCGAGAAGGCCTTTTCTTCCCAGGAAAAACGAAAGTCTGATACCGTTTTCAGTAGCTTTGATGCCACAGTCTTAGTAGATTTTTCGGGACAGTTTAGCAACAATACGCCAAATTCATCGCCCCCTAATCGAGCAAAGACATCTCCACGTCGAATCTGCTCTACTAGCAGCGGCGTTAGCTGCTGAAGAAGGGCATCACCAGCCACGTGACCAGAGGTATCATTGACAAGCTTGAACTGGTCTAGATCAAGATATAGCAGAGCATGTTGTACTCTAGTATCAAATGTCGCATCTAGGCAGTGATTTAAATGTTTAATAAAAGCACCACGGTTTACTAGACCTGTCAGAGAATCATGACTCGCTTGATACTCCATAGCCCGAGACATCTTTCTTGCCTGCGTGACATCATGGAATACCAAAACAGCACCAAGAATTTCGCCGTCACGTGATCGGATAGGGGAGGCTGAATCCTCTATGGCGAACTGAATGCCACTGGCGCTAAGAAGGACTGTATGATTTTCTAACTCGATGGTCCGACCTTCTCTGAGGCAGGTAGTTACCGGATTTGGTGATGGAAGGCCTGTGATTTCATTGACAATATGAAACACCTGATCTAACGCTTTCCCCTTAGCCTCTGCCAATGACCACCCTGTCAGGGTTTCTGCAACTGGATTCAAGTATTGAATAACACCGTTATTGTCAGTGGTAATAACCCCATCCCCAATAGAATGCAGGGTGACCTCGGCATGTTCTTTAGCCTCAAACAGTTGCGCACGCGCGTCTAGTAGTTCTTTCTCGCGCTGCTTTCGGAGCTTTATTGATTCAGCCAAGGTATTTACCGACGATGCAAGCATTGAGAGCTCTTGAGAAGTATGAATCGACAACTTCCCTTCTAAGTCTCCCTGCTTTAATGCCTGCAGTCGTATATGAATGGCACGTACAGGCCGGACCGTAAGGGTGTGAACAAGCACGATTACAATAACCGTAAACACCAATAAAACAACACTTACCAACAACTGGATGCTCCAGACATGCTCTTGGGCGACAGCCATCACAGAACTGAAATCCCAATCTATTGATATAGTCCCGAAGACCTCTCCTTCGAAAACAATTTCACGATCATATGTCTTGATATTATCTACACGAATTGAATTTGGTCGGTGCCAGTCAACCAGCGAGTACCCTTGTTCATTTTGGATAGATATGCGAAGAATATGCTCATCTATGCGGCCAGACTCTTCTGCAATAGTGAACAGTACGGGGATATCCTCACTGATTACTGCTTCTATTGCCGCACCTGAAAAAAGAGAAAATGCCTGTTCAGTTTGTTGTTTGACGTCTTCTTCCAAATGTTCTTCAAGGGATAGAGAGGTAACAACGCCAGCCAGATAGGTTGCCAATATGTAGACCGAGCTGAGCGCTATAAGAACATGTAACCACAGAGGCCAATGCCTCCTTGAAATACGCCTATTTGTTCCTCCATCTCGTTGTATTCTAATTGAGTTATCCTCAGAATCGCACGAGTAATCAAGCCGATCACTGATATCAACTTTATTATTATCAGCCGCCTTGTCCATGTGCTTTTCCTTGCACCTTTGATGTGTTATTCGAAAAACAGAGTATTCTCAGACATTGCTGATCTGATAATGGCATAATCATCATCGTCTCCGGAAACGAATCCATCCTTACCTAAGGCACTCAATGCTTCAGGATCGTCCATGGAAAGTAAGCTTTCGCTTAGGGCCTCTTTGATTTTCTTATCAAGGCCAGCTCGGGCTACCCATGGTTTTGTAACGTTTGGAAAAGTTGCAAGCGCTCGAATCGGTACACCCTTCTTCACCAGTTTTTTAAAGGTACTCTCTTTCAGTGCGCCAGCGTGGTATTGCATTGATCCTACAGCATGCCCCACCTTGTCGTGGCGCCCAAGGTAATCGAATCCTGCCAAGTCTACTGCCTTGATTCCATGATCGTTGAGATATTTCTGGGATAAATAACGACCGATAGTCGATTGCTCGTTACCAAAGGCAAAGCGTAATCCTCGTAAATCCTCCATTTGCTGTATTGTTGAATCTTGATGTACGCAAATGACACCATTGAAGCGTTTTTTTCCCTTCTTGCTCTCTATCGCCAAAATATCTATTTCAGGAGATTGCTCTTTTACTAGGATATAAGAGACCGGACCTAAGCGAGTCAGATCTACCCGCCCTTCAGTAATGTCATCCGTACCCTTCTCGTAGCTATTTGCAACTTGAATACGTATGGTGACTGGTTCATTCAGGCGCTGGGTTAGATCTTTGGCGAGGACACGTAAAGCGGGCTTGAAAGTACGTACAACCGTTGTTGGCTTGTCAGTCGTATAAACGCCAAAGTTCAAAGCAATTTCTGCATATAGAGACGCCGCAGGGAGAAACGTAGACAGTACCAGGGCATTCAAAAGGAGTTTTTTTCTCATTCCGGCCTCCTTGAGGAATTATTCCGTCCATGCAAGGACCTGAAGGCAAGCAGTACAGGCCGTCAACTACCTATAATGATAGTTTGCTTTCCATAACTTCCTAGGGGTTTTCTGCATGCGTCTGCTCTTGGCTGTGGTTTCAACCAATCGAATGAAACATTGGATGATGGAGAGGGGTTTTGTGTGGTTTTAGTGGCTTGTAGTAATAATGCACGGATAACTACAGGGTAAAGAGATATTGGGTGATGGAACTTATTTCGGATATCTGTAGTTGAATCAGGTGCTCCTAAATAAAAAGGCGGCCGTGAAGGGCCGCCTTTTCGGAACAGGAGTCGAGTCTGAAAATCAGCCTTCGGCTTCCTTGTCCTTTTCGATCAGGGCGTAGGCCGAGTGGTTGTGGATCGACTCGAAGTTCTCTGACTCCACGACGTAGGCGCTGAAGCGGGGTTCATCATTCAGACGGCCGGCCACGTCGCGTACCATGTCTTCCACGAACTTGGGGTTGTCGTAGGCGTGCTCGGTCACGTGCTTCTCGTCCGGGCGCTTGAGCAGGCCGTAGAGTTCGCAGGAGGCCTCTTTCTCCACCAGGTCGATGATCTCTTCGATCCAGACGAAACCGTTGGTACGTACCTGGACGGTGACGTGGGAGCGCTGGTTGTGGGCGCCACGGTCGGAGATCTTCTTGGAGCATGGGCAGAGGCTGGTGACGGGAACCACCACCTTGATGAACATGGTGGGGGTGCCGTCGTGGACTTCGCCGATGAGGGTGACATCGTAGTCCATCAGGCTCTCCACGCCGGAGACCGGTGCGGTCTTGTTGATGAAGTAGGGGAAGCTCATCTCGATATGGCCAGAGGCGGCCTCCAGGCGCTCGGCCATCTCGCCGAGCATGCCCTTGAAGGACTCCACGCTGATCTCTTTTTCGTGGCTGTTGAGGATCTGCACGAAGCGTGACATGTGGGTGCCCTTGAAGTTGTGGGGCAGGTTCACGTACATGTTGAAGGTGGCGATGGTGTGCTGAATGCCGTCGCTGCGGTCCTTCACCTGGACCGGGTGCCGGATATCCTTGATGCCCACCTTGTTGATGGCGATTTGCCGTGTGTCGGCGCTGCTCTGTACGTCAGCGATTTCACACTTGGTTTCGACGCCTTCTGTCACTTGCTCAATCCTCGCTGCTGCAGTCGGAGCTGAATTTCCGTAACTGCTTGAATTTAAACGGCAGGCTATACAATTACAGGGGTCGGGAAAACCGGGAGTTATTCTGGTTTTTATGGATCACGGTCGCCCCCTGCCGTGAAGAACCGGCAATTATGACGATACCTTTACGCCGGTGCAAGGGGTGGTCAGTGGTTCCGGCGGATGATGTAGTCGGCCAGCCAGCGCAGGGGATCGGCACGTTCATCCAGGTGCTGGAGGCTCTCCTGGGCCTCCCGGATGAGGTTTTCCGCCATCTCCTTGGAGGCGGAGAGGCCGATCAGGGCCGGGTAGGTGGGTTTCTCCTGGGCCTTGTCCTTGCCCTGGGTCTTGCCGAGGGTTTCCGTGTCCCCCTCGACATCGAGAATGTCGTCCTGGACCTGGAAGGCCAGGCCGATGCACTTGGCGTAGTGATCGAGTCGATCGGCCTGTTCCCGGGATATTCCGGTGGCTGCAAGGGAGCCTAGCCGGACACTGGCGCGGATCAGGGCACCGGTCTTGTGGATATGCATATTCTCCAGCTGGGCCAGGTCGATCTCCTGTCCGATAGCCGCCAGATCCAGGGCCTGGCCGCCCGCCATGCCCCGGGATCCGCTGGCCAGGGCAAGGGCCCTGATCATCTCGAGCCGGGTCTCGGCATCCGCCTGCATGCTCGCGTCGTTGCTCAGCACCTTGAATGCGAGGGTCTGCAGGGCGTCGCCCACGAGGATGGCGGTGGCCTCATCGAAGGCCTTGTGACAGGTGGGTTGCCCCCGGCGCAGATCGTCATCGTCCATGGCGGGCAGATCGTCGTGTACCAGGGAGTAGGCGTGTATCAGTTCCACCGCGCAGGCCGGGCCGTCGAGCCGGTCGGGTTCCACACCCAGGGCGCGGCCCGTGGCATAGACCAGCACGGGGCGGACGCGCTTTCCACCACCCAGGCTCGAGTATCGCATCGCCTCGTGCAGCTGCTGGGGCTGTATTGCCGGGGCGGGGAGCCAGGTCTCGAGGGCCCGCTCACAGCGCTCCTGGCACTCCTGGAGGTAGGTTTTTAAATTACTGCTGCTCACTTTCAAAGGGTTCCAGTTCGGCGTCGGTACTGCTGCCGGAGAGGATCTGTATCTTCTGCTCGGCATCCTTCAGCGCCTGCTGGCAGGTGCGGGTCAGTTCGACCCCCCGCTCGAAGGATTTGAGGGAGTCTTCAAGGCTGAGGCTTCCCTGCTCCAGATCGTCTACCAGGGATTCCAGTTCTGCCAGCGCCTCTTCGAAAGAGGGCTGTGGGGTCTTCTTCTTCGGCATGGACGAGGTGTTGTCAGTGAAAAGGTGGAAATTACCCCAGGGGTGGCTGTCGGTCAAACTTCGTTGGCGGCAGGTCTCTGCAGCGTCTCGCCTGGACGCTGCTCTGCGTGTACACTCTGCCCATAAAATTTCACGTCCCACAATGATTGATCAAAGCGAATATGAGTAGCAGTTCCTACGACGCCTCGGATATCGAGGTTCTCAGTGGATTGGAGCCGGTGCGCAAGCGCCCGGGAATGTATACCGATACCAGCCGCCCCAATCACCTGGCACAGGAAGTCATCGACAACAGTATCGACGAGGCGATAGCCGGACACGCGAGCAGTATCGAGGTCACCCTGTTCAAGGATGGCGCCCTGCAGGTGAAGGACGATGGCCGCGGCATGCCGGTGGACATCCACCCCCAGCAGGGACTTCCGGGTGTCGAGGTGATCCTCACCAAGCTCCATGCGGGCGGCAAATTCTCCAACAAGAACTACCAGTTTTCCGGTGGCCTTCACGGTGTCGGCGTGTCGGTGGTCAATGCGCTGTCCAAGCACCTGGAGGTGTGGGTCCGGCGCGGAGGCAAGGAGTACAACATCGCCTTTGCCGGCGGTCACAAGGTCTCCGACCTGGAAGAGGTGGGCAAGGTCGGCAAGAACAATACCGGCACCATTGTCCGCTTCTGGCCCGATGCCAACTATTTCGATTCGCCGAAGTTCTCGGTACGCCAGCTGCTGCACGTGTTGCGCGCCAAGGCGGTGCTCTGTCCCGGGCTGCAGGTGCGGTTCAATGACGAGAACAGTGGCGATACCCACGAGTGGTGCTACCAGGACGGCCTCAAGGATTACCTGCTCGATGCCCTGGACGGGATTGCCGCGGTGCCGGCGGATCCCTTTATCGGCTCAATGCAGGGCAATGCCGAGGCGGCGGACTGGGCGGTGGTCTGGCTCCCCGAAGGGGGAGAGGCGCTGGCAGAGAGCTACGTCAACCTGATCCCCACGGCCCAGGGCGGCACCCACGTCAATGGCCTGAGAACCGGGCTGACCGAGGCGGTGAGGGAGTTCTGTGAATTCCGGAACCTGTTGCCCCGGGGCGTGAAGCTGACACCGGACGATGTCTGGGGAAGCTGTAGCTACGTACTGTCGGTGAAGCTTGCCGATCCCCAGTTTTCCGGTCAGACCAAGGAACGGCTCTCTTCCCGGGAGTGCGCGGCATTCGTCTCCGGTGTGGTGAAAGATGCCTTCAGCCTGTGGCTGAACCAGCACACCGAGGAGGGTGAGCAGATCGCCGAGCTGGCCATCAATTCGGCCCAGAGCCGGATGCGTGCCGGGCGGAAGGTGCAGCGCAAGAAGGTGACCCAGGGACCCGCGCTGCCGGGAAAACTGGCGGATTGCAGCGGTGTGGATCCCCTGCGCAGTGAACTGTTCCTGGTGGAGGGTGACTCCGCCGGAGGCTCGGCCAAGCAGGCGAGGGACCGGGAGTTTCAGGCGATCATGCCCCTGCGCGGCAAGATCCTCAATACCTGGGAGGTGGACCCCGCCGAGGTGCTGGGCTCCCAGGAGGTACACGATATCTCCGTGGCTATCGGCATAGAGCCGGGTTCGGAGGATATGTCCAAGCTGCGCTACGGCAAGATCTGTATTCTCGCCGACGCGGATTCCGATGGTCTGCACATCGCGACCCTGCTGTGTGCACTTTTTTTACGACATTTCAGGAAACTTGTGCAGGAGGGGCATGTCTATGTAGCCATGCCGCCGCTCTACCGCATCGATGTGGGCAAGCAGGTGTTCTATGCCCTCGATGACGGGGAGAAACAGGGCGTACTGGACCGTATTGCCGCAGAGAAGATACGCGGCAAGGTGAGTGTGCAGCGCTTCAAGGGACTGGGTGAGATGAACCCGCTGCAGTTACGCGAGACCACCATTCATCCAGACACGCGCCGACTGGTACAGCTCACGGTGGATGCCGGGGACGATACCAATAGCGTGATGGATATGATGCTGGCCAAGAAGAGGGCGCCAGACCGCAAATCCTGGCTCCAGCAGAAAGGTGATCTTGCAGAAGTGTAGATCGACTGATTCGGACTGATGATATGAAGAGACTCAAACTTCCCGTTGCCATTCTGGCGCTATTCTGGATGGTTTCTGCCATCGGCGCGGATATCACCTACAGGGATTACTCCAGGGATGAAAGAACAGCGCCCAACGAAGGTGTTGAGGAGTTCGTCTGGAAGGAAGGGGAGGTCGCGCTGCCGGATTTTCCCAAAGAGGAGAATCTGCTGGAGTTCGATGTGGATTCATCGGGCCCCGGCACCCGGTTCAGCTACTTCATCGACAAAGAGTCTCTCTCGATCGGTGAGGTGGACAGTGTTGTGCGTTTCACGCTGGTCGTCCGTTCCCGTACAGGTGGCCAGAATGTCACCTACGAGGGGATCAGGTGCAACATCAGGGAGTACAAGAGCTACGCCTTCGGTAATGGTAAAGGAGAGTGGAGAAAGGCCCGGAAGCCGCTTTGGAAGGAGTTCCGTCGCTCCGACTACACCCAGTACCGTTTCGCACTCTGGAAGTACTACCTGTGTGACCGGGGTACCGAGCAGCCCCATCCCATCGATGATATGCTGCGCGCGATCAAGTATCCGGACTCGGGTGATAACACCCGGATCCTCTGGAACAAATGATCTGAAGCGTACTGTCTACCAGCCTGCATAGAGGTGCAGGACCAGGCTGTCCACCAGCAATAGCAAGAGCGTGAACTTCCCGTTCCAGCGGGGGAACATGTAGGCGTTGATACCGTAACGGCCCTGCATTGCCAGATTCATGCCGGAGAAGGGGGAGGTGGTGATCCCCAGTGCCCAGGTCATCAGGAAGGTGAGGGCCAGCAGGTTGGGATCGGCCACCACTGGCATCAGGATACTGCTCGCCGTGGCGATACTGATCACCGGGTGTACTCCCAGTATCGATATACCCACCATCAATACCAGCAGCAAGCTCGCTTCCAACGGCCCGAAGTGGTCGATAGTCAATTCCACGGCAAGCGCCTCCATTGCCGCGGTGATACCCGCGGCAAGAATCCCTGCGCAGAGAAACAGTGTCAGCTCCCCCCTGAGGCGCGGCAGTCCGGTCACAATATGGTTGTCGAACTTCTTTACCCCACCCGGTCCGTTGCGCATCAGCAGCAGTGCCAGGGTGAGTGAAACAGAGAGGCTGGATATCAGCGTGAGGATGGGAATCTCGCGCCATTGCAGGTGACAGGCCAGTACCGCCACGGAGAGCAGGGCCGGTATCCAGAGGGAGCTGAACAGCATCGGGTAGCCGGCGAAGTCGCGGCCGGGTGCGCTACGGCCGAGGGTGAGGCCGGTGACCAGCAGGGCGAACATTGCGATGGGCAGACCGATGGGTGTGAGCATGGTCAGCTCAGAGCCGGGTGCATTGGTCAGGGCCACACCCATGGCGGCAAAAAAGGGTGACCAGTGGGAGGCGACAGCAAATCCACGGGACAGAACCATCGCCTGGATCGGGCTGAGGGGCTGGAAGCGGCTCTGGCGGTCCGCCATGATCATCACAGCCGACAGGTTGATGACCGAACCGAAGAAGTGCACCCCGAGCAGGGTACGCCAGAGTGCCTTCGGGCCTGAGGGGAGCCGGTCTTCATCGCTGGATTCCGGCAGGGTCACCAGCCTCAGAAAGCTGACGGCTGCGAACATTGCGAGCAGGCCCTGGTTGGTGCTCAGGGCTTTCTCAAGGGGCAGGGAGGCGCCATTCAGCACACCCCAGGCCATGACCGAGAAACCTACCAGCAACAGTACCAGGGCCTGGTATCTCCCCAGTCCCGTGACCTGGGTAAAGAGCAGCAGGCCGGCGATCCACGCGGCGATACCTGCGAGCATGCGCGGGATCTCCTCCGGCATCAATCCGTGTGCAATGGAGAGCAGGATCATCGCAAAAAGCAGCCAGCCGGCCAGCGCATTGACGCTCCAGTGACTGTTGCTGCCTGTGGTCTGTTCGTAAGCCGGGCTCATTTCAATGCTATTCTACGCATCTCTGCTGCTCTTGTGCAGCGCGTCATGCGGAGGGGTGATGACCCGGATTCTCAGGGGACGGTGGCTTGCCGGCCTAACCATGCTGATGCCGGCTACGGTCGTGCTGGCACAACAGCCGGTTGAGTCTGCCTCAGGCGAAGGAGGCTGGGGGCAGTGGCTGATGCTGCTGTTCGTCATCGGTATGGGCCTGTCGGTCTTCCACTCCATCAAACTGCTCAAGCGCAGCTCCAGGCCCGATTCAGGGTACTGGCTCAAACGTTTCGAACAGGCCTGCCTGAAACATGACCCTTCGGCCGCCTCCCAGGCACTGCTCTTCTGGGCAAAAGCGGTATGGGGTGGAGATGCTCCCACCACGCTCCCGGGGATCGCCGCCCGGGTGGGGCTGGATGAGGTTTCTGCACAGCTCAAGGCGCTCCAGCAGGCGACCCGCTCCGGAGAGTCATCCACCTGGAATGCCTATCTCTGCAGGCAGGTGCTGACGGAATCCCTCGCAGGGATCGTGGCAGGCCCGGCTGAAACGGATAGCGACTGACGCTGTCCGCACACAGGGCAAACCCTCTTTTTTGTGATAATCTCCATCGCTTTATCCACTACCCGTGGGTGCAACCATGTGCCCCGGGATACCTGCTGAATTTACGAGATCTATGGCCAACGGAATCGATCAGAGTCTTGAAGGCATCGAGCAGATGCCACTGAAGGATTTTACCGAGAAGGCGTACCTGGATTACTCCATGTACGTGATTCTCGACCGCGCCCTGCCCCACGTGGGGGACGGCCTGAAGCCGGTGCAACGCCGCATCATCTACGCCATGTCGGAGCTTGGCCTTTCGGCCACGGCCAAGTTCAAGAAGTCCGCCAGGACCGTCGGTGACGTGCTCGGTAAGTTCCATCCCCATGGCGACAGTGCCTGTTACGAGGCGATGGTGCTGATGGCCCAGGATTTCTCCTATCGTTATCCCCTTGTCGACGGCCAGGGCAACTGGGGTAGCGCCGATGATCCGAAGTCCTTTGCGGCCATGCGCTACACCGAGGCGAGGCTGACCCCTTACGCCCAGGTCCTGTTGGCCGAACTCGGCCAGGGCACGGTGGACTGGAACCCGAACTTCGACGGCACAATGCAGGAGCCGGCTATTCTGCCCGCACGCCTGCCCAACGTGCTGCTCAACGGCACCTCGGGTATCGCCGTGGGTATGGCGACGGATATTCCACCGCACAACCTGCGCGAGGTGGCGAGTGCATGCATCCGCCTGCTCGAGAGCTCCCGGGCTACCCTGGAGGAGCTGCTCGAACATGTGAAGGGGCCGGATTACCCCACCGAGGCGGAGATAATCACTCCTCCTGCAGACCTGGTCAGGATGTACGAAACCGGTAACGGCAGCATACGCATGCGTGCCCGCTACGAGCGCGAGCAGGGGGATGTGGTGATCACCGCCCTGCCGCACCAGGTCTCCGGTGCCAAGATCCTGGAGCAGATCGCCCAGCAGATGCAGGCCAAGAAACTGCCCATGGTGGAGGATCTTCGCGATGAGTCGGATCATGAGAATCCCACCCGCCTGGTCATCGTGCCACGCTCGAACCGGGTGGACGTGGAGCGGATGATGTCACACCTGTTCGCCACCACCGACCTGGAGCGCACCTACCGTGTGAATCTCAACATGATCGGTCTCAACGGCCGCCCCCAGGTCAAGGGGCTGCGCGAGATGCTCAAGGAGTGGATCGAGTTCCGCTACGAGACGGTGCGCCGCCGCCTCGAGCACAGGCTGGCCAAGGTCAGGGACAGGCTGCACCTGCTCGACGGTCTTCTGATCGCCTTTCTCAATATCGACGAGGTGATCCGCATCATCCGCACCGAGGACGAGCCCAAGGCTGTCCTGATGCGTCGCTTCAGCCTGAGTGCCGCCCAGGCGGACTACATCCTCGATACCAAGCTGCGCCAACTGGCCCGTCTCGAGGAGATGAAGATCAGGGCCGAGCAGGAGGAGCTGGCGGATGAGCGTGACCGCCTGGAGAAGACCCTCGGTTCCAAGCAGCGCATGAAGACACTGATCCGCAAGGAGATCGAGGCGGATGCGGAGAAGTACGGTGACGAGCGCCGTTCTCCCATCGTGCAGCGTGAAGCCGCCGAGGCACTGGACGAAACCGAACTGACCCCCAGCGAGCCGGTGACCGTGATCCTCTCCGAAAAGGGGTGGGCACGGGCGGCCAAGGGTCATGAGATCGATCCGGAGAGTGTCAGCTACAAGGCCGGCGACCGCTACCTGGATGCCGCCAGGCTGCGCAGCAATCAGCCCGCGGTGTTTCTCGATACGGCGGGACGCAGCTACTCCATTCAGGCCCATACCCTGCCTTCTGCGCGCAGCCAGGGTGAGCCCCTGACGGGGCGCCTGGCGCCGGCCAAGGGGGCCACCTTCTGCGCCACCCTGGGAGGCAATCCGGACCAGTGGTACCTGGTGGCCTCGGACGCCGGCTACGGCTTCCAGATACAGCTCAAGGAGCTCTACGCCAAGAACAAGGCCGGTAAGGCGTTATTGACCCTGCCCAAGGGCGCGAACGTGCTGGCACCTGCGCAGATCAGTGATCCAGCAACCGATCGCGTGGTGGCGATCACCAACGAGGGGCGGATGCTGGTCTTTCCGATCTCCGAGCTGCCGGTATTGAACCGTGGCAAGGGCAACAAGATCATCGGCATCCCGGCCAAGCGGGTGCAGGCACGGGAAGAGTACGTGGTGGCCATCGCCTCGGTGCCGGAAGGTGGCGTGCTGACCGCCTATTCAGGAAAGCGCCATATCAGCTTCAAGACCTCGGACCTGGACGCCTACCAGGGTGAGCGCGGCAGACGTGGCAACAAGCTGCCCAGGGGATTTCAGAAGGTGGATTCAGTCCTGGTCGAGTAGCACCCGGACCCATGCTGGTGGTTACTTCTCCACCAGCTGTTTTTTCAGGATCTCTTCCAGCAGCTCGCCTGTGCGCCGCTTCAGCAGGCGCGTCAGTTCAGCCTGGGCGATAGCGGAAAACTCCACCATTGTTTTGGAGATGGCCTCTTCTGCCGCCTGCTCGATCAGCCCATCAAGCTCCGGCTCGAGCTCCTCTCTGAGCTGCTTTCGAAGCAGTTGGATCAGCTCGTCGTGATTTGGCAGGTAGAGTGTCTGCGGTGCTGGCAGTGGCTCGTCTGACGGCGCCTGGTCTCTGCCTGGCTGCAGATTTTCCACCACCTCGTTGAGAATCGGGATGCCCTGGTCATCAAGCGAAAACTGCTCTCCAGGCCCGGTGCCGGATTCCATTTCGTCGTCAGTCATTGTTTTATATTGTGGGTATTGAGGTTGTAACCCCTGTCCCTGTAGTAGCGGAAGCGCTGGCGCCCCTCCTTCTTGATCTGCGGATCGTGATCGATCAGCTCGGCGACCCGCTCGAACTTGGCGAAGAACTGCGGTACCTCGCTCGCCAGGTTGATCAGTACATCGTGCTCCTCACCGCTGTCGCTGCTGTTGCCGATGAGGACCGGGTTGAGCGAGGTGTCTGCCTCTTCCGCCAGGGCATGTGGCAGGAAGCTCCCCTCCCGGAAGGTCCAGAGCATCTTGTCCAGGTGCCTGGACTCGGCCGGGGAGTTTGTGTGCAGGTAGACCCTGCGGCCCTGCTGCCAGGCCTTTTCCGCCAGGCGGCAGGCCAGGCCGTAGCGGTCGCCACCGGCCTGGTCGTCGAGGATGTAGAAGTCCACCTGGGTCATGCCGGACTCACTTACCAAGGCCGCAGCGGGTGATCAGGAACTGGGTCAGCAGCGGGACCGGCCTGCCGGTGGCACCCTTGCTGGCGCCACTCTTCCAGGCGGTACCGGCGATATCCAGGTGTGCCCACTTGAACTCCTTGGTGAAGCGCGCGAGGAAGCAGGCGGCGGTGATGGTGCCGGCCCCCTTGCCGCCGATATTGGCCATGTCGGCGAAGTTGCTGTCCAGCTGGCTCTGGTAGTCGTCCCACAGGGGCAGCTGCCAGGCGCGATCGCCGCTCTTCCTGCCTGCTGCAAGCACCTCTTCGGCGAGGGCGTCATTGTTGCTCAGCATGCCCGATGCCTGGTCCCCCAGGGCGACGATACAGGCGCCGGTGAGGGTTGCGACGTCGATGACGGTGGCGGGATTGAAGCGCTTCGCATAGGTCAGGGAGTCACACAGGATCAGCCTGCCCTCGGCGTCGGTGTTGAGCACCTCGATGGTCTGGCCGGACATGCTGGTGACGATGTCACCGGGCTTGTTGGCATCACCGTCCGGCAGGTTTTCAGAGGCCGGCACGATGCACACCAGGTTGATCGGCAGGGCCATTTCGATACAGGCTGCCATGGTACCCAGCACGCTGGCGCCTCCGCACATGTCGTACTTCATCTCGTCCATGGCCGCAGACGGCTTGATGGAGATGCCGCCCGCATCGAACGTCAGGCCCTTACCCACCAGTACCACCGGTTTGCTCTTGGGTTTGCCCCCCTTGTACTCCATGACGATCAGCTTGGCTGGTTGCCGGCTTCCCCTGGAGACCGAGAGCAGGGCGCCCATTCCCAGCGCCTCCATCTTTTTCTCTTCCAGGACCTGCACCTTCAGCTTGGGTGATTTCCTGCCCAGTTTTCGCGCCTGTTCAGCCAGGTAGGTCGGTGTGCAGATATTGCCGGGCAGGTTTCCAAGGTCCTTCGCAAGTCCCATGCCCGCTGCAATGGCCTTGCCGTGGGAAACGGCCTGCTCCATGTTTTTGTTGCGACGTTTGTCGCCGATGTGCAGGCCCAGTTTTTTCAGCGGGCGCCTCGGTTTTTCAGCATGGCTCTTGCATTGGTCGAAACGGTAGAGGCTCTCCTCGGTTGCCAGTACTGCCTCTCTCAATACCTCGTAGCTGTCGCTATCCTTGAACGCCAGTGCCGGCAGGCAGCTTATGGCATCCAGGGCATGGCTCTCGTTGAGCATGGTTGCAGCTCTTGCCGCGGCCTTGCGCAGGCCGGAAAGAGTGAACTCTTTTTCCTGGCCGAGGCCGATGAGCAGCACCCGGTGGCTGCTGATACCCGGTACATCGTAGAGCATCAGCGACTGGCCGGCCTTGCCGTCCATGTCGCCTTTTTTGAGAATGCGGGCAAGATAACCCTTGCTGGCGCTGTCCACGGCCTCGGCACTGGCGCTCAGCTTGCGTTTCTCGTATATCCCCAGTACCAGGCAGGAACTGCGCAGTTCCTGGGGTTTGCCCGTTTTCAAAATGTATTCCATGCTTGCTCCGTAGGCTCTACATTGTCTGTCGGGATGTACTAACCGTTTTGACTTCGGTAGTATCCGCGGTTGAAGAATTCCGGATAGTCTACAAGAAGTTGTGCCGTTTTCCACGCAGTGCGCAACGACTGTGGACAGGTGTATGGAGAGGGACTGCCGATCTTGCACTCCGGGCCCGCTGTCTACACACTCTGGGCCTGTTAACACTAATCCGATAGGCCATGTTGAGCCTGAAAAAGTCCCAATCAAGGCACGAGGAGTGCAGTTTGGTTATTCCAAATAAACGACGAGTAACGCAGAGTGGGGCTTTTTCAGGCTCAACCCGAAGGGCTGGGGCTGTTTTTTCGCCCAGCGGCGTTTTCATTCGCTCATGTAGAGCGACTACACTACGCTCATTCAGCCTTGCTGGACAAAAAAACAGCCCCAGCAGGGTCAATCGGATTAGTGATAACAGGCCCTAGAGGTCATATGCTGCCCATAATCGATCGCTATATTCTGCG
Organism: Sedimenticola sp.; assembly: GCA_040506895.1. Taxonomy (GTDB): domain Bacteria; phylum Pseudomonadota; class Gammaproteobacteria; order Chromatiales; family Chromatiaceae; genus Sedimenticola_A. The sequence continues at coordinate 3,563,818 of JBEVVY010000001.1, forward strand.
CGAGGTCTCCAAGGCCTTCTTTGCGATTGTCACCGTGCTCCTGCTGATCGTTCTCACCAACAGCTTTATCAAGATACTGCAGGAAGCGGCCGTGGGTGCGCTCAGTCAGAATGTGCTGACCGAGATGCTGGGGCTGGAACTGCTGCAGGTGCTGGGCCCGATCATTCCCCCGGCCTTCTTCTTTGCCATCCTCTCCACCATGGGGCGGATGTACCGGGACAGCGAGATGACTGCCATGAGCGCCAGTGGTGTCAGCACCATCCGCATATTCCGCTCGTTCATCATCGCGTCACTGCCGATCAGTATCTTCGTGGCCTGGCTGACGCTCGATCTACTGCCCTGGGTCAACCACTCCAAGGAGGTGATCCGGCAGTCCCAGGACGATGCCGCTGAGGAGATCGCAGCCTCCGTTGCGGGACGTTTCAACGAATCGAGCAAAGGTGACCTGATCTTCTATGCGGAGGAGATGTCCGAGGACCGGATGCGGTTGCGTAATGTTTTCATACAGAACCGGCAGCACGGCCGTGCCGGTCTTATCACCGCCCCTGAAGGCTACCAGTACACCGACCCTGATACCGGCGATCAGTTCCTGGTGCTGACCCGTGGGGTCCGCTACGAGGGTGATCCCGGCAGCGGAGACTATTCAGTAGGTGAATTCGACAAGTACGCCTTTCGCCTGGGATCCCATGATGACGGGGATGAACCTTTTCCCGTCAAGGCCCTCTCCACCCGGGAACTGATGGCGTCGGAGGATATCCGCAAGCGATCGGAGTTCGAGTACCGCCTGATGTTCCCGTTTGCGGTCATCGTCTTCACCCTGCTCAGCATACCGCTCAGCCAGTCCCTGCCACGGGAAGGGGTCTACGGGAGGCTGGTGCTGGCGATCCTGTTCTATTTCGTCTTTCTGAACCTGCAGGCGGTGTCGGCCAACTGGATGGTCTCCGGCACGACGGCCCCCTGGTTGGGGCGCTGGTGGGTCCATCCCTTCATGCTGTTTCTGGGTTTCCTGGTGCTAACCTATAAGTCGCCCAGAATCCTGAAACGGCTTCTGCCGAGGCGGTCGCGATGAAAGTGCTTGACCGCTACATTGGCCGTACCGTGATCATCAGCACGACGATCACGCTCTTCGTACTGCTCATCCTGGTCGGTTTCCTGACCCTGATGGATGAGCTCGGCGATGTGGGTACCGGCCGGTACACCACGGCTGACGCCTTCTACTATGTGCTGCTGGTGATGCCGCGCAGGGCGTACGAGGTGTTCCCCATGGCGGTCCTGCTCGGCAGTCTCATCGGGTTGGGCAGCCTGGCCAGCCATTCGGAACTGGTTGCCATCAGGGCCGCAGGTGTCTCGCTGGCACGCATCATCTTCTCTGTCATGAAGGCGGGCGTGGCATTTATGCTGGTGGTGATCATCGTCGGCGAGGTGATCGCTCCCAATACCGAGCAGTATGCGGAGCAGATGAGGGCCGATAAGACATCGGACCAGATCACGCTGAAGACCAAGTACGGGTTCTGGGCGCGGGACAGGGACTCCTTCGTCAATATCCGAAAGATCCTTCCCGGTTCACAGCTGCAGGATATCTACATCTACGAGTACACGCCCGAGCGCAGGCTCAACGTGGCCACCTACGCCGAGTTCGCACAGTACAAGGATGATCACTGGCTGCTGCGGGACATCAAGCAGAGCAGGTTCAGTGAGGATGGTGTTGAGACCCAGATCCTGAAACAGGCGACCTGGGAGTCGATGCTGAACCCCAATCTGCTCAACGTGGTGGTGGTGCGTCCCACCATGCTGCCGGTCTGGGGGTTGTACCAGTACATCGGGTTCATGCATGACAACAACCAGGAGGCCACAACCTACGAGGTCGCTTTCTGGAGCAAGATCGTCACCCCGTTGATGGCGCTGGTGATGGTTTTTCTCTCGGTACCGTTCGTCTTTGGCGTGATGCGCTCGGTGAGCGTGGGTGCAAGGATCTTTCTCGGCTCACTGCTTGGTCTCAGCTTCTTCCTGCTCTCCAAGGTGTTCAATCACATGGCGGTGGTGTACGAACTCAACCCCCTGTTTGCAGCCTCGCTGCCGGCGCTGCTGTTCCTCGCCATCGGCGTCTGGTTCGTGCGCAAGATCCACTGAAGCCTTTCGGCGCTTCACTCCTTGGGGAGTACGACCAGGCGCGTGCCGGAGAGTCGGTCGTGCCAGGCGCGGTTTTCCGGGTCGAAGAGTGACCAGAGAAAGCCCAGTCCCAGGGGCAGCCAGGAGATGACTGCGCAGAGCGCGCGTATCAGCGCCTTTTTTCCGTCCAGCGCAGTTCCATCCTCGCAGACAACCCTGAGACGCCAGGCGCGCATGCCGAGGGTCTGTCCACCCCGGCTCCAGAACCAGGTGAAGAAGAGCAGCGGTATCAGCAGCCACAACCAGGCGAGGAGGGTCTTTGATACTTTTGCCGAGGTCTCTGCGCCAAGCAGCATCTCTGTGGGTACCGTGATGATGATCGAGGCCAGCATCAGCAGGCCCCCGATCAGCAGCGAATCGTAGAGCAGGGCGCCCAGTCTCCGGAGCAGGCCGGCCGGTTCGGCCGTGATGGTATTTGGATTCTTATCTGCGGTCATTCGCCCATTTTAACCCACTTCATCCCCGACATGAGCGCTATTTTTAGGGAAAATCCCTAATATCGTTGCGCAATCCCCCGGATTTTTTTCCCGTTTCTTTTCAGTAAGAATTCCCCCCTCGACTAAAATATAAAGATGCAACCCATCGGGTTCCAAAGCCAGATAGGGTATGCACGCAAAAGTCCTGGGAAACCAGGCGCCAAAGGAGAGTGGAGGAGATGGAGCATCGCTGCTCACCTCGCAAACCGGTGTCGATGGACGTGGTACTCAAGTACCGCGGCCTGGGTCTGGTCAGAGGCCAGACCGAAGACGTCGGGGTGGGAGGAATGTTCGTGAAGACCGGTCGTATCAGGCTGCCGGTCAATGCTGTGCTTGATGTTTCGGTCATAATGGAAGGTGCTCGCGGGATGAGTCCTTTCAGGACCGAATGCATCGTAGTACACACCACGGATGGCGGTGTCGGGCTGATGTTCTGCGACCTTGACGAGTCCTGCCACGGCCTCTTGCATGACCTGGTCTATGGTGAGTACGAATACCGTTCTCCTGACGGCCGCGCCTACCAGATCCACTGACAGCCCAGTTACTTTTCACTGATCGTCCTTCGTATATCCCACGCCATGGGCGCGCCACTCCTTGTGGAAGTTGTTCCGGGCCTGCCTGACACTTCATAATGGGGCAATTTTTTCCAACAGGCGATCTGTAAGTATGCCTAGGCCCATTGCCAGTCCACGTATGAACATGCTCAGGCGCATTCCCATGCCCCTGCTCTCCATCATCATCGGGCTTGCCTGTGGTCTGCTGGTCTGGATCGTTCTTGACCAGGTCCAGCCGAGGGCGATACGGGATGTATTCTCCCAGGAGCTGGAGCGCCGCCTGGATCAGCAGGCCCGGGAGACCCTGATCCGCTTCAACAACTACGTCGAGGCCCATACATCGACAGCCCGCCTGCTTGCCAACCACAGGCATCTGGGCGACTACCTGGAACCGGTTTACTGGTTCGTCAACGACACCTCGCCCACGATTCTCTACTACCAGACTCCCCCCTGGCTGCCCCTCTCGAGCCTCTGGAAGACCCTCAGGCCCAGCCATATGCTGCTGCTGGATACACGCAGCAGGGTGAGGGAGATCTACAACGTCGGCAAACGCCAGATCCCTCGCGAACTGATCGACGAGACGGAGCTCTATGTCAGTGCAGGCCAGGGCGAGGTGATTATCACCACGCTCAACGAACGTCCCTACCTGCTGATTGCGGAAATCGCGGAGGATGCCACCGGAACCCGAATGGGAACCCTGCTGCTGGTGGTGCCGATCGATGACCAGTTTCTGAACGCATCGCAACAGGGCATCTCTGAAGGGGATGTGGTGATCGGTCTGCTCGATGCCGATGAACAGCGGTTTCTCGCCACCAGCATGGAACAGGAGGTGGCCGGAGGTGACACCATCGAGGCGATCCGCCGGGATTTCCTGGTCACGGCCCAGTCTTTTTCGGCCTACGAGGGGTCGACCCTGAATATCCAGTTCGCCACCCTCGTGCCGCGCAGCTCGGTGGAGGCGATACAGGAACGGGTGGCCGGTATCGAGCGACGTCAGCGGCTGGTGACCGCCATCACCTTTGTCAGCGTCTTCACCCTGGTCTTCTACCTGCTGTCGGGGCAGTTGAATAATATCCTGCGCAGAATATCCCGTTTCTCCCGGCGCGCCCTGGGGGCGGACCAGCCTGTTCCGGAGCGGGGCAACCAGCTCTTTGTGCTGGAGGACTGGATCCGCCAGTTCATTCGCCAGGTGCGAGCAGCCAGGGACGATATGCGACAGCAGCACGCCTCCGAGATCCAGGAGTCGGAGGCATTGACCACGGCGATCATGGAGGCGGCCCTGGATTCCATCATCACCATCGATGAGTCGGGCCTGATCATCGAGTTCAACACCACGGCAGAGAAGACCTTCGGCTACCGCAGGGGCGAGGTGATTGGCCAGGATTTCATCGCTTTCATGCTGCAGGCCCAGAGCAGACCCGGATTCATCGGGCTGCTCAACCAGGTGGGGTCGCCCGACCACAAGATCGACAAGGAGGATGTGCGCCAGGAGATGATGGCGATGCGCATGGACGGCAGCGTCTTTCCCGTTGAACTGGCGATCAAGCCCCTGCAACTGCAGGAGCGGACGGTGCTGACGGTCTACCTGCACGATATCTCGAACCGCAAGCGGGCCGAGCAGGAGATCATGAGCCTGGCCAAGTTTCCCTCCGAGAGCCCGAGTCCGATGCTCCGTGTGAACCGGCCCGGAGCGGTTCTCTACGCCAACAGTTCGAGCAATCCACTGCTCGACTACTGGGGCTGCGACCGGGGGCAGACCCTGCCGCTCTACTGGCGCAACCGGGTGAACGAGGTGTTCGATTCCGGGCGCAACTGGGAAGCGGAGGTGAACTACGAGGGGCACATCTACCTGCTGCTGTTCGCACCGGTGGTCGAGCTTGACTACGTCAATATCTACGGCCGGGATATCAGTGCGGTACGCCAGGCAGAGAGTCGCGCCAGGGAGCATCAGCAGGAGCTGGTGCATGTCTGCCGTCTCAGTACCATGGGCGAGATGGCGACCGGGCTTGCACATGAACTGAACCAGCCACTGTCCGCAATTGCCAATTATGCCAACGGCAGCAACCGCCGGCTGCGTAACGATCCCCAGGCGACCCAGGACATCCTCTATGCACTGGAGCAGATCAACAACCAGGCCGACAGGGCAGGTGAGATCATCAAGCGTCTGCGCAGCCTGGTGGGAAAACAGCCGCCGGTACGCACGGTGGCCGATATCAACGAGGTGGTCAGAGAGGTCTGTTCGTTCGTCGAGTTCGAGGCCAGGAAAACCGAGGTGGTGATCGTTCAGGAGCTGAGCCTGGAGCCGATGCAGACCCGTATCGACGTGGTTCAGATCGAGCAGGTGATCCTCAACCTGATCAGAAACGCGCTGGATGCGTTGCAGGAAGTGCCGGTGGAGCAGCGCAGCCTGGTGGTGCGAACCGCCATCCAGGAGGATGACGAGGTGATTGTCGAGGTGCTGGACAGCGGTCCCGGTATCAGCGCCGATGTGATGGATAAGCTGTTCGACCCGTTCTTCACCACCAAGCAGAGCGGTATGGGCATGGGACTTGTCATCAGCCAGACAATTGTCGAAGATCACAATGGTAAAATCGAAGTCGGACGGCGGGAAGCGGGGGGAACCCGGTTTGCAGTGATCCTGCCGGCCCATGAAGAAGAGCAGGCGCTCGATGAGGGAATAGATGAGTAACCAGGCAACCGTTTTTGTTGTGGATGACGATCAGGCCATGCGCAACTCTCTGAAGTGGCTGATCGAATCCATCGGCATGGATGTCGAAACCTATGACTCTGCCGATGAGTTCATCCGTAACTACTATCCCGGGCGAGCCGGCTGCCTGCTGCTGGACGTGCGTATGCCAGGCATGAGTGGCCTGGAGCTTCAGGAGCTGTTCATACAGCAGCAGATCAATATCCCGATCATCATCATCACGGGCCATGGAGATGTGCCGATGGCGGTACGGGCCATGAAAGCAGGTGCGGTCGACTTCATCGAGAAGCCCTTCAACGACGAGTTGCTGCTGGAGAGTATCCGCAATGCCCTGCTGCTCGACGTGGAGCAGCGTGAGGTCCAGGCCGGACGCGCGGAGATCGCATCACGTCTCGCCCACCTGACTCCCCGCGAGCTCGAAGTGATGGAGATGGTCACCAATGGCAAGTCCAACAAGGAGATCGCCTCTGCACTCGGCGTCAGCGCCAAGACGGTTGAGGCTCATCGCGCCAGGGTCATGGAGAAAATGGAGGCCAGCTCACTGGCTGAACTGGTGAGGATGGTCATCTCCGGCAACGTCTACGGTGGATAACCTGGTCTGCGGACGGCACGCTGCCCGGAGATAACTCAGCTGTCGGTAATCCTGTCGAAATACCTGGCGCGGTAGAGCAGGCGCTGGGCCTCCCCATCCTCGAATCCACTGCGGGTGTGCAGCACGTTGTTGCTGATCAGGCCCTGGCCACGCTGCAGGGTGCCTTCGAAGTGATAGGGCGAATCGGTGTGCAGGATCTCTTTCAGGACCTTAACCGCCTCGCTGGTGACCGGGTCGTCACGCCATTCGATGCTGCGGCTGCGGTCGGTGTAGCGCATGTGCAGGCTGCCGTCGGGACGCACCTCGAATACAGGACCTGAACGGGCGGGCCGCAGCTCCTCACCATCCGCAATATTCGCGGGTATGGTCATCGCCTGTGGGTGCATCAGGGCGGCGATATAGTCCGGCTCGCGCTCCCGCAGCTGGATGTAGACCACCTCGTGGTCCAGCAGCTCGTTGGCACCGCCCGATGCCGCCGGTTCCACGCAGTGCAGCAGCAGGGCATGGATCTGGTGATCCATGTCGTTGTAGTAACCGTCCGTGTGCCAGGCGATCGGCCGGGTGGAGTAGGGGATGTAACCCTTGTGCAGGGCGTCGGACTGAACCGTCAGGGAGCTGATGGCATCGTTGTCCGCGCACATGTGGTGGTCCAGGTGCTCCAGGCCGAACTGCAGGCCGAGGGAGCGGATGATCTCCTTGTCCCGGGTCTCTGTCGGATCGGCGCTGTAGAGCGCCATGTTGGTCTTCTGCACCCGCTGCAGTATCGCGCCGTGCTCGGCCGGTGTCAGGACCTTGGCGTCACGCACCTCCACCACCAGCTCCTCCAGGCGACCGGGATAATTCTCGAGCTTGTCATCACGCCACTGCCGGTAGGCCGTGTCGTTATCGAGATCGAAAGGGTTTTCACTGGGGTGGAGAGGGTTCACTGGAGGGTCCTGGGCTGCAAAGAGGGGGTATATTACGTCACGGCAGGGGTTCAGGCACTATCACTTCAGTGATATTCGTCAGTCACGATGCCGGGGATATGGCAGTGAGTTCCTTGCTGAGTTTCACCGCGAGCTTCTTGAAACGGGAAAAATCATCCTCGGTCAGTGTATCGGCATCGCTGCAATCGGCGTAGAGCAGACCCAGGGGCTCTTTGCCCAGAAATACCGAGGCGGCAAAGAAGCCCTCCATGTTGAGGGTTTCGTGCAGGCTCTCCGGTACCAGGGCGCCGTATTTCGCACTGTTCTCGCGGTTGAACCAGAAGCCCTTGGGTTTCGCCATCAGGATCGAAAACAGGCTCTTTTCCGCCAGGTCGAGGCGAAATTTCCTCAGCGGGGCATCTTTTTCAGCGCCGATAACAAAGCGCACCTTCAGGGCATCCCCCTTGCTGGAGAGCGGGGCGAACATGGCCCGCTTGATCCCCGCTTCATCCCGGATCCGGCGCATGGTCTGGGTCAGCAGCTCCTGGGCTCCCTTGTCCATGGCGGAAGCGGCCCTGGGTTTTGGGGGAGGTGTGGCAGGTGCGGCCTTTTTCTTCTTTGCTGGCCTGGCTGTCACGGGTGCAGTCGGAGCCGGGGGCGGGGCCGTTTCTTCTGCGCTCTCCCGGGCCTCATCCTCCGCGCTTCGGGTGGGCACGGTCAGCAGGTCCTGGGCCGTGGTGCGAAGCGGCAGCTCATGGATCTCCCTGGCGAGTGAGGCCGTGAGGCTATGGACGCGGGCCGCTATCAGGTTCGCATCCAGGTGCAGGTAATCTTCCGTCAGCTCGTAGAGCTCGATGGTTTTTGCTGAGTTCCAGTCCTCCTCGGATGCCTGGGCGATGGCACTCGCCAGGATGACACCCAACGGACGTTTCTCAAATGCGCCGAAACCCTGCAGTGCCTCGATGGTCAGGGGGGGCAGGCCCCAGCGCTGGGCCATGGCCAGGCTCAGCTCGCCGAGGCTGAAGCCCAGCACCTTGCGGGCGGCATCCATCCTGTCCATGCCCTTGTCCACGTAACGCTGGATATGCTGCATCTCCTGTTCGGCGTGAGCCCACAGGGCCATTTCGCCGCACTCGTGGAGCAGGGCAGCGATCGCCATCTCGTTGGGATTGTCGTCACCGGTCCACTGGCCCAGGTGGAAGGCATACCAGGCGGCGTGAACTGCGCGGGAGTAGCAGCGGTAGATGCCCGGGTGGGGCATGGTCGGTTTCAGCTCCTCCAGGACAGGCAGCCTGCGGGTACTGTCGATCACCAGCTCGATACCGAGCATGGAGATGGCATGGGCCACGCTGTGGATCGATTCGGTGAGGGTGCTGTTTCTGCCGAATGCACGGAATATCGCAAGGGTGAAGCCGGGATCGTGCTTGATCACCTTCTGGTAATCGGCGTTGGTGCTGCTGGCCCTGTCGATCAGCAGCTTGAAACGCCTTGCAGTGGGCTCCATTGTGGGCAGGGGCGAAACGCCCAGGTGTGTGACCCACTCTTCGATTGTTTTTGGCATACGGCGTATTCTTTGTCCGTCAGTCAGCGTGCAGCCTAAGAAGAAATAAAATATTTATATTCCGAATCGGCGCTCTTTTCACTATCTTTAGGCTCTTCTCCCCGTTGTGGGGTATGGCCTCGGAGCGGGCGCTGACTACAGGCTCCCTGTACCCATTATAAGTTGAGAGAATGCCAGCAAGGGGATGATGAATACAAGGGAAACATTGGTGTTGGTCCACGGGGTCTGGATGACCGGCCTGGAGATGGGTTGGCTCGGCCGCAGGCTCACCCGGGAGGGTTTCGACGTCAGGTACTTCCGTTACCACTCGCTGGGATTCACGCCGTCCCAGAACGCCGAACGGTTGCATCGTTTTATCCGGGGGCTGGCGGTGGAGCGACTGCACCTTGTTGGCCACAGCCTGGGGGGTATCGTGCTGCTGCACCTGTTTGTGGGCCATGCCGGCATCCCGCCGGGTCGTGTCGTTCTGCTGGGCTCGCCGGTGAATGGCAGCCGGGTGGCCGCACTCATGAGGTACAACCCGCTGTTGCGACCGTTTCTCGGCCGCAGTTTCGAGCAGGGGCTTTCAGGTGACGTACCCCCCTGGAGCAGAGAGCGTGAGCTGGGTGTGATTGCCGGTACCGGTGGGCTCGGCGTGGGGAGGTTGCTGGGCGCAGTCGAAGGGGGGAACGACGGCACCGTGTCGGTGGACGAAACCCGGCTGGAGGGTGCGAACGATTCCTGCACCCTGGAGGCCAGTCACATGGGGATGCTCTTCTCGGCGGAGGTGGCAGAGCAGATCAGCGCTTTTCTCCGCTCCGGAGGCTTCCGCCAGGGGTAGTACGCGTGTTTCTGTGCGTCCGTGGGGATGGTAAACTCTGCCCCAGTTGGAATTTGTGAGGTATTTATGGCTGGACATAGTAAATGGGCCAACATCAAGCATAAAAAGGCTGCAAACGATAAGAAACGCGGAAAGATCTGGACCAAGCTGCTGCGCGAGGTGACAGTGGCCGCCAAAGAGGGCGGTGGCGATATCGACAGCAATCCCCGCCTGCGCCTGGCGGTGGACAAGGCCAACGGCGGCAACGTACCCAAGGACACTATCAAGCGCGCCGTTGAGCGCGGCGCCGGTGGCGGCGACGGTGGGAACCTTGACGAGATCCGCTACGAGGGCTACGGCCCTGGCGGAACCGCCGTCATCGTCGACTGCATGACCGACAACCGCAACCGCACCGCTTCCGAAGTGCGCCACGCCTTCACCAAGGCCGGTGGCAATCTCGGAACCGACGGATCCGTTGCCTACATGTTCAGCAAGCAGGGCATCATCAGCTTCGCGCCTGGTGCCGACGAGGAAGCCATCATGGAGGCCGCCCTCGAGGCGGGTGCCGATGACGTGGTGACCAGCGACGACGGTTCCGTGGACGTGATGACAAACCCGGAGGAGTTCTCAAGCGTCAAGGAGGGTATCGAGGCAGCCGGCCTGGCACCGGATAACGCCGAGGTGACCTTCAGCGCCTCCACCATGGCGGAGCTCGACCAGGAGACCGCCGAGAAGCTTCTGAGGATGGTGGACGTGCTGGAAGACCTGGACGATGTGCAGGAGGTCTACACCAACGCCGATATCTCGGACGAGATCTACGAGGCCCTGGACATATGACAAGGCACGGCGGCTGACAGTGGCTGGCGGAACCGTTCAGATGCGCCGCATCCTCGGCATAGATCCCGGCTCCCGGGTCACCGGCTACGGCATCATCGAGAGCAACGGTATCCGCAGCGTACACATTGCCAGCGGCTGTATCCGGGTGGCTGACAAGGAGTTCGCCCAGCGTCTGGGTGAGATCTACCGCCGCCTGACAGAGGTGGTTGAAGAGTACCAGCCCCAGGAGATGGCCATCGAGCAGGTGTTCATGGCGAAGGACGCCTCCGCGGCCCTCAAGCTGGGGCAGGCCAGGGGGGCGGCAATCTGCGCCTGCGTGATGGCGCAGCTCCCGGTATACGAATACACACCGCGCATGATCAAGCAGGCCGTGGTCGGCAGCGGCGGCGCGGACAAGGATCAGGTTCAGCACATGGTGAGACATCTCTTGAAACTCGAGCAGAAGCTGGCCTCGGACCAGTCCGATGCCCTGGCGGTGGCCCTCAGTCACGCCCACACCAACAGCACCCTCTACTCCCTCGCCAAGGCCGGGGGGTGGCGACGGTGATCGGGCGGCTACGTGGAGAACTGGTCTACAAGCAGCCGCCGTTTCTGATGCTGGATGTCAACGGCGTGGGTTACGAACTTGAAGCACCCATGTCCACCTTCTACGACCTGCCCCTCCAGGGGGGCGAGGTGACCCTCTACACCCACCTGGCGGTGCGGGACGATGCCCATATACTCTACGGGTTCGCCAACGAGGGTGAGCGCACGCTGTTCCGCTCCCTGCTCAAGGTGAGCGGCGTGGGTGCCAAGATGGCCCTGGCTATCCTCTCCGGTATGAATGCAGAGGAGTTCGCACGCTGCGTGCAGAGCGATGACACCGCGGCGCTGGTCAGGCTGCCGGGTATCGGCAAGAAGACCGCGGAGCGGCTGATCGTGGAGATGCGCGACCGGCTGGAGAAGCTGGAGATGGCCACCACCGGTGCGGTGAGGATCGTCCCCACGCCCGGCGAGGTGGTGGAAAATCCCGTCTCGGATGCGGTGGGCGCACTGATGGCTTTGGGCTACAAGCCCAACGAGGCGAGCAAGCTGGTGCGTGCCGTGGACAGCGAAGGACTCAGCAGTGAAGAGATCATACGTGCAGCCCTCAAGGCGGCAGCCAAGTGATCATGACAACAGGCCCCAAGGAACACCATGTCTGATCCCGACAGAATAATCAGCCCCGAAGCCGGACTGGACGACGAGGCCCTGGACCGTGCCATCCGTCCCCGACGGCTGCAGGATTACGTGGGCCAGCCGGTGGTGCGGGAGCAGATGGAGATCTTCATCGGCGCTGCCCTGGGGCGCTCCGAGGCCCTGGATCATGTCCTTATCTTCGGTCCCCCGGGTCTCGGCAAGACCACCCTGGCCCATATCATCGCTCACGAGATGGGGGTCAACCTGCGCCAGACCTCCGGCCCGGTACTCGAGAAGCCGGGTGACCTCGCGGCACTGCTCACCAACCTGGAACCCAACGATGTGCTGTTCGTGGACGAGATCCACCGTCTCAGCCCGGTGGTCGAGGAGGTGCTCTATCCCGCCATGGAGGACTACCAGCTCGACATCATGATCGGCGAGGGGCCCGCGGCCCGCTCCATCAAGCTGGACCTGCCACCCTTCACCCTGGTGGGTGCCACCACCCGGGCCGGTCTTCTCACCTCGCCCCTGCGGGATCGCTTCGGCATTGTGCAGCGGCTGGAGTTCTACTCCAACGAGGATCTCACCCACATCGTTCAGCGCGCCGCCGGTATCCTCAATATCGAGACCGATGAGCCGGGCGCCCGGGAGATCGCCTGCCGCTCCAGGGGAACACCGCGTATCGCCAACAGGCTGCTGCGCCGGGTGCGTGACTACGCCCAGGTGAAGGCGGATGGCAGGGTGAGCTCCGACGTGGCGGACAAGGCCCTGGGTATGCTCAACGTGGATACCAGCGGCTTCGACATGATGGACCGCAAGCTGCTCGAGGCGGTGATCAGGAAATTCGACGGTGGCCCGGTTGGCGTGGACAGCCTGGCGGCAGCCATCGGCGAGGAGCGGGGCACGATCGAGGATGTGCTGGAACCCTACCTGATTCAGCAGGGGTTTCTGATGCGCACCCCGCGGGGAAGGGTGGCGACCCAGGCGGCCTACCTGCATTTTGGCCTGGCGCCCAAGACGAAGGACGATTCGGGCAAACCCGGTGACCTGTTCGAAGGTTAATAGTGTGACCGGATCTGAAAAACAACAAACCAGACGGATATGACGGAATTTATCTGGCCAGTTAGGGTCTACTACGAAGACACCGACTCCGGGGGTGTGGTCTACTACGCCAACTACCTGAAGTTCATGGAGCGGGCACGCACCGAGTGGTTGCGCAGCCTCGGTTTCGAGCAGGACGAACTGATCGAACAGCAGGGCGTGATCTTCGCGGTGCGCAAAGTCGAGGCCGACTTCAGAAAGCCCGCCCGCTTCAACGAGGCGTTGTCGGTGTCGGCGAAAATAAAAAGCCGGGGAAAAGCCAGCTTGGTCTTTCAACAGGACATAACAAGGGATGCGGACGGGCGACTGCTCTGCAGCGGCGAGGTGAAGGTCGCCTGCCTGGATGCCGCCAGCTTCCGCCCGGTATCGATTCCAGAACAGATAATTAGGGAAATAACCGATGGGGTCTGATCTCTCTTTCATCCACCTGGTGGCCAATGCCAGCCCGCTGGTGCAGCTGGTGATGGCCTCCCTGATACTCGCCTCGGTCATCTCCTGGACCATGATCTTCGACCGCGCCAAGGTGCTCAAGAGCGCACGCAAGGCGGCGGACAAGTTCGAGCAGCGTTTCTGGTCCGGCGGCGACCTGGGCGAACTGTTCCGCAGCGTCGATCGCGAGAGCGACGATGCGACCGGCATGGCCAGCATCTTTCACGCCGGCTTTCGCGAGTTCGCCCGGCTGAAGAAAAATCCGGACGTTGAACCCATGGCGGTGGTCGAAGGCGCCCGTCGCTCCATGCACGTGGCCCTGAGCCGGGAGATGGACGGCCTTGAGAACCACCTGGCATTCCTCGCCACGGTGGGCTCCACCAGCCCCTACGTGGGCCTGTTCGGCACGGTGTGGGGCATCATGAACTCCTTCGTGGCACTGGGTAACGTCAAGCAGGCGACCCTGACGCTGGTGGCACCGGGTATCGCAGAGGCACTGATTGCCACGGCCATGGGCCTGTTTGCGGCGATCCCGGCGGTGGTCGCCTACAACCGCTACTCCAACGACGTGGAGCGGTTGAACGGTCGTTACGAGGACTTCCTCGACGAGTTCACCACCATCCTGCAGCGCCAGGCGCACATGCAGTAGGCATCATTTCATATGTGTGAACAGGTCCTAACGTGAGCCGCCAGAAGAAAAGCCGTCGCCCCATGGCCGAGATCAACGTCGTGCCCTACATCGACGTGATGCTGGTGCTGCTGGTGATCTTCATGATCACGGCGCCCCTGCTGACCCAGGGTGTGAAGGTGGATCTGCCCCAGGCGGACGCAGAACCCCTGCCGGCGGAGGCGGACGATCCGGTGGTGGTCTCGGTCAACGCGGCCGGCGACTTCTTTATCGATGTCGGCGAGGGCAAGAATGCGCCGGTGGATGAGGTGACCCTGATGACGCGGGTCCAGGCAGTACTGAAATACAAACCCAAAACCCCGATCATGGTGCGTGGCGACCGTAACGTGGACTATGGCCGGGTGATCGAGGCGATGGTGATGATCCAGGCGGCGGGGGCGCCCAACGTGGGATTGATTACAGAGATCCCAGAGAGCTAGTGGTGCCCTAGATGTTGGACATAGTAAAACGTAACCCCCTGGCGGTGGCCGTCGCCGTGCTGATGCACCTGGCGATACTCGCGTTCCTGGTGGTGGGTGTGGACTGGCTGGAGAAGCCGAAAGACAACAGGCCCGTGGTCGACGTGGTGAAGGCCCGGGTGATCGACCAGGCGAAGGTACAGGCCGAAGTTGAAAAACTGAAGCAGGCAGATCTCAAGAAAGAGACCGAGAAGAAGAAGGAAGAGAAGCGCCTGGCAGACCTGAAGCGCAAGCAGGCCGAAGAGAAGAAGCGGCTGGCCGCCCTGGAGAAGAAGCGCAAGGCAGACGAGAAGGCAGAGGCGAAACGCAAGGCCGAGGTGAAGAAAAAGGCCGAGGCGGAGAAGAAACGGATCGCCGACCTCGAGAAGAAACGCAAGGCCGAGCAGCAGAAGCTTGCCAAGGCCGAGGCGGAGCGCAAGGCGGCCGAGAAGCGCCGGGTCGCCGAGGAGAAGAAGCGCAAGGCCGAGGAGAAGCGGCGCAAGGAAGAGGCTGCACGCAAGGCGGCCGAGGAGAAGAAGCGCAAGCAAGAGGCTGCGCGCAAGGCCGCCGAGGCGGAAAAGAAGCGCAAGGCGGAAGCGGAGCGCAAGCGCAAGGCAGAAGCGGCCCGCCAGGCCAGGGAGGCGAGGGAGCGGGAGCTTCGCGAGGCGATGCAGGCCGAGGCCAATGCCCGCGAGATCGATCGCTACTCGGCGATGATCAAGGACAAGGTCATCGACAGCTGGACACGCCCGGTGGGCGTCGGCGAGGGCCTGAAATGCGTGATTCGTGTTCGCCTTGGCCCCGGAGGTATCGTGCTTGCGGCCAACGTGACAGCGGGCAGTGGCAACGGTGCTTTCGACCGCTCTGCCGTGGCCGCGGTCAACAAGGCCGACCCGCTACCGGTGCCCACTGGAGCCCTGTTCGAGAGCAGCTTCAGGGACATCACGTTTACATTCAATCCTGACGACTGAAGAAAATAGAGCAATGAAAAAGATCTGGCTGCTGATAGCAGGACTCTTAATGCAGGTGCAGTGCGCATCGGCACTGGAAATCGAGATCACCGAGGGCGCGGTCGGCGCGCTGCCCATCGCGGTGGTGCCCTTTGGCTGGAAGAGCACGGCACAGCCACCGGCCCAGGATGTTGCCCGCATCATTGCAGACGACCTGCATCGCAGCGGGCTGTTCAAGCCGATGCCGGTGGCCGATATGCTGGCCCGTCCCCACTCGGATGCCGAGGTGGAGTTCAGGGACTGGAAGGCCCTGGGCCAGGATTACCTGGTGGTCGGCGAGATGAGACCCCACGGGGCCGGGGGCTACATGATCCGCTTCCAGCTGTTCGACGTATTCAAGGGTGAGTACCTGGATGGCTACGAGTTCCCCACCACCGAACGCAACCTGCGGGCCACCGCCCACCAGATAGCCGATGCGGTCTACGAGAAGATCACCGGCAAACGCGGTGCCTTTGCCACCCGTATCGCCTACGTCACCTCCACCCGCAAGCCCGATGGCAGCGACACGATCGAGCTCAAGGTGGCGGATGCCGATGGCCACTCTCCCCAGAGCATCGTTTTCTCCGATGAGCCGATCCTCTCACCGGCCTGGTCGCCGGATGCACGCAAGCTCGCCTACGTCTCCTTCGAGAAAGGCAAACCGGCGATCTATGTGCAGGACCTGGTCAGCAAGAAGGGGAAGCGTGTAAGACGCTTCAAGGTGAGTGATTACAAGGGTATCAACAGCTCCCCCGCCTGGTCGCCGGACGGCCGCAAGCTGGCCCTGACCCTCTCCAAGGATGGCGGGCCCGATATCTACGTGCTCAATCTCAACCGCAAGACCCTGACCCGGCTCACCACCCACTACGGGATCGACACCGAACCCGCCTGGTCGCCGGACGGCCGCTACATCATCTTCACCTCCGATCGTGGCGGAAAGCCCCAGATCTACCGTGTACCCAGCATGGGGGGCAAGGTGAAGCGCCTCACCTATGAAGGGACCTACAATGCCCGTGCCTCCTACTCGCCGGATGGCAAGTCGATCACCATGATCACGCGCCGCGGCAGGGACTTCCGCATCGGCCTGATGGACCTGGAGAGCGGTGGTGTGCAGGTGCTGAGCGAGGGACGGCTCGACGAGTCACCGAGTTTCGCCCCGAATGGTGGCATGGTAATTTACGCTACAAAGATCAATGGCAAGGGTGAACTGGCCGCGGTCTCCGTGGATGGCAGGGTGCGTCAGCGCCTGGCCATACAGGCAGGTGACGTACGCGAACCCGTCTGGTCACCCTATTTACGTTCTTACAGGAGAAACCCATGAAGCTGAGGATGCTCAAGTTGGTACCGGTACTGGCGCTGTCGCTGCTGTTCGGCGGCTGTTCCACCCTGACTGGAGACAAGGCTGAAGATGCCGGTGCTGCCGAGAGCGGTGCTCCGGTAGCCGATGCGGGAGAGGGCGAGGACGCCCGGCTCGCCGGTGCCAGCGAGGCTGCTCCCTGGACCGGCAGTCCACTGGAAGACCCGGACAGCCCCCTCTACACCAAGGTGATCTATTTCGACTACGACGTCAGTGACATCAGGGCCGAGTACCTGGATACCGTGGTCGCCCACGGTGATTACCTGGCAGCCAATCCGTCGGCCACCATCACCGTCGAAGGCCACTGTGACGAGCGTGGATCCCGCGAGTACAACATCGGCCTGGGCGAGCGCCGCGCCAACGCGGTGAAGCGCCTGCTGCTGGCCCAGGGAGCGGCCGAAAGCCAGATCATCACCATCAGCTACGGCGAGGAGCGTCCGGAAGCCCTCGGCTCCAGCGAGGCGGCCTGGGCCCAGAACCGTCGTGCGATCCTGGCCTACTGAGCACTGAACCATGACTATCAAGAGAACAGCCGGTCTGGCGGTATCCCTTCTGCTGTGTGCGTCATGGCAGGTTCAGGCCGCGGAGACAACGCCCCTCGAGCAGCGTGTTCAGATTCTCGAGCGCAAGGTGAAGGCGATGTCCAACCTGATCCTGCGCCTGGATGCCCTGCAGCGGGAGGTGCAGCAGCTCCGGGGCGAAGTGGAGCTCCAGAACCACGCCATGGACGCGCTGAAGAAGCGCCAGCGGGATCTCTACCTGGACGTGGACCAGCGGCTCAGCAGGGTCAGTGCGGGCCAGCAACCGGCCGCTGCCGCGACAGCACCTGCCGCACCGGCAGCACCCGTTCAGCGTGCGGCGGCCACCCCGGCACCGGTCGTTGAGACGGCGCCCCCCGCGGCACCAGCTTCCACTCCTGCGCCCACCCCAACCGTGCAACCGCAGGTTGCAGCCGGTGATCCCGCCAAGGAGGAGTCTGCCTACCAGCAGGCGTTCGAACTGCTGATGCAGCGCCGTTACGACGAGGCCCATACTGCTTTCAGCGGTTTCCTGGGAGCCTATCCGGAGGGTCGGTTCGCCGACAATGCACAGTACTGGCTGGCGGAGGCGAGCTACGTGACACGCAAGTTCGATATCGCCCTGGCCGATTTCGCCAAGGTGCTGGAGAACCACCCCGACAGCCCCAAGGTGCCGGATGCGATGCTCAAGACCGGGTTCATCCAGTATGAGCTGAAGCAGTGGCCCGAGGCGAGGGCCACCCTCGAGGGACTGATCAGTCAGCACCCCAGTTCCACAGCCAGCCGCCTGGCGAAGAAACGCCTGCAGCGCATGCAGTCCGAAGGGCATTAGGGCCTGTTCCCAGGCCCTGGTCACCCGGATGTCGCGTCTCCGCATCACCGAGATCTTCTACTCCCTGCAGGGCGAGTCGAACACCGTGGGTCTGCCCACGGTGTTCGTGCGCCTTACCGGCTGCCCGTTGCGTTGCGGGTACTGCGATACCGCCTACGCCTTCAAGGGGGGGGAGTGGATGGGCCTGGAGCAGATCCTGGAGAGGGTGGCGGAGTACTCGCCCCGCTGGGTGACGGTTACCGGCGGTGAGCCCATGGCCCAGAAGGAGTGCCCGGAACTGCTCGGCGCACTCTGTGATGCGGGCTACACCGTCTCCCTCGAGACCAGCGGTGCGGTGGATCTCGGCGGTGTCGATCCGCGGGTCATCAAGGTGATGGACCTGAAGACACCGGGTTCCGGCGAGGTGGAGAAGAACCTTTACGGTAATATCGAAGCCCTGGATGGGAAGGACCAGGTGAAATTCGTCATCTGTGACGAGGCGGACTATCTCTGGTCCAGGCAGCAGGTCGAAGCCCTGAAGCTCGACGGGCGCTGCGAGGTGCTCTTCTCACCGGCCCTGGGCCAGCTGGATGCCACTGAACTGGCGGAGTGGATCATCCGCGACCGGCTACAGGTGCGCTTCCAGATCCAGCTCCACAAGTATCTGTGGGGCGACGTGGCGGGCAAGTGAACATGACATCGCAGAAAAAAGCGGTCGTACTCCTCTCCGGCGGACTCGATTCGGCCACCTCCCTGGCCATTGCAAGGGAGCAGGGTTACCACTGTTACGCCCTGAGCATGGATTATGGTCAGCGCCACAGCACTGAACTGGACGCCGCCCGGCGGGTGGCCCGGGCCCAGGGCGTGGTGGAGCATATGATCGTACCCCTGGCCCTCGATGCCTTTGGTGGCTCGGCTCTCACTGACCTGGAGATCGACGTCCCGGAAGAGGGCGGCGAGGGCATACCGGTCACCTACGTGCCGGCAAGGAACACCATCTTCCTCTCCCTGGCCCTGGGCTGGGCCGAGGTACTTGGCGCGCGGGATATCTTCGTTGGCGTCAACGCGGTGGACTACTCGGGATACCCGGACTGTCGCCCGGAGTTCATCGCCGCCTTCGAAAACCTGGCGAACCTGGCCACCAAGGCGGGTGTCGAGGGTGATCGGTTCAAGGTTCACGCCCCGCTCATCGAGCTGACCAAGGGCGAGATCATCCGTGAAGGTGTCAGGCTCGGGGTCGATTACGGCCTCACCATCTCCTGCTACCAGGCCGATGCCCAGGGGCGGGCCTGTGGTGCCTGCGACTCCTGCCGATTCCGGGCCCAGGGATTCGCCGACGCGGGTGTGGAGGATCCGACCCCCTACCAGTGAGGGGGATTCAGCATCGGCGCTGACGGTTCTCCGGCTCCCATGTTCCGGAAAACCTGAGTAGATCATGTTCCGCTTATACGCTAATCTATCGCCCTTTGCCCCCATGGTCGGTAGGGATACTCTCCGTTACGGGCAACTTGTCAATAAAACATAAAGCGCCGCACACAGTGAACAGGCGCTGTCCTTGAGGGGGTTTGTAATGGTATTCGAGAGCTTTGCAGAGGGGCAGTCAGCCCTGTTGTGGGCGACCTTCATCATTGCCATGGTGTTGGGCGCCATCGTTAACAAGACCAACTTCTGCACCATGGGTGCGGTTTCCGACATGGTCAACATGGGCGACATGGGCCGCATGCGTGCCTGGATCCTTGCCATGGCTGTGGCCATGATCGGCGTCGCCGTGCTGGAGTCCATGGGCATGGTCAATGCCGACGGCTCCTTTCCTCCCTACCGCGCGGGACAGCTGATCTGGGCCGAGAACATTCTCGGTGGCCTGATGTTCGGTATCGGCATGACCCTCGCTTCCGGTTGCGGAAACAAAATGCTGATCCGTATCGGTGGTGGCAACCTGAAGTCCATCATCGTACTGCTGGTGGTGGCGGTGATCGCCTTCTACATGATCAACCCCTTCCCCGGCAGCGACCAGACCCTGATGTCCGTCATCTTCTACGATTGGATCCGTCCCCTGGCCATCACCTTCGAGGGTCAGCAGGATCTCGGCTCCCTGGTAGCCGGTGAGAACGCACCTACCGCCCGCATGGCCATCGGCCTGGTGCTGGGCGCGCTGCTGGTCTTCTGGGCGGTGAAATCCGCCGAGTTCCGCAGCAGCTTCGACAATGTCTTCGCCGGCATCATGGTCGGTCTTGCGGTGCTGGCAGCATGGTATGTCAGCAGCAGCGTCGGTATCGACGTGGATGGCGAGGTGAGGACCCTGAGCGGCTATGTACAGGAGTGGGACTTCCTGGCTGAATCCGATGAGGGCAAGCCTGCGGACAGTCGTCCCCTGAGTGCCCAGTCCTTCACCTTCATCAACCCCACGGGTCAGACCCTTGGCTACGCCATGTCCGGTTTCGACGCCGCCTTCATCACCTTCGGCGTGATGGCCCTGATCGGCGTGATCTGCGGTTCCCTGCTCTGGTCCCTGGTGAGCAAGAGCTTCCGCATCGAGTGGTTCGTGGATTTCAAGGATCTGCTCAACCACGTGATCGGCGCTGTACTCATGGGCTTTGGCGGCGTGCTGGCCATGGGTTGCACCATTGGCCAGGGCATCACCGGGGCGTCCACCCTGGCGGTCGGCTCATTCCTCGCTTTCGGCTCCATCGTGCTGGGCAGTGGCCTGACCATGAAGGTGCAGTACTACAAGCTGGTCTACGAAGAGGAGGCCACCTTCGGCAAGGCGCTGATCACCGGTCTGGTGGACTTCAAGCTGCTGCCAAAGAGCATGCGCAAGCTGGACGCCATCTGAACCCGCAACCGGCCGGTGGGAGAGAGTTCCCGCCGGTCCCGCGGGTTGCCCCGGAATGCGTTGACTGGGGCGCCATCTGATGTATAATGCCGCGCTTTCCAAGGGTCGTTAGCTCAGTCGGTAGAGCAGTGGATTTTTAATCCATTGGTCATAGGTTCGAATCCTATACGACCCACCATGCGCAGAAGGCCAGGTGATATTTCACCTGGCCTTTTCTTTTTGGTTTATGATCAGGGCTGTTTGCGATCGGACCGGGAAGGCGTCATGCCAGAGAATAAAATAGAAGAGATCATCGGCCGGTTGAACAGCCTGCAGCGTGAACTCGAAGGGGAGATAGACCGCCTGCTGAGCGAGAAGCGGGAACTCTTCCAGTACACCCTGCAACGCGGGCGGGTGCGCTTCGAACGGGGCATGAGGACCCTGCAGCGCAGCTATCGGACCGGGCTGTGGCGCTACCTGAGGGAGGCGAAGTTACGCCACGTGCTGACCGCCCCCCTGATCTATGCGTTGATCATCCCGGTATCGCTGATGGATCTGCTGGTCAGTCTCTACCAGCAGGTCTGCTTCCGGGTCTACGACGTGCCCCTGGTTCGGCGCTCGGAGTACCTGGCGATCGATCGCCACCAGCTCGCCTACCTGAACGTGATCGAGAAGTTCAACTGCTTCTACTGCAGTTATGCCAACGGGGTGATCGCCTACAGCCGCGAGGTGGGTGCCAGGACCGAGCAGTTCTGGTGCCCGATCAAGCATGCCCGCAGAACCCGGGATGCCCACGGGCGTACCGAGCGGTTTCTGGACTATGGTGATGCGGAGGCATACCGGCGCAGGGCGCAGGCGCTGCGCGAGGACTGGTCGGATATCAGAAACTGAAGGCGGCACAGACCACCCCTCACCGGTATTCAGGGGTGAGAGGGGTATCCGTGTCGCACGGCGCTGGGGTATTTTTGGTGATGACGGGGCTGCCAGCGGTTTCTAACGGCGTACCGTCAGGCCCGTCAGGCAGTTACTTGGCGGAAAGAACCGCGCCCACCAGGAAAACGGTGATGGCCAGAACTGCGATGGTTGCCCAGATGGTCAGACTGTCGATGATCATGATAGAACCTCTTACTACTACTACTGCTGAATAAGTAAATCATCATTTGCTAAAATACTGCATCATCCAGGAAGAAAATGTTATTCAAAAATATTTATACCCCATAAATAATTTTTTTGATGCTGCATACAACTATGAGACGGACGGTATCCGATACAGGTCAGGTTAGAAATGCGAATTATCAATCTCTGCTTCCTACTCTTGTTAACCACGTCAAGTTTTGCCCAATCCCCTCCTGCGGTGGTGGGGTACGGTGTGAAAAGCTGCGAAACCTACCTGTTCACCTACCAGGGCTGGGAGCAGGGGGACAAGGAGTGGATCGCCGAGTACCTCCGCTACCAGGACTGGTTGGCCGGCATGGTGACCGGGCTCTCACTGGCGACGGATATGGATGTGTTGAAGGGGGTCGATATCAAGGGTGCGATGCGCAGGATCCGGCTGATCTGTGACGAGAAGCCGGGCGATGACTTCTTTACCGCCTCCATGGGATTGATCAGGACACTCAGCAGCCTGCAGTGATTTCCAGCATCTTTGGTGCAATTCGCTTCGCTATTGCACCCTACAGGCTGGGGTTCAGTATGCGTAGGGTGGGTTAGCGAAGCGTAACCCGCCGGTTCTGTCTCCCAGGTGCAATACGCTTCGCTATTGCACCCTACGGGCTGGGGATTCAGTATGCGTAGGGTGGGTTAGCGAAGCGTAACCCACCGGTCCTGTCTCCTAGGCGCAATACGCTTGGCTATTGTGCCCTATGGATTCAGCCTGAACAGCCTTCGGGCGTTTTCTGTGGTGGCCTCCGCCACCCGTTCCGGGGGTTCGGCCAATAACCCGCTGATCGCCCCAAGGACATTTCCGAGATAGGCCGGTTCGTTTCGCTGGTGCCGGTGTTCGGTGTCCGGCTGGTCGGGCGAGTCGGTCTCCAGGAGTATCGATTCCAGGGGTAACTGCGCGATCATCTTTCTCAGCCGGGTGGAGCCGGGATAGGTTGCCGGCCCGCCGAAGCTCAGCAGAAAGCCCATTCCGATCAGTTGCTCGGCCTGCTGCAGGCTGCCCGAGTAGCTGTGGAGCATGCCGGTTACACCAGGGTAGTTCCGCAGGGTGGAGATCACCTGTTCCACCGATTTGCGGGCGTGGATCACTACCGGCAGATCGAACGCCAGGGCCAGTTCCAGCTGGCCCTCGAAGATCCGCTGCTGTCCCGTTTTGTCGGGGTCAGGGATGTAGAAGTCCAGCCCGCATTCACCAATCGCGACAGGCTGTTCCCGTTGCAGCCACTGTTTCAGCTCGTCCAGGTGTCCGGGCTCATGGTCAGGCATGAACATCGGGTGCAGGCCGTAGGTGGGGTAGAGGCCCGGGTACCGGTCACAGACCGCCTTCACCCTGGGCCACCAGGCCATCTTGATTGCGGGGACGATCTGGATGTTTACGCCGATATCTTTTGCACGCCGCCACGCGGCCTCCCTGTCATCATCGAAGCTGCTGTCGTCGAAGTGGCAGTGTGAATCGATCAGTTGCATGGCAGTCGCTTGCTTCCTCTTTCGTGGCAGGGTCTTTCCAGGGCTTTATCCGTGGCGACGGAAAATGCGGTTTGGTAGGCTTTGCCCTTTGTAACCGATAATCCTAGCCCACAGAAGGTAAGCATGAAGATCGTCTCTTTCAATACTAACGGTATCCGCACCCGCCAGCATCAACTGCAGGCGCTCAAAGAGCAGCATGATCCGGACATCATCGGTATTCAGGAGACCAAGGTCCAGGATCCGGATTTTCCTATAGGGATGATCGAGGAGCTCGGTTACACCGCCCACTATTTCGGGCAGAAGACCCATTACGGCGTGGCGCTGCTCTCCAAGCGTGAACCGGTGTCGGTGCAGAAGGGTTTCCCGGGTGACGACGAGGATGCCCAGAAGCGACTGATCAGTGGTATCTTCGAGAGCGACTCCGGTGAGCGTGTCACCGTTATCAACGGCTATTTCCCCCAGGGTGAGAGCCGTGATCACGAGGTCAAGTTTCCGGCCAAGCGGAAGTTCTACGCCGACCTGATGGATTATCTGAACAGTAACTTTTCCCCGTCTGAGAAGTTGGTGGTGATCGGGGATATGAACATCGCCCCGCTGGATAGCGATATCGGCATCGGGCCGGACAATGCCAAGCGCTGGCTGAAGACCGGCAAGTGCAGCTTTCTTCCCGAGGAGCGCGAGTGGCTCGATACCCTCGCGGGGTGGGGGCTCAGCGATACCTTCCGTACTCTCCATCCCCAGGTGGACGACCGATTCAGCTGGTTCGATTATCGTAGCCGCGGATTCGATCGGGAGCCCAAGCGGGGATTGCGGATCGACCTGATAATGGCGACGGATGCCCTCAACAGCGTGTGCACGGATGCCGGAATAGCCTACGATATAAGAGGGATGGAGAAACCATCCGACCACTGCCCGATATGGGCCGAGTTCGATATCTGAGAAATGGTTGAAAAAGGCCTGTTTCTGAACGACTGGAAAGAGGGCGGTCTGGCCGCACTCAAAGAGGCGTTTGTATTGACTGACCACGAGCTGCACGGTGTGGAGGTGCTGCTTGCATCCTATGCGCGCGATGCCTTTTGCGGCGAGGCCTTCATACTGATGCGCCAGGCGGGCGCCCTGTTCGAGGTGAATGCCAGCCACGACTCGGCCGACGGTTTCGAGGGGCAGTGGGAGCCCGAAGACACCCTGGTCGCCGCCCTGCGTTACCGGCTTGAGAAGGGTCGCCTGGGCAGCCCCGAAGGGGGCATCAACGAGTTTGCCGACGAGCTTCGGTTCCTGCTCACCGAGCTCGAGGCGGCCGGCTACCGCTAGTGGCCCACCCGTTACCATGGCCACCGCCACCCTCCGTTTCTACGAAGAGCTGAACGACTTTCTGCCGAGACAATTCCGTAAAAAAGACCGCGAAATCGAGTTCACCGAACCGGCGCCGGCCAGGCACCTGATCGAGACTCTTGGCGTGCCCCACACCGAGGTGGAGGTGATCCTGCTCAACGGACTCTCCGTCGACCTGGAGCAACCGGTCCAGGATGGCGACCGTATCAGCGTCTACCCGGTGTTCGAGTCCCTGGATGTGACGCCACTGCTCAGGCTGCGCGATCAACCGTTGCGCGTAACCCGGTTTGCGGCGGACGCCCACCTGGGAAAGCTGGCCGGCTACCTGCGTATGCTCGGTTTCGACACTCTCTACCGCAACGACTGGCGGGACAGCGACCTGGCCAGCCTCTGCGTGGACCAGCACCGTATTCTTCTGAGCCGTGACCGTGCGCTGCTGATGCATAAGAAGGTGAGCCACGGCTGTTATATCCGTGCCGTACCGCCACGGGAGCAGCTCGCCTACCTGATGCGAAGGCTGGATCTGTGCGGGCGGATCGCCCCCTTCACACGCTGTATGCGCTGTAACGGTGAACTGCGGGAGCTGGAATCCGGGGAGGTGCCGCAAAACCTGCCGCCCCATGTCCTGAGGATCCGGGACAGGTTCCTGGGCTGTCAGGAGTGTGGGCAGGTCTACTGGGAGGGGAGTCACTACCAGGTGATGAAACGGTGGGTCTCCCGGCTGTGTGCAGAAAGTACTGCCTAACGGGTTGAGCGCAATGCCTTTTTTGTGAACGGCGTCCGGCTGTTCATTTGCAACGCTCCTTGCGCGGTGGTGAAATCGTATGCTCTGCCGGTTGGGGGCTAAAGCCGCCCCGTATCGGGTCGCTATATACAAAACTATAATTCTAAATCTTGGGGAGGAAGCATGTTTTTCGAATGGGATGACGCCTACAACACAGGTGTCGAAGTCATCGATCAGCAACACAGAAGAATCGTCGATTACATCAATACGCTCTACCAGGCCACCGGTCGCAAGGACGACATGTCGGTGGCGGACGTGGTGGAGCAGCTTACAGACTACACCGTCGGCCACTTCGCGTTTGAAGAGAGCCTGATGGAGCAGTGCGGCTATGGGAAGATCGCCGAGCACAAGATCGTTCACGACCGCTTCACCCGCAAGATCAAGAAATACCAGAAGGAGTTGGACGAGGGTCAGGATATCGCCGACAGGCTGCTCGAAGAGCTCAAGACCTGGCTGGTGGATCACATCCAGAAAGAGGACTTCGCCTACGTCGGCGTGGTGCCCAGCAAGCCCGGCGAGGGGATGATCAGCAAGGCGCTCAACAAGCTGATACACCCGCTCTCCTGATTTCAGGATTTCCCTGTCAACAGAAAAGCCGCCGGAGTCGCTCTCCGGCGGCTTTTTCGTTTGGCTTGAGAAGGAGCGACCCTTACCGGCTTAAGAGAGTAACCTGATGCGGCCCAGAAGGGCATCGAACCTGGCCAGCAGCCACGTCTGCAGGGGGGTGGCGAAGAACCAGCCCATCACCAGGGTGTCCACCGCAACCGCGCCCACGATCTCGTCGGTCAGCCAGTGGGCGCCACTCATCAGGCGGGGCAGAGTGAAGAGCACCGCGAAGATGCAGGCCAGGATGCCGTAGCTGCGCGGCAGGTGCCAGAACAGGAAGCCGGCGCACATCATCAGCACCACGCCGTGATCGCCGGGAAAGCTGTCGCCGGAATAATCCTTGGTTTTGATCCATGGCGTGAGTTCCGACAGGCGCAATGCCTCCGGAAACATGGCCGTGGCCGAGGGGCGCTCCACCGGGATCAGCTGGGTTCCGATCAGTGCCGCTATCACGATGGCGCACACCAGAACCAGGCCCACGGCGACGTAGTGCCTGAGATTCCCGCGGTCCCTGAACAGGGCGTAGTGGCCGAACAGCGCCACCATGGAGAGTGCGGCCACCAGGTCGAACATGCGATTGTTGGCGACCGCCCAGATCGCCTGCCAGCTCTTGTTGTCCGCCAGGCTGTTGTTCATGGCCCAGAACACCCGCTCGTCCAGGGCCTGCCACAGGCCGTGGGTGGGCTCGACCAGCCAGCTGGCCATCAGCAGCACCGGCAGCAGGGTGCAGAGGATCAACGCGGTCGTGTTCCAGGCGGGCTTGTCGTTCAAGAGGTCGGCTCCTTGTCGAGGGTTCCTGTCAGCCACTCACCGTTGGCTGCGAGGGCATTGAGTTTTACCTGCTGAATGGTGTTCTCGAGTTCGGCGGCATGGGGGTCGGTGAGCTGTACCCGGAGGAAGTTGGGGGTGTAACCCATGGCGTGCCCGGTATCGCCACCTGAACCCTCTATCAGTACCGGAAAACTGCGGCCAACGTAGTGCTCGAGGGTTTCGCGTTTGAGGCGTTCACCCAGGGCGTGCAGCTGATCGCTGCGCTGCCTGATGGTGTCCCGGGGGACAGGCCTCTCCAGGGTGGCGGCACGGGTGCCAGGGCGTTGTGAGTAGGCGAAGATGTGCAGGTGGCCGAAACCGATCTTCTCCACCAGCGCCATGGTCTGTTGCCACTCCTCGTCGGTTTCGCCGGGGAAGCCGACAATAATATCGGTGGTGACATTGAAGTCTGGAATACGTGCGCGGGCAGCAGTGACCAGGGCCTCGAACTCCGTCGCCTTGCAGCGCCGGGCCATGCGTCGCAGCACGGTATCAGCACCGCTCTGCAGGGGCAGGTGCATGTGGGGCAACAGCCTCGGGTTGTCGAACAGTGCCCAGAATGTATCGGGCAGGTCCCAGGGCTCCACCGCACCCAGGCGCAGTCGGGGTATGGATGTGCCTTCCAGTATGGCGCCGATCAGTTCGGTCAGGCTGCTGCCGCTGTCGCTGCCGTAGCCGCCAAGATGGACCCCGGTCAGTACCGTCTCCTGGATACCTTCGCTGTGCAGGGTGTTGATCTCGTTGATCACTTCGTCGATGGGGCGGCTGCGCTCCTCGCCGCGGGCCGCGGTGACGATGCAGAAGGTGCACTGGTAACGGCAACCGTCCTGCACCTTGATGAAGGCGCGCTGGCGGCCCCGGGCCAGGAGGCTGTTCTCGCCCGGCAGGGTGGCCTGCTCCGGCATGGCGTGCAGGTGCAGCTTGTCGGTTGCGATCTGCACCAGCCGATCCTTCTCGGTGTTGTTGACCACCAGGTCGACACCTTGTGATTCTGCGGTCTCTGTGGGATCGAGCGATGCGTAACAGCCGCTCACCACCAGCTTGGCCCTGGGGTTCTCGCGGTGGGCCTTGTGCAGCAGCTTGCGTGATTTCTTCACCGCCTCGCCGGTCACCGCGCAGGTATTGACCACCACCAGGTCGGCCTGGTGCAGGTCGCGGGTGATCTGGTGACCGAGGGACTGGAACTCCCTGGACCAGGTCTCCAGCTCCGCCTCGTTGAGACGGCAACCGAGGGTTTTTAGGTGTACACGCATGAGCGGGAAGTGGGCTGACCGAAAACTGTAAGCTGTATGTAATGGCTGTCAAACAGGGAAGTGTACGGTTAACGGCGGCGGATGCAAGCAGAGGCTCACGTTTTGAGCCTGTTACTGTGTATTGATAAAGAAAATCAATATGTTAGGCTGCGTTGAACAGTTGCTTCCGGGTGGGTGGTATGGCGTTACTAGAGAATAATACTGAGCTGTTGGTGCTGGGGGGGCTGTTTCTGCTCCTGCTGGCCGGGGCCGGGCTGTGGTTGCGCCAGTCCCGCATCATCCGTCTTCTTGAGCAGGGACGGGAGCGCGATACGGCTGCCAGTGAGCGGCTCGAGGGGCTGCTGCGCGAAACGGAGCGGCTGATGCTGCACGAGTTTGCAACTGCGAGCGAGCGTGACAGGGAGTCTGCCCACGTGCTGCAGCGTCGGCTGCTGTTGCAGATCTCCAAGCTCTACCAGGCCCTGGAGCGGCGTTTCGGCGAGATGCAGAAACACCTGTCGGACGACGTTGGCAACCTGAAGACCGACCTTGTCGACCGTTTCGATGGGCTGCACGGCGGTCTCAACCGAAGCCTCGCAGAGAGCCGTGTCGCCCAGCAGGAGGCACTGGCCAAGGGCTACGAGGGGATGGCCCGGCAGCTCGCCGAAGGGCTCAACCTGAACGCGGAGGCGGTGGGCAAGCGCATGGACGGGCTGACCGAACGCACCGACCAGCGGCTGCAGGAGATCGGCGGCCAGGTGGAGCGCCGACTCAACGAGGGTTTCGAAAAGACCACTGAAACGTTCACCCGGGTGCTGGAGCACCTGGGTAGAATCGACGAGGCCCAGAAACGGATCACGGAGCTTTCAAGCAACGTGGTGAGCCTGCAGGAGGTGCTGGCCGACAAGCGCTCCCGTGGTGCCTTCGGCGAAGTGCAGCTCAATAGCCTGATCCGCAACATCATGCCCGAGCAGGGCTTCTCTCTGCAGCACACCCTCAGCAACGGCATGCGTGCCGACTGCCTGCTGCTCCTGCCGGAACCCACCGGTAACGTGGCTATCGATGCCAAGTTTCCCCTCGAGAGCTACCAGCGCATGACCGATGGCGATCTGCCGGAACTCGACAGGGCCAGGGCCGGCAACCAGTTCCGGCAGGATATCCGGAAACATATCCATGACATTTCCGGCAAGTACATCATTCCCGGGGAGACCTCAGACGGCGCGGTGATGTTCATCCCCTCGGAGTCCATATTCGCAGAGATCCACGGCCACTATCCTGAACTGGTGGAGGAGGCGCACCAGCGTCGGGTGTGGCTGGTGTCACCCACCACCATGATGGCGATACTCACCACCGCCCGGGCCGTGCTGAAGGATGCCGCCACCCGCGAGCAGGTGCACGTCATCCAGAAACACCTCAACCTGCTGTCAAAGGATTTCGGTCGGTTCCAGGAGCGCATGGACAAGCTCTCCCGCCATATCGGACAGGCGCACAAGGATGTCGAAGAGGTGAACATCTCAGCCCGCAAGATCAGCGATCGCTTCGGGCAGATCGAAAAGGTGGAGCTGGATGAGTTGTCGGATGGATCGATCGTTGCCCGGGAGCAGTGATTGAGAGGGTTGTGAAGAGTGGTACTGCTGACACAAAATCAGCTGCCAGTCATACTGCTTCCAACAGATCCCATTAACGACGGATTCTCTTTCGCTGGTTCACAGTCGGAGAATGACAGGCTCTACGATCTATTCTCGTCAAGAAGCGCTTCCACCAGGGCCTTGGCTTCGGCCGTACTCCAATCCATCAGGCCGATGGCGCCGCCGCGCATCATGCCGTCGCGGTCGATCAGGAACGTGATCGGCAGGGTTTCCAGGTCGAATATGCGCAGGAACTGCTGTCTTGGGTCGTAATAGGTGGTCAGTTCGTTCAGGCTCCGCTTGCGCAGAAACGCTGCCGGCTCCTCCTCTCCCTGGCGACCGCTCGCCACCGGCACGACGACGAAATCACGGTCCCTGTATTGCGCCTGCAAGGCATTGAGGTCCGGCATCTCCCGAATGCACGGGGGGCACCAGGTGGCCCACAGATTGAACAGCACCACCTTGCCCTTGAACCTGTCGAAGGTTACCGGTCTGCCCTCTTCATCGTGCATCTCGATGAGGGGGATGGGAGGGGTGTCGCTGAGCAGGTTGAAGCCGGCCACCCTGTCTGCAGCTGTCTGGACGCCGGTGCGTGGCAACGCCGGTGCAGGTGTGGCGAGGGACTCAGTGATGCCGGATCCCTGGTAAAGGGCGTATCCACCAATACCGGAGCCAAGAACAACAGCGGCAACAAGGACAAGGTTGCGAAATCGCATGGGGGATTTCCTGTGATCGATTTGTGGCTAGTCTACCCACACGCCAAAGGAGGAACAACTTCAGCGGTTGTCATGCGGAGCGCTGGATACGGTTTGAATGGGCAGGCCCGCTAGGCTGGCATGCCCGGCATGCCGGGAGGCATCATCCCCTCGGGGGGTGGTGCCGGGGCGTTGAGGTGCATCAGCATCTGCCAGCCGTCACCGGTTTTCTGGAAGATGTTGGTGGCGTAGATCGGGGGCTGGCGTTCACCCATGCCGCTCAGCATGACAGACTCCTCCACCAGGTGAATGGCGATCTCGCCGAGGTGGCTCCACTGCAGGTGGTTGACCGTGATGTCGATCCCCATGCCGGGGTTGAGCATCGGCTGCCACATTTGCCGAATGGCCTGTGAGCCGTTCTGTACGGGTTGCATCGGCAGCAGGCAGACCGCCTGGGGTGAGTCGGACCAGACCGACATCATCTTCTCCAGGTCGCTCTCTTCAATGGCGTCGTAGTAGGCGTCTTCAGCCTCTTCGGGGGTGTTGTATGTTGTCATTCTTCTCTCTTCAGTTTTCTGCAACCCAGTTGCCGTCCGCATCGCGGCAGGCGGTGCCGTGGACGGTTTCACGCCGGCCGTCGATGATCGCCTCGGTGGTGTAGTCGCGGCAGGGCCCGGTAGAGCTGTCGTAGGTCCGGGTGGGCGTCACTTCGTAGTAGTTTCCGGAGTCCGGGTTCCTCCAACTGGAGGTCTGGTTGGTAGGGGTGGTCTCTATGGCGTCGTTCGCCTGGTAGCGGTCGTTCTCATCCATGCTCCGCCCAATGGAGCCGCCGATATAGGCACCTGCGATGGTGCCGAGAATGATGGCTGCGGTACGCCCCTTGCCCTTGCCGACCTGGGAGCCCAGCAGTCCGCCGGCGATACCGCCGATGATGGCCCCCGATTCACGGTTGGTGGTCTGACACCCCGGCAGGGCGATGGCGAGAACCAGCAGGCTGGCCAGAAAGGTCCGGTGGTTCATGGGGAGCTCCTTCAGATGAATTCCTCCACCTATTCTGGCAGGTACTCAATCCGTTGTGAACGGATAAAGGGGCAGGGTGTGCCGGTTTGCGATCCCTGGTGGATCAGCACTGCTCCCAGGGCAGGCCGTGAAAGCGCCAGCCGTTTATGGCACTGCGGTGGTGATCATCGTCCAGATCGCCTTCGAACCCCTCGTCGACATGGAATACCCGGTTGAACTCGGCATCCAGCAGGGCCTTGCCTGCCTCCAGTGAGCGCTTTCCGGAGCGGCAGATCAGGATCACCGGTGCACAGCCGTCATCCACGGTGCAGACCGCGCCACCCAGCAGCAGCTTGCGGATGTCGGTGACGAAGTGTGGGTTGACGGTCCAGTCGGGTTCGTCGATCCATGGGACATGTACCGAGCCCTTGGCATGACCTACGAACAGGTACTCCATGCTGGAGCGGATATCCACGAGCACCGCTCTCGGGTCGTCCTGAATCAGCTGCCACGCCTGCTGGGGTGATAGTCCGACGGGTTCACTGTCTGTCATTGGGGTACTCCTCACCTGCTTGGGCGGATAATCAAACCGGTCATGGCGGTTTTTTTCCGATGTTTATCTGTTCGGTCGGTATAATGTAGACGATAATAAAGTATATAAACAACGCTTATGGGTGACAAGGTAATTATTTATAGCTTGAGGTTGCTTGCAAAGCTGCCCCTGGGGGCTGCGCAGCGACTGGGCGGGCTGTTGGGTTGGTTGAGTTTCCTGTTCGCCGGGGAGCAGAAGCGTATTGCCCGGATAAATCTATCGCGTTGCCTGCCAGAGCTTGGTCCGGCGGAGCAGGAAAGACTGCTTCGGGACAGCCTCATGGAGAATGCAAAGACCCTGGTGGAGATGCCGGCCATGTGGAGTGGTGATCCTGCCCGCTGGCAGGAGAGGATCGAGCTGGCCGAGGGCTCCCAGGAGGTGCTCGATGCAGCCCTTGCCCGGCAGAAGGGGTTGATCGTCGCCGGGCCGCACCTGGGTAACTGGGAGCTCGGTCCCCACTATCTCTCAACCTTCATTCAGAACACCGCACTCTACAAGCCGCCGAAGGTGGAGGCGATCGAGGAGATGATGACCCTCGGGCGCAGCAGTTCCGGCTCCCGGCTGGTTCCGACCACCACCCAGGGGGTACGGGCACTCTACTCGGCGCTTGCCAACAAGGAGGCGATCCTGGTGTTCTGCGACCAGGAGCCCTCGGTGAGCGGCAAGCAGGGCGGCGTATACGCCCCATTTTTCGGCCACTCCGCACTCACCATGGTGCTGCTCAACCGGCTGGCGAGGAAGAGCGGAGCCCCGGTCCTGTTCTGGTTCGCCGAGCGCCTGCCGGCTGGCGGAGGCTTTCGGGTTCACTGGCTGCCGGCCCCTGAAGGTATGGACGACGGGGATGCGGTGCGTGCTGCAACAGCCATGAACAGCGGGCTGGAACAGTGCGTAAGAATGTGCCCCGCCCAGTATCTCTGGAGCTACAAGCGCTTCCGTACCCAGGCTGGCGAGACCCCCAATATCTACCGTCCCGCTTCCGACTGATTCGGCGACCGGGGCGGATTGCCCTAAGTAGCCTGAAATCAAAAGGAAAGCTAAAGATTTCCCGCCATGCTGTCGCTAAAAAAAGTAAGCGCCAGGAGACCTTGGAAGGGTGTGGAAAAAAAGGATGAAAATAATAAAACCGGGTGTATTGATCAGGCTTGTTCTACTGGCTGGGCTGCTGTTGCCCGGCCTGTCGGCTATTGCGGCACCAAAGGTGGTCGACAGTCCCGATGTGCGGGTGCTGATCGACGTCTCCGGCAGCATGAAAAAGAACGATCCGCGCAATCTCCGCCGTCCTGCCCTGCGGTTGCTGGTCGGCCTGTTACCTGAAGATTCAAGGGCCGGTGTCTGGACATTCGGTCAGTACGTCAACATGCAGGTTCCCCTCGGCAAGGTCGATACGGCCTGGAAGGCCCGCGCCCGCAAGGGGGCTTCTGAGATTCACTCGCTGGGGCTGTTCACCAATATCGAGGAGGCCCTCAAGCGCTCCACCGCCGACTGGAACGGAGCGACCACCAAGTATACGCGGCACATGATCCTGCTCACTGACGGTATGGTCGATATCTCGAAAGACCCTGCCAGGAATGCCGCCGCCCGCAAGCGGGTGCTCGAGGAGTTGCTGCCAAAGATCAAGCAGCATGATGTGAAGGTGCATACCATCGCGCTGTCCGCAAACGCCGATCATGAACTGATGCGTACCATGGCTGCCGAGACGGGGGGCTGGTACGAACAGGTGGATGACGCCGAGCAGCTGCAGCGGATCTTCCTGCGCATGTTCGAGAAGGTGGGACGTCCCGACACCCTGCCCCTGAAAGAGAACCAGTTCGTTGTCGATGAGAGCGTAGAGGAGGTGACGCTGCTGGTCTTCCGCAAGGATGATGCCGAGGCGACCTCCATCAGTACGCCGTCCGACAAATCGTTCCGCTCCGATGATGCCCCCGAAAATGTCAGCTGGCACAGGGATGAAGGCTACGACCTGCTCACCGTCACCAAGCCGGAGGTTGGGAAGTGGAAGATCCAGGCGGCCGTAGACCCTGACAACCGGGTCATGGTGGTGACCAACCTCAAGATGAATGCCACCGATCTGCCGAACCGGTTGATGCAGGGCGAGACGGTACCCCTGGAGATCTTCTTCAGTGATTCGGGCAATGTGATCACGGAGGAGAATTTCCTCAACCTGGTGAACATCAAGGGGCAGCATACCGATGCCCAGGGTCCAGGTGAACCGCGCCCGGTCTTCGATGACGGGCAGGGCGGTGACGAGAAGCCGGGTGATGGTGTCTATACCCTGACCGTGGGTGAGAATCTCGCTCCGGGCAAGGTGGAGGTGGTGGTGACCGCGGAGGGTAAGACCTTTCAGCGTGAACGGCGCCAGTTCATCGAGTTGATGACCCCGGTCGGATTCGAGACCCAGGACCAGGAGCAGGTCGGTAAGCCTGGCGTGCTGGTGAAGGTGACACCGGTAGCCGACGTGGTGGACATGGACTCGGTCAGCGTGAGCGGCATGCTGACATCTGCGGAAGGTCAACAGCGCCCCGTCATGCTGCTGCCGGGTATGGATGGGGTGAGCCAGGAGACCTGGGTGGACAGGACGACACTGACCGGCAGCTGGAGCCTGAGCGTGGAGTTCTCGGCCAAAAGCGTGGCCGGCAACGAACTCGCATTGACCCTGGGGCCGGTGGAGATCGAGGGCGCCGCACCGCCACCGCCTGAACCCGAACCTGTCCCAGAGCCTGAGCCCAAACCGGAACCGGAACCGGAACCGGAGAAGCCAGCCGAGGAGGAGATGGATCCCTGGGCCCTCACTGCCTGGGTGTTCGGCAGCGTCAACCTGGTGCTGATTATCGGCGCAGGTATCGCGTTCTGGCTGATCCGCAGGGCGCGTGCCAGGAACCAGGTGAAACTGGTGGACGATACGCCA
Source organism: Sedimenticola sp. (assembly GCA_040506895.1). GTDB lineage: Bacteria > Pseudomonadota > Gammaproteobacteria > Chromatiales > Chromatiaceae > Sedimenticola_A. The sequence continues at coordinate 3,598,929 of JBEVVY010000001.1, forward strand.
GCCGAGGCATCAAAGCCGGATGAGTCAGCAGAGGAGAGTTCAGATGGTTGAGATGCATCCACTACTGCTGCTCTTTATGGCCGAACTCCTGTTCCTGACCACGGCGGGCATGATTGTCATGCTGGTCATGGGGATGATCAGAAAGAAGCGTGACCGTGCAGCCGCCCGGGCACTCATCGAGCGGATCAAGAGCGACGAGGAGCGTCGCAAGCAGGAGACCAGGGAGATACTGGAAGAGAGATACGGCATCGATGGAGAGCCCCTGGAATCATCGATGGTGCTGATCGATCACGGTGAAAAATTTCTCTACCAGAACATGATCAACACCTACCTCAATCGTGATGCAGATGCATTGCAGAATTTTGCGGTTGATTACGAGAGCTCGGTGGCAGCCTACCGGGATCTGCAGATTCCCAAGGGCAAGGTGAAGGTGGTGCACAAGGAGGTGGAGGGCGCCGCCGCACAGGAGGTTACAGAGCAGCATCTCGAGGAGCTGGAAGTGCTGCGCAAGGAGAATGCGCGCCTCTCGGACGAGTTGAAGATAACAATGGACACCATGAGCCGCATGCTCAACGAGTATGCCTCGATGTACGGTGGTGGCACCGGTGCCGATCTCGACAAAGAGAAGATGCTCAAGATGTTCCAGGCTGAACGGGAAGAAGAGGAGGCCAGGGCGGCAAGCATCGAGATGGAAGATGGTGAGCTGCGGGTGGTCGATCATCAGCCGGATGAAGAGGCGGCCGCAGAGGAGATTGCTGAAGCGGAGGTGGCAGAAGAGGAGATCCCTGAGCCGGAAGATCTCTCCGAGCCCGAACTGGACCTGCTGGTTGAAGAGGAGAGTGTCGAAGAGGCCAGCGGACTCGATGACGTTGACTGGGACGAGGTTGAGCAGGACATCCTGGAGACACAACCCGAGCCCGAGGCAGCTGTGGAAGTGCCGCCAGGGGAGGAGGAAGCGCCACCTGAGCCAGAAGAGGCTGCTGAACCGACCGTGATAGAAGAACCCACGGTGGTTGAGGAGCCTGAGCAGGCATCCGAGATAGAGGAGCCGACGATTGTCGAAGAGCCGACGATTGCTGAGGAGCCGACGATTGTCGAGGAGCCAACGATTGTCGAGGAACCAACGATTGCAGAAGAGCCTACACAGGCAGCCGAGGCAGTACCAACGCCAGTCGAAGAGACCGGGCAGGAAGAAGCGGCTGAAGAGGTGGAGGATCTGGAGGATCTTGAACTGGGTGATGACCTGGAAGATGAAGACGAGGTGATCGACCTGGACGAGGAAGAGGATGAGGTGATCGATCTCGACGAGGATGAAGAGGCGGAGAAGCCCAAAGAGTAACCTGTCTCGACCAGGTCTCCGGGAATAAAAAAAGCCCGCATACCGAGGTATGCGGGCTTTTTATTTCGGGTGTCGGACGCTTTAGCCGATCTTGGCTTCTGCGGATTCCGAGTTGCCCTTGTTGTCCACCCAGCTCAGCTTCATCATGTCGCCTTTCTTGGCGCCGGAGAACTTGAAGGAGAGATAGGGGTTCTTGGACACGCCGCCGCTGAGCAGGGCGGACATCACGGTCTTGCCACCGGACTCGCAGGTCACTTCCTGGATGAAGTGGGCGGGGATCGCCTTGCCGGTCTTCTTGTCTTTACGACCACCGGTCTCCATGGGGTGGGTCATAAGTGCCTTGACGGTGATCACGCCACCTTTTTCCTTGGCGCGGATCTTGATGGATTTCTTAGCCATGCTTCTATACCTCGAATTCTGTAGTCTTTGGTACCGGTCGGTAGAGGCTCTGGGCCTTAACCGCCACAGCCACCGATGGTGACCTTGACCTCTTTACGGTTGCTCTGCAGCTTACCGCCTGCCTTGACCACGGCGACGACATCGCCGGTCTTACCCATCTTGATGCGGGTGGAGACGAAGCCCACAGCGCCCTCGCCAAGGTTGAAGCTGGCGACCAGGGGAACGGGGTTGTTGGCAGCGACGATGGAGATGGATTCCACGCCAGCCATGTCGGTAGATACGGTGATCGGCACCACGGCGCCGTTCTCGGCGATATCGGGAGCCTTGATCTTGATGTCACCACTCTCGGCAGTATCGCTGCTGCCGTGAAGTGCAGTCAGTGCATCAGAGAGTTTCTTGGCTTCAAAAGCTTCTTTCGGCCAGGCGGCCAGAACTGCCCGAGGAGTCAGCAGGCCGGCACCGACCGCTACGCCCAGCGCCCCGGCTGCGAGGGAACCTTTTACAAAGATTCGGCGTTTCATGTTCATTTCCATCTTGTGTCTCCTGTTACGAGGAAATTGCAATAAAATCATTAGTTGGAAAGTGGAATTGCAGAGAAGTTCCTCTCCGCGCACCAGCGGTTTCCAAATAATAGAAAACAAGGCGGTAATCGAGACGGGAGCCGGTGAGCCGGTTGCGTAACTTGTACTACCTCCTTCAGTCCGGGGCTTGCAGTCTGCGGCATTGTGTTCTTTGTCGGTTCCAGGGACCAGCTCCCCGAACCACTGCCGTCTTGTTGCTTGCGCTATTGCGCATTTTCACCCCAGCAAACCACTAGCATACCTGAACCCATACTGTTGGCAAACCCTAAAAAGGGCACCAAAACCGTGGATATTATGGGTTTATTCCTCTACTTCCCACGCTGTTTCAGATCGTTCAGCTCTTGCCTCACCAGCTTCAGTCGCGCTGCCAGGCTGGCACTGCGGTAGTAGTCCAGGGATTTGTCGCCCAGGGCCAGCTGCAGCTGCTGTACCGCCTGCTCCAGGTTGCCTGAATGGTAGTGGTATTCGGCCAGGTACTGCCGCCCAAGGGTGGTCTGCCCGCTATCCCCTGCAGCCCGGGCAAGCAGGCTGTAGAGGGTCGTGTCGTCCGGCTGACCGCGCAGTTGATCCTCGAGGATGGGGATCGCCTCCCGCGGGGCACCTTCGTCGACCAGGGTCTGGGCAAGATAGATGCTGAGGGGGTAGTTGCCGGGATAGAGGGCAAGGCCGTTTTTCAGTGTCTCCACACTTTGTGCGGTCTGGCCGCTCTTCTTCAGCAGCAGGGCATCAGCCACGATGTAATCGATCTGCTGGGGGCGCTTCTGCAACAGCAGGTCGAGCTGTTCCCTCGCGGTTTTGAAATCCCGGGTGGTGATCAGCGACAGCAGGTAGCCATAGCGCTGGGCCTCCCGGTTGCGGTAGCGTTTCTCCTGGAGCGAGCTCCTGAAATACTTCACCGCTTCCACTGGCTTGCTGAACTGGGATGATTTCAGCCGCGCCCTGAGCAGGTTGTACTCGAGGCTGTCCGGGCGCTGTTTGTAGGGATAGCGGTCGGCCCGTCCATGCGCATCGGCGATGCGATTGGTGGTCACCGGGTGGGTGCGAAGAAATTCGGGGAGTTTGCCGGTGTCGTAGAGGCGGGTGTTTTTGCCCATACGGGAGAAGAAGACGGGCATTGCCCGTGGATCGAAATCGGCATCCGCCATAATCTGGATGCCGACATTGTCGGCCTCCTCTTCATGATTGCGGGTGAAATTGATCTGGCGCTGCATCATGCCCGCCTGGATTCCGGTCGCGGCGGCAATGGCGGCATCGGGGTTGTCCGCCGAGGCACCGATCACCAGGGCTGCCAGGATGAGCGCTGCGGCCGGCACGCTCATGCGGCTCACCGCGTCGTAGGTCCTGACCAGGTGGCGCTGGCTGACATGGGCGATTTCGTGGGCCAGTACCGACGCCAGTTCACTCTCGGATTCGGTGGTTGTGATCAGCCCGGTGTAGATGCCGATATGGCCACCGGGACCGGCGAAGGCGTTGATCTGGGGGTTGTCCACGATAAAGAAGTTGTAGCTGCCCGCCGGGGAGCCGGTCTGTTCGGCCAGGCGGTTGCCCAGGGTCTGGATGTAGTTATTGACCAGCGGGTCGGAGAGCAGGGTCATGGAGTTGCGAATGGAACGCATGAAGGCCTGTCCGAGCCGCTTCTCCTGGGTGGGTGTGAGGACGCTGCCCGAGGGATCTCCGATCTCCGGCAGGTTGTACTGGCGTGCGTGGAGCGGCGCCAGGAGGCTCGCGTAGAGGAACAGGCTGCAGACAATCAGCGCCAGCAGCCGGGATGGGGCTCTTCTTGGGGTATTGGCTTTATGCATGTTGCAGTAGAAGACCCGGTTGCCTGTGCAAAGTTCCTCAGTTCAGTTGGATGCGCTGCCCCCAGGGAACCGGCTGCTTGCCCTTGACCAGCCAGATCACCGGGTAGCCGGGCGGGTTCTCGGGGAACGCGCCCTCGGCATCTGTGAAATATACCAGGGACTCGGGCCTGAAGCCTGCGCTGTCCACCCACTCGAAGACCGGTTTGAAGCTGGTGCCGCCTCCGCCCTTGAAGGATTCGGGCAGGCTGAACTCCTCCCAGGGTTCGAAAATCCAGGGGCCGTTCTCCGACAGGGCGGCATCGCAGGCCAGCAGGGTGACCCTGGCACGGACCTGTCCCTTGAGGGCATTGATTTCAGCAAGAAACTCGCTGAACTCCTGCTCCTTGATGGAGCCGCTGGTGTCCAGTGCCACCACGATGTCCACCTGGTGGCTGCGCAGGCTCGGCAGTATGAAATCGCCTTCGCGGCGGGAGGGTCGCATGTAGCTGTAGTCGTCCCGGGCCGATGGGGTGAGATAGTGGGCCAGCAGCATGCGCCAGGGCAGCTGGGGCTGCAGCAGGTGGTCGATCATGCGCGCCAGGGAACCGCCCATCTTGCCCGCCTGCATCGCCTGCTGGGCGGCACCTGCCATGCGTTGCTGCCACTGGATGGAGAGGGTCTCCTGTTCGTCGGGGGTCAGGGGCTCGGGTTCGCCGGCACCGTTCTCGCCCTCGCTGGGCTGCGTCTGGCCCGTCTCTTCAGGCTCTTCCCGGCTTTTTCCCTGGGGAGGCGGGGGCTTGCTGAGGTCCTTCTCCGTCTTTCCTGTGCCACCTTCCTTCTGGTTGTCCTTGTCGTAGGCGTGGGTGTCGAGGGTCTCCTTGGTGTCGTCATCCTCCAGCCAGGGGTAGATCTCTTCCGCGGTCATGCCGCGGTAGGCCTCCATGATGAGGGCGTTTGGCGGTGCTTTCAGCCCCTCGTCCACCAGCAGGGGATTGATGGCGTAGTCACAGGCCAGGTCCCAGAGATGCTTCTTGCGATGCTGACGACGGGCGAAGTGGGAGAGGGCGCAGTGCAGGGCGTCATGGGCCAGCATGAACTGGGTCTCGTCCAGGCTGAGTGCGTCGATGTATTCGGCGTTGTAGTAGAACTTGCGGGCATCGGTGCCTGTGGTTTTGCACCATTCGGGGTCTGCCGCCTCCATGGGCAGGCGCAGCACCAGGGCACCCAGGAACGGTTTGTCCAGGATCAGCTTGGTGCGGGCCGCTGCCAGCTTGGTCTCGACTTTCTGCGGGTCCACGGTCACTCGAACAGCATCACGTCGGAGATCGCCTGGGCCCAGTTGCTGAACTGGGGTACTTCGAAGACCGCGTTACCGATGGCGCGGTGCATGTCGGAGACCAGCATCACGCCCATCTCCCGGTGAGGGAAGAAGCCGGCATAGTCGAGTATGTTGCCCAGGATCCGGTTACGGTTCTCGTCGCCTTCCGAGCGTACGGCACGGCCCACCAGGGCGGCGGCCACGGCGTATTGGAGATCGATCTCCTCGGGCACCGCGGTCTCCTCACCTGAGACGATGGCATCCAGGTCGGGCATCTGGTCCAGGCTGTTGACGAAGGCGTGCAGTTCGATGCCTGCCGCCGGTCCCACGCAGGCCTGCAGGGTGCCCTGCAGCAGCTGGGGGTGGCCGGTGAATTTCTGCAGCCCACGGTGGGCGAACTCCCAGGAGCGCGGGGAGGGGAAGGCCACCGGGTTGTGGCTGGGGTCGAAATCGAACAGCAGCTCCGGACGAAAACGCAGGAAACCGATAATGCGCTCGTCGATGTCGTTGCGGTAGGCCCAGAGCACCCAGTCGTCCAGGTTCACCTCCACCTCGAAGTGGGAGAAGCGGTTGGCCAGGGGGGCGGGCATGCTGTAGGTCACGCCCCGGTCGCCCTGGCGGTTGCCGGCAGCGAAGATCGCCCAGCCGTCAGGTACCTGGTATTCACCCAGCCGGCGGTCGAGGATCAGCTGGTAGGCCGCGGCGGAGACCGCCGGTGGCGCGGAGTTGATCTCGTCCAGAAAGAGGATGCCCGCCGGGCCGTGGCGTTGCTCATCGGGAAGCAGGGCGGGTATGGCCCACTCCACGTGACCCTCCTGGCGGAAGGGGATGCCGCGCAGGTCGCTGGGCTCCATCTGCGAGAGACGGATATCGATTACCGGTACATCGTGCCTGGCGGCGATCTGGGCCACCATCTGGGATTTGCCCACGCCGGGAGGACCCCAGAGCATGACGGGTGTGTGGTGGCCCTCGGCGGTGCTGGTGAATTCGCGGTCGAGGACCGTCATTAACTGTGCTGGACGCATGGAACAGACTACCTTCGGATTCTGGATATTTATTATGTGTGTTTACATGAAGAGGTTGCGGGTGATCCGCTTGAGCTGCTTGTAGACATCGGGGCCATCCTTGTCCATCACCTGGTCGATCACCCAGCGGTTCTCCTGGCTCTCGCCCATCACCTGCTGAATCTCGAAGCCGAGGTGACGCATGAAGGGGTAGCTCGGTCCCTCGTCGGTAAAGCCGAACTCGGCATACTCCCCGGCCCGCTGATTGAATCGCGCTATGAAAACGGAACGCGGATCCTCGCTGCCGAGAAGCTCAGATGCGTTGTCGGCTATATGATCCGCCATTTTCAGGACCAGGGCGGTGATGAGGGTCTGGCGCTCTTCACTGTCGAGCATCCCGCTGGCAATGCGATCCACGATCTGGGCCTGGTAGATCAGGTACTCGGAGATCACGTCCAGGCGTTGCTGGTCGTCGTTGTAAATGAAGTGCTCGCCGTGAAGGGTGATGGCCTTGTCTACGGCCAGTTTCCAGCCGTTGAAGGCGATGGCACCGCCGATCTCCTCGAGAGAGCGGTTCGAGTCTTCATTGTGCCACTGGCTTTTGGTGCGTACTGCCACGAAAAAATCTCCTACGACATTACCTACAGGAAACGGGGTTTTGCTAATCTTACAGTCATGTTAGTGTTAATACCATACTATTTTACTAGGGAAATTACCCTTCGATGCAGCGTGGTAATCCCATGAAAGACGATCACCTGGCACTTCTGCAGAGCAGTGTGCAGCACAACTGCCACATATCCGACTCCCGGCACGGCACCGAGTATGGGCTCTGTACCTACCTGATGCGTATGCGTGAGTACTTCCGGTGGGAGAAGGGGTTCGGTTTTTCCGCCTCCCTGGACAAGGAGGAGATCTCCCAGTGGCTGGAGGAGCGGGAGGCCCTGTGGGAAGGGCTCGAGGAGGAGGATTTCCGCTCACTCAGTTTTGCCGGTGACGATTTCGACCCCTTCGACAACGACGGGATCAACGCCCGCTTAACCGAGCAGGGACTGGTCTACAGTGGCGGCTATGGGCGTTCGGGAAGGCCCCATTTCTTTCTTGGTGAGCTGGAACATCACGAAAAGCTGGATGGTTTTTCCGTGCTGATCTCCGGCCGGGAGCTGGCCAGGGATCTTGCGTCACCGCCGGCCATGAGTGTCGGCAGGACCATGTTCATCCGTCGTGAATCCCTGCGCCGCATGCTCTGGGAGAAACTGGAGAGCTGGCGCTGGAGCCGTCCAGACAATGCGTTGGGCAGGGCCTTCTCATGTTATGACTTCGAGCAGGATACCGATGGCGCCCTGGATGCCATGACGGACCATGAAATCGAGCTTGCGATACTTCACGAGAAGGGCGAGTGCGAGGCGGGCAGACTGCTGGGCGATGGATGGCAGGAGATGCTGTCCGACTTCGATTACACACCTGCCGAACTGATCGCCCGGGCCGTGCGTGATCACCTGGCGGACTGTATCTCCACGCTGCCCGCACTTGCAGCTATCGATCGTCCTTCATCGGTCCACTTCTTCATGGGTAACCTGGGGGGGATGCGCAAGGAGATATTCCCCGGGATTCAAACCGCCTACCAGGCGTGGGACGAGAGCGGTGACTTTTCGGCTCTCCGGCAACTGGCCGAAGCGGGAAGAGAACACTGGGCAGAACTGGCCGGTCGCTTCCTGGAACTGCACCAGAAGCGGGGCAGGGATGCAGCGGATGCGGTTGCCAGGCTGGCCACCGGGCATCAGCTGTAAGGGAAGGAGCTACTCGAAGGTGGTCTGCGACGGATCGCCGTTGTTGTCGATTCTGATCCGCCGGGTCTCCGGCTGCCGGCTCAGGATATAGCCGGCGCTCAGCATCGCCAGCCCTTCGTTATGGCCCTCGATAGCGCCCAGCAGCTTGTCGGCCGCAACCTGGCAGCGTTGAAGCGTGTCGGGGTTTGACACCCACTCCTGGCCGAGCTGCACACCTTCAGCCATGTTTGCTTCGAGCCGCGCAAAGGAGTCTTCAGAAGAGGCGATATAATCGTCGGGGACATTGATGTTCATCGAGTAGTCATCGATGATGATATTCAGTTCCATTGCTGGCGCCTTTTGTATAAAACAGTTCAGAATAATCGTAATGTGCGGATTCTACCGTATTTTCAGTACAAGCAATGCCACTGAAATCGTGGAAATTGAGAGAGTAAATGTCGGAGCAGAAAAAAATATTGTCCATCGTCGAGATGGGGGGCTACCCGGATTTCGCACCGCTTTTCCGTAACCTGGGTTTCCAGCCGGAGAAGGTGCATGCCATACGCAAGGCACAGGTCTGGCTGAAGAAGAACAAGCCGGCAGTGGTTGTCAGCGAGTTCCACTTCGATCCTGAGCTGCGCGACCGCATGAGCAACCTGGAGTCTTTGATGGCCACGCTTCAGCGTTATGCCCCGGATGCCAAGGTGATCGTCTTCATTGACAAAAACCACCGTGACCGGCTGGAGAAGGTGGAGGCCCGGTATAATGTGTTCGGTGCACTGGACTATCCCATTGACGAAGAGCGTTTGAAAGCACTGTTGCAGAAAGCGGCCGAATAGCCCTTTTCCTTGCACGGCGCAACAACTCGGAGTGGTAACTACCATGATGTTGGAAATCCCCGGCCTGCTGAACGAGGCCCAGATCAAGAAGATCGATGAGATTCTTGCGGATGCAGAGTTCGTCGACGGCAAGCTGACCGCCGGTATGGCAGCCCAGCGGGTCAAGAACAACGAAGAGCTGAAGAAAGAGCCCCAGAAACAGGACCTGCTGGTGCGGATACTGATGGCCAGCCTCTCCCACAACGAGGATTTCAAGGCGGCTGCACTGCCTGCCAAGATGGCCGACCCGATCTTTGCACGTTACCAGCCCGGTATGACCTATGGCGATCACGTGGATGACCCCATCATGGGGAGCGGGCAGAAATTCCGTACCGATGTGTCGATGACGGTGTTCCTTCGTGACCCCGAGACCTACGAGGGTGGTGAACTGGTGGTGCGTACCTCGTTTGGCACCAAGAAAGTGAAGATGCCCGCCGGCGGCGCCGTGGTCTATCCCTCGTCCAGCCTGCATCAGGTGGCCCCGGTAACCTCAGGTGAGCGGTTGGTCGCCCTGTTCTGGATGCAGAGCCATGTGCGTGATCCGGCAAAGCGGGAGTTGTTGTTCGAGCTCAACAAGGCAAGGAATACCCTGCTCAAAGAGCGTCCTGAAGAGGAGGCTTCTGAGTTGGTGGATAAGTCGTTTGCCAATTTGATGAGGATGTGGGCGGATGTTTGAGCAATGGATTGGGAATCCATTGTCCTTGATTCATTCGTGAGTTAACCGTTTGGTAAAAAATTTCGTGACCTAAAAAGGTATATGCTCCGTCGTTGTTTCCACGACACGGTCACGAGGTACTTTTCGTTGGCGCGAAAAGTACCCAAAAGCGCCTTCTCCCAAGATTTGCCCTCACTACGTTCGGGTCCCCTGCGCTTCTCAGAATTTCAGGGGGTTTCCAGACAGGCCCTCCCTGGCCTGACTGGAAACGCGCCGCTTCCCTGCGGCGCCCCTAAAGGGCTGTCCCTGAAATTCCTGCGATGCTCGGCTGCATCAAGGGAAATATCCCGACTCCAATGCTCTGGAAGACATACCTGGTTAATTCAAAAGAGTGTCTAGAGAGGGGATGGGGTAAAGACTACCCATGCGATGCTCCCCGGGAGAAAGGTGCCCCTATCCCCTTAGTTGGCTACCGGAGTTTACTACCGTTGGGGCGACTTCCATGCCATCGAGCAACGGAGAAGTTTCAGGATCAGGCCCGAAGGGGCGCCGCAGGGAAGCGGTGCGTTCACAGTCAGCACAGGGAAGTGCTGTCTGTGAACCCCCTGAAGCTTTGAGTAGCACAGAGCACCCGCAGGGTGGCATGGCGGAGCAGTGGTTTTGGTGACTTTTGCCGTAACAAAAGTCCCTCGTGGCCAACAAAGAAAAAGGACTACGTAGTACCGCTCATCAATAGGCCACGAAATTTATTACCAAGCCTATCATTCTATGAGCACGACGAATCCATCAGGACAATGGATTCCCAATCCATTGCTCAACATCGTTACTCCATTCATCGGTTTAAAACCCTTCCCAACACTTGGACTAAGCAACGAAATGATAAAGCGCTTAAGGCGTTTTATTGGGCTGTTATTACAAAGTAACAGCTATGAATACAAAGTAACTGCTGATACGACAAAGTAGCTGTAGCGCTCGTTATTTACTTGTCAAAAAATACTTAGGGTGTTTGGAGTGCAGTGCAAATGTATCTCCGAAATGCGACATAACCTGGTTTTACAGGGACGGGATTAACGCCTTCTCTCCGGCCGGGAAAAAGTATTTTTCAGGAGTGAATGAACAATGGTCCAGTCAACAGTTAAAGCAGATTACAAACCGGCCAGGCTCGTTGTGCTGGAAGGTTACGAGAAACCCATGGGTTACCAGCGCCTGGTTATCTACAGGGAGGACTCCGAGGGGCGTTTCGTCAGCACCACGACACGTTTTCAGGGGTTGGTGATGGACGATGTCGAGTCACTGGGTGACCCGGTCGGTATCGTGACGCCCGAGCCTTATCGCCCCAGTTCCGTGTTCAGGAGCCCGGCTGTCGTTGATAAGTACAACTGGACCGATGAGCCGAGGAGCATCTACAGGGTTTTGCACGATCAGTTGCTTCACCGCTCGATTACCCTCGCGTTACCCCATGCCAACAGATACATGGGAGAGCTGGAGCTGCGTCCGTTGCATTTCAAGTCCGCCGTGTCTGCTGCCAAAAGGGCGGTGATTTTTTCACGTTGGCGCAAGGCGGTGGATCTGCGCATTGAAGAAGAGAGCATGTTTGGCTCCCAGGTCAATGTATGCAGGCCGCGGCTTGCAGTTTTCGAGAGTTCGCAGAGTCCCGTGTTCGATGCGGATTCAATGGAACTGGAACCGCTCGTCTGAGTAGTCAATTGTTAGTGAAGTATTGGTAGGTAGAAAGATGTTTGATACAGACTCTTTGTGGAGCGCTGACAGCTTCAACATAGATGTGAAAATTTTCGATATACAGGAAGAAGATGGCTGGGTGGTGTACGAATCAGATGGCAACCAGTCCTTCAAGAACAGGCTTGGGCCGTTTGAAACCTATGAGAAGGCCTATTTCTTTGCGACCCTGAATCTGTACGCCGGATCGAGGTTGAGCGATGTTGAAATGGGGGCGGGCCGTGCCGGTTGACCCGTCGTGCAGTTCACCACGTTTCCACTCTGAGCCGGTCTCAACAGCAGTGGAATCTTCTCCTTTCTCCTCTCCCGGTCAAACCACGGAAACAATCAGAACGAGGCAAGTCGTGGTCGGCGCAGGGGTGCCCGGTAATCAGCGTCGTTGTGTGCGTTGAGCTGAAGATTGACCGCCTCCATCCAGCGGGAAAAGAGCAGGGACCTCTTGGCGGAGGAGACATGGGGCTTCAAGCGAACCTGGCGCAATTCCAACTCTCCCCTGTGCCTGTTGGCGTGGGGCAGGGCAAGGGTGACGGTCTTGCTTCGTGGATCGACATGGTTGCGCAACACCCTGTAGATGCTTTTTGGCTCGATGCGTCGGTCATTATGGTTGACCACGGCCGGGCTTCTGAAACTCAGGCCCTGGTGGTAAGGGGTTGGGGTGACAATACCCAGGACATCACCCAGGGATTCGATATCATCGATCACCAGGCTGCTGAAGCGGCTGGCTGTGCTGACGAAACGCCCTTCCGGATTTTCCCTGTAGAGCATCAGGCGCTGGTAACCTGATGGCTGATTGTACCCTTCGAGTACGATCAGTTGTGCCGGGGTACGGTATACCCTGTTTGTGGATCTGATCATGGACTGCGTTACCTTGATTGTCGGAGAGGTTATCGGGAGTCACCCGGGGAAACCTCTCTTGGTTACGAGCAGTCCGTGCTGTGTGAATCTCTGGTCGTAGAATTAATCCATATTATTCAATAAATTGCGCATGATTTCTACTGTTTGTCCGGTGCGCACTCATATGGAGCAACAAAAAAGGGGCCGAAGCCCCTTTTTCGATGCGAATCGGGCTGCTGCTCAGTAGCCGCCCTTACGCTTGGTCTCGGGCAGGCCGGCAACTTTACTTGCCTGCTTGGCGGGGCCCATGGGGAAGTGCACGTAGAGGGCCTTGGTATCGACCTTATCCAGGTCGGTCCACACACCTTTGAAGTGCTTGACCATGTTGCGCTCGTTGGGTTGGTTACCGCCGTTGTTGAAGTACTCATCGCGCAGGAAGTTGATGATATCCCAGGCCTTGTCGGACAGGGTGATGCCTTCGGCTTCGGCGATAACTGCCGCCACGTCTTCGCTCCAATCTTCCTGGTTTACCAGGTAACCGTTTGCAGTTGTTTCCAGGGTGGTACCGTTTACTTCATAGGACATTATTTTCTCCTTCTCGAACTTAATGCAACAGGGTCTTCATGCGCCGCCTTGTATTGTTCGCGTGGGCGGCTGCCCTGATAATCAAAGTTAGCAAAACCTAATATATTAAAGGGACTCCAAAGAATTTCAAACCAGGAATTTTTTATGGACCTTGATTAAAAACTCTTCTGGGGAATGAAAAGACCACAGCCCATCTGGCGGTGGGGACCGAGCCCCTCTTCCTGCAGGTAGACCGCATCCTCGTAGGAGAGATTTGCGATCATCAGGCTACGGGTCTGGATCGGTCCGTCCGGATGTTTCAACTCGAACCCCTTGCCGCAGAGTATTTTTTTGAACTTCAGGCGCATGCCTTTCAGTTCACCTACCGCCCAGGCCATGAAGTCGTCTTCGCTCCACTCCGGGTCGCAGACCATGTAGCGGGAGTAGAGGATATCGGTCATGGCCAGGGGGCGCTGCTTGGGATCGCCGACCTTCATCTTGTGACCGTCGATATCGAGTGTCTTGCCGCACAGGTCATGGGCATCGTGGGAGCGGTGCCTGGGCAGCCGCAGCATCAGCGGTGTGCGGCGTGACAGGTAGAGCAGGTCGTCGGCATCGGTGGGACGCTCCCAGCCATTGCCGGTGTCGGCCCCGTGCACGATATGCAGACCGGTCTGTGTCTCTTCGCCAAACCAGGGCAACTCGTTGCTGATCGCATCGGAGAGTGCCCAGGCGTGATCCACGGGAAGGGTGGGGCAGTCTATCTTGAAAGCCAGGTCAACGACATCCTCGGGGACGATAAACTGCTCTTCGTTGCTATCTTCCTGCCAATACATGGTAATGAATCTCTTTGTAATCAGGCCTCATCGGGAATCTTGCCGCGGAGCTCGTCCCGATCATACCACCAGTCGTTGTTGCTGATGACGTCCAGTACCTGCGCAAGACGCGGCAGGAACTTGGCGGGCTCCTTGAGTTCCAGCTGTTCCATCCAGAAGTCGAAAATCTCCTGCTCTTCCACCTGGCTGTGTTTGCGGGCCACCTGGCCGAGCAGCTGCATGGTGAAAAACTCCAGGTCCTCACGCTGTTTACCCTCTGCGCGCAGATCCACAAGGTAGCAGGCAGTGGCGGCAGCCACGGCAGCACCGTCCGAACGGTCGACACTCTCGTCCACCAGGTGCTGGAGCATGGCGACGCTGAGTTCAGGGTCGATGGGGAAGGTGACGCCGAGCCATATTCCCTGGGCGAGGGCCTTCAGGGATTCGGGACGGTCGCTCTGGAACATGATGTCGCAGGCTTCGACTGCGCGCAGCCACTGTTCGTTCTCGATTGCCTGGTCGAAGGCTTCGCGGGCGATGTTCCAGGCATCTTCGAAGGCGTTGATCTCGAGCAGGCCGTAGCCACGGTCCAGGGTGAGTTGCAACCGCTCGTCCGCCGGGGCATCGGCGGGCAGGGCATCAATCTGCTCCTGCAGCTCATCGAGATGGAGTTTGACTGCCTGTTCAGAGGGTATGGCGTCATTGGAGCACTCGTTGCCTTCCAGCAGCGCTTCTGTCTGTAGATACTTCACTGTGATCGTTTCCTATCAGGTAAAGGCCGCTTCGAGACGGTCCTCCCAGTCTTCGGGGGTATCGCTGAACTGGGGCTTTACATCGATACGGAAAAACATTTCGGTTTTCCGGCGTTCCTTGATGTGCTCGACCAGTGAGTCGAAAGAGTCGATATCAGGGCTCTGGATGAGCACCTCGCTGAGCAGGAGCATCTGTCTCTAACCTCGTAAGTTTATACCTTATATATATAAACGCGGAATAACCAAGTATTCCACTAAGCTTTTGCCTATTGAACCTCAAAAATTCAGGTTAATGCAAGTCGAAATCGCCAATTTTGATATTGCGATGCACCATCAGTTTAGAGCAAAAAACTCATAAGCATAGGGAGGGAGTGAATGTATCTATTTGTTTTATATTGGGATATTAATTAAGGAAAATCAAAAATTCATATATTAGTGTATTTTTATATATCCCATTGGGGATATGCGCTTATATACCCCTCCCCCCCCATTAGCGGGATATTTCCCTGCATAAGGAGCTCCTAAAATGCCCGGCATGTTGAAGAAGGCTGTCTTGTTCAGCCTGTCTGCAGAAAAGGTTTTCGAATCGAGGGTTTCAGGATGTCTTCAGAGCCCAGAGGCCGGAATGACGTTCTGACACCCATGAAATAGACCAATGGGAGAATAACTGATGGCAAAACCGATGCATGATACCCCCATGCTTGACCAGTTGGAGAGCGGTCCTTGGCCCAGCTTTGTAACCGGCCTCAAGCGTCTGGCCAACGACAACGACATGATGGTCGACCTGATGGGTCAGCTGGAGACCTCCTACGAGACCCGCAAGGGCTACTGGAAAGGTGGTACTGTCGGTGTTATCGGTTACGGTGGTGGTGTAATCCCCCGCTTCACCGAGCTGAAAGACGAGAATGACAAGGCGCTTTATCCTGAAGCTGCTGAGTTCCACACCCTGCGTATCATGCCGCCTCCCGGCATGCACTACGATACCAACACCATCCGCAAATTCTGCGATATCTGGGAAGAGCACGGTTCCGGCCTGATCGCTTTCCACGGCCAGTCCGGCGACATCATGTTCCAGGGCTGCACCACCGATAAAGTTCAGCCTGCGTTCGATGAGCTCAACGAAATGGGCTTCGACATGGGCGGCGCCGGTCCTGCTGTACGTACCGGTATGTCCTGCGTAGGCGCCGCGCGCTGCGAGCAGTCCTGCTTCGACGAAGGTCGCACCATGCGCACCCTGGTCAACAACGCCCTGGATGATCTGCACCGTCCGGCCCTGCCTTACAAGATGAAGTACAAGGTTTCCGGCTGCCCCAACGACTGCATGAATTCCATCCAGCGTGCTGACTTCGCCACCATCGGTACCTGGCGCGACGACATGAAGGTCGACCAGGACGAAGTGAAGAACTACGTTGAGGCCCGCGGTCGCAAGTACATCATCGACAACGTGATCACCCGTTGCCCCACCCAGGCCCTGTCTCTGAACGACGACGACACCCTGGCTGTTGACAACAAGAACTGCGTACGCTGCATGCACTGCATCAACGTCATGACCAAGGCCCTGTCCCCCGGTGATGACAAAGGTGTCTCCATCCTGATCGGTGGTAAGCGTACCCTGAAGATCGGTGACCTGATGGGTACCGTGATCGTTCCTTTCCACAAGCTGGAAACCGACGAGGACTTCGAGTGGCTGGAAGAGCTGGCTACCGAGGTACTGGACTTCTTCGCCGAGAACGCCCTGGAGCACGAGCGTACCGGTGAGATGATCGAGCGTATCGGTCTGACCAACTTCCTGGAAGGTATCGGCATCGAGATCGATCCCAACATGATCGAACGTCCACGTATGAACCCCTACGTTCGTACCGACGACTGGGACGAAGAAGCTGCCAAGTGGAACGAGCGCCAGGCTGCTCAGTAATCCATTTAACCGACTGCCTGCCGGCCTCGTGCCGGCAGGCATGCGCGAAAACCGCGCATTGCGAAATAGAGAATTAAAGCGAATTGGAGGCAATAATGGCTGAAGCACCTCGCATGCCCGATGAAACAGGTGTACCGGAGATGGATGCGTACCTGCACCCGGTACTGAAGAAGAACTATGGCGACTGGAAATGGCATGACCGTCCCCGTCCCGGCGTTCTGCACCACGTTGCTAACAGTGGTGACGAAATCTGGACCGTCCGCGCTGGTACCCAGCGTCAGATGGACGTCTACACCATCCGTAAACTGATGGATATCGCTGACGAATTTGCCGAAGGCTACGTTCGTTTCACCATCCGTTCCAATATTGAGTACATGGTCTCCGAGGAGTCCAAGGTTCAGCCCCTGATCGACAAGCTGAACGCCGAGGGTTTCCCCATCGGTGGTACCGGTAACTCAGTATCCATGATCTCTCACACCCAGGGTTGGCTGCACTGCGACATCCCCGGAACTGACGCATCCGGTGCCGTTAAGGCCCTGATGGACGAGCTGTACGACGAGTTCGTCAAAGAAGAGATGCCTAACCGCGTACGTATCACCACCTCCTGCTGCCAGATCAACTGCGGTGGCCAGGGTGATATCGCGATCAACATCCAGCACACCAAGCCGCCCAAGATCGACCACGATCAGGTTGCCAACGTGTGTGAGCGTCCTTCCGTTGTTGCCCGCTGCCCGGTTGCTGCTATCCGCCCCGCGGTTGTAAACGGCAAGCCCTCCCTGGAAGTGGACGAGAAGAAGTGCATCTGCTGCGGTGCCTGCTTCCCTCCCTGTCCTCCGATGCAGATCAACGATCCCGAGCACTCCAAGTTCGCGATCTGGGTTGGTGGTAAGAACTCCAACGCCCGTTCCAAGCCGACCTTCCACAAGCTGGTCGCTGCTGGCGTACCCAACAACCCCCCGCGTTGGCCCGAGGTTTCCGACATCGTCAAACAGATCCTGGCTGCTTACAAAGAAGACGCCAAAGACTGGGAGCGTATCGGCGAGTGGGCAGAGCGTATCGGTTGGCCCCGTTTCTTCGAGAAGACCGGCCTGCCTTTCACCAAGTACCACATCGATAACTGGCGTGGTGGTCGTGCGAACCTGAATGCTTCTGCGCACATCCGCTTCTGATTTGGTTGCTCAATAGAAAGGACAGTCAATGAAGTTTTCTATTCAGATCAACGAAGGCCCGTATCAGCACCAGTCGTCTGATTCGGCCTATATGTTCACCAAGGCTGCGTTGGAGAAGGGCCACGAAATTTTTCGTGTCTTCTTCTACCACGACGGCGTCGGCAACAGCACCCGCCTGACCACTCCGCCCCAGGACGATCGCAACATCGTCAACCGCTGGGCAGAGCTGGCCGAGCAGCACAACCTGGACATGGTTGTGTGTGTGGCTGCAGCACAGCGTCGCGGTATCGTCGATGACGGCGAGGCCGAGCGTAACGGTAAAGATGCTACCAATATCGATCCGCGCTTCCGCATCTCTGGCCTCGGCCAGCTGATCGAAGCAGCTGTACAGTCGGATCGTCTGGTTGTGTTTGGCGACTGAGCATAGAGGTTGAATCATGTCTGAAACTGTTAAAAAGCTGATGTACCTCAACCGCCGTGCTCCCTACGGAACCATATACGCATGGGAGTCGCTGGAAGTTGTACTGATCGGTGCTGCTTTCGAGCAGGATGTAAGCCTGGCATTTGTCGATGATGGTGTTTACCAGATCGTTCAGGGCCAGGACACCGCTGAAGTAGGTATGAAGAACTTCTCTCCGACCTACTCCGCACTGGGCGACTACGAAGTCACCAAGCTCTACGTAGAGAAAGAGTCTCTCGAAGAGCGTGGTCTGACCCTCGACGACCTGATGCCCCTGACCTGGGAAGACGAAGATGATGATTGGGCCGAAAAGGACTCGATCCGTCTCGTCAGCCGCGAAGAGCTGGCCCAGGTGATGGCGGGTCAAGACGTCGTCTTCAGTTTCTAAGGTGGAGTGTTGTCATGAGTGAATTGCATACCGTAAACAAATCACCTTACGAAAAGAGTTCTTTTGACAGCTGTGTTGGTTATGCCGTTGCCGGCAGCGCCATCCTGCTGATGGAAGACGGTGTATACGCCGCCATGAAAGGCGGTGCCACCGAGGAGAAGGTGAAGTCCGCCCAAGGCGTGAAAATTTACGCACTTGGTCCCGATATGAAAGCCCGTGGACTCTCAGAGGATCGGGTGATCGAAGGTGTTGAGATCGTGGATTACGCCAAGTTTGTTGACCTCGCTGCCGAGCACAGCAAAGTCGTTTCCTGGGTCTGACCCAACACTTAATTTATCTACCTGAACTTAGGAGAAATATCATGCCTATCGAAGTCAACGGTAAGTCCCTCGAGACTGATGAAGAAGGTTACCTGGTAAACCTGGCCGAGTGGGAGCCCGAAGTGGCTACCATCATGGCTAAAGAAGATGACCTGGAGCTGACCGACGAGCACTGGGAAATCATCAACTTCCTGCGTGAGTACTACGACGAGTACCAGATCGCTCCCGCCGTTCGCGTTCTGACCAAGGCTGTTGGTAAGAAGCTGGGCAAGGAAAAGGGCAACAGCAAGTACCTGTACGCCCTGTTCCCCTACGGCCCCGGCAAGCAGGCTTGCCGCTTCGCTGGTCTGCCCAAGCCGACCGGCTGCATCTAAGCCGCGAGAATCGACCGGGAGGGTTTTTCCCTCCCGGTCATTTTTAACCGACTGAGGAACGCAGGAACATGTCGACTCTCTACGCGTTGCTGTTTATCGTAGCGACCCTTGTTCTGGTAATCGGCCTTGCTGTCAAGATCAAGCAGTACGCCCAGACGCCAGCTCCATTAAAGATTCCTACTACCCCGGCTCCCACTACCGAGACCGGTGTAGTCATGCGTTTGTTCCGTGAAGTGGTGTTCTTCGAGAGCCTTTTCAAGAGCACCAAGTGGACCTGGATTTTCTCCTGGATGTTCCACATGGCACTGTTTGTCGTGCTGCTTCGCCACGTTCGCTATTTCATCGATGATGTTTGGCTGCCTATCGAACTGATCCAACCTTTCGGCAAGTATGCCGGTTTCGCAATGGTTGCCGGTCTGGGTGGTCTCTTCCTGCGTCGTATTTTCGTTGACCGTGTGCGCTATATCTCTGCGCCCTCCGATTATCTCTGGCTGATCATCCTTATCGTGATCGGCATGAGCGGACTGATGATGTCTTTCGTGGCTCACACCGACATCGTTATGGTCAAGCAGTTCTTCACTGGCGTTTACACCTTCAGCTGGGGTGAGCTGCCCGTTGATTTTCCGTTGATTGTTCATCTTCTCCTGGTAGCGCTGCTGATGATCCTTTTCCCCTTCAGCAAGCTGCTCCACGTGCCGGGTATTTTCTTCAGCCCGAGCCGTAACCAGGTGGACAACCCGCGCGAGAAGCGTCACCTGGCTCCCTGGGCCAAGGCGCTCGAAGAGCAAGAATAATTAACCTGTACGTAGCCGACGAGGGCATTACATGGCTAAGGCAGATTTTGAGGTACCGGAACTCCAGGAACACGTGGATGTACCGGCATTAGAAGAGGGCACGATGGCTCACCTGAAGCCATTCGTTGTCAAGAACCCGGACCACAACACTGACCTCGGTTTTCCCGGTGAGCTGGTTGATGACTGGCACGACAAGACCCTGGAGAAACTGGATGACCTGCGTTCGCGCTATCGTTCCCTCCAGGTCTACCTGGATGCCTGCGTGAAGTGTGGCTCCTGTACTGACAAGTGCCACTACTACCTGGGTACCAAGGATCCGAAGAACATGCCGGTGGGTCGCCAGGACCTGCTGCGCAAGGTCTATCGCCGCTACTTCACCTTTGCGGGTAAGTTTTTCCCCAAGCTGGTCGGTGCTGAAGACCTGACCCGCGAGACCCTGGACGAGTGGTACAGCTACTACCACCAGTGCTCCCAGTGTCGTCGCTGCTCCGTTTTCTGCCCCTACGGAATCGATACCGCAGAGATCTCCATGGCTGCCCGCGAGATCCTCGACAGCATCGGTTATGGCCAGAAGTACTGCAACGAGATTATCGCCAAGGTTCACAAGGTCGGTAACAACCTGGGTCTTCCCGGTCCCGCCATCGAGGACACCCTCAATGGACTGGAAGAGGACGTATTTGATGAGACCGGCGTTGAGGTCAAGTATCCCCTGGATGTGAAGGGTGCCGATATCCTGCTGGTCACCCCCTCTGCCGACTTCTTTGCAGAGCCCCACGTGGATGGCCTGATCGGCTACGGTAAGGTGTTCCACGAGGCCGGTGTGAGCTGGACCCTCTCCACCACCGCTTCCGAGGCGGGCAACTTCGGCATGTTCATCGGTTCCTACGAGAACATGCGCAACGTGTCGATGCGGATTCGCAAGGCGGCCCTGGAACTGGGTGTCAAGCGCATTGTGTTCGGTGAGTGCGGCCACGCCTGGCGTGTTGCCTACGCATTCCTCAACACCCTGGCCGGTCCCTTCGATTTCCTCGATCCGAACTACCCTGTGCCCCAGCACATCTGTGAGTTCACCGAGGAGCTGATCAACCAGGGCAAACTGAATTTCGACAAGTCGCAGAACGACGACATGACCATCACCTTCCATGACTCGTGCAACGTGGCCCGCGCCACCCGCATGGGCGACAAGCCGGGTGGTCAGTTCGAGATCCCGCGTAACGTGATCAAGGCGGTCTGCAACAACTACGTGGATATGGACCACAACACCATCGGCGAGCGCACCTTCTGCTGCGGTGGTGGTGGCGGTCTGTTGACCGACGACCTCATGGAAATCCGTGTAAAGGGTGCACTGCCGCGTATGACCGCGCTGCAGAACGCCATCGACGAACACGGCGTAACCCATGTGGCTGCAATCTGTGCGATCTGTAAATCCCAGTTCACCAAGGTGATGCCTTACTACGGACTGGACATGGATCAGATCGTCAGCGTACACCAACTGGTAAGCAACGCAATCGTCCTCACCGGCCAGGTGCCAGAGGAGGCGAAGGTAGTCGCTGAAGCTGCCGAGGAGGCAGCAGAAGAGTAACGGCTGCCTGGAGCAGGATTTTAAACAGACACGCGTTGCCACCTGGATCAACGCACAAGAATTATGAATTACATAGGTTAAGGAGACTTCAAGAATGGCAACTCCTACTGAAGAGATGAAAAACAGTTTGAACTTCCGTCGTTTCGAAGACGGTGAAGACGAATGGGATGCATGGGATGAGAAGATCTTCAACGAAGATACCTCTCATAAGTGCCCGACCTATGTACACAAGACCCCTCCGTGTCAGGGCAGCTGCCCCTCCGGTCACGATATCCGTGGCTGGCTGGCGATCGTTCGCGGCCAGGAGAAGCCTGTAGAAGGCATGGACTGGAAAGAGTACGCCTTCAAGCGCGCTACCGATTCCAACCCCTTCCCCTCCATGATGGGCCGTGTATGCCCCGCACCCTGCCAGGGCGGCTGTAACCGCAACGACGTCGAAGACTTCGTCGGGATCAACTCCGTCGAGCAGTTCATCGGTGACACCGCGCTGGCCGAAGGCTACAAGTTCGCAGCCGGCGAAGACACCGGCAAGAAGGTTGCAGTAATCGGCGGTGGCCCCGCTGGTATGGCCGCGGCTTTCCAGCTGCGCAAGCTTGGCCACGGTGTGACCGTATTCGAAAAGGATCCTGAGCTGGGCGGCATGATGCGCTACGGCATCCCCAACTACCGTATCTCTCACGACAAGCTGGCAGCCGAGATCCAGCGTATCGTTGACATGGGCGTTGAGGTCAAGACCGGCGTTCGTGTAGGTACTGACGTTGCCGTTGCCGATCTCGAGAATGAGTATGGCGCCATCCTCTGGGCCCTGGGCTGCCAGACCGGTCGCGGTCTGCCTGTCGACGGCTGGGAAGGTACCCCCAACTGCGTATCCGGTGTCGCCTACCTCAAGGCATTCAACGCCGGCCGCATGAAGGCAACCGGTAAGAAGGTCGTATGTATCGGTGGTGGTGACACCTCCATCGACGTCATCTCCGTTGCCCGTCGCGTTGGCTACAACGCTGCCATCGGCAACCCTGAAGATATCGTTCACGACGAGAGCATGGTTCACGACCAGGCCATCGCCAACGGTGCCGAGCAGGCCGAGGCTACCCTGACCTCCCTGTTCACCAAGGACAAGATGTTCGCCGCCGAGCACGAAATCAACGATGCCCTGCAGGAAGGCTGCACCATCCTGGACGGCGTGATGCCCCTGGAAGTTATCGTCGGCGACGATGGTCGCGCTACCGGCCTGAAGGTCTGCGACTGCACCATGGACGGCATGACCCCGGTTCCCGTTGAAGGCACCGAGCGTGTTCTGGAAGCCGACCTCATCGTATCTGCCATTGGCCAGGGCGGTGACATGGAAGGCGTGGAAGACATCGCCAACGATCGCAACCTGATCGATGCCGACAAGAACTACCAGGTTCCCGGCAAGCCCGGTCACTTCGTGGCTGGCGATATCATTCGTCCCCACCTGCTGACCACCGCTATCGGCCAGGCTGCTGTAGCTGTCGAGAGCATCGATCACTACATGAAGAGCGAAGAGCTGGGCAAGCGTCCCAAGGTTGACGTACACCACTTCGACCTGCTCGCCAAGCTGCACGAAGCCGGACTGGATCCCGAGCACTTCGATTCCAAGGCTGGTGACCAGCGTGGTACCTCCGATGCAAACTACGCTGTACACAACTACGAAGATCGCTCTTTCGCAGAGGTGATTCCCTCAAGCGGCCTGTTCCTGGGCCACTTCGAGTACACCCCGCGCAACCTGCGCACCGAGGATGTGCCCGATGGTGACGAAGTGCTGCACCACTTCAAGGAGCGCATGAATGGTCTGAGCGAGGAAGATACTGTTAACGAGGCCAAGCGCTGCATGAGCTGCGGCATGTGCTTCGAGTGCGACAACTGTGTTGTCTTCTGCCCCCAGGATGCAGTATTCCGCGTCAGGAAGAACGAAGCCACCACCGGTCGTTACGTCGATACCGACTACAGCCGTTGTGTTGGCTGCCACATCTGCCACGACGTTTGCCCGACCGGTTACATCCAGATGGGTCTTGGTGAATAACAGGAGCTGTAATGCGTAGTTCAACCGGCATCAAGCGATTCGCCGGACTGCTCATGGGAGGGCTGTTCGCAGCCCTGGCCATGGCGGCCCACAGCGAATCAGCTGTTACACCGGGCTCCAAGGCGGCCTCCATGGACGCCTGTGTTGCCCCGACGGCGGAGATGCGCCGTAACCACATGGACTATCTGCAGCACGATCGTCATGCGAGCGTGCGCAAGGGTATTCGTGACATCAAGAACAGCCTCTCCGGTTGTGTTGACTGCCACGCGTCCAAAGATGGCCAGGGCAATTACAAGCCGATCAACGCTGAAGGCGAGTTCTGCGAAGCCTGCCATGACTATACGGCAGTCAACGTGGCCTGCTTTCAGTGTCACCGCAAGACGCCCCAGGAGATGACCTCTTCTGCCAGGGCTGGCGGTAGCAAGCTCGGCCTGTTGCTTGATGACGGTGAAACACCTGAACTCTCCCGTGAAGAGCTAAAACAGCTTCACGCCAAGATTCTGGAGGACTGATCATGAGTAAGCATGTTGACCAGCCCGATATGAAACGGCGTGAATTCCTGGGTAAGACCGCAGTGGCTGCCACCGCGGCAACCGTTGCACCCGGTGTGATGCTGACGGTAGCCAACGCCGGCTCCGACGAGGGCGTTTCCAGCGATACCCGCTGGGGTATGCTGATCGACACCAACAAGTGTGCCGATGGCTGCACTGCCTGTGTCGACGCCTGTAACAAAGAGAACGGCATCGACCTGATGGGCAAGCCTGAAGGCCAGTCCGACGAGATGTGGAACGCCCAGCGTCCCCAGTGGATCCGCAAGGTGAAGCTCAAGGACAAGCAGACCGGCGTGTTGACCAACCTGCCGATGATGTGTCAGCACTGTGAGCACCCCCCGTGCGAGGATGTATGTCCTACCGGTGCTTCCTTCAAGCGTGCCGACGGTATCGTGATGGTGGATCGTCACATCTGTATCGGCTGCCGCTACTGCATGATGGCATGCCCCTACAAGGCGCGTTCCTTCATCCATTCCGACGTTGCCGAGCAGGTTGTGAATGCACCGCGCGGTAAAGGCTGTGTTGAATCCTGCAACCTGTGCGCTTCTCGTGTTGACGCTGGTGCAACCACTACTGCCTGTCAGGACGCCTGCACGAAAGATGGCCACCAGGCGATTATCTTCGGTGACCTCAAGGATCCCGGCAGCGCTGTCGCCAAGGCCCTGAAAGAGAGGAACAGTCACCAGATTCGTGCCGATCTTGAACTCAACACTGGTGTTCGCTACACCGATCTGTAACCGGGGAGACTGTATTCAATGGCAAAGATGCATTATCGCGAACTTTGGTGTGAATCTCCCCGTTACTGGGGCGGTCTCGCAGCACTTGCGTTCATTATTCTGATCGGTATGGCCGCGACCTACCACATGGAGCATAACGGCCACTACGTAACCGGCATGAGCAACCAGGTCGTCTGGGGGCTGCCGCACGTATTTGCAATCTTTCTGATCGTCGCCGCTTCAGGTGCACTCAACGTCGCCTCTATCGGTTCGGTATTCGGTGGGCCGATGTACAAGCCCCTGGGACGGTTCTCCGGCCTGCTGGCAATCGGTCTGCTGGCTGGCGGCCTGGCGGTTCTGGTACTCGACCTGGGTCGTCCCGATCGCCTGATCGTGGCCATGACCACCTATAACTTCAAGTCGATCTTCGCCTGGAACGTTATCCTCTACAGTGGTTTCTTCGCCATCGTAGGTCTCTACCTCTGGGCCATGATGGATCGCAAATACGGTCACAAGTATTACAAGCCCCTGGGTTTCGCGGCGTTCTTCTGGCGTCTCGCGCTGACCACCGGTACCGGTTCCATCTTCGGTTTCCTGGTAGCCCGCGAGGCATACGATGCCGCGATCATGGCGCCCATGTTCATCATCATGTCCTTCAGCTTCGGCCTGGCGTTCTTCATCATCAGCCTGATGGCCGCTTACTGGTGGGCTGGACGCACCATTGGTGAACTGCGCATGACCAAGCTGAAGAACCTGCTGGGTGTATTCGTTGGTGCAGTACTCTACTTCACCCTGGTCTATCACCTGACCAACCTCTATATCACCCAGCACCATAGCGTCGAGGCGTTCGTACTGCTCAATGGTGGTATCTACACCACCATGTTCTGGCTGGGCCAGGTCGTGGTTGGCGGTGTCATACCGCTGTTTCTGCTCTACTCACCCGCTTTCGCCCACTCCAGGATGGCCATCGCATCCGCATCCACGCTGGTGCTGATCGGCGGTTTCTTCCAGATCTACGTGATCGTGATCGGTGGGCAGGCTTTCCCGATGAGCATATTCCCGGGCAAAGAGGTGGTAAGCAGCAGCTTCTATGATGGTGTCGTGGCCAGCTACACGCCTTCCCTGGCTGAGGCCCTGCTGGGTATCGCTGGCATCGCCATCGCAATGACCCTGGTGGCCGTGGCATCCCGCATGCTGCGCGTACTGCCTGAGAATCTCGAGGATCCCAACGAAGGCGAATCTGCCTAAGACGCTCCTGGAGACATTCACAAAAAACCACCGTTGGGCTTCCCGGCGGTGGTTTTTTTGTTTTTAGCGTTGAATAAAGCTATAAAAGCAGTTTCCAGGGTTGCAGTCTGCCTCCACCGCTACCATTTGGAATAGAGTCCTATAGCCGTTTCAGAAAAGATTTCACCATGTCCTATTTCTTCATATCCGCAGCCCACAAATCCTCCGGTAAGACAACCGTCTCCATCGGCCTGGGTGCTGCCTTGAAGAGCCGGGGCTTAAGTGTCCAGCCCTTCAAGAAAGGTCCTGACTACATCGATCCCCTCTGGCTTACCGCTGCGACGGGGCGCTCCTGCATTAATCTCGATTTTTACACCATGCCCTCGGCTGAAATCGCGGACGAGTTCGCCAGGCACATGGTCGGGGCGGATATCGGGCTCATCGAGGGTAACAAGGGGCTTTACGATGGACTCGACCTGGACGGCAGCAACTCGAATGCGGCCCTGGCCGCGCTGTTTGATGCGCCGGTGATTCTGGTTATCGATGCGCGGGGTATGACCCGCGGTATTGCGCCACTGATACTGGGTTACCAGGCCTTTGATCCGGACGTGCGCATTCAGGGTGTGATTCTTAACAAGGTTGGCGGCAGTCGCCACGAAGGAAAGCTGCGCCGGGTGATCGAGCACTATACCGACGCCAAAGTGGTTGGCGCAGTTCACTATGCCAGTGAACTCGAGATCGATGAGCGCCACCTTGGCCTGATACCCAGCAACGAAGCGGCCAAGGCGAGAGAGCAGATAATGCAGCTTGGGCAGGCTGTCGGGGGCCAGGTCGATCTTGAGCGGGTGTTGGAGATCGCGGATACATCGCCTCCGGTGAACCGCCAGGTGAAGCAGTCTGATGTTTTCGAGGGAAGGCGGTTGCGTATCGGCTATCCGAAGGACAAGGCGTTCGGATTCTACTACCCCGGCGATCTGGAGAAACTGGAGGCCGAGGGTGCGGAGCTGGTTGAATTCAATGCACTGGCAGATAGTGAATTGCCGGCCATCGACGGACTTTTCATCGGTGGCGGCTTTCCGGAAATGGCCATGGAGGCGCTGGAGGCCAATCACTCCATGAAGGAGAGTATAAAGCGCTTCGTGGAAGATGGAGGGCCGGTCTATGCCGAATGTGGCGGGCTGATGTATCTCTCCCGCAGCCTCTCCTGGAACGGCAAGCGCTGCGAGATGGTGGGGGCCATACCGGGTGATGCGGTGATGTACGAGAAGCCCCAGGGCAGGGGATACGTGAGGCTGCAGGAGCGCAAGGAGATGCCCTGGCCACACTCAGGAGGGGAGGCCGGATCCGAGATCGCGGCGCACGAATTTCATTACTCGGCCCTTGAGAACCTGGGGGAAGGGGTGTCGTTTGCCTACGATGTGAAGCGGGGTGCAGGCATCGATGGAGAGCATGACGGCCTGATCTACAAAAACACCCTCGCCAGTTATACCCACCTCCGCGATGTGGGAGGCAACCGCTGGACCCAGCGGTTTCTGGATCATGTCAGGGCCTGTTCGGGTTAATAGTTCCCTGATTTGTATTGGTGTTGAAATTACCGGGTAATATTCAGCCCTGTTTCGGGCTAGAATAGGAGTTTGTAGTAATGGGTGGTCCAGGAATTAAAAGATGGGCTGCAGATCGAGGAGTTTTCATGTTCGAGATGACAGAGTTCGCCGCAGACCAGGTTAGAGTTGCCGCCAGGATGGGGGGCACGGAAGGTATGGCTCTGCGAATGGATGCCAGGCAGAAAGAGGATGGAACTATCGATTACCTGATGGGTTTCGACGAAGCCAAGGATGAAGATATTCAGATCTCCAGCAACGGTATCGATGTGGTCATCAGCCCGGAGGCGGTACCACTGCTGGACGAGGCTGTGATGGATTTCGTCGAGATGGATGACGGACAGAGCCGTTTTATCTTTCTCAACCCAAAGGATGCGAACTACACCCCCCCTACAGAAGATTGACCGGTATCTGCGTGGCCGACAGGCACGCAGGTATTCTCTCCAACTCCCCGCATTACAGATTCCATGGAACTGACCAGCGAAGATGCCCTGCGCCTGAACGTGTTGTTGGCCAACAAGCCACTGGCCATACGGATACATGAATCGAGCATGACACTCTATGGCCTGCTCGAGTCTGGCGAGGCGACCGTCAAGCTCAATCCCGAGGGGGGAGACGAGAAGTACCTCAAGGTGGTGCGGGCCTTTCTTTCCGAAAAAGCCCTGGGCAGTCCTGGTGGTTACCCCCTTTACCTGCAGCGTTGGACCCGCCAGGGCCAGATGAGGGAGCAGAGTCTCGAACAACTCCTTCAACTGGGAGATCCCCAGGCTGTCTTTGCCGTGGTCTGTGCAGAAGGCCTGACCGTGGAGCTGGCCCGAAGGGCCTGGTGGGCGGCACCGGAGGCGGAGCATGCACGCAGGATGTTGCAGACCGGGGAGATTGTGAATTCCGAAATCGGCAGGGAGATGGCCGACTACCTGGTCGAGTATCTTCCCTTTGAGACTGAAGTGGAAGATATGATGGAGTCGGTTCGCATGGCTACCCAACCCGGTTTGCTGAGCGAAGAGAAACGTGCAGCCCTGTGGAAGAAAGCGGCCCGCAAGACGCCCTACCTTGTCGGTTTCATCGCTGCCGATCCGGACAACCTGCCTGAGAAAGTACCTGCGCGACAGGATGAGGCGCAGTTGGTTGAGAGACTCTCGTCACTGGCACAGCAGGGCAACAGGCCTGCCGGCCTGCTGATCAGAATAGCCTCCGCCAACGGCCAGGGATTTCTCAATACAGTACAACGGATTCTTGCCAAACCGCCTACCCAGGAGGTGGTCAACAGCGCACTCGATACCGTGCGTGAATATTTCAATCCAATCCGCCCGGAAGGGAACCCCGACTGCACAGTGGATGAGTTGTTGGCCGATGGCGCCCGCTATCTCTCCGATGATGACGAAGCGCTCGCCTGCCTGGCGGTGTTTCCCGAGCTGGAGAGGGAGCTGCGGGCCTTGCGCTTTCTGTCTGGCGTGGGCTGGGGGGTTCTCAGGCCTGTACTGAGTGGCAGTGACGCCATGGGTAGCCTGATGCGCCGCAAGCTCGAACCCGTCCTGGTACCGGTCACCGAAGAGATAGGTCACCTGGTCACTCCCGCCCAAGCTCTTTAGAAACAGGCAGTTGGCGTCTCACCTGCACCTGTTTTTCTACATTTTCTGCAACATCGGTCCAAGCCACACCCGGGAAGTCTGTGTCTCAATTGGTCTCTCCTGTACTAAAATCAATAGCAGGGACAGGAGCTTCACGGCCGATGAAATCGACAGAGATTGTGGATGAGAGACGCATTACCGAAGCGTCTGCCTTAAGGCGTTACTTCCAGGAGCAGTGGAACCTGCTCGTGGAGCTCATAGAGGCCAGGGGCAGGTCACGTGACGAGCTGATGGAGGAACAGGAGCGGCTGGATGACGCTATTGAGAGCATCGTCACCCGCACCGATTCCAGGATGCGTGCCGTCTCCCGTTACCAGAAGCGTCTCAGGGGAGGGACAAGGGCGCTTCTGATGCACATCGATTCCCTGGTCGATGAGCTGCCCGGTTCGTTGCTCATCAACAAGGAGACCTTTCTGCACGACGCCCAGATCTCGACCTTCTTCAGCAGCATGGAGGAGGTGAGTGAACTGTGCAACCGTTTCTACGACATGCACGATTACCTGGTCTCGCCCGAGCATCTCGAAGGGGAGCTGGTCCATTTTGTCCTTTTCCTGCGCTACAAGGAGAAGACGGTACTCGGTAGCGAGATGCAGGGGGATATCCTGTTACGCGAGGTGAAGCAGACAAGTGTCATCTTCTCCAACCACCAGTTGCTTGCGCCTTCGATGACCGAAGATGAAGCGCGCCAGGCCCTGAAACAGATACTGTTCGATAATGTTGTCCGGTATATGCGTGCGCATATCGTGGGGCTGAAACAGGACCAGCAGCAGACCGTATCCAGCATTTTGCATCACTCGGAAGACCTGCGTAATCCGGAGGTTTACCTGGATCGGATCCTCGAGTACCTGGCACTTCCAAAGGAGCTGATCCGGATCCATGAGAACACCATCCGCGTAAACCGCATGGGGATCAAGTTGAGTGACAAGGCGAAGGGGAGTGGGGAGGCCATCAGCCTGAGTGAACTGGAGATCGGAGAGGACCGCCCTCAACTGCTGTCCATTGTCTGCGTGCCCCGGGAGATTATCGATATCTGACTTTCAGCTCGCCACCAAGATGCCGGGCAAGACTCTCCAGCTTCCCGGTGTGGGGCAGGATCATCTGACCGGCCCTGGCGGGGAGCATCATGCCACAGCCATACATGGGATCTCCTGCCGTATCTTCCGGGCTGCCCCAGTGGATCTCAAAGGATGTGCAGCTGGCGGCTTCCAGCGGCTGCCTGTTGCGCAGTAAAGGAAACCACGCGACATAAACGGCCCTGCCCGCTGCAGGGTAAGCCAGGAGGTCCAGGATCCGATTCCGGTCCGCCGTATAGTCCGGATGATAGGGAGGGTCGATGAGGATCAGGTCCGCCGACACCTCCTGTCGGGCAGCAACGAAGCCGTCTGATTGCCTGTAGGTCACCCCCGGGGGGAGCATCGAATCCATCTCCAAATGGCTGCTCACTGCACCAGATGTATCAAACAGCCTGATATCAGCTTCGATATGACGGCTCTTCAGGTAGTGATGGACCAGCATCCATGAACCCGGGTAGATGTTCTGCGCCAGGTAGCCGGCGGTGATCAGGAAGTAGGGATGGGCGTCCTGGTCCTGTGGGCCGAACCGGCCGATTCCCTGATGCCAGCCTGGTGAGTCTTCCAGGTTGTAAAGGCCATGGCCCGCATGGGTATCGACATAACAGAACCGGTCACGGGATAGCTGTCGGGTCTTACACAGATCATCCATCAGGGTGATCAGGAGGTAGTGTTTCCAGACGTCAGCCCGGTTACCCGCCTTGTTGCGATGGTCGTATGTCATGGCTTTGTGGTGGAGGGCAGGCGCTATAACGGTGTCTAGAATGTATCTGCGAACATCCAATCCTGCTGGTCGAAGCGTTCCCAGGTTCCTTCCGGTGTCTCCCTGCTTTCAAAGTTGTAGGGCGTTTCATACCAGAGCTTCACCTGGTCTGTAAACGTATCCAGCACGTAGGTGCCGATATCTGTCTCCAGCAGGAGCAGGCTGTGCGGTGTGTGATGCGTGCGGTGATGGGCCACCGCCATCCTGAGGGCGCCACGGGAGATGCCCCTGAGATGCAGTCTTCTGCGTTTTTCCAGGGCCTTGTCTTCACAATCCCCAAACCCGGAGTCGGGGTAGTTCCAGTACTCCTCTTCACCATACTGGGTCTGGTCCAGGCTGAACAGGATCTCGCGGTTGACCCTGGTGTTCACCTGCTCTACGAGTATCCACCTGCTGCGGGTGAGCGTCACCCTGAAAGGCGCGCTGAGTTCGCACTCGCCTTGCTGCCTTGCGCAGAACTCCAGGTAGGGGGGGTGGCGCTGGCGCGTCTCAACCACCTGCAGATTCATTATCGGGGACTCGGTGAACTCTGTCGCCGGGAGGGTGATGCTGCAGAGGCCCGAGATCAGAATGACGATAAGGGCAACTGCAGCTGTAATGGATGTTTGGGTCCTCATCTGCTGCTCTGCCGGTCTTCATTGTCATGTCAGTGACAATAAACCTGATCCCTGAATTAAATATAGCACTTCAATAAGGGGGTTCGGGGGCTGACCGGGGTGGGTGGAAGTAAAAAAAACCAAAAACAGTATGTTTTTACCGGAGATGAATTTCGTTATGGTCTGTCGAGGCCCGTACCGTATGGACGGGCTTTTTCGGCTATTAAGAATATTAGAAATAAGCTAAATTATTCTATAAGGCTTTGATTTTATAAATTAAATCTTGTCTGTAGCGGTCATAAAAATGTTCTTTGGTCTTTTGTTTGGAGAACAGCAAGGCGCATGATAATGTCCGCATATTCGAACATTCAAATATACTTGTTTAGATCGGATGAAACAGAAGCTCAGCAGGATAATAAGAGCTGCAATCAAGTCCTGAAATTCTCCGGGCCGGGTGAGATAACGCCTTTCAACAACGCCGGGCAGGGACGAGGGATGACATTTTTTGTGGAGAGTGATTATGAAGAAAAAACTGCTACTGATTCTGGCACTGATATCACCACTGGGTGTACAGGCCGCGGATCTTGCCAACGGTGAACAGATCAACAGGACCTGCGCCCTCTGTCACGGTATCTATGGACAGGGTGCATCGGGTCGATTGGCCCCCCGCCTGGCTGGCCTTCCCAAAGAGTACCTTTTCAAGGCCACCAAGGACTACGTGATCGGTAAACGAAAGAATCCCCTGATGGTCAGCACCACCGGCCTCGACAAGATGAGCGATCAGGATATCAAGGACGTCTCTGCCTATCTCGCCGGTCTCGATATCGGCTCTGACCGCCGCTTCGAAATTGTCCATCGCCTGCCCGGCTCAGTGGATAACGGTAAAGAGCTCTACAACGATGAGTGTAAGACCTGTCATGCAAAGGACGGTTACGGCAAGCCAAAGAAGGAGGCACCACCTCTGGCCGGTCAGCACACCGAGTATGTTTTTCAGTCCATCAAGATGTTCCAGGCCAAGTTCCGTGTCCACGATAACGATCCTGAGGACGACAGCTTCGACGAGTACAAGGACTCGGAGATCCTGGATATCTCCGCTTACCTGGCCACTCTCGACGACAAGAAGGTCGTCTCGGGCAAGCGCTTCATGCCACCGCGCATGAAAATGGCTGCTGCTCCCAAGCGCCCCATGCCATCCCAGCGTCCCAAGCGTGGTGGATTGCAGATTACCGATATCACCCAGACCGTGGCACAGATGCCGCTTGCCGATGGGGTATCTATCGACGACGCGATCGAGGCGATGATGTCAAAGGCCGTGGAGCTGAACCTCAAGCTGGTAGGCCGGCAGGAGGTATCCAAGGAACTGGAGGCCCGTGGTGTGGAGACCCCCTACCTGAGCATCTTCCAGTTCTGTAACCCCATGGATGCACGCGTCATGGTCATGAGCAACCCGATCTTCTCCAGCTACATGCCGTGCCGTATCTCCCTGGTCGAGGATAAGAGCGGCAAGATGCAGCTGATGATGCTCAACCTGGATATGCTCATCAACAGCAGCCTGTTGCCCCAGGAAGTACTGGATGTTGCCATCCGTGTGAACCGCAGCATGCTGGATATCATGATGGCTGGTGCAACCGGCGAATTCTAAGCTCCGGTTTCAGGCCATTCGATAGGGAAGGGACACGCGTCTGCGTGTCCCTTTTTTATTTCTTGCGTGCCAGCAGGCGGTCGAGCTGGTTGGCGAAAGCCATCCGGTCAGCCTGGCTGAAGGAGGCCGGGCCGCCGGTATCGACTCCACTGCCGCGCAGCTCGTCCATGAAATTGCGCATGCTCAGGCGCTGCTTGATGTTATCAGGCGTATAGAGCTCCCCCCTGAAGCTTATCGCGAGACCGCCTTTCTCAATCACGTCCGAGGCCAGGGGAATGTCTGCGGTGATCACCAGGTCGTCTGCCCCAACCCTTTCGGCAATATAGTTGTCAGCCACATCGAAACCTGCCTTCACCTGCACACTGGTGATCAACCTCGAGGGGGGTGTGCGCAGGGGCTGATTGGCAACCAGGGTAAGGGGTGTGGCGGTCCGCTCGGCAGCCCTGAAGAGGATCTCTTTCACAGGTTTGGGGCAGGCGTCGGCGTCTATCCAGATGTGCACGGTTCAGGGTTTCCGATTTGGTTTGGGGTGGAAGATGACGGGTCAATATACCACTTTCGAGACGTTTCATTGACCGGCAGATTCAATGGCTGAATCGCCCCCGGTTTTCCCGCTGGCTGCTAATCTATAGATAAGAGGGAGAATAACAATCGCTTCAGAACAGGGTGTGCGCGTGACAGAACCTCTGAAACCACAACAGCTCTACCACAAATGCGATATCACAGGCTGGGATTTTCAGACTACCGAGTCATTGGAAAGTCTGGAAGAGACCATCGGACAGGATCGTGCCCTGGAGGCGATAAGCTTCGGTGTCGGTATGGGACACGAAGGCTATAACCTCTACGTGATGGGCTCCTCGGGACTGGGCAAGCATACGGTTGTGCGCGACGCCTTGTTACGCCAGGCAGAGGGAGAGACACGCCGGGCGGACTGGTGCTATGTCGCCAACTTCTCCGATCCCCATATACCAAACGCCCTGTGCCTGCCCGCGGGAACCGGCCGGATACTGCGGGGCGACATGGACCAGTTGATCGAAGACCTGCTGAAGGATATTCCGGCAGCGCTTCACAGTGATGAGTATCGCCGGCGGGTCAAGGAGATAAATGCCCAGTACAAGGAGCGTGAACAGAGCGTCGCGGAGGATCTGGGAAAGCGGGCGCTGGAAAAGGGCATTGCCATGATCGATACCCCCACGGGGTATACCCTTGCACCAGAGGTGGATGGCAAGGTCCTGGACAGCGATGAATTTCAGAAGCTGTCACAGCAGGAGCGGGAGCATATCAGCACGGTTCTGGAGGAAGTGAAGGATGAGCTGAAAGAGGCGCTCGGAAAAATGCCCACCTGGCAGCACGAGGTAAGGAAGCAGTTTCGGGAGCTT
The DNA here is from genome assembly GCA_040506895.1 of Sedimenticola sp. Taxonomy (GTDB): domain Bacteria; phylum Pseudomonadota; class Gammaproteobacteria; order Chromatiales; family Chromatiaceae; genus Sedimenticola_A. Next base: position 3,633,571 of record JBEVVY010000001.1, read on the forward strand.
GACAGGGAGTTCGTGACGGTCGTTGTAGACAGCCTGGTTGGTGAACTGATCGAAAAGCATAACAGCCTGCCTGACGTGGTGCGCTACCTTGAAGCCGCCAAGGAGGACATCGTCAACAACTTCGAGCTTTTCCAGCACCATGAACGGGGTGAGGATAAAGCCCCGGACAGCAGTGACCCCCAGTATGATGACTACCGGATCAACGTACTGGTCGACAATGCAGATACCCAGGGTGCCCCGATAGTCTACGAGGACAACCCCACCTACCAGAACCTGGTGGGAAGGGTTGAGCATTTCGCCCGCATGGGCACCCTGATGACAGACTTCACCCTGATCAAGCCGGGAGCCTTGCACCGCGCCAATGGTGGCTACCTGATCATCGATGTCGAAAAGATCCTCACCAACCCCTTCGCATGGGACGGCCTCAAGCGCGTATTGAATGCGCGGGAGATACGCATCGAGTCCCTGGAACGCCAGCTCAGCCTTGTCAGCACAATCACCCTCGAGCCGGAACCCATCCCTATCGACCTGAAGGTGGTGCTGATCGGTGACAGGTTTCTCTACTACCTGCTCAAGGCCTACGATCCCGAGTTTGGGAAGCTGTTCAAGGTGGCCGCGGATTTCTCCGAAGACATGGCGAGAGAGAAAGGCGGGGACCTGCTCTTCGCGCAACTGATCTCTACCCTTCGTGAGCGCGAGAAGCTCAGACATATCCAGAGTGACGGTGTGGCGAGGGTCATCGAGTTCAGCGCCCGGCGCGCGGATGATGGTGAGAAGCTCTCGCTCCACATGGGCAGCCTGCTCGACCTGCTGCGGGAGTCGGACTACTGGGCAACCCGTAACGAGAGCGAACTGATCGGCAGGTCCGATGTGCAGGCAGCCATCGATGCCCAGACCCAGCGTGTTGACCAGCTGCGCGAACGACTGCACGAGGAGGTACTGCGTGGCACCCTGAAAATAGACACCGGGGGTGTGCAGCTCGCCCAGGTCAACGGTCTCTCCGTTTTGCAGGTGGGCGACTACATGTTCGGTGTGCCGACACGTATCAGTGCCACCGCAAGACTGGGCAGTGGTGAACTGATCGATATCGAACGGGAGATAGAGCAGGGTGGCAGCATACACTCCAAGGGGGTACTGATTCTCGCGTCCTATATCGGCTGGCGCTATGCCAAGTTCCAGCCCTTCTCGGTCTCGGCCAGCCTGGTGTTCGAGCAGACATATGGTGAGATCGAAGGCGATAGCGCCTCCGCAGCGGAACTCTGTGCACTGCTTTCAGCCCTTGGTGATCTGCCGATCAAACAGGCCCTGGCCATCACGGGATCTGTCAATCAGCACGGCGAGATCCAGGCCATCGGTGGTGTGTGCCAGAAGATCGAGGGTTTTTTCGATATCTGCAAGGCCCGGGGGCTGACAGGTGAACAGGGAGTGCTCATTCCACAGTCCAATGTAAAGGACCTGATGCTGCGCCAGGATGTGATCGATGCGGTTACGAAGGGTGAATTCTCGGTCTATGCCGTGAATCACGTGGAGGAGGCGATGTCACTGCTGAGCGGGATGGAAGCGGGCGTGGCCAGTGACGATGGCGAGTTTCCGGAGCAGAGCTTCAACGGCAGGATACTGAACAGGCTCGCCCAGTGGACCAGCCTGCGCCAGCAGTTCGCAGGGCAGGGTACAGACCAGGAATCACCTGAATCCTAGTTGATACAGGCCCTATCCCCGGGGGAGCCGGTATGAGTACAAAGATCGGTATTATCAGTGATCCCCATGCAACCCCCGGGCCTGTCGAAGAGGCCCTTTCCATTTTCCGTCAACAGCAGGTTGATCATATTCTCTGTGCCGGCGATATAGCGGGTTACGGTGAAGATCTGGACCAGACCGTGGCATTGCTCAGACAGAGTGAGTGCCAGGCTGTCATCGGTAACCATGAGTCCTGGTGCCTGGAACAGATGGCGGAAGAGCTGGATCAAGCCACCTGCGAATACCTGGGCGGGCTTCCCTCTTGCCTGGAGATACAAGTCGAAGGCCGCACGCTGTACATGGTTCATGCCAGCCCGCCTGACTCACTCATGGACGGTATCAGGCTGCTCGATGAGCAGGGGAGGCTGATCGAGGCGAACTTGAACTGCTGGGCAGAACGGCTGCAGGGGTTTGCGTATGACCTGCTCGTGGTCGGGCACACCCACCAGGTTTTTGCCCAGCGTATCGCCAAGACGCTGGTCATCAATCCAGGCAGCACCCTGTTCAATCACAGTTGCGTGATTGTCACTCTGCCTGGCCTGCAACTGGAGTGGTATGGCTTGTCAGGCCTGGCTATGAGGCGATCCTGGAACTGGGGGATGATGGCAACCGGGCCGTAACGGTGAGGGTATTTCAGCTCTCCTCGCTCTCTTTTGAATAATACCTGAAACTGTTCTTGCCACTGCGCTTCACCCTGTACATGGCATCGTCGGCGTATTGCATGAGTGTATCCATCACGTCGGTGTCCTCCGGGTAGATGGCGACGCCGATGCTGATACCGATCTGTTGGATCTCATTGGCGATCTCATAGGGTTCATCGATAGCTTGAATCAGTTTTTCGGCAACACCTGTGGCATCCTCGCGATCGGCCAGGTTGTTGAGGATAACAGTGAATTCATCGCCGCCCATGCGACCGACGGTATCCTCTTCACGCAGGCAGTTTTTCAGCCGCTTGGCAGTTTCCTGCAGCACCAGGTCACCCGATTCGTGGCCGTGCCGGTCATTGACCTCCTTGAATCCGTCGAGGTCCATAAACAGCAGGGCGATTCTGCATCTGTTGCGGCGAGCATGCGCCATGGCCATTTTCAGGCGCTCAGAGAAGAGCGTTCGGTTTGGCAGTCCGGTAAGACTGTCGTAGTTGGCCAGGCGTGTCAGGGCCTTGTTGGCGAGCCTGAGTTCGACAGTTCGCTCCTCTACCCTGCGTTCGAGTTCCTGCATGGCCTGGCGCTGACTCTCCTCCGCTTTCTTTCTGTCGGTTATATCGTGCAGGACCCCGACAAATATCCGCTGTTTCGAAAGCTCGATACTGGTCACGCCAAGTTCAAGCGGAAACTGGCTTCCATCCTTGTGCAGTCCCGGCAGCTCCCTGCCAATACCTATGATCTTCGCCTCGCCTGTGGTGCGGTAGTTGCCCAGGTATTGATCATGTTGGCTCCTGAAGGGCTCCGGCATGAGTAGGGATACGTTCTGCCCCAGCAGTTCTGCCTGCTCATAACCAAAAAGTTGAAGTACTGCACGGTTGCAGGATTGGATGGTGCCCTTCTCATCGATGGTTATCAGGCCATCCAGCATGTTTTCGATAACCGCCTGTCCCATCTCTTCACTGTCGCGCAATTCATTCAGTACCTGAAGGCGTTCGGCAACCTCCTGTTCCAGGTCCCGATTTGCAAGCTGCAGTTCATGGCTGTACTGTCTGTGCGCATCCAGGAGGGCGCCAATACGGTAGATGACGAAAACAGCCAGGCCCAGTCCCAACGCCATCGCGACGCCTGCCAGAATGAGCAGCTGTGTATAGGTGGTGTGGAGCTCTTGCGTAGCCCTTGAAAGCGACTGGCGGCTTTTCGCTCTTTGCAGATGGATGAACCGGTCCATTATGCCCAGTGCCTGGTCCTGTGCCGGCGTAGTCTGGTCTACCAGGATCCGGTTCGCCTCATCAAATTTGCCTTGCTGTATGCGGTCAATCACCTCGTAGTGCAGTTCCCCCGCGATCCTTGTCGGTTCCCTTTGTGCATCGAGCAGCGCCCTGGAGTCCGCTGATAGCTCCATCGTTTCGAGCTTGGCGAGGTTCTTGAGGAACTCTTCACCCTTCTCGCGCAACAACATGAAGTGTTCATCCGCCTCGAACGGATCGTCTGTGATCAGCATGTTGTGCAGGAGGCGTATGCGTTCCCGGGCAGCGGTACGCATGTTCATCATCAGGCCGGTCTGCAGGGTGTATCGCTCAACCACCTGCTCCATGTGGCCGCTGATATTGGTCATGCGCATCAACGCGATGGTGGTGATGGTGAGCATCAGACCGATAAACACGGCAAAGCTCAGCCCCAGGAAGAGGCGTGGGCGCAGTGTTTTAAAGCGGCCTGATTCGGGCATGGTCAAGTCCAAATAGTCCAGATGATTGAATTGTAGCTGCTTTTATTGTGAATCCGGGTTATAGATACTGGCGGCGGGGCAAAGGGAAACTTTATATGCTTCGCTGGGAGCCGTGTGTGCGGAATAAAAAAGGCGGACTGCCAATGACAGTCCGCCCTGGTGAGCTCAATGGGGTCGATCAACCCCTTGGCGTATCAGTCTCCACCGTGATGATGTGTCTCCTGGTATTTGTCCGCCAGTGTTTTTTGCACGTTGCCGGGTACCGGGTCGTAATGGCTGAAGGCGAGTTCATAGGTGCCTTCGCCGCCGGTTATCGACTTCAACCTGGAGCTGTAGCCATCCAGTTCGGCCAGGGGCACAAGGGCACTGATCACCATGCGTCCACCGTGAATTGCCTCGGTATTGCTGACCCGTCCACGCTTGGTCGAGAGGTCGGCAGTGATATCGCCCATGGATTCGCCCTGGGCGGTCACCTGTATGTTCACCATCGGCTCGAGGACTATCGGACGGGCCTGTCCCAGGGCGCTCTGGAACGCCCTTTTGCCCGCGGCTACAAAGGCGACCTCCTTGGAGTCCACCGAGTGGTACTTGCCATCGTATACGGTGACCTTTATGTCCTGGATCGGGTAGCCTGCGACGAAACCCTCATCCATCGCCTGGCGAACGCCTTTTTCAACGGCGGGTATGAACTGGCCTGGAATGACGCCGCCTTTCACCTCGTCGACGAACCTGAAGCCTTCGCCTCTCGGTAGCGGTTCGACCTTGAGGTAGACCTCGCCGAACTGGCCGGCGCCACCGGTCTGTTTCTTGTGGCGGTGCTGGCCTTCCGCCTTGGCGCTGATGGTCTCGCGGTAGGGGATGCTTGGCGGGCGGGTATCCACGTGAACGTTGTACCGCTCCTCCAACTGTTCAAGTACCACCCGGAGATGCAGTTCACCCAGGCCCCTGATCACTGTCTCGTTGGCCTGTGCATCGTGTTCGACCACCAGGCATGGGTCTTCCGATTCAAGCTTGTGGAGGGCGTCAGAGAGTTTCTGCTCGTCACCTCTCTTCTTCGGAATAAGGGCCTGCCCGAACAACGGCATCGGAAACTCTTCCGGATGGAGATGGAAGTGATCCTCGTCATGGGAGTCGTGAAGTACCGCATCACGGAAGATCTCTTCAACACGGGCAACGGCACAGATGTCGCCGGGAATGGCCCGTTCCATCTCACTCTGTTCCTTGCCGGTGAATCTCAGCAGGTGGGCAACCTTGAACGGTTTGCGCCCATCGCCGATGAAGAGTTGCGAATTGGGTGTGATCGTACCCTGGTAGACCCTGAAATAACCGAGCTTGCCGCGGAACGGGTCGTTACTCACCTTGAAGACGTGGGCAACAACATGCTTGTCGGGATCAGGGGTAACGGAGACCGGTTCGGCGTTCTCGCCTTCGCCTTTCATGAAGTGGGGCGGATTGCCCTCGGTGGGGTGGGGCATCAGACGGACCATGATATCGAGCAGTTCGTCGATACCGGCGCCGCTGCTGGCCGATACGAAGCAGATTGGAACCAGGTGGCCCTCGCGCAGCGCCTTTTCAAACGGGTCATGGAGCTGCTCCGGGGAGAGTTCCTGTCCCTGTTCCAGGTAGATCTCCATCAGCTCCTCGTCGACCTCGACCACCTGGTCGATAATGGTGGTGTGGGCGTCGGCCACGGAGGAGAACCTGGTCTCTTCCCCTTCCGGCTTGAAAAAGCAGTCCACAACCTTGTCGCCTGAAGCCGAGGGAAGGTTCAGGGGCAGGCATTCACTGCCGAAGGTCTCGCGGATCTCCTCGACCAGTTGCTCCAGGTCGCCGTTGGCACCGTCAATCTTGTTGATGATGATCACGCGGCAGAGGTCATCGTTCTTTGCGTGCTCCATCATCGACTGGGTGGTGGTCTCAATCCCCTCTTCGGCATTGATCACAATAGCAGTGGTCTCAGCCGCCTGGAGCACGCCATAGGCGCGACCGTAGAAGTCATGCAGTCCGGGTGCATCGAGCAGGTTGATGTGTTTGCCTTTCTGTTCGAAGTGGACCAGGGCAGAGTCGAGCGAGTGCTCGTATTTCTGTTCCTGTGGATCGAAATCGCAAACGGTCGAACCCCGTTCGATGGTGCCCTGGTTCTGTATCGCGCCCGCGCGATACAGTAGGGCCTCAACAAGCGTCGTTTTACCGGCGCCTGACTGGCCCACCAGGGCGATATTCCGGATATCGTGGGTGGTGTATGCAGGCATCTCTTTCTCCTCGATGCATGAGTCTGTGCAATGGCACTGTTCAGGGTGTTGAAACCGGGTTTCAGGAACCCCGCTGAGGTCTGAAGGGCTGGGCGTGAGGAGGTGCCGGATCAGTTGTTATCTTTATCTGGCAGGTATTCGGTCACCCAGTGTTCAGGCCAGTTCCTATTCAAAAAGCTGGGGGGCTGAACGTCCATGACCCTGGTCAATAATAGGCGCCTGGGGACCCAGGTCAAGGTGTCTCAGTTGCGGCGTCTTCGGCGTCCCTTGTAGGCGGCCACCTGCTTGATGATCTCCTGGTAGGGGAGTTTGGAGAGATCGCCGAATTTGCTGATGGCAGCCTGGAGCAGATCGCGGACATCCTCGATCTGCACCGGTGCATCTTCCTCGTCATGGGTCACGAGGTAGACGCCGCGCAAACCGCCAATCTGGATGCGCATCGCCTTGTTGTGGGGGAGCACTTCGCTGGCATCGCTTGATTTCAGTGCGAAACGGCTGTGTTGACGCAGCAGTTCCATGAAGTCGATACAGCTCTCCTGGGCATCTTCGGATTTGCAGTGCACGCCCTCGCGCTCGGCCAGGCAGAATCGCTCCGCCTGGGAGCAGCGGCACATGCCTGAGAGATTGCCCTTCTCGAACACGCAGGCGCGTTCGTTCATTTCGCGGTAGGTTTTGCGGAAGACGTCCTGATCCATTGTGTTAACAGGCCCTTACTCTTTGCCGGTGAATCTGTGGATCATGCGCCTGTCGCGCTTGCTGGGTTTGCTGCTGGGCGGCTGGGGCGCGGCAGCCCGAATCAGTTTCTGGTCGGCGATGACCTTCTCACGCCGCTGCCTGCTCTGTTCGCTCTCTTCGTAGAAATTGACGGCTTCCGAAGCTGGCCTGCGTTGCTTGGGGATCTGCCTTACGGTGATGTCCCACTCCAGGGATCCTTTGTGGATTCGCAGCTGGCTTCCCGGTTTGACCTCCCGTCCGGGCTTGGTGCGCTGGCCGTTCAGGTGGACCTTGCCGCCGTTTATCGCTTCCACGGCCAGCTGTCTTGTCTTGAAGAAACGGGCGGCCCAGAGCCACTTGTCGAGCCGCAGACTTTCGAACTGCCCGTTTTCAGTCATGTGATCTCGGTGTCCCGTTCGTCGGGCTCGATCTTCAGCAGGGGATCGAGTTTTCCGAAGGCGTCCAGTTCGGCCATGTCGTCATAGCCTCCGACGTGGTAGTCGTCGATGAAGATCTGGGGCACGGTCTTGCGCTGACTGCGTTTCATCATTTCACGCATCAGTTCGCGGTTCCCTTCAATGCGCATCTCCTCGTACTCGACCCCTTTTTTGTCCAGCAAGGCCTTGGCTCGCAAGCAGTAGGGGCAGACGGCGGTGGTGTACATCTCAACTTTCGGCATGCCGTTCCTCTCTCGTTATTCTGGTGGGTCGATTATCCTAGCAGCCGTCCGAAAAGCGGTCCACAAGGCCCTCTGGAGGTAACCCTTGTAAATAGCGGGTTTCGCTCCATGAAACGATACTACATAATCGCCGATAGCCCTTATAACTGGGGGCATGGAAGGATTTTTCAACCGAAGTGACGAAGTAGGTTCTGTATGCTGCGTGAAGTGCCCAATACCGTGTATCTCAAGGATTACCGTCCACCCCGGTACCTGATCGACCAGGTGGACCTCGAGTTCGAACTTGGTGAGGATGAAACCCTGGTCAGGGCCACACTCGCCGTGCGTCGTAATCCACTCTCCGAGGAGACGGAGCAGTCCCTCAAGCTGCATGGCGAACAGCTTGAACTGCTCTCCCTCGCCATAGACGGTCGGCCATTACAGGCTGGAAGCTGGCAGCAGGATGACGAGAGCCTGACCCTCGGCCAGGTGCCGGAGCGCTTCTCCCTGCAGAGCCTGGTAAGGATCAAACCCCAGGAGAACACGGCACTGGAAGGGCTCTACAAGTCCGGTGCGATGTTCTGTACCCAGTGCGAGGCCGAGGGCTTCAGGAAGATCACCTGGTTCCTCGATCGGCCGGATGTGATGGCGCGTTTCACCACCAGCATCGTTGCGGACAAGACCAGGTACCCGGTGCTGCTCTCCAATGGCAACCCGGTGGAGAGCGAGGATCTGGTTGATGGTCGACACCGCGTCAAGTGGGAGGACCCCTTTCCGAAGCCGGCCTACCTGTTCGCCCTGGTGGCGGGGGACCTGAGGCATATCGAGGATGGCTATACCACCGCATCCGGCAGGAATGTGGCGCTCATGATCTATGTCGAACCCGAGAACATCGACAAGTGCGATCACGCCATGGCCTCCCTGAAACGGGCCATGCAGTGGGACGAGGAGCGCTATGGCCGGGAGTACGACCTGGATATCTACATGATCGTGGCGGTCAACGACTTCAACATGGGGGCCATGGAGAACAAGGGGCTCAACATATTCAACTCCAAGTACGTGCTGGCCAGTCCAGATACCGCCACCGATCGCGACTTTCAGGGTATCGAGGGGGTGATTGCACACGAGTACTTCCACAACTGGACAGGCAACCGCATCACCTGTCGTGACTGGTTCCAGCTCAGCCTCAAGGAGGGGCTGACCGTCTTCAGGGACCAGGAATTTTCCGCCGACATGGGATCCCGCGGGGTCAAGCGGATCGAGGATGTTCGACTGCTGCGTGCACACCAGTTTGCCGAGGATGCCGGCCCCATGGCGCATCCCGTGCGCCCGGACTCCTATATCGAGATCAACAATTTCTACACCGTGACGGTATACGAGAAGGGTGCCGAGGTTGTTCGCATGCAGTACAACCTGCTGGGCCCGGAGCGCTACAGAAAAGGTACCGATCTCTACTTCGAGCGCCACGATGGGCGGGCGGTCACTACAGACGATTTCGTGCAATGCATGGCCGATGCGAGTGGCAAGGATCTGGGGCAGTTCAAGCGTTGGTATGAGCAGGCGGGAACCCCGGAGCTCCATGTGACGGGCCGCTACGATAAAGCAGAACAGAGCTACACCCTGAGGGTGGTACAGCGCTGTCCGGCCACCCCGGGACAGCCCGAAAAGCGCCCTTTTCATATCCCTCTGGCCATGGGTTTGCTGGCAGCCGACGGCAGCGATCTGCCGCTCAGGCTGAAGGGGGAGCAGCTGGCCTGCGAGGGTAGCCGTGTCCTCGAGCTGCAGGAGCAGGTGGAGACCTTCCGTTTTCTGGATATCCCTGAACAGCCGGTTCCCTCCCTGTTGAGGGGGTTCTCGGCTCCGGTCAAGGTTCACTTCGACTACAGCGATGAGGAGCTGATGTTCCTGATGGCCAATGACAGCGACGGTTTCAACCGCTGGGATGCTGCCCAGGAACTGTCGCAACGTATCCTGCTGCGCCTGGTGGATGAGCCGGGCTTCCAGGTGCCGGGAGGATACCTTAAGGCCTTCCGGGATGCCCTCAACGACCCGACGGCGGACAGGCAACTGCTGGCAGAAGTGTTGTCGCTGCCCTCGGAATCCTACCTCGGAGACCAGATGGAGCAGGTGGACGTGGCGGGTATCCACAGGGCGAGAGAAGAGCTCAAGAGCCTGCTTGCCCGTGAGCTCTACAGTGATTTCCTGACCATTTACCGGGCCAACAGGGAGCAGGGTGAGTACGATGTCTCACCCGCGTCCATCGGCAGGCGTGCCCTGCGCAATCTCTGTCTCGGTTACCTGATGCAGCTGGAGGAGCGGGAAGAGGTCATCCAGTGCTGCCTTGAGCAGTACCGGCAGGGAAACAACATGACAGATGTGATCACTGCCCTCGGCTTGATCGCCTCCAGTGATTCCGGTCAGCGGCAGGCACTGCTCGAGGCGTTCCATGACCGTTGGCAGGATGACCCGCTGGTGCTGGACAAGTGGTTCGTGGTGCAGGCTACGTCGAAACGCCCTGACACCCTGGCGCAGGTGAAGAGACTGATGTCACATCCCACCTTCTCCATCAGCAATCCCAACAAGGTCAGATCGCTGATTGGCGCATTCTGTTCAGCCAACCCGGTGCGGTTCCACGATGAGAACGGGGAGGGCTACGTCTTTCTCGCTGACCGGGTGCTCGAGCTCGATGCCATCAATCCCCAGGTTGCGGCACGCATGCTGCGTATCATGGCCCGCTGGCAGCGCTACGATCCACCACGCCAGGCGATGATGAAAGCCCAGCTGCAGCGTGTACTGCGGGCCGAAGGTGTCTCCAAGGATGTGTACGAGATCGCCTCGAAGAGCCTGGAAGAGTGATTTTCATGGCTGACCCCGTTCAGACCCTGTCAATAAAGCGAATTAAAGTCGGCGTTCAAACAGGTGTCGATAGTGCTGGGATGATCTCCGACAGATGATCGGCAATTAACAATTGACCGTTGGTCATTTAGTATTCATTTGTTATGCCGATGAAAATGCAATAATCAACTAATAGCGAGATGCCATGGACACTTTTCCCACCCGCTTTGTGTTATCTCCGAAATGGGATGCCGAGAGAGCATTCCAGACGATCGACGAGATGTATTTCCTTGAACAGGAGGCAGAGCGGCAGTTGTCACATGTCTACTATGACAGCTTCGACTGGCGGCTCTATGCCGGTGGTGGCGTGCTCCGGCTGCAGCACAGGGGGAAAGAGAGGCAGCTGATATGGAGCGATATCTCCGAGGCGAGCCCGCGGGAGACCCTCAGGGTCACCGATGATATGCCCAGGTTCTCCTGGGATCTTCCCTTGGGCATGGCAAGGGAGCAGGTAGAACCGCTGCTGGAGATGCGGGCGCTCCTGCCCCAGCTCGAGATCAGGACTACCCAACTGCCCGTGCGCATCCTGGACGATGAACAGAAGACCGTGCTTCGTCTGTTCATCGAGACACACAGCTGCCGCAGTCCCAAAACCGCTGCTTTCAAACCCCTTGGTTGTCGTATACGCCTGGTGCCCGTGAGGGGCTATGGAGAGCACCTGCAGTCGATGCAGGCCTTCCTGGCGCGCAAACTCAGGTTCAAGGGGGACCAGGGCAACCTGTTGCTGGGTGGCATCGAAGCCCTGGGGCGCAAGGTGCTGGATTACAGCTCCAAGCTCAACTTCAAGCTCGATCCGGCGCAACGTGCCGACACCGTGGCCAAGCAGATACACCTTCACCTGCTCAATACCCTGGAGACCAATATACCGGGTACCAAGGCGGATCTGGATTCAGAGTTCCTGCACGACCTGCGTGTCGCCACGAGGCGTACCCGGTCGGCGCTGACCCAGATCAAGGGTGTCTTCAGCGACGAGGATGTGGAACGTTTCAAATCCAGGCTGGCCTGGATCGGATCCATCACCGGTCCGACCCGCGATATGGATGTCTACCTACTCGGCTACGAGGACTACAGGGACAGTCTGCCCGAACAGTTCAGAAAGGACCTGGAGCCCCTGCACAGCTTCCTGGTGGCGCACCAGAAGAGCGAGCACCAGGCGATGGTGCGCAAGATCAACTCGCCCCATTTCAGGGTGCTGCTCAAGGAGTGGCGGGCATTCCTTGAAGCGCCGGCACCGAAAAAGCCGATTGCCTCCAATGCTGCAAAGCCGGTGGTCACGGTTGCAGGTCGCCGCATCTACCGCGTCTTCGAACGCCTGCTGGCTGATGGCCGTGCGATTCAGCCCGACTCGCCGGCGGAGATGCTGCACGAGCTGCGCAAAGACTGTAAGAAACTTCGCTACCTGCTGGAGTTCTTCCAGAGCCTCTATCCCCAGAAGCGGGTAAAGCCGCTTATCAAGGCGCTGAAGTCGCTGCTGGACAATCTCGGGGAGTTTCAGGATCTTGAGGTGCAGGCCGACAAGCTGCGGGAGTTTGCACACCAGATGATCGAAGAGGGTGATGTGCCGGCGGATACCCTGCTGGCCATGGGCATGCTGGTGGATGGGCTGCTGCGTCGCCAGCAGTTGGCAAGGGGAGTGTTCTCAGAGCGCTTCACGGCATTCTCCAGCGCAGAGAATTGTGCCGTTTTCGAAGCGCTCTTCGCGCCCGGGAGCAAGAAAAAGAAGAAGGAGAAGGCTGCATGAGGATCATCGGGGTATACAACATCAAGGGTGGAGTGGGTAAGACCGCCACCGCGGTCAACTTGGCGTACCTCTCTGCCAGGGAGGGCTACCGTACCCTGATCTGGGATCTCGATCCCCAGGCGGCGGCCACCTACTACTTCCGGGTGAAACCCAGGGTCAGGGGTGGCACCAAGAAGATGATCAGGGGCAAGCGGGTGCTGGACGATGTGATCAAGGGTACCGATTTCGAAAACCTCGATCTGCTGCCTGCCGACTTTTCCTACCGAAACATGGACCTGGTTCTGGGTGAGTCGAAAAAACCTGCCAAGCAGTTGCTCAAGCTGCTGAGACCGCTCTCCATGGAGTTCGATCGTATATTCCTCGATTGCCCCCCCAGTATCTCCCTGGTGTCTGAGAACATCTTCCGGGCGGCCGACGGGCTCCTGGTGCCGACCATACCGACCACCCTCTCACTTCGCACCTATCAGCAACTGGTGGAGTTCCTGGACGGGCACAAGATCACCAATGTCGAACGCATGCCTTTCTTCTCCATGGTGGACCGCAGAAAGCGTATGCATCTCGATATCCTGGAGCAGTTCCCCAATCAGCATCCCGAGCTACTTTCCACCTATATTCCCTACGCCAGCGATGTCGAGCGCATGGGTATACACCGGGCGCCTGTCGGCAGTTTCGCCGGACACAGTGTCGCCGGACAGGCCTATGAAAGGCTGTGGGACGAGGTGAAACTCTGCCTCTGATCCGGCGGCTCCCCTTGACCGCATCACCATCAGCATATTGCATCGGGACCTGGCGCGGGGCCCCTGAGGGCCAGGGGTGCCCGCATTCGGCAGCGTAAGGAGAGGAAATCAATCTCTTTCCCGGGTGGCATAAAACGCCTTAAATTCATTAAAACCTGTTCCAGGTCATTTGTTCATATCCAAGGGTGATTAAAGTTGTAACCACTTGAATGAAATTCGAGTGGGGAGGTCTTTGCGGTCTCCTCTTGCGTATTTGTCGGAAGTTCAGAACAGGATTGGCAGGAGTCACGTTCTCCTGTGATTCAAGTGGGTACACAAAGATCATCATAAGGAATAAGAGATGCCTGGAAAATTCGAGATCTACAAAGACAAGGCGGGTGAGTTCCGCTTCAGGCTCAAGGCGAGCAATGGCCAGAATATCCTTGCCAGCGAGGGCTACAAGGCAAAGTCGGGTTGCACCAATGGGATCAGTTCAGTCCAGAAGAATGCGCCTGATGACGGTCGCTATGAGAGAAAAGAGACCAAGTCGGGCAAGTTCATGTTCAACCTGAAGGCGGGAAACAACCAGGTCATCGGCACCAGTGAATCCTACGAGGCGGCGGCCTCCCGGGATAACGGTATCGAGTCGGTCAAAAAGCATGCGCCGGGTGCGAAGATTGTTGACCTGACCGAATAATCAGCCATTCGTTATTCAAGCCAAGCGAAAAAAACCCACCCCGGTGGGTTTTTTTCTGTCCCCATTCCCGACAGTGGCTTGAATAGAAGTGTCATGGGTCAGCCTGCTGCCGGATTGACAGCGGGGTCACTGAAAACCTTGTCCATCTGCTCCTCGCAACGGCGTTTCTCCTTACCGAAGCTCGAGCAGTAGTGTATCAGCTGCTGGCTCGCCTGCTGGGCCTCGCGGTAGGTTTTCAGCAGGCTGTCCCGGACATGCGGGTCACTGCCCCAGTTCTGTTTTGAAATCTCCAGTGCCTGGTGGATCTTTGCATGCACCTTGGCGTGGGGTTTGTCCATCTCGGCATAGGAGGCGAGGTGACCAAACAGTTCCTCTCCCGTTCCGCCGCTGTACCATTTCCCGAGCCTGCAGTTGTGGTGATCCACCTGTACCGCCTGCCACTCGGGAGATCCTTCGCCGGTTTCGAAGGCGCGGTATCCATTCTGCATGTAGATCATGTGATCGACCTTGATGAGCGAGGCGTTGCTGACCACCCTGGCGAAACAGACCCGCTCATGGGTCGTCTTGGCGATATCGGCAAACTGTCTGAAACTCTCCTCGAAGCGATCGACGGCCTCCCGGGAGCTGTTGGCCACACCATTCATCTGTTCAGCATCCGATGCCATTTCCCCGGTGGCGGTGTTGAACGAACGGATCATCTCTTCGATATTGGCGGTTGCAGCCTTGGTGCTCTCCGCCAGGCTCTTCACCTCGTCGGCGACTACGGCGAAGCCCCGGCCATGCTCCCCTGCGCGTGCCGCCTCGATAGCGGCATTGAGTGCCAGCAGGTTGGTCTGATCCGCAATGCCGGTGATCAGTGACAGCACCTCGAAAACCTCTCCGCTTCGATCACTCAACTGTTGTGATGACTGGTGGATGGTCTCGATTCTTTCCAGCAGGTGGTTCAGTTGCTCTGTAACGCCCGCGATGGATTGCTGTCCTGTTACGGCGATTTCGACGGCCTTGTTGGATATCTCCTCCACGTGTTTCATGTCCTCGGTGATATCCACGAGATCCGACTGGCTGAGGGTCAGGTTGTCCAGCAGGGCCTCCGACTTCAGCTCTGATACCTCGTTGATGATGTGCTCGATGTTTCGATCGGAGAGGGCCTGTTGCATGGTGGAGAGGGAGCTGTTGATGCTGTCGGCAATCTGCTTGAAGCTGCCCTGCATCCCGTCGATGAAACACTTGCGGTGGAACCTGTCCTGTTCTGCCAGGGAAAAGGCGGTCTGAACCTCCTTGATGAAGGTCTCCGCCTGGTCTCGACCATCGTTGAGATTCCACGCGGTTTCAGCCATGTCGTGGGATGGGTCAATATTGATTATCCGGTAGTTGAGGTCGCCCTCCTTGATGGCACGTCCCATGGCCTTGATCTTCTCTGTCATCTCGCGATCCTGACGAATGGTCTGCCAGCGGATCAGGAACACAATCACACCGACAACCAGGTATCCGATCGGGCGTGGATCCAGGCCGTAATGGAAAAAATCGATGATGACGATAAGCACCAGCAGGGAAAACGCCAGCCTGGCCGAGAATTGCGAGTTAAAGCGCAAGGATAAAGTGGTCATAGTCAGTCCTTTGTTCATCCAGCTTCGACTGAAGTAGTTTTCTCGAGGCTTCCAGGGCCCTGTCAGGGCCGGCCTGGTGTTCTGCTTCCAGCAGTTCGGCGTAGAGCGGCCTGATGACATCCAGCGCCTCTTCGCGCGCATGACGCCTTACCGACTGGTAGCCGGTCAGTTCACCGGAGAGTGAATAAGAGGGTGTTATGTTGGTGAAGAACCAGTAGTGAGTGTTGTCGTGACAGCGGTTCTTCACGTAGCCGCAGAATTCGTTGCCGGCATGGATCCTCTCCCACGCCAGCTTGAAGATGATGCGTGGCATGTCGGGGTGGCGATTGATGCTGTGAGGTTGTCCGAGCAGTTCTTTCTCGGTGAAGCCTGAAATCCTCAAAAAGGCACGGTTGACATAGGTGATGTTGCCGGACAGATCACTTTTGGTGACCACGAAGTCATCCCTGTCCAGATCGATGCGTCTGTCGTTGTTCATGATTGTCTGCACCATCAGAGTCGTTCCGCCTTGAACAGATATCGGGAGATATAGTGATAATAGCGTCTGCAGCCACTCTCTTCTTTAATATCAAGCTGTTCAATCCATTGTGGAGGAAAGGTTTTTGTCCAAGTCATTTGGACAGTGGGGGTTGCCCCCCCGGGATATGATCTGGTATCAGGAGAAAGCCTGCAGAAAGAGAAGGGGGTGGCGGACGGTTGTAATGGCCCGTAACACGCTTAGCGTCGTGCTACGCAGTATGGATATCTTCTGCCCGGTTACGCTTGGTTAACCTGTCAGGCACCCGGCCCAGCAAGCCGTGCGGCCCACGCCTCGCTGGCGCTTCCGGTGATATCCAGCACTCCGGTGGGGTAGAGTCCTGCGACCAGCACCAGCAGTGCCAGGACCGAGATGATGATCAACTCGCGCCGGCGCAGATCCATGGCGTCGGCAATGGTGTCGCTCCTCACGGGACCGAGAAACGCCTTTCTGTAGATATTGAGGAAGTACGCAGCGCCGATGATGATGCCGAACAGTGCTGCCAGTCCCGCACCGGTATGGGTCTCCAGGGCGCTGATGATGATCAGGAACTCGGCGGGAAATCCGTTGGTGCCGGGTACCCCCATGCTGGCCAGGCCGAACAGGAAGAAGAACGCGGTGAGCATCGGCATGCTGCGG
Organism: Sedimenticola sp.; assembly: GCA_040506895.1. Taxonomy (GTDB): domain Bacteria; phylum Pseudomonadota; class Gammaproteobacteria; order Chromatiales; family Chromatiaceae; genus Sedimenticola_A. The sequence continues at coordinate 3,650,114 of JBEVVY010000001.1, forward strand.
AAGACACCGCCCAGGTTGATCAGGTCCGTGGATCCGATGCGATGGTGCAGAAAGCCGGTGATCAGGAAGATGCCACCGGCCACCACGGTGAAATTGAACAGTTGGAAGAGTGCACCCTGTACCCCCTGCAGGTTGAGGGAGGCGATGCCCAGTACCACCAGTCCCACATGGCTGATGCTGGAGTAGGCCAGCATGCGCCGAAGATTGGTCTGGTTGATGGCAACGACTGCGCCGTAGATGATGCCGATAACGCCCAGGCCGGCCAGCAACCAATGCAGCGATTGTGCGGCGTCGGGTGCCAGGGGTACGGCGAAGCGGATCAGGCCGTAGGCTCCCAGCTTGAGGCCAGTCATCAGGGCGGCGACACTGGCCGGTCCCTCCATGGTCAGTACCGGCATCCAGGTGTGCAGGGGAAAGACCGGGGTCTTGACCGCGAAACCGAGCAGCAGAAGGATGAAGATCGTGAGCTGGATATCCTCCGGCAGGGCGGTCTTCATCAGGCTCAGGTAGTCGAAGTTGAGCCCGGTGGGTACACCGGCCGCCGGGTCAGCACCGTTGAACGCCAGCAGCAGGAAACCGAACAGCAACGGGATGCCACCGGCGAGCATGAAAAGGGTGTATTTCACCGCCGCGTAACGGCGGTTGGGGCCGATGCCCCAGAGACTTACGAGGAAGTAGAGGGGGATCAGTGTCAGCTCCCAGAAGAGGAAGAAGAGCACGGTATCAAGGGCACAGAAGATGCCCAGGGTGACGCTCTCAAGCAACAGCAGGAGTGAGAAGTAGAGTCTCGGCATGGTGCGGATACTGGTCCAGGAGGCGAGTACCACGCCAATGAACAGCAGTACGGTAAGGGGCAGGAAGAGCACCGACATACCGTCCACACCCACCTGGTAGTGGATGTTGAGGGAGGGAATCCACTCCGCTTTCTCCACGAACTGAAAGCCGGGATTGCTTCTGTCGAAACCAAACAGGATCGAGAGGGCCAGGCCCAGGTCGATGAGGGCGGTGGCCAGTGCGATCCAGCGTGCCCTGGTGGTGTCCGGGATCAGCCAGATCAGCAGCGCACCCACCGGCAGTGAGAGCAGCAGCAGGCTGATCAGCGGCAGGGTGGTCTCGGTTGCGACAGTGTGATCGACCATGAAGGGGTATCCTCAAATAACTCAGTGGGCGGCGTAGAGGGTGTCCAGTCCCGCGAAGGACATCTCCACCAGCTCGATCCAGGGTTCGGAGTAGAACCCGCTCGTCAGCAGAACAATCACGATGGTGGCCGCCAGCAGTGTCTCGGAGGGTGTGGCCCGCTCCACCTTGACCGGCCTGGCATCCTCCTCCTGGGAGGCGAGGAAGGCCCTCTGGAAGGCCCACAGCAGGAAGCCGGCAGCGATCACGTTGCCCAGGGCCGCAGCGATGGTGACCAGGGCGCCAAAGCGGTGCATGGCGGCCTCCAGCACAAGGTGTGCGGCATCGAAACCGGGAGTGCCCGGCATGCCGACAATCGACAGGCCGGCAACGAAGAAGGCGATGCCGATCAGCGGTATGTTGTCGAACAGTCCGCCCAGCCTGGGTAGCAGGGCGGTGCGGGTGCGCCGGTATACCAGGCCGATCATGATCAGCAGGCCCGCAATCGCCAGGCCGAAGTTGACCGACAACAGCACGCTGCCCATGAAGGCGAGGTGATTGAGGCTGAACAGGCCGATGACCAGGATGCTGGTGTGACTGACCACGGCAAAGGCCAGCAGGCGGCGCATGTTGGTCTGCATCAGGGCCAGCAGGGCAGCGTAGAAGACGCCGATCACCGCAAAGCCCACGATGAACTGGTGCCACTGGACCACCGCCTCGGGCAGTATCGGCAGCACGAAGCGGAACAGGCCGTAGATGCCGACCTTGAGCCCGAGCAGGAAAACCGGCGCCAGAGCGGCGGTGCCGTGTTCAGCCAACGTGGGCAGCCAGCCATGCAGCGGAAACAGGGGGATGCGTATCGCCAGTCCGTAGAAAAGCAGGAAGAAGATGATGGTCTGCATTTCAGCGGTGAGGTTCAGCGTCACCAGGTCGAACAGATCGAAGGACCAGGCGCCGCCCGCGACGTCGTGGTGGTACCAGCCGAGCATGGTGGTGCCGATCAGTGTCAGCAACAACGCGGTGCCCATGAACTGCAGGTAGCGGGATTGGGCGGTCTCCTTATCCGGTGAACTCGACCAGCGGCTCACCATCGCGCCCACCAGCAGCACCTCCGCCATCGAGAGCACCAGGAACCAGCCCAGGTCGATACTCGTGAAGAGGCCCATCAGGGTCGCTTCCGTGGCCAGCAGGATAGCCATCAGGCGGCTGTCGTCACCCTGAACACGCAACGGGCCGTAGATCACCATCAGCAGGGAGAGCAGGGCGGTGAGCATGATAAAGATGATGCCGACCCCATCCACCGCCGCATGGTAGGCGATCGGACCGAAGAGAGTGAAGTACTCGGCGAACTGCAGGCTGTCGATACCCCGGTCGTACTGTTCGAAGAGATAGATCGCCAGCATCAGCTCCGCCACGGCGGTACCTACGCCAAGGCTGATAACGGTGCGATGCTCCTTGATCATCAGGGTGATCGCGGCTGCCACCAGCGGCAACAGCTGGAGCAGGCCGAGGATGGGAAAGGCGGTCTGCGCCGACCAATGTAGTTCTGTTATCTGCATAGTGTTAACAGGCCCTAAAGAATCACCACAAAAGTCGCCATGATCAACAGCATCAGGTAGCGGGGCTGGCCCAGCAGTATTTCGACTTGCTGAACATATCGTCCCAGCTTGCGGATGATGCCGGATACACCCTCGCCACTGCTCTGCAGTACCAGGTGCTCTTCAAACCAGTGAAGCAGGGAGGCCAGCCACTCCATGAGATGGCCAAGGACACCACGACCCCGGCCGATATCCCCCTCGACACTGATGTAGCCCCGTTTCTTGCGCTGCTGCCATTCGGCGAGGGAGGAGATGGCGCTGACCTGGCTCGGCAGTCCCACGATGCGGCTGACAATCTGCTCATCGAAGTCACGGGTATCCCTGGCCAGGTTGCGGGTGGGACGCACCAGCAGCCAGTCGGCCAGCTGGTCGAGCCAGAAGCGCTGCAGTGCCGCGGTATGGAGCCAGCGATTGCGTTGCAGCCAGGCCGGTGCAGGACGGGCTGCCCGGCTGACGAGGTGCATCAGGGCCGGTGCGTGGAGGAACTGGTAGGCACGCCATATGGCGTGCAGTACCAGGTGCCAGGCGGCCAGTTCGAACAGACCCAGCCCGCAGGCGGCGAACATCAGGCCAACTTGGGCGGTGGTGGAGAACATCAGGGCGCTCTTCACATCCGTCTGCACCAGGCCGCAGAGCCAGCCGTAGAGCACGCTGAGCAGGCCGAACAGCACCAGCAGCACCATCATGGCCGGGGCCTGCTGGAATACCGGCTCCAGCCGGATCACCAGGTAGACGCCGGCATGCACCATCAGTGAGCCGTAGAAGATGGCGCTGGACGGGGTCGGCCCCTCAAGGGCGCGGGTGATCCAGGGTGTAAAGGGGACCTGGGACGATTTCACCAGGGCCGCGAGCAGGAAGCCGGCACCCAGCAGGCCGGCGCTGAGGGTCTCCAGTTTGCTTGCGCCCTCGGTAATGGTGAGCCAGTCGATTCCTCCCAGCCAGTGAAACGAGAGGAAGATGCCGAGCACGAAGCCAGCATCACCGATACGGTTGGTGATGAAGGCGCGGCTGGCGTTGCCGGTGGCGGTGGGCCGTTCGAGGGCGTAGCCGATCAGCAGGTAGGAGCTGACGCCTGCCAGTTCCCAGCCAATGAAGACCATTGCGACACTGCCGCCCATGACGATCAGCTGCATGGCGCCCATAAAGAGGGAGAGGATGATGAAGAAGCGCTGGAAGCCCGCTTCACGGTGCATGTAGTTTACCGAGAACTTCAGGGTCAGCAGCGAGAGTACCGACACCAGGGTCGTCATCGAGAGGCCGAGGGTGTCCAGGGTGAAGCTGATCGATACCCGGTACTCCCCGACAGAGAGCCACTGGAACAGTTCGACCTGACCCGGTGCACCACTGGCCAGGGCCTGCAGGTCGAGCGCGAGGGCCAGCAGGGTGGAGAGGCCTGCGGCGGCGAGGGCGATGGAGGCGGTGAGCCTCTCGCCGGCCTCGCCGCGATTGCCGGTAAACAGGTAGCTGACGGCGATCAGTGTTGCGGCCAGCAGGGGCAGCAGGGGAATCAGCCAGGCATAACCGCTCATGCTTCCACCTCCGTCTTCTCGATCAGTACCGGCGGCAGGGGCTCCATGTGTCCACTGTAGTAATCACGGGTGTGTTTCACGGTGGGCAGGGGCTCAATCTCGCGCTCCCAGGGGACGAAGCCTGTGTCCGGTTTGAATAGCGCGATGTCGCCGCTGTCGGGGTCCACGGACGCCACGATCAGCCAGCCGTTTCCAATCAGCTCCTGCAGCGGCGGCTGGCGGGTATAGATCTCCGTCAGGGTCTCTACGCTCGCCTCGACAACCACCAGCAGGCGCATCGCCTCGTGAATCTCGATCATCTGCCGGGGCAGGCCGGTGCGCAGGTCCGAGCTGGCGCCTTCCATCACTCCGAGAAAACCGGTGACGTTGTGCATGATCTTGGAACTGCAGCCGTACATCTCGTTGTTCACCGTGGAGAAGTAGTACTCCAGGTTGATGCCGGCGCCCACCGGGCCGTTGGCCAGCAGCAGGGGTTCCAGAATGCTGCCGTCGGGGTCACGGGTGGGATCGTAGGAGATAAGGAACGCGCGGCGGTCGAAAAAGGCGCCCTGGCTCAGGGAGCGGCGGCCGATGAAGGCGACTGCGTTGGTGGCATGGCCCAGTTCGGGGCGGGCCTGGCTGAAGTCCATACCGCGGCCGATCAGGTGATTGAGTGCCTGCTCGGGCGTCGGGTCGGCCGGGGCCGAGTGGAACTTGCGGCAGCGCTCGTGGGCGTGCTCCATGCCGGCCTGTTTTATTTCACCGTCCAGCTTGTCGAAACGTGCGCGGTGACTTTCGGGGATCTTGTCCAGATCGTACCAGGTGATGCTCTCATCGCAGGTGTTGTGCTCCGCACCGATGAACCAGCAGTCGTCGGGGATCTCGATATCGTAACGGGATTTCAGCAGGGCACGGGCCTCGGGCCGGTTGGCTATGGCGGCGAAGATGCGTGCATTGGGGCCACTGTGGTTACCGCTGCAGGCGCCGCAGTTGTAGGCCGCGATATGGGGATTGTTGTGGCTGTCGGAGCCGTGCCCCATGATCACCACCAGGGGGGCGAAACCGTAGCCCAGGCCGATTGTACGGAGGAATTTTCCGACACGCTCCACCTGCTCTTCAGAGGTGAAACCCTGCTGCAGGTTATCGGGGCTGAGATCCGGCTTGGCCTCTTGTGCGGTCAGCTCGATATTGGTGGTCAGCTCCATGTCGAAGCGGCGTCGTAGACTGTCTGCAAGCTGGCCAAACAGGCGTGGTGAGAAGATCTTGCCGGCCAGGCTGGCGAGTGCCACCGGGGCCGATGCGGCGATGGCGGCGGTTGAGCTCAGCAGGTTGCGGCGGATCTCCTGGTGCAGGGCGTCCCGTGCGCGTATTCGCAGGCTGCGCCGCTGCTGGTGCTGCTGGCACAGCTGCTCTTCGCCCGGCTGGGCCACCTCGCGGATCTCGTGGGAGGGGACCAGTACCACGGGGGTAAGGCCGGTAACGCAGTCGTCATCCAGTCCCCGCCAGAAGTGGGGTACGCCGAAGTGGGCAGCGGCGCCAAGGGTTTCGATGGCCGGATTATTTCCCTCCAGGTAACGGCGGATACCCTCTTCACGGTCGTCCATGCAGAAGACCAGCTGGGCCTCGGGGCGCCGTGCGCGCTCCGGCCAGGTACCCCGGCCGCGGTTGTTGGCCAGGGCGTTGAAGATCTCTTCGCGATAGTTGCGCTCGTAGGCGAGCAACCAGATATAGCCGAAGATCTCGGGTTCGAGGCGCTTCATGCAGCCGAACAGGGTCTCGATCTGTTCGGCATCCAGGCTGCGGATTTCATCACCGCAGAGTCCCAGGTGCTGGGCCAGGCGGAACAGCGGCCAGGCGCTGCTGTAGAGGCTGTAGCCCTCCGGCTTGTCGGCAGAGGGGCTGCGGCGCCAGGTCCAGATCATGTCGCCAAGATGCTGCCACTGCCGGTAGGCCTCGGCATCGTCTGCATAGTGGTCGCTCAGACGCTGGGCGCGGGTCGACAGGTACTCCGGGATGCGATCGCTGAACAGGGCGTAGCGCACGTAGAACTCTGAGCGGCGGCGCCTGAAATACCAGCGCAGGGTATCCAGGCTCGCCTCGACCTGCCAGGTCTTCCGGCAGAGGCGCTGTGCAAACAGCCGTTCCAGTACCAGGCGTACCGCCAGGTAGTCGATCATCTCCACCTTGACGTCATCCTGGCCGTCATAACCGGGATTGAGATGACGCCAGAGGAACATACCTGACCAGCCGGGCAGCTCCAGGGACATGCGTTCCAGGTAATTGAGCCAGTGCTCTTCGGAGAGTCCGAGGCGCATCATCTCGCCGACGATGGTGTCCATGGCATCGTCGGGCAGGCTCTCGACCTGGTCCTGCCAGTCGGGCATATCCTCGAATACCCAGGCAAGGTCTATCAGGGCGCTCTGGCGCCAGGTGTGATAGAAGCCTTTATCGCGGTCCTGGCTGTGCCAGGCGGCCACGCCCTGGTCAAGGTAGTTGCCCAGGTGGCGAACCATCAGCGGGCGGATGTCGTCCATCAGGTCGTAACCGGTGACCGCCTTCAGCAGGCCGCTGATGGTGATCTCATCGCCAACTCTGTTGAACAGTGCCTCGCGCTGTCGCTCGGAATCCTTCTGCACCAGCCGATGCACCAGCAGGTGGTCGGTGGTTTCGGCCTGCTCACCGGCAGCCAGTTCGCCGATCATCCGCTCGGCCTGCTCGGCAGAGAGGTCGAGCAGCTCTTCGGGGTGCAGAATGAAGTGTTCCAGGCCCAGTTTTTCCAGGATAGCCGCCCACAGATCGGCGATGGCAGTCGGCTCATCCTGACGGCCCTCGGCGAGCAGCCGTTCGCGGCTGGCGTCGGGTACATCGTCCTGGAAGCTGCCGAAGGCGTCCATCTCCTCCAGTTGCCAGTTGAGCTGGCAGCCGGTGACCGGCTTGAAGGGATGCAGCAGCACCGCCTTGTAGATGTCGCGCCGGGTCAGGGTGGTCAGTCCCAGCGCTGCCACCAGCTGGTCGGCATCGAGTTCTCCGGCCTCGTCGATGGCGTTGTCCAGGTCCGCTTCAGTGATGCGTCCCTGGTTGTAATACTCCCGGAACTTCTCAGCCGGCAGGTAGCCGTAGGCGCCATTGATCTGGTGGGCGCTCTTCAGGGCCTCGAAGAAACTCTGCTGCTGAAAGCCGTGCAGGGTGTTGTGGTGGACGAAGTCCTTGATCGGGGCCTGTCCGGGAAGCACGTGTTCGAAGTGCTCAAAGGCTGCCTGTAGCTGCTGGCGAAGGTCGAAGGATTCAGATGTCGGGGTGCTCATCATCTAGCTCCTTACAGATATGCCGCAAAGGCACTGCTCAAATGGTTGACCGAGGCGGTCATCAGCTCCAGTGCAGGCGCAGGGAATATGCCCAGCAGCAGGATGCCGAATGTCAGCACGCCGGCGGTCAGCATCTCTCCGGGTCCCAGGTCCCGGATCTTCTCCATCTCGGGGCGAACCGGGCCGGTGAAGAGCCGGCCCACGGTACGCACGCTGTAGGCGGCGCTCACCAGTACACCGATGGTCAGCAGTACCACCACCCAACCCCAGCGCTCGTAACCGCCCACCAGGGTGTGCAGCTCGGCAATGAAGCTGGCAGTTCCCGGCAGGCCAACGGCGGCAATGAAGGCCAGTACGGTGAAGAAGGCAAAACGCGGGGTGACTCTCACCAGGGAACTGTAGTGGGTGACATCTCGGGTGTGGGTACGTTCGTAGAGCAGGCCGATCAGCAGGAAGGTGGCGCCCGCCACCAGCCCGTGGGCCACCATCTGGTATACCGCGCCGGTGAGTCCTGCCACTGTCAGCGAGGCGATGCCCAGCAGCACAACACCCATGTGGCTCACCGAGGAGTAGGCGATCATTTTCTTCAGATCCCGCTGGCGCCAGGCCAGCAGTCCGCCATATATCAGGCTGACCAGGGCCAGGGTGGCGAGCGTGGTCTGCAGGGCGATGACGGCACTCGGCAGCATCTCCGCGGCCCGGATCAGGCCGTAGGAGCCCATCTTCAGCAGGATCCCCGAGAGCAGGATGCTGATGGGGCTGGGGGCCTCGACGTGAGCCAGGGGCAGCCAGCCGTGCATCGGGAAGATCGGCATCTTGACGCCAAAGCCGATCAGGAAGCCGAGAAAGATCAGGATCTGTTTGTACTCATCCAGCCCCTTGGCTCCCTCGGAGAAAGACGCCATCGAGAAGGAGTGTCCCGGAACCGTATCGAACAGTACCAGCAGGCTCACCAGCATGAAGACCGAGCCGGTCATGGTGTAGAGCACGAAGTTGAGCGACGCGGTACTGCGGTTCTTGCCGCCCCAGCGGTCGATCAGGAAGAAGAGGGGGATCAGGGTCAGTTCCCAGAACATGTAGAAGAGCGCCCAGTCCTGGGCCATGAACACGCCCATCATGGCCGACTCGAGCACCAGTACCAGCAGGTAGTAGCCCTTCACCTGTTTTTTGATGCTGGAAGATGCAAGGATGGCGATGAAGCAGAGCAGGGTGGCCAGCAGCACCATGGGGAAGGAGAAGCCATCTATACCGAGAGAGAATGCAGTACCCAGACGTGGGTTCCACTCGTAGTACTCGTAGAGCTGAAGCCCGGCAACCGAGGGGTCGAAGACGCTGATTAGCCCCCAGGCGAGCAAAAGCGTTATGGCCGACTGGAAGATGGCGATTCTGCGTATGAAGCGCGACAGGTCTCCAGGCAGCAGTGCGATGACGACGGCTCCCGCGAGAGGTAACAGCAATAGCAGCGTAAGAAGCGGCATTATTCTTAAATTTACTTCTGGATTGAGGTATCAGCAGCCGCCAGCGAACAGGCCTGGCCTGTGAGGCTTTCCTCCCAAAGACGACTGGTTTACGAATAATCGAAAAACAGTGAATTCTAACATAAATAATCCCCTTGAACGGTGGCGGAATCGATCAGTAATTTTTATTGATCCAATGGTCGCTACCTATATGCAACGCACAGCGCTTGCGGTGTGGATATATGTCACCTGGAGGTCTCTTCAGTGTTATCCGGTGAATAGAGAATTGTGTTCAGCAACCGGTCGGGAAATGATTCGCCGTCTTGACCGGAATCATCATAACTATTCGTGAACCTGGCTGACTGCCTGTACTATATGGGGCAGCATAAATTGATGGGATTCCGAGCAAGCGACCGTCCAACGCGGTCCCGGGAATCGAATTCATGGCGACGCCGCGGGAAATAACATCGATTCTTCCGCCAGTGGTCGTCGATAATCGGGGTGGGCTAAATATGGGCTTTAGAGATGAGCTGATCCGTGCAGCTTCAAGCAGGCCGATGCGACAGAGTAAACTGATACGCATCCTGGCCAGTGGCAGGGCGCCAAGGTCACTGCTTCAGAACTACGCGAAGCAACTCTATGCGGGTGCTTTTCAATTTCCGCTTCAACTGATCAAGCTGTTGAGAATAACACCCAGTGAAACCGCCAAATTCCGCCTGATGGAAAACATCATGGAAGAGTCCGGTGCGGTGATGGACATCAACCACGGCCTTCGCATCCTCGAGCAGAACCGGCACACAAGCTGGGCAGAGCGTTTCGTGGTTGCGACCGGAATGAGCAGGGCCGATTGCGATGAAGCAGTGAACAGTTATCGTCTCGAAGGGTTCGAGAGGAGGATAGAGGAAGGGGACTGGCTATCAGCCATGGCCTATCTGCTGGTGGGTATTGAGGGCAATATACCCCAGACCTATGAGACAGTCGTCGATGGCCTTCTCAAGAGCGGGTTCGACCGGGAAGAGATCATCTTCTTTTCCGGACATATTGTCGCCGATGCCGAACATGGTGAGATCGGTGTCAACATGATCGATGAAATGACGCCTTCCGATAAGCGACAGGATGTCCTTGATGCGGTTACCGAGGCGGCCGATCACTGGTGGAATCTCCATCATCAGGGTGCCAGTTAGAGTGAGAATGGAAGCCCCCCAGAGGGGCTTCCTTCCCGTTTTCCAAGCGTAATGCTATTCAACTCCTATCTCTTTCTGTTTGTTTTCCTCCCGCTGGTACTCGTGGGTTTTTTCCTGCTGGGAAAAAGAGTGGGTTCCTCGGCGGCCATGGCATGGTTGCTGATGGCCTCTGTCGTGTTCTATGCCAGCTGGGAGCCCGCCTACCTTGTGCTTCTGTTCGCATCCCTTGCGTTCAATTACTCTGCGGCACGGTTTATTGAGAAGACTGGCCGGGGACGTAAAGCCGTACTGTTAAGCGCAGTGTCCGCGAACGTGTTGCTGTTGTTCTATTACAAGGTTGCCATCGCCGGCCTGTTTGATGTGGATGTGCATACATCTGCTGCCTTCAGCACCAAGGAAGATGTGTTGATACCCCTGGCCATCTCGTTTATCACGTTTCAGCAGATCGCCTTCCTGGTGGACACCTACCGCCGCAGGGTGCGCATGGCCCGTGTCCTGGAGTACAGTCTTTTCATCGTCTTCTTCCCCCAGCTGGTGATGGGGCCGATCGTCCATTACCGCGAGCTCATACCCCAGTTTCGCCTGCCTGAATTCAGCCACTGGCGTTGGGACAATGTGACCATTGGGCTTTCGATCTTCATCATCGGCCTGTTCAAGAAGGTCGTGCTGGCGGATGGTATCGCACCCTACGTCAACGAAGTTTACGAAGCGCTCTACCTGCAAAAGGAGATCTCGTCGCTGGATGCCTGGGGCGGCGCCCTGGGATTCCAGATGCAGATCTACTTCGACTTTTCAGGCTATGCGGATATGGCAGTGGGATTGGCGCGGATGTTCAATATCAACTTGCCGATCAATTTCGATTCACCCTATCGCGCGACAAGCCGGTTCGATTTCTGGCGGCGGTGGCACATCTCTTTTGGCGCTTTCATGCGCCAGTACGTGTTTTTCCCCCTGGCCAGATCCAGGCGGATCAGGATCGGCAGGCTGGGCGCGCTGATGGCCACCACGATGATATCCGGGATCTGGCATGGCGTCGGTGTGACCTTCGTGGTGTGGGGTGCTCTGCAGGGCCTGCTGATGGCGCTTATACATTACAGGGGTGTGCTGCTGGGAAGTGTAAGATTGAAGTGGAATGCCCGGCTATTCAACCCATGGCTGCCGATGCTCATGACTTTCTGTGTCACGATGTTGCTGGGTGTTTTTTTCCGCTCGAGGGATCTGGATGTTGCAATATCCATGTTGGCACAAATGTATGATGGCATTGCCCTGCTTGTAGACGGACACTTCCATGCGTTTGTTTACGATATGAAGATGATGAGTCGCTACGATGCGATACAGATCGCCCTGATGATGGTGGTGGTCTGGGGTATGCCCAGCACGCAGCGCTTTTTCCGTGACTGTTGGAGCGCACTCGACCAGCGGCCCAGGGCGCCGAAGGAGACGCCGCCTGATCTGCTGCCGGGAGTATCCGGGCTTGGCTTTCAGATCAATCGCAAATGGGCAGTGGTTATCGGGTTGTTGCTGTTCATTGCAATCGTGTTCATGGATCAGACCAGCCGCTTTATCTATTTCCAGTTCTAGGGCCTGCTAAGACTAAGACGTGACAAACTACCTACGGACACTACTGCTTACTTTCTGCCTGCTCTGGCTGGTTGCGGCTGTATTGAGCTACTGGTTCGATCCGCTGGGCTATTTCCGGGCCCGGGAGTGGAGGTCTTCGGATTTTCTCTCGGACAGGGTTTGGGGGGACGGACGCAATGTCAGTGCCCTGCTGCTTCCGGTAGCGCGGGCGGAGACCCTGATTGGCGGAAACTCCAGGGTGGGATACGGGTTTGATGTTGCCGACACCGCAGTTCGGGAATATACAGGGAAGGCTTACAACCTGGGGATCTCCGGTGCCAGCTTTGATGAACTCGATGCGTATATCCGTCATGCAGTTCATCATCACACGCCTGAAACAATCATGCTGGGGCTTGATCTTGGGCAGTTTGGATTGACGCTGCAAAAAAATCCGCCTGTGATCGAGCTGGCCGATGACGAGACCGTGGGGTTGCTGGCCAGGATGAAGGCGATGGGTTATGCCCTCTGGTCAAAAGAGGCATTGAGCAACATCCTCTGGCAGGCCATTAATCCCCATGATCTGACGCTGCATGGCGTTTACAATGATCAACTCGCGATAAAGCATAATAGAGAAATTGGGGTGAGGGCTGCATCCAGTATTGTTGAAGGTCACAGTGTCTCTTACTGGAGAGAACAGAGTGACTGGGCCCGCTACCCTGAGCGAATGCGCCTGTTGGGGCGCATGATCGATGATGCCTGTGGCCTGGGGATCGATGTAAAACTCTTTATTTCGCCGCTTCATGTTCGCCAACTGTTGTTGATGGACGTTCTGAACCTTTCGGATCGTTTTGATGACTGGAAGCGGGACCTGGTGAAAACCGTTGAACGTCACCGCACAAACGATTGTTCAGTGATGTTGATGGATTTTTCCGGCCTGTCGGATATAACACGTGAAGCAGTGCCGCCCCAGGGCGATAACACCAGCGCCATGAAGGGCTACCTGGAGTCGAGCCACTACAGGCCTGCTCTTGGGCGGAAGATTGTCGAGAGGTTCTGGAGAAGTGATGATGCTTCGGTCTCCTTCGGTATTGCACTGACAGAAGCGAACATCGAGGATCAGATCAACGGGATGCGGGCGGAACTGGTAGAATTTCGTGGCTCTCACCCGGAATTGGTCGCAGAGCTCTCGAACATCGCGGGGAATGAATAAGGGCTACCAGCGGTGTGCCTGTAATGACCGGAGGGGTCGGTATCAATGGTTAAGTTGACCAAGGCAGTGTCAGCATGGCAGACACCTGAATTCAGAGAGATTCTGAAACACGAGATCGAAGCACTGGATGGGCAGAAGTTGCCCCTGCAGCAGGGGCTGACGCATGCCAGTTATGCCAAGCCTGAAGGTTTCACGGTCATGATCATCAGCGTTTCAGATGACTCTGGCAGTATCCATGTGAAAGCCGGGATACATTACAAGGGCATCATCGCCGGATGCAACTGCAGTGATGATCCCACGCCACCGGATGAGACAATCGAGTACTGTGATGTGCAGTTGTCCATCGACAAGGAGTCGGCTGAAGCGACAGTGAGGCTCATCGATTGATCGTGCACCCCGCCATCATCCCCCGGCGTCCATGCAGGTGAGCATCTCATCCGGTCAATTCAGCTGCAGCCGGTGCGGTGAAAAGATCGAGACCTGGCTGACCAGGAGAGCGAGCTTCCACTGTCCCGCTTGCGGACAGACATTCAGATCGAACTACAAGTCATCCCTGGTGAAAAGCGTGCTGCTGGGTGTGATGACCTGGTTGGCGGGTCTATGGACCGGTCTCTATTTCGCGGACTCCTGGCAGAGAGTTCTTGCAGTGTCCATTGAGCTGGGATTGTTCGCCGCTTTTCTCGTTGCCTTCTTCGTGCATCGGCGCCTGCAGAGAATTGAGCCTCAATAGTCCTTGATCCAAAGGCTGATCAGCTTCCAGGAAAGCGCAATCACACCCAGCGTGGAGGCGATGAACAGGATGCCCATCAACCAACTCCAGCTCCTGGATATTCCTGCCTTCGCTTTCCGGATAAATCCCTTCTGTGCCCTTGGGTGCCCCGGAATCTCTTTGAAACAATCGATCAGGGCGTAGATGCTGAGAAACCAGAGAAAGAGAACGATAAGGGGGTAGAGGTAGTAATCGCTCCCGGCGGGTTCAAGGGCCAGGAGGATGACGACCACGGCAATGATCGATGCCGCGGCAAGCCCCAGTGCAACGTTCTGGTAGGGGGTGAGGCGTCTGGCAACCCGGTGCAGTTTTTCGAGCATAATCCTGTCAGGCCTGTGCTTCCTGGCTGTCCGGATGGGCTAGCGGATGATCGTCGAGAGGGTCGCTCTGAACGACTCCAGGTCATCCGCTATCTTCTCAGTGTACTCGGCAACGGTCTGCCGATAGGGGGCAGCGGCTGCACCACCGATGATCAGTGAGATCTCCTCCGGCAGAATCAGTTTCAGCTGCTTCAGTTCGGATGCCAGCAGTATCTCGTCCGCTATGCACTGCAGGCTCAGACCCACAGCGGTGGCATTGGACTGAATGGCTGCCGCACCAATTTCCGCTGCCGGGAGATTCGCACCGAGATAGAGGGCATTCCAGCCTTCGGCCTCGGCAATGATGGCTGCCATCAGCGCGCCCATCTCGTGCTCCTGTCCTGCAGGGGTGGTCAGCACGATGACAGGCCCCGACTTGTTGAGTCCTCTCAGCATGCCCAGCAGGTGATGCCTGATGATGACGCTGGCCATATGTTCCTGGGAGACCCTGATCTGCCCCGTTTCCCAGGACTGGCCGATCTGTTTCAGAAGTACCGAGATCACCTGGTCCAGGAAAATGGGTAGCGGGAGTTCAGCCTCAGCGACGGCGAGGTTGCGACGCAACAGGGCCTGGTCAAGTGCCACCGATGCCTGAAAACACTTGTCGACGTGGCCCGCCGGGCCTTGTGCACCCCTGGTTGAGGTCAGCAGGTCGGCGTGGGAGTTCTCATCCTCCTCGGCAAGGGAGAGGAGGGCGCCGTTATCCAGTTCAGCCACCTCACTGATCCGTCTTCCCGCGCTGGTCACCTTCTGTAGCAATGCCAGGCGCCTGATGTCATCGTCAGAGTAGAGGCGCCGGCCTCCGGTTATACGTACCGGGTTAACGGCCCCGTAACGTCTCTCCCAGACCCGTATCACATCGGCGCTCAGGCCCGTTCTGCGGGCGACCACTTGTATGGGGTGTCTTGCCTCACCTTCTCTCTGGGCGGAGCTGTTTTCAGATTCAATATCCATCATGGTTTCTATTGTAATTCAACTTTTGTCTAAGACAAGAGTTGACAAAAAATTAATGTCAGCTATTGTCTAGGACAGACATTAGACAGATATGCCTGTTTACATCCAAATTTATGAGGAATGAGATTATGAAAACGCACACTTTTCCTGGAATGAAGCAGTTCGGTATTCTCGCGGTTGTTCTTGTGTCCATGCTGATGATTGGTTGCCAGTCGACGGGACATGCGCGCGCCCAGAAGATGGATATCGTGGAGACCGCCATGGCGGCTGGTGACTTCGATACCCTTGTGACGGCCGTGAAAGCCGCCGGGCTGGTGGAGACACTGCAGGGTGACGGTCCGTTTACCGTCTTCGCACCCACTGACGAGGCCTTTGCCAAGATTCCGGCAGGTCAGCTGAACGCTCTGCTGGCTGACAAGGAGGCCCTGACCAAGGTGCTTACCTACCATGTTGTGGCCGGCAAGGTGGTGGCCTCAGATGTGGTCAAGCTGGACAGTGCAAAAACCGTTCAGGGACAGTCCGTCAGTATCGATGCGAGTTCCGGCGTCAAGGTGGATAATGCCAACGTTATCAAGACCGATATCATGGCAAGCAACGGCGTGATCCATGTTATCGATTCAGTGATCCTGCCGATGTGATGGGGACATGTACCAGGCCGGGCAGTCCGCCCGGCCTGTTTACCGTAAGAGTAAAAGCTGCTGGGCGAGGGTGAAACCAGTAGCGAAGTTTATGTTTTCCGCCAGAGCAGGATACGGTTGTTGACCGGCATCTCGATATCCTCCTCGAGTGTCAGGCCAGACCGGTCTGCGATCTCCTCCAGCCAGTCCACGTCCCTGATACCCCGCTGAGGTTCCCACGCCTTGAGCCAGCGGTCGAAACGCCAGTTGCTCTCGCTGGTGTGTTCCCCGTGATACATGAAGGGGCCGTAGATGAGGAACCTGCCGCCCGGCTTGAGGATCCTGCCAATACCCCTGAACATCGCCTCGACCGCTTCTTCCGGCATGATGTGCGCCGTGTTGGCGCTGAACGCGGCATCGTACTGTTGATCGGGCCAGTGATCCCGGGTGACATCCAGTTCGATAGGGGGCTGCACGTTCGGTAGTGCCGCCTCGTCCAGCCACAGCCGGATACCCTCGTGCATCTCCAGTTGGTCGCTGGTCTGCCAGGTGATGGCAGGCATCGCGGCGCCGAAATGTACGGCATGCTGGCCGGTGCCACTGCCAATTTCCAGGACCCGGATGTTGTCAGCCAGCTTCTCCTGGAGCACCTCCAGGATAGGCGGCCCGTTTTCATCACAGGCTTCTGCGTGGGGCTTTTTGGGGGATCCGCTCATTCAGTTCAGTCCGCCGCGCTGTTTCCATGCGTCGTAGATCTCGTCGTTCCAGAAGTTCTGGAAATAGGCGATGGCGGCATATTTCTCACTCTCATCGAGAACGGCTTTGAATGGCGGCATCTTGCCGCCCAGGGGTATGCCGCCCTTATCCACGGTTCGTTTTAGCATCTTCAGTGGATGGTGCCAGGCGTGTGCGGTGCCGTTCAGCGGAGGAGGGGGGTAGGATCCATCGGGCAGGCTTTGCCGCCAATCGTCTGCCAGTCCCTGGGCTTTTGCGCCGTGGCACACTGCGCAGTTTTTCAGGAATACCTGCTCTCCCTGTTCCACCTGGGCCTGGCTGTACCATCGTCCAGGCAGCATGCCGTCGCTGTTCTGTTGGGTGCAGCCCGCAAGCAGCAGCAGAGCGGTTACACCGGAAAGTGGAACCCTCATCGGTCTCCTCCGTCTCCATTGTTCCGTTTTCTTTTCATGTGACCCTGAACAGGATCCAAAATTCAATCCCGGATACTGACCAGGCGGTAGACCGAGGGTACCAGTACCAGGCTGACCAGGGTGGAGAAGAGCAGGCCCGAGACGATGGTCACCGCCAGTGGCTGCAGCATTTCGGAGCCCTCTCCAAGGGCCAGGGCCAGGGGCAGCATGCCGACCACCGTGGTGAGGGTGGTCATCAGGATAGGGCGCAGGCGCAGCCGGGCCGCCTCGATGATCGCCTCGCGCACCCCCAGCCCGTTGCGCCGCTGTATCTCGATGTACTCCACCAGCACGATGGCGTTGTTGACCACGATACCAGCCAGCATGATCATGCCGAGCCAGATGGGCATGGAGAGGGGCAGCTCAGTGACCTGCAGCCCGATGGCCACGCCGATGATCGCGAAGGGGACACTGAGGATGATCACGATGGGATTGCGGAGAGATTCATACTGTACCGCCATCACCACGAAGACCAGGAAGATGGCGAGCCCCAGCAGCTGGTAACTGAGATTGCGTCCCTCTTTCAGCGTCTCCAGGTTGCCCGCCTCGTAGACGGTATAGCCCTTGGGGATCTGCATGTCGTCGAGCAGTTTCAGTGTCGACTCAATGGTCTCGTTGAGGGTTTTCTCGCCGGTGAGGGTGGCGCTCACCTCCACCATGCGCTGCTGAAGGTCGCGCATGATGGCAGAAGGGGTGGGTTGGAGTTCCACCCGGGCGATGTCCGAGAGGTGAACCGGTGCCCGTGACTCGTTCTTGCTGAAGAGGATGATGTTCTCCAGGTCGGCCGGATTGGCGACATCCTCCCGGTCCAGTCGCAGCAGTACGTCGATGGAGCGGTCTTCGGTGATGAAGTCGGTAACGTTGCTCCCCTGCAGGGCGAAGCGCAGGGCCTTGCCCACGTCCTCTACAGTGAGGCCGTAGCTTGCGGCACGCTCCCTGTCCACCAGCACCGAGAGTTCCTGGTTCTTCTCTTCGGCGGAGTGCTGCAGGTTGCCCAGGCCGTCCACGGCCGTGATCTTCTGCATCACCCTGTCCGCCAGCTTTTCCAGCACTTCCAGGTCCGGGCCCTTGATCCTGAGGGCGAAGTCGTCGTCGCTGCGGTTGAGGCGGATACCACGCACCCCGCGGCTGAAGATGCGCACCTTTATCCCCGGTATCCGCTCCTTGGCCACCAGCTTGTTGACCCGGCCGATCCAGCGTTGGGTGGGGAGTCCTGCACGCTCAGTGAGGGGTTTCAGCTGCACCTTCACGCTGGCCCGGTTGGCCGATTCGTGCTGGGAGCGGCCGAAGACATGGCCGCCGACGGTGGTGAAAAGGGTCTCCACCTCGGGTTGGATGGAGAGTATCCCTTCGATCCTCTCTGTGATGCGGTTCATGCGGGCCACGCTGGTGCCCTTGTCCGCACTGATACTGACATAGACCTGTCCCTCGTCCATGCGCGGCAGGAAGATCTGCTTGCTGTCCAGGAAGCGTGGGGCTGCTACCGCCAGACCCGCAATGAAGAGGGCCAGGATCAGCCAGTGGACCCTGATCAGCCAGCCCAGCAGCCAGGCGTAACCGTTCTGCAGGAGGGCAATGGCCCCGTTGACCCCGCGGCGCAGCAGGCCTTCGCGTCCCGTGGGGATGCGCCCCGCCAGGGCCGGGACCAGGGTCAGGGCCACCAGCATGGAGGCGACGATGGCCGCCGAGATGGTGAAGATCAGTTCCCTGAACAGCAGTCCCACCAGGCCGCTGATGAACAGGAACGGCAGCACCGCGGCCAGGTTGGTGGAGGTGGAGGCGACGATCGCACTGTTGACCTCCGAGGCGGCCTGCTTGGAGGCGTGATCACGGTCTTCGCCTTTGCGTTGATGGCGGTAGATGTTCTCCAGCATGACGATGGTGCTGTCCACCAGCATGCCGATCCCCAGGGCGAGTCCGCCGAGGGTCATGATGTTGAGGGTCAGTCCGGCGGAACTCATCAGGATGAAGGTGACCAGGATGGCGATGGGGATGGCGCTGCCGATGATCAGGGTGCGGCGCAGACTGCCGAGGAAGATATAGACCACCAGCATCGCCAGCAGGGCGCCGCTGCCGGCGGCGGTGATGGCGTTGTCCAGCGAGCGGCGCACGTACTGTGCCTGGTCGTCGACGATACGGACCTCGATATCCTCCGGGATCAGTCCGTCACGATGCAACTGCTCGAGCTTGACGTTGACGCCGTCCACCACCGCCACAGTATTGGCCTGGGGCTGTTTCTGGATGGAGAGCTTGATACCCGGCAGACCGTTGAGGCGTATGCGCAGCCGTTCGTCCTCGGCCCCGTCGATCACCTGGGCCACCTCGCCCAGTCGTAGCAATCGGGCCGGCCCTCCGCCATTTTCGACCGGGATCGGCAGGTTGGCGATCTCCTCCACGTTGCGAAAGCGCCCGGCGGTCCGACCACTGATCTCGGCGTTATCCATTATCAGGCGTCCCGCCGGGGTTTCTATATTGGCGCTCTCCAGTGATGCTGCGATATCCAGGATATCGAGTCCCAGTCCGGCCAGGCGGTTCTGATCCGCCAGTACCTGGATCTCGCGTATCAGGCCGCCGCCCACTTCGGCAGCGGCCACGCCTGGGATGTTGAGCAGCCACTTGCCG
Source organism: Sedimenticola sp. (assembly GCA_040506895.1). Taxonomy (GTDB): domain Bacteria; phylum Pseudomonadota; class Gammaproteobacteria; order Chromatiales; family Chromatiaceae; genus Sedimenticola_A. The sequence continues at coordinate 3,669,560 of JBEVVY010000001.1, forward strand.
AGGCTGTAGTCGACCCAGCTGCGCAGCTCCACCGGGTCACGCAGGCTGGAGCTGACCACGTATTCAGCGATGGGTATCTGGGAGGGATCGCGCTTGTAGATCACCGGTGCATCGATGGTGTCCGGCAGGAAGCGCTTGGCACGGTCCAGGCGGGTGCTGGCGTCCCGCAGGGCGATGTCGATGTCCTTGCCGTATTCGAACGAGAGAGAGACGGCGCTACGACCTTCGCTGGTCTGGGACTCGATATGGATGGCGTCCTCGGTGATCGCCAGCTGCTCTTCCAGCTGACGGGTGACCTCGTCCTCCATGATGGTCGCCGGCACGCCCGGGTCCATGATGCGCACCCGTACATCCGGGTAGATGATATGGGGCAGCAGGTCGATGTTGAGTCGCTGCAGGGCAAACAGCCCCAGCACCATGATGGCGAGGGTGATCATCACCACTCCGATGGGGTGGCGCAGTGACCAGGCAGCTAGGCCGCCGCCGATTGTCTTCTTGGACTCTCTCATCCGATTGCCTGATCAATGACCCCGGGAACCTTGCACAGAATTATCGTTGGGCGGATTTGGCTCCCACGCCCTCTTTCAAATTGACCACCTTGACCTTTTTACCCTCGGCGAGCCCGAGGAAACCCCGCGTGATCACCCGCTGGCCGCTCTCCAGGCCTTCCAGGACCTCGATCTTCTCTGCGAGGCGAATGCCGCTTCTGACGCGTGCCTGGCGGGCCTTCTGGTCCTGGCCCATGAGGAAGACATATTCGCCTTCCCGGTCACGACGGATGGCGCCGAAAGGTACCAGCAGTCGCTCCGCCTGGGCGGTCTGCAGGGTCACGCGGGCAAACTGTCCAGCGCGAGCCCCATCGGGTACAGGTTCCAACAGCACCTCCACCACGCCCTGGCGGGTAAGGCTGTCCAGTTCGGGGTGAATACGCAGGATGGAGCCGGTGAACCGGCCACTGCCGAGGGCATCGATACGCACCGAGACCGGGTCACCGTTTTTCAGGTGGGGTAGCAGCAGTTCGGAGACATGGATCTCCGTGACCAGGGAGCCGGGATCGGTTACCGTCAGCAGGTGGCTGTGCTTTGATACCACGTCACCGGGTTCGATTTTCCGCTCGCTGATGACACCGGCAAAGGGGGCCGTGATGCGTGTGTAGCCGATGCGGGTCTCCAGCAGTTTCTGTTCCGCCCGGGCCACATCGACGGCGGTCTGGGCCCGTGCCAGCTCGTCTTCAGACGCGGCGCGTTTCTTCACCAGCCCGCGTATCCGCTTCAGGTCGACATTTGCCTGGCGGGTGGTGGCCCTGGCCTTTTCGAGTTCTGCCTGCAGCAGGTCGTCCGCCAGCCTGACCAGGGTCTCACCCTGTTTTACCCGGTCGCCCTCGTAGAAGGGGACGGCCGTTACGCGCCCCTCCTCCTGGTTGTGTATGCGCACGGTGCGCCGGGCACGCAGGCTGCCGGTGCGTTCATGGGAACTCCGGGTCTGCTCGTTGCGGGTGGTGATGACCTCTACCAAGTGATCTCTGGCAGAACGCTTCTTTCCCTTCTGGGTTGTCTCCTGTGTCTCCTCACTACATCCACTGATTCCTGCGAGTAGCAGAACGATGACAATGAAAGTGAGGATGCGGGAGAGGTTCATGGGCGGTTATTGAAGCGGGATTTCGTTTTCACCGTTGTTTGGCTGGTAGGGCTGGTAGTGCTTCACATCGCGCTTGATGTTGCGCTGAACGATCACGCCCTCGATCCTGAACTCGGCACCGGCCAGGTCGATCTCCGGGTAGTCACTGTTGAGCGCCACCAGCTTTTCGCCTCCCTGGCCATCTTTCCGGTATTGGCGGAACCAGCGTTCACCATTCACCGTGGCCACCACGTAGGCTCCTGTGGCGCAGGCTTCGGCGGGTTCGATCACGATCACGCAACCGTTGGGGAACTCCGGCTCCATGCTGTCATCCATCGCCTGGAGGGCGTAGAGTTCGTTGTAACTGCAATCCTGGGTCATAAAACTACTCTCGAACGATTCGCGTGCTGCGGAAATCATATAGAATCCGCCGGGTTGCGAAAGTTTCATACAATTGACACGATTTGCGTACTTTAACAGAAAAAAGTAGCACGGCAGAGCATGAAATATGGTGTAAGACCTTGTGCTTGCTGCAGTTAATGGGCCTCTCCAGAGAATAGAACACTCCATGTCCCACATCACTCACGCCTATAGCCGTCCCCATGAAGATCGTAGGGATTGGCACAACCTCAGGGGTATGTTGCCCTATCTCTGGGATTACCGCGGCCGGGCCCTGCTCGCCCTGCTCTGCCTGGTGCTGGCCAAAATGGCCAATGTCGGGATCCCCCTGGTGCTCAAGGAGATCGTCGACGGCCTGGAGAAGAGCGAACAGACCCTGCTGGTGCTGCCGGTTTTTCTGCTGGTGGCCTACGGTGTACTGAAGATCGGCAGTTCACTCTTCAACGAGTTGCGCGATGTGGTCTTCGCCCGGGTGCGCTACCACGCCATGCGTCGGCTCTCCACCCAGGTACTGAGCCACCTTCACCATCTCTCTCTTCGTTTTCACCTGGAGCGAAAGACCGGTGCCATCAGCCGGGACCTGGAGCGGGGAACCCGCAGTGTCAGCACCATTCTCAACTACATGGTCTTCAGCATCATGCCGATGCTGGTGGAGTTTGCGCTGGTGGCGGCGGTGCTGCTGACCCAGTACGACATTGTATTCACCCTGGTGACCTTCGGCACCGTGGCGATCTACGTGGCCTTCACCCTGGCGGTGACCGAGTGGCGCATGGACTATCGTCTGCAGATGAACCGGCTCGAGTCCGAGTCCAACGGCCAGGCCCTGGACAGCCTCATCAACTACGAGACGGTAAAGTATTTCGGCAACGAGAAGCTGGAGCTGGATCGCTTCGACGGCACCCTGGGTGAGTGGGAGGGCAAGGCGGTGATGAGCACCACCTCCATGTCCATTCTCAACTTCGGCCAGGGGGCGATCATCGGTTTCGGCGTGATGGCGATCATGTTCTTCGCCGCCAACGGGGTGGTGGAAGGCGAGATGTCGATCGGCGACCTGGTACTGGTCAACGCCTTCCTGCTGCAGCTCTTCATCCCCCTCAACTTCCTCGGCATCGTCTACCGCCAGATCAAGTACTCCCTGGCGGACATGGACCTGATCTTCAAACTGCTGGAGCAGGAGCCCGAGATTCAGGACCGGCCAGATGCCCGGCCGCTCGACCTGGCGCGGGGCGAGGTGAGATTCGAACAGGTGGATTTCGCCTACCAGGCAGATCGCCAGATCCTTCACGGTGTGGACTTTGCCGTCAGGCCGGGAGAGAAGGTCGCCGTGGTGGGGCACAGCGGGGCGGGCAAGTCGACGCTCTCGCGGCTGCTTTTCCGTTTCTATGATGTCACCGACGGTCATGTCACGGTCGACGGCCAGAACCTGAGAGAGGTGACCCAGGAGAGCCTGCGTGAGGCGATCGGCATCGTTCCCCAGGACACGGTGCTGTTCAACGACACCATCTACTACAACCTGGCCTATGGCCGCCCGCAGGCGAGCCGCGCCGAGGTGGAGGAGGCCGCCGGTATGGCCCATATCCGCGAGTTCATCGAATCCCTGCCCCAGGGCTACGACACGGTGGTGGGGGAACGGGGCCTCAAGCTCTCCGGTGGCGAGAAGCAGCGCATCGCCATTGCCCGGGCGATTCTCAAGCGACCGCGCATCCTGGTGTTCGACGAGGCGACCTCTTCCCTGGACAGCAAGACCGAGCAGGCGATCCAGGAGACATTGCGCGAGGTGGCCCGGGATCACACCACCCTGGTTATTGCCCACCGTCTCTCCACGGTGGTGGACGCCGACCGCATCCTGGTGATGGACCAGGGGCGGATCGTCGAGCAGGGCAGCCACCGTGAACTGATGGCCGGGGAGGGGATATATCACCACATGTGGCTGCTGCAGCAGGAGGAGCGTGAACAGTTGGCCGAGGGCGAGTCATGAAGATCTACCGTGTAGGTGGTGCGGTGCGAGACCGGCTGCTGGAGCTGCCGGTGAAGGATACCGACTGGGTGGTTGTCGGCGGCAGCGAGGAGGAGATGCTGGCCCGAGGATACAGGCCGGCCGACGCCGACTTTCCGGTTTTTCTGCACCCTGATACCGGCGAGGAGTACGCTCTGGCCCGCCGGGAGACCAAGACCGGTCCGGGCTACAAGGGTTTCTCGGTCGATGCCGGACCCGATGTGACACTGGAGGAGGATCTCAAGCGCAGGGATCTCACCATCAACGCCATTGCCCAGGACGAGGCGGGGGAGACCATCGATCCGTTCAACGGCAAAGAGGACCTCGCCGAGGGCATGTTGCGTCATATCGGTCCCGCCTTCGTGGAGGATCCGGTGCGGTTGCTCAGGGTGGCCCGTTTCGCAGCCCGGCTCGGGCGCTGGGGGTTCCGTGTGGCCCACGGTACCCATGCCCTGATGAAGAAGATGGCCGCCTCGGATGATCTGAAGGCGCTCAAGCCCGAACGGATCTGGCAGGAGATGAAGCTGGCCCTGGTCACCGATCAACCCTGGCGCTTCTTCGAAGTGCTGCACTGCTGCGGGGCCCTCCAGGTGATCATGCCGCCCCTGGCAGACAGCATGGGGGATCCTGCAGCCCATAAGCAGGCAGGGGAGAGCGAACCGGTGGCCGCCTTGAAACGGGCTGCGGCGATCAGCGAGGACCCCAGGGTGCGATTTGGAGCGGTGATGTTTTTCTGTGCCAGAGAGTCCGCTGACGCACTGGCCGGAATGCGGCCGGAACGGGAATATAGCGAACTTCTGGAGCTGGCTCTGGACCTGGCGCCAGGCTTCGATGCTCCCATGACGGGGGATGCGGCAGGGGTGGTGAACTTTCTGCATCGCTCCCGAGCCCAGCAGCAGGGGGAGAGGTTCGAGGTATTGTTGGCGCTGCTCTCTGCACTGTTCCCGGAAAATGGTGATCAGGCCAGCGAATTGTTCCGTAGATCACTGCAAGCCGCCTCGGCGGTGTCGGTGCAGGCGTTGAAGGCGGCGGGTATCGATGGTGCCCAGCTCGGGCAGGCCCTGGCATTCGAGCGGGTAAAGGCGGTGAGCGGAATTCTGGCGGGTCGTGATTAACCCGACTGAAAGGCTTGGTTTTTGTGTTAGAATCAACCTTTTACATCAATTCATATAACAGATGAGCGAAATCCAGGAAGAGCAGCAGAGCCCGGGCGGCAAGGTGGGTGAGGGTTTTCTCGCCTCGCTGATGAATCGTTCATCGATCCTGCGTATTCTCGTGGTGGGCCGCCTTCTCGGGCCACTGGGAGCACTCGCAACAACTCTGGTATTCAACCTGGTACTGGCCATCCTGGTATTTGCCGGTGTGGGCCAGGAGCATAACCTGCCGGTGCTGATGATCCTGGTGGGTTTTCTCTCCCTGGTGGCCGGACTGGTGGGGGCGGGGCGCCTGCGCAGCCAGCTCCTGAAACCCCTGGTGGAACTGGAACAGTCGGTGGCCGATGTCTGCCAGGGTGATCCCTGGTCATCCCTTCCCCTTGAGAGCGTCGGTGTACTCGGCTCGGTCGCCCGCGACCTGGACAGCCTGAGCGGCGAACTGATCGATCTCTACGAGGATATGGACAACCGCGTGGCACGCCAGACCCGGCGCCTGGCCCAGCAGACCTCGGCGGTCAATATCCTTTACGATGTCGCTTCCAGTATCAACCAGGTGGGTGATATGGACAGCCTGCTGTTGCGCTACCTGGTGGTGCTCAAGGAGATCATCCACGGCAAGGCCGCCACCGTGCAACTGGCTACAAACCAGGAGCAGATGCGCCTGGTGGGCAGCGTGGGGCTGGATGATGTCCCGATGACAGAGCAGGATCAGCTGCCGGTTCCACTCTGCCAGTGTGGCAAGGCACTTTCCAGTGGCGATGTGCTCTGCGAACACGATGCCAGGGAGTGTTCCCTGCGCAACAACCGGCGCATGTACAGCACCTCGGAGATGGAGGTGATAGAGGTTCCGCTGGCATACCATCGCGACCAGCTCGGTCTCTACCGGATCTACGTGAAACGTGCCGACCGCAAGGGGCGTGAAGATATCCAGTACCTGCTGGACACCATCGGCAATCACCTCGGTATCGCTATCGCCAAGCAGCGTTCCGATGAAGAGGCGCATCGGCTCTCCATTATCCAGGAGCGTACCGCCCTGGCCCACGAGCTGCACGACTCCCTGGCCCAGACACTGGCGAGCCTGCGTTTCCAGGTGCGCATGCTGGAGGAGACCCAGGAGCAGGAGAATGCGGGTGCCAGGAGCCGCAGCGAGCTGGACCGCATCCGCAATGCCCTCGACGAGGCACACAACGAACTGAGAGAGCTGCTGAACAACTTCCGTGCACCCGTTGATCAGCGCGGGCTTGCGCCTGCCCTGGAAAAACTGGCCCAGCGCTTCCGCCAGGAGACCGGTATCCCGATCTTCTTCCAGCGCAGCTGTCGCCAGATCAATCTCGGGGCCAGCGAGGAGATGCAGATCCTGCGTATAGTGCAGGAGAGCCTGGTCAATATCCGCAAGCATGCCCAGGCACATACCGTGCGCGTGCTGCTCACCTGCCATGGCGACAACGAGTACAAGGTGCTGGTCGAGGATGACGGTGTTGGTTTCGAGAATGCCAGTCCAAGCGGTAATCCGGGTGAGCATATCGGCCTCTCCATCATGGAGGAGAGGGCTCACCGCCTTGGGGGCAGCATTCGCATCGAGAGTGAGCCTGGAGAGGGCACCCGGGTGGAGTTGATCTATAATGCCGATTCCCGGCTGACAGACGAACAACAAGAGGCCGTTTAATGCGCATACTGCTGATTGATGACCACGCCCTGTTCCGCATCGGGCTGCAGGAGTTGCTGCAGCGCCGTGGAATTGATGTTGTGGGCGCCCTCGGAGACTGCCAGCAGGGGATCGAAATGGTCGCTCAGGAGCAGCCTGACGTGGTGCTGCTCGATATGCGTATGCCGGACATGAACGGTATCGAGGTGCTGCAGGAACTGCGGGGACGAAACCTCACAATGCCGATCGCCATGCTCACCACCAGCCGTGATGAAAAGGATGTCATCAACTCGCTGCAGAACGGAGCCCAGGGTTACCTGCTGAAGGATATGGAACCCAATGAGCTGATCGATGCGCTTGAGGAGATCGTCGCCGGTTCGACCATTGTCGCAAAGGAACTGACCGGTATCCTCGCCAAGGCGGTGCAGGGCGAGTCTGAGAGCTCGGTAGCTCAGGACGCCTTTTCCGATCTCACGCCCCGCGAACGCGAGATTCTCTGTCACTTGGCCGATGGCCAGAGCAACAAGGTGATCGCCCGCAACCTGGGGATTTCCGACGGCACGGTGAAGCTCCATGTAAAGGCGATTCTGCGCAAGCTCAATGTCCATTCACGGGTGGAGGCGGCAGTGATTGCAGTGGAGCAGAATCTCTGCCCGCGGGGATGATTTTCAATACTTCCAGGAGCGCCGGGGAATATAACCTCTCAGCCTGCGCCTGAAAGTGCATTCAGTTACGGTCGCAAGCGTTGCGGCCAAAGAGTTGTAGTACAGGAAATGAAATTATGATCAGGTTTATCGAACAGATACGCAGCTGCATGACCGATGTAAAGGAGATCATGCCCTGGGACCTGGAGGAGCGCATCGAGGCGAATCCGGATCTTCTGATCGTGGATGTGCGCGAGCCCTACGAGTTCGACGCCATGCATATTGAAGGCTCCATGAACGTCCCCCGGGGTATCCTAGAGTCGGCTTGCGAGTGGGACTACGAGGAGACCGAGCCGGAACTGGTGAAGTCCCGTAAACGGGAGATCGTGGTGGTCTGTCGCTCAGGATATCGCAGCATCCTTGCGGCCCACTCCATGCAGGTGTTGGGTTATGAGAACGTCTGCTCCCTGCAGACCGGCCTGCGTGGATGGAAGGATTTCGACCAGCCCATGGAAGACAAGGACGGCAAGGATATAGACCTGGACGATGCCGATGTCTACTTTGCACCGATCCTGCGTGACGACCAGAAACGCCCCGCTGACTGGGTGGATGGTTGAAGCAGTAACCAACATCGGGCCGCTTTACCCTCAAGGTGGTACCCACTCCCGGGGAGCCCTATTGTCTGCTATTATTAACCCGGCCACTAAATATACCTCTTTCAGCTGTAGCGTGCTCACCGGCAGCAAGGCATCAATGCGCCGCTGTAGCCCCCCTACAACAAGTATTGATAACGCAGTCTGCAGGTGAGCACGCTACAGCCTGTCTTTCATATTCAATAGGTCAGGTGTTTCAAGCATTCCCTTGCTCAGTGTTGCGACTCTTGCCAATAGAGCGGCTATTACCTGCGAGTCGCGCCTTGATCAAGGGAATGCTTGAAGCACTGAAAGCGATATATTTAGTGGCCGGGTTAATAGTATGAACACGGTTGTCACACTGGGAGCGATGGGTGGCGCGTGGCTTGAGGAAATCCCTGTTTTTCATTCTGCTGGCACTTCCGCTCTTCGGCAGTAGAGGCGCTGAAACACCTGGAGGGGACTGTGAGCACCCGGGGCCGGGCATGGACCTCAGGCACTGCAGTTTCTCCGGGCGCGTGGCGCCTGCCATCGATCTCACGGGTGCACTGCTCGATGGGGTCGATTTCACAAATGCCTTTATGCCAGGGTGCAACCTCTCAGGTGCCAGCCTGGTCAAGGCCGATCTGCGCTGGGCAAACCTGGGTGAGTGCAGGGTCTCGAATGCCGACTTCACCGAAGCGGACCTCTTTCATACCACCTTCGACCTGGGCATCCTGGATGGTGCCCGCTTTGTCAGGGCCCACATGTTCGGTGCCAATCTCAACGAGGTGAAGTCCACGTCGGCCGATTTCACCAAGGCCTACATGAAGGATATCGCGATGGAGGCGGGGGACTTCAGCGGGAGCACCTTCAACGGCGCTTTCATGATGCGTGCCGTCCTGATCGATTCACGGCTCCGTTTTTCCCAGCTGAAACTGGTGGTGCTCACCGGTGCCGCATTGGAGGGTGCAGTGTTCGAGGGAGCCGATCTGCAGGGTGCACTGCTCAATGGTGCACAATTGACAGGAACCGGGTTTCAACACGCCAATCTCAAGCACACCCGTTTCACCAATGCCCGGGTGGATGCGACAGAAATCGATGGCGCCTTGAATGTGCCCGATCATCTCAGGCAGATGATGTCGAAATAAATCCTTTGTTTTCAGTGCTTTATACGGTTGCCCCGGCTTGATCGAGACGCGCTGTTCTTTTTTTGCCTGGATTTGCGTAAAATAAACCACTCTAAAGAGGTGGTTTTGGTTGGTCACCAGTCGCAAATTCAAAGCGGTCTTCTGGCTCCTGTTGCTGATACCGGCAGTGGCAACGGTATCTGCTGCGTCTGTATATGAGGAGCCGATCAGGCCGATCCCACGAGAGCATGGCCAGGATCCCAGAAAGGTTTCCCTGGGTGACATGCTGTTTCACGATGCCAGGCTCTCACGGGACGATTCCATCAGCTGTGCCCACTGTCACAAGCTGGGGCGGGGCGGTACCGATGGGCTGTCCCGCTCGATCGGTGTCTCGGGCGCCGTTGGAAACATCAAGGCACCTACTGTCTACAATTCCCGTTTCAATCTTGCCCAGTTCTGGGACGGCAGGGCTGCCAATCTGCATGAGCAGGCCGGTGGACCCGTCAACAATCCCATTGAAATGGCATCGAACTGGGAACAGGTGATTTCAAAGCTGAAACGGGACCAGGATTACACAACGCGTTTCAACGAACTGTATGCCGATGGCATCACGGAACAGAACATACGCGATGCCATCACCAGTTTCGAGCACACACTGATCACGGTCGACAGCCCCTTCGATCGCTGGCTCAGGGGGGATGCCAATGCCCTTGGCAAGCGGGAACTGGAGGGTTATGAACTGTTCAAGTCCTACGGCTGTATCTCCTGTCACCAGGGCGTCAACGTGGGCGGCAACATGTTTCAGCGCATGGGAGCCCTCGGAGACTACTTCAGTGAGCGGGGAATGGCGATTACGGCAGCCGACAGGGGGCGCTTCAATGTCACCGGCCGGGACGAGGATCTCTATTTCTTCAAGGTGCCCAGCCTGCGCCTGGCCGCCATCAACAGCCCCTACTTTCATGACGGCAGCGTGCAGGATCTGGACGAGGCGGTCCGGGTGATGGGGCTGTACCAACTGGGCAGGAAGATACCGGATCGGCATGTCGCCCTGATCATCGATTTCCTCCAATCACTGGTGGGGAACCACCCGGATCTGCAGCCATGACGTCAAGACGACTCATTATTCTGCAGGCAATCCTGACCTTGTTGACCCTGGTATTGCTGGTCTTTTTCGTGCAGACCCGCTCGGTGAACATCGATCAGCACAACAAGCGTCTCGACCTGTTGTTCAAAGTACAGCAGATCGAGGGTGTGCTTGACAGGGATGTGCTGCGGGTCACCTCGTACATGCTGTTGCAGTTCGATCCACTGGTGGACGTGGTAAAGCAGCTATACGGACTGAAACAGCAGATCTATTCCCCCGAAGTCCAGATCGAAGGGGAGGAGGGTGAGCGATACCGTGCACATCTCGATGCATACATGGCATCGATCGACGAGAAGCTCGCCCTGGTGGAGCACATCAAGTCAAAGGTGGCGCTGGCCCGTAACGGACTGCAGTATCTGCCCATGCTGGCCCGGGAGCTGTCCGGGAATGATCATGAGGCAGGTGACCAGGTCAGGGATCTGATCAGCGAGCTTTATCACTTCTACCAGTTCAGTGCCGTTTCAGAGGCTGGTCGGCTGGAGAGAATGATCGGGGCGTTGTCGGAACAGCGGTTCGATCATCCGGAGCTCCAGGCGATGGTCGAGAATGCCCTGTTTCACGTGCGAACGAATCTCCGGCTCTCCAAGGAACTCGGTGCTCTGCGGGCCAGCTATGTCGCCGTGCCCAGCAAGCAGAGCTTCGATGCGCTCTATAGTGAATACGAGAGCTACTACTCGAAACAGAGCGTGCAGAGCGAGATGTTCAGTCTTCTGCTGTTTGTTCTTGTTCTCGGCCTCTTCGTTGGCCTCAGTATTGCCATCTACCAGCTCAATAAATCGAGAACCCAGGTCGGTAAGGCCCATGGCCAGCTGCAGGCTGCACTGGAGAGCCTGAACGAGGCGTTTGCCCTGTTCGCACCCGATGGGCGGCTCGTGCTGTTCAACAGAAAATACACCGAACTCTATCCCTGGCTGGAAGAGGTGCTCGAGCGGGGCGATGCCTCCCTGGATGAGATCGTGCAACTGAACTCTGCGCAGGCGGTGGAGGATAACACCCTGCCGGATGATGAGGTGCAGCAGCTTCCCTGTCCCGAGCTGCCCTGTTCCGAAAAGCAGAGCTATATCGAGCAGTGGCGCAATGGCCGCTGGTACCTGGCCAGCGACAGCTGCACAGAGGATGGTGAGATTGTCTGTGTACGTGTCGATATCAGTGAGAGCAAGCGGGCTGAACAGGAGTTGCGGAAACTCTATCGTGCCATCGATCAGAGTCCCTCTGCGGTGGTTATCACAGACCGGCGGGGCCAGATCGAGTATGTCAATCCGAAGTTCGAGGAGGTTACCGGTTACCTGGCGGAAGATGTGCTTGGGAAGAATCCGAGCATCATGAAGCCGGATGATGCCTCTCCCGAGATGTACGAGGATCTGTGGTCGACCATCCTGTCGGGAAAAACATGGCGAGGCCAGTTCCGCAATACGCGCAAGAACGGTGGCGAGTTCTGGGAGTCCGCAACCATCTCGCCGGTGCGGGACAGCAAGGGGCATATCTCACACTTTATCGCGGTGAAGGAGGATATCACCGCGCAGAAAACCGCCCAGGATCAGCTGAGGATGAATGCCACGGTGTTCGAAACCACCATGGAGGGGATCATGATCACCGATGCGGAAAACCGCATTAAATCGGTGAACCCGGCGTTCAGCCAGATCACCGGTTACCAGCCGGATGAAGTGATCGGCCAGAATCCCAGGATCCTGAGATCTGATACCCATGACGAGAGCTATTATCGCGGGATGTGGTCCTCGCTCTACTCGAAGGGTTACTGGAGCGGTGAGATATGGAACCGGCGGAAGGACGGCTCTGTTTTTCCCGAGTGGCTCTCGCTCGCGGTCATCAGGGACGAACAGGGTAATGTCAAAGAGCATGTGGCGGTGTTCTCGGATATCACCCGCAGGAAGGAGGATGAGGAGCAGATACGCCGGCAGGCGAACTATGACCCCCTCACCGGCCTGCCCAACCGCAACCTGCTGGTGGATCGTCTCAACCAGTCCATCCTGGCCGCCCATCGCGAAAAGGAACAGGTCGCCCTGCTGTTTATCGATCTCGACGGCTTCAAGCGGGTCAACGATACCCTGGGGCACGTGGTCGGTGATGACCTGTTGCGGCAGGTGGCCGAAAGGTTCAATCACGCCGTGAGAGAGAGTGATACAGTCGCCCGCTTCGGCGGTGACGAGTTTGTCATCGTCCTGCCGGACGTGCACAAGATCGACGACGTGGGCGAGGTGGCCCAGAAGATCATCGATGAGATCAACCTGCCTTTCAAGCTGGTCGGCAGAGAGATCTTCGTGGGGGCGAGTATCGGCATTACGCTGTACCCGGATGATGCCACCGACAGTGGGGTGATGCTGCGCAATGCGGACATGGCGATGTACCTGGCCAAGGAGAGCGGCAGAAACTGCTACCGCTTCTTTACCCCCGCCATGGACGACGAAGTGAAACAGCACATGGAACTGGAGCGTGAGCTGCGACTGGCCCTGGATCACAGGGAACTGGTGCTCAAGTACCAGGCCGTGGTCGACCTGGAGACGGGGCGTCTCAATGGCGTGGAGGCGCTGGTCTACTGGAATCATCCACAGAGGGGGCTTGTGTCACCCGATGTCTTCATATCCCTTGCGGAGGAGACAGGGTTGATCAGCTCCATCGGCAGCTGGGTGCTGGCCACGGCGGCACGGCAGGCGAAGGTGTGGCATGACCAGGGGCTCAATCTCAGGGTCAACGTTAACCTCTCCAGCAGGCAGTTGGCACTGGGTCTGACCACCGAGGATGTGCGGGCGATCCTGGAAGAGACCGGGGTCGACCCATCCACCATGACCCTGGAGATCACCGAGGGGATGATGCTCGAGGGTGGAGAGGCGACACTGCAGTGGCTCGGCGAGTTGAAAGCGATGGGCCTGGGACTGGCGATCGATGATTTCGGCACCGGTTACTCATCCCTGAGCTACCTGAAGCTCTACCCGATGGATATCCTGAAAATCGATCGCTCCTTCATCAGCGGTATTCCCCACAACCAGGGTGACTCGACCCTGGTCGAGGCGATCGTATCCATGGCCCGCAGCCTGGGCCTGAAAATCGTTGCCGAGGGAATCGAGAATGGCGAGCAGCTGGGATTTCTGCAGAGACTGGGATGCGAGCTGGGCCAGGGCTACCTGTTCAACAAGCCGACCTGGGGTGAGGCGATCGCGAAGATGGCCGCCAACCCCCTGAGATTGAGCGAGCTGGTATCGGAGAGCACTTCCCCCTCCTCAGCGAACAGCAGCCACCGGGAGTGATTCCCGGCGCGAGTCCGATTTAGATCAGCGGTACTGACGCAGGTACCACCATTCGAACAGGCGCTTCAGCCAGTGGAACATCGCCATCTGGGGCATCACCAGGTTGCGTTTCTCGGTGCGCGCCACCAGCATGCCTGTGGTCTGGCTGTCGACGATACAGACCAGTTCCACCTTGAAGGTGTTCTTCGGCTCCCGGCCGTTGAACTCCGCCACCAGGTTGTTGGCAGCGGTCTCTGCCTGCAGGTCGGCCATGTGGGCCTGCTTGGGCATCCAGTCCGGGCCGGGGAAGCTGCCGGAGTCGCCCGCCACGTAGACCTTCTCCATGCCCTCCACGCGGCACTGCCGGTCGGCCCTGATGAGGCCGCCTTCGGAGCGGGGCAGGTCGGTGTTGTCGAACCACTGGTTACCGGTCATGCCGGGCATGAAGAGAATCAGGTCCGCCTCGAACTCTCCCCCTTCCGTGGTCACCTTGCCGTCGGTGAACCCTTTCATCTTGTGACCGAGATGGGTGCGGATATTGCGTTTCTCCATCTCCTTCAGCAGCCCTTTCACCGCCTTCGGGCCCAGTCGGTTGCCCGGGCTGGGGGCGGGAGTGAAGAAGACCAGGTTGAACCTGTCGCGACGCTTTTCGAGACGCAGCTGGCGATCGATACCGAAAAGGAACTCGAACATCGGCCCACCCCGCATGGCGGAGGGTTCCTTGGGGTTGCCGGCGAAGCCCACGGCGATGGTGCCGCCCTGCATCTCCTTCAGCCGTTCGCGGATCTTCATGGCGGCGGGAATACCTTCGCAGGGGGTGATGCTGTGCTCGATACCGGGCAGTTTCTTTATGAAGCGTCCCCCGGAACAGATGACCAGGCCGTCGTTGCCGATCTCGCCGTTGTCCGTCTCCAGGATGCGACCTCCCTCCCTCAGGCCGGTGGCAGATCCCTGGTGGTAGAGGATACGGTGCCTGCGGAAGAAGTGCTCCAGGTTCAACAGCAGGTCTTCAGGCTCCCTGATACCCGAGGGTATCCAGATGGTGCCGGGCAGGTAGCTGAACTCGGGCTTTGGAGCAACCAGGGTGATCTCCATGTCGGGATCGAGTTTGCGCAGTTTCTGGGCAGCGGTGAGGGCGGCGAACCCTGCGCCGACAATGGTCACTCGTTTCATGAAATCACTCCGAAAGGGCTGTTTTCGTTTTGTCGCCATTATAACGGGGCTGACAATGGATGCTACAACGTCCATCCATGGGAAGATTGAGGTTACACGATATCTTGTATCGGCTTTAAATGGCCCCACATAAGCCGATATCATGGCAGCGGCCAGAATGACGACCAGAAGGTAATCCCAGTTTACATGAGCGCACTGAGCATACGTGGCCTGCGCAAGGTCTACGCCAACAACTTCGAAGCCCTGAAGGGGATAGACCTGGAGATCAGGCAGGGGGATTTCTTTGCCCTGCTGGGACCCAACGGGGCCGGCAAGTCCACCGCCATCGGCATCATCAGCTCCCTGGTCAACAAGACCGCCGGCAGGGTGGAGGTGTTCGGTCACGACCTGGACCGGGAGCCAGAGGCGGTGAAGTCGTGCATCGGCCTGGTGCCCCAGGAGTTCAATTTCAATGTCTGGGAGCCGGTGGCCGAGATCGTGGTCAACCAGGCCGGCTACTACGGCATCCCCCGCCGGGAAGCCTGGCGGCGCGCGGAGGAGAGCCTGCGCCAGCTGGACCTGTGGGACAAGCGCACGGAGATGGCCCGAAACCTCTCCGGCGGCATGAAGCGGCGGCTCATGATTGCACGCGCGCTGGTCCACAAACCCCGGCTGCTGATCCTGGATGAGCCGACAGCCGGGGTGGATATCGAGATACGCCGCTCCATGTGGGAGTTCCTGACGGATATCAACAGCCGCGGCACCACCATCATCCTCACCACCCACTACCTGGAGGAGGCGGAGAGCCTCTGCCGCAACATCGCCATCATCAACCAGGGTGAGATCGTCGAACACAGCAGCATGGGCAGCCTGCTGCAGCGGCTCCATACCGAGACCTTCGTGTTGAACCTGAAGGGTACCCTGGCTGAGTTGCCCGAGTTGGGAGGCTACGTGCTCGACCGGGTCGACGACTGCACCCTGGAGGTGGAGGTGACCCAGGACCAGGGCATCAACGGCCTGTTCGATGCCCTGTCGCGCAACGGTATCGAGGTGATCAGCATGCGCAACAAGCAGAACCGCCTCGAACAGCTGTTTATCGACATGGTTGAGAGCAGTCGAAGGGAGGATGGAGAGTGAACAACCTGTCGCGTTACTGGATCGCCTTCTCCACCATCATCACGAAGGAGTTTCTGCGCTTCATCCGGATCTGGGTGCAGACCGTGCTGCCGCCTGCGATCACCACCACCCTCTACTATGTCATCTTCGGTACCCTGATCGGCGAGCGTATCGGTGAGATGGACGGTTTCCGCTACATCGATTTCATCGTGCCGGGCCTGATCCTGATGGCGGTGATCACCAACTCGTACTCAAACGTGGTCTCCTCCTTCTACAGCAGCAAGTTCCAGAAGCACGTGGAAGAGCTGCTGATCGCACCCGTGCCCCACTGGGTGATCCTGGCGGGCTACGTGGGTGGCGGTGTGGCGCGTGGGGTTGTGGTGGGAATCGCGGTGACCGGGGTATCGGTATTCTTCACGGACCTCAGCATCCACAACTACGGCTGGACCCTGCTGGTGTTCGTGCTCACCTCGATACTGTTCGCCCTGGGTGGCTTTATCAACGCCGTCTTCGCCAAGAGCTTCGACGATATCTCCATCATTCCGACCTTCGTGCTGACACCGCTGACCTACCTGGGCGGTGTCTTCTACTCCATACAGATGCTGCCCGAGTTCTGGCAGAACGTCTCGTTGGCCAACCCGATACTCTACATGGTGAACGCTTTCCGTTACGGACTGCTCGGGGTGGCGGATATCGGTATGGGCGTGGCGCTCAGCATCATTCTGCTGTTCATTATCGGGCTCGGCAGTTTCGCGCTCTTCCTGCTGCGCAAGGGGATCGGTATCAAGACCTGATTCAGAATCGCTTGAAGAATTTCTTGCGATCCTTCCTGTTTTCCGGATCGTCCATATTGCTGGACTTGCTGTCTTTACCGGCAAGGAAGATGGTCAGTACACCGAGGCCGAGCATCAGCAGCAATGAAAGCGCGATAAAGGGTGCCGGGTTCATGGTTTACTGTTCCGTGGGTAGCTGGATAGTGAATTTGACTCCCTCGCCACCGGGGAGGTTCCCTGCCCACACGCTACCCTTGTGGAACTCGGTAATCAACCTCACGAGATAAAGGCCCAGGCCCAGGTGGGGTTCCTCTCCCTTGTCGCTGCGTACCGAGACCATGGAGTCGAAGATTTCACTGGACATCTCCCCGGGTAGTGGTGGGCCCTGGTTGATCACACTCAACCGGGTAGTTGCATCTGTACCGGGTTCCAACTGCAGCTCTATCACGGAGCCGGGATGATGAAAGTCCACCGCGTTGGCCACCAGCTTGTCCAGGGCCTGGCCTATCAGGTCTGGTGCGGCAACCACCGGTACAGGCTGTTGTGGCAGGCTGGCTTCGAAGCGGCAGCCATCGAAGGCGCTTCGGTAGCCTTCACAACTGGATGAGACCAGCTCCCTCAGGTCGAACAGCTCCACCTCGGCCTGCTGCAACAGTTGTTCAAGTCGGGTGGACTCGCGCATGCGATGGAGGATCAGGCCCAGGCGTTCGCTGCCCTCCTTGGCGCGTACTATGTAGCGCTGGCGTTGTGCCTCGGACTGCTCGGATTCAAGGTTTTCGAGGGACGATTTGACAATGGTCAGGGGTGTGCGCAGTTCGTGGGCGAGCCGGGAGGTCATCGCCTCCAGGTAACGGTTGTATTCGGACAGGCGGTTGAGAACGCCTGCAAAGCTGCGGTTCAGGTCGCCAATTTCATCCTTGGTATTGTCCCCGGTGAACTCACTCTTGATACGTCCGTCAGGCGTGACGGCGGTTTCAACCCGGTTGCGTAACTTGCCGATGCGGCGCGTGAGCAGGGTCGCAAAGGCCAGCAGCAGGACAAGGGTTACCAGGAACAGCAGGGCCGTGGTACTGAACAGTCGTTTCAGTGCCTCGTTCTGCAGAGCCAGTATCCTGTTGGTACTTTGTTCAACCAGCACGACGCCGACGATGCCATCGGGGGAACGTATTGGCCAGGCAGCCGAGAGGATTGTCGCTTCGCCGTCAGGGGTGATGCGCCGGCGTGTCTCCGGTGTGCCAGCCAGGGCAGCTTCGAGTTCCGGGCCCGAGAGCCGGCTTCTGCCGGAGAACTCGTCGATGAACTGTTCGCTGGGCTGGTCGGCGACCAGCCGGAAGAGTGCGCTCAGCAGCAGGGGCTCCTCCGCCGCCTGCTTATCGCTATCCTCTTCGGTCTTCAGATCACCCCGCCTGGCCAGCACCTGGCGGTTGCGATTGAGTACCCAGATGCGGGCATCTTCATGTTCCAGGCCGCCGATAATACCCAGCATTTCCGGGTTGGGTGCCACCAGTCTTCCCGGCAGCAGCCCTGCCTTGCCGTTTCCGGTGGTGATGCTTTCCTCCAGCTCGCGGGCATCGCGGTCATCCACGTCACCGACGCCCAGTTCCAGCCTCTCGCCAATCAGGTAGCGGGGGATGCGCAACTCCACCGTGTAGCCCCTGGCGTGCTCGGTCCATTCGCCCTGTATGCGGGATTCGCTGTTGCCAAGGATGCGTTTTTCGCCTCTGGTCAGGAGTTTTTCAGCAACAATCCAGCCCGGGGCGATGGTGCTCAGGCCGTAGTGAACGGTATTGCCAGAGGGATCAGTCAGACGAAGTGAGAGAAAGTCGCTCGTCTCCAGGTTGTTCTCACCCGGTCGCCGGTAAACGATACGGTCGTCATCTATTTCTGCCAGCAGGTAGAGGTATCCCTGGCGCTCTCCCAGCAGGATGTCGAAGGAGAGATCCTTTTCACCCCGGTAACGCCAGCGGTTACGCAGCAATGGCTGCCAGTCCTCGGTATATCCATCCAGCTGTATGGGGCCGGGCAGCGGATGAAGATAGAGAATGCTCTCATCGCTGCCTTCAATGGAAGGTCCCGCGGGGAACATCTCCTCGTGGTTGTGGAGCAGGGTCGCCACGGCCTGTGCCGTGCCCAGCAACATGGTCTCCTGGGCATTACGCAGGAAGCTCTCTGTCTCAGCCAGGTAACGATAGCCTGCCCAGGGTATGACCAGCAGGGTCAGTGATACCAGCAGAAGCTTGAAGCGGATACTGTGTCGGAAAGGTCGTGGCATTGTCCTGCGAAAAAATGGCCTCGGTCGATGAGTATGGGCATAGTGTCAGCAGGTCTAGGCTTTCCAGCGGTAACCCATGCCGTAAACGGTTTCAATCGCGTCAAAAGCGGCGTCTGCTTTTTCGAACTTTCTCCTGATGCGCTTGATATGTGTGCTGATGCTTGTACTGTCCACCAGGATATTGGCGGCATCCATCAGCTGGTCACGACTGCGTACATGGCCGGGGTGATTGGCCAGTGCATGAACGAACCAGAGTTCGGTAACCGTCAGTTCAACCGGTTTTTCCCGCCAGCTGATCTGCAGGCGGTCCATGTCGATGCTCAATTGGCCACGTTCCAGGATGCGATCCCGTTCAACTGGTTGCTGGAGAACCTCCAGGCGTCGGAACAGTGCGGCGATACGGGCCGAGAGATGGGCCAGGCTGATGTCCTTGGTGAGATAGTCGTCCGCTCCAAGTCGCAGGCCCGATACGGTATCGAGATCGCTGTCCCTGGCGGTAAGGAAGATGATCGGCAGGGTCGCTGACATGGATCTCAGTTCACGACAGAGTTCAAATCCACCGTCCACATCGTCTCCCAGGCCGATGTCGAGGATCACCAGGTCGGGCATTTTGACGCGAAACGCCTCCAGGCCGGCCTTGCGGGTGGCGTATCCCTTTACGGCATAGCCCTGGCGCGTCAGTGCATCAATATAGTTTTCAAGTATGGTCGGTTCATCTTCGACGATGGCGATCTGCTTGCTCATGACATTCGGTTCAGTGGCGTGTCGGAATCGGAATGTACGATGCTAAGCCGGTATAGATATTGATGCAATTGGACACCCTACAGGCGTGCACAGAGTGCACCTGTTGAGCATCTGTTGGCAGAGAATGGAGGCGTTCTGCCGAGGGGCGGGAAAATCGGAATCAGAGAGGAGTGACGTTTTCCGCCTGGGGCCCTTTCTGTCCGTCGGTGACTTCCATGGTTACCTGCTGGCCTTCCTGCAGGGTTTTGAAGCCGCTTCCGTTGATTGCGCTGTGGTGAACAAAGACATCCTTGCCGCCTTCACGCTCGATGAAGCCGTAGCCTTTCTTGTCGTTGAACCACTTTACGGTACCTGAGACTTGGTTTGACATGACGCTCTATCACTCGCTCTGTTGTATACATGGCATCCCGAACCGGGTCGGGTGTTGAATAACCCGGTTGCAGGTTGGGTTAAATATTATTACCAATTGATTCTGTTGTGCAAATGAAGTTGTGACAATAATCAAACAGACAGCTGTACACAAGCCAATCTCTATAAGAGACCTCTGATTTTCAACTGCCACTTTTTAGCCAGATTCTGCCACTGGACTGCCATTCCGCGGTTAGCTCCCCGACAACTCTCCCCTGTGTAATCAGTAACAAGAAGTTATCCGGCGCAGGTAAGGAGAACCGAACTGGCCAGGGAAGGCGCGCTGGGCCATTTGCACAGAAGGAGCAAGACGTGATTAAGAAACTGGCGATTTGTAGCGTGATGGTGTTGCTCAGCAGTCAACCGCTCATGGCATCGGATGATGCTGACTATTCCGCTGAGCAGCGGCAACAGGAGTGGAAGGGGATAGGTGGTGGCGGGCTGCTCGGTGCCATCTTCGGGGGCCCTCCCGGGCTGATTCTTGGCGCTGCAGGGGGTGCCCTGGTCGGACACGCCAACAGCCTCGAGACGGGATTGGAGACGGCCCGGCAGGAGATAGGTGATCTGCAGCGTCAGCTGCAGTCGAGCAGATCATCCCGTCAGCAGATCAGCCGGAAGTACAACAAGGCGTGGGACGATCGCACGCGCCAGCTGGAAGCGATCGTCGATGGCTTTGCTCTGAATGTTCTTTTCCGGACCGAAAGTTCAGTACTGGAACCCCGCTATCAACGCCAATTGCAGAAGCTGGCCCGAAGTCTCGCGATGTTTCCCGAACTCAGGGTCCACGTGGATGCCTATGCCGACCGTCGGGGGACGAACGACTTCAATATGTCGCTGTCGGCCCAACGTGCCGATGTGGTTGCGCGACATCTTCAGGCAGGCGGTGTGGGCGTCTCCAGAATCCGAAAAATTCCTCACGGTGAAAGAGCAGTCGAGTATCCGTTGGGCGATACAGAGGGGCTCGGTTTCGACCGGCGGGTGTTGATCTATTTCTGCCTGGAGAAGGGAAATGAACCGCTTGATTCTGCCACTGAGTGAGGAGTTCATCTATGCCTCACCGGAGTATGTCAACAGGTCCAGTTACCGGTTGCTTCCGAGAGAGGATATGAAGCGTTTGGATTATCCCGGGGATAAGCGAAAGGAGGATGTGCACCATGTCAGGAAACCCAAGTGATCGATCATTGTTGAAAGATGTCTTCAGTATCTCCCTCTATTCGCTGTTGAGCGGTCTGGGTGGAGCACTGCTGTTTGCAATCCTGGTTCTCATGATGAGTTCAGTTGCCCAGGCCGAGGGCGGGGATACAGCAGCACTTGAAAACCTGCAGACAATGACGGTGAGCGAGGCGAAGCGCGGCAGTCTGCTGCTGAAGCTTGCAAGCGGGGGTGTGGCGGTCGATGCGCCGATGCTGAAAACCGATGTTGCCATGGATATCAGCGGCATGATTGCCCGGGTGTCTGTGCGCCAGCGTTTTCGCAATCCGGGCCAGGATTGGATCGAGGGGATCTATGTATTTCCCCTGCCTGAGAAGGCTGCCGTTGATCACATGAGATTGAAGATTGGCCAGCGGGTGATCGAGGGTGAGATACAGGAGAAGAGCCAGGCGAGGAAAACCTACGAGACCGCAAAGCGCGCGGGAAAGAAAGCTTCACTTCTGAGCCAGCAGAGGCCCAATATTTTTACCACCTCGGTTGCCAATATCGGCCCGGGTGAGGAGGTGTCGGTTGAGATCGAGTACCAGCAGGATCTCAGCTACCGGCAGGGACGTTTTTCAATCCGGTTTCCGCTGGTGGTCGCACCGCGCTACATACCGGGGAATATGCCCGGGCGGGAAGAGATTGCGGCCTTCACTGGCACGGGTTGGGCGATGGATACAACGGCTGTACCGGATGCCTCGCAGATTACACCGCCTGTTATCGATCCCTCCGAAGGGGTACTCAACAGGGTGAGTATAGCCGTGAGATTGACGGCCGGTTTCCCCCTCGCACGGCTGGAGAGTACTTACCATGCAATCGAGAACAGTCGTGATGAGCATGGCGTGCATACTGTCCTGCTAAGGGATGGCGAGGTGAGTGCCAATCGGGATTTCGAATTGACCTGGTCGCCGGTGCCGGGCAACGAACCCTATGCGGCCCTGTTCAGCGAGATCTGGGAAGAGGATCAGTACTCACTGGTGATGGTGATGCCGCCACACCACGAGAGGGGGGTGACCGACCTGCCGCGGGAGATGATCTTTGTTGTCGACACCTCCGGTTCCATGCACGGTGATTCCATGGCGCAGGCCAGGGCGGCGCTCAAGATGGCCCTGGGCAGACTGAAACCCGATGACCGCTTCAACATTATCCAGTTCAACAGCTCCACCCATGCACTGTTCAGTGGTGCGGTAGGGGCAAGCGGACATAACCTGGCACGGGCGGAAGCGTATGTGGACGGCTTATCTGCCAATGGCGGAACAGAGATGCTGCCGGCCCTTCGTCGGGCCCTCGATGGAAAAGATGAAACGGACAGGCTCCGCCAGGTGGTGTTCATGACTGACGGTAGTGTCGGCAACGAGACACAGCTGTTCGAGATGATCGAAAAAAGGCTGGGTGCCAGCAGGCTGTTCACCGTGGGGATCGGTTCGGCACCCAACAGCTTTTTCATGACAAGGGCAGCCAGGTTCGGGCGTGGGACATTTACCTATATCGGTAAGGTCTCCGAGGTGCGCGGCAAGATGGAGGCGTTGTTCAGCAAGCTCGAATCCCCTGTATTGAGTGATCTCAGGCTCGAGTGGACCGAGGGAGTCGGGATGGAGATGTGGCCGAGACGCATTCCCGATCTCTACCTGGGTGAGCCGCTGTTGTTGGCAGTGAAGGGGGATCTGGATGGGCAGAAGGTCACGATTCACGGCAGCTCTGCGGAAAAGGCATGGCAGCAGACGGTGAATCTCCAGGGTGGTGGAAAGAGCGAAGGTGTTCACCTGCTCTGGGCACGCAGGAAGATTGCGGAACTGATGGACCAGAGAGCCCGCGGCCGTGCCGAAGAGGAGGTGAGGGCCGACGTGCTGGCGGTGGCCCTGGAACACCGACTGGTCAGCAGATACACCTGTCTCGTGGCGGTGGACAAGACACCCACCCGTCCGATGGAGAAGGGGTTGTCCGGTAAGAATGTGCCGGTTCAACTGCCCAAGGGCTGGAGTGCGGACAAGGTCTTCGGCAGCATGCCACAGACTGCCACGCCTGCCCCCCTCAATCTGCTGCTGGGTTTGCTGGCCGCGATGGGTGGCTGGTTGGTGAGTTTTCTTGGGCGATGTAACCGGCGTCGAAATATCGATCGCCGCACCGGCCTGCAGGGTGGGGCATGTTGATCAAGGGGTATCGTTTACTGGCAGCAGGGCTGTTTCTGCTGGCCGGCTGGCAGTTCTCGGAGGGGATCTATATCGGGGCAAAGGCGGCTGTTGCCCAGTTCCTTCTGCAGCAGGCCTGGGAGGATGCCCGGGATGGCAACCGGCAGGTTCCCCCCTGGCCCTGGGCAGATACCTGGCCGGTGGCCCGGTTGAAGGTTGCACGGCTGGAGGTGGACCAGGTTGTACTGGCAGGGGCGAGCGGTCGTACGCTCGCCTTCGGGCCAGGGCATCTGTTCGGATCAGCCCGCCCCGGCAGCGGTGGCAACAGCGTGATCAGCGGGCACCGGGATACCCATTTCCGTTTTCTGGAGCGGTTGCAGAGGGGTGACAGGATGGAACTGCTTCGGCCTGATGGGACTACGGTCACCTATGCAGTCTACCGAAAGAGCGTGCAGCACAAGGATGACCCGGGGGTGCTTCAGAAGGAGGACGATCAGCTGACATTGATCACCTGTTATCCATTCGACGCACTCGTTGCGGGTGGCGATGAGCGCTACGTGGTTGAAGCGAGACCAGTACTGTTATAGCGGTATGTTATGCCCGGTTGTGTCTTTTCAGGTAAGAGAGAATGTAGTTGCGGATCTCTTTCAAGCCGACAGGCTTGCTCAGGTAGTCATCCATGCCGGCTTCAAGGCAGCTTTCGCGATCCCCGGGCATGGCCTGTGCTGTTAGGGCGATAATTGGTGTGTGGGAGAGTCCGGGCATGGTCCGTAGCTTGCGGGTTACTTCCCGGCCATCCATGTCCTGGAGTTGTATGTCCATCAGGATCAGGTCAGGGCGTATTGCCTCGGCCTGTTCCAGGACATCCTGCCCACGTTGAGCAATGGTTACCTTGAAGCCCTGGCTTCGCAGGAACTCGCTGATCATGAGACGGTTGTTGGGGTTGTCCTCGGCCAGCAGGAGATGTTGTCCCCTGGTGGCGGTGTCAGATAGCTCTTCGGCGTCCGAGTTGATGGTGGCTGAAAGCTGTTTCGGCTCGTTGTCTTTAATGTTCCAGGGCAGGCTGAAGGTAAAACGACTGCCCTTGTTGGGCTCGCTCTCAACGCTGATGCTGCCACTGTGGAGCTGTGCCATGCGGTTGACCAGGGTCAGACCGAGTCCGGTGCCGCTGTGGCGGCGTGTGGCTTCATTGTCCAGCTGGATGAAGGGTTTGAAGAGCTGGGCCTGCTCCTCCTTGCTGATACCGATACCGGTGTCCCAGACCGTGAGATCGACTTGCGAGTTGTCTTCGCTGATGGTGACATCGAGACCGATTTTTCCGTTGTCCGGGGTGAACTTGACGGCGTTGCCCAGAAGGTTGACCAGTACCTGTTTCAGGCGCCTGCTGTCGCCATGGATGAGGTTTATCTCCGGCTCGATCATGTATTCGATCTGCAGGTGCTTTCGCTGGGCGGGCTGGCGTATCAGCCTGATACTCCCCTCCACCAGTTGTACTGCCGGGATGAAGTCCCAGTTCAGCTCCATCTTGCCTGACTCGATTTTGGCCAGGTCGAGAATGTCGTTGATAAGGGCCAGCAGGTGGCGCGAGCTCTCATCGATGGTGCCGAGGGATTTCTCCTGGCTCGGATTGATCGGTCCGTAGAGCTGATCCTTCAGCATCTCGGTCAGGCCGAGAATGGTGGTCAGTGGGGTACGCAGCTCGTGACTCATGGTGGCGAGGAAGAGGTCCTTGGCCTGGGCAGCACGTGCCAACTCCTCGTTGGCGATATTGAGTTCCTGGGTTCGCTCTCTGACCCGCTGGGCCAGCAGGTCCTGCTCTTCCTTGAGTTTGTTCTGCGATGCCTGGAGGTTGGCGCTCATGCTATCGAGGGCGCTCAGCAGCTGTCCTGTTTCATCACTTCCTCCCTTGGGTATTTCCTCGGGAAAGTCGCCGCTGGAGATTCTTCTGGCAATCTCTGTTGCCGCCTGGATCGGCTTGGCGATCTGCTGATTGGATAGCACCAGGAAAATGAATACGGTCATGACCAGCAGGGCTACAAGCACGACCAGGATCCGTTGCTCGATACCCTGAAGCTCTTCACTGACCTTGCGAAGTTTGGCTTTTTTGTATTCCAGGGTGGATTTCACCACCTCGTCGATCAGGTCGGTCGGTTCACGGTCGATGCCGCGAACCTGCTTGTCCAGGTCGAGGTGTGAAACCAGGCTATTGCGATCGAACGTATCCAGCGCGGTACGGTAAGCAAAACCCAACCGGTGGTGTGCTGCGAGGAATGAGTTGGCGGTCATTCGCGAGGTGGTGTCCTGTTCGCCCAGCATCGAGATCAAACGCTTGATCAATGTGCGTGTAGTCGCCTCTTCTTCCAGAAACTGTGTGTGGTACTTCTTGTAAGAGTCCGGATCATGCCCGCGAAGGAGGATGTTCTTCCACTCCTGCACCTGCTTCTTGAAATGGACCTGGGCCGACAGTGCGGTATTGACGATCTGCGAGGATGCATCATGGATTGCCGCCGCTTCCTGGTTCGCACGCTTGTACTGGAGCGCGGCATAGTGGCTGGCGGCAAGATTGATTGCCAGGGCCATGGTGATGGTGAGAAAAAGTTTCCAGCGGATTGTCATATACGGATGGGATTGGCTACTTGTCTGAAAGCCCTTGCGTGCAATGATAAGGGAACTTCACTTGTATTGACAAAAGTGGTCTACGTGGTGGCATTGCGCAGCCGGGCTTCTACCCGTGCGGCCTTGAGAAAGCCCTGGTCGATGATCTTCGGGTAGAGGCGCCAGTTGGCATCCACCTCCAGGGCATGTCGTTGTGCGGCCTGTTCCAGTCGTTGACGGGTCTCTTTCGATAGCTGCTGCAGCTCCAGCAGCACGGGGGATGCCCATACCAGGTAGTCCGCAACCAGGAGTTGAGCGTAGCGGTCGCTCCACTGCTCCCTGAGAAGCAGCTCGGGAAACTGCTCCCTCTTCATCAGCCGTCCATTCAGCTCCTCTTTGCGGGGGTGGGCGAGGCCGATACCATCCCCTTCAGGCAGGCGTTCGAACCATTGGCTGACGCCATCTCCGGCCTCGGCATTGACAGCCCGCTCCAGGGCGCTGATGTGTGGATGGGGATCGCTTTCCCCGTCGTCAGATGGGCTTGCGTTATCCGCATTCGGCGAATCGAAGTCGCCGTGCACTTTGTCCACGCATTCCCAGGTTCCGGGAGCCTGTATGGATGTGTCCGGCGCTATCGTGCTGCTGGCGATCAGTGCCAGGGGAAGCCGTTGTTTCTTATCCAGCAGCCAGAGTTCAAACCTGTCCACCAGGGGGAAGGGTGTTGATAGTGTTTCGCTCTTGAGCTGCCCAATCAGCGCTTCCGCAGTGCGCATCATTCCGGTGAGATCCAGAAAGGGGTGGGCTGGAACCTTGCGCAGGCCACCTGATTCAGACCAGCTGCCGAATTGCAGGTACTCGAGTACGGGTTCGCCAGGACTCTTCGCACCCCATAGATCATCCGGGCGCTTCGATTCCACCTGCAGCTCCCAGTGGACGCCGTCGAGACTGATCGCTCGGCCATTCAGGATCTGGAGTACCTGTATCACGCCCTGGAACGGATTAAGGCGTCTTACGGCATAATGCCTTACTGCGTCGTTTGAACTGCACATGCTGACATTCTAGAACAGGTGTCGGTCTGCCTGTTCGCCGATTAAAACCCTTCTTGTTGCATGGGATAACGAATAATTAGGTAATTTATCGAGATATTTGATAAATCTCTGTCAAATCATGCCCATAAATTGTTTACAATACACGACCTGAATGATCAGATTTATGTTGATCAGCCTAATGAGTAGCAACTGGAGGTGGGTTTTGTTACCAAAGCATCTTCTTACGAAGGTCCTTGCAGGGACCGTGGCCATTGTCGCGGCCACTACAGTTTCGGCCTCTGGCCATGAAGAAGCGGCAGCCGAGCTGGATGCGGCCCTTCATCTCACCCCCAACCTGGAGAATGGCCGCAAGGTATTTCAGCTTTGCAATGTCTGCCATACGCCGGAAGGTTGGGGTACCGAGAACGGACTTTATCCACAGATCGCAGGTCAGCTTGCCAGTGTGACCATCAAGCAGCTGGCTGATATCAGGGCGAGGAATCGCGACAACCCCACCATGCGGCCTTTCACCTCACCACAGCTGCTCGGCGGGGTACAGGAGATTGCCGATGTCGCCGCCTACATCGAGGCCCTGCCCATGAATCCGAACAACGGTGTTGGGCCCGGCAACGACCTGGAGCATGGCGCGCAGGTCTACAAGGATAACTGTGTCGACTGTCATGGCGACAATGGTCAGGGCGACCAGAAAGATCACATCCCGCTGATCCAGGGCCAGCACTTCCGCTATCTGATGCGGCAGTTCGAGTGGATCCGTACAGGTAAACGTCGTAATGCAGACCCCAAGATGGTCAAGCAGATCCGCCGTTTCACACCACGTGACATCACCGCGGTGATGGACTATGTGTCACGTCAGAAACCCGCTGCAGACAAGGTTGCAGAGCCGGGTTGGCAGAATCCCGATTTTCCGAAGTACTCTCGCCAGCCCATGCCGCATACGCCGATCTACGGACGGCAACAGCCGCCTGCCAGGTAGCTATAGACTTCTATTGATGGGCTGATTTGAAAACCCTGTCACTTTGAAAAGTGGCAGGGTTTTACTTATTCAGGGTTCTCTTGGATTTAACCGTGCCGCTCCCTGCTGCGCGGGTAGCATCTATCATCGCTTGTGCCAGGAACGCTAACGGTCCGCCGCTCCCGGCATCCTGCCGGTAGGCATTTATCATCTCCTGTGCCACGAATGGCCCGCTGCTCCCGGGCTTCCTGCCCTCCGCGGCATAAATACATCCGTGTGCATCGCCGCTCCTGCGCATCCCTGCAGAAGATACTTTTCATTACACGTGCCACCGAACGGCTAGCCGCTCTCGGGGTACACATATTCAGGGTTGTCTTGAATTTGACCACGTCGCTCCCGGCATCCATGCCTCCCGCGACATACCGTACATCCTGTACATAAAAACGGGGCCCGAAGGCCCCGTCTCTTTAGCGGTGTTACCGGAACGATCAGCCGAAGATATCGTGGGTGATGTTCTGGAACCAGCTGTGGGCGTATGCCACTTCACGCTTGAACACCTCGGGGCTCGCATCACCGGGGGTCAGACCACCGGATACCTTGGTGATCTTGGAGCCGTCCTCAGCCAGGCGGTAGACCGCGGCAACGGAGAAGCCGTGCTCCTTGGCTGCGATGGAGTAACAGGTGTTGACGTAAGAGGGCGTACCGGGCTCCTGACCGTTGAGCATGGCAACGATTGCCGCTGCACATACCTTGGCCTGGGAGTTGCCCGCGTAACCGGACTTGGGCATGCCGGTGGCCACGGAGGCGTCACCGATGACATGGATACCGGCGTGAATGGTGGACTCGAAGGTCCCCAGGTTCACGGGGCACCAGCCCTTGTCGTTGGTCAGGCCGGCAGCAAACGCGATGGCACCTGCCTTCTGGGCGGGGATCACGTTGACCACGTCACCCTTGACCTCGTCACCGAAAGCAGTGGTCACGGAGTTGGCACCCGCGTTGACCGCAACCACACCAGCCTCTTCCTGGGCACCGTGCCACTCGATCATGGCGTTGTCAGTACCGTAGCCGTAGAACTTCTTCCAAGCGCCGGTGAACAGGCCCATCTTGGAGAACTTGGGCTTGGGATCCAGCATGATGATCTTGGACTTCGGCTTGTGCTGCTTCAGGTAGAGAGCGATCTGGCTGGCACGCTCGTAGGGACCGGGAGGGCAGCGGAAGGGGTTTGGCGGCGGTGCGATAACCACGGTGCCACCGTCCTTCATGGCCTCGAGCTGCTTGCGCAGGGTCATGGTCTGGGGACCGGCCTTCCAGGCGTGGGTGATGCTCTCGGCAACCTTGGCGTCGTAACCCTCGATGGTGTCGTACTTGAGGTCGATACCGGGTGCAACCACGCAGCGGTCGTAGCTGAAGCTCTTGCCGCCAGCAGTCTTGACCATGCGTGCCTTGGCATCGATGCCGGTGACCTTGTCGTTGACGACTTTGACACCGTGCTTGCCAAGACCGGTGTAACCGAACTTGATGGAATCGATGGAACGGCCACCACCCAGTACCTCGTTACTCATGTAACAGGTGTAGTAGTGCTTGTTGGCCTCGATGAGGGTCACATCGACGGTGGGATCAGCCATGCGGATGTACTTGGCTGCGGTCGCACCGGCGGTACCACCACCGACAACAACAACTTTCTTGCTTGCGCCCAGAGCAATGTAGGGGACGCCAACCATGCCGGCAGCGGTAGCTGCACCAGCGGTCTGGATAAATCCACGACGGGTAATTTTCATGTTGACTTGCCTCCTACCTTATTTTTGGCTTGCGTAGTAGTGAGCAAGATCTTCAGCCAGCTGGGCTTTGCTCATTTTCGGATGTTCGGCGACCATCTTGTCGATCGCTTTCTTCATCTTCTTCTCAGGGTTGTTGTGCCCGTCGAGGTAATCCATGATGGTGTACTTCACGTAGGGCTTCCACTGGCCGGCCAGGGGTGTGTCCTCAACGGACTTGCCGCCATCTTCATGACACTTCTCACAGTAGGCGTCATGCAGCTTCTTACCCATGGCAGCACTATCGCCACCGCTCACCTGGGCGAACCCGTTGTAGGGCTGCGCAGCGAAGAAAGCGGCCATCTGCTCGATCTCATCGTCGGTGTAACCCTTGGCAATACGGGTCATGATGGTGCTGGTACGCTCTCCGGACTTGTAATCCTCCATCACCTCTACGATGTAGTCGGCCTCGAGACCTGCGATGGTCGGGGTTGCGGGACCCATGCTGTCGCCGAGGGTGCCGTGACAACCGGCGCAGGTGTTAGCCAGCATGCTGGCAGAACCGGGTTTGAATGTTTGTGGTGCAACGGACATCTTTGTTTGTTGTGTGGTACAGCCGACAGCGATAGCCGCTGCCAGTGCAGACACTGTTAGAAGACGTATATGCATATTTCCTCCAAAGTGAGTTTCAGGCTATGAGGACAGACTCAGTTTTTTCCAGCTGGGTTCAGTGCCTCAAATTTTTATTATTTTGAAGGGATTGATAATCAACAGATTGTGTAGCCCTTCATCAACATCAGTTTTGATGCGCATCAGAACTGAATTACTGATTCTAACTTGGGCAAAAAAAAATTCAATAACGATAAGAAGTTAAGTAAAAACTGATGCGCTTTTAGAACGGGTTTGAAATCCACGGTTGTGGGTAGGGTGTATGGTTGAGTCCGACGGTTGGCGGAAGTGCAGGTAATGCATGCCTACAGGGATGTAGGTATTAGAGCAATGCAGGAGCAATCACCTACAGGACGTAGGTGAGGAGCGATAGCAGGATGCAGTAGCTTTGCCGAGGAGCAATTACCTGTCCGTACATCCTGTACATGCGCCGTTCATGGGTATCACTATTATGAACTTGTCTTGAATTTGACCGCGCCGCTCCTGCGGTAAATATATTCAGGGTTGTCTTGGATTTAACCCCGTCGCTCTCGGGTATCACGATTTTGAGCTTGTCGTGTATTTGAGCGCGCCGCTCCTGCGCATCCCTGCAGAAGATACTTTTCATTGCACGTGCCACCGAACGGCTAGCCGCTCTCGGGGTACACATATTCAGGGTTGTCTTGAATTTGACCACGTCGCTCCCGGCATCCATGCCTCCCGCGACATACCGTACATCCTGTACATAAAAACGGGGCCCGAAGGCCCCGTCTCTTTAGCGGTGTTACCGGAACGATCAGCCGAAGATATCGTGGGTGATGTTCTGGAACCAGCTGTGGGCGTATGCCACTTCACGCTTGAACACCTCGGGGCTCGCATCACCGGGGGTCAGACCACCGGATACCTTGGTGATCTTGGAGCCGTCCTCAGCCAGGCGGTAGACCGCGGCAACGGAGAAGCCGTGCTCCTTGGCTGCGATGGAGTAACAGGTGTTGACGTAAGAGGGCGTACCGGGCTCCTGACCGTTGAGCATGGCAACGATTGCCGCTGCACATACCTTGGCCTGGGAGTTGCCCGCGTAACCGGACTTGGGCATGCCGGTGGCCACGGAGGCGTCACCGATGACATGGATACCGGCGTGAATGGTGGACTCGAAGGTCCCCAGGTTCACGGGGCACCAGCCCTTGTCGTTGGTCAGGCCGGCAGCAAACGCGATGGCACCTGCCTTCTGGGCGGGGATCACGTTGACCACGTCACCCTTGACCTCGTCACCGAAAGCAGTGGTCACGGAGTTGGCACCCGCGTTGACCGCAACCACACCAGCCTCTTCCTGGGCACCGTGCCACTCGATCATGGCGTTGTCAGTACCGTAGCCGTAGAACTTCTTCCAAGCGCCGGTGAACAGGCCCATCTTGGAGAACTTGGGCTTGGGATCCAGCATGATGATCTTGGACTTCGGCTTGTGCTGCTTCAGGTAGAGAGCGATCTGGCTGGCACGCTCGTAGGGACCGGGAGGGCAGCGGAAGGGGTTTGGCGGCGGTGCGATAACCACGGTGCCACCGTCCTTCATGGCCTCGAGCTGCTTGCGCAGGGTCATGGTCTGGGGACCGGCCTTCCAGGCGTGGGTGATGCTCTCGGCAACCTTGGCGTCGTAACCCTCGATGGTGTCGTACTTGAGGTCGATACCGGGTGCAACCACGCAGCGGTCGTAGCTGAAGCTCTTGCCGCCAGCAGTCTTGACCATGCGTGCCTTGGCATCGATGCCGGTGACCTTGTCGTTGACGACTTTGACACCGTGCTTGCCAAGACCGGTGTAACCGAACTTGATGGAATCGATGGAACGGCCACCACCCAGTACCTCGTTACTCATGTAACAGGTGTAGTAGTGCTTGTTGGCCTCGATGAGGGTCACATCGACGGTGGGATCAGCCATGCGGATGTACTTGGCTGCGGTCGCACCGGCGGTACCACCACCGACAACAACAACTTTCTTGCTTGCGCCCAGAGCAATGTAGGGGACGCCAACCATGCCGGCAGCGGTAGCTGCACCAGCGGTCTGGATAAATCCACGACGGGTAATTTTCATGTTGACTTGCCTCCTACCTTATTGCTGGCTTGCGTAGAAGTTGAGCAGGGCCTCTACGCCCTTGCTGCCTTCTTTATCAAGCATCTTCTTCATTTTCTTCATCATCTTCTTGGGCGCTTCGCGGGAACCGTCCTTGAAGTTGGCCAGCTGCCAGTTGGTGTAAGGGGTCCACTGACCAGCCATTACGCCAGCATCGTCTTCTGCGGAAGCACCGCCGTCACCGTGGCACTTTTCGCAGTACTTGTCGTGCAGCTTGGCGCCTTTCTTGGCCAGCTTGGCGTCGAAGTTCTGCTTGGCTTTTACGAAGGGCTTCTCACCGTAGAAATTAGCCATCTGGGTGATTTCGTCATCGGTGTAACCCTTGGCGATACGACCCATAATGGTGGACGGAATCTCACCACTGGCGAAACCCTGCATGGTCTCAACAAAGTAGTCCTTGGACAGACCGGAAATGGTCGGTGCTGCAGGACCCTGGCTGGCGCCATTGGTGCCGTGACAGCCTGCACAGGTGTTGGACAGCATGCTGTCGCTGGCACCCATCTTCAGCTTGGGCGCGTCAGCAGCTACCGCGGCAGTCGAGGCAGCTATTGCCAGACCTGCGGCCAGAACGGCCTTGGTAAACGTTTTATACGCCATGATACCTCCTTTGGTTTTCAGGCTTTTGCGATCATGAAGAGGATTAACCTTCTTCTTCTTCACAATGCATCATACTCCCGTGCATTGATCGGAGTAGGCTGCATCTTCTCTCCACACGCGCTTCACTGCGCTTAGGTGAAAATCCCTGTAATTCTGTAGCGAACCGCTTTTCCGCGGTTCGCCGGATGTTATTTGGCCAGAGCGTTTTCCAGCAACGAAATGACTTTCTTGTTGCGTTTCTTCGCTGCGATATCCATCGCGGTGCGCCCACGCTGGCTCTTGATGGTTGGATCTGCGCCATTCTCCAGCAGCAGTTTCACCAGGTCCTCGGAACGGACCGAGGCGGCCTCCATCAGCGCGGTCACGCCATCGGCATCCTGCTTGTTGACGTCGGCGCCGTGGCGTATCAGCCGTTCTGCAGCCTCGATATGGTCCTGGCCTACCGACCAGATGAGGGCGGTGGCTCCATCCGCATCGGCTGCCTCGATATCGGCCCCGCCTTCTGCGAGTGCATCGACAACCCCTGCATGACCTTTGTCTGCGGCAATGATCAGGGCGGTGGATCCGTGTTTGTCCTGCAGACCGTGATCCGCTTTACCTTTGAGCAGCAGCGCCACTGTTTCCGGGTGGCCTTTTTCGGCGGCGTGCATCAGTGCCGTCCTGCCGTCTTTGTCAGCCCCGTTGGGATCGGCGCCCTTGTAGAGCAGCTGGTCCACCATGTCGGTGAGGCCGTAGCGGGCGGCAATGGCCAGGGCATCCCAGCCGGCGCGGGTTCTGGCGCTGAGATCTGCACCACGCTCGAGCAGCAGTGCAGTGAGTGCGTCATGACCGTTTTCGGCGGCAAAGGTGAGGGCGGTACAACCGGCCACGGTTGCGGCATTCACGTCGGCGCCCCGCGACAGGAGCATGGCCGTCGCCTCCATGCTGTCGCTTTCGATGGCCATCATGAGAGCGGTCTTACCCAGCTTGTTGGCGCTGTTCACGTTGACTCCCTGGTCCAGGAGTCTGATGACGGTCTCAACGTCGCCTATGCTTGCCGCCAGGCGGAACTCTTTTTCCTGTGCTGTATCCCCTGCATATGCGCTGATGTTTAGTGCGGTGCCGAGGATCAGGGCGAAGATCTGTTTCTGCTTCATGGATCTAAAACCTTGCTGCGGTTCTTATTAGGAAGCCCGGAAATCAGGCTTCGCCCTCTTCATCTTCATCTTCTTCGTCAGGCTCATCCGGCTCTTCGTGGGCGATACCCTTGTGGCAGTCGATGCAGGTTTTGCCTTCATCCATTGCACGGCCGTGGCGTTTGCGTGCACTGCGGTCCTGCTCGCTGAGATCCATCTGGTCATAGTCGTGGCAGCTGCGGCACTCGCGGGAGTTGGAGGCGCGCATCTTCTCCCAGACACGGCTGGCCATGTCCCAGCGGAGGGCTTCGTATTTCTCAGGGGTATCGATGGTGCCCATGATCTCGTGATAGACGTCTTTCGCAGCCATCACCTTTGCGATCATCTTGGGTACGAACTCTTTGGGTACGTGACAGTCGGCGCAGGTGGCCCGTACACCAGAGGCGCTCTTATAGTGAGTTGTCTCCTTGTACTCCTCGAGATTCACCTTCATGGAGTGACAGGAGGTACAGAAATCCATTTCATTGGTCATGGACAGGCCTACGTTGAAGAGACCCGTGAAGATAATGCCTGCAACGAACACAAGAATAAGGACAATGAAGCTCTTCTTGCGGGAACCACCATTGCCCAAGGAACTGCTAGCCATACATCCACCCTCTATTGTTTTTTTACCCCATGCCTGTTTCATGCTGCGCCGCCTGTCCAATGCATCTGGACCTTATTTATGTTGTTATGGCGAAACGACAAGAACCGTAAAGGAGGGCAACTGCGTACTGCTTACTTCTTTCCGGCACACAAGCATCTTTTGGGGAATCTGCTTTTTACTTTTATGGGCCGGATGTTAAGGCAAGTTGTCCATTTTTGTAAAGCGAATAGTATCTAACGCTTTAAAGTAAAAGAGATTCAGCGAATACTTAAATACTGAATTGCCATGAGTGGCGTAGGATCGACATGATGATTGGGCCTGCACACCGGCTGCTGACGGCCTTGATGATATTGGCCCGGTTTCTCCAACTGAAGTCTGCAATAGGCTACAATCATCCGCTTTTTACCCTCTCATTATTTGCGACGAGGCGTTGCCGGATAATGAAAGGATTGATGTTGATCAAGGCAGGAAGACCTGTTGCATTGCACACTGCACTGCACCAATTCCCTGACGAAGAAAATTCGCAAATGACGCTTATCACAGAAACGCTTGCCGGTGATCATCGCCGCTGTGACGACATCTTTGCCCAGGTGGAAGAGTTGATTTCTCTGAATGATTGGGAGAAGGGTGCTCCCGGCTTTGCAGAGTTCAATGAAGCTATGGAGCATCACTTCAGCATGGAGGAGAGTGTGCTGTTCCCCAGTTTCGAGGCGCGCACCGGACAGACCATGGGGCCGACACAGGTGATGAGATCAGAGCATGTTCAGATGCGGCAGCTCTTCAGCGAAATGGCCCAGGCGGTGGAGTTGCAGGACAGGGAGCGCTACCTGGGGTTGTCCGAAACGCTGATGATGATCATGCAGCAGCACAACATGAAGGAGGAGCAGATGCTCTACCGCATGGCCGACCAGGTGCTCGGGGCTGATGCAGAGGAGATTATTCAGCAGATGAACGAGGTGTGAACCCGGCCTGAGTCGTGATGGAGCGTCTACTCGATGTCAGTGAACTCGAACCCTGCGAGCCTCTTGAACAGACACTGCAGGCGATAGCCACACTTGTGCCCGGTGAGTACCTGCGGGTGATCCATCGCCGGGAACCCAACCTACTCTATCCCATGCTCGAAAAAGGCGGATTCGCCTGGAATTGCCGGGAGGGCGGCCCCGTAGGATACGAGATCTTCATCTGGCGTTCGGATGACCAGGCCGCCAGGGCCGAGATAGATAAGGTCATCACCTGATGCTGAATACCGCAAACCTCTCCCTGGAGCAGGCACCGCCGATCTCGATTCCCCTGCGTTTTTTTCTCACCGCGCCGCTGTTCGGTATCGGCGCAGGCCTGTGCATGCTGTTCTTCGGTCCCGATATACTGCTCTCCCGCTGGAACTCGATCACCCTGTCGAACAGCCACATGATCACGTTGGGTATGCTCGCAATGGTGATGTGCGGGGCGATGCTGCAGATGCTTCCCGTGGTTGCCGGCTCGCCGGTGCCTGGGGTGGTGACGGTTGGCACCGCCGTTCACCTGCTGTTGGGGATGGGGACGGTTTTCCTTGCGGTGGGTTTTGTGCAGGTAGGCACGATATGGATGCAGCTTGCGCTTGTTGCCCTGGGGAGTGGGTTCGGTCTGTTCATCCTGGGCATTGGCATCGCATTGTTACGGGTATCCTTTCCAAGCTATACCGTGACGGGGATGCGTGTCGCGGTTGTCGCCCTTGCGGTAACCGTAACGCTGGGCGTGCTCCTTGTGGGGGGAGTGTCAGGATTGTGGAAGATGGATTTTCTCGTACACCTGGCGGATATCCACCTGGGTTGGGGGGTGTTCGGATGGATAGGTCTGCTGGTGATCGGGGTCTCCTACCAGGTCGTGCCCATGTTTCATGTCACGCCCGAGTATCCCTTGTGGATACGCCGGGTACTGACCCTGTGCATATTCGTGTTCACCTTGGCCTGGTCACTGCTCGAGGTGCTAGGCTGGTTTGGTGTCGAAACCGGTATTCCGAGCGACTTTGTGCTGCTGGCCTTGATCAGCGGTTTCCTCCTGTTCGTGATCCTGACCTTCAGGTTGATCCTTAGGCGCAAGCGCAAGGTGCCTGACATCACCCTGATGTTCTGGCACACGGGATTGCTCTCTGCGGTAGTGGCATTTGCGGTCTGGTTGTCCGGCCGCTTGGGCGGCGTTGAGTATCCCGTGTTTGTCGGTTTGCTGGTGCTTGTCGGTTGCGCGCTCTCCCTGGTCAACGGGATGCTCTATAAAATTGTCCCCTTTCTCTCATGGTTCCACCTGCAGAATCGCCAGATGGCACTGATGAATATGAGTGTCACGGTTCCCCACATGAAGGCATTTGTGCCGGACAAAAGGGCCAAAAGGCAGTTCTATCTCCATTTGGCTGCACTGGTCCTGATGGTTGGTGCGGTTTTCCTCCCGGGCTGGCTGTCGCAACTGGGTGGCGCCCTTTTTGCCCTTTCCAACCTGGTTCTTCTCTCGAATCTGGCGCTTGCCGTGCGTCTCTACCGGCAGACCGAACTCTCTCTCCAGGTTTCGTCGCCATAGCGAGAATAAATTTCCCCCGCAGTTGACCTGTGGATTCAGGGCTTGCCTGTCGGCTAATATGCTTCATTGGATGGGCAAGGCGCTGAACCGATGCTTGGTGATTTGAGGCAGGTCTATATTTTTTCCCAGTTGGATGATGACCAGTTGGAGCGGGTGAATGCCATGGGGCGTGAACTCTCCCTGGACGATGGCGAAGCGATTTTCGAGGAGGGGGACAGGGCGACCCGTTTCTTCCTCGTGAAGAGTGGCCAGATGAAACTGACCAGGACCTCCATCAGCGGGGACGAAAAAGTGATAGAGCTGGTTCGCGCGGGCCAGACCTTTGCGGAGGCGTTGATGTTCTCCGAAATACCAGCCTACCCGGTACGGGCCAGCGCCATCGGTGAAACCCAACTGATCGCTTTCGACAGCAAGGCCTTCCTCGGGCTGTTGCGGGAGTCCATCGATACCTGCTTCAGGATCATGGTCGATATCAGTATGCGGCTGCGCAGCATGGTGGACGAGATCGACCGGCTCACCATGCAGTCGGGCCAGGAACGGGTGGCGCGCTACCTGTACAGCCAGTACCTGTCCCG
The DNA here is from genome assembly GCA_040506895.1 of Sedimenticola sp. Taxonomy (GTDB): domain Bacteria; phylum Pseudomonadota; class Gammaproteobacteria; order Chromatiales; family Chromatiaceae; genus Sedimenticola_A. The sequence continues at coordinate 3,707,536 of JBEVVY010000001.1, forward strand.
CGGAGAGAGTGATTTCAAGCTGGATGCGCCCAAGGGTGTTCTGGCATCCCGGTTGTCGGTGAAGCCGGAGACCTTTTCCCGGATTCTCCATAAATTGTCCGACCAGGGTCTGGTTCGTGTCCGGGGGGGCACTATCGAGGTACTCGATCCGCGGCGCCTGTGCGACTCAGCAGGCCTGGGCGGCCTGTCGGGGCATTGCATCGGGTCGTAGTTCCATGGTTCACCACGGTGCTTGAATTCTGAGAATTCCACCCAATTTAGAGTGATATTCCATTTGCCTGGGCAAGATTCAGGCAGCTGCAGCTTTCAGTCCTATTAACGTACCACATAGCCAGTAGTAACCGTTTCACCATGTCAGTAACCTTGATTCAAGATCGTTTCATCGATATCCGAAACAACAAATTCTTCGAGTACTTCGTTATCGGGGTGATCATCTCCTCGGCATTGATCATCGGCGCCAAGACCTACCATGTTCCGGTTGGCGTGATGGAGTTGTTCCAGGTGCTCGATTTTGCGGTAACGCTCTTTTTCCTGGCCGAGATCCTTATCCGGATGGTGGCGGAGAAGAGCCTGAAGTCATTCTTCTCGAAGGGCTGGAACCTGTTCGATTTCATCATCGTGGTGGCCAGCCTGATACCGGTGGATGAGAGTGAAATGGCACTGCTGGGGCGGTTGCTGAGAATCTTCCGGGTGCTGCGCCTGGTTTCGGTGATTCCCGAGTTGCGGGTCATGCTCAACGCCTTTGTCAAGGCGATTCCGCGGATGGGTTATGTCTCGCTGCTGATGTTCATCATCTTCTACATCTATGCCGCCATGGGAAGCATGTTCTTCGACAAGGTGAATCCCGAACTGTGGGACAACATCTCCATATCGATGCTGACCCTGTTTCGTGTCGCCACTTTCGAGGACTGGACCGATGTCATGTATGAGACCATGTCGGTCTACCCCCTGAGCTGGATCTTCTACCTCAGTTTCATCTTCATGGTGGCCTTCGTGTTTCTCAACATGATGATCGGTATCGTGCTCGAGGTGATGCAGAAGGAACACGAGGAGTTCGACCGCGCCAACGGAGAGGGCGAGGCGGGCGAGGTGCACTGGATCCGTGAGCACACCGAGCTCATCGAGCAGCGCATGGCGCGCATGGAAGAGATGCTGGAGCAGCATATCCAGGAGCAGCGGGCGCTGCGTGAAAAATAGACTCCCCGGGTAAGGCGAGCTTACCCCGATTCCATGGCGGGGAGTCGACGAGCTTCTATCTCAACCCTGTTCCGTCCTCGGTTCTTGGCTTCGTAGAGCGCCTCGTCTGCTCGCCCGGTCAGCGTGCGGGTATCATCCTCCGGCTGGCATTGCGCCACGCCAAAACTGCAGGTGATGTGGCCGATATCCGGAAAAACATGCGCTGCCAGTACGCGGCACAACTTTTCCGACAGGCGCCTGCTCTGCTCCAGGTCGGTCTGGGGGCAGACGATCATGAACTCCTCGCCACCCCACCGGGCAACCACATCCTCGGCACGTATATTCTCCTGGATCAGTTTTGAGAAACCCTGCAGAACATCGTCACCCGCCTGGTGGCCATGGGTGTCGTTGACACGCTTGAAGTGGTCGATGTCGCAAAGGATGATGCTCAGGGGCAACAGGTGCCTTTGGGCGCGTTGAATTTCCGCGTTCAGCACACCCCCCAGTCGTGCACGGTTGCAGGTGCCCGTGAGGGTGTCGGTGTAGGCCTGGATTCTCAGGTTCTCGAATTCATGCCCGATATCAGTGATGTCGAGAAACGAGAACATCAGGCGCTTCTGTTCAGCGAATGCACTGACCGTCACAGCGAAGGGGACCTGGTTGCGTTCCTCTTTCGTCTTCAATCCCTGCGACAGGTAAATGATGGGGATAGGTTGTTCTCTGTCGGCCAGCAGGGTCTGCCAATCGCCCAGTTCATTCAATGGCCTGCCGTCCGGCGTGATCATCACTCCCCCGAGATCGGGATCTGCCTGCTGAAACGACTCCATGGTTTCGAAACCCAGGAAGCGCCAGAACGCCCGGTTGACGTACTCGAGTTCACCGTCGGTGGTGACTAGCAGGAAATTGGGTTGGGCATCGAGCAGAAAGTGTACGTATCGGTTTGCCCGCTCTTCCTCCCTCTGGCGCTGCAACAGGCGGCTGCACTTTTCGATGGCCGTCATCAGAAAGTGGGGGTCGATGGGTTTGGGAACATAGCGATCGATGCCCAGCTCGATCGAGCTCAGAAAGTAGTGCTCTTCGTTGTGCGCGGTGGTGATGATGATCGGAATGTTGGGATCGACCTGGCGTATTGTCCTGGCCATCTGGAGGCCGTCCATCACCGGCATGAGAATGTCGGTGATAACCATGTCGGGTTTGTGCGCGCGAAACAGCTCCAGTCCCCGTTCACCGTTCTCGGCAACCAGCAGCTGTCCGATCCGGCGTTCCAGAAATACGGCCATGCGGGAACGGATATCGGCATCGTCCTCCACGTAGAGGAGTGTGATGGTGTCTGTCATGGCCGACTCTGTATTCATCGCAGAACGTCCTGTCGATTGACCTGGTTGCGCTCACCCTTCCCCGTGGTTCGCCAAGTATATCGAAATGACCAGCGAAAAAGGAATTATATTCTTATGATGTGATGTTTATAGCAGATACGGCGTGTCTGGCCATTGCGACATTGTAGAGATGTGATTTGCGGGGGGGCGGGGTGCCTGCGAACCCGGGGCATGAAGCGGCCCCGGATTCGCTTTTTGCGGAGGGTCAGGCGTTACCCTTGTTTTTCATACCGATTCCATGCTCCCTGGCGAAATCGAGCATGCGCTGAATGGGGATCACCGCCTTCTCCCGGGTCTGGGGATCGATCTGGATCTCGTTGGCGCCGCTCTCGAGCACCTCCAGCAGGTTGAACAGGGAGTTCATGCCCATCCAGGGGCAGTGAGCACAACTCTGGCAGGTGGCGCCCTCGCCGGCGGTGGGGGCCTCTATCAACTGCTTGTCGGGTGCCAGCTCCTTCATCTTGTGGAAGATGCCACCATCCGTGGCGATGATGAACTCCTTGTTGTCCATGGTGGCGACGGCGTTGATCAGTGCGGTGGTGGAGCCCACCACGTCAGCCTGGTCGATGATCTCCTCGGGGGATTCCGGGTGTACCAGCACGGCTGCGTCGGGATGCAGTCTGCGGGTGCGTTCGAGGGCGACGGACTTGAACTCTTCATGCACCACGCATGAGCCCTGCCAGAAGATCATGTCGGCGCCGGTCAGTTTCTGGACATAGTGTCCCAGGTGCTTGTCGGGTGCCCAGAGTATCTTCTTGCCCTGTTCAGACAGGTGTTTGACCACGGGCAGGGCGATACCGGAGGTGACCATCCAGTCCGAGCGTGCTTTAACGGCAGCACTGGTGTTGGCGTAGACCACCACGGTATGGTCCGGGTGCTGGTCACAGAATTTGCTGAACTCGTCTGCCGGGCAGCCCTCGTCAAGGGAGCAGGTGGCGTTGAGGTCGGGCATCAGTACCCGTTTTTCCGGGTTGAGGATCTTGGCCGTCTCACCCATGAAACGGACGCCGCAAACGATCAGGGTGCTGGCATCCTGTTCACTGCAGAAGCGGGCCATCTCCAGGGAGTCCGCCACGCAGCCCCCGGTCTCGTCGGCCAGCTCCTGGAGGTCTCCGTCGGTGTAGTAGTGGGCTACCAGCACCGCGTCTCGCTCTTTCAGCAGCGTCTTGATGCGATCCTTGAGTTTCTCCTTCTCCTCGGCCGTCAGGCTGGGCCACTGGGGGTGTGGTGGAACCTCGATGGGACGCAGTGCAATCTCTTCGGGTGAAACGGTTTCAGTCATCTATCTTCTCATCGTGTTGACAGCTGCCTGCACGCTCTAGCGGATGATCTCGACCCGGTCCGGGTGTTTCATGCGGTAGACTTTAGCAGGCCTGTGATTTCCGGTGCGGCGTTGCTCGCCGGTCTCCTCGATCTGTTCGAGGGTTGATATCCATTTTCTGAAGTTGCGCTTGTCCAGGTCCTCGTTGCGCAGGATTTCGTATACGCCCTGGAGTTCGCTCAGGGTGAACAGCTCGGGCATGAACTGGAAGGCGATGGTGGAGTAGTTCAGCTTGGAGACCAGGCGCTCATGGGCGATGCCGATCACCTGGTTGTGATCGAATGCCAGGGTGGGGAGCTCATCCAAAGGGAACCAGTCCGCATCGTCGGCATCGCTTGCAGCCCTCAGTTCCAGCCTGTCCGAGGGGATCAGGGCGTAGTAGGCGACGCTGATCACCCGTTCACGGGGGTCGCGATCAGGCCTGCCAAAGGTGTAGAGCTGTTCCAGGTAGACGCCGCTGACACCGGTCTCTTCCTGCAATTCACGCTTGGCGCAGGTCTCCAGGTCCTCGTCGATATCCACGAATCCTCCGGGCAGCGCCCAGCTTCCCTTGTAAGGTTCGCCGCCTCTCTTTACCAGCAGCAGCTGCAGGCGCTCATCGCGAATGGTGAATACCACGACATCGGTGGTCACCGCGGGATGAGGGTACTTGTAACAGTGGTCTCGGGACATCGATCAGCTAAGTGTTAAGTTTACACAAAGGATAGTGTCAGGATTACACAATGTCAAACGGACATTGTTTGCACAATTTGTCGGGAGGTTCCGGGGGTCAGTTGCGGGTTGGCGCAGGCCAGAGCCAGGTGGCTCCCCGGACCCCGCTGGAGTCGCCGTGGTGTGGCGGTACCAGTCGCGTGGTTACCTCGCCGGAGAAGACATAGCTGCCCCAGCGCTCCGGGACATTGCGGTAGAGACGCCGGATGTTGGAGAGTCCGCCGCCAAGGACGATCACCTCCGGGTCGATGACATTGATGATGCTGGCCAGCCCCCGTGCGAGACGGTCCTCGTACCGTTGCAGGGTCTGTTCGGCCTGTTCGTCCCCGGATTCCGCCAGCTCGCAGATCTCTTTGGCGGTGAGTTCGACGCCGTGGGCTTCGGTGTGGCACCTGGCAAGGCCGGGGCCCGAGAGAAAGGTCTCTATGCATCCCCGCTTTCCACAGTAGCATGCCGGGCCGGGCAGCTCTGCGGCAGTGGGCCAGGGGAGGGGGTTGTGCCCCCACTCTCCGGCCACGCCGTTGAGTCCGGTCAGAAGTCTGCCGTTGATGACCAATCCGCCACCGGTGCCGGTGCCGATGATGACGCCGAAAACCGATGCGGCCCCTGCACCGGCTCCGTCGGTGGCCTCGGAGAGGGTGAAGCAGTCCGCGTCGTTGGCCATGCGGACCGGGCGGCCGAGCAGTTGCTCGAGGTCGCGGTCCAGGTACTTCCCGTTCAGGCAGACCGAGTTGGAGTTTCTCAGCCTGCCGTTCCTGGGTGAGATGGAGCCCGGAGTGCCGATACCGATGCTGCAGCGGGTGGAGACCTGCTGTTCGATCTTTTCGACTATGTCGGCTATGCACTGCAGGGTGGCGTTGTAGTCCCCTGACGGGGTATCTGCCCGGAGGCGGGCTGCGATAACGCCCGCTTCATCCATGGCGACACCCTCGATCTTGGTGCCGCCAAGGTCAATGCCTATTCTCATGACCCGCTACCGTTGCGATACGGCTCAAACGGTCTCCCGCTTCTGCTCCCCGGGTTCCACAGGCTCGATGGTAATCTCTTCTGCTTCAGCTACTGTTTCCGCTTCGGCTTCTGTTTCTCCGCTTGCCTCGGGTATCTCTTCGGTCTCTTCCGCCTTCTGATGCTGGACGGTGACCAGGTCTTCCCCTGAAGGGTTGGTGAAGCGGTCGTTGAGTGTCTGGACGTAGTTGTTGGTGTCTTCGAGGACCTGCTTCAGGCGTTTTCTTGCGCCCCGGCCCCAGCCGGCCGGTCTGTTGGAAAAGATGCTGCGCCAGGGACGCGTATTGCGTCGGAATGCGCCTGCCAGGTCACCCCTGATGGCGGTCTTCGAGGCCAGGCGGCGTAAATATCGGCCCATGCTGCGGGCCGCCAGGGTGCGAACCAGAAAGTGGGTGCCAAGCAGCAACACGGCGATCACGATTGCGAGGCCGTAGAGATAGCCAGGACTCGAGGCGACCTTGTCGAGCCAGGGTGGCGCGAAAGTCAGGCCGTCCCAGTAATCGGCCTGGATGGTGAGGCCGATGATTATGGCAAACAGCAGGCCGAATGCCACCGCGTCACCCCAGAGCACGCGTTTTTTCCAGCTCTCCATGGCCTGCTGTATGGCCGGGATGGCGCGCTCCTCGATATCCTTGGCGGTCTTCTCAAGGGCACCCACGATGCGGTAGGCGCGCTCGATCTCCACCTCTTTCATGCGCGAGTGGATCTCGCCCAGGTCGGCATCCCGCTTGCCCTCGAAGCGCTCCCTGCGGTTATCGTCCTCGATGGGTACCGCGGCGTCCGGGTTGTAGATGGTGTAGAAGCGGCCGGCGGTCAGGCCTCTCTCTCCCAGCGCGCGCTGCCAGGCGGCAACCACCTCTTCCGGGTTGTCCTCCCGGGCAGTGGTGTCGATCTGGTTGAGGATGTAGAGGAACTTGCCGGCATCCGGGCGTTTGATGGTGTTGCTGACCAGGTGGTCGAGGGTGTCGTTCATGGCCCCGGGTTCGGGGTGGCGTGCATCGAAGAACACCAGCACAAGGTCCGACAGGTCGATGATGTGGTCGGTGATGCGCAGGGTGGAGTTGCGCTGGGCATCGGCGTCGAATCCCGGAGAGTCGATAACGATCTTGCCCCGAAGCTTCTCACTGGGACAGGTCTTGAGCTGAAGGTAGGAGTCGATGCGCTCGCCCTCGCCCTGGGCCACCTTTTCGATCTCGTTGCTCATCTGGTAGAAAGGGAAGCGGGGGTCCGAATCCAGGGCCACGCCGGGCAGGGCGTGGGCGGTGCTCTCACGGCTGTAGCAGATGACGGTGAACTTGTCGTCCACGGCCTGGTTGCCGGTCCGCTGCAGTCCGTAATCCAGGTAGTGGTTGATGAAGGTGGATTTTCCTGAAGAGAAGGTGCCGAGGATCGAGATCAGCGGCCACCAGGGAATCTGTGTCGCGTATGAGGTTTCGCGATGCAGCAGCCCCATGCTGTAGGCGATCCTGTCCAGTTGCCTGAAACTCTGAACGGTGCTCAGGAGTACGGGGTTCTCCTGTTCCAGGTGGGTCTCCAGGTGCTTGAGTCTGCCTTCGATCACTCTGCCGGCCATTGCCATCTGCTGCTCCTTGATAACGGCTTCTGGTTATCTGTTTTTTATTTGTCCTACATACTAACCCGGCCCAGGTTCCGGGCATAGCCCGGGCTTTTATCAGCGTGCTTTTAAACCCGCTCATAAGGGATTGATATGGTAGGGGAAGAGGTGTTTTCAAGCATGTTTACATTGTATCGAGAAGGGAAAAAATATGTATTTGCCCAAATACTTATAAAGCAATTGGGGTGTCAATTTTGACGATACACTTTGTTGCAATAGACCTGCCCATAAGGGATACTGCATGTCCATATGAAAATGGTCGTAAAAGACCCTGTCGTTCTTCGGGGCGGCGGAAAATAAGATAGAAAAACCAAGATAAAATTGTGGAGGTATTTATGGCAGACCTGTTTTCCGACGAGTGGATGAAGAGCTTCATGGAGCAGTGGAATGCCGAGCCGGAGTTGAGCGATGCGTTGGCGCAGATCGGTTTCAACAGTGTGATCGGTTACGGTTTCGACGGGGAAGATCAGCCCCGCGGCGTGATTTCGGTAGAGAACGGCAAGGCCACCGGTGCCGGTGCCTTTAACGGGGAAGAGTTGAACTGGGATATCCGCTGCAGCGATGCCCAGTGGAAGAAATGGATCGGCAAGCCGCCTGGCATGATGGGTCTCGGCATGGCATTCACCTCCGGCAAGATGAAGTTCAAGGTTGGAGACTACGGTGCAATGATCAAGGATCCGCGCATGGCAGGGCCTTTCATCAAGAGCTTTACGGTGATGGGGCGGTCATAACATCCGTTTCGATTGTGAGTTCGTACGGCGGGGACCTGTGTCCTCGCCGGCAGTTTCAATCAGCAGGTTACACAATAAGATGGTTAGAAAAGCCCAAGCGCTCGTATTAGCGGCGGGGGTAGCTGTCGCCGCAGCGTTGCCCAGCCAGGCCCTCTCTCAAACAGGTGCCCAGTACTACACCGTTCAGCAGGCCAGGGGAGCTCCCACGGTCTCCCTGGGTGGTACAGTCATCCCATACAAAGAGGTAACGCTTTCGGCCCAGTTGCCCGGACGCGTGAAATATCTTGCCGGTATCGAGGGTGATTCCTTCGAGAAGGGCACGCTCCTGGTCTCCCTGGATGATTCGGAACTGCTGGCAAAACGTAATGCCGCCGTCGCCCAGCTGGCCAATGCCGACTCACAGCTGAGAGCTGCCGGGGTACAGTACAGCCGCGAACTCTGGTCTCCCCAGTCCAAGCAGGCCATGGGTGGCATGGGTATGCCGAACCTCTTCGACCAGATGTTCACGCGCCCCATGGAGAGCTTCACCGGAACCCGCAGCCAGGGGGTGGAGCGTCATGCCGACCTCTACTCATCGAGTGTGCAGATTCAGCAGGCCCAGAACTCCCTGATGGCTGCCAAGTCCCAGATTCAGGCCATCGATGCAAAACTGCGCGATGCCAAGAGCATGGCCCCGTTCAACGGTGTCATCATGAAGAAGTTCGTGGAAGAGGGCGATACCATGCAGCCGGGTCAGCCCCTGCTGGTGTTCGCGGATGTCGAGTACCTGCAGATCGCGGTCGATGTGCCGGCCCGACTCCGTCCTGGATTGAGCGAGGGCATGATGTTGCAGGCACAGCTGGATGTCGGCAACCAGGTGGTACCAGTCCGCGTCGCCCAGATCTTTCCCATGGCTGATGCCCAGCGCCACACGGTGAAGGTGAAATTCGATCTGCCACAGGGTGTCTCGGCGCCCGGTATGTATTCCAAGGTCCAGGTGCCGGATTTCACCGCGCCGGCGAGAAACTACCCGGTTATTCCCACCAGTTCGATTCGCTACAACGGCAGCCTGCCTGGTGTCTACGTGGCCGGGGCCGATGGGAAAGAGGAGCTGCGCCTGATCCGCGTGGGCGAGAACCTGGACGGTGGCTACACCAGTGTACTGTCAGGTCTCAGCGAGGGTGAGAGAATCCTTCGTAACCCCGGTGCCGGCGTATCATCCGGCTGGGCCTCCCCGAGTACTGGCGCGAACCGCTGATTTCTCCTGGCGGCCACCCTGCAGGTGCCGCCTGTGAAATCTTGGTTCTTTCGCAATGACTGAAGCGTAAATAATAAAATATGAGTCAGGAAGATCCTAAAAACAGCGATCTGCCAGAAACAGAGCCGCTGTCAGACGAGCACCTGGGTCTCGCCGGTCGTACCGCGCGATTCTTCATTAACTCACCGCTATCCCCCCTGTTCTTCATCTCGATGATGCTGATGGGGCTGCTGGGTCTCGTCGAGACGCCCAGGCAGGAGGATCCCCAGATTTCGGTGCCGATGGTGGACATCTTTGTCCAGTACTCCGGTGCCTCGGCAGACCAGGTGGCGAATCTCGCCATCGAGCCCCTGGAACGGATCATGAGTGAGATCCCCGGGGTGAAGCACGTCTACTCTGCCTCCCAGCGCGGCATGGGTGTCGTGACCATCCAGTTCGAGGTGGGCGAGGAGATGGGCCCATCCCTGGTGAAGGTCAACGACAAGATCGACTCCAACATGGACAAGATACCCCCGGGTGTCTCGCCGCCCCTGGTGAAGGCCAAGGGTATCGATGACGTTCCGGTGGTGAATGTCACCCTCTGGTCCAAGGACCTGGATGGCAACGGTGCCCCCGACGTCGATGACGGTCAGTTGAGAATGCTGGCCCACGATGTGCTCCAGAGCGTCAAGGAACTGCCCGACACCGGTAACGGTTTCGTGGTCGGTGGTCGCGCCGAGCAGGTCACCATCGAGGTGTTCCCGGAACGCCTGTCGGGTTACGGAATCAGCCTTGACCAGGTGGCCAACACGATCAGAACCGCCAACAGCGAGCAGCAGGCGGGCGGTGTCGAATCGGGCAATACCCACTTCACTGTGATGACCGGTTCGTTCCTCAAGACAAGTGACGACATCGCCAGGCTGGTGGTCGGTACCCACAACAATGTGCCGGTCTACGTACATGACGTGGCCACTGTCAGGCAGGGACCCGAGGATGCCACCCAGCTGGTCGCCTACTATACCGGTCCTGCCGGGCCGGAAGATCTGAAGGCCGATGGTGTGCCCGCGGTGACCATCGCCGTGGCCAAGAAACCGGGTGCCAATGGCGTCGATGTCGCCAATGCGATCATCAAGCGGGTCAACGACCTCAAGGGGACACGCATCCCCAGCAACGTGGAGGTGAGCACCACCCGTGACTACGGTAAGACAGCCAAGGACAAGGTCAACGAGCTGATCTTCAAGCTGTTCATGGCAACCGGATTCGTATTCATCCTCGTACTGGTGGCCTTCAGGGCGCTGCGGCCGGCGATCGTCGTGGTGCTGGTCATCCCGGTCGTGCTGCTGATGACCATCTTCTATGCATGGGTCACCGGTTACACCATCGACCGCGTCAGTCTCTTCGCGCTGATCTTCTCCATCGGTATCCTTGTTGACGATGCCATCGTGGTGGTGGAAAACATATATCGGCGCTGGCTGGAAGAGGGTAAGACCGACGCCGAGACAGCGGTGGACGCGGTACGCGAGGTGGGTAACCCCACCATCCTGGCGACCTTCACGGTTATCGGCGCGCTGCTGCCCATGGGTTTTGTCAGTGGCATGATGGGGCCCTACATGGAGCCGATCCCGGCCCTTGGTTCCGCGGCGATGCTGATCTCCCTCTTCGCGGCTTTCGTCTTCACCCCCTGGCTGGCGATCTCCCGCTGGCTCCGGCCCACGCTGAATTACCTGCATGCGGCTGAACAGCGCGAGCACAAAGAGGCCGAGTGGCTGGAAGGATTCTATCGTCGCATCCTCACCCCGATGATCGAGTATCCCAGGAAGCGGATGATCTTCCGCGTGGTGCTCTGGGGCAGTTTCTTCTTCGCCTGTTCCATGTTCTACACCAAGTGGGTAGCAGTGAAGATGCTGCCCCTGGACAACAAGCCCGAATTCGCAGTGGTGCTGGACATGCCCGAGGGCACGGCCCTGCCGGTGACCGCCAACATGGCACACCGCATGGCTGAGCAAGTGCGCGAGATGCCGGAGGTGACCGCGGTTCAGGTCTATGCCGGCACGGCACGGCCTTTCGACTTCAACGGTATGGTCCGCCACTACTACATGCGCCAGGATCCCTGGCAGGCTGAAGTTCAGGTTCAGCTGCTGGACAAGACCGAGCGTGACCGCACCAGTCACGAGATCGCCGTGCAGGCGAGGGCCGATCTACAGCAGTACATCAAGGGTACCGGTGCCAAGGTGGCGGTGGTCGAGATGCCACCGGGACCGCCCGTTCTCCAGTCGGTGGTTGCCGAGGTGCATGGCCCCTCTCCCGAAGTACGCCGCCAGTTCGCACGCGATCTGACCGCCATATTCTCCCAGGCCGAGAGTCTGCGCGACGTGGACAACTACATGCGCGAGCCCTCGGAGTACTGGCGCTTCGAGGTGGATACCGAGAAAGCCGTACGTCGTGGTATTTCGGTCGATGCGATCAACAGAAACCTCTCCATGGCACTGGGTGGCATGGTGCTGGGCGATGTAAAACAGCGTGCCGGACACGAGCCGGTCAATATCGTCATCCAGGTTCCGCTGGCGGAGCGTTCCCAGGTCGCCAGGCTAGGTGATCTGCCGATCCAGTCCCAGGCGGGCGTCACACTGCCCCTGCGGGAACTTGGACGTTTTGAGCGCATCCAGGAAGAGGAGATCATCTTCCACAAGGACCTGAGGCCCGTCGAATACGTTGTTGCCGATGTGGGCGGAGAGCTTGCCGCACCGGTCTACGGCATGTTCCAGGTACAGGACCTGCTGGCAGAGAAGGACTATGTCGCACCCGATGGGGTGAAGCTGCACGAAGGTGGCATGGTCGAAGACGGGTACCACTGGTTCAGTCCTCCGGCTGACGACACCAAGACCTCTTTCGAGTGGACCGGTGAGTGGACCGTAACCTTCGAGACCTTCCGCGACATGGGTGCCGCCTTCATGGTGGCGCTGGTGCTGATCTATATCCTGGTGGTCTGGGAGTTCGGTAACTTCCGTATCCCGGCACTGATCATGGCGCCGATTCCGCTCACCCTGCTGGGTATCATCCCGATGCACGCCATCATGGGTGCCGAGTTCACCGCCACCTCCATGATCGGGTGGATCGCCTTGGCGGGCATCATCGTGCGTAACTCCATTCTGTTGGTGGATTTTTCGATCCATGAGATCCAGCGTGGTACGCCGGTTGCCGAGGCAGTGATACGCTCCTGTAAAACGCGTACACGCCCCATCATGATTACCGCCCTGGCGCTGGTGTGCGGTTCCAGCGTGATCTTCACCGACCCGATCTTCCAGGGTATGGCGATCTCGCTTGCTTCAGGTGTCATGGTATCCACCATTCTGACCCTGATCGTGATCCCCCTCGGCTGTATCAAGGCCAGCAAATCCCTGTGTGAAGTGGCCGCTGCAGGTGCCGCTGATCCTTCATTGATCCAGTTCCCTGAGGCGCAGGAGAAAGTAGAGGAACAGCCCGCAGTCCCGAAACCCCCACTGCTGCTCACCATCTGGGCAAAGGTGGCCGGTGGCCTGATGATGCTGTTCTACGCAGTGCGCGGTATCTTTCTGCTGCTGGGACAGATGTTTGCCAGGAAGAAGGCTGCACCGCCGCCACCACCGCCTCCACCACCACCGGCCTCTGCCACGCCTCCCGTTGCAGCGCCCGTGAGTGAAGCAAAGAGCGAACCCGAGGATAAGGCACCTGCTGCTCCTGCCGCGGCGAAGGCTGAAGCTGTTGTTGAAGAGAAAACGGCTGCCGAAGCACCTGCTGCCAAACCTGAAAAGGTGGCGACCGAAGCCGCTCCTAAAGCCGCTGAGGTCGTGAAAGCCGAACCTAAAGCGCAGCCTGCAAAGAAGGCTGCCGCTAAAAAGGTCGTAAAGAAGAGCGTTGCCAAAAAGACTGCTGCCAAGAAGGCTGCGGCGAAAAAAGAGGCTACCAAGAAGGAAGCTGCCAAAAAGCCACCTGTTGCCAAGAAGCCTGTGATCAAGAAGGCCGCCGCCAAGAAGGCAGCCCCCAAGAAGGCAGCCCCCAAGAAAAAGGTGGTGAAGAAACAGGTGGCCAAGAAAGCGCCGGCAAAGCCTGCTGAACAGCCCAAGCCCGCTGAAAAGCCGGCAGCTGCCAAGAAGGGCGGACGTCGCGGTATACGTCTGAAAGTCAACAGCGGTGATGGTCTTGCATAAGTCCGGCACGAATCTGGAGTGGTATGAAACCTGAGCGGCTCACTGTACTGGCGATCACTGCGTCTCTCTTCATGGGCGTCTTCGCTATGCCGCTTTCCGCAACAGATCAGTACCGGGGCTACGGCAGTTTCAGGCCACTGGCTCCCGATGAGATGAGGCAGCCTGCCCAGGCAACCCAGCCGATGCCCTCGTATCAGCAGCCGCAACGGCCGGCATTCGTCTCCACGCAGCCTGTGATCGGTACAGGTAGCCAGGATGCCCGGCAATTTCCTGGTAACGGCCCGTTGCACCAGGTGACACCGCCAGGCGTTATTCAACAGGGATACAAGTTCAGGAAACTGCCTGATAACCCCGTGATGAGGGATGCGCAGCCCCCCGTTTACCAGCCGCTAGCACACAGGCAAGGGAGCTGGCAGCAACCTGAGCCTTTACCCGGAAGCCAGCAGCCGCAGGGTCATTTGCCTGGAGGCTGGCAGCCAGGCGCATACCAGGGGATGCCTCCAGGGGATTCGCAGGGCCGCACATCCGGAAGTTGGCAGCCAGGTGCCTACCAGGCGATGCCACCGGCTTCGCAGGGGCGCTCATCTGGAAACTGGCAGCCGGGCGCATACCAGGCGATGCCTCCAGGGGATTCGCAGGGCAGTCCATCCGGAAGTTGGCAGCCGGGTGCCTACCAGGCGATGCCACCGGCTTCGCAGGGGCGCTCACCTGGAACCTGGCAGCCTGGCGCTTATCAGCCGATGCCACCGGCACCGGTTTTCAGGCCACTGGACGCGGACAGCAGGCGTGGAAGTGAACAGCGCCCCCTGACACAACGGCCCAGGATTTTCAGTAACACGATTCAGGAGCAGAGCCCCTTCGGGGTGCCGCAGGCTCAACCGGGATTCCGGCCCCATGATTACCGGTGATCCCAGATAATAAAGAGCAGGGAAGCGGAAGATAAAACCAAAGAGAGAGGAAAAGCCCTGGCAAGCAGATCGGGGCTGTCAGTTGGATGGAGGTGGTTACCGTGAAAAAGATGATGAAACTGTTTGTTCTACCCCTGTTGCTGATCGGTGTACATGCCGGCCAGGTGTCAGTAGCCGCGCCGTCAACGGTACAGTTTTCAGCGGATACCTATCAGAAGGGACAGAACGGGCAGGAGAGCAGGGGGAAGATCTACGTCGGTGATGGCATGATGCGAACCGAGATGCAACAGAGCGGGCAGCAGGTCATCCAGATCATGGATACCAAGCGCCAGGCCGCGTGGGTGCTTTATCCTGCGCACCGCAGTTACATGGAGATGTCAGGCGGTAGCATGCCGGCAAACCAGTCAAGCGGCGCAGCTGCCAATCCCTGCCAGGGGCTGGCAGGCGCGCAGTGCAGAAAACTTGGCCAGGAGAGTGTCTCCGGTCGCGCCGCCACCAAGTGGGAAGTGAATCTCACCCAGCAGGGCAAAAGTTACCAGAGCTACCAGTGGCTCGATAATGAGCGTGGCCTGGTCCTGCGCCAGGAGTCTTCCGGTGGTCGCAGTGAATTGAAGCTTCTGGGCATGGAGAAGCTGGAGGGAAGAACCGTCGAGAAGTGGGAGATGAACTTCAGCCAGGGCAAACAGCCTGCTCAGCGCTCCTATCGCTGGTTCGATCCCGAGTTGAACCTGGCGGTACGTGAAGAGTTCCCCGGCGGCTTCGTTCGCGAGATGAAGAACATCCGCGTGGCGCCCCAGGATCCAAGCCTATTTACCCTGCCCGCAGGTTATAAGAAGATTACACCACAGCAAGGAAGACCCGCCCGACGCTGATGAGGAAGGCGGGATCGCAGATGATTGAGTCTCAACAATCGGAATAGAAGTCTATGAGAAAACAAATCCATAAAGCAGTTGCGTTGTTCGCCGGTATCGGAGCCTCACTACTCGTTTCAGGACAGACACTGGCGGCACCTGCTTCTTTGGCCTACGGAAACATGCCGGGCTATACCCCGGCTTCAATGTCGCGCGGTTATGCCACCTTCAGGCCCCGTTATACCCAGCGCTCGTACATGCCGGCTCACCAGGCCAGGCCATACTACTATTTCCCTCAGCCTGCAGCGTTGAATTCTTTCAACCGTTTTCGTGGACAGCAGGTTGCCATGCCCGGATACCAGGGCAGGGGACAGTTCCACCCAGGCTACCGGGCGGTACACCCGGCAAGCCGGAACTATTACGCATGGGGTGGACCGAGCCGAGTCAATCCAGCGCAGTTCGCGGCGGCACCTGTGAGCCGTTATACCGCCCCGGCCTATCGACAGGCTCCGGTGATGGGCTGGCAGCGTCCTGGCTTCCCTGTTGCACAGATGGCTCACCGCCCTCTGCCTGGCAACGCAATGAACGCTTACCGTTTCAGGCCCTGGCACCCCGCGCGGACCGCAATGAAGCACCAGGGTGTGCAGCGTCTGCCTGCCGCCTGGGCCAATCCCGGATACCGCTTCCGTCCCCTGGGCCGGCAGATGGTACTGGCCAAGCCCGCCTACGCTCCGGGGCCTCGGCTGCACAGCTGGAATGCACGGCAGCCGGCATTCAATATGGGCCGCACCCAGTATCGCCCGGGATTCCCCGTGGCCGCTGCGAACTATCCCCGGAACAACAGCCAGTACCGGATGCAGCCAAGGTTCGCTTACGGACATCCTGGCGTCTACCGGTTCCGTCCCGATGCGAGATTCGTGAACCCTGTTCAGACCAGGGGATGGCCCGCTGCGCAGGCGTTCTCCGCGCCACAAGCCCCGGCTTACTGGCAGCAGAGGCAGCACAAGGCGTATAAATGGCGCCCGCTGGGCAACGTGGCGGAAAACGGCCTTGCCCAGGTCGAGGGTGGTAACAACTTCTGAATATGCGAGGCAGCCAGTTCAGAGGTAGGACAGATCAAAAGTAGAGATAGGCGGAAGCGTTATGATAACCGTTGTCGGCAGTCTTAAAGGAGGGTCAGGTAAAAGTACGGTGACCTTCAACCTGGCCGTATGGCTCTCCATGGCAGAAGCCAATGTGAAGGTGATCGACCTCGATCCCCAGGCGACCCTCAGGGATGTGGCTGAAGTTCGTGAAGAGGAGGGCTACACGCCGCTGATCAGTGTCGATGGCAAGAAGGGACTCGATGCAGACAAAATGAAGGATGCGGATGAGGTGCTGATCGACATCGGCACCGCCGATCTCTCGATGATGAAAAAAGCCATCTCCATGGCCGAGCGGGTGCTTGTTCCCGTGCCGCCTTCACAGGCGGACATCTGGTCCACGCAACGCTTCATACAGTTTGTCCACTCGGTAACTGAGGGCAACAGCCCGGAGATCATCGGTTTCATCAACCGGGGCGATACCCATCATGCAGTGAGAGAGACCGATGAGGCAGCGGCTGCCCTCGTGTCACTGCCAGGGATCAAGTTCATCAAGCCAAGGCTCTCCCAGCGTACGATCTTTCGTCGCTCCTTCAGCGAGGGAATGGCTGTATTCGAGCTCAGTGCCAAGGGCAAGGGATCCAAGGAGTTCAACGACCTGTGCGCGAAACTCTATCCCAACGTTCTGCGCTGATCCGGTGATCGAGCGGAGATAGGGCGTGAAAGAAGCGTTGAGATGGTGCCTGCAGCACACGGTGATCCTGGTTGCCGCTGTGTTCATTATTGTGGGTATTGTCTATCGCCAGGCCATTTTCGGCATTGGTACCGAGGATTCGGTTGTCCAGCAGCCTGAATCCCCGCAGATCGCAGATCAACCGGTGCAGATTGCAGAACCGGTCGGGGAGATTGGTGGCCCGGAAAGTGAAGCGGTTCTGAAGGAGCAGGTGGATCCTGCCGAGGTCGCTGCCGGAACGCTGGAGCAGGATGACCCTGCAGTTGGCGCACCCGTGACGGACCAGGTTGAGAAGACTGTGGCCGGTGATGACACGGAGAGCACGGTGGCGCTGGTGGAACAGGCGACGCCTGCAGGGGTAATACAGGAAACGAAAACGCCGGATACGGCTGGCGAGCCGGTTGCGTCATCCCCGGTCGGGCCGTCCGGGCAAGCGGATGCCGGCGGGGACGATAAGCCTGTTATCGGTACCCTGCCATCGGCCATTGAGCAGGATGCGCTTGCCTTCAACTTCCGTCCTCCACAGGAACCCCGTGGGCAGCAACCGGAGGAGGACGATCCGACAACGGCGACCATAGAGCAGGCGCGACAGGCTTACTGGACAGGGAACGAAGACGCGGCCATCGATCTCTACCGGGATCTGATCAAGTCAGATTCGGAGAACCCTGATCCCTACGGAGAGCTGGGCAATATCCTGCTCAAGCAGGGGATGAAGGATGAGGCATTCTGGGCATTCGGGCAGGCGGTAATGCTGCACAAACGCGCCGGCAGTCTGCAGACTGCAATGGAACTGCTCGGTGCCCTGGAACAGGTGGACCAGGAACGAAGCGAAAAAATAAGAACCCTGGTTCAGGAGAGTGGCAACCCGCAGGATGAACAGGTTGCGCCACAGCAAGAAAAAATAAACTGAGTTATTCACAGGAGGGATAGTGATGGGTGCTATCAGAAATATTTTTGCGTTGATTGGCCTGTTGGCCGTGATTGCGGCAGGTGTAGTCATGATGAAGTCCAAGGACATGCTATCAGGATTCGATCCTGATGCTCCGAGGGTTTACCAGGAGCTTGTCGAGAACTTGCTGGCCAGTAAAAATGCCGCTGAAGCTACCGTCTGGAAGTTTGAAGTGGCAGAGGGTCTTTCGGCCGAAGAGGTAGAAGAGACCATGAAGTTCGTCGCCAATGAACACAACATGTCCAATGTCGGTGAGCTGCCGTTGTACAAGGATGTTGAGGCGAAATCCGGCAAGCCCTACCGATTCGTAAAGATCTACATGTTCTGTAACTCGCTCACTGCGGCGAGAATGCTGGACTACCATGATTCCTTTTCAGCCTATCTGCCCTGCCGTATCACGTTGATCGAGGACAAACAGGGTAAGCTCTGGCTGATCGCCCTTAACATGGACCTGATGATTCATGGTGGCGAGCCGCTGCCTCCTGAGCTCAAGGAGGAGGCACTGCAGGTCAAGGAGATGATTCTCGACATCATGAAGCGTGGTGCCGAAGGGGACTTCTAAGCCCTTTCCCCCGGGGGTTGCCCCGCCTTTTTCCAGGCAGCCTGCCGGTCTTCCATTGAGATCCGGTGGGCTGCCAGGCCTCCCACAGATACTCGACCTCAATTACCCTACTTTCCTTGTGGATGCTGGCTTGGCACCGATTGTGGTAGGCTGTTTAGTTGAAGTCGGGTTTCCTGTAAATCGGGTGGAGGAACTGCATGGCCGTAGATAACGAAACAAAGGTGATGGAGAACAGTGTCGGGCAATCTGAAATGGGTTACTCCATGGATCGCCTCTCCCTGGCGTTCGAGACCAGTGCCCGCCGCTGGGAACTGATTGTCTACCCATCGCTGTTTGCTTTCATTATTCTGGCCGCTTACGGTTTCTACCTGGTCTACAGCCTGGCCAAGGATGTTCACTACCTGGCCCTGAGTGTCGATTCCAACATGACCGTGCTGTCCAGCAATATGCAGTCGGTTTCGGACAATATGTCCAAGTTGACCACCAACGTCCGCACCATGACCACCCACATCGAGAGCATCGACAACAAGGTGGCGACCCTGGAGCCGATGTTGACCAACATGGATTCGATGGACGAGTCGATGAGGTCGCTGACCTACTCCACGCACTACATGCGTAATGACATGGCGCACATGAACCGCAATATCTCACGGCCCATGTCCTTCATGAATACCTTCCTGCCCTGGTAGCTGATACCGGCCACCGGTTCCATCGTCGGAAAAGAGAATGAAGTGCTCTTCGCTGCCTGTCAGGGAGCGGAGAAGTCGTAGGCTATGGTTGCCGACGGTTCCTGCAGGAAGTAACCCTGGGTGTAATTGACCCCGACTGTCCAGAGGATGGCAAGGCTGTTGGCATCCTCGACACCCGTGGCAATTGTCTTGGCATCAAACGACTGGGCCACAGAGTTGAGCTGGTTGAGGTTGTCCTGTCGATCCTGCTGGGTGGAGAGTTCTTTCATCAGCGAAGGGTCCAGCTTTACAAAATCCACCGGCAGGTGTTTCAGCAGTGTCTCACCCTTGGGATTTGAGCCGAACTGGTCAACGGCAAGGTTGCACTTGATCTTTTTCAGCCCATCGATCAGTTTTTTCGCCGACTGGGTGTGGGAGCGCAGGTCATTGTCCTTGATCTGGAAGGTGAGCCAGGCCCCCTTGGCTTTTTGCTCGCGCAGGCAGTCGCATACCCATAGCAGCAGTCCGTCATCCTCGAGTGCCGAGGTGGAGAGGCTGACGAAGAAATTGACCTTTCTCCCCCGGGACCGCTCGTAAGCCAGTTTCTCGATGGCGTTCTTGATGACCCAGCGGTCGATCTCCGCCATCTGGTTGCTCTCTTCGGCGTATTTCAGGAAGTAGTTGGGGAGAATCTCTTCGTTGTTGTTGTCGAGCATGCGCACCAGAACCGCGTAATTCTCGCGTGTGTCTCCCTGCAGGCTGACTATCGGCTGGAAGACCAGGCGGAACTTGTCTTTCTCCAGGGCGTGACGTATGAGCTCGATCACGTTGGCTTCGTTGCTGTCGGCTTGCTCGCCGTAGCTCGGTGTCATCTCCTGTGCGTCGTAGATGGAGAGGCGGTTGCCACCATCGTT
Source organism: Sedimenticola sp. (assembly GCA_040506895.1). Taxonomy (GTDB): domain Bacteria; phylum Pseudomonadota; class Gammaproteobacteria; order Chromatiales; family Chromatiaceae; genus Sedimenticola_A. Next base: position 3,727,541 of record JBEVVY010000001.1, read on the forward strand.
ACGCGCTGCCTCGCATGCCTGGTAGGCGTGATTCAGGAACTCCTGGCTGTTATCCATGCCCTCGGCAAGATGGGCAAGGCCTATGCTGGCCGAGACGTTGATCTCCTCGTCCTGGTGTTCGAAGCGGATCTTTTCGACCGTGCTGCGTAGCTGTTCGGCAAGTGGCTTGGCGTCTGAAGAGTCACCCTTGTCGCTCAGTATGGTGAAGGTGTGATCGCCGAAGCGGGCGATCAGTTCCCGTTCCTCGACAGAACTGGCCAGGGCCTCGGCTATTTTCATCAGCAGGCTGTCACTGGCCACTACGCCGATCCGGCTGCGCACCTGCTGGAAATTGTCGATCACGACATAGAAAAGCGAGCAGGGTTTGGCTTCATTCTGGTGCTCTTCTACATGCTGCTCCAGGCTCTGCATGAAATAGGGCCTGTTGGCCAGGCCGGTCTGGACATCCTGGCTGCTGAGCAGGTCGAGCTTCTTTTGAAGCTCCTTGCTTTGGGACTGGTCCCTGATGATGATCTGGGTGCAGGGCTCACCGTCCACCGCGGCAGGAGAGAACTCCAGCGTTGCATCGAAGGTGGAGTCGTCGCTGTTGCGACACTTGACCTCGATATCCGCAGAGCTGTTGTCGCTGTCCAGTGAACGGAGGAATTTCTTGAATCGCTTATGGTCCTCTTTCGAGACCATGTCGAGAATGGGCAGGCCTTCGATTTCACCCAGGTCCACGTAGCCGAACAGCTCCAGGTAGATGGGGTTCGCATGCACGTGCATACCGTCGTGCACGTAGGCGATGGCATCACGGGAGTGGTCGATCAGGGTGGTGCAACGCTGCTCGGTCTCGCGCAACTGTTTGCGAACGGTATCGAGTTCTCTGCGTACCAGGAGATCGCCGAACTCCCGCTTGATGACGATCTGAAGATGATCGGGATCATCGGCGGATACCACATCCCGGGCGCCGTCTCGCATCGCTTGCAGCAGTCTGTCGGGCGCCTGCTCTTTATAGATGACAATGAACGGGGCATCCGGCAGGGCTTTGCTGCAGGTGTTCATTGCAGATTCCAGGGATATGCCGGGGTGATCCGCTGAGCAGAGCACGATATCGTGATAATGATTTTCCAGCGCATCGAGAAGCCCCTGTTCATCCGTCACGCTCGTGGGATGAACCACCAGGCTGGCATTTCTGAGGGTGCTGACTTCGGCCTCGGCAAAGTTTAGCGACTGCTCGATGATGAGCAGTTCGATTGCGTTATCTGCGTTTGGCGTAGAGTTCATGGTTGAAGCGTCGTCAACATTAAGGCAGGCCTTGTGATGCCCGGTCGTATCATTCTCTTGGTTTTTTGTCTGTCAGCTAGAGCATCGACCAGATGTTGTCGAAATCGTCCTCGCCGCCCTTTTCTTCCTCTCTCATGCTCCTGCCCTGTCCCTCGAGGTAGGTGAACTGGAAGCGAGCGAAGGCGCCGGTAGATTCCAGCAGCCTGGTAAGGCGAACCTCGTTTTCGCCTCTCCCTTCATCGAGGTGCAGGGTTTGTCCCACCTTGAACGGCAGGGTGGGCAGAATGAGGCTCTCTGGTAGCTCGGAGTCTTTCAGTTCCGGCAGAAGCAGGCCGCATTGCCTGCCGTGTTCCGCATCCTTGATGCGGGCGTAGATCGGTGCGCAGCTTGGAGCCATGATGGCTACGCCGAGCTGCATGCCGTCGTTGGGCGCGTTCCTCATCCAGCGGCTGATGCCGATGGAGAACTGTCTCAGATTACTGGCCGACTGGATGCCGATCACTTCACCGATCTTGATATTGGGCGCGTTGCTGCCGTTCCAGTTGATGCAGTAACCGCCGGCGCTCTCATTGATGGTGGTACAGCTGAAGGTGTTCTGCAGCTCGCTCGCGCCATGTGCCCACGAGGGGGTGTCGTTGAGGTGATGGGACTCCGAGACAGGCTCGGGCTCAGGTGGCGGTTCCGGCTCCGAAAGCAGCGGGGCCTGCTCGGTGCTGAGCGAGTAAGTCTCCTCGCCCAGGGTGAACATGGCATCTCTGAAACCCGGGTTGCCAATGTGCTGGGCCTGTTCCAGCCAATCGGTGGAAGGGATCTCCTCCTCTTCCGGCGTTTCGGGTTCGGGCTCCTCCTCGATCGGGGCCGAGGTGAGTGCGTGGATCGCGTTGATGCCAACGGCGACCTTGAGCTCGAAGTTGAGCCGGGTGCGCACGAATTCCCGCTGGGGCGCCTCGGTGAAGGACTGCAGCAGATGGCGGGCGAGGCCCTGTGAGATCTCGGTGCTGAAGCCGTTATCGGCGGCCTGATCGGCAAAGCGCTCGTTCAGCAGCTTGATCAGGTCGGTTGTGTCGAACTGTCTGCAGCGCGTGCTGGGCTCGGTCTCCAGCAGGGCGATATGTGAGGGGGGGTGATCGGATCCCAGGTCGGCGATGAACAGGTTCTTGTTCCCGGTCAGCCCCTCGGCCTTATCCACCGAGATTTGCTCGCTCCACTCCGGCAGGTTCTTGTAGACCTGCTCGATCTCCCTCTGGCGCACCCGGTAGGGCGAACTGATGGCGAACAGCAGGGCCTGCCTGTAGAGCAGGCTGATGGTGCTGGAGGTGCCAGCCTCGTCGTTGTCCCTGACGGTCAGGTCCTGGTAATTGTGCTGTTCGGCTATGGCGTAGAGGCGGTGGATCTCATGCCAGGTCCCCTCGGGGTAGGGGTCGTAGATGAGCGTCGACTGGTAAACCACCTGGCAGAGGTTGCGCATTGCCCGGTGCAGTGCGATGACCGTCATTTTCTGGTCACGGCTGTCGGCGGTGGCGCTCTCCAGGTAGATCTTGTAGGCGATAGCAAGTTCAGCGTAGAGCTCCCGGTTGAGGACCGCGATCTTTCTGTTCTTGGCCGTCAGCGGGAAGGAGGCGTCGAAATAGTATTTGCGCAGATTGCTGGTCAGGTAGTCGACCGGCTTGCGGAACATTTCAGCCGACTTGATGCGCGAGGCTGCGGGCATCTCGGTGCGGTTGAATTTCACGATGGTGGTGAATACCTGGCGCGAGGTCTCGCCGATATTTGCGATAGGCAGATTCGATATCCAGGATTCAACCGCTGCTGGTTTCAGGAGAAACGAATCGCCCCTGGGGGTGCTTCTCTCAGGTGTACTGAAGCCGATGTGTTCCCGCGTGTCCATAAAGTGCCGTTTCTTGCTCCTTGTGCCACCAGGAGAGCAACCTGATGGCGTGTTGAAAACTACAGAGGCGGAGGCCTCCTGGCCCCTGATGCCGCACACCCACAACTATATCTACTAGGTGGGTAATTGTATACCAGATGAGGAGGAAATCCCCTATAGGATCGGCAACTTGTAGGGCAGTTCACCATCGTCGCGGACCAGGCGCGGCAGCAGGTATCCAGGCACCATTTTCCTTAGGCTGTGGTAGGTTTTTCTGGCCTGCTCCTGGCTGACCTCGAAATGGGCCGCCCCCTGGACCCGGTCCAGCAGGTGGAGGTAGTAGGGGATCACCCGGGCGGCGAACAGCGATTCGCTCAGCCGGGCGAGGATTTCTGGGTCGTCATTGACGCCTTTCAGCAGCACTGACTGGTTGAACAGCGTAACGCCGCTGGCGTTCAGTGCGGAGAGCGCCTCCAGGGCCGCATCCGACAGCTCTCGCGGGTGATTGACATGCAGCACCATCACCGGCTGCAACCAGCTGTCGCCCAGTAGATCGAGCAGTTCCCCGGTGATCCGCTCGGGCAGCACCACGGGCAGGCGGCTGTGTATCCGCAGGCGACGGATATGGGGGATCTCAGCCAGGGCATCCACCAGGTCGCGCAGGGTGTCGTCGCTCAGGGACAGGGGGTCTCCACCGCTCAGGATGACCTCGCTTATGTCATTGTTCTCACGGAAATAATCCAGCGCGGGCTGCCACTGTTCCCGGTGTGCAGGGTCGTCGCCGTAGGGGTAGTGGCGGCGGAAACAGTAGCGGCAGTTGATACCGCAGGCAGCGGTGGCGAGCAGTAGCGCCCGGCCCTGGTATTTCTGCAGGACACCGGGTCCCTCCCTTCTCTTCAGCTCACCCAGCGGATCCGTTGTGAACCCGGGGGCGGCTTCCAGCTCGACTCCCCGGGGAAGCACCTGCAACAGCAGGGGATCGTTCGGGTCGCCCTTGGTGATCAGTTCCGCATACCCCCGGGGCACCTTGAGACGAAACCCCTTGGCCGATGCCAAGCTCGCCGGCAGCAGCGACTTGTCCAGTTCCAGGTAATCGAACAGCGCCTCCACGTCGTTGAATGCGCTGTTCAGGGACTGCTGCCAAACAGGAGTCTGCCATGCAGGCTCGGTTCGATGTATCATTCGCGTTTCCAGTTCGTTGTTTCTCGTGAGGAAGAGATGGCAAGTTACAGTACCAACGAGTTCAAGGGCGGCCTGAAGATCATGATCGACGGTGACCCCTGCTCCATTATTGAAAACGAATTTGTGAAGCCTGGCAAAGGCCAGGCCTTCAACCGGGTGAAGATCCGCAACCTGATGACCGGTCGCGTCATCGAGCGCACCTTCAAGTCAGGCGAATCCGTGGATGCGGCCGATGTCATGGAGATGGATATGCAGTATCTCTATAACGACGGCGAGTTCTGGCATTTCATGGACAACGACACCTTCGAGCAGGTGAGCGCCGACGAAAAGGCCGTGGGTGAAGCCGCCAAGTGGCTGAAAGAGCAGGACATCTGCACCGTAACCCTGTGGAACGGCAGCCCCATCATTGTCGAGCCGCCCAACTTCGTCATCCTGACCATCACCGAAACCGACCCCGGCCTCAAGGGCGACACTTCCGGTGGCGGCGGCAAGCCGGCCACCCTGGAGACCGGCGCCGTGGTTCGCGTACCCCTGTTCGTCCAGATCGGCGAGGTGATCAAGGTCGACACCCGTTCCGGCGAATACGTCTCCCGCGCCAAGGAAGACTGACCCCTGGCCGTGACCCCGACCGGAGACTGGCAGCCCACGGCCACCCTTGAGATGCTCAGGGCCCGGGCCAGTCTGCTGGAACAGGTCCGGTCCTTTTTCCGGCAGGCCGGTGTGCTCGAAGTCGAGACACCGGCCTGTTCCGTTCACGGCACCACCGATCCCGCCATCGACTCCATCACCGGTCGCTACACCGGGCCGGGTGCCCCCCAGGGCAGAACCCTCTACCTGCACACCTCCCCCGAGTTCCCCATGAAGCGGCTGCTGGCCGCCGGTAGCGGTCCGATCTACCAGGTCTGCAAGGTGTTCCGCGATGGCGAGTCAGGCAGACTGCACAACCCCGAGTTCACCCTCCTCGAATGGTACCGGCCCGGTTTCGACCACCATCGCCTGATGGACGAGGTGGAGCGCCTGGTCCTTTCGCTGTTCGACGAGCCGCTGAGTGTCGAACGGATGAGCTACGGCGAGGTGTTTCAGAAATACCTCTCCATCGAACCGCATCACGCCACGGCAGAGACGTTGCGCCAGGCTGCCCTCCAACATCAGGTACCGGGAGCCGACTCCCTTGTACTGCACGACAGGGATGCCTGGCTCGACCTGCTGATGAGCCACTGCATCGAACCCCAACTGGGGCAGGGCGGCCTCTGCTTTATCTACGACTACCCGGCCAGCCAGGCCTCGCTGTCACGTATAAGAAACGATGATCCGCCGGTGGCAGAGCGCTTCGAGCTCTACATGGACGGCCTGGAACTGGCAAACGGTTTCAATGAACTGCTGGATGCAACCGAACAGCGGAAGCGTTTCGAACAAGACCTGGAGAAAAGGGCAGACAACGGCAAGCCGCCAGTACCGATGGATGAGCACCTGCTGGCTGCCCTCGAGCAGGGCCTGCCATCCTGCGCCGGCGTGGCACTGGGTATCGACCGGTTACTGATGCGGCTTACCGGCGCCAGCCATATCGAACAGGTACTGGCGTTTCCAGTCAACAGGGCCTGATCCGGCCACTTCACCAACCTTCCTTCACCATGCCCGCTCGCCTCGCACTTTGAGGTGACCGGTGCGCTATTACATTTTTAGACATTGTATCTGTAGCGCTCCCCCCCGCTGTTGCATGAGTATTTTCTGGAGTGATCCAGCAGGTGCTGCATACGCAGTAGCAACACCGGAATTGAACTTTGGAGAGGGAGCGTGAAGGATAACCATCCACGAATTCCAGTCATCCTGGCGTTTGTGCTGTTAACCGTCGCAGTGATCTGGGCCGCACTTTACGGCACAACCGACAACGATGCGTCGCTCTTCAGTGATGCATCGACCTCCAGGTCGTCCGATCTTTCCAACTCGGAAGAGATTGACACCTCTGCACTCACCGCTAACCAGCAATCGCTTGTCGCTGAACTGGAAAAGCTCAATCAGCGAGCCAAAGCGCTATCAGAACTCAACCTCGATGATGAGATCGCACAGGCCGATGCACTGATCGCAAAGATCAATCGCCTGATCGGTGACGTGGGCCTGACGGAGAGCCTTGCCGAAGAACGGCGACAACTGCTGCTTGAAAGGCAGGCAGAGTTGCAGAAGCGCCTCGACGCGTTACCGCAGAACGGAACACCGCTGACCAGATAAGGATGTAAGTCCGCGAAGCTTCAGGCTGAACGGATAGTTCGGCCGCATAAGGATAGGAATTAAAGTTATGTTGGTCCCATGCCCTGACCGTAAGATCAAGATCCGTAACGCCCTTGCGTCATTGTTGAGTGCTTTGCTACTCGCAACAATAGTTTCCAATGATCTTATGGCTTCCGAAGTTGCCGGCATCCTCCCCGGTGAGTTCAGCGTCACCCAGGCTGGTGCGGCCCACTACACTATCCCGTTGGCGGTTCCGAGGGGCACTGCAGGTATGGAGCCGAGTCTCAGTCTGGATTACAACAGCCAGGGCGGTAGCGGGCTGCTCGGTGTTGGCTGGTCCCTCAACGGACTCTCGGCCATCACCCGCTGCGGACGCACCATCGTACAAGATGGTACCAGCGGGGGTATCGAGTTCACCGACAACGACCGCTACTGCCTCGACGGCCAGCGGCTGGTCGCCGTCAAAGGTGCTTATGGCCACAGCGGTACCGAGTACCGCACTGAGATCGACAGCTTTGCACGCATCGTATCCCATGGTCGCCAGGGCAAAGGCCCCGCCTGGTTCAGTGTGCAGACCAAATCGGGTCAGACTATTCAGTACGGCAATACCGGTGATGCCCGCATCGAAGCACAGGGCAAGAGCGAAGTGTACGTCTGGGCCCAGAATAGAATCACCGATGCGGTGGGAAACAGCCTCACAGTCAGCTATCACGAGGACAATGCCAACTCCGAGTATTACCCCAGCCGCATTGACTACAGCGGTCTTTCGGTGCGCTTCCATTATCACAACAAAGTACACAGCGTGGCAGGGTACCGCGCCGGCTCCAGGATCAAAGCCACCAAACGGCTCACCTCCATCAGCACATGGCATCGAGAGACCAAGATCGGCGATTACCGGCTGACCTACCAACAGCGTGACAAACGCACAGCGCTGCTTACCGAAATAGAGCAGTGTGACAGCGGGGGTACCTGTTTTCCGGCTACTTCAATGGCATGGGAAAACGAGAATGACCGGGGTTTTGGCGGTGAGATTGGATCGGGCGTCATCGACAGAGGATACGACAACAACCGCTGGTGGGTGGATGTCACCGGTGACGGGAGAAGCGACTTCTGCCGGCTGGTGGGCAGTCATGGCAGCTACCGTGTGAGTTGCAAAATATCCACAGGCAGCGGTTTTGGTGCAGAGGTCAGCACTGGTGTGATCGATCCAGGCTACGCACATAACCGTGGCTGGGCAGACGTCAATGGTGATGGAAGAGGGGACTTCTGCCGATTGGTTGGCGGTTCTGGTAAATATCGCGTCACTTGTAAAACCTCGGTTGGCAACAGTTTTGGTGCAGAGGTCAGTACGGGTGTGATCGGTCCAAGCGAGGATAAGAATCCTTGGTGGTGGGTTGATTTCAATGGTGACGGGCGCAGTGATTTCTGCCGCTTCGTATACGGCATTGACAACCTTACTTATCAAATGAGCTGCAAGATCTCTACAGGCACGGGGTTTGGGAGAGAGATTCGCTCTGGTTATCTGAATTCAGGTTGGGATGACAATAATCGCTGGTGGGCTGATATTGATGGTGATGGTAAGAGTGACTTCTGTCGGATGGTTTGGGTAAGTCCCGGCAAATATCAAATGGATTGCAAAGTCTCACTGGGTAACAGCTTTGGTAGAGAGATTGGCACCGGTGTCATCGATGTAGGGTATGAGAGCAACCGTTGGTGGACAGACATCAATGGCGATGGCCTGAGTGATTTCTGCCGTCTGGTGGGTAGTCGCAACCAAGTCAGCTGCAAGGTCTCCATCGGCACAGGATTTGGCCAGGAGATTCGCACGGGCGTGATCGATGTCGGTTATGAAGGGCATCGTTGGTGGGCGGATGCCAATGGAGATGGCCTGAGTGACTACTGCCGCCTGGTGGGTGGGGCAGGCAACTACCGGGTGCATTGCAAATCCTCCACAGGTAACGGTTTTGGTGCCGAGATAAGCACCGGTGTCATCGATCCGGGTTACGATCACAGTCGCTGGTGGGCGGACATCAATGGGGATGGCGCTGCCGATTATGTCCGGCTGGTGGGTGGCACAGGTAAATATAGGGTAACTGCCAAGAGTACAACCCAAAAGCCCACACAGGTCAGCAGCATAACCACCGGTCTCGGTGAGCAGACACGTATTACCTACAAGCCTTTGAACGATGGATCGGTTCACAGCATAGGAAAAGGTGCCGCTTATCCAGAGCGCGATATCCAGGGTCCACTGCATGTCGTCTCGCAAACCAAGCGCGACAACGGTCTGGGGGGCGACATCACCACCCGATATAACTACGGCGGTGCTAAAGTGGATATCCACGGTCGCGGCTTCCTGGGCTTTGAGTGGATGAAAGCCACCGACACCCAGAGCGGCATCACCACCACAACCACCTACCGCCAGGACTTCCCCTACACCGGCAAAGTCGCCGCCACCGAACAGCGCCAGGCCAACGGCAAACTGCTCGGGCGTACCACCGCCACCTGGGCCAAAAAGACCCTGCACGGTGGCAAGAGCCACTTCCCCTACATCAGCCAAAGCGTCGACGCGCAATACCAACTCGACAGTCACCACATCTCAACTACCACTACCGACAGTCAATACGACGGCTATGGCAACCCCACCCGCATCACTGTTACCACCGAAGGTGGTGGCGAACAGGTAGTCAAAGAGAGTATCAACCAATACATCAACCACACCGACCGCTGGCATCTCGGTAGACTCTCCAGAGCAAGCGTCACCCACACCACCGACCAAGGCCGCCTCACCAAGACCTCCGCCTTCGCTTACAACGCCAACGGCCTGCTCAGCCAGGAGATCGTCGAACCTGACAGCCAAGCCCTGCGCCTCGTTACCGACACCACTTACGACCGCTTCGGCAACAAAATCAAAACCACCACCTCGGGCAATGGGGTCACACCGCGCACCACCACAACCACCTACACCCCCAACGGGCGCTTCCCCACAAGCACCACCAACGCCCTGGGCCACACCGAGACCTACACCTACGATCCCCTTCACGGTGTGATGACCTCGCTAAGGGGTCCGAACGGTCTCACCACCCGCTGGCAATACGACCGCTTCGGACGCAAAACCCGCGAGGATCGTGCCGACGGCACCTGGAGCACCATCACCCGCGGCTTCTGCCAACACGGCGACTGCCCAGCCGACGCCCCCTGGAACGCCGCCCTGGTCACCACCACCCAGAGCGCTGGCTCAACACCTGTCACCACCTACGCCGACAGACTCGGCCGGGTCATCCGCGAACAGCGCGTCGGCTTCGACGGTACCCCCGTCTACCAGGACACCGAGTACAATGCCCTGGGCCAGGTCGAGTGCGTCTCGCTCCCATACTTTGCTGGCGAAACCGCCTACTGGACCACCAACACCTACGACCTCCTGGGCCGGGTCATCCGCACCGACAGCCAACAGAGCAACGGCGCCACCCGCACCAGCCACATCAGCCACCGGGGCCGCACAACCGTCACCACCGACCCCCTCGGCCACCGGAAGACCACCATCAAAAACCTCCAGGGCAAAATCGCCCGGGTCGAACAGGAAGAGCACACCTGGGTCAACTACACCTACGACCCCACAGGCAACCTCACCCGCACCGACAGCAACGGCAGCATCACCGAACTGAGCTACGACCTGCGCGGGCGCAAGAGCGCCATGAACGACCCCAACATGGGGCAGTGGCAATACCGCTACAACGTCTTTGGCGAACTCACCAGCCAGACCGATGCCAAGGGCCAGACCGTCACCATGCAATACGACCCCCTGGGCCGTATGATCAAACGCACGGAACCCGAAGGCACCACCACCTGGCAATACGACACCGCCACCAACGGCATCGGCAAACTGCACAAGGTCACCGGCCCCGACGGCTACACCAAGACCCACAGCTACGACAGCCTCGGCCGCCCCCAAGGCACCGAACAGCAAGCCGCTGGCACCACCCTGGCCCACCAGTTGGAATACGATCAGTACAGCCGCATCAACAAAGAGACCCGCCCCAACGGCTTCATCCTTACCAAGCACTACAACGCCCAGGGCTACCTCGAGGCCGTACAAACTCCCAGTAACCAAATCGACGACTACGACTGGACGCACCTCGAACAACTCCTCGAGGACAGCTTGGTGAATGCCGAAGAGGCTCTGAGAAGAGCCGGCGAATACCAGGAGAAAGCTGACTACTACACGAAATGGGCGGGAATATATCAGCGTATCGCTGATTATTACGCGAAGAGTTCTACAAAATACCAGGCGCTTGCACAACAGGTCAGAGGCAGTGTGGAAGAATTGCTCAAGGTGGCCGATGAACTTCAGCGCCAGGCTGAGCGCTATGAGCGTCTTGCGCACTCCTACATGATCGCAATGCGGCGTTTTGTTCATCTCTCCAGCCTAGACGTGGCAGCCGATCAGTCGCGCAGCTATACCGATACCAGCGCCGATAAAAGCACTTGGAATAACTACTTCTTAGGCGGTGGCGGTACTGCCAAGTCCTTAGCCAACGGATACGCTTGGTGCAGTAATCTGGTCACCTGCCAATTTTGGGGCCGTGTATCTCAGCGCATTGCCGAGATGTATCAGCGTCTCGCTGCCGACAAGGCGGCCAAGGCCAACCTCTACCGTACGGCAAGCGAAGATGAGCAGCTGCGCTTGGCTAACGAACTGGCCGATCAACGTTTGGAGAAATCGGCCTATTACCAACGCAAGAGTGACGATTATCGTGAACGAGTAGAGCAGAATCTCAAGAAGGCCCAAGATGCACAACAGCAAGCCGACTACTGGCAAGGAGTAGCCGAGCGGGCTTTGGATGAAAGCCTCAGTCCCCACTATCAGGCGATGCTCGCTGACCGCGACAACATAACCCTCTGGCGTGCCGTATCCCGGGATGCAGCAGGCAGACTCACCCAACACATCAACGGCAACGGCCTGAGCACCAGAAATCACTACGATCAGGCCACCGGACAGCTCCATAGTATCATGACCGGGTTCAGTCTAAGTGGTGATGTACGACACATCAGCTACCGGTACGATCAGGCAAACAACCTGCTCGAACGAACCGACGAGCGAACCGGCTTTCACGAGCGGTTCAGCTATGACCGCCTCGAGCGGCTCACCCACTCCAGTGTCTATGGGCGCATTGGCGCCATCGACTACCACTACGACGTCAGCCAGACCTACGACGCTGAGGGCAACATCACCCACAAATCCGACGTGGGCGACTACCAGTACGACCCCAACCGCAGCCAACATCTCACCAGCGTCGGCACCCAACACATAGGCTACCAGTACGACGCAAACGGCAACATCACCCAAGGTGGTGGCAGACAGTTCCAGTGGGCTAGCTACAACAAACCCACCCGACTGCAAAAGGGCAACAACACCGTCAGCTTCAACTACGGCGCTGAACACAACCGCTACCGTAAAATCGCCAGAATCAACGGTGAGACCACCACCACCGACTACTTCGGCAAACTCTACGAAAAGGAGACCAGCCAACAAGCCATCGACCATAAACACCACATCTACGCCGACGGCCAGTTGGTGGCCATCCACATCGAACACCAGCAGGGTGGGGCGGACGAGACCCGCTACCTTCACTACGACGCCCTGGGCAGCATCGACACCATCACCGATGGCAAAGGTAAAGTGGTCGAGCGCATGAGTTACGACCCCTGGGGTAAACGCCGGGGCGGTGACTGGCGTAAAGACGATCCGCTCAATGCCACACAGTTCCATCTGGCGCTGTTCACCAACCAGGGCTTTACAGGCCATGAGCATATCGATGAGCTGGAGCTCATCCATATGAATGGGCGGGTTTATGATCCGGAGCTTGGGCGGTTCCTCTCAGCTGATCCCACTATGCAGTTCCCATACCGAACCCAGGGCTACAACCGGTATGCGTATGTGCAGAATAATCCGCTGAAATACACTGATCCGAGTGGGTATGGATTGTTCAGCTTTATTAAGAAGATATTCAAAGGGATAGGTAAAGTAGTAGGTAAGCTATATGATGCGTATAAATCATTTATGCGCAATCCGTACGTGCAGATGGTGCAAAGTATTGTGGCGGGTATTGTCTGTGGACCACCCTGTGCTGCTGCAGCGGCAGGATCGCAGACACTATTTAATGGTGGGTCATTGGGAGATGCACTAAAATCAGCTGCCATCACTTACGGTACGTCTGTGGCTTTTGCTAAAGTAGGAGTTATGAAGTCTGGTGCAATGAAGGTGATAGCACATGGTGTAGTCGGTGGTGTAAGTGCTGAAGTATCCGGTGGGAAATTCAAGCATGGTTTCCTTAGTGCAGGTTTTACACAAGCATTTGCAGGAAAGATCTCGGAGTGGCATCCAAACGATAAGGCGGCGCGTGTGATAACAGCAGCTGTTATTGGAGGAACGGCTTCTGAACTTGGGGGTGGGAAGTTTTCAAATGGCGCAGTCACTGGGGCGTTTTCGAGATTGTTCAATGATGAGATGCATCCAGATAGAGATCCACTTATGGTAGGAGATCCTGTGTCTGTGGGAAATAGCGTTGGATCTGTTGCAATGTCAGGTGGTGTTCCTATTCTAGTGTTTGATAATGGTGAATGGAAGTGGATTACAGTTAGCACAGAACTAGAGATTGTGAGAATCACTGAGAACTATGACAAGAGGTGGGATATAGTTATTCAGAAAAATATTGGTACTGGCATTGGAGCGCTCAACCTAACAGCTGAAGCAAGATCATTTAGTGGAACTTTTTCTGAATATAGTGATAGCCATAGCGCAAGTTTGTTTTGGAATGTCGGAGGTGGACCAATTTTCGATTCATCAGGAGATATGAAGGGTATGTCGGTTGGTTTTGGCTTTGGCGGACGCACTCTCAGCAAGTTTGGAGTTCCTAAAGAGATCTTCAATAAAGGCATTCAATATGAGTATGGTGTTGAATGAATGATGGCATAGTAATGCGGTTTTCATCTACTGATTTTCAAGGGTGTGGATTTCCTGAGGAATATGCATTTTGGGCAATATTATTCTTTTCAGTTCTTCTTGTGGTTTCTTTTGTCATGTTACATCTTCTTGTAGACGAAGACTTTCTTAAGGAGAAAGCATGGTTACCTGTGGTTTTTTTTATATTTAAAAGAGAAGCATTTTCTGTATTGGGGAATTATGTAAGATTCGTATTGTTGGTTGCCTTTTTAATCCTACTAATGCTGTTTATATCTAGTTATCTTTTTTACGAATTTGGCATTTATGATTGTGGAGTAATATATTAACGCGATAAATGGGGATAGGGATAAATGGGGGATAAATGGGGTCAGGGTAAATGGGGTCAGAGTAGACTTTTTAGGGTAAATGGGGTCAGAGTAGACTTTTTGAGATAGCGCGTTAGCGAAAAAAATTTGCCCGAAACAAGGAATTATATTCTTAAGTAATATGGCTAGATTACATCGAATTAACCCACCCGGAATAGCACAGCATATTATTCAGAGAGGGAAAAATCGGCAGGTCTGCTTTTCAGCAGATGAGGATTATACAAACTATTTTAACTGGTTGATGGAATACGCAGAGAAGTACAAACTTTCCATTCATGCTTATGTGCTGATGACAAACCATGTCCACATTCTGGCAACGCCAAAAGAGGAAACAAGCATCCCAAAGACTATGCAATCTCTAGGGCGTCAATATGTACGCTATTTCAACTACAGCTATAAACGCAAATCAATGCGAATCAATGGCGAATCAATGGGGCGAATCAATGGGGTCAGACTCGATTGATCAAGCTTTCTACCTTGCATTAAATCTATGGCACGATTACCCAGATACTCTATACCCGGTCAACCTCAGCATGTAATCCAACGGGGTAATAACCGAGAGCCTGTTTATTACGATGAGGCTGATTACCGGTTTTACCTTGAAAAACTGGAAGCTGCCTGCAAGCAACATGATTGTGCTGTTCATGCCTATGTGTTGATGACAAACCATGTTCATCTCTTGATGACGCCGAATAGCGGTGAGGGTATCGGCAAGGTTATGCAGATGCTTGGCCGCTATTATGTTCAGTATTTCAATTACACCTATGACCGCACAGGGACATTATGGGAAGGTCGCTGCAAAGCCACACTGCTTGATTCAGAGGCGTATCTCTTGACCTGCATGCGCTATATAGAACTCAATCCAGTTCGCGCCGGTATGGTAGAGCATCCCCGTGACTATCCCTGGTCAAGTTATCACCGTAACGCGCTGGGTGATGAGGATGGGCTGGTTTCAGATCACCTTGTCTATAGAGAACTCGGCGCGTCAGGAGAGGAGAGAGAGTCTGCCTACAGGTCGTTATTCAGAAATCGAATTGCAGAGCGTACTCTAGAAGAACTGAGGGAAGCGACAAACAAGGCGTGGGTGTTAGGAAATGATCGTTTCAAGCAAAAGATTGAACGCGAACTGGACCGGCAAGTGACTCCGAAGCCGAGGGGTGGTGATCGGAAGTCAAAGGCTTACCAAGAATCTAGGAAATTCAATCGAGTCTGACCCCATTGCAAGAGTAGACTTTTTTGAAATAGGAGTATATTCGTGAACACTATATTCCCATGAGTTAATAATTAATCAAAGAAGGTTATTTGGTTTTCGGATTCATCTTTCTCCAGTCTATCAATAGATATCTCTCTAACAGGTGCTGCTTTCTGAGTATCTGAGTACGTATTCTCATCTAAGCTCCCCATTTTAGGTATTTCGTCCGGGACAAAAAAAGAGTTCGCCTGCTGTGCCTGTAATGTCTGCATGCTTTCCAGGTTGCTGTACTTTCTCTGTGTAAGCAGTGTGCCGGTGCTTTCATCACGGATAATGACAGGGCGGAGAAACACCATTAGGTTTGTCTTGACGAGGCTTGCGCGTTGACTTCTGAATATTTGACCAAATAACGGAATGTCACCCAACAGTGGCACCTTCTCTGTATTCTCTTGCAGGTCGTCTTTGATGAGGCCGCCGAGTACGATGGTCTGGTTGTTGTCCACCAGTACTGTCGTCGAAATTGTTCTCTTGTTTGTTGTCAGCCCAGTGCCTGAGGTTCCGCTTTTCACATTGGATACTTCCTGATCGATGATGAGCTTTACCGTGTCACCCTCGTTGATTTGTGGTGTGACCGACAACTTGATACCCACGTCATGCCGTTCGATGGTCTGGAAGGGGTTTTCACTGCCGCTTGAAGTATTGGTGTATTGCCCTGTCACGAAGGGGACATTCTCACCGATGTGGATGGTCGCCTTTTCGTTGTCGAGGGTCATCAGGGTCGGTGTTGAAAGGATGTTGGTGTTGCCATCGCTTGCTACCGCTTTGAGAATGGCGCGCAGGCCACCGTTGCTGAAATACCCAAGACTCAGTCCGCTGCCAGTGCTTCCTGGGAAATCTGAGCGGTTACTGCCTGTTCCGGTGGAGAGAGGCAGGTTGGTCAGCCCGTAATAGCCTTCAGTTGTCTGATCAGTCTGCCATTCGATACCCAGTTCCTTTGCCCGGTCGTACGATACCTCGGCGATGATGCCCTCGACCATGACCTGTGCTCTTCTGATATCCAGGCGGGTAATGACACTTTTCAGGGAGGTCATCAGGGTAGGGGGGCTGTAATGACAAGGGCGTTCGTTGTCTCGTCGGCTTCAATATGAAACAGATTGTTTGCTTGGGCTGAATTCGTATTGCCACCCTGTTGGTTTGCCTGGTGACTTCCAATCCCCTTGAGTACCTCGACCAGGTTTTTTGCCAGGGCATAGCGCAGATAGATTACTTCGGTGTTGCCCTGCTGTTCGCCTGGTGTGTCCAGGTGCGAGATAAGGGCGCGGTATTGGAGCCTGGTCTGTGGATCACCGCTGAGAAGAATACTGTTGGTCCGATCGTCAGCTACCAACGATACGGATGCCTGTGTGCCCGGCTTTGAGTTTGCAGTTGTCCGCTGAAGGCTTGTTAGAACTTTGACAAGATCGCCCGCACGGGCGTTCTCAATGGTTATGACTTCAAGGCCTCTGTCGCTTACACGGTCGATTCTGGAAACGATGGTGATCATGCGCTTCACGTTGGCAGCGGAGTCAGAGATGATCAGTACATTACTGTCGGGATGGGCGCCCAGGTAGGCCTGTTGCGGCATCAGGGGTCTGAGGATAGGAACAACCTGTGAGGCATTGATATTCTTTACTTCAATGATGCGTGTAATGGTTGCATCACCACCCAGGGTGTCGTTGTTGCCTGTGGTGTCAATGCTCTCCTGCTTGGCTGCTGCATCGGGTACGATCTTGATCACATCTCCGCTGGGTATTGCCGCATAGCCATGTACCTTGAGCACCGAAAGAAAAATGTCGTAGATGTGGTCGCGGTTGGTTGGGGTGGTCGAAATTACGGTAACCCTGCCTTTCACCCTGGGGTCGATCACGAAATTCTTACCCGTAATTCCGGATATGCTGTTTATCAGTGCACGGATATCCGCATCTTTCAGATTCAGGGTCATCCCGGGTTCTTCTGCAGACAGGTCGAGTGAAAGCACCATGGTCAGGGCAAGCAGGGAGTGAATGATTTTTTTCAGATGGAGTTTGATATCCATATCCTTGTTTGTTGTTTCGCGTCTGCAGTCATCGGTTAACGAATCGAGGGCTCACCGTTCACTAGGGGAATAGTAAAAACGCATTTAAATCATGTGCATAGGTGTTCTGTTATCGATATCGAATAGTAATATAATTCCCAAGCATATGCATATTTTATGAGGATGTTTTGTGTTCACAGGGCAGGGTATTTAGAAAACCGAAAAGATGCTTTGGAAGGTAATGAAGAGGAGGGAGGTCTGATTCGAATATGTATTGCGATGACTACCCCTTGAGCTACAGCGATAGGCTTTCGGATTGAATACAGACTGAGAAATCAGTTGCCACAGAACCTTGTCATGGGCTCTGTGGCAGTGAAAATAATACTTAAAAGAATAAAGTTTTCAGGTGGCGTCTTCGATCGGTTCGATTCCCACCTCACGGAGATGAGCAATCGCCTCGCCCATCTGTACCTTGCCGCCGGGGGTGAGCTTCTCTGACCATTCGATAGCCTCTTTGCCGAACAGCAGGATCACGGTCGAGCCCATGTTGAAGCGGCCCATCTCGTCACCTTTATCCAGCTCTACACTCTGGGGCGTTGTACCAACGTAGTCCCACTGGCTCACCCTGCGCGTGGCGGGTGCAACGGTACCGGCCCAAACGGTATCCATGCTGGCGACGAAGATTGCGCCGACCATGATCACGGCCATGGGGCCTGCCTCGGTCTCGAACAGGTTGATTACCCGCTCGTTGCGGCTGAACAGCCTGGGCACGGTCCGGGTGGTGGAGGGGCTGACGCTGAACAGGCGGCCCGGTACATGGCTCATGCGGGTCAGTTTGCCACCCAGGGGCATGTGGATGCGGTGGTAGTCCCTGGGGGAGAGGTAGATGGTGGCAAAGCTGCCATCGGCGAAACGGCGGGTCGCTTCGCTGTCGCCGCCCAGTAACTCCTCGAGTGTGTAGCTCTTCCCCTTGGCCTGGAAGATGTTCCCCTCCCTGATTTCGCCGGCCTGGCTTACGGCACCGTCCACCGGGCAGAGTATGCTCTTGTCATCCTGGTCCAGTGGGCGCGCATCCGGCTTCAGGGCGCGGGTGAAGAAGGCGTTGAACGAGGCGTACCTTGCCGGGTTGGGCTCTTCTGCAATACGCATATCCACGTCGTAGATGCGGATCGCCGCCTTGATCATGCGGTCTTTCAGCGGTGCCCACTCGTTGCGGGTCAGCCAGTGCATGGCCTGGGAGAGCAGGTGATGGGGCAGCAGGTAGAGCAGCAGGGCGAAGAGGCGGTCCAGGATGGAGATCTCTTCATTTCCGCTGGCGGTATTTTGTGAATTCATTGAGGAGTATGGGCCTTTGCTACGGGATTCGGGCGATGGTACCCGTTACCCTCTGGTCGGTAAATAGCTGAATGGGAATCGAAGTTCTTTCAGAGTCTGTGATCGGGGTCGCTATATGAAATATCGGGTGACTTCCCCGTGAAGAGATGCTTTCTGGACTAATGTTACTAACAGTTGAGCAGTGTAATACCTCTGGAAAATGATGGTCATATGTTTGTCGCGCTGAGCAAGTTCGTCGTCGCCAACGGCATGGAGTCGGATGTGCTGGAGGCGTTCAGGAACAGACCGCACAAGGTTGATGAGGAAGAGGGCTTTGTCCGCCTGGAGGTGATGACGCCCGTCGATCACCCTGAAGAGTTCTGGCTGGTGACCTACTGGACCGATGAGGCGAGTTGGAAACAGTGGTACAGGAGTCACTCGTTCAAGCATGTTCATACCTGGATGCCGAAGGGACTCCGACTGGTACCGAAGAGCAACGAGATACGCTATTTCAACCTGCATGCAGAGTAGGGGGAGAGCCATGGCCGGTGACAAGTTCACAACGGAAGATTTCGCGGACCTTGATGTCAGTCGTATGGCGGTTGCGGTCACCGATGCCTATTTCAAACATCACCCGGAACTAGGTCCCGGCGTGCAGCTGAGGATGAGAGAGAAGTGCCACCAGGATGTCGGCTATCACTACCAGTTTCTTTCCGCAGCCATATTGTGTGACTCCAGGGATATTTTCGAACAGTATGCCGCCTGGCTGAAAGAGGTGTTTGAAAGCAACAATCTGCCGCTCTCTCACCTGGAGGAGTCCTTTGAGCTGATCAGCAGGTATATTGGTGAGCGGGTACGGCCAGAGCTGTCAGAGGCCGTTGCAGAGGTGATGCGCAGTGGCATCGAGCAACTGACAAAGCCGGGAATGCTGGTGCCGGTGGAGACACCCGCTAATGCCCTGGTGCTGCCCGGTGCGAAACCCTATACCGATGCGCTGCTGGTGGGAAGCCAGCGACATGCAGGCCAGGTCATCAGCCAGGCCCTTGGAGAGGGCCAGAAACTGGTCGATGTGGGTGTCGGGATCATACAGCCTGCGATGTACGAGGTTGGGAGGCTTTGGCAGGCCAGCAAGATAACGGTAGCCCAGGAGCACCTGGCAACGGCGATTTCCCAAACGCTGCTGGCCCGCAGCCTGATGGCCGAAGAGTATGCCGAGCCCAACGATCGGCGGGCCCTGTTCGCCTGCGTAGCAGGCAACCACCATATGCTCGGTTTGCGAATGGTCAGTGATGCATACGAGGTGGCGGGTTGGGATGTGGATTTTCTCGGTGCCGATACCCCGGCGGAGTCGATAATACAGCTGGTGGATGAATCGAAACCCGATATGATCGGCCTGTCGGTCAGTATGCCTGGGCAGATGATGGAGTTATCGGACCTGGTTCAGAGGATCAGGGGAGAGTTCTCCGGCAGCAGGCCCGTGATCACCGTGGGTGGCCAGGTGTTGAACAGTTTCGGTGAGCTGACCAGGGGATTGGGTGCCGATGAGTGGTTTACCGATGCCAAGCAAGCGGTGGAGAAGGGGTAGTGCAAACGCTCTCCTGTGATCAGAGTATCTGTTTCCCGGACATCCTTCGGCATGTCAGCTCGGTTGCCGTGGCGGTGTTCGATCGCCATGGTCATCTCGTCGACAGCAATACCGGCTTCAAGGCGCTACTGAAGTTTGCCGAGCTCGATGAACGCGGGGATATTCGAAAGCTGTTCGTGCAACCCGGCTTTGATGAACTGACGGCTGTCCATGTGGATGCTGATACCGAAGACGCTGTGGGACAGGTCTTCTCGGGGGTATTGAATCTCGGCAACCTCGATATCGCGGTCCGTTCATTGCATGGCACGGTTTACAACAAGGCTGAGCGGTTTCTGTTGATCGCCGAATACGACATCAATGAGTATGAGTTTCTGAGCGCCTCGGTTCTGGATATGAACGAAGAGATGGCGCAGATGCAACGCCAGCTGAAAAAGCTCAACAATGAACTCAAGCGCAGTGAGCAGAAGTTGCGCGAGGCTTCAATGACGGATTACCTGACAGGAGTGCCCAACAGGCGGCATTTCATGCAGCGCGGATTGCAGGAGCTTGCCGGGTGTGAACGCAGCGGTCAGCCATTGACCCTGGTGATATGCGATCTTGATCATTTCAAGCGTATCAATGACCAGTTTGGGCATGATGTGGGAGATGAGGTCCTGGTCTGGTTCTCGCGCAAGGCCCTGGAGGTGATGCGCACCAATGAGATCTTTGCCCGTTTTGGTGGTGAAGAGTTTGTCTACCTGCTGCCGAATACCCGGCAGGATGAAGCCTGTCATCTTCTGCAGCGATTGCGGGAGGCCATGTCCGAGAACAACCCTTTGCAGGACGAACGGCCGGTTACAGCCAGTTTTGGCGTGGTGGAGTGGAGCAGGGACGAGGCCATGGAAAATATGCTGAAGCGGGCAGACGAGGCGCTTTACAAAGCCAAGGAGCAGGGCAGGGACTGTATCGTCTGCGCCTCTTCTGCCGGAGGCTAACGGGCTGCAACCGTTTTGATGTCTTCGGCCATCTCAGTTGCACTTACCCGCCCCTTGAACAGGCCGGTCAACTCCCCGGCCGGATCTATCAGCGCCATGCTGGTGCTGTGGTCGATCACTGCATCCGCAGCAGATGACCTGGCCTGGTAAACGACTCCCAGCTGTGTTGCCAGGTTGCGTATCTCGCTCTCTTCCCCCGTCAGGGCGATGAAATCGCTGCTGAAGTGATCGATGAAGGGTGCCAGTACTTCGGCTGTGTCCCGTTTGGGATCAACGGTGACAAAGACGGTCTGCATCCGCTTCTGCAGGTCGGGGGTGGCGGCCAGGCGGTTGTGTACCCGGGTGGCTAGGGTGAGCATTTCTCGGGCGGTCTGTTCGGAGTTGCTGTAGCCGAAGATGACCAGGCTCCAGTGCCCCTCCAACCGCTCGTTGGTAAAGGGCTGGTTGTGCTGATCGGTCAGCTGAAATGTTTCCAGTTCCAGGGGAGTCTGCATCAGGTGCAGGTTGAGGGTCTGAACGTAGTAGCTGGAGTACTTGTTGCCCCAGTGGTAGCCGCCATAGAGTGCAGCCAGGGCAACGGTGAAGAGTATCAGTTTGTAGATGGGGCTGCGTTTGGGTTTCTGTCGCATTCAGTGGTCCTTACACAACCGGTGTGCTCTCATGGTTACCCCAGGCCGACCAGGAGCCGGGGTAGCCTCTCACGCGAGTGTAACCCAGTGCCTTCAGCACCACGTAGGTGTAGGAGGAGCGGTGGTGGGTCTGGCAGTAGGTGATCACCTCCTTGTCCGGGGTGACGCCCATCTCCTCCAGCTCCTTTTTCAGCTCATCTGCAGGCCTCATTCTCAGGTTGCGTCCCTGGTCCATGGCGCGGATCCAGTCCATGTTGACCGCCCCGGGGATATGGCCCCCTTTTTCGGCAAACCGCTTGGTGCCGTTGTACTCCTCGGGTGAGCGTGCATCGAGCAGCGCCACGTCAGGCGCGTTCAGCTTCTGCAGGATATAGTCCGTGTCGGCAACAGGCAGATCAGTGGGGTTGGGCTCGAAGCTGCCAGGTGTCGGCTCGGTCAGCTCCTGGGTGATGGGAAAACCCTCGTTCGCCCAGGCGTGCAGGCCGCCGTTGAGGAGGGATGCCCGTTCATGCCCCATCACTTCCAGGGTCCAGACCAGGCGCCCTGCCTTGCCGCCCCCTTCGTCATCGTAGGCCACCACGTGGGTCTCCCTGTCGATGCCAAGCGCAGAGAAGAGTGTGGTCAGTTCCTCTTCGGATGGCAGGAGCCCCATGACCGGTTTCTTCATGGCGACGATCCGGCCGTAGTCGAGAAAGATGGCCCCCGGGATGTGGGCCTGGCTATGGGTCGAGGCGCGGGAGAGATCGATGACCAGCAGGTTTTCGCTGCCCAGCAGAGGCTGCAGCGCCTCGGGTTCGATCAACAGCGGTAGATTCAGATCTGACATGGGGGTGCCCAACAGGTAAACAGGTTGTCTACAAAATTGGGCTCAACCGACCGTTTTTCAAGCTAGTTCTTGATCACCATTACCGAGCAGTGGGCCCGCTCCACCACCTTGGCGGCACAGGAGCCGAGGAATACCTGTCCAATGCTCTGGGCGTGGGAGGGAATGATGATCAGGTCGGCCTTCAGTTTCTTCGCCTGGTTGAGGATGATCTCCGAAGGGCTTCCATCGGCGATCAGGGGGTGTGCCGTGATGTCGTCGGGGATGTTCGCCTTGATGTACTTCTTCAGCTCCCTTGCGACACTCTTCATGGCATCCTTGATCGCATCATCCGGGAAGAACGAGGCTACCAGGGGCAGGCCGAAATCGGGTATCACGGTCAACACGTAGATCTCGGCACTGTGTTTCCTAGCTTCGTCGATAGCGGTCTGAACCGCCCGGGTGGCCAGGTCGGTCTCCTGCAGGTCGATCGGCATCAGTATCTTCGTGAACATTGCGCGCTCCTCTGGTTACGCCGTCTGCAGTTCAGGGGTCTCGTCTTTTCTCCGGCGCTGGACAAGTGCCACGAAGGCGAGCAGGATCAGCGCCGGAATGAACATCAGCTGCTTGGGCGGCCTGTCGGCCTCCTGTTGAATGCTGATGATCTGCCAGTCGAAATCCAGCCCGGCCTTCTGGGCGTCGCTGTCGAACATGACGTTGTCGGCAATCACCTTGTCCTCGTCGAGCCTGATCTCGAGTCCAGCACTGGCCAGCCGCTGCTGACCGTCGCCTGCATCACCCATGGGCAGGCGGATGGTCTTCTCCACGAACTTGCCATCGATGTTCTCGCCGGCCACCAGCATCTGCAGTTCACCCTGGGCCGGTACCTGCTGGGCCACCTCGGTGATCTGCTTGGCATCGACGGTGTGTACCGGTGCGTAGATCTCGTCCCACCAGAAGCCGGGGCGGAAGAGGGTGAAGGCCACCAGCAGCAATGCCAGGGACTCCCAGAGCCTGCTTCGGGTGAGCCAGTAACCCTGGGTGGCCGCCGCGAACAGCAGCATGGCGATGGTCGCGCTGACGATCACCAGGAGCAGTTCGAACCAGTTGCCGATACCGATCAACAGCAGCTGGGTGTTGAAGATGAACAGGAAGGGCAGAATGGCCGTTCGGATGTCGTAGGTGAAGCCCTGGATACCTGTTCGAATGGGGTCGCTCTTGGCGATCGCCGCGGCGGCGAACGCCGCCAGGCCGACCGGCGGCGTATCGTCCGCCAGGATACCGAAGTAGAAGACGAACATGTGCACTGCGATCAGCGGTACGATCATGCCGTTGGAGGAGGCCAGAGCCACTACGACCGGCGCCATCAGGCTGGAGACCACGATGTAGTTTGCCGTGGTGGGCAGGCCCATACCTAGGATGATGCAGATGGCGGCGGTGAAGATCAGGGCCAGCATCAGGTTGCCGCCGGAGATGAACTCCACGAACTCGATCATCACCTGGCCTATACCGGTGAGGGTGATGGTGCCCACCACGATACCCGCGGCCGCGGTGGCCACGCCGATACCGATCATGTTGCGGGCGCCGTGTACCAGCCCATCGATGCAGTCATCGATGCCCTGGCGGATGGTTCCGGACGGGTCGTTGTTTCTGAACCTGGCGATCAGTGGCCGCTGGGTCAGCACGATGAAGATCATGAAGACAGTCGCCCAGAAGGCCGACAGGCCGGGTGAGAAGCGCTCCACCACCAGGCACCACATCAGCACCACGATGGGCAGCAGAAAGTAGAGGCCGACCTTGACGGTGGGGCCCGTCTCGGGCAGCTCCAGCAGTTCGCTGTTGGGATCGTCGACTTCAAGCTCCGGGTAGCGCGAGGAGAGCCTGAGCAGCCAGATATAGGTGGCCAGCACCAGCACGCCGACGATGTAGATGGCCGCATCGCCGGTGAAATCCTTGATCCAGCCGATGCCGTAATAGACGCCCAGCCCGATAGCGCAGATGCCGGTGACCACACCTGCAAATGTCATCAGCTTCTGGGCCAGGGTGCTCTGAACCCGCTTGGGCAGACCCTGCATGTTGGCCTTCAGGGCCTCCAGGTGGACGATGTAGACCAGTGCGATGTAGGAGATCAGCGCAGGCAGTATGGCGTGCTTGATCACCTCGATATAGGAGATGCCGACATACTCGATCATGAGAAAGGCGGCGGCACCCATCACCGGTGGGGTCAGCTGGCCGTTTGTGGAGCCGGCCACCTCGACTGCTCCCGCCTTGGTGCCGGGAAAACCCACCCGTTTCATCAGGGGGATGGTGAAGGTGCCGGTGGTGGCGACATTGGCGATGGAGGAGCCGGAGATCAGGCCGGTGGTGGCCGATGCCACGACCGCTGCCTTGGCCGGGCCGCCCTTCATGTGGCCGAGCAGGGCGAAGGCGACCTTGATGAAATAGTTACCGGCCCCAGCCTTTTCCAGCATCGCGCCGAACAGCACGAACAGGAAGACGAAGCTGGTGGATACCCCCAGGGCGACACCGAACACGCCCTCGGTGGTGAGCCACTGGTGGGACATCACCTTGGAGAGGCTCTGTCCCTTGTGGGCAATTACATCCGGCATGTAGGGGCCACCGAACGTATAGGTCAGGAACACGATGGCCACAACCATCAGCGGTGGTCCGAGGGAGCGGCGGGTGGCCTCCAGCAGCAACACCAGGCCGCAGATGCCCACGGCGATATCGAACTGCGTGGGGGCGCCGGAACGGCTCGCCAGTTCATCGTAGAAGATATAGAGATAGGCTGCGCTGAAGGAGCCCAGCAGGGCGAACAGCCAGTCCTGCCATGGAATCTCTGTACGTGGCGAACTCTTGAAGGCCGGATAGGCGGTAAAGGCCAGGAACAGCGCGAAGGCCAGGTGTATGGCACGTGCCTCGGTATCGTTGAACACGCCGAAGCCAAAGGAGAAGGGCAGGGGTGAGGCGTACCAGAGCTGGAACAACGACCAGGCGAGGGGAATGCCGAAAAGCAGCTTGCCGGCGTTACCTTTGGGATGTCGGGCGCCCGTATCGACCTGGGCGACCATCTCCTGCAGTTCCTGGTCAGTGATGTTGTCCTGGGTGTTCCGGTCTGTCATGGCAGCTGACCCCTGGGATGTTTTGTCGTTATGAAGCTGATTTTTGGCAAAAGGACCTTTGCCGGAATTGGGTGGTGCAAAAAGAAAACGGGCGGATAGACCGCCCGTTTTCCCTGTCGGCTTACATCAGGCCGGCTTCTTTGTAGTACTTGGCCGCACCGTCATGCAGAGGCGCGGAGAGACCGTCCTTGACCATCTCGGCCTTCTTCAGGTTGGCGAAGGCGGGATGCAGCTTGCGGAAGTTGTCGAAGTTCTCGAAAACCGCCTTGACCACCTGGTAGACCGTATCGGCCGATGAATTGGTGGAGCTGACGAAGGTGGCGCCAACACCGAAGGTCTGGGTGTCGTTGGCATTACCGCGGTACATGCCGCCGGGGATGGTGGCGGTACGGTAGTAGTCGTTCTCGGCAACCAGCTTGTCGATGGCCGCGCCGGTTACGGGAACCAGCACGGTATCGCAGGAGGTGGTGGCCTCCTTGATGGAGCCGGAGGGATGGCCGACGGTGTAGACCATGGCGTCGATCTTGTTGTCGCAGAGTGCCTTGGACTGCTCGGCAGCTTTCAGCTCAGATGCCAGGGCGAAGTCGGACTTTTTCCAGCCCATGGCGTCCATGACCACTTCCATGGTGCCGCGCTGGCCGGAACCGGGGTTGCCGATATTGACCCGCTTGCCTTTCAGATCGGCAAAGCTCTTGATGCCTGAGTCGGCACGGGCCACGACGGTGAAGGGCTCGGGGTGAACGGAGAATACCGCGCGCAGTTCCTTGTTGGCGCCAGCGTCCTTGAACTTGCTGGTGCCGTTCCAGGCGTGGTACTGCCAGTCAGACTGGGCCACGCCCATGTCCAGCTCGCCTGCACGGATGGTGTTCAGGTTGTAGACGGAACCGCCGGTGGATTCCACGGAGCAGCGGATGCCGTGCTGCTTGCGGCCCTTGTTGACCAGTCGGCAGATGGCGCCGCCGGTGGGATAGTAGACGCCGGTAACGCCGCCGGTGCCGATGGTGATGAATGAGTCAGCACTCGCGGTACCCGCAGCACCCATGGTGAGGCCGGTAACCATAAGAGCGGTTGTCATCATACGTTTGGTAAACATGCAGTATCCTCCTGGACCATGTTGTAGTGGTCTCGATAGACCATAAAAAATAAACAACGCACTGATCCCGACTTGTCTCCGAGGGGATTCAGGTACTATCTATCTATATATATGAATGTTGTCCGAAGAACTTCGCGCCGGGTCTGCAAGGGGAAGGTACAGCCCCTGTGGGGGCTGAAATGGTTGTCCGCTGTGATGAAGCTGAGGCTTCGTGACAAACATATCTATGACGCTTCCCTGTTAGGCCAGATGGCCTTTGTCTCGTTTGAACGACGCTGTTCCCGGTCCTCCCAGGCTGCGAGGCAGCGGGATGGTGCATGACAGTGAAAGCATGGAATCCTTCGGTAATAGTGCTTTCCGTATGCGTCAAACAACCCTACAAGAGAGATCCTGCTTAAGCAAGTCCAAGGGAACTACAACCCTCGAAAATACGTAGTAATACTTACAGCGGTATTTTTTTACCCATCACCCCAGCCAGCCGCAGATTCTCTCCAGGGCGGTCAATACCTTGTTGCAGTGGAGTTCCAGGAAGTCTGGGGGCAGTTCGCTGTCGAGAGGGACGTGCTCTGCGCCGATCAGGGCGTGGGCGCCATCGAAATCCACGAAGGCGAGGCGCGCGGTCAGCTCGTGGGCGGGACGTCCGAAATCGGTGCCGGGCAGCATGGCCACACCGGTCTCCTCCAGCAGCCTTTCGCACAGCTGGTTACTGGTGACAATGCCATTGCCACGCAGCTTGATGCCGTGTTTTTCGAAGGAGGGGAAGAGGTAGAAACCGCCCTCCGGCTCGGGCACCTGGACATCCAGGCTGTTGAGACGATTTGAGAGTGTCAGGCCCAATGCCTTTAGGATGCGCCGGCTGTTATGGAGGTAGCGCTCGATCTCCAGGCCACCCTCGTAGGCCCGAACAGCGGCGTGCTGGATTGGGGCGCTGGTGGAGGTGTAGGTCTCGCTTGCCGCGACGGCCACCGCATCCAGCAGCCAGCGCAGGCTGCTGGGGAAGGTGAAAGTGCCGAGGCGCCAGCCACCTGCACCGCACCACTTGCTGAGGCCTCCGCTGATGATGGTGCCCTCGGGGTAGTAGCGGGCGATGGATTCATGCTGTCCGTCGAAGCGGGTTTCACCATAGATCTCGTCGGAGATGATGATCAGCTTGTAGCGCCGGGCCACCGTTGCCAGCGCCTGGAGCTCCTCTGTGGGATAGGTGGTTCCGCTGGGGTTGTTGGGGTAGTTGAGTATGACGATCCTCGGCCGGGTCGGGTCCTTGTGGCAGAGCTGGGCAAGCTCTTCCGGTGAGATTCGCCAACCATCCTCGAAGCGCGTCGGAACCCAGCGGATATGCCTGCCGACAATGGTTGCCTGGGGGGCGTAGGAGACCCAGCTGGGTGTTGGTATCACCAGGTCTCCGTAGTAGACCAGCTGTACCAGGAACATCAGCTCCTTGGATCCGGGGCCGATCAGTACATCCTCGGCCGTGTACTCGATTCCCTCTTTCCGCTCGTGGTAGTTGGCCACGCTCTCCCGCAGCTGGGGCAGGCCCTTTACCGGCAGGTAATCTTTCTGGTGGGCATTGGCCCTGAGTTCGTCGACCACGGGCGTGGCAACCGGGAAGGGTGATTGGCCGAGTCCCAGCCGGAAGACCTCCCTCCCTTCATTGTGCAGACTCTTGCAGCGCTCGTTGATGGCCAGGGTGGCTGACTGCCCCAGTCCCCTGACATTCAGATTGAGGTGCATATCCGGAAAATATTCAGCATTGAAAGCCATGGTTCATAATCCTTTAGTGAACAGGCGAGGTTTTTCCTGCCCCATACAGAATAGGAGCGGAAAGAGGTGAAGGGTTTTACATGGGGGTAGGTCAGCGTGAGCCTTGGCCCGGGCCAAGGCACTGCAGGTGGACGGCTGAGTGATCAAGCTTGTCATTGATCAGAGCCAGGCTCTTGAAGATATCCCTATGTGCCTAAGTGACTGTCTGAAACTGAGCAGACATCAAGCTGAACTATATACCATCCACGGCAGTATGGAAGGGTATTCGGGTGATGTAATTGCTGAATTTTGAGAAGTTTTTCCGGCCACTGTTCATTTGGCGAAAAATTCTAAGTATTACTACGCAGGATAGGGTATGGAAAACGGTGTATTTCTCATGGTTGTGGTCGCTTTCACCACATAAAAATCAGTATATTTGTGATGGTGCCGGATCTTCAATCGAGGTTTTTCTCTCCCTGGCACCTGATGAGTTCACTGTCTCTCTATGTGACTGTCCGCACTGCGGTGGGGATCAAAATGGACTATAAAGCATAGCTGACGGTTGAAATGCTCTATCTGGAATTACTTGGAGAAGTTTCGTGAGTTCAAAAGTCCGCATGATTTTCCGGCGCTGGTTGGCCACGCCGCTTATCCTTTTGCTGCTGACAATGCCCCTGATCGCATGCAAACAGGTACCCATTATCAGGGATGCTGTCGGTGCGCACGAGATGGAGGATGCAGCCCAGGCCGGTGACCTGGAGAGCCAGTACCAGCTGGGCATGCACTACACCAATGGCAAGGGCGTGCTTCAGAATTACTCCACCGCTGCCAAGTGGTTCAAGAAGGCGGCCGAGGGAGGCCATACGGATGCGCGTTTCATGTACGGTGCGGCACTCTATGCCGGCCAGGGCGTGGAGCAGGATCACAAGGAGGCGGTGAAGTGGCTTGGCAAGGCGGCAGCCGCCGGCCACATGCGTGCGCAGAATTTGCTGGGCGATGCCCACTTGAATGGCAGGGGAGTGGCCAAGGACATCCCGTGGGGTACCCGTTGGTACGGCATGGCCGCCAACCAGGGGCACAGCAGGGCGCAGTTCACACTCGGCGTGGCATTTGCCCAGGGCCTGGGTGTGGACCGGAACCAGGTGGAGGCGGTGAAGTGGCTGCGTCTCTCCCAGAAAGCGGGTCTCGATACGGTGGATCCGTTGCTGGCGAAATTACGCCAGCGCATCTCCAGTTCCGAGTACAAGCGGGGGCTGGCAGCTGCCGATGGCTGGAAAGCCAGGAAAATGTCAGGCCTCTACAACCGGCCTACCATGCGCTATATACAGTACGTCCTGGGCAGGGCCGGTTACACCGCAGGCTACAGCGACGGTATCGATGGACCGATGACCCGGCAGGCGGCGTCACGTTTTCTGGCCGACAGGAAGAGCAGTGGAGCGGGGCGCGGACAGCTGGTGAAACTGCTGAGGAAGGTGTCGGTACGGCTCAAATAACAGGCCGGCGGCAGCAATTATCGCTGCCGCCGGCCAATCGTGATTACTGGACGGTGGGATCCGTAGTATCTTCAGGTGGGGATACCTGAAGTGCGACGTCCGGATCGCGATCGATACCCAGCAGATCGTTGACGGCGTGTTTCACCTCGTCGTTGATGACCCCCTCTTCATCGGTGATGGTCTTGTTGGCCGCTTCGGCCAGGAGATCGGCAGCAGTCTGTGCTGCATCCTGGGATTGCTCTGCGCTAGCAAGATCCGATTGGGCATCCGTGTACTCATCCAGGAGATCCGGATCATCGAGTTCTGCCAGGATGTCCTCGACCGCCTGGGCCACATTGGCTTCGGCTTCCGTGGGGTCTTCGCCCGCTTCGATGGCCGCGGCGAGCTCTGCCTGTGCCTCGTTATAGGCATCCAGCAGATCCTGGCTTTCAAGATCCGCCATAAGGGCCTCTTCAGCGGCTGCGAGTGCTGCTTCGAGGGTCTCGACATCATCTACCGGTGCACCACTTGCCGCAGCCTGTGCTTCCAGGTAAGCCTGCTCGTAGGCGGCAATCATGCCGACCGCCGAGTGGGGTGCTGCTCTTTCCCTGGCGCGGTCAGAGGCGTGGGCTGCATTGAGCCGCCCAAGCTGGCTGGAGATGGCACCGTGGTTCTTACCCAGGCCGCTCTCCTTGTCGTGGCCGAAGGCGTTGCCGCCCTTTTCGCCGGAGTGACCAAAGGCGTTGCCGTTTCCTCGGCCACCGCTGAAGCCGGCATCAGGGCCGCCACTTCCGTGACCATGGCCATGGCCGCCGCCGTTGCCACCGCCATTACCGCCACCACCGCCACCTTTTGCGATTGCATCGGTGAAGGCCAGGCTGCCATTGTCGGTGTTGTAGGTGATCGGGGCGACCAGCAGGGCGGAGAGTGCCACTCCTGTGATCGCGAGTTTGGAAATTGAGCGTTTGTTCATGGTCTGCTCCAGGTGAATCCAGGCAATCGCCGGTTATCTCTTATCCTATTATTCAAAGTATATGTTAGGCGGCGGATAATCCTGGGAAATAATCCTCTAAGATGCCTGGGAAATGTGACCTCTGTTCCATAATCGGAAAGTGTATGGGAGTCTTGTTCTTCGGGTAATTCTGTTCCCTGGATCTTCCGGCACAGGGGGCGATAATTGTCATGTTGAATACATACTACACAGGATAGAGAGATGAAAACGGTTATTGCAGGATTGATGGCGTTGGCGCTTGTGGTTTTCGGTATCGGCAGCGCGACTGCGGCCAAGGGTGACAAGGGTCATGGTGCAGGCGGCGTCGCCGAAGAGCAGGCGAGCGAAATGGGCCTCGAGAAGGGCAAACGCTACGCCGGCAGCAAGGAGAAGAAGAGCAAGGAAGAGGGCGAAGAGAAGCTGAAGAAGGAGAAGAAAGAGAAAAAGGAAAAGAAGGAAAAGAAAGAGAAGAAGTCCAAAAAGAACAAGTAATATTCAGATCCATCGCGCAACCCCGGTAGATCACCGGGGTTGTTGCTTTGCAGCAATCCTTTTTCCATTCCCATCTCTCCTAATTCCACCTCGACCCCGGGGTTGTAGCGTTGTATCCTGCACAGCGTCCGCGAGGAACTGCCACAGACACAGACAACTCCTCCAGAAAGAGAGGGGTGGACCGGTTCCCGGGACTGACTGAAACCTATGCACTGACGCCGAGGATGCGGGCACAGCCCGGGCCCTGGGCACAAGAATAATTAGAGGGTCCCCGGTCAGGGGAGCGACAATATGACTGTGAAGTTCATGACCTCGAGTCCGGATCTGACCCGGTCCGGACAGGGGACAGGTGCGTTGCGTACGCGCCGTCCTGTCTATCTCGATTTTCTTCCCCCCTGTAACAACGCCTGCCCGGCAGGCGAGGATATCCAGGCCTGGCTGGCCCTGGCCCAGGATGGGGAGTATGAAGCTGCCTGGCAGACACTGGTAGAGAACAACCCCATGCCGTCCATCCACGGGCGGGTCTGCTACCACCCCTGCGAGAACGCCTGCAACCGCAACTACACCGACAGCACGGTGAGTATCCACGCGGTGGAGCGTTTCCTCGGTGACATGGCGCTGCAGAAGGGTTGGAAGCCGAAGTTCGATGCCGAGCCCAGTGGCAAGCGCATCCTGGTGGTTGGCGCGGGCCCGAGCGGTCTCTCTGCCGCCTATCACCTCACCCGGCTGGGACACCAGGTGGAGATACACGAGGCGGGGCCCATCGCCGGCGGTATGATCCACTTCGGTATTCCTGCCTACCGCATGCCCCGGGACGAGCTGGCAGCGGAGATCAAGCGTATCGAGGATATGGGGGTCAAGATCGTTCTCAACCACCGGGTGGAGGACGTGCTGGCCGAGAAGGAGGCGGGTAACTTCGACGCCGTCTTTATCGCCGTGGGCGCCCATATCAGCAAGAAGATAGATATCCCTGCGCGGGATGCCGGCAAGATGATGGATGCGGTGAGCTACCTGCGCGAGGCCAAGGGCGATCAGCCCCTGCGCCTGGGACGCCGGGTGGCCATCTACGGTGGCGGCAACACCGCCATGGATGCGGCGCGTACCGCCAAGCGGCTGGGTGCGGACGAGGCGATGATCATCTACCGCCGCGACCGGGCCAGCATGCCTGCCCACGACTTCGAGGCCGACGAGGCGATCGAGGAGGGGGTGAAGATCAAGTGGCTGCGCACCATCAAGGAGATCGACCAGACCACCTTCAAGGTGGAGGTGATGGAACTGGACGAGAGCGGTCGTCCCCAGCCCACGGGCGAGGTCGAGACCCTGGAGGCGGATGCCCTGATCCTGGCGGTGGGTCAGGATACCGATACCGGCTTTCTGAAGGATGTGCCGGGCATTGAGTTGCAGCGTGATGGGACAGTTTCTGTCGATCCCAACATGATGACCGGCCACGAAGGGATCTTCGCCGGTGGCGACATGGTGCCCAGCGAGCGCTCTGTGACCATCGCCGTGGGTCACGGCAAGAAGGCGGCACGCCATATCGATGCCTACCTGCGGGGTGGCTCTTACGAGAAGGCGCCCAAGCATCCCATCATCGAACACGAGAAACTCCACCTCTGGTACCAGACCCATGCACCCAAGCGGGAACAGGAGCACCTGCCGCTGGTGGACCGCAAGAACTTCGACGAGATCCTCAAGGGTTTCAGCGAGGGTGAGGCCTTGTTCGAGGCGCGTCGTTGTCTCTCCTGCGGCAACTGTTTCGAGTGTGACGGCTGTTACGGTTCCTGCCCTGAGGGGGCGGTGATCAAGCTCGGCAAGGGTAAGCGTTACCGCTACGACTACGAGCTCTGTACCGGCTGTGCGGTCTGCTTCGAGCAGTGCCCCTGCCACGCCATCGAGATGGTCTCCGAACCCGGTTTTGCTGAGTAATTATCGTCATGGGTGAAAACAAGAAATTCGTAACCGTCGACGGCAACGAGGCTGTCGTACACGTCGCCTACCGCGTGAGCGAGGTCTGCTCCATCTATCCCATCACGCCCTCCTCACCGATGGCGGAGTCGGCGGACGTCTGGTCCGCAAACGGGGTGAAGAACATCTGGGGCCAGGTGCCCGACGTGTTCGAGATGCAGAGCGAGGGCGGTGCCGCCGGTACTGCCCACGGCGCGCTGCAGACCGGTGGGCTGACCACCACCTTCACCTCCTCCCAGGGGCTGCTGCTGATGCTGCCCAACATGTACAAGATCGCCGGTGAGCTGACGCCAACGGTGTTCCACGTGGCGGCCCGTTCCCTGGCGGCCCAGGCGCTCTCCATCTTCGGTGACCACCAGGATGTGATGTCGGCCCGCATGACCGGCTTTGCCATGCTCTGTTCCGCCTCGGTGCAGGAAGCCCACGACATGGCGCTGATCAGCCATGCCGCTACCCTCGAGGCGCGGGTGCCCTTCATGCACTTCTTCGACGGCTTCCGCACCTCCCACGAGGTGAACAAGCTCGAGCTGCTGAGCGACGAGCAGATCCGGGCCATGATCGACGACGAACTGGTCTACCAGCACCGTCAGCGGGGTCTCAATCCCGACAACCCCTTTATCCGCGGTACCGCGCAGAATCCGGATGTCTATTTCCAGGGGCGCGAGAGCTCCAATCCCTTCTACCTGGAGACCCCGGGAATCGTTCAGGAGACCATGGACCGCTTCGCCGATGTGACCGGGCGCGCCTACAACCTGGTGGAGTATTACGGCGCAGCGGATGCGGAACATGTCATCTTCATCATGGGTTCCGGTGCCGAGACGGTGATGGAGACCGTGGAGGAACTCAACGGGCAGGGCGGCAAGTTCGGCCTGGTGCAGCTGCGACTCTACCGGCCGTTTCCCACGCAACAGATACTCGACGTGCTGCCGAAAACCGCACGCAGGATCGCGGTGCTGGACCGTACCAAGGAGCCAGGCTCCGGTGGCGAACCCTTCTACCAGGATGTGATGACCATGCTGATGGAGGCCCACACTGCGGGCGAGTTGGAATCCCTGCCCAGGGTGGTGGGTGGCCGTTACGGTCTCTCCTCAAAGGAGTTCACCCCCTCCATGGTGAAGGGGGTGTGCGATGAGCTGCTGAAAGAAAATCCAAAGAACCACTTCACCATCGGCATCTACGACGACGTGACCCACACCAGTCTCGAGTGGGATCCCGAGTACGACCTGGAGAAGCCCAACATGACCCGGGCGCTCTTCTTCGGCCTGGGTTCCGACGGCACCGTGGGCGCCAACAAGAACAGCATCAAGATCATCGGTGAGAACACCGATCTCTATGCCCAGGGCTACTTCGTCTACGACTCGCGCAAGGCGGGCAGCCAGACCGTATCCCACCTGCGATTCGGACCCTACCCGATCAAGGCACCCTACCTGATCCAGACGGCGGACTTCATCGCCTGTCACCAGTTCGGCTTCATCTACAAGACCGAGGTGCTGAAGAACGCGGGGCAGGGCGCCACCTTCCTGCTCGACAGTCCGTACGGTCCGGAAGAGGTGTGGGAGCATCTGCCCCGCACGGCCCAGGAGATCATCCGTGACCGGGAGCTGAAGTTCTACGTCATCGACGCCTCCACCGTGGCGCGCAACGCCGGCATGGGACGGCGCATCAACACCGTGATGCAGACCTGCTTCTTCGCGCTCTCCGGTGTGCTGCCCAGGGAGGAGGCGATCGCCCAGATCAAGAAGGCGATCGAGAAGACCTACTTCCGCAAGGGCCCCGCGGTGATCGAGCAGAACTACAAGGCGGTGGATGCCGCCCTCGATCACCTCTACGAGGTCAAGGTGCCTGATGCGGTGACCAGCGACCGCGAACTGGATCCCGTGGTCACCTCTGACGCCTCGGATTTTGTTCGCGAGGTGACCGCCCCCATGCTCGAGGGCAAGGGTGACGACCTGCCGGTGAGCCTGATACCGGTGGACGGCACCTACCCCAGCGGCACCACCAAGTGGGAGAAGCGCAACCTGGCGGACAACGTGCCCTACTGGGAGCCGGATATCTGCATCCAGTGCGGAAACTGCAGTTTCGTCTGCCCCCACGGGGTGATCCGCTCCAAGTTCTACCATGAGCGCCTGCTGGACAAGGCGCCTGGGGCTTTTCAGTCCGCCAAGATCAGTGCGCGCGGTTTTCCCGAGACCCGCTATACACTCCAGATCTACCTGGAGGACTGCACCGGTTGCGGTGTCTGTATCGAGGCCTGCCCGGCCCACGACCCGCAAGATCGCAACATCAAGGCGATCAACATGAAGGCGCGCAAGCCGATGCTGGAAGAGGGCCAGGACAACGTGCGCTACTTCGAGAAGCTGCCCATGAACGACCGTGGTCGGGTGGACTTCTCCTCGGTGCGCGGCACCCAGTTCCTGGAACCGCTGTTCGAGTTCTCCCTGGCCTGTGCAGGCTGCGGCGAGACACCCTACGTCAAGCTGCTCTCCCAGCTGTTCGGCCCGCGGCTGCTGGTGGCAAACGCGACAGGCTGCTCCTCCATCTACGGCGGCAACCTGCCCACCACACCATGGGCGATCAACAGCGAGGGGAGGGGGCCGGCCTGGTCCAACTCCCTGTTCGAGGACAATGCAGAGTTCGGACTCGGCATGCGCATCACCGCCGACAACCACATGGAGATGGCCAAGGACCTGCTGCAGGAGCTCTCTCCCTGGATCGGTGAAGAGGAGGTGGACGAGATCGTCCGCTCCGAGCAGCGGGTGGGCGAAGAGCTTCGCCAGCAGCGCAAGCGGGTGGATGATGTGAAGGCGATGCTGCCCAAGATCGACGATCCAAGGGCACGCAATCTCGAATCCGTTGTCGACCACCTGCTGCGCCGCTCGGTGTGGCTGGTGGGTGGTGATGGCTGGGCCTACGATATCGGCTCCGCCGGTCTCGATCATGCACTGGCCAGCGGTCGCGATATCAACGTACTGGTACTGGATACCGAGGTCTACTCCAACACCGGTGGCCAGATGTCCAAGTCGACACCCACCGCGGCGTCGGCCAAGTTCGCCTCGGCGGGCAAGCGTATCGGCAAGAAGGATCTCGCCATGCAGGCGATCTCTTACGGTAACGTCTACGTGGCCCGTGTCGCCATGGGAGCCAACCCCCAGCAGACCCTGGAGGCGATGCGCGAGGCAGAGGCCTACAAGGGGCCGTCGCTGATTCTCGCCTACAGCCCCTGTATCGCCCACGGGTACGATCTGCAGCAGGGCCTGAAGCAACAGGATATGGCGGTGGCCAGCGGTTACTGGCCGCTGATCCGGTTCAATCCGGAACGCCGCAAGGCGGGTGAGCGTCCCTTCGTTCTCGACTCGCCGCGTCCGCGCATCAGCCTCAGGGAGTACGCCTACAACGAGGCGCGCTACAGGGTGCTTCAGCGGACCAACCCGGACGAGGCGGATCACCTGATGAACGTGGCCCAGGAGCTGGTCAACCTACGCTGGGAGACCTACGAGCACATGGCGACCCAGGAGTCCTCGGAGTTCCATCCCGTCGCCTGATTGGAAAACAGTGGAGAGGAGGGGATGGCTATCCCCTCCGGTTCTGCAGTGGTTACCCGGCCAGCTCGATTGCGTAGTTGTTCAGTGACAGGGAGTCTTCGAAGTCGCTGTCGCAGAAAAGGGTCTGGATCTCCTCGATCTTCTCTTCCTGGGCTGTCAGTGCCTCAACGCAGCCCGGGTCGAATTTATGCCGGCCTTCACCGGTCATGTAGTCGAAGGCCTCCTGGTTGCTCCAGGCGTGCTTGTAGGGGCGTTCGGAGGTGAGGGCATCGAAGACATCGGCCACGCTGACGATACGTGCCTCGATGGGGATCTCCTCACCCGCAAGCCCAGCCAGGTACCCATTGCCGTCGTAGCTCTCGTGGTGGTAGAGCACGATGTTTCTCAGAATATTCACATGCCTGATGCCGTCGAGCTTCATGGACTTCATCATGCTGTCGACGATCTCCACCCCTCGTGTAACGTGCTGCTTCATCAGGTCGAACTCTTTCTCGGTCAGCTTGCCCGGCTTGAGCAGGATTGCGTCCGGGATGGCGATTTTTCCTATGTCATGCAGGGGGGCGAAGAGATAGGTGAACTCGATGAATTCGTCATCCAGGTTGTGGCTTTTCCCGATACCGGTGCCGATCAGGCGTGCATAGCGCGCCATGCGGTCCAGGTGGGCTCCGGTCTCCTCGTCCCTGAAACGGCTCAGGTGACGGGCCATGCGCACCGATGACTTGAGCATCTTCAGGGGTGTGAGGGCGGCGAACAGGCCCATCACCGCCAGTTGCAGGTAGACCGAGAGCTTGTTCCGGGTGGTGGTGCTGAAAAAATAGGGCGTATCCGCATCCACGAAGATGAAGCCGGCCAGTTGCTCCTCGAGGTAGAAGGGGGAGGTGAAACTGGAACGGTAGCCGGCGTCCCTGATCCTTCTTGCGTGTACGCTGCGGGGGTTCTTCTCGGTCTCGAGATCATCTATGACCCGGTCTTCTCCACTCTCCGCCAGCTTTGCCAGCGAGGGCACATCCTTCAGCCTTGCGCTGTAGTGATCCAGGGGTGACTCGTTGTCGGTGCTGTGGACGAAGGTTTTCAGCTCGTCGGTATCGGGGTCATAGAGCGCAATGGCGATGCGCATGATCTGGGGATGGAAGAACTTGATCTGGGCGTGCAGCGCACGGATCTGCTCGCTGAAGGAGTTGGCATCTGAAGGCACGACGGTAATCATCTTGGAAAGCCCCGTATTTTCAAGTTGTTACGGTGGCACCCGCAAATCCATGCTCTTTGTGCCTAAATGCAATCGATTCTTATTATCGGCAGTTATCTCCTGGACTTTAGCAGAAAATACCCAGAAATCCACTTGGTTAAAGAGTCATTTGGTTCCTTTTGACATCGGTGCTTTGTAATACAGGTTTTTTGTGGGTTGTATTGATGCGTAAAAAGCTTCAAAGTCGATACGATATGCCTTGCGCCATGACCCAATAACATAACAGCATGGACAGTAGTGAATTCATCTTAGCTCTGAGTGCCATCCTGCCAGATTCCTCCGTGATCAAGGATGAGGAGGCCCTGCGTCCCTACGAGTGTGACGGCCTGCCCGCCTACCGCCAGATGCCCCTGGTGGCGGTGCTGCCGGAGACGGTTCAACAGGTACAGGAGGTGATGCGGCTCTGTCATCGTGAGCGGGTGCCGGTGGTGGCCCGTGGTGCGGCGACAGGACTATCGGGTGGTGCCCTGCCCCTGGCGGACGGGGTGCTGCTGGGCCTGGCCAAGTTCAACCGCATCGTCGAGATCGATCCGGTGGGGTGTACCGCGCGGGTGGAACCCGGGGTGCGTAACCTGGCCATCAGCGAGGCGGCTGCAGCCCACGGTCTCTACTACGCGCCCGACCCCTCCTCGCAGATCGCCTGCACCATCGGTGGCAACGTGGCGGAAAACTCCGGGGGTGTCCACTGCCTGAAATATGGCCTCACGGTGCACAACATCCTCGAATTGAAGATGGTGACCCCCCAGGGTGAACTGATCACCATTGGCGGTGGTGCGCTCGATTCTCCGGGCTACGATCTGCTGGCCCTTTTGACCGGTTCCGAGGGGATGCTGGGCGTGGTTGTCGAGGTGCTGGTCAAACTGCTGCCCAGTCCCGAGCGGGCCCAGGTGTTGCTGGCGGCGTTCGATGACGTCGAGAGGGCCGCCTCCGCCGTGGGCGAGATCATTGCCGATGGGATCATCCCCGCGGGCCTGGAGATGATGGACGGCCTGGCGATCCGGGCAGCGGAGGACTTTGTCCACGCGGGCTACCCCAGGGATGCAGCGGCGATACTGCTGTGTGAACTGGATGGCAGCAACGAAGAGGTGTCCGAGCACGTGATGCGTGTGCGCCAACTGCTGCTGGATCGTGGCGCCACCGAGGTGCGCACCGCCCGGGACGAGGAGGAGCGCATCCGGTTCTGGAAAGGGCGCAAATCGGCCTTTCCCGCCGTGGGACGGCTGGCCCCCGACTACTACTGCATGGATGGCACCGTACCCCGCAAGCGGCTGCCGGAAGTGCTCACCGGCATCAGCGAACTTTCCAAACAGTACGACCTGCCGGTGGCCAATGTATTTCATGCCGGCGACGGTAACCTGCACCCGCTGATTCTCTATGATGCAAACCGCCCGGGTGAACTGAAACGGGCTGAAGACCTGGGGGCGGAGATCCTCGAGCTGAGCGTTCGGGTGGGCGGTACGATCACCGGCGAGCACGGTGTCGGACACGAAAAGATTCACCAGATGTGCGTTCAGTTCACCCCCGAAGAGCTGGAGCAGTTCAGGCGCGTAAAGGCGGCATTCGACCCGGAGGGGCTGTTGAACCCCGGCAAGGCGATACCCCGTCCACGCCAGTGCTCGGAGTACAAGACCCTGGGACAAGAGACCCTGACCTCGCCGAGTCAGCGTGAGGGGGCAGGGCAATGAGTATCTCCAGGGATCTGACCCAGGATCTGCAGCAGGCGGTGGTGGATGTCGCCGGGAAGGGTGGATCCGTATCTCTCACCGGCGGTGGCAGCAAGGCATTCTACGGTCGCTCCTGCGAGGCGGAGCCGCTGGATGTCAGTGGGCACCGCGGCATCATCAACTATGAGCCGAAGGAGCTGGTGATCACGGCACGGGCCGGTACACCTCTCGCGGAGATCGAGGCTGCCCTGGCTGAACAGGGGCAGATGCTCGCTTTCGAACCGCCCTATTTCGGTGACACTGCCACCCTTGGTGGTACGGTCGCCTGTGGTCTTTCCGGACCCCGCCGGCCCCATGCCGGCTCGGCACGGGACTTTGTCCTGGGCTGTCATATCATCAATGGCCTGGGCCAGGCGCTGCATTTCGGCGGCGAGGTGATGAAGAACGTGGCGGGATACGATGTATCGCGCCTGATGTGCGGTGCCATGGGTACGCTCGGTCTGATGTTGGATATCAGCCTCAAGGTGCTGCCACGGCCCGTGCAGGAGATCACCCTGGTACAGGAGCGAAGCGAAGCGGATGCCATCCGCCTGATGAACCTGTGGGCCGGCAAGCCCTGGCCCATCAGTGCCGCCAGTTACGATGGCCTGAAACTCCATGTGCGTCTCTGTGGATCACCCAAGGGGGTGGAGGCGGCCTGTGGTCGCATCGGTGGAGAACGGTTGGAGGAGAGCAGCCGTTTCTGGAAAGGGCTGCGTGAACATCAGCTCGGTTTCTTTGATGCTTCCGTTCCCCTGTGGAGACTCTCGGTCGCTCCCGAGACCGGGCCGATGGGTCTCCAGGGCAAACAGTTCATCGACTGGGGTGGTGCCCAGCGCTGGCTGCTCAGCGATGCCAGGGCGGATGAGGTCAGGACTGCAGCGGCCCGTGCCGGTGGACATGCATTGCTGTTCCGGGGTGGCGATCGCGAGGGGGATGTCTTTCATCCCCTGCCGGAACCTGTCATGGGGCTGCACCGCACCCTGAAACAGGCCTTCGACCCGAAGGGCGTCTTCAATCCAGGCCGGCTGTACAGGGAGCTCTAATGCAGACGTCGCTCCCGGAAGAGATTCTCAATACACCCCAGGGCCAGGAGGCAGATCGCATACTGCGCAGCTGTGTCCACTGTGGTTTCTGTACTGCAACCTGTCCCACCTACCAGCTGCTGGGAGACGAGCTGGACGGACCTCGCGGGCGCATCTACCTGATCAAACAGCTGCTGGAGGGAGGGCGTGTCACCGAGCGAACCCAGCGGCATCTGGACCGCTGTCTTACCTGTCGTGCCTGTGAGACCACCTGTCCATCGGGTGTCCGTTATGCACGGCTGCTGGATATCGGTCGGCAGCAGGTGGCACAGCGGGTAGGGCGGCCCACGGGACAGCGTCTTCTGCGTTGGGCCATTCGCAAGACAGTGCCCTATCCGGGGCGTTTTGCACTCCTCCTGCGGCCTGCCCAGTGGCTGCGTCCCCTGTTGCCGGAGAGGCTGCGTCGAAGGGTACCGGTCTCCCATTCTCGAGGAGAGAGCGTCGATCCGGTCCATCCGCGCCGGATGCTCGTACTCGAAGGGTGCGCGCAGTCGGTGGCGACACCCGGTACCAACGCCGCCGCCGCACGCGTGCTGAATCGTCTCGGTATCTCGCTGGTGTCATCGCCTTCGGCCGGTTGCTGTGGTGCGGTGGATCTTCACATGGGTGCCGAGGATGATGGACTGGGGCATGTGCGCAGAAACATCGATGCCTGGTGGCCGGAGATCGAAGCGGGTGCCGAGGCCGTGGTGATTACCGCTTCCGGCTGCGGTGCCCAGGTGAAAGAGTACGGTGAGTTGCTCGGGAATGATCCTGAATACGCCGAAAAGGCGAGGCGGATTTCGGAAATGGCGCGGGATCTGGGAGAGGTTCTGATCGCGGAGGATCTTTCAACGCTTGCCCATGAGGTCAAGCCGGAGAGGGTGGCGGTTCACCGCCCCTGCACACTTCAGCATGCCCAGCAGCTGCCCGACGTGGTGGAACAGATTCTTGAACGGCTTGGATTCGATCTGGCCGATACCCGGGACAAACATCTCTGTTGCGGGTCGGCGGGTACCTACTCGATTCTGCAGCCGGAGATCAGCAGCGAGCTGCGCAGTAACAAGCTCAAAGCACTGACGATCGACTCTCCGGACCTTATCGTGACTGCCAACGTGGGTTGTCAGCTCCATCTCTCGGCAGGTTCGGACCTGCCCGTCAGCCACTGGATAGAGCTGCTGGACAGGTCCCTCGACCGATAGGGCTCAGGCCCGGTACTGCTGCTCTTCCAACCTGACCACCGTCAGTGCCAGCAGGCGTGCTGCAATGGCCTGGCTGGAGGCGATCTCCTCGTGATAATCGACCTGTTCGAGAAGGAGTTCCAGGGCGCTTTGAAGGACCACGGGTAGGTTGTCTATGAAATCGTACGGATCCAGGTTGCCTGCGGGTTGCTCCTGCCTGCATTTCTGAATCAGCTGATCCGCCCCGAAACGTGGCAGGTGCTCGCTAATATCTGTGATGTTGCTTGGCTTCATGATGCCCTCTTCAATCGTGCCTGTTGCGTTTAGACCGGTTGCAAGATCCGCTTTGCGGGGTCTTCCGGCAATCTGGATACAGCTGTTGCCGATGAAGATAGCGGGGGTTGGGCTATCAAAATGATGCGCGAAGATTAAGCGGTTCAATTCTCCAGGTCAAGTACTGTTAATTCCTATTTGCCTGTTTTTTAAAGAAAATTCCTAGCGATCCGCTGGGAATCAATTAAATGCATTCTAAAAAACAGTCGTCTTGGGTGGCCCAGGATCAGCGCCCCTTTTCACCAAACGCTCCACTTGCATTAGGACTTAAAATCGTTCAGTGTTGGGTAAGGATAGGAAGTTAATTCTATTTGTCAAGGCTGGCATGGCAGATTGCAGAGAGGGTCACAATTCTGCGATGCCTTCCAGAAAAAATAACAAGGATAAATGCGGCATGAGTGGAAAGAGGGCATTTTTCGAAACGGAATCAAACGAATTGCGTCACCGCGTCAACGGGTTTCTGAAGACGCTATTGCCTTTGACCCTCCTGCTTGGCGTGCTGGCCCTCGGCTATGGTGCTTTTCAGAGTAACAACTGGGCCGAGAACCAACGTGTCAGGGAGCGGATGAATATTGACCTGGGTGCCATCGCCGTCACCCAGGAACTCGACAGTGTCTACTCGGATCTGCTGGTACTTGCGCGGCACAATCGGTTTACGAAAGGGGTGACGCCCCAGTTGGAGCAATACCTGAAAGTCTTCTCCGAGGAGAAGGGGCTGTATGACCAGATCCGTCTCTTGAGCCTGGATGGCAACGAGATCCTGCGTGTCGATTACCTGCAGGGTGAAGCGCTCATCAGAAAGCGTTCGGAACTGCAGAACAAGGCCGGCCGCTACTACTTCAAGGAGGGAACCCTTCTGCAGAAAGGGGAGGTGTATATCTCGCCTCTCGATCTCAACATGGAATCGGGAATGATCGAGTATCCCCATAAACCGATGATTCGCTTCGTAACCCCGCTGTTCGATGTCGCAGGTAAAAAACAGGGGCTGATGATACTCAACTACTCTGCCTCACGCCTGCTGGAACGTTTCCGTTCGGTTGTGGTGAATATTTCTGACCACAGCATGATCGTCAACAGGGACGGTTACTGGCTGAGCCACCCGGACAGCAGCAGGGAGTGGGGTTTCATGTTCGGCAGAGAGGATCGGTTTGCGGTTGAAAACGGTGAACAGAGCTGGCGGCAGGTTATCTCCTCGGCTGAGGGGCAGTTCGATACAGACAATGGACTGGTGACCTTCAGCACGGTCTGGCCTCTGAAGTCGGTGCGTAACAGAATCACCGCATCCCCCTCATCAGGCATTACCGCGAGACAGGACTACATAGATGGTTACTACTGGAAGATTATCTCCCATCTACCCAAAGCCTCCTTCGACATTGCACGTAACGAGACGCTGACGCAGATATTCATTGTTTTGGTACCAATCTACCTGGTTTCGATCGTCATCAGCTGGATACTTGCCCGTTACAAGGTGGAGCGCAGACGGGCCGGATCGGAGTTGCGATTGGCAGCGAGCGTCTTCGAGCATATGTCTGAAGGTATCCTTATCACCGACCGGAAGGCCATTATCCGTTCAGTAAAC
The DNA here is from genome assembly GCA_040506895.1 of Sedimenticola sp. Lineage (GTDB taxonomy): Bacteria > Pseudomonadota > Gammaproteobacteria > Chromatiales > Chromatiaceae > Sedimenticola_A. Next base: position 3,771,480 of record JBEVVY010000001.1, read on the forward strand.
CCCGCGTTTACCCGCATAACCGGCTATGAGCGTTGCGAGGCCGTTGGCCAGACGCCTTCGATACTTCAATCGGGACGACATGGCCCCGGTTTCTACCGTGAAATGTGGGCCAAGTTGTCAGGGCAGGGCAGCTGGGAGGGGGAACTGTGGAATAAGAGAAAGAGTGGAGAGTTCTACCCGGAACGGCTCTCGATAGTCGCAATCCGACAGCCCGGCACTGAAATGGTAACGGCCTACGCTGCACTGCTACGCGATATATCCGTTGAAAAGAGCCTGCAGGATCAGCTGGTCAGGCATGCCCACTACGATAACCTGACCGGATTGGCCAACAGGTTGCTCTTCAAAGACAGGCTCAACCAGGCGATGACTGAATCCCAGAGGCGGGGTGATCTCTTCGCCCTGATGTTTATCGATCTCGACCGTTTCAAATCCATCAACGATACCTTCGGGCATGATGCGGGTGACGAGGTGCTGCGCCAGGTAGCCTCACGCATTGGTAAGGCGGTCAGGAAATCGGATACCGTGGCACGCCAGGGAGGGGATGAATTTATTGTGATCCTGAAAAATATCAGGCGAACGGATGATGCACGTATCGTGGGGGGGAATCTCGTCCACATCATTGAAGAGCCTGTGTCGTATGCAGGCCACGAGCTTGTCGTGGGAGCGAGCATCGGCATCACTGTCTATCCGGCAGATGGGGATAATGTCGATACCCTGCTGCAGAACGCTGACATCGCAATGTACCAGTCGAAACAGGATGGTAGGTCCTCATTTCATTTCTTCTCGGACCACATGAACAGCCTGGTGAAGGTGAAGCTTGAAATTGAGCATGAGCTGCGCAAAGCTATTGGAAACGGCCAGTTGTCTCTCCACTATCAACCCATAGTCGACATCGAGACGCAGACTGTTATCTCAGCGGAAGCCTTGTTGAGATGGACGCATCCCGAGATGGGTGATATCAGTCCGGGCGTGTTCATTCCTGTGGCTGAAGAGAGCGGTATTATCGGACAGATCGGTGACTGGGTATTCAGAGAGACCGCAAGGCAGATCAGGGCGTGGGTCGACCAGGGGGAGCCCAGGATAAGGATTTCTGTGAATCTTTCCTGCTGTCAGTTGCACCTTGGCTTCGGCAGTGATCACGTGGCAGGCATACTTGATGAATACCAACTGACAGGTGAAGACATCACCTTCGAGATAACCGAGACCACCATGATGGAAAACAGCGAGGCTTCCCTGGCGTGGATGGCCTCTTTTCGGGAACTCGGCAGCGAACTCTCCATAGATGACTTTGGAACCGGATACTCATCGCTGGGGTATCTCAAGCGTTTTCCGGTCAATAACGTCAAGATCGATCGCTCTTTCATTCAGGGCATCACCACGGACAGGGAAGACCAGACACTTACCCGGGCGATTATCGCCATGGCGGAAAGCCTGGGCCTGGGTGTCATTGCGGAAGGCGTGGAGAACCAGGGGCAGCTAGAAATGCTCGAAAAGATGGCTGGGGGGCGCATCAGGATACAGGGCTTTCACTTCTCCAAACCGCTCCCCGCAGATGAATTTATTGAATTCACCCGCTTGTTCAACTCCAGGGTGGTCTGAACTGCTCGTTCTGTCCCAACGCTACATCATGTCGTTCAGGTAATTGCCCAAAGCCATGTCGGCGCCATAGATATGCCCCGTCAACCAGTGTTCCAGAAACTGGATCTCTTCGCCGGATAATTCTGCCGCTTTTTTCAGGAACTCCTGCTGCAGCTCTTTTGCACTTTCGATCAGTTCCTGGTGCTCTGACTTGTGTTCCTGGAAATCCTCGTAACCGTGCTTGAGCATCAACCGCTCTTCATGCTTGAAGTGCCAGACGGTGCAACTTATCAGCTCTTCGAGCACCGCTTCGATATAACTTGCGGTGTCTCCACTCGCTATCGAGTGCTTGAGAATATTGAACAGCTCCACGAGCCTGCGATGATCCTCATCGATCTCATCGATGCCGACACTGAGTGTGTTGTCCCAAACCAGATCTTTCACAGTCCTTCTCCTGATACTGCCACCCTAACAATTTAACCCCTGCGAGCAACGAGTCTCCTTGATTTGACTCAAGATAAGGTCGACTCCGGTGCCGCATAACCCGTTCAGATTCTTTTTTGTGTCAGTTTTTTTTACAGATGGGCAAAACCTGGTAGATCACCTTTCCCATAACTTTTTGATTTATTGGGGATGTATCTTTTTGGTACGTAATATGCATCGTTAGTTATACCTTGTGAAAAAGAGAGTACGTAAGGTTGCCGGAGGAGCAAGGAGATCTTGGCAGCCGGCAGAGATTCATTGAACTGATCTATAAAGTCTCTGCAGGAACTGTTTTAGCAGGAACAAAAAGGTCTTTAAGGAGAGAAGTAATGGCAACTTTTAGTGCGTATTGCTGGCCCGACCGGCCTGATCCGGAACCTGTGCCCAATCCTCTTCTATGAATTAGGCAAGGGTGTGCAATCCTGATAGGCACCGTAATCACCCCGTCCATCGTGGCGGGGTTTTTCTTTTCTCACCCTGCAGCCAGGCCGTTGATCCCTACTTTTACCCTTTACCATTGCCAGGTACCCCTGGCCGGCCTGGGTCCAGTTTTGTCTCTCTCTGCGCTTATCCATGGGCACATGATAGGGCGGAGGGAAGCTCAAGCCGTGAGCCTGTCGGTTCTTCGGTGGTCTGCATGCCACGAATGAAAAAGGGCTTACAGGAAAACCTGTAAGCCCTTGTTTCGATTATGGTACCGAGGGCCGGACTCGATCCGTTATATATGGCCACTGGCAAACTCACCGATAAATATAGTTCCGGTGAATATTTCATATTATTAAGCAAGCAACGGAAGTTAGAAAGGTATGCAATCAGCATTTTTAGTAGAAAATCAATATGCACCATGTTGCGTATTGGGGGGGTTTGGTGCCGAATTAGTGTTAATCTGTAGGAATCTAGACAGGCTGTTGAAATTCTCCTGCCAATCGGTTATACCCTTCTTGCCATACTTATGGTGGTTTGGGTCCGAAGATGGTGATTTACTGCTGTTGTGGGTTACGCGGTTGAGTAGCAGAGCTACCACAAAATAATGTAACGCCTCTCCCAAGAGAAGGAAACCAACCACGATGCGCGGCGCCGATATTCACCAAGAATCACTGTTCAGTACGGTCAGTCCAGGAGCACGGGTACCCAAGGATCATCCCTTGCGCCCAATCCTGGTGATGGTGGATACGGCACTGAAGGCGATGGATGCAGATTTTGCCGTCCTCTATGCCGACTCTGGCCGGGAGTCGATTCCACCTGAGAAACTGTTTCGCTGGTTTGTCGGCTTTTCGATGGATGACGAGGTCTGGGATCACTCGACTTTCACCGAGAACCGCGACCGCCTGTTGGGTGGTGAGATAGCCAATCGTTTCTTCGCCCAGGTGCTTGGTCAGGCGGAACACGCCGGACTGCTATCGACGGAACACTTTAACGTGGATGGCACAATGATCGAGGCACTGGCCTCGCTGAAGAGCTACCGTCCCAAGGATGAAGACGAACCGCCAGAAGGTGGTGGCCGGAATCCCTCAGTGGATTTCCACGGGGAAAAGCGCAGTCGGGATACCCATGAATCGAAGACAGACAAGGATGCCCTGCTGTTCAAGAAGAGCAAGGAAACGGCAGCCAAGTTGAGCTACCTTGGTCATATCCTGATGGAGAACCGTAACGGTCTGATAACGGATACCCGAGTAACCCAGGCCACGGGCAAGGCGGAGCGAGAGGCAGCCACCGATATGGTCTGTGCGCTCGGTGGCACGCATCGCGTGACGCTGGGCGCGGACAAAAACTATGACACCAAGGGCTTCGTGGATGAGATGCGTTGCGCGAATGTGACGCCCCATGTTGCCCAGAACACGACCAATCGTTCATCTGCTATTGATAAGCGAACCACCCGTCACCCGGGTTACAAGACCAGCCAGGTGATCCGAAAGCGGATCGAAGAATGCTTTGGTTGGGCGAAGACCGTGGGTGGCCTGCGCAAGAGTCGGTTCATTGGCCAAGAGAAGTTGGGATTTCAATTTACCCTGACCTTCGCTGCCTACAACCTGATCCGCATGCGCAATCTGGGGGTAGTGTCGTGCTGATGGGAAAGGTGTCGAGGGAGTGGTCCGCCTCGAATGGCGATATCGAGCCTATTTCACGCCGTTACGCCCACTTGTCTAGCGAAAATCAGGCAGACGGTGTCGGGCTCATGAATTGGGGTGAAAATCAGGGGCTATTTCAACAGCCTGGTAAAACTGTAATGAAATTATTTAAAAACTTGTTTTGTTTTGTTTTATTAATTTATTCTTTTAACTTATATGGTATGGCTCCTCGTCAACAAGTAACTGTGTCAGTTGTCAATAAAATAGAAGTTATTTGGGTTGATCCACCTCCTTCAGGACAGCCTTATGAGTTTTATGCAAACGGAAATCAACAAGCTCCAATTGCTGTTAAAGTATATTTAAGCAATTATGAACCAAATATAAAGCCTGAAAATGTATTTAATAATTTGAAATTTTACCAACAAAACACTAGAGATTATTTTGGTAAAGATGAAATGCGTAATGGCGGTTTAGTGACATTAAAAAAGAATGGTTATCAGCATGGCATCTTTAAACAAAACAGTAATCAAAAACCACCTATAGACTTCATAGGATTAAAGCAAAGTTACTTAGAAACATTAAAAAAAGGAGTGCCTTACAAGGTTGCAAAAAATGGTAACTGCCAATACACAAAAGAAGATAAATGCTATTTGTTGAATATTTACTTTCAAACAAATCAAGTTGCTGAACATTCTATTTGTACAGATTACCAAAACAACGAAGATAATGTTGTCACTACATGTGGTCTCTATCCAAAACCCATATTATATAGCGCATTTTATCCAATTAAATATTCTGATAAGGACTTCATTATATCAAGAAAAGAGCGAAATTGGCGTAATGATGTCTTCCGCTTTTGGATATGGGATGTAGTTCTTTATAAAACTGTTGATTCAAAGCCAGATTTAATCAAGTTTTATCCTACCTCTACAGTAAAATTAACATCGCAAGCATGTAGTTGGGGTAGCCATGAAAAATTTTCACAGTGCACCGGCACTGTAAAGACCAGCACTGATAAAACAGGCATTCGTACATTATATTTTCTTGATAAAAACCCTCCAAGTTCTGACCCAAATAGATTATTTTATACAGGATATTATATCGCAGCTGTATTCGGTATTCCTGTAGTATCGAAATCTTATACGAGTACAGAAACGTTTTTTTATACAGATGTATACGGAAACAGTGGTAGTACTGTCATTCGTACTTGTTTCGGTGATGCTTGCTAAAAAATTAGATCTATTGTTGATCGCATTCTTATGTCTTTATTTTTACTAAACAAATAAACTGTGAAACCTACACTTTTTATCAGCTTTTTTTTCTTTTTAAGTCAGGGAATATATGCACTTGCTCCTGCTCCAAAGCCTCTAGAAGTTGAGCAAGGCTCTTTCACCTACTCTGAAGGAAAAAACTATCACACTCCAGGTAAGCTTTCTGTAGATCCAAGGACAGGTGCTGTAAACTACAGTTATAGATTGGGTGGAGTTATGGCTGATTTAAAGAGGGGGCCTAAGCTTTCTTTATCTTTGTTTTATAACTCACTTGATAACTCAGATAGGTTTCAGCTAGGTCGTGGGTTTAGATATAATTTAACCTATTATGTAGTTGATACTCAGCATCTAGTACTTAGTAATGGTTCTACTCATAAGGTACTATTGGATGAACAAGGGAATCCTGAAATTCAGTACCAAAAACTTAAAAATATAAAGATTCAAAAAGCCACTGACTCTTCACTCCTTTTTACAATTCTTTATAAGAATGGAAACAAAGAAAGCATTGATAAGTCAGGAAAGTTAGTTAGTATATGTAACTTAAGTAAAGATTGTTTGTCTTTTGAGTACGATAATGAATCTTTTGCTTTAACAAAGGTTTATAGCCAGAAGTATCAAAGTCGATGGATTGAGTTAACAGTACAGCAAGGAGATATAGTAGTTTCTGCAAAAAGAGCTGATGGTAAGCCATATCAAACAAGGCTTGTTAGAAGTCAGGGCTTTTTGTCTCAGATTGTTCCAGGAGTTAAAAATAGTGATTCTATCTTTTTTCAATATGGAACAAATAAGGTTGTTAGAGAGATTAAGATGCCAGGAGGGGGAGTTCATACTTTTAGTTATGTAAACCTTCTTGTTCCAACTGGAGGGCCATTAGCTACTGTTCCAGCCGTGAATCAATACAGATCTTTAACTAAAGAAAGTGGTATAGAACTTAAATACTGCTATGGTGGAATGGGTGGGAGTCACTGTAATCAAGGTGATGATAAAAACTATTTAGGTTATTTAAGTGGATTAACCTATGTTCCTGAGAAAGATAACCTTTTTTTAAGAGATATAACCTATAGGTATCAAACAGAGGTTCATTATCCGAATAGGATACAAAAACGAACATTTGATAAATACCACCGTTTAGTTGGAAGCACACTTGTCACTTTATCCAACCAAAAACTAAGATCACAAAAGATAAGTTATCCATCTTCTGATGAGCAAAGGTTTTCTGATCTAAAAGATAACTACCAACTTCCAGTTAAGAAAGAAAAAACCCTCTTTTCTTTAAAGAGTGGAAAGAGTCGTACTTTATCCACAAGTTCCAGCTATGATAGCTATGGTAATCCTTTAACAAAAACAGATGTGATGGGTAGATTGACTCAGTATAGTTATTGCCAGATCAATCAAAAAGATCAAGACTGTCCTGGATCAAAACATCCATTTGTTTACATTCTTCGATCAAAACGTTCTTATGATCAACAGAAACAAAATTACCATGAGGTTCAACAAAGCTACTTAAATATGAATGAAAGTCTTGTTACTATTAGACCTCGGCCTATAGTAAGCCTTTCATCCTCATTAACTTCAGTGAATATCAAACCACTTCCTTTAGAAAGAAGTGGTTATGTTACAACTGATCAAAGTAATAACTACAAAGAATTTAACAGCCTTCTACCAGAGCTAATTGTTAAGACAGAAAGCAGAAGCCTTTTTAATGGAACGTTACTTCAAAAAGAAACAAGAAGTTACTTTAGTAGTCTTTCTGATAAAAGGTATGGTTATTTAAAGTCAAGGACAGTAACATCTGGAACTAAAACAACAACCTATACACAGTCTTATCAGGAAAGCTCAGAAGATCTTTTACAGATCAAAAAGTCATTAAGCCCTTCTGAGTATTATACTTATAAAGTAACTTTGATCCACACACCTAAAGTTGTTTTAGCTAAAGAGGCTGTAAGTGGAGCGTTAAAAGAAGAAAACTATGATGCTTTAGGTAGAGTTATCTATGAAAAGATGGTATCTGGTACAACTGAGCAAGAAAGAACTCATACATATGTACAACAGGGACAAAATAACTATGTAGAATCTATTTTCCCTACAGGGTATAAAATAAAGATTATTTATGATGTTCTTGGTAGAAAAAAAGAAGAATACAAGTACACAGGTAAAAGTTACGTAAAAGTAGCAGAGTATAACTATGACAGTAATGGTTATTTATCTCAAAAAAACGTTTATAACCTTGATCCATCAGGTAAAAGCTATACTCTTTCTCAAAGCTATGAATATGATCATTTAGGAAGAGTAACTAAGGTTATAAATCCATTACAGGTAGAGACACATAAAGAGTACGATGACGCACTTAACCAAGTAACTACCTATAAGAAGTCCTCTACAGGAAAGACTTTATCTAAAGTAACAGTTACAAAGAATAATGAAGGCAAGAAAACTTCTATTGTAAGTTACAATCAATCTGGCCAAGCTTACTCTAACTCTTCTTTTACCTATGACGGCTTTGGCAGGAAGAAAACTTCTACGGTCAATGGAAGATCAACTGTTTACTCTTATGATGAGTTGAGATTTGAAAGATCTGCAACGAACGATCTTAACATAACAACCAAGATTTCTTTACACCCTGTATTTAATAAGCCTGTATCAGTAGCAATATCTAATCAAGCTTTAGGGAGTTTAGAGTATGATTCTTTTGGTAGAGTTATAAGATCTATAGATCCAGATCAAAATACAAAATCAGTTACTTATAAGGAAGGTCTAGTAGATACAAAGACGGATGCTTTAGGAGATGAGGTATCTTTTGATTATACAAAGGGTCTGTTACAGTCTAAATCCTTTACTTCTTTAGATAAAACAAAGACAGAAACAGACTCTTACTCTTATAACAGTTATAACGAGTTATCCAAAGTTGATTCCTTAAATTCAGATTCTAATTATACGTACCAGCTTGATGGGAAGTTAAGGTCTGTAGTTACACACTATAAAAAGGATTCAAGTAACCTTAAAAGCTCTTACCAATTAAATTACATTTATGATCAATTAGGTAAGCTTTATCAGCTAACAGATAGTAAAGGGAATAAAATTACTACTATTAGAAATAGTAAAGGGCAGATTATCTCTAAAACCAAAGGAAATACAGTTTATCTAGGTTATGTATATGATGAATTTGGTAGAGTAAAAAAGCTTACAAGATATGGCGGTATTTCAACTATCTACTCTTATGATGAGTTTTCTAGACCAGTAAGTATTAGTCACTTAAATGGTACTAAAAAGCTAGAATGTTATATCATAACTTATAATAATAATAATCTTGTAACCAAGGTCATAACAGAAAAGTCTGTTTATCCAAGCTCAGTTAAACGAACAGATATTTATGTTTATGATAATATCAACCGTTTAACAAAAGCATCTTGCTCAGGTTTTTGTAATGGAGATCAAGGAACTTCTGTTTCTTATGCTTATAGTTATGACTCTTATAACAATATTACCTCTGCTACTACTAAAACAACAAAAGACAAAAATACGATAAGAGTAACAGACAGTTATTCTTATAGTAGTACAAACCCTGTAAAGCTTTTGAGTCTAACAAGTACAGCTCCAAATCAAAGAACGATTACGTATTCTTATAATAAAAATAACCAGTTGATTACAGAGGATCATTCTACCTCTAGTTCTTCTTCTGTAAGCTATGAGTATAATCTAAAGGGGCAATTAACTAAAGTAACCAAAGGAAAAAACGAAAGTTTTTACTTATATGATGCAAAGGGAAGGATTATTTACTCAAGTTTTAATGACGATACTCCAAAACTAACTTATTACTCAGGTAATTATCCTTTACTTGAGGTTACAGGCAATAAGTCTTTAATCAACTTTGGGAAAGGTCAAATCTTATCGATTAACCAAAAAGGATTGGTATATCATCGTCTTTATTCTCCAGCTCAAAATGTGAGTTCTTACTACTCTCCTGTAACGAAGAGTTGGTCAGTGTATAACTATTCTCCTTTTGGGAGACAATGGTTAGAAAAAGGTTCCTCTTCAGATAGAGGCTTTCAAGGAAATCTTGTAGATAAGACAAGTGGTCAATTATCTTACGGTAATGGTCAACGCTTTTATGATCCAGTAAGTAGAAGGTTCTCTTCTTATGACTCTAAGTCACCTTTTGGTAAGGGAGGCTCTAATGGATATGCTTACGCAGCTAACAGTCCAGTAAATTACTCTGATCCTACAGGACACAGTGTCTTTGGGATCTTGTTTCAAGTACTTATGATGGTTGGTGGTGAACTATTAGATCCAGCTGGTGGTGGTGAAGCTGGAGAAGCTGCTGCAAACGCTATTGAAGGGGCTGTGGGAGGGGAAAAGGTGGCTACTTCTATTCATGATTTGCCTAATGAAATGATTGATAAAATTGCAAAAAGAACCGATTCAAAAGGATTTAAAAATTTAAGACTTACCTCAAGACGAATGAGAGCAGCTACTGAAGTTGAAGCTAAAAGAAGGGTCTTAAGGAATATTGACGAGCGTAAGTTAGATCGCTTTAGTACTTTTCCATTACTCGAACATTTTGAACCTCCTTTAGTAACTAGAGAAGACTTAGTTCAAGAGATGTCTCTTAGAGAAAGTATTGCATCTAGCGGGGTAGAAAAACTAGGATTCAATGTGATTCCTAATGCTAATATGACGGATCTTTTGAAAGTTGAAGTATCTAATTTGCCTCCAAAAGGTAGTACATTAGCAAATATTATAAAGGTAAATTCCGAATCTATGTCATATGATAGCGATCAAGCTATTATGTGGTTCGGTCCTCAGTCTAACCAGCAGACTTGGCTGAATTTATACAGAAGAAGTGCTTATACAATAATTCACTTAGATGATCTAAGTGGAAATATGACTTATAAAGCATTTTTTAATCGACTTTCAAATGTTTTTATTGAGCAAGGAGTCCATTTAGATTTTGACCCAATACCTCTAATTGTCATGTAATGACCCAGTGAATAACTGCACATGGTATCGTAAGCTTACGTGTACTAGGCGCGACGGGCTGTTGAAAAAGTGTCAAATCCCTTGCTGTAGCAGTTGCGACTCCGGATAATATTCCAAGGTCGATAAGGGGGATTGTCATGCAGGGGCGCACTCAGTTTCAGCCGGAACTATTCCATACGGTAAGTCTCGACGATTTCGTCCCGCAAGATCACCTTCTCCGCAGAATCGATGCCATATTGGATCTCGACTTCATATACGAACTGACGTCACCGCTGTATTGCCCTGATAACGGTCGGACTTCAATCGATCCAGCCCTCTTTTTCCGGATGCAGATTGTCGGCTACCTATACGGCATCAAGTCTGACAGAAAACTCTGTGAAGAGATCAACTTGAACCTGGCATACCGTTGGTTCTGTCGGCTTAATCTGGGCGATCGAATTCCCGAACACTCATCACTGACCCGAATACGCCAGCGTTTCGGAGAACAGATCTTCCAGCAAGTCTTTGAGCACTTCATTGAAAAATGGGTTGAGGCGGGCTTGGTAACTGGCAAGAAACTTATATCAGATGCATCGCTCATCGACGCAAACGCCAGCATAGATAGCATGGTGGAGCGTCCGGATGGAGATCCAGACGCCAAGCTGCTCAAGAACTATCAGCAGCGCTACCACGACTTCCGGGAGGGCAAGAAACAGCGTCGGATCTCAAACCAGACGCATATAAGTCATTCTGACCCAGAGGCCACCCTGGTTTCCAGGAAAAGCACGTACCGCAAGATGGCCTATAAGGTCCATTACACGATTGACGGCGACAGCCGCATCATTACCGACTGTCACGGTACCACGGGTTCAAAGCATGAATGTACAGTTATGCCAGATCGTATCAGTTACCTGGTTGATCGCTTTGGCTTTCAAACACAGGAAATAATAGCTGATAAAGGATATGGAAGAGGGCCAACCTATGAACAGTTTCACAGTCTCAAGATACGCACCTATATCCCTCTACATGACGACAACATAGGTGCAGGTCGGCTTAGTCGGGGAGAGTTTACCTACGATAGTCGTAATGATCGATATCGATGTCCTGATGGCCACTGGATGTATCCCTACGACAAACCAGAAAAGAATATTATGAAGCGGTATCGTATCGTGGGAGGCCATTGTAAGACGTGCTCGCTGCGGTCAACCTGTTTGCCTGACTCACAGAAAAACCGAGCCCGCTTTGTGTACCGAAGCCTTCACCAGAGCCATATTGACAGAGTGCGCCGCCGACAGGGTACTAGATTCTTCAAAACCAAACTGACAGAACGGGCCTGGAAGGTGGAAGGACTGTTCGGGGAGGCAAAAGATAACCACTGTCTTCGGAGGACCAAATACCGAGGGATGGCGAATGCTCAAATCCAGTTTTACCTGACGGCATTGACGCAGAATCTCAAGCGAGTGGCATCAATAGGGTCTTTTTTACGCAAATCAGCTCTCAAACTAGCCAATATTTTACTTTGGAAGGCCTTTTGCGCCGCTTTGGCAAAGATTGCCGACTTTAGCTTGAAATTATGGTCGAATCCAACTGCACGCTACGCGCATTAGAAAGCTTGGTTATTTAAAAAAAATGGGCGGTTTTTCAACAGCCCGTAGACTTGATCTGACATCTATCGAATTGGGTCTGAAGTATCTGACATCCAGTGCAGGTATACTCACTGGCCGCGCCACAACCGAACGCCGTACTTGATGGGATAGGTGAAGGTCGCAATTTGCGACTTCAATATTCTTCATCTGACAGTTCATCGTCTAAATGATCGAGCTCAGACGACATTTCTGTTTGCTCAAGCAACTTGACTTCTTCGGTGTTCATTTCACCTGCAAATAGCGCAATCCGTTTATTTGAAAGCTTTTGCGAACGCAACTTTCGCGAATCTTCGGTTTCATCCTCTACCAAGTGCTCTAATTCAGGCGTTTCCCTGCCTTGAAAGCCCTTCTCAAATTCCTTCTTTACATCATCGGGCAGTTCGTTCACATAGTACGCTTTCCTGGTGTCTTTGCTGTCGTTGTCCTGAGCCTGTTGATTTGCGTTTAATACTGACCCAGGTTTTGCATCTAATTTTGACCCGCCCAGATAGCCGGATTATGGCCTGAGTTCACTTCCTTTTTCCAGTTTTTCTATCCTCCTGTTGTTGTGAAGTTGAGTGCCTGAAGCGGTAACTGTCATTGCCGGTTTCAATGATATGGCAGTGATGGGTTAGCCGGTCCAGCAGTGCTGTTGTCAGCTTGGGATCACCAAAGACAGATGACCACTCTGAGAAGCTCAGGTTGGTTGTGATAATGATGCTGGTCTTTTCATAGAGCTTGCCGATCAGGTGGAACAGCAATGCTCCACCGGATTGACTGAACGGCAGGTAACCCAGTTCGTCGAGTATCACCAGGTCAGTATGCATCAGGCGGTTAGCGATACGCCCCTGTTTGCCGTTGAGCTTTTCCTGTTCCAGCTGATTAACCAGTTCGATGGTGGGCAGGAAGCGTACGCGCAGATGGTGGTGCTGTATGGCCTGCACCGCAATGGCCGTAGCCAGATGGGTTTTGCCCGTGCCCGGGCCACCTACGAAGACCACATTCTGGGCATCTTCAATGAACTCACAGCGGTGTAAAGCGCGTATCAGGGCTTCATCTACCTGGCTTTCCCTAAACTCGAAGCCAGCCAGATCCCGATAGGCCGGGAACCTGGCGGCTTTCATCTGGTAGTTTATTGAGCGCACTTCGCGTTCAGCCACTTCGGCCTTGAGCAGTGTTTCCAGGATAGGAACAGCCTGTTGATAGATCGGTGCCGCCTGTTTTGACATGGTGGCAACCGTATCGGCCATACCGAACAGCTTGAGGGATTTAAGGGTGGTAACCATGGCATCTGCCGTCATTGCTGCTTCCTCCTGAGTCTGTCATAACGGTGGGTATCTGCTGTCGGCTCTGTGACCAGCTTCAGAGCAGCAGGTGGTTGAGTAGGTTCTGGCTTGGGCTTATCTGTGATCCTGCTCAGACAGTTGATGACATGCTGCTTGGAGGGGCGGTCGATCTTTAACGCCTCTTCTACCGCACGTTCGACCAGCGCTTCATCATGCAGCAGCACAAGCGCTAGTACGTCGACCATCTCCCGGTCACCGCTGGGACGCTTGAGCAGCTTGCGTTGTAGCCGCTTAAAGCTCTCGGGTAGCTCATGGAATGGCGCACCATTGCGTAAAGCACCGGGCTTCCGCTGCACGACTGACAGGTAATGGCGCCAGTCGTAGATGGTTTTCCCGGGGAAACTATGATCACGGCTAAAGACGCGTTCATGAACGGCTACCACCTGGGCTTCGGCCACAATGACCAGCCGGTCGGCATACACGCGTAGACTAACTGGTCGGTTGGCAAAGCTGGCCGGCACACTGTAGCGGTTGTTGTCGTAGGTAATCAGACAGGTGGAGCTGACCCGCTTGTTGTACTCGACAAAGCCATCGAAGGCTGCAGGCGCCTCCATCAAGTGTTCACGCTCTGCCTGCCAGTAATCGCCTATGGTGCGACGCTTGTCTTCCGGGTGCGGCAGCTCCTGCCACAGATCAAGACAGCGCTGCCTGAGCCACAGGTTCAGTCCTGCCAGTGATTTGAAGGCGGGTGCGCCCTGCCAGATGCGTCTCCTGGCATCGAGTACATTCTTCTCGACCTGGCCTTTCTCCCAGCCTGCTGCCGGGTTGCAGAACTCGGCCTCGAACAGATAATGGCTGACCATGGCGGTAAAACGCTTGTTTACATCCCGCTGTTTGCCTTTGCGGACTTTATCCACTGCCGTCTTCATGTTGTCGTAGATGCCACGCTCCGGCACGCCACCGAAGGTGACAAAGGCATGATAGTGAGCGTCGAATAGCATCTCATGGCTTTGCATCAGGTAAGCACGCATGAAGAACACGCGGCTGTGGCTGAGCTTGAAATGAGCAACCAGCAGCTTGGTGTTGACGCCATTGAGCTGAACGTAGTCTTCGCTCCAGTCGAACTGAAACGCCTCTCCTGGTGCAAAGGATAACGGCACAAAGGTGTTCTTGGCGGCGGTCTTCTTGGCTTCCTGCTGCTCAGCCCGCCAGTTGCGGGCAAAGGCGGCTACCCGGTCATAGGACCCGGTATAACCCAGTTGCACCAGGTCACTGTGTAGCTGCTTGACCGTCTTGCGCTGCTTGCGATGTCGTCTGGACTCACGAAACAGCCAACTGGTCAGCGTCAGTTCATAGTCATCCAGTTTGGAGGGACTTTTACGGTTGGGGTAGCGTGGTTCCACCACGCCACTGGCTAAATACTTGCGGACTGTATTTCTACTTAGTCCTGTTCTTCGGGTTATCTCCCGGATCGGCATTCCTTCCCGGAAATGCCATCGTCTGATTACGCTTAATAACGCCACGTCGATCACTCCTGTTTACTCCTGCAAAGCCTTGATGCAGGTAGAGTTGTACGTGGGTCAAAATTCGATGCAAATTATGGGGATAGGTGGGTCAGTTTTGGGTGCAATTCAACACAGTAAAAGCAGTGTGATGATTTCGGCTCCGGGCTACACCGAGGTGTACCGAGTGTTCTACAGCAGCAAAAATTCTTCTATGGTCATCCTCAGCAATGCGGAATTTATCTCGTGCTATTTCATCGATAGTGTCCCATTTTGCAGAGAAGGGTAGCAGTGCGTATGGATTGGCTTCTAGCTTGGATATGGTATTGGAGAGATAGTAATTTACGCATCTAATGCCAACTTCAGATGGAATGCCCATGAGCTCAATCCATCGAATCTGTTTTGACAGGCCTTTTTTGTTCCATACGTGAACCAGGTTTGCAGCGACATCTTCTTGTAAGATGGATAGAAGTGGTGCCTTGGCGCCATTATCGAGAAGATCATAGATGGAGTCACCGAAGGATTCCCATAGTCGCCTGGCCAGAGTCTCGCCAATGCCGACGTACTCATCAGACTTCCATACCTCAGTAACAAAATTATCGCCAGATTCACAAATCAATGTAGCTGACTCAACCTCTATGACATTCTCTATGCCAATGTACGAGTCAGTCGTAATGGTTCGGGTATCTGGCTTGCCAACAAACCGCCATACCTCGTTTGGATAAAAAATTGTGGTATTGGTGTTGTATTTGGGTATCGAGATTACGATATAACGTGAGTGGTCTAAAACGTTGTGTTTCTGATCCAGTTCAACGGCAACAAGCGTTACAGCAAAGTCAGTCTTGTTCCTAATCTTTCTGACTCGTACTAGGGCTTCTACTTGCTCTTTATCAGACATCGTAAGGAATCCTCGATGTTTCCTCTATGATGTCTCCGAGAATGCCCAGAGCTTCTGCTTGAGCTTCCAGATCCATTATCTTTGCTCGCAGCTGCGAGTTCGCTTCTCGAAGGGCGTTGTTTTCGCTCCTAAGCTTGGCAAGTTGCTTATCTCTGACAGCACCGCTCATATCTTGGCGTGGATTGGCTGCCTTTGATGATTGAAGAATACCTCGTTCTGTAAGGTTATCCACAAGCTCTTTCATTGAATCGCTGATCTTTAAGTTCTGCCCAGTCAGCGCTCTTGGGTTGCAGCCTATTTCTCGTGCCATTTCGGAGATGTTTAGATTGCCGCCCCATAGGTAGTTTTCCCAGTCATCTTGAGCTTCTCGTTCAGCGAGCCAGTTTTGAAACTTTTGGTAATTACTCATTGATCACGAATCCATCTAGAGCTTTTGACAAGGTTGTGGCGCAGTGAGTCAGTAATCTCCTTTCGACAACGATTGCTCTATCTCCACGCTTTCCTGGATCGAGTATCTGTCCGTCCTTGAAGTCTAGAATGTCTTCTCCCCACTTCATGATTTTTATGATTGCTTGTACGACCATCGATTTTTCCTTGATGGCTTTTTCAATAGCTGCATTGGCGTCTGAGTCAATCGCATCAAGGTGACCTCCTTGTTTTAACAGCCTGATTTCAGCCTTAAGCTGCTCAATTTCAGCTTTCTGGTTTGATAGTTCGAAATCTTTTTGGACAAGGACAGCATTAAACTCCGAGATTGTCTTAGGTTGTTTGATAGAAGATGATCCTTGAATCTTTTTCCCTATATACGCAGCCTCAGCTAAAGCCCGATATGCTTTGTTTGTGAAGAATATTTGCCTGCTAACCGGCTTTGGAGGAACAAACTCTTCTTCGCTTCCAGATGCATCATGTTGAGTCTTTTCCTGCACTAGCTCGAATTGGGTTAATTGGGCTGCAAGGTGTACAGCATAGGCATTGTAGGAGTCAAAGCGACCACCTCTGGATAGTTTTATTGCCTGTTCGATAAATGCCCGGCGCGTATTAACTCTGTCGATCTGCCATTGCGTAACATTGCATTCCTTTTTTTTGCTCATGCGGGTTCCCCTAATAGTTTGGTGCTAGGGCTACAGGCCGGGAGTAAGTCTGATACATCAATCCGCGTAACAGTCAGTATTTCAGAGGTGGTTAGACGGTTTGTTTTCTTGATCACATTTATAAGAGCAAAAAGCTCCATGGCGGGATTGTGCGAAGGCTGTGGGTCGAATAATGCTGACAAGTCGCCTGAAGCCGCAAGTAGCCTTTTTTTCGCAAACTCAAATCTGGCACGAATCTCTGGTGATTCTAGTGACGGGTACTCTATGCACTCCCTCAGTCGTGTTATAAGGTAACTCGTTTCATCATTATCGACATGGATGCGCTCCAGG
This sequence comes from Sedimenticola sp., assembly GCA_040506895.1. GTDB lineage: Bacteria > Pseudomonadota > Gammaproteobacteria > Chromatiales > Chromatiaceae > Sedimenticola_A. The sequence goes on from JBEVVY010000001.1 coordinate 3,788,569, forward strand.
TAATTGGCAACATACTCGCTTTCAAATGAGATGTATTCACTTACTTCTGCCCCTTGTTTTAGCTCTGCCTGTTTCGCATACAGGATCTCTTCTGTAAGTTCCCAGCCAAGGATGTTGAGTGCTTGGTTGTCCCTTTTTTGTTCGATGAGGTATATCTCATCGTCGGTAGAGTCTCGACTGTCACATAGGCGCTCGTAAGTTTCTGTAAGACCTTCAAGCCATTCCATCGCCCTATGTTTGGCAGCATTAATGGAAGGCAGGTGGTCAATTGATTTAACTGAGTAAGCACATATTCCGCATAGTCCAGTCTCTCCATATTGTTTAACGATTTCTGCTGGACATTCGTTTCCGAAAGGGCAGATATGCGTTTTGTTATATCCAAGTACAGAGTATTTGGAATTCTTGAGTATCTCAATCCCGTTTCTGAACTTCGCCGTGTTATCTGTTAGTGAATCTAGTGACATAAGACCAAAGTTACTGATTGCTGTATCTAGCTTCCCAGGGTTACCAATAGACTCAGCAAGAATCTTGTTTACCTTGTTGGCGTGAAGCATTTCTTCATCGAGTACATCATGGCCTGAATTGCGAAGATTGCTTGGTACAGCGTGTAGCCCTTGTCGCTGCGCAATGACAAGATCTTTGATGTCTTCGATACTTAATTTAGCGTAGTAATAAACGACACGCTCTGTCTGCCCTGTTATGTACTTGCCTATAACATGGGCAGGTAGGCACGTAATGTGGTTAGAAACAACAGTAGCTCTCGCACCGTGCGGTGTGACGACAGACCTTAATGACGTGGGGCAACAAGTTCCGTCTACTTTAGTATCGTCATCCGGGCCGATAACCGTGACTTCGCTTTTAAGGTATTTGTGTTTTATCTTTTTTGCGCCAGATGGTGCATATGCGACAAAACGGAAATGATCCAATCCGTATTCGTCAAAAAACCAAGATAAGCCAAGACATAGGGCATTCCAGGAGTGACGATAATGTTCTGGATCGAAAGGACCTCCATTTCCCCAGTTATGGGCAAAGAGTGGGGTTATCTTTCCATAATTAACTTCTTCTTGTATATAGTTTACTGCGAGGTGAAAACTGGGGTCAGTTACGCTGCTTACCCATGCCCGGTGACCACGGAGCAGTTCAATTACCCGTGAGGAAACAATTGGAGTCCAAGGTGCTCCTCGTTTGTCGGTATTGACATACATAGGATATATCAACCCCGTAAGTTTTTGGTCTACTACGTGACTATCAAAGCTTGATATATCAAGCCACAATATGTGCCTACCTCTTAGGCCAGTTTCAAGTGAGATGATGTTGTGAATATCGGGGCCAAGGTTGATCGTGGCTACCTTTCTTCCGTCCGTATATTCAAGGCCGTCGCAGAATAGAAAGGAGGCAGGTAGTTCCTTTAGGCGATACTTACGCCCAAGATGATTCACTACTGGTGGGTCACAAAAGTCTTCTGTATTAAGGATAGATCCCCTTGTACCAAGTTCATCCTTAGTGATCTTTCCTTCTTCAAGCAGTCGTTGTATGTTGGTTTTGAATTCAAGAACAGCGTATGCGTATGAAACAACGGTCTTAAACAGTTTTTTAGGAAACACATGTTTCTGGGTCGTACTGTAGTGGTCAAGTCATTTTGGCCACGGATTTATAGGTATTCCAGTAATGCTGTTCGGCCACAATCGGTGGCATTCCACCATTGTGACTGTGCGGCCTGAGCCGACTGTAATACCCGATTACATACGCCATGATATGGCGCTTCGCTTGTTCGAATGAGCTGTAACCGACCTCCGGCACCCATTCGGTTTTTAGACTGCGGAAGAATCGCTCCATCGGTGCATTGTCCCAGCAGTTTCCCCGACGACTCATACTTTGGCTCATCTGATAACGCCATAGCTGTTGTCGAAACGCCAGAGCCGTGTACTGACAGCCCTGATCAGAGTGGAACATCACGCCCTCCGGCTCGCCCCGTGATTCATAGGCCATCATCAATGCCTTTCTCGTCAGCGCACTATCCGCGTTCAGCGATAGTGCCCAGCCAATCGGGCGTCGTGCGTACAGATCCAGCACCACTGCCAGGTACGACCAGCGTTTACCGGTCCAGACATAGGTGATGTCACCTGTCCAGACCTTGTTGGGTGCATCGACATCAAACTGTCGATCCAGCCGATTCGGAATGCCAAGATACGGCTGCTCGGCCTTCCTGTAGCGATGTTTCGGTTGCTGGGTACTGACAAGACCCAGTGCCTTCATCCTCCGCCCCGCGCGATATCGACTCAGCGGGATCCCCCGGTCAGTGACCATCCGGGCAATTGCCCTGGCTCCTGCAGAACCATTACTAAGCGCATGGACGGTCTTGATCTCTGCCCTGAGTTGCCTCTCCAGTGCCGATATCTGTTTTGGCCGGGATAACCATGCCCGGTAGCTGCTGCGATGGATATCAAATACCTGGCACAACTGCTTGACCGGGTAGCGCTCTCGATGCAGTCGTCTGACTATCTGGAATTGTTCAGCGAGTCGGACATCAAGAGCGCGGTAGCCTTTTTTAGGATTTCTTTCTCCGTCTCGACCTGGCGTAAGCGTTTCTCCAGTTCCTGAATACGTCGCTGATCGGGCGTCAGTGCCGTGCCCTTAGGCGTCTTGCCTTGGCGCTCCTCTCGCAACTGTCGAACCCAGTTCTCCATGGAGCCTTTGCTCACACCCATCGAATCAGCCGCCGCCTGGAGGGTATAGCCCTGGTCTACAACTAGCTGCGCGGCTTCCAGTCGAAATTCCGGGCTGTAGTTTCTGTTTCTCTTACTCATCTTGCCACCTGTTCCACTCCTGGGACATCATATCACCCAGGTTCAGGTGGCCAAATTAACTATGCCACTACAACTGTCAATATCTGGATTTCTTAATGCACAACGCATTATGGCCTGATAAACGACTTCATGGGCTGTGGCGCGTTGAACAAATGTGTTATCAAATCCTATGGCGTCCAGCATTAGCATGTGCTTGGGCTTGCGATTTATGGCCGGACTGTAATAGACATTAGTATGATCTTGGTAAGTATTTAATCCGTGGCTAATGACTGGCATCCTTTCCGCATTTTTCAGGTTTTTGTTTTCATAATCATTATTGGCTACGTAGATGTAGCGTTCATCTTTTAAGACTACGTTTTCAATGTAATCATCAATGGCACTTCCATAGGACTTAAAGTTGATTTCCGCACAGGGTTTCATATCACGCTGATACTTAGACCATGCGTCTTCCTGTATGTAACGAACAGACAACCGGTGACCAATATCATGCTTTTCATACCGTAATCTGGCATAGATGTCTTCAGCAGGTATAAAGTCAATATCATGATGTTCATGCCAATACCTGGCAAGCATACTGTGTTCAAAGTTAGCCCCCAGAAGGGTAACGTCACCCCAACCATCAAAAATGGCAGGCGTTAACAAGGATAGGAAGTACAGCTTGTTCTTCGCATTGCCATATTGGGAATCTTCAGGCGTGTCTTTGCTTATTTCTTGTTTTTCTACAATCTTGCCGTAGGCTTTAGTATCGGTGTAGACCTTGCGGCCTTCTGTTAGATCACGTATTACGGGTTTCACAATGTTGAAAACTTCATCATTGCTTTGTCGTAAAAAATTATCCACCGTCTGCTTCATACCTTCCTTGATAAGGACTTCATTAACGATGCCGTTCAGCGGGGTAATTTCAATAAAGTCTGTCAGTAGTTGATGGTTATAAGGGATCATAGGGTCGTAGAAATTATCAACCGAAGGAATTTCATCCACATACAGATCCCAGTATTGTTTTTTCAGGAACACCGGGGTGCGTTGAAATCCTTGATGGGTCATTAGAACAACCTGCCCATATCGGTCACTATCCTTGAATAATTCAACCGCAGTGGCAGATACGTTTCTTGTGGTATCAGTAGTGATGACTTCTGGTTCAACACCAAAGTCATGTAACTGTTTTTCGGTTTGCCTGACCAAATCCTTGGACGGCGAAACAATTAATGTGTTGTTCAATGTCCCTGCCTTGGCAGCTTCGCTGATTGATAGACATACAGCATAGGTTTTACCTGATCCACAGGGCGCACCTACAAAGCGCATTTTCTTATTATTTTTGTTCACAATTAGCCCCACAAAAAAACCCAAGGGATTTGACGGAATGCTGCACATTCTTCCCTTGGGCTTTTTTACTTATAGATAATTGTTGTGTGCAGCTATTTATACATCACCGTCAACTGATGTTTTATGTATTTATGCTGATGAAACATAAATTGGAAAACCCCTGATAAATCATAGACCTATGTAACAAATTGCTATTTTGTAACATAGCAACCTGCTGATTTTATTGACTTAAGGCCATTCCCTGCTATCCTAAGTAACACATAAATCATATAAGTTACTGGTGTTAATTAAAATGAATGAAGTTGAAGCCGTTAAAACGAAAGAAGAAATTGCTGTCGTGGAAGCACTTCTGAAAAAGCATCACGGTCAGATATATGCTGATATCTGGCGTATAGGCGTAAACCTGTCATTACGTATATCTGATCTACTTTCAGTGAAATATGCCGACCTGGACGCCCAGAATCGTTTATATGCACTAACAGAAGGCAAAACAGGCAAAAAACGGCAAATCAGACTGAATTCCAAAGTACTTTCCATCATTGAACGGCGGAAAGCGGAATATCCTGACGATATCTACCCGTTTCAGGTGCATTCCAACCGCACCAGTGGGCAGATCAAGCCCATATCACGGATTTCGGTCAGTCGCGCCTTCAAGGACGTTGGGGAACGGCTGGGGCTGAATATCAATACCCACAGTATGCGGAAAAGCCGTGGTTGGGCAATGTTCTCCGATGGCGTGCCAGTTGAAAAGATCAGCAAGGTGCTAAACCACAGCGCCCCTGCTGTGACCATGCGCTATCTGGGTATAACCAAACAGGAAGTACTGGATACTTACGATGAATATGAACTGTAGTAACTGATTTACTTACAGCTTTAGTCCTTCCAGACGCAACATATCCAGCAAATTTATACAACCCATCTTATAGTCACGGCAGACATCAGGTATCTTTGAACTATGGTGTCCACCACTAAAGTCTTCTTCCGTGACCACAATTCCACCATGAATGCGGGCTGTTGCAATTAAAAATGGATCAGCACTGGATTTCTTATTCTTCAAGTCAATAAGGTTGCTGTGTGTGCTCAGTATTTCAATCGCTGATTCCTGAATAGCATCATCCAGTTCCTTAAATATATGGTTGCGAATCCCTGCCCACTTATAAATATCATCATCTTTGGAACTTAATTCTTCATAGACATCATCAACAGATATAATTTTACCGTCATCTATCAATTCATCCACTTTTTCCCAAACACCGGGAAAAACATCATGCGGATAGATTTCAGTCATTGCTACAAGCGAACAGGTATCAATAACATAAAGCTCTTTGGTTTTGGGTAGTGTCGCAAGTTCCATTGCTTAACCTGTCCTAATAACCCAGCGAAGCACTAATTTTCACTAAATGCTTCAACTTGACACCCAACAATTCAGAAGCCTGTGTTGAATTGATTTTCTTTGACTTCAAGGACTGAATTACAAGACCAGAAAACTTACGCCCCCCCTTGCTAAGTACATCTGTTGCTGGCGGAACAAAACCACCAGACTTACTGGCTTTTTGTTTTTTATATTCATCAAGGTATTGTTCACGTTTATCACGGTAAAACACTTTATCTGCACGACCTACTTCAACCAGCCTTCGTGCAATCATTTCACGACTAACACAATATTCCTTAGCAAGACTACTTATTTCTATGTCTGACCAAACATTATTGTCATTGGTCAGTAGAATTTCACTATTAGTAAAATGTTCTTTTGGTACTAAGGTATTTGCAGCAACATCATTGCAGAATTGTTCCAAACGTTGTTCTTCTGGCGGGATATCCGTTCTGGCTTCCAGATCACACAGACCACTGGCACGTAGGTAAATATGAACCAGTTCATGAAGCATTGTAAAGATTCTTGCTGCTTCCGCATCCTTTCGGTTTACAACAATGATGGGAAGATAATCATCGTAAACTGAATATCCCCGCATATCACCGATATCTATGGTAGAACTTTGAAATACTAAAACACCCAAATCTTCCAGTGCTTCACGCCAATATCTAAACCCTTTGTTTGGATCACGAAGTTTTAACTGTTCGGCTATCGTAACGTCCAAATCACTACGAATGCGTTTGGAAAGCACATCAACACCTTCGCTTATTGATCCTTGATATGAAAACTTATCTATTTCAATTCCATTTAATTGCATTAAATCAAGTGTTATCAGTCGTCTATCCAGCGCATTCCTAACATCCATGATGATTTCATGACTGACTTCATGGCTTGTTGCACCTGGCAGGCGGCGATAGTCTTTTAATGGAAGTTTGGGAACTGAAGGTGCTTCACGTAAAAAAAACGCAGCGAAACTTTGTTTGTATACATTAGCCAGCGTGCGAAGTTGTTTGATAGTTGGTTTGATTTTTCCTTCTTCCCAATCTTTTAGCCTTTCTTCAGTAATTCCTATCTTTTTAGCCGCAACAGAAGGTGGCATACCAGACATCTGCCGACCCCACACCAGCAATTCATGTTTAATTTGGGCACGATTTCCAGCCGCCACTATATTGATCCCATTAATTTATTAGTAAATTTCATCGCCCTAAAAAACTACTGTTCTGCATTGGTATTCGTCACACGCCCATATACTTCATCAAGCAAGGCAGCGACTATCAAACTACGTACATCATGGTTTGACATAAACTCGTTGACAATTTTTTCATTCCGCCCATGACGCGACACAAACGCTTCAACTAATTTTGGTTCAAATACAACCTTAAACTTGTCCTTTGAACCTGCACGTGCCTGTTCAGCCAGTTTTTCATCCTGTGCCATATCACCACTGATTTGATCGAACAACAATCGGTCTTCATCAGTAAAGTCGGTTCCGAATCGTTCATTGATAACTTGAATAATGGCTGATAACGGTGATTTATGTTCTTCGGGAACACTTCCTGTTCCCACATCAGTGGCACCATAAACCGTTTTCGTTTCCCCTACACCCAGTGCAGCACTGCCTTCAAATGTCTTGTCATTACGATAGGATGTCAGTTCCACATCGTCATCCAAGTCCAGCATACCGCTACTTGAACGATAAGGTAGTTTGGTCAACAGATATCGTCCATAGGAATAGTGTTTTTCCAGTTCCACATCCTGCCAGTCTATGATCTGGCTTAGGAAACTGTATAACCTTACAAAACTTTGCAGGCTGCTTTTGAAGTCTTCACCTTCTTCTGTGTATTTTTCTTCGCCTACTGGTGCTGTGTTGTCCCTGAATTCTTGCTTGTAGCGTGCCACTGCTGGATCTATCCATTTATTCAACTGTCCGTGATCACGTTTTGTCTGTTCGGCCGGTGGCTTGTAATAGACATCCGCGAACGCATCAATTTCTTCACTACGCAATATGCCAAACTGCTGAATTTTCGTATCCAACGTATAAAGTTGGTTGGGATCAGTCGGTTCTTCTATTTCGGTTTCTTCAAAATAGGGCTTAAAACCTTCTTTGATATCGTCCACTTCATTGGCAAAGTCCAGCACAAAGGTATCCACCTTGCCCGGTGCGGTTCGGTTCAGACGGGACAGGGTTTGCACGGCTTTCAGGTCTTTTAACGGCTTGTCCACAAACATGGTATGTAGCAAAGGCTGATCAAACCCCGTCTGGTATTTTTCCGCCACTATCAGGGTGTGATATTCCGCAGTGGCGAAACGATCAGGAAGTTCTTTTTCACCAAAGCCATTCATCCCTGCTTCGGTATAACTGACTTCTTGCAGGTCAGGGTCTTCAACCGTACCCGAAAAAGCCACAAGCGTTTTAATATCGGTATATCCTTTGTCCTGAATATAATTGTCAAATGCCTGTTTGTAGCGCACTGCATGAAGGCGCGAACGGGTTACAACCATAGCCTTAGCACGACCACCGATCTTTTTGCTTGTGAAGCGGCGATAGTGTTCAACCATGATTTCGGTTTTTTGGGCAATATTATGGGGATGCAGGGACATGAAGCGGGCAATGGCACGTTTGGCTTTCTTTTCGTCAACCTCTGGGTCTTCTTCAATGGCTTTTGAAAGTTCGTAGTAGGTTTTATAGGTCGTGTAATGTTTCAACACATCATGGATGAACCTTTCTTCAATCGCCTGTCGCATTGAATACAGGTGAAATGGTCGGGGTTTGCCTTCACAGTCTTCATCTCCAAACATTTCCAGCGTCCTATGCTTAGGTGTGGCTGTAAAAGCATAGAAACTGATATTATCCTGCCTGCCCCGTTTCTTGATTTCATCCAGAATAATATCTTCGGTACTGGGTTCTTCTGGTTGTTTCTTGTCTTCACCTTCGGCCGCTCTTAGTGCTTCTTCTTCACTGTGTTTGCCCAGAACTACACGCAAATTGGCTGCACTGCGCCCACTTTGGCTACTGTGGGCTTCATCCACGATAACCGCAAAACGCCGGTCTGCGAAGTCATTAACCTTATCCAGAATGAAGGAAAACTTTTGCAGGGTAGTGATAATGATCTTCACACCTGCATTCAGGGCATTGGCTAAATCTGATGACGATTTATCCTCGTCTATTTTTTCAACTACACCCTGTTTGTGTTCAACTTGATAAACATTATCCTGTAGTTGTTTATCCAGATTACGCCTGTCCGATATCACTACAACAGAATTGAAAATGGGTTGATTGTTATCATCATGCAAGCTGGCAAGTTGATGGGCTGTCCAAGAAATTGTGTTGGTTTTGCCTGAACCCGCACTATGCTGAATCAGGTAATTTTCACCCACGCCACTGGCTTTGGTAGTAGCAAGTAAATTACGGGTTGCATCCAGTTGGTGGTAACGGGGAAAGATCAGGCTTTCTTTTTTTGTTTTCTTTCCCGTTTCAATGTTGCGGGTTTCTTCTACTTGCAGATGAATAAAACGGTGGATAATATCCAGCCAGCTGTCACGTTGCCAGACATCTTCCCAAAGGTAGCCAGTTTTATAACCTGTCTGGTGGTTGTGCTGGTCTGGATTTCCCTTGCCGCCATTTCTGCCCTTGTTGAATGGTAGGAAAAAGGTTTTATTCTCTGCCAAGCGGGTTGCCATATAGACTTCATCCGTGTCCACGGCGAAATGCACCAGCGCCCGTTTCTTGAACTGGATCAGTGGGGTTTTATTGGTAGGGACACGGTCTTTCAGATACTGGCGAATAGCATTGATTGTCCGCTGGCCTGTAAAGGCGTTCTTCAATTCTACTGTAGCGACAGGTAAACCGTTTAACGACAGCAGCATGTCAATAGAATTTTTGCTGCCCAAATCATAATAGACCTGACGCATGACCGTTAGACGGTTTTGCTGATATAGTTTTTCAGTTTCAGGATTCAGGCCAGTGGCAGGCTTGAAATAGGCAAGATGAATGGTTTGCCCGCGATCCCGCACGCCGTTGCGCACTACATCCAGCAAGCCACGACTATCACATTCTGTGGCGATGCGATTGACCACGGCCTTTTCAACATTGCCACCATAACTTGCAGATAATTTATCCCAAGTTTCGGGCTGGGTTTGCTTGATAAAGGTCAACAGGGTTTCACTGTCCAGCGCAAGTGCAGCATCAAACTGATTGTTATTGGCTTTTTCATAGCCCGCATGATCAATAAGCCAGGCTTCTATCGCTGCTTCAAAATCCAGTTCACTGGTGGCTTTCCCTGTCAAACTCATTAGGCTGCGTTCCTTACGTCTATTTTGCCAGTTACGGCAGCTGAAATTAGTGCAGTTCTACGTTCATTTAGTAATTCAATTGCATCGCTGCATTTTTCAATTAAACGGGCAATTTTATCGTGCTCCGATTTTATGTAGTTTGATATTGCTATTTGCTCCTCCTGCGGTGGATAAGGGAAAATAAAAGTCTTAAAGTTTTCTGCTGGGAATCGCCACCGTCCTAAATGTGAACTACCTTGACCAAACGCATAAAATATTTTTTCGTTATAGCCCATTTGTAGCACATAAAGATAATAATCAGCATATGATTTATTATCTGTCAGTGAAAAAACTCTATAGTCTGGACTTGTAACACCATCGTACTTTGAAATATCTACCCAGCCAGTAAGTAAGTCCATATGGTTCATTGCAAAATCACCAGTTTTCACAATCTGATATTTTGAATAATCCATAGATAATTGTCCTTCACCACTTTCAATATCTTTTATCCTGACGCCTTGTTGTGTTATTGATAATACGTCATGCCCCAACTCACCTGATATTCGTTTTCTGATTTCAAATAAGTTCTTAATCCTTCGTGTTTCCCAATGTTCTGGTATATCACCCAACCAATCAACGCCACTATCTTTCATTTTGGCATCGTTGTTTAGTCCTTTGGTGACGGCATGGGAAATCACCGCCTGTCGTTTTTCCTGTAATAGTTTTAGTAGTTGTTGTTGCTTTTCAATCAGGCAGTTAATATTTTTGGTTTCGTCGTCAAGGAAGGTAGTGATTAGTTTTTGTTCGTTAAGTGGTGGCAAAGAAGTTACAAGGCCACCATACTTCTCCGCACTAAAATTTTGAATAGTTGCTTGGATAGTTCCCATTCTTACTTGTTGCCAATAAGGCACACTTTGTGAAAAGTAATTAATGAAATCTGACAATACCAAACTTTGATTACTACGAAATCTAATTAAATATCCAGCAAAACAAGCTGCACCCCATTCGGAATTATATATAAAAGACTTTCCAACAGTCCCGCCACTTCGCGCAAAAAGAACATCACCTTGTTTAAGCATATAAGGCTTCGCGATTTCAGGTGCAAGGCTTTTGAACGTCTCTGGACGCAACGTACCATCTTGCCTAACGTCAGTAATTCTTACAAAGCGTGGCCAATTCTTATCTTCATCCAAGGCTGCCTCATTTGCACCATATGCCAATGGTTCATTGGTAAGATATTTTAAGCGGCGAATTGACCACCTCTCTGGAATATTCCCCAGCAATTCAACCCCACTATCCTTATATTCAGAATATGCTGGGTATGTCATACATGCACTTCCTGTAGCATCTTCATTATTTCAACACTAACCTTATCCAGATCCGCGTCTATTTCTTCCAATGAACGCGGCGGAACGTATTTGTAGAAATGACGATTAAAGGGTATTTCATAACCTGTTTTGGTTTTGCTGTAATCTATCCACGCATCAGGCACATAGGGAAGTATTTCGTGCTTGAAGTAGTCGTCAATTTCTTCCTTTAAAGGTACATTCTCATAGTCACGCAGATCGGTATCAGGTTCTGGCTTACCTTTTTTATCCAAACAGATGTCTGCGGCTTCATCCCTTTCGCTCAGTGCCTGCCAGATGGTTTTCAGCAAGGCTGCCTTAATTTCAAAACCCACTAACTTAAATGTCGCTTTTAGCGCTTTAATAAACACATCACGGCTCTTATACACGTGATCCTGATCAAGCGACTTGATAGCATCAATAATCGCTATCTGGTGTTCGTCTGTAAGTTTCGTAAATGACTTTGCCAGTTTCAGGTTTTCAATACGTTCATCACTGGCCTGAAAGTTTAGCTTTAAGGGACGTTCCACAGTAATTCGTTGATAACCAAAATCTCTGTTATCAAATACTTTGCATTCATCACCTTCTACAAAATCACCAAATAACAGGGTGATATCGTCAATCTGCTGTTCAGAAATCTGTTTGCGCTTGCTGCCCAGGTTTTTACGTATGGGGGTGTTGTAATCAACAGCATTAATTAGTTGAATTTTACCCCTTCGTTCGGCTGTTTTTTGATTAGTGATAATCCAGATATAGGTAGCAATGCCCGTGTTGTAAAACATATCCGTAGGCAGGGCAATAATGGCTTCCAGCCAGTCATTTTCTATAATCCAGCGGCGGATTTCGCTTTCACCACTGCCCGCGCTTCCGGTAAAAAGCGGTGATCCGTTCAACACAACCGCTAAACGGGACGTATCCCCATTAGTATTGAATTTAGAAATCATGTGCTGCACGAATAACAGCGAACCATCACTGACACGGGGCAAACCTGCACCAAAGCGACCGCGATAACCTAACGTATTGGCTTCTTCTTTTATTTCACTTTCTACCTTTTTCCATTCCACACCAAAAGGCGGATTGGATAACAGGTAATCAAATTCTTCATCGGGCAGGCCATCATGTGAAAAACTGTTTCCAGGGTGGATGTTCTTTGCATTCTGCCCTTTGATCATCATGTCGGACTTGCAGACTGCGTAGGTTTCATCATTCAATTCCTGCCCATAGACCTCCAGATGGGCATCAGGGTTTAGTTCACGCAAGTATTCTTCTGCCACACTCAACATTCCACCAGTACCACAAGCAGGGTCATACAGTTTGCGGATGGTACCTTTTTTGGTCAGGGCATCAGTGTCTTCTTGAAACAACAGATTGACCATCAGGCGGATGACTTCACGGGGGGTAAAGTGTTCACCAGCCGTTTCATTGCTTTGTTCTGAAAACCGGCGGATCAGTTCTTCAAAGATATACCCCATGTGCAGATTGCTGACCTTGTCAGGGTGCAGATCGGCCTGTGCAAAGCGACTGACCACCATATACAGCAGATTATCCTTATCCAGCCTTGCGACCTGCTCAGGCAATTTGAAGCGTTCTATGAAGATTTCACGGGCATCATCACTGAAACCATTGATCAGGTTATTTAGATTGGCAGCGATGTTGTCAGGGTCATCCAGCAGCTTTTCAAAGGTAAAGGGACTGATATTGTGGAAGTTCTGCCCTGCTGCCATGTTAAGCATGGTTTCACGCATTTCGTGATCCACACTATTGGGAAGATTCTTTAGCTGATCCTGTACCTTGTCCTTGCTGGATTCCAGTACACAATCCAAACGACGTAGGACAGTAAAGGGCAGCACCACCCGCCCATATTCAGATTGTTTGTAATTGCCGCGAAGAATTTCCGCGATAGACCAGATAAAACTGACCTGTTCCCCGAAATTGGTCATTCAATCCCCTAATGTTTTTATATTTCCAAAATTAAGGGAATCTTAACTTATTTACAAAACATTGCGACAGAAAAAGCGGTATTCAATCAAGGTGTATTGTGCTGCTGAAAAAACAGTGTATTAAGCAGGCGATTAAATTAGGCGAAGGTAGTGCAGGGGCAGGCAGAAAGAATATTGAATAAACGGGAAGCTAAAAAATTAAATCAAATTTTTTATAAGTAATGGTACCGGGGGCGGGACTTGAACCCGCACTCTGTTGCCAGAATTGGATTTTGAATCCAACGTGTCTACCAATTTCACCACCCCGGCATTGAATATGCCAATCATTAAAAACCACGCAAGACCACGCAAGATATGGTTTTATATATTCCCTTAAATATCAGATAGATGCAGAATGCGCAAGCATTTTTGAATCCCCTGCGTCTACCAATTTCGCCACCCCGGCAGAAAAGAAGGCGTAGTATAGCCCTTTCACAGGTCAGCGCAAATTGGCTCCTGTGCTAATATGCGCCGCCATGCAAAGAACCGATTTCAATTATCACCTGCCGAAAGAACTCATCGCCCAGTACCCGCCTGTAAAGCGTGGGGACAGCCGCCTGCTGTGCCTGGATGGCGAGAGTGGAACGGTGGCCGATCGCCATTTTTCCGAACTTGTGGATCTGCTCAATCCTGAAGACCTGCTGGTGTTCAACGATACCCGGGTTATGCCTGCGCGCATGCATGGCCAGAAGGAGAGCGGTGGCAAGGTCGAGGTGCTGATCGAAAGGGTGACCACTCCGCGCCGTGGACTGGCCCATGTGCGTGCCAGCAAGTCACCGAAACCCGGCGGCCGCCTGCTGATCGGTGAGCATGTACTGAAGGTGATCGGTCGCCAGGATGGCCTGTTCGAACTCGAGTCAGAGGATATCGACCTGATGGCGTTGATGGGGCAGGTAGGTCATATGCCGTTGCCACCCTATATATCGCGTGAGGATGGCGAACTGGACGAGGAGCGCTACCAGACCGTTTACGGTGACCGGCCAGGCGCCGTCGCCGCCCCCACCGCGGGGCTCCATTTCGACCAGCCGATGCTGAACCGTCTGTCGGAAAAGGGCATCGAGAGCGCGAGGATCACGCTGCACGTCGGGGCGGGTACCTTCCAGCCGGTGCGCGTCGATAACCTGGATGAGCACGTGATGCACAGCGAGTATCTCGAGGTGAGCGAGGCAGTCTGCGAGCAGGTGCGCCGTACCCGTGCCCGGGGAGGTCGGGTGGTCGCAGTGGGGACCACCTGTGTACGTAGTCTCGAGGCGGCCTCGACCGGTGGCGAGATCCTCCCTTTTCAGGGGGATACCCGGCTCTTTATACGCCCCGGCTACCGTTTCAGGAGCGTGGATGCCATGGTCACCAACTTCCACCTGCCCGAGTCGACCCTGTTGATGCTGGTGTCGGCATTTTCCGGTTATGAAGAGATCATGTCCGCCTACCGGCACGCGGTGAAGCAGCACTACCGCTTTTTCAGCTATGGGGATGCGATGTTTCTTACCCCGAAGGGTGTGGCTTGAGAGGGGGGCTGAAAAAAAATCGGCGCGGTACAGCTATACCGCGCCCGAAATATCCACCAAAGGAGGATGGAGGAGTGAGTACCGATCTTTCGATCAGTACTTGGTCAGTTTCTAATATATGTTCTGCCGAGTCAATACGATTTGCCGACCATTGTCTTGATATAAATCATAGTATTCAGCCTTGAAATCCAGAATGAAATTCCAGTTGTTCAGTAACGAAGGATCTGCCCGCAGGGGCCGTCTCACCTTCGAGCGGGGAACCATCGAAACCCCCGCCTTCATGCCCGTGGGAACCTACGGGACCGTCAAGGCGATGACCCCCGAGGAGCTCGAGGGCCTGGGGGCCGAGATCATCCTGGGCAACACGTTCCACCTGATGCTGCGCCCCGGTACCGACATCATCAACAGGCATGGTGATCTGCACGACTTCATGAGCTGGCAGCGTCCCATCCTGACCGATTCCGGCGGCTTCCAGGTCTTCAGCCTGGGCGATATGCGCAAGATCACCGAGGAGGGGGTCCATTTCCGCTCCCCTGTGAATGGCAGCCGCATCTTCATGGGCCCGGAGGAGTCGATGGAGGTTCAGCGGGCACTGGGTTCCGATATCGTCATGATCTTCGATGAGTGCACGCCGTACCCCGCCACCGAAAAGGAGGCGAGGGACTCCATGGAGCTCTCCCTGCGCTGGGCCGAGCGCAGCAAGCGGGCGCACGGTGATAATCCCTCGGCGCTGTTCGCAATCGTTCAGGGCGGTGTCTACGAATCCCTGCGCGAGCGCTCCCTCGACGGGCTGATGGAGATCGGCTTCGACGGTTATGCGGTGGGCGGGTTGTCGGTGGGTGAGCCCCCAGAAGACCGTTGGCGGGTGCTCGATTTTCTCTCCAGCCGGTTGCCTGCGGACAAGCCCCACTACCTGATGGGGGTGGGCACGCCGGAGGATATCGTCGAGGCGGTGGGCCGGGGCATCGACATGTTCGACTGCGTGATGCCGACCAGGAATGCCCGCAACGGCCACCTGTTCACCCACCAGGGGGTGGTGCGCATACGCAATGCGGTGCATGCGGACGATACCGGCCCCCTGGATCCCCACTGCGACTGCTATACCTGCAGGAACTACAGCCGCAGCTACCTGCGCCACCTGTTCCGCTGCAACGAGATTCTCGGGGCAAGGCTGAATACCATCCATAATCTCTATTACTATCAGACGCTTATGAGAAATATCAGGGAGGCGATCGAGGCGGGCCGCTTTGCCTCGTTCGTGGAGGAGTTCTATGCCATGCGTGGTCAGGACAGGCCTGCCTGACCCAGGGCAGGGTCCTGCAGGTTTTATTGTCTTGATTTCGCCCGGGACAGGCCCATTTAAATAGGCAGGCCAAACCGGTGCCAACTGTGGCATAATTCTGCGCTTGATAATAAGCGGGTGCCGTGCGGATGCCCGTGTTAGCTAACGATGACTAATTACCAGGTGATAAACCAATGAGTTTCTTTATTTCTGATGCCATGGCCCAGGCCACCGGCGGTGCGCCCCAGGGCGGTGGTATGGAAGCCTTCATTCTTCCTGTCGGTCTGATCATCATGCTCTACTTCCTGATGATCCGCCCCCAGATGAAACGCCAGAAAGAGCACGGCAAGATGGTCGAGGCACTCAGCAAGGGTGACGAGGTCCAGACCGATGGTGGCATCATGGGCAAGATCACCGATCTCAGCGAAGACACCGTCAAGCTCGAGATCGCAGAAGGCGTCGAGGTCAAGATTCGTCGCCAGTCTGTGAATGCGGTAATGCCGAAAGGATCCATTAACGAGCTCTGATCGCACGGGCGGGTTCCGGCATACCCCGGCGGAACCTGCCGTTATCACCCCGGGTGAAAGCGCCGATCCTGTTGTTTCCATACCCATAAAATAACAACCATGAACCGATACCCCCTTTGGAAGAATCTACTCGTCCTGGTGGTCGTGCTGATCGGACTGATCTACGCACTGCCAAATGTCTTCGATCAAGATCCAGCAATGGAAATCTCTGGAACCCGTCGGGCGCAGGTTGACGTGGATACCGAATCCAGGGTGAAGACCGCCCTGGCTGAAGCCAAGCTGGAGATCAAGTCCTCTGAAATGCAGCCCAACAAGCTGCTGTTGCGTTTCGCCGATTCGGAAACCCAGCTGCGCGCCAAGGAGGTGCTGGAAGCGGAACTGGGCAGCAATTACACCCAGGCCCTGACCCTCTCGACCGACGTGCCCGGCTGGCTTCGCAGCATGGGGGCATTGCCCATGTACCTGGGTCTCGATCTGCGGGGTGGTATCCATGTGCTGATCGACGTCGATATGGATGCCGCGCTGAAGCAGTCCATGGAACGCTATGCCGGCGATGTCCGCACCCACCTCAGAAAAGAGAAACTGCGCTACACCAAGGTGAGCCAGAACGGTGACTCGGTGACGGTGAAGTACAAGAGTGCCGAGTTGCGTGACCAAGCCTACGAGGCCCTGGGCAACGAGTTCCGCTCGCTGATCCTCACCAACCAGGATGGCCCCGACGGATTCTTCGTTACCGCCGCCATGGGTGAGCCCGAAAAGAAAGCGGTGCGCAAGTTCGCCCTGGAGCAGAACATCACCACACTGCGTAATCGTGTGAATGCCCTGGGCGTGGCCGAGCCGATCATCCAGCAGCAGGGTGAACGCCGTATCGTGGTGCAGCTCCCCGGTGCCCAGGACCCCTCCAAGCTGAAGGAGATCCTTGGTGCCACGGCCACCCTGGAGTACAGGCTGGAAGATACCGAAGGCAGTGTTGAAGCCGCCCTGGCCGGCAAGGTGCCGGTGGGCTCCAAGCTCTACAAGACCCGGGAAGGCCAGCCGATTCTGCTCAAGAAGCGTGTCATCGTGACCGGTAACCAGATCACGGACGCCTCATCCGGATTCGACCAGCGCTCCGGCCAGCCGGCTGTGCACGTCAGTCTCGACGGACAGGGTGCACGGCGCATGCGCAACGTCACCACCGACAATGTCGGCAAGCCGATGGCCGTGGTGTTCATCGAGACCCGTACCGAAACCCGGATGGTGGATGGCAAGCGTGTCACCCGCAAAATCCCGGTGGAAGAGGTGATCAGCGTAGCCAACATCCTCGAGCCTTTTGGACGCCGCTTCCAGACCACCGGGCTGGACAGCACGGAAGAGGCCCACAACCTGGCACTGCTGCTGCGTGCCGGCGCACTGGCGGCTCCCATCGACATCGTCGAGGAGCGCACCATCGGGCCGAGCCTTGGCCAGGACAATATCGACCAGGGTTTCCGCTCCGTGGTCATCGGCATGGTGCTGGTGATGATCTTCATGGTGGTCTACTACAAGGTGTTCGGACTGGTGGCCAACATGGCACTGATGTTCAACCTGGTGATGATCGTCGCGGTGCTCTCCATGCTGCAGGCCACGCTGACACTGCCCGGCATTGCCGGTATCGTGCTCACCGTGGGTATGGCGGTGGATGCCAACGTGCTGATCTTCGAGCGTATCCGCGAGGAGATCAGGTTGGGCAGTACGCCCCAGGCAAGTATCTACGCCGGTTACGAGAAGGCGCTCTCCACCATTGTCGATGCCAACATCACCACGCTGATTGCCGCCGTGGTGCTGTTCAGTTTCGGTACCGGCCCCGTGAAGGGCTTTGCCGTGACCCTGTTCATCGGCATCCTGACCTCCATGTTCACGGCCATTCTGGGCACCCGCGCGGTGATCAACCTGGTCTACGGCATGAAGCGTGTGGATAAGCTTGCCATCTGAATGAACAGGCCCAAAGAATAAAGACGGAATAAGCACTGACATGCAGATCTTCAAAACCAATACTAAGATCGATTTCATGGCCAAGCGCAAGCTGGCCATGACCATCTCCATCGCGGTCATACTGGTGGCCATCGCCTCCGTGATCTTCCGCGGGCTGAGCCTGGGTATCGACTTCACCGGCGGAACCCTGATCGAAGTGGGTTACGGCGAGGCGGTTGAGCTCTCCAAGGTGCGCGAGGCCCTGGCCGCCGGCAATTTTCCGGATGCCACGGTTCAGCACTTCGGCACCTCGAAGGATGTGCTGGTGAGGCTGGCACCCCAGGAGGAGCTCAGCAGTGCCCAGCTGAGCAACCAGGCCTTCGCCGCCCTGAGCCAGGCCTCGGATGCAGGCGAAATCGACCTGCGACGGGTGGAGTTCGTCGGCCCCCAGGTGGGTGACGAGCTGACCGAGGATGGCGGTCTCGCCATGCTCTACGCCCTGATCGGTATCCTGATCTACGTCGCGCTGCGGTTCGAATACCGTTTCGCCCTGGGATCCATCATCGCCCTGGTGCACGATGTGCTGGTCACCATCGGTATCTTCTCGGTGTTCCAGATCGAGTTCGACCTTACGGTGCTTGCAGCGGTGCTGGCGGTGATCGGTTACTCTCTGAACGATACCATCGTGGTCTACGATCGTATCCGCGAGAACTTCCGCAAGATGCGCAAGGGCACATCGACCGAGATTATCAACGCCTCGCTCAACCAGACCCTGAGCCGTACCCTGGTCACCTCTCTCACCACACTGCTGGTACTGACCGCGCTGTTCATCTTCGGCGGTGAGATCATTCATGGATTTGCGCTGGCGCTGATTATCGGCGTAATTGTCGGTACCTACTCCTCCATCTACGTCGCCAGTACCGCGGTGCTGATGCTCGGTATCAGCAAGGCTGACCTGATGCCGGTGAAGAAAGAGGGCGCGGAGCTCGAGGACGGACAACCCTGAGTGCTACCGGGGACCCAGTAATGAAAAAGCCGGCTTGAAGCCGGCTTTTTTGTCTCTTGTCGTTCAACCGCTGGCGCGTTTGAGGCGGGGGAAATCGATCACCTCGGCATCTGTCCGCTTATCGGGCAGTGGCGGTTTCCTGTTGGACTGGTTCTGCATACGGTTGGCGATGATCTCGAAGTCGCAGACCCGGTCGGAGAATGCCGATTCCAGGGAAACCTCGACGAGACCATCCATGACGTCGCGCATGATCATCTCCAGCGCTCGGTCACTGAAACGGGTCTTGTGGTCTCTTTCGTCGCTCATCGGTTTTCCCCTGGGGGCGCAGTTGCAGAATCGAGGATTTCTGCGCCTTCACACCGATTAGCGGTCGCGGAGGGAAAATCTTGAGGATTATTGACCCGGAAAGAGGTCAGGCGCTGAGTGCGTCGCTGAGGTGAGGCTTGATCGTCCTGACCATCTCGCCATGGAGCTTCAGGCCACCGGCGATCACGTTGCCGGTCTCCAGGAAACGGCCGCCGCCGCTGATATCGGAGACCGTGCCGCCAGCCTCTTTGACAAGCAGGGCGCCCGCAGCGAAATCCCACTCGGATAGGCCCAACTCCCAGAAGCCGTCGAAGCGGCCTGCCGCAACGTAGGCGAAATCGAGGGCTGCCGAACCGGGCCTGCGAATGCCCGCGGTGTCCCTGACCAGGTCCTTGAACATGCCCAGGTAGGCATCGAGATGGGTCTGGTCACGGAAGGGGAAGCCGGTACCCAGCAGGGCGCCCTTCAGGCCCTTGCGATCGGAGACCCGGATTCTGCGGTCGTTGAGCAGGGCGCCGGAGCCCTTGCTTGCGGTAAACATCTCATCCTTGATCGGATCGTAAACCACTGCCTGGTCGAGCACGCCTTTGTACTTGAGTGCGATGGAAACCGCGAACTGGGGAATGCCGTGGAGGTAGTTGGTGGTACCGTCGAGAGGGTCGATGACCCACTGGAAGTCGTTACCCTCGTGGCTGCCGCTCTCCTCGGCAAGAATGGCGTGGTCCGGGTAGGCCTTGCGCAGGGTCTCGATAATGGCCTGCTCCGCGGCCTTGTCCACCTCGGTGACAAAGTCGTTCACGCCCTTGGACGTGACGGTCAGGGAGTCGACATGGTCGAAATAGCGGGTCAGCACACTACCTGCGTTACGCGCGGCACGTACGGCAATATTGATCATCGGATGCATGGGCGGCAAAGATACATGAACCTGCCTGATGGATAAAGGGAAATTTGCCAATGGCATGGTTCCTGCTGATGCGGTAACCTTCGCGCCATGCTCAGCAATGTCAGAATCGTCCTGATCGAAACCTCGCACCCCGGAAATATCGGGGCGGTGGCACGTGCCATGAAAAACATGTGCCTGGAACACCTCTGTCTCGTGCGGCCCAGGCATTACCCCTCGGCCGAGGCGACAGCCCGGGCGTCGGGTGCGGATGACCTGCTGGCCAAGGCGAAGGTCTACGACGATCTCGACGAAGCGCTCAAGGGATGCCGGCTGGTGGTCGGTGCCAGTGCCCGGTTGCGCTCGGTGGAGTGGCCCCAGATGCAGCCCCGCGAGTGCGCGGAGCAGGCCTTCCAGGAGGCGGCCGAGGGTGACGTGGCACTGATCTTCGGAAGGGAGAGCTCCGGCCTGAGAAACAGTGAGCTGGACCGCTGCCAGTTCCTGGTGCATATCCCGGCCAACGAGGAGTATGCCTCGCTCAACCTGGCCCAGGCGGTGCAGGTACTGACCTACGAGCTGCATGTCGCCTCGCTGCAGGCCGCACCCGCCGGGGAAGAGATCCAGCAGGACGTTGCCAGCGCCGATGCGATGGAGAGCTTTTTCAGGCATCTCGAACAGGCACTGTCAGATATCGGCTTCTCCGACCCCCGTCAGTCCAACAAGCTGCAGCGGCGTCTGCGCAGGCTCTTTTTCCGGGCCCGGCCGGATACGGAAGAGCTGAATATCCTGCGCGGCATACTCAGCGCCGCCCAGGGGCGCAAATCGATGCGCCGTTCAGACTGATTTCCCTCTGCAGATTCAATTTCCGGTGTCGCACTATCAAATAATCCAGTAGAATAGTCGGTCTTTCTGTCGGCAAGCTGTATCAAGGGTTGATTGGGTGGTTTCATGTTCTCCCGTTTGAGAGAAGACATCAGCTGTGTGTTTGACCGGGATCCCGCGGCACGCAACGCTTTCGAGGTGTTGACAGCCTATCCGGGGCTGCACGCGGTGCTGGTGCATCGACTGTCCCACAGGCTGTGGAATTTCGGCCTGAGATGGTTGGCCCGGATGCTCTCCCATATCATGCGCTGGCTGACCGGGATTGAAATTCATCCGGGTGCACAGATCGGCAGGCGTTTTTTCATCGATCACGGAATGGGCGTTGTGATCGGCGAAACCGCGGTCATCGGCGATGACTGTACCCTTTATCACGGTGTCACTCTCGGTGGTACCAGTTGGAAGAAGGGCAAGCGTCACCCAACCCTGGGCAGGGACGTGGTGGTGGGTGCCGGAGCCAAGGTACTTGGACCCATAGAAATAGGTGATGGTGCCAGGATCGGCTCCAATGCCGTGGTGGTGAAGGCCGTGCCTGCAGAAACCACCGTGGTTGGTGTTCCGGGGCGTCTGATTACCGTGGGGGGCACCCAGGATCATGAACACCGTACCAAGATTGCTGACAAGATGGGCTTCGATGCCTACGGTGCCACCGGTGACGCACCGGACCCCGTGGCGCACGCCATCAACTGCATGCTGGACCATATCCATGTCATGGATCAGAGGATGCAGAGCATGTGCCAGATCCTGAAGAAGGTCAGCGAGGAGCAACCGGATCTGGATATTCCGGAAATGGAATCCTGCGAGATTGCCTCAACTGCCGAAGAACTTCTTAAAATTCAGTCTGATACGGCTGAATCTGAAGGGCGTGAGGAAAAGGTCTGAGGGGCTCTTCAATACTTGACTATTTTGGTTGGTATTGTATATTAGCTACATCAAATATTTTGGGTCTGGAACAGACCCCAGGAGCACCTGTTGTGAGGTTGACCACTAAAGGCCGATATGCGGTTACAGCGATGCTGGATCTGGCCTTTCATTTCGGAGAGGGACCGATAACGCTGGCAGAGATTGCCCAGCGCCAGGATATCTCGCTCTCCTACCTGGAACAGCTCTTCTCCAGGTTGCGCAAACGTGAGCTCGTCAGCAGCGTGCGGGGACCTGGGGGTGGCTACATTCTCGGCCGCGATGCAGACCAGATTTTCATCGCCGAGGTGATCTCCGCGGTGGACGAGAAGGTCGACACCACGCGCTGTGGTGGCGACAACAACTGCCAGAAGAATGAGCGCTGTCTGACCCACGATCTGTGGCACGACCTGAGCGACCGGATATATGACTACCTGAGTGATATCAGCCTGCACGATCTTATGGCAAGGCGCGGCGTTCAGATGGTTGCCCAGCGCCAGGATAATCTGCAGCGTACAGACACCCAACAACATTCAATAGGTGCGGGCCAAGGGGCCTGACCTGGATAGTTAGCGATAGACGCTTTCGGAGTGACTAACAGATGAAATTACCAATTTACATGGACTATTCTGCAACCACACCGGTAGATCCTCGGGTGGCTGAGAAGATGTGCCAGTACCTTACTCCGGAAGGTATGTACGGTAATCCGGCATCACGCTCCCACCAGTTCGGATGGGATGCGGATGATGCGGTGGAGCAGGCGCGCCGTGATGTGGCTGCACTGCTCAATGCAAACCCCAAGGAGATCGTCTGGACCTCCGGTGCCACCGAATCCGACAACCTGGCGATCAAGGGTGTGGCGCACTTCTACCACAAGAAGGGCAAGCACATCATCACCAGCAAGACCGAGCACAAGGCGGTTCTTGATACCTGTCGCCAGCTCGAACGCGAGGGATTCGAGATCACCTACCTCGATCCCGAGTCCGATGGCCTGATCGATCTGAAGAAGCTGGAAGCGGCAATGCGTGATGACACCATCCTTGTCTCCATCATGCACGTGAACAACGAGATCGGTGTGATCCAGGACGTGCAGGCGATCGGCGAGATGACCCGTGCCCGCAAGATCCTGTTCCACGTGGATGCGGCCCAGAGCGCCGGCAAGGTGCCCCTGGATATGGAGACCATGAAGATCGACCTGCTCTCCCTCTCAGCACACAAGATTTATGGCCCCAAGGGCATTGGCGCACTTTACGTCCGCCGCAAGCCCCGTGTCCGCCTGGAGGCGCAGATGCACGGTGGTGGTCACGAGCGCGGTATGCGCTCCGGGACCCTGGCCCCTCACCAGATCGTCGGTATGGGCGAGGCCTTCCGTATAGCGAAGGAAGAGATGGCCCAGGAGAACGAGCGCGTTCTGACCCTGCGCAACCGTCTCTGGGACGGTATGAAGGACATGGAAGAGGTCTACCTCAATGGTGATCTCGAGCATCGTGTGGCCGGCAACCTGAATGTCAGTTTCGCCTATGTTGAGGGTGAATCCCTGATCATGGCGCTGAAGGACATCGCGGTCTCCTCCGGATCGGCCTGCACTTCCGCCAGTCTCGAACCGAGCTACGTATTGCGTGCATTGGGTCGTGAGGATGAACTGGCACACAGCTCCATTCGCTTCACTATCGGTCGCTTCTCCACTGAAGAGGAGATTGATTACGTGATCGACCTGGTCAGAACCCAGGTGACCCGTCTGCGTGAACTCTCACCGCTGTGGGATATGTTCAAAGACGGCATCGATCTCAAGACTGTGCAGTGGGCTGCCCATTGATTTTGAATTTTTACCAGTGACCATTGGCGGTCACCTGGAATCGGGAGAGTAAGATAATGGCTTATAGTGACAAGGTTCTCGACCATTATGAAAATCCGCGTAACGTAGGTTCCATGGATACCGAGGACGACAGCGTCGGTACCGGTATGGTGGGTGCGCCCGCCTGTGGCGACGTGATGCGTCTGCAGATCCAGGTGAACGACGACGGTGTGATAGAAGACGCCAAGTTCAAGACCTACGGTTGCGGTTCGGCTATTGCCTCCAGCAGCCTGCTTACCGAATGGGTGAAGGGCAAGACCCTGGAAGAGGCGCAGCAGATCAAGAACTCCGAGATTGCGGAGGAGCTGGCACTGCCACCCGTAAAGGTTCACTGTTCGGTACTGGCCGAAGATGCGATCAAAGCCGCGGTGCAGGATTACACATCGAAGCAGAAGTGATACAGCGCCTGCCCGGCAGGTGTTAAGAGAGGTATAACCGATGTCGATTACATTGACCGAAACTGCGGCAGACCGTGTTCTGAGCTTTATGCAAGGGCGGGGCACGGGGCTTGGTATCCGCCTGGCTGTTCGCACCTCCGGTTGCTCCGGTATGGCCTACGTGCTCGAGTTTGCCGATGAGCAGGCCGAGGACGACGTGGTTTTTGAAGACCGCGGTGTCACCGTGCTGGTGGACAAGAAGAGCCTGGTCTATCTCGATGGCACCGAGTTGGACTACGCCAAAGAGGGGCTCAACGAAGGTTTCAAGTTCAACAACCCCAACGTCAAGGACAGTTGCGGATGCGGTGAAAGCTTCACCGTTTAAGTTATACTTCTTAGGGCCTGTTAACACTAATCCGATAGGCCCTGGCTCAGGGGTCGGTGTGTCCGGACCCTTTTTTCGTATTAAGTGCATTCAGTATGCTCGATTTCTCAAAAAACTATTTCGAACTTTTCGGACTGTCTGCCGATTACATCATCGATACAGAGCAGTTGGCCGGCCGTTACCGGGAGTTGCAGAGGGTGGTTCACCCTGATCGATACGCCTCTGCCTCGGAACAGGAGCGGCGACTCTCCATGCAGGGCGCCACGCGTATCAACGAGGCGTTCGACACGCTCAAGGACCCGATATTGAGAGCCCGCTACCTGTTGTCTCTAAACGGCATCGACGTGGATGCCCAGAAAGAGACCACCCAGGATACCGCGTTCCTGATGGAGCAGCTCGAGCTCAGGGAGCAGTTGGAAGAGGCGAAACAGGCGGAAGACCCCTACGAGGTCATTACCGATCTGATGAACGGCATCAACAGGAAGATCAATACCCTGGTCGGCCAGATGGCGGTACAGTTCGAGGCTGCAACACCCGATCAGCTCGAGCAGGCGAGGGAGATCCTGCGCAAGATGCAGTTTCTGCAGAAACTGAGATACGACGCCGAGTCCCTTGAGGCGGAACTGGACGAGGCATACTGAGGAATACCTGACCCATGGCACTGTTACAGCTATCCGAGCCCGGCCAATCCGCTGCACCTCACCAGCATCGCCTGGCGGCAGGCATTGACCTGGGTACCACCAATTCCCTGGTGGCCAGCGTCAGAAGCGGCAAGGCCGAGACCCTGCCGGACGAGCAGGGGAGACATATTCTCCCTTCCGTGGTCCGCTATACCGCTGACGGTGTCGTGGTGGGGTACGAGGCCAAGGCCGAGGCGATCAGTGATCCCCTCAACACCATTGCGTCGGTCAAACGCCTGCTGGGCAGGGGTGTCGATGATGTGAAGTCACTCGGTACCCGGCTGCCCTATGAATTCCACCAGGCAGAGAGTGCTGTTCCGCGCATTCAAACCGTGGGGGGCGACGTCAGCCCGATTGAAGTCTCCGCGGAGATCCTGAAAAACCTGGTACATCGGGCAGAGGAGACCCTTGGTGGTGATCTCCAGGGTGTGGTGATCACCGTGCCCGCCTATTTCGACGATGCCCAGCGCCAGGCCACCAAGGATGCGGCCAAGTTGGCCGGGCTGAACGTACTGCGCCTGCTCAATGAGCCCACCGCAGCTGCCGTCGCCTATGGCCTGGATAGCGGCTCAGATGGTATTCACGCCATTTACGATCTGGGTGGCGGTACCTTCGATATATCCATTCTGCGGTTACACCGCGGTGTCTTCGAGGTGCTCTCCACCGGCGGTGATTCCGCACTGGGTGGTGATGATCTTGACCGTGTGGTCGCCGAATGGATCATGGAGCAGGCGGGTATCGACGATGATGCCGACCACGCGATGCTTCGTCGCCTGATGCGTGATGCCTGTGCAGCCAAGGAGGCCCTGACCGAAAGCGATAGCACACAGATCAGGCTCGAACTGGTTGATGGGAGCCACTGGGAGGGTGAACTCACTCGTGAGCAGTTCAACAGCCTGGTGGATCCACTGATCAAAAAGACCCTCGTGCCTTGCCGGCGTGCCCTGCGCGATGCCGGCCTGAGCGCGGAGGATGTTGAAGACGTCGTGATGGTGGGTGGCTCGACCCGCGTGCCCCGGGTACGTGAACTGGTGGGTGGTTTCTTCTCCACCGACCCCCTGGTCAGCATCGATCCGGACCGTGTGGTGGCCATCGGTGCCGCACTCCAGGCCGATATCCTTGCGGGCAACAAGCCCGAGGATGAGATGTTGCTGCTGGACGTGAATCCGCTCTCACTCGGGATCGAAACCATGGGTGGCCTGGTCGAGAAGATCATCCCTCGCAACACCACTATCCCCGTGGCGCGTGCCCAGGAGTTCACCACCTTCAAGGATGGTCAGACCGCCATGGCGGTACACGTGCTTCAGGGTGAACGTGAACTGGTCTCCGACAGCCGTTCGCTGGCACGTTTTGAGCTGCGGGGCATTCCTCCGATGGTGGCCGGTGCGGCGCGCATCCGTGTTACCTTCTCCGTGGATGCGGATGGCCTGCTGAGCGTCGAAGCCGAGGAGCAGAGCAGTGGTGTGAAGGCGAGTATCGAGGTGAAACCCTCCTATGGCCTGACCGATTCCGAGATCGAGACCATGCTTCGCGACTCCATCGAGCACGCCGAGGACGATATGGAGGCGCGCCGCCTGAGAGAGCAGCAGGTGGAGGCGGATCGTGTCATTGAGGCGCTGCAGGCTGCCCTTGCAGAGGATGGCGATGCGTTGCTGAACGAGACGGAACGCGGTTCAGTGGAGGCGGCACTGGAGCAGCTGGTTGCAGTCTCCCGCAGTGATAATCATGGCGAGATCAAGCAGGGTATCGAGGCGCTGGAAAAAGCTTGCGAGTTCTATGTCGAACGACGCATGAACGCCAGTGTCAAAAATGCCATGTCTGGCCACAGTGTCGACGAGTTTGAATAGAGTTTACAGGCTATATGCCGGAAGCAGTGTTATGACACAGATAATTTTCCTACCCCATGAAGAGATTTGCCCGGAAGGGATGGTGATCGAGGTCGAACCCGGTATCACTATCTGCGATGCAGCCCTTCAGCATGGCATCGAGATCGAGCACGCCTGTGAGAAATCCTGCGCCTGCACCACCTGTCACGTCATCGTTCGGGAAGGTTTCGATTCGATGGAAGAGGCCGAGGAAGACGAAGAGGACATGCTGGACAAGGCCTGGGGCCTGGAACCGGAATCCCGTCTCAGCTGCCAGGCAGTGGTTGGGGATGAGGACCTGGTTGTTGAGATTCCGAAGTACACCATCAACATGGTGTCAGAGCATCACTGACTCGTCACTGTAAGGAGGAGTGTGACATGGGGCTTAAATGGATCGATACGCTGGATATCGCAATCGAGCTGGATGAGACTTACCCTGATGTGGATCCCAGCACGGTCAATTTCGTCGACCTGCGCAACTGGGTGATGGGACTTCCCGAGTTTGATGATGATCCGGAACACTCCGGTGAGAAGATTCTCGAGGCGATTCAGATGGCCTGGATCGATGAACGGGACTAGAAAGCAACTTCCCATCTCCTCTGTTTAGTTAGCCCTGATCTGCACTACCAGGGCAGCGAACCACCCGGTGCGCTTCTACGGTAATCTGCAGAGATAAAAAATCGAATAATTCTCAAGAGAGTGTCTGTGGGTGAGAATCTGCATCCATTTGTCGTATGATCCTGTATAACGGTTCAGTAAACTCGGTGTACAGGGTATGAGGTATTCAGGGCAACAGTCGTCAGCACTATTTCGCATTCGCGTTTTCACAACCGTTCTCAGCGTTCTCCTGCTGGTGCTCTCATTCGGGGCTGCCGGTGAATCTGCGTCAACCGGAAACCGACAACCCCTGGTTTTCGGGGTCTATACCCATATCCGTTCCACAGAGATGTACAAGAAGATGTCGCCCCTGCTGCGCTATCTTCGCCAGGACCTGGCTGCCAGGGGATTCGATGTGGATCTTCAGATGAAGATCTACCCCTCCTACGAGAGTGCAATCGATGCATTGTCCCGGGGGGAGATTGATTTCTCGCGCTTCGGACCTGTCAGCTATGTGCTGGCAAAAGAGAAGAATCCGGGCCTGCAACTGCTCGTCATGGAGAGCAATAATGGCAGCAAGCGCTTCAACGGTGTGATCTCCGTACCCAAAAATTCACCCATCAATTCACTTGAGGAGCTTCGGGGAAAGCGTGTCGCTTTCGGTGCCAGGCGTTCGACAACGGGGCGTTATCTTGCCCAGTCGGCGATGGTTCAGGCGGGTATCCTCGCCAGGGATCTTGCTGACCATACCTATCTCGGCCGGCACGACAAGGTGGCCTTTGCCGTGGCGTCGGGTCAATACGATGCCGGTGCCACCAACGAGAATACCTTCTACAAGTATGCCGATAGCAAGGGATTGAAAAAGGTAGCCGAGTTTCCCTGTGTCACCAAGCCGTGGATTGCACGGGAGGGCATGGATTTCAACCTGTTCCATGGCCTGCGGGAGAGTCTGCTTGCCCTGAAGGACAAGGCGGTTCTGAAAACTATCAAGCGGAATGGATTCCTACCCGCCGAAGACGGGGATTATGACCTTATCAGGGAAGGGATCGATGCTGCGGGGGATTTCGGTAGCGATCAATGAGTCTCTCATTTCGTATCATCACGATCATTCTGATCATACTCACCGTGGTGCTCGCGGGCTTCGGTTGGCTTTCCATACATGATGAGCGCAAGACCCTGCGCGGACTGCTGGACAAGCAGGGCAGGGATATCAGCCAGGCGATTGCCCATTTCAGCATCGAGATGCTGTTGATCGAGGATTACCCGGTGCTGGAGACGGTGCTGGGGAATATCGTTGAGAACAGTGAGAACATTCTCTCTGTCTCGGTCCATCATGATGAGAAACTCGTTGCGCAGTATAAGAAAACTGCGAACGCAGACGGCAAGTCGTTCAGATCTGATATCGTGTTCAATCCTGGAGAGGGTGAGCAGGGCACCAACCTGGGTTGGGTGGTCGTCACTCTTTCGGAGGCTGGAAACCGGAAGATCATCTCCCAGCGCATCATGGAACTGGAGATCTTTTTTGCCATCGCCTTCGTCGTGCTTATGCTCTCGTTGGGTTTCGTTATCAGGAGGGCCGTTCTCTCCAGGCTGGAGCAGCTTACCCGGACTGCCGAAGAGATTACCTCTGACCAGATATTGAGACGTGATGCCTTTCGATCCGCTTCGGGACAGCAGCGGCTTGCAGATCGAGAGCGTCAATCCTCAGTGTCGGTGCATGATCATGACGAGATCGATCGCCTGGCGGAGAGTCTTGAGCTGATGAACCAGGCGGTCAGAGACAAGGAGCGGCTGCTCAAGGAGCATAGTCTCAATCTCGAGCGGGAGGTTGCAGCCCGCACCCGGGAGCTACGGATTGAGAAAGACAAGGCCGAATCTTCAGACCGGGCAAAGAGCATGTTTCTGGCCAACATGAGCCACGAGATCAGAACGCCCATGAACGGTGTTGTCGGGTTCACCCGTTTGCTCTCGCGCACCCCCCTCAACCAGGACCAGGCAGAGTACGTACATACCATCGAGCTTTCCATTGAGAGCCTGCGTGTGATCATCGACGATATTCTGGACTACTCGAAGATCGAGGCGGGCCGGCTGGAACTGCAGTCCCAGCCGTTCGATCTACTGGACGTGGTAGATGAAGCCGTGGCTTTATGGGCCCCTCACGCCTTTGGTAAAGGTGTGGATCTTTATCACGCCCTTCATTCCGATATCGAAACCGCGTTGCGGGGCGATCCGGTACGTATCCGGCAGGTTCTCAACAACCTCATCTCAAACGCGATCAAGTTTACCGACCAGGGGCGTGTCGCCATCTGGGTCGAACCGGATGAGAACATCCCTGATCAGCTCTGCTTCACTGTGGATGACACCGGTATTGGCATTGACCTGAAGAGTCATGGCCAGTTGTTCGATGCATTCACCCAAGTGGATGCAACGATGTCACGGCGTCACGGGGGCAGCGGACTGGGGCTTGCGATCTCCAAGCAGTTGATCGAACGCATGGGTGGACATATCGGCGTCAACAGCAGCCCCAACAAGGGGGCCAGGTTCTGGTTCAATCTAAGACTCAAGCGCCAGGACCCGGTTCCGGAACGATCGGGCGAAGCAGTCCTGGCTGGCAAGAGTGTGTTGTTGTGTGATGGGGATGAAACCTGGCGTCGCTCAATGCGCCATACATTGAAGCGCATGGGCCTGGATGTTACAGAGAACGAAGTGATGTCCGTGGATAGTTGTCCTGCCACCAGAGATCACGAAGCGTTCGATCTTGTACTTATGTCCTCCACGGGCAATGGGGATGATGAGCGGTTGACACGCCGGGTCAACTGCTGCCTTGGCAGCGTCAAGGCGCCGGTGGTTGTTTTTGCCTGTAATCCCGAGTCCGTTCGTTTCACCGAGCATGAGTTTCTGTCGCCTGTGCGAGTATTGTCGAAGGCGATCGGATATTTCAACCTGGAGAAGGCCCTTGCAGGCTTGTTCGTTGCTCCCGGTGCCCACGACGAGGTTCAACAGGCAGTGTCACGTACCCATCACCAGCCCGAGTCCGAACTCCAGGGTTTGAAGATGCTGGTGGTCGATGACAATCCGATTAATCTGTTGTTGAGTAAAACATTACTGGTGGAGTATGGCGCGGAGGTGTTGGAGGTGGAAAGTGGCGAAGAGGCCGTTGCACTTGCCAGGCGGGAAGCCTTCGACCTGATCTTCATGGATATCCAGATGCCGGGCATGAACGGGGTGGAGGCGACCCAGCTTATCAGGGCTGATGAAGAGGGCCGCAAGCGTACACCGATAATAGCGATGACCGCCCATGCGCTTCCCTCAGAACATGAGTTTTTCCTGAGCCAGGGGCTTGATGACTGTGTCAGCAAACCCATTGATGAGGAGTTGCTGGTCAGCACCGTGAAGCACTGGACAGGGGACATGACGGCTCGCCCGCCCCGCAAGGAGCAGGTTCAGAGCGATAATGTGATGATCTATGACCGGGACGCTGCCGTGGAGCGTGCAGCCGGTAGGCCCGAGGTGGCTGATCAACTATTTCAAATGCTGCTTGGCATGCTGTCTGATCTCAGGGTCGAGATGGAAGATGCGTTGCTGCAGGATGACCGTGATAAGTTACGGGAGATTGGCCACACCCTGCGCGGTGCCGCGGGCGATTGTTGTGCCAATGCACTGATTAGCGCAACCCGCCAATTGAGCGAGGCACTGAATAGTGGTGATGAAGGTGAATTGCAGACTGCAGTTCACCTGGTGATCAGGGAGATGGATCAGCTGGGCGCCCTTGAAACAGGCTAAGACCTTGGACAACGGGGAGCGTATTTGAAAGAATTGTCCCCAAGGCCTCCCGTAGAAGGAGGAATGACATAAGGATTCTCGATGCCGCTGATCAAGCCCTTTCCCGGATTGCGTCCACCAGCTGAGTACGCTTCGGACGTAGCCGCTCCCCCCTATGATGTAATGAACGAAGGTGAAGCCAGGGCGATGGTCGATGGCAAGCCCTGGAGTTTTCTGCATATCTCCCGTCCCGAGGTGGACCTGCCGGAAGGTACCGACCCATATACTTCTGAGGTCTATGCAAAGGCTGCCGAGAACCTGGCGAAGATGGTCGACAAGGGTATCCTGATCCAGGACAGCGACCCCTGTTACTACGTCTACCGCCTCACCATGGGTGAACATGTCCAGACCGGCCTGGTGGCTGCCGCCTCGGTTGAGGCTTACGACCGGGACCGCATCAAGAAGCACGAATTCACACGACCGAAAAAAGAGGACGACCGGGTACGCCAGATCGATGCACTGGATGCACAGACCGGCCCGGTATTCCTTGTCTATCCCAGTCACCAGGAGTTGGATGAGATCCTGATGCAGGCCGCCGAGAGCGAGGCCGAGCTCGATGTCACGGCTGCAGATGGTGTCAGGCACCAGATCTGGCTGATTTCGGATGACGAGCGAACCGGAAGAATCAGTGAGCTTTTCGAACAGATGCCGGCACTCTATGTCGCGGACGGGCACCACCGTTCAGCAGCCGCTTCCCGAGTCACGGCCCAGCGGATGGCTGAAAACAGCGGCCATAACGGAGAAGAGCCTTACAACTATTTTCTGACCGTGGTTTTCCCCCACAACCAGATGCAGATACTGCCCTACAACCGGGTGGTGAGAGATCTCAATGGCCTTGATCTCGATACCTTCCTGGAGAGGGTGAAGATCAGGTTCGCCGTGAGTCCCAGTGATCAGCCTGTAATGCCGGAGGCACGTACCGAGTTCGGCATGTACCTGGCGGGACAGTGGTACAAGCTGCACACCGATCCTGAACGCGTACCCTGGGACGATCCTGTCTCCAGTCTCGATGTCAGTATCCTGGCGGGAGAGCTGATCGAACCCATACTGGGGATTTCGGATCCGCGACGGGACGAACGCATAGATTTCGTGGGAGGTATCCGTGGGCTGGAGGCCCTGGAGCGCAGGGTGGACAGTGGCGAGATGGCGGTGGCCTTCTCCATGTACCCAACCTCCATGGAAGCGCTGATGTCGGTGGCTGACGCGGGCGAGGTGATGCCCCCCAAATCGACCTGGTTCGAGCCCAAACTGGCCGATGGACTGGTCAGTCATCTGATCAAGTAGTCTCAGATCGGCTGCCGGATTATCCTGTCGAAACAGGGCCAATCAGTGACTTAAAAAAATAACTTAAGAAATTACTTAAGAAAAAGATCGTATTGCCGATTAAGTATTGAGCGTAAGCCCTTGAATCAGTGGTGATTGCAGCGGTTCTGATCAGATGATGGAGTCGCTGTCGATCAATACAGGGTCATCGTTCTGGAATTTTGATCTGAGCTGCTTGCGGGTGTGCAGCTTGTTTTGGACAGCTTCCGGCAGATCGGTCAGCAGAATGAGATTTTTGTCGATGAGCAGGTCGATCAGGTCTTCGACCACGCGCACCATCTCGGTATCGGTTCTGCTCAGGTAGGCCTTGGTCTCGTCCTCGGACTGGTCCTTGAGAAGAAAAGCGAGGACTTCATCGTCACTGGGAGGAAGTTCCTCTTCAGCGCCGGACCGGGTCGAATCGAAAAGGGCGATGATGTTGCCAGCTGGATCACGTTGAATAAAGGGCATTGCGTTACACTGTCACGGTTTGTCTTGAGCGCATTTTATCGGTTGATTGACCTGGCATCAGGTCATTACCAGTGAAACATTAGTATAGTCATGCTGAAAATGCGACCGCTAACACATTTGGGGTGCTGATACTTAATGTCTGTGGAACAGGAAGAGCACATCGAACAGGGCTGGGATCATCCCCGGGATGGCTCCACCTTCGATGACCCATTGCTTGAGTGCCTGGTCATGCTTTCGCGTATCGAAGGCAGGCCCATGTCTGCAGATGCACTCAAGGCCGGTCTGCCGCTGGTGGATTACCGGCTTACGCCCGAACTCTTTCCAAGAGCGGCCGAGAGGGCAGGACTGACCTCCAGGCTTGTACGCAGGCCACTGTCCAGGATATCCGAACTGGTGCTGCCGGCCGTGTTGCTTCTGAACAACCAGCAGGCCTGCATCGTGCTTTCCATCGATCACGAAGCCGGAAATGCCCGCGTGATGCAACCTGAAAGTGGCGCGGGCGAGGCGGAGATCTCCTTGCAGGACCTGGAGGCCTCTTACACCGGCTATGCCATCTTTGTGCGACCTGAACACCGTTTTGACGACCGGGCGCCCGAAGTACTCAAGGTACGCTCCCGACACTGGTTCTGGGGTACGCTGTTCGGCTCCTGGCGCATCTACCGTGATGTGCTGGTTGCCTCACTTCTGATCAACCTGTTCGTACTGGCCAGCCCGCTGTTCATTATGAACGTTTATGACCGCGTCGTACCGAACAATGCCATCGAAACCCTCTGGGTGCTGGCGATCGGTGTTACCGTGGTCTACAGCTTCGATATCCTGATGAAGATGCTGCGCGGTTACTTTATCGACGTGGCCGGCAAGAAAACCGATGTGCTGCTGTCTGCCAGGATCTTCGAACAGGTCCTCGGCATGAGAATGGAAGTCCGCCCGCCATCGGTCGGCGCCTTTGCCAACAATCTGCGTGAGTTCGAGAGCATCCGGGAGTTCATCACCTCGGCAACCATCACCACCCTGGTCGATCTTCCGTTTGTTGTTCTCTTTCTCATGGTGATCTGGTTTATCGGTGGACCGGTTGTCTTTGTGGCTATTGCGGTCATCGTACTCATCCTGCTCTTCGGCTTTATCATCCAGGGACCGCTGCGCCGCTCAGTGGAGGCTTCGTTCCGTGCGTCGGCCCAGAAGGGGGCAACACTGATCGAATCTCTTACCGCAGTAGAGACCATCAAACACCTTGGGGCAGAGAGCCCACTGCAACGTAAATGGGAGCAGCTGACAGCCCATATCGCCCAGTGGGGTGTCCGTTCAAGGCTGCTCTCCTCATCAGCAGTGAATGTGGCCGGTTTTCTTCAGCAGATGTCACAGGTCGGGGTGGTTCTGTTTGGCGTCTACCTGGTGGTCGAGGGCGAGCTCAGCATGGGCGGTCTGATCGCCGCGGTCATCCTCACCGGACGGGCTGTTGCCCCCATGGCACAGGTCGCCAACCTCTCGGTACGTTACTTCCAGGCCAAGACCGCCCTCGAAAGCCTCAACGGCATCATGTCCCAGCCAGTGGACCGCCCGGAAGGACAATCATTTCTGAGCCGCCCCTATCTCAATGGTGCCATCGAGTTCGATAACGTCAGCTTCCAGTACCCCGGGGCCGATATCGAAGCCCTGTCCGGTGTCAGTTTCCGTATCGAGGCCGGTGAGCGGGTCGGTGTTATCGGGCGTGTGGGTTCCGGCAAGACCACCATCGAGAAACTGATCCAGGGTCTTTATCTACCAAGCCAGGGCGCGGTTCGTATCGACGGAACCGATGTGAGGCAGATCGACCCGGCCGATATACGGCGCAACTTCGGGTATGTGCCCCAGGATGTGACCCTTTTCTACGGCACCGTAAGAGAGAATATCGTGCTGGGGACGCCCCAGGCGGATGACCAGGATATCCTCAACGTGGCGGAGATCTCCGGTGTCAGCCAGTTCGTGAAACGCCACCCGCAGGGATTCGATCTCCCGGTTGGTGAGCGGGGTGATAATCTCTCGGGAGGGCAGCGTCAGAGTGTCGCCATAGCCAGGGCATTGCTGCACGATCCAGCCTATCTGCTGATGGATGAACCCACCAACTCCATGGACCACAGTGCTGAAGAGGCCCTGAAGAGGAATCTCAAAAAGCTGATCGATGGTAAAACCTTTCTGCTGGTTACCCACCGGGCATCGGTGCTCGACCTGGTGGACCGCCTGATCGTTCTTGACCAGGGGCGGTTGGTGGCCGATGGACCCAAGCAGCAGGTACTGCAGTTGCTCAAAGAGGGCAAACTGCGGGGCGCTGAAGACTGATCTGCATTTACGGCCTTGATCAATGACTGAACAACAAGACAATCAGACAGGCAAAACGCTTCCCCGGCAGACCATGAAGGATCGGCGTGGAGCCATATCCGGTCAGGATATGGAGTTCATGTCCGATGCCAGTGCCGCGGTCCTGATCAGGACACCCAGGGGTGGCCGGACGATACTATGGGTAGCGGCAATCTTTATCATAGCCGCCATCATCTGGGCCAACTGGGCCGAACTGGACGAGGTGACCACCGGTACTGGCAGTGTCATACCCTCCAGGCAGGTGCAGGTAGTACAGAACCTGGAAGGGGGCATCGTTGCCTCTCTGCTGGTCAGTGAAGGAGAGACAGTGGAGAAAGGACAGGTGCTCCTGCAGATCGATGACACCCGTTTTGCCTCATCCTTGCGAGAGACCCGATTACAGTACCTGGCACTGAGGGCCCGCGCCGCCCGACTGCAGGCTGAAGCGGAAGGCAGCGAGTTTACAGCGCCGGAGGAAATCGCCAAGGAGTCACCGAAAACCGTCGCTGAAGAGCGCAGCCTGTATGAAGCGCGCCGCTCTGAACTGGCCAATAACAAAAGTATCCTCTCCGAGCAGGTTGCCCAGCGCGATCAGGAGTTGAGGGAGCTCAACGCCAAAAGGTCACAACTCAAGCGCAGCCTGGACCTGGTTAGAAAGGAGCTCTCCATGACCAAGCCGCTGGTCAAGGCGGGAGCCATTTCCGAGGTTGAGGTATTGCGTCTTGAACGTGAGGTTAACGAACTGGAGGGCGACCTGCAGTCCACCACGCTTTCGATACCACGCGTCAGATCGCAGCTCGAAGAGTCACAGAAAAAAGCAGCCGAGGTGGAACTGCGGTTCAGAAGCGAGGCCAGGGAGCAGCTCAGTGAAGTCAATGCGGAAGTTTCACGATTACAGGAATCCAGTGTCGCTCTTGAGGATCGGGTGAAGAGAACGGCAGTTCGCTCGCCCGTACACGGTACAGTCAAACAGCTCATGGTGAATACGGTGGGTGGTGTGGTCCAGCCGGGAATGGAACTGGTTCAGATCGTGCCCCTTGAAGATACTTTGCTGATAGAGGCAAGGATCAGCCCGAAAGATATCGGTTTCCTGCGCCCGGGACAGAAGACCATCGTCAAGTTTACCGCCTACGATTTCGCCATTTTTGGTGGATTGGATGGCAAGCTTGAGCAGATCAGCCCCGACACCATCACGGACGAGCATGACGAAACCTATTACCAGGTGAGGGTGCGTACAGATAAAAACTACCTCGGTCCCGAGAGCAAACCGCTGCAGATCATCTCCGGCATGCAGACAGAAGTGGATATCGTTACCGGCAAGAAAACCGTTCTCCAGTACCTGCTCAAACCGGTATTGAGAGCCAAAGATAAAGCCCTTAGGGAGAGGTGATGCTGTTTTGCTGTAAAGACCGCGCACTTCGGGATCACTGGCTCAAAGGATTGAAAGATACTGCCGGTGAAATTGAGACGGTCTTCTCAATTGGTGAACTGCAAAAACTATTGGAAAAAGGAGCATCCGATATTGTTCTGCTCGACCTGGACACAAAGGATCTGAAATCGGAAGATGTGCGCGGACTGATATCCGCCAATCCCGCTGTCAGTTTCTTTGTTTTTTCAGCAATACCGAAGCCTGAAGAGGGCGTGGTAATGATATCTGCCGGTGCACGGGGTTACGCTAATCGGCTGATGCATCCGGAAGTAATTTCCCAGGCCGTGCAGGTCGTTCGTACCGGAGAGCTTTGGTTGGGTAGTGAACTGATTCTTCACCTGATCAAGGGCTCTGCAGGAACAGAGACAACCGAAAAACCGGGCGAAGAGAAACTACAGTCTCTCACCGGTCGCGAGCGGGAAATTGCCGAGCTGGTGGCCAGGGGAGAGAGCAACAAGCGTATCGCCTACGATCTCGGTATCACCGAGCGAACCGTCAAGGCACACCTCAGTACCATCTTCAAAAAGACCGAAACCCGGGATCGCCTGCAACTGGCCCTGCTCGTCAACGGCCGCAGGGATTAAGTTTCCCGAGCAGCTGTCGCTCTAGTACCAAAGTCCAATTTTTTTCTTCCCTTTACTGGGCCATTCTATATGTTGACCCGGTGTGGGAAAAATATTCTTTTTAACGGATTTCGATACTCGAGAGAACACAATGGCTGATAAAGAGAACACCAGCACAGTCAACTTTGAAGGCGGCGCAATCGGATATGTACGCCTGGTAAAAGGACATGTGACCGCAACCGCCCAGGACGGCTCAGTCCGTGTGCTGACAGTTGGCGACATGGTCTATCCGGATGAAGTTATACAAACCGGACCGGATGGTGGTGTAGTTATCGAATTCAGAGATGGTGCGGCGCTTGCCCTCGCCGGTGATTCCGAGGCCCTGCTGGATCGAGAAGTCTACGATATAACCACAGCCCAAGAGATCGAAGAACAGACTGCTGCCATAGAAGATATACAGCAGGCCATTCTTGCCGGTGCGGATCCCACACAGATACTCGAAGCGCCTGCCGCAGGCCCTGAAGGTGGAGAACTGCTCGGTGATGGCGCAGAAGAACCCGTGGCTATTGCACGAACCGGTCAGCGGGTCACTCCCCAGAGTGGTTTTGAGACAAGAGCCCCCCAGTTTGCAGCAGAGGGGGAGCGCCAGGAAGAGGGCGTGCCCCTTGCTGAAACTGTTGCGACAACATCATCTTCCACTGATAGCGCACCGGTAGCCCAGGATTATACTGACAGTGCACTGGAAGATGGGGGTGTCATCTCGGGTACTGTTCCCACCGCCACGGACCTGGATGGTGATTTAAACCCGAATGGATACCTATTGGATTCAAATGTAGGCGAAGGATCACTTTCCTTCGGCACCGATGGAACCTATACCTTTGATGTGGGATCAGGCTTTCAGGATTTAGCCGGAGGCGAAAGCCGTAGTGTTACCTTCACCTATACAGCCAGCGATCTTGCAGGAAACACCAGTTCACCTGCTACTGTTACCATTACTGTGACCGGAACGGAAGACGCCCCGGTTATCACCGGTACCGCTTCCGGTGCTGTTGTTGAAGACACCACCCTGACGACCGGCGGTACGCTCAGCGTCACCGATGCGGACGCAGTCGACACACCGACCTTCACTGCACAGACCGGCACCCCCAGCACCTATGGCACGTTCAGCGTGACCACCGGTGGTGTCTGGAGCTATGCGCTGGATAATGCCGCGGCCCAATCATTGGCTGGCGGAGAATCTGTCACCGAGACCTTCACCGTTGCGGCCACCACGGTTGATGGTGAGAGCGCCTCACAGGTCGTTACAGTAACCATTACCGGCACCGAGGATGCACCGGTTATCACCGGTACCGCTTCTGGTGCGGTAGTCGAGGACACCACCCTGACGACCGGTGGCACCCTCAGCGTCACCGATGCGGATGCCGCTGACACCCCGACCTTTACCGCACAGACCGGCACCCCCAGCACCTACGGCACGTTCAGCGTGACCACCGGTGGTGTCTGGAGCTATGCCCTGGATAATGCGGCGGCCCAATCACTGGCAGGCGGGCAGTCCGTCACCGAGACCTTCACCGTTGTAGCCACTACCGCAGACGGCGAGAGCGCCAACCAGACCGTTACCGTAACCATCACCGGTACGGAAGACGCCCCGGTCATCACCGGTACTGCCAGCGGTGCCGTGGTGGAAGACACCACCCTGACAACCGGCGGTACCCTCAGTGTTACTGATGCGGATGCGGCAGACAGCCCGACCTTCACTGCACAGACCGGTACTCCCAGCACCTACGGCAGCTTCGATGTCACTACTGGCGGCGTCTGGACCTACACCCTCGATAATGCCGCGGCACAGAGCCTGGCCGGTGGTCAGTCCGTCACCGAGACCTTTACTGTGGTAGCGACCACGGCCGATGGCGAGAGCGCCAACCAGACCGTCACTGTGACCATCACCGGTACGGAAGATGCGCCTGTGATTACGGGTACTGCTTCCGGAGCAGTAGTGGAAGACACTACTCTGACAACCGGTGGCACCCTCACGGTTACCGATACGGATGCGGCCGACAGCCCGACCTTCACCGCGCAGACTGGAACTCCCAGCACCTACGGTACGTTCAGTGTGACCACCGGTGGGGTCTGGAGCTACAACCTCGACAACGCAGCGGCCCAATCGCTGGCCGGCGGTCAGAGTGTCACCGAGACCTTCACTGTTGTGGCCACTACCGCAGACGGTGAGAGCGCCAACCAGACGGTTACCGTAACCATTACCGGTACGGAAGACGCCCCGGTTATTACCGGTACCGCCAGCGGTGCCGTTGTTGAAGACACCACCCTGACAACCGGCGGTACCTTGTCGGTGACTGATGCTGATGCCGCTGACACTCCGACCTTCACCGCTCAGACCGGTACCCCCAGCACCTACGGCACGTTCAGCGTGACAACTGGTGGTGTGTGGAGTTACACCCTGGATAATGCAGCGGCCCAGAGCCTGGCAGGCGGACAGTCTGTGACCGAGACCTTTACTGTGGTTGCGACCACGGCCGATGGTGAGAGCGCCAACCAGACTGTTACCGTAACCATCACCGGTACAGAAGACGCACCAGTTATTACGGGTACCGCATCTGGTGCTGTCGTTGAAGACACCACCCTGACAACCGGCGGTACCCTCAGTGTTACTGATGCGGATGCGGCAGACAGCCCGACCTTCACCGCCCAGACTGGTACCCCCAGCACCTACGGCAGCTTCGATGTCACTACCGGCGGTGTGTGGACCTACACACTGGATAACGTTGCGGCCCGGAGCCTGGCTGGTGGTCAGTCCGTTACCGAGACCTTTACCGTGGCGGCTACTACTGCAGACGGCGAGAGCACCAATCAGACCGTCACTGTGACCATCACCGGTACGGAAGATGCGCCTGTTATCACCGGTACCGCCAGCGGTGCCGTTGTTGAAGACACCACCCTGACAACCGGCGGTACCCTCAGTGTTACTGATGCGGATGCCGCTGACACCCCGACTTTTACTACCCAGACCGGTACGCCCAGCACCTATGGCACGTTCAGTGTGACCACCGGTGGTGTCTGGAGTTATGCACTGGATAATGCGGCGGCCCAATCGCTGGCCGGCGGTCAGACTGTCACCGAGACTTTTAGCGTTGTAGCCACTACCGCAGACGGCGAGAGCACCAATCAGACCGTCACTGTGACCATCACCGGTACGGAAGACGCGCCTGTTATTACCGGTACCGCCAGTGGTGCCGTGGTGGAAGACACCACCCTGACGACCGGTGGCACCCTCACGGTTACCGATGCGGATGCCGCTGACACCCCGACTTTTACTGCCCAGAC
The DNA here is from genome assembly GCA_040506895.1 of Sedimenticola sp. GTDB lineage: Bacteria > Pseudomonadota > Gammaproteobacteria > Chromatiales > Chromatiaceae > Sedimenticola_A. The sequence continues at coordinate 3,829,907 of JBEVVY010000001.1, forward strand.
CGGTACGCCCAGCACCTATGGCACGTTCAGCGTGACCACCGGTGGTGTCTGGAGCTACAACCTCGACAACGCGGCGGCCCAGAGCCTGGCCGGTGGCCAGTCTGTGACCGAGACCTTCACCGTTGTAGCCACGACCGCTGACGGCGAGAGCGCCAATCAGACCGTCACCGTAACCATCACCGGTACGGAAGACGCCCCGGTCATCACCGGTACCGCCAGCGGTGCTGTTATTGAAGACACCACCCTGACCACCGGCGGTACGTTGAGTGTTACCGATGCGGATGCGGCTGACACACCCACGTTCACCGCCCAGACTGGTACGCCTAGCACCTACGGTACGTTCAGCGTGACCACTGGCGGTGTCTGGAGTTATGCACTGGATAATGCGGCGGCCCAATCGCTGGCCGGCGGTCAGACTGTCACCGAGACTTTTAGCGTTGTAGCCACTACCGCAGACGGCGAGAGCACCAATCAGACCGTCACTGTGACCATCACCGGTACGGAAGACGCGCCTGTTATTACCGGTACGTCCTCAGGCACTGTTGTTGAAGACACCACCCTGACAACCGGCGGTACCTTGTCGGTGACTGATGCTGATGCCGCTGACACTCCGACCTTCACCGCTCAGACCG
>JBEVVY010000001.1:3831791-3844844 GCA_040506895.1 Sedimenticola sp.
CAGACCGGTACCCCCAGCACCTATGGCACGTTCAGCGTGACCACTGGGGGTGTGTGGAGTTACACACTGGATAATGCGGTGGCTCAGAGCCTCGCTGGCGGTCAGATCGTCACCGAGACCTTCACCGTGGTTGCGACCACCGCAGACGGTGAGAGCGCCAACCAGACGGTTACCGTAACCATCACCGGTACGGAAGACGCCCCGGTTATCACCGGCACTGCAAGCGGTGCCGTTGTTGAAGACACTACCCTGACAACCGGTGGCACCTTGTCGGTGACTGATGCGGATGCCGCTGATACACCGACATTTACCGCCCAGCCCGCTACCCCCAGCACCTACGGCACGTTCAGCGTGACCACTGGCGGTGTCTGGAGCTATGCCCTGGATAATGCGGCGGCTCAGAGCCTCGCTGGCGGCCAGAGTGTCACTGAGACCTTCACCGTGGTTGCGACCACCGCAGACGGCGAGAGCGCCAACCAGACGGTTACCGTAACGATCACCGGTACCGAGGATGCACCGGTTATCACTGGTACGTCATCAGGCGCCGTTGTTGAAGACACCACTCTGAGCACCGGCGGCACCCTCACTGTCACCGATGCGGATGCAGCGGATACCCCGACTTTTACCGCCCAGGCCGGCACCGGCAGCACTTACGGCACGTTCAGTGTGGCCACTGGTGGTGTGTGGAGTTACGCCCTGGATAATGCAGCAGCACAGAGCCTGGCCGGTGGCCAGTCCGTTACTGAGACCTTCACTGTTGTAGCCACTACGGCCGATGGTGAGAGCACCTCGCAGGTCGTTACCGTAACCATTACCGGTACGGAAGACGCCCCGGTCATCACTGGCACCGCTTCCGGTGCAGTGGTGGAAGACACCACTCTGAGCACCGGCGGCACCCTCACTGTCACCGATGCGGATGCAGCGGATACCCCGACTTTTACCGCCCAGACCGGCACCGGCAGCACCTACGGCACGTTCAGCGTGACCACTGGCGGTGTCTGGAGTTACACCCTGGATAATGCGGCGGCCCAATCACTCGCGGGTGGCCAGAGCGTTGATGAAACCTTTACTGTGGTTGCGACCACGGCTGATGGTGAGAGCGCCAACCAGACGGTTACCGTAACGATCACCGGTACGGAAGACGCCCCGGTTATCACCGGTACCGCTTCCGGTGCGGTGGTGGAAGACACTACCCTGACCACTGGCGGCACCTTGTCGGTGACTGATGCCGATGCCGCCGATACACCGACCTTCACCGCGCAGACTGGTACGCCTAGCACCTACGGCACGTTCAGCGTGACCACCGGTGGTGTCTGGAGCTATGCCCTGGATAATGCGGCGGCCCAATCACTGGCCGGCGGTCAGTCTGTGACCGAGACTTTTACTGTGGTTGCAACCACTGCTGATGGCGAGAGCGCCAATCAGACCGTCACTGTGACCATCACCGGTACGGAAGATGCGCCTGTTATCACCGGTACCGCCAGCGGTGCCGTGGTGGAAGACACCACCCTGACGACCGGTGGCACCCTCAGCGTCACCGATGCGGATGCCGCTGACACCCCGACCTTTACCGCACAGACCGGTACGCCCAGCACCTACGGCACGTTCAGCGTGACCACTGGCGGTGTCTGGAGCTACAACCTCGACAACGCGGCGGCCCAGAGCCTGGCCGGCGGTCAGTCCGTGACCGAGACCTTTACTGTAGTTGCGACCACCGCAGACGGTGAGAGCACCTCCCAGGTCGTTACCGTCACCATCACCGGTACGGAAGATGCGCCTGTTATTACCGGTACGTCCTCAGGCACTGTTGTTGAAGACACCACCCTGACTACTGGCGGCACACTCAGCGTTACAGACGCGGATGCCACCGATACACCGACCTTCACCGCGCAGACCGGTACGTCCAGCACCTACGGTACGTTCAGTGTGACCACTGGTGGTGTGTGGAGTTATGCACTGGACAATGCCGCGGCACAGAGCTTGGCCGGCGGTCAGACTGTGACCGAGACCTTCACTGTGGTTGCGACCACCGCAGACGGCGAGAGCGCCAACCAAACGGTTACCGTAACGATCACCGGTACCGAGGATACACCGGTCATCACCGGCACCGCTTCCGGTGCAGTGGTGGAAGATACCACTCTTACCACTGGTGGTACCTTGTCGGTGACTGATGCCGATGCCGCCGATACACCGACCTTCACCGCGCAGACTGGCACCCCCAGTACCTACGGCAGCTTCGATGTGACCACAGGTGGTGTGTGGACCTACACCCTGGATAACGTTGCAGCACAGAGTCTCGCCGGCGGCCAGTCTGTGACCGAGACCTTCACCGTGGTTGCAACCACTGCTGATGGCGAGAGCGCCAATCAGACCGTCACTGTGACCATCACCGGTACGGAAGATGCGCCGGTCATTACCGGTACCGCTTCTGGTGCGGTGGTGGAGGACACCACCCTGACTACTGGCGGCACCTTGTCGGTGACTGATGCCGATGCAGCGGATAGTCCCACCTTTACCGCGCAGACTGGCACCCCCAGTACCTATGGCAGCTTCGATGTGACCACAGGTGGTGTGTGGACCTACACCCTGGATAACGTTGCAGCACAGAGTCTCGCCGGCGGCCAGTCTGTCACCGAGACTTTTAGCGTTGTAGCCACTACAGCAGACGGCGAGAGCGCCAACCAGACCATTACCGTCACCATCACCGGTACAGAAGATGCGCCTGTCATTACTGGCACCGCTTCCGGTGCAGTGGTGGAAGATACCACCCTGACGACTGGTGGTACCTTGTCGGTGACTGATGCGGATGCCGCTGATACACCGACTTTTACCGCCCAGACCAGCACCGGCAGCACCTACGGTACGTTCAGCGTGACCACCGGCGGTGTCTGGAGTTACGCCCTGGATAATGCCGCGGCACAGAGCCTGGCCGGCGGTCAGACTGTGACCGAGACCTTCACTGTGGTTGCAATCACTGCTGATGGCGAGAGCACCAATCAGACCGTCACTGTGACCATCACCGGTACGGAAGATGCGCCTGTTATCACCGGTACCGCCAGCGGTGCCGTGGTGGAAGACACCACCCTGACGACCGGTGGCACCCTCAGCGTCACCGATGCGGATGCCGCTGACAGCCCGACCTTTACCGCACAGACCGATACGCCCAGCACCTACGGCACGTTCAGCGTGACCACTGGCGGTGTCTGGAGCTACAACCTCGACAACGCGGCGGCCCAATCGCTGGCCGGCGGTCAGACTGTCACCGAGACCTTCACCGTTGCGGCCACCACGGCTGATGGTGAGAGCGCCTCACAGGTCGTTACCGTAACCATTACCGGCACCGAGGATGCACCGGTTATCACCGGTACCGCTTCTGGTGCGGTAGTCGAGGACACCACCCTGACGACCGGTGGCACCCTCAGCGTCACCGATGCGGATGCCGCTGACACCCCGACCTTTACCGCACAGACCGGCACCCCCAGCACCTACGGCACGTTCAGCGTGACCACCGGTGGTGTCTGGAGCTATGCCCTGGATAATGCGGCGGCCCAATCACTGGCAGGCGGGCAGTCCGTCACCGAGACCTTCACCGTTGTAGCCACTACCGCAGACGGCGAGAGCGCCTCACAGGTCGTTACCGTAACCATCACCGGTACCGAGGATGCGCCTGTTATCACCGGCACCGCTTCCGGTGCGGTGGTGGAAGATACCACCCTGACCACTGGTGGTACCTTGTCGGTGACTGATGCCGATGCGGCAGACACCCCGACCTTCACTGCACAGACCGGTACGCCCAGCACCTATGGCAGCTTCGATGTCACCACAGGTGGTGTGTGGACCTACACCCTGGATAATGTTGCGGCCCAGAGCCTGGCCGATGGCCAGTCTGTGACCGAGACTTTTACCGTGGTTGCGACCACGGCCGATGGCGAGAGCGCCTCGCAGGTTGTTACCGTAACCATTACGGGTACCGAGGACGCACCGGTTATCACCGGCACTGCTTCCGGTGCGGTGGTGGAAGACACCACGCTGACGACCGGCGGCACCCTCAGCGTCACCGATGCGGATGCCGCTGACACCCCGACCTTTACCGCACAGACCGGTACGCCCAGCACCTACGGCACGTTCAGCGTGACCACTGGCGGTGTCTGGAGCTATGCGCTGGATAATGCCGCGGCCCAATCACAGGCCGGCGGTCAGTCTGTGACCGAGACTTTTACTGTGGTTGCAACCACTGCTGATGGCGAGAGCGCCTCACAGGTCGTTACCGTAACGATCACTGGTACGGAAGACGCTCCGGTTATTACCGGTACGTCCTCAGGCACTGTTGTTGAAGACACCACCCTGACAACCGGCGGCACCCTCAGCGTTACCGATGCGGATGCGGCTGACACACCCACGTTCACCGCCCAGACTGGTACCCCCAGCACCTACGGCAGCTTCGATGTCACTACCGGCGGTGTGTGGACCTACACCCTGGATAACGCTGCGGCCCAATCATTGGCTGGTGGCGAGTCTGTCACCGAGACCTTCACTGTTGTAGCCACGACCGCTGATGGTGAGAGCACCAACCAGATCGTTACTGTGACCATCACCGGTACAGAGGATGCCCCGGTCATTACCGGTACGTCCTCAGGCACTGTCGTTGAAGACACCACCCTGACCACTGGCGGCACCCTCAGCGTCACCGACGCGGATGCAGCCGACACCCCGACCTTCACCGCGCAGACTGGTACGCCCAGCACCTACGGCACGTTCAGCGTGACCACTGGTGGTGTCTGGAGCTACAACCTCGACAATGCGGCGGCTCAGAGCCTGGCCGGTGGCCAGAGTGTCACTGAGACCTTTACGGTTGTGGCAACCACTGCTGATGGCGAGAGCACCAATCAGACCGTCACTGTGACCATCACCGGTACCGAAGATGCGCCGGTCATTACCGGTACGTCCTCAGGCACTGTTGTTGAAGACACTACCCTGACAACCGGTGGTACCCTGGTAGCAACCGACGCGGATGCAGCCGACACACCGACCTTTACTGCTCAGGCTGGAACACCTGGCACCTACGGCACCTTCAGCGTGACCACAGGTGGTGTCTGGAGCTACAACCTCGATAACGCGGCTGCACAATCATTGGCTGGTGGTCAGTCTGTGACCGAGACCTTTACCGTGGCGGCTACTACTGCTGACGGTGAGAGCGCCTCACAGGTCGTTACCGTAACCATTACAGGTACGGAAGATGCCCCGGTAATCGATCTCGATGTCGACGACAGCAGCGGTGCGACCGGTTCCGACTACCAGACGTCCTTCACCGAAGGGGGTAGTGCGGTTGCCCTGGCGGATGTGGATATCGATATATCCGATGTCGACAGTGTGCAGATGAACAGCGCAACCATCACCCTGACCAATGCCCAGGCCGGCGATCAGTTGGATGTGAGTGCGGTTATCGGTGTAGGCGCGTCCGTTGATACCTCGGTACCCGGAGTGATTACTGTGACATTGACCGGTCCCGCTGATCCCTCGGTGCTCGAGAGCGCTATCAAGGCTGTTACTTTTGAGAATACCTCAAGCAATCCTGCAACTGTCGACCGCACAATAAGTGTCGAGGTTACGGATTCTGCCGGTGCGAGCTCTTCTGCCACGACTACCGTAACGGTTTCCCAACTGCCGACCCTGTCCGTCTCGGATGTGTCGGTTGCCGAGCCGTTGCTGGTTCTGGACGGATCTGCCTTGGTTTCAGGTGAGATTCTCAGTACTGGAAGCGATACCACGGTTGATCACTGGACGTTCACTCATCATGGCGGTGCATTGACAATCGATGCCCATGAGACCAGTGGTGCCATTGATCCACAGATCCGTCTGTATGAGCTGAATCCCGATGGCAGTCTAGGAACAATGCTTGCCAACAATAAGGATGGAGGTCCTGGTGACGATGCCAGAATTACCGGGACTTATTCATCCGGTGACTATGTCGTTGTCATAGGTGACGAGAACCTGGGTGATAGTGAAGCAAGAAGCACTTCGCTCTATGCCAATAATGCCAACGACGGCGGCGAATACACCCTGACTTTTACCGGCCTGGTCTCCATCAGCGGTAACGGCGATACTGCCGGATATCCTGCAAACGGTGGAACAGTTATCGATTCCGGTCTCAGTGGTACGGGTACTGTCGATATGACATACACCATCACCCTCGACCAGGCACCTACTGTTTCCTCCGGGCCTGTAACGGTCAACTACGAGGTGATCGACGGCACCGCGAATGCAGGTACTGACTACACGCCCCCTGGCACCAACCCAGGTGTCCTGACCTTTGCCGTGGGTGAGACCTCCAAGACTGTAACTGTCACGGTCAATGCCGATGCCGTTATCGAGTCCAACGAAACGGTTCTGCTCAACCTGACTAGTCTCAGTGCCAATGCGAACTACGATGGCAGTGCACACACTATTGCCGGTGGTATCCAGGGTATAGGCACAATACTCAGTGCCGACAATCCACCGGAGATCATCAACAACAGCCTCACCATCAATGAGGGCGATACAGTCGTTCTTGGCTCCAGCGATCTGAGCGCGACCGATGTCGACAGCAATGATGCCGACCTGCTGTTCATGGTGACCAATGTCCAGTACGGCGAATTCCAGCTGGTGGCCACCGGTCAGCCGGTGATCAGTTTTACCCAGCAACAGATCATCGATGGCGAGATCCAGTTTGTCCACGATGGCAGTGAAAACGCACCGAGCTACGATGTCACCGTTTCCGACGGACAGCTCATCGATACCGGTTCACCCAGTATCTCGTTTACTGCTGACGTCAATGATGCACCTGTGGCCAATGACGACACCTACAACGTGTTCGAGAACGCGGCGGTAGGCACTCACCTGGGTACCGTGGATGCCTCTGATCCCGATGTGCCCGCGCAGACCCTCAGCTACTCCATTGTCGGAGGCGACCCTTCCGGGCTCTTCTCTATCGATGCCTACGGTAATATCACCCTTGCGGGTGCCCTCGATTACGACACCCAGACAGTACACAACCTGACGATCCAGGTGTCCGACGGCTCGCTTACCGATACCGCTGTCATTACGGTCAATGTCGTGGATCAGGATGCGCCGATCGCAGAGGACAGCGACGTGAGCATATCCGAGGATAGCCAGGCGGTGTTCAGCTCGTCCGACTTTGAATTCACCGACCAGGACGGCGATGCCATGGCGTCGATCACCATCACTGGATTGGAGAGCGTCGGCAGCCTGCGCCTCTGGAATGGCAGCAGCTATGTCAACGTCGTGGTGGGTGACGAGATAACCAAGGCCCAGCTCGATAATGGCGACCTGGTCTTCGATCCGGTGCCGGACGAAAACGGGCTGCCCTATGACAGCTTCACCTTTTCCGTGAAAGACGACACCGGCAACCAGGGGACAACCTCTGCGACCATGTCGGTCAATGTCACTCCAGTCAACGATGGACCGGTATCGCCTGTGACTGACACCGATCTCACCATCAACCTGGTGGGCGAGAGTGCTCTGGTCGGTACCCCCGTCGGTTTGACAGGCTTCGCCACAGATCCGGATCCCGAGGACACCGTCAGCTACCAGATGGTTAGCAACCCCAACGGCTACTTCGCCATTGATGCCACTACCGGCCAGGTAACGGTTGCCAGTCCGCTCGCTATCGGTTCCTACGATGTCGTTATCCGTGCGACCAGCTCTGACGGCACCACCAGCGAAGAGACCTTCACCATCCAGGTTGTGGATGCCGCAGATGACTTTGCAACGGTGCATGAGAGTGCACTCATCGACGGTAGCGGTCGTACCGAAACCGCCTTCGATGACACCGACGAAGCGGGTCAGAATGTATCTGAAGGCCAGGGTACGGTGATCGCCACCGGCAACCTGTTGGCCAATGACCCCGGTGCCACTTCCGTTCTCAGCATCGATGGCAATACACCGGTCTCCGGTGTGATCACGGTCACCCATACCTATGGCCAGCTGGTTGTGGATGCAGCTACCGGCAACTACACCTACACCCTGACCGGTGCCGCCGACAACTCGGCGGCTGCGGATGACCAGAGCGTGCTGGACAGCTTCAGCTACACCACCAATATCGGCACGGCAGACCTCAATGTCACGATTGTGGATGATGTGGTCCAGTCCAACGACGTGGTGACCAATGTACCCGAAGCCGATGTGGCGCCTTACCAACTTGTCTTCACGCTGGACGTCTCCGGCAGTATGACCGGTTCCCAGTGGGGTGGTGTGGTCTATCTCGACGATGGCACCACGACCACGCGACTGGAGATGGCAAAAGACGCCCTGAAGGCCCTTGCGACCGAGTATTTCACCCAGTCGGACAGCGTCAAACTGTTCCTGTCGATCTTCTCCACCGATGCCACGCTCCTCAATGGCGGCAATCCTTATACCGATCTGCAGAGTGCATTGACGGCAATCGACGGTATGGGTGGCAGTGGCGGCACCAGTTACGAAGATGGCCTGACCAGCATGATCGATATGCTCGACAGCAACAGTAACGGTGTGCTCGACGACACCACCTCGAAGACCATCACCTACTTTATCTCCGACGGTGAGCCGACCTCGGACAATACCACCAACCCCGTAGGTGCTTCCGGCTGGGACACCTTCCTGGCCAGCAACAACATCGATTCTTACGCTGTTGGTATTGGCGCGGGTATCTCTGATTACAGTCATTTGAATGCCATTCACAATGTGGACTCTGATGCATCCGGTGCGATCGATGACGCGTTGAGCGTTACCGATGTCAACAGCCTCGAGTCAGCACTGCTGAGTACGGTGCCGAGTTCCTACGGCGGTAGTGTCGTGGTCAACGATGGTGTCAGCCATGTTCAGTTCGGTGCCGACGGCGGCTATATCCGTTCGATCACCGTCGAGCTGGATACCGATGCCGATAACACGCCGGATACCCAGGTCACCTTCACCTATGATCCGGTTGCAGATGAGATCACCAACGATGGCGGGTTCGCCGCTGTCAGCGGTGAGATCCTGACGCTTGACGATCCCGGCTACGGTTTTGTCTACGGATCGATGATCTTCAGCTTTGAAAACGGCAGCTACAGCTACTTTGCCGGTGCATCCGTTGGGGAAGGTGACAGCTTCGGTTTCGATTTCGTGGCTGCGGACAGTGATGGTGATTTTGCTGATCCTTCCCATCTCACGATCAATATCATCGATGGCAAACCGGTTGCCAACAACGATGTCGATACCCTGTTCTCCAACGGTACATTCCTGGAAGGCAACGTGATCTCCGGAATCGGTACCGATGGCGGTGTCGCACTGGGTGAAACACTTACCTCCATTGCTCCCCAGGGATCAGGTGTGGATGTCGCCGTGGACAACGCCCAGATAACGGCCGTCAGCTACCGGGGTACCATGATCGACCTCACGGCTGACTCTTCAGCCAGTGGGACCGGTGATGATGGCACCTCGTTTACCTACACGGTAAGTGGTGGTGTGCTGACACTCTCCAACACGAGTGACGGCAGCGAGCTGACTTTCAATTCATCCGGCTACTATCGTTACGAGCCTGCAGTCAACCCGACTTCACCGACAGGTGCCGTGATCACGGAAGTGTTCACCGATGGCGGTGCCGGCCAGGGCGTGTTGCTGAGCAGTGACGATGGCACGGTGACCTACCAGGCCACCTATGGTGCCGGCATCGACGATGGGGTAGAGGACTGGACTGATGCCCGGGATGTCGATTACGGCGAAACCATGGTTATCGAATTCAGCAGTGCCAGTTATGCCAACGGTGTGGCGAACGTCAGCCTGGAGTTCTACGGCCTGACCGGTACCTATGAATCGTTCGATATCTCTGTTTACAGCACCAGCGGATCACTGATCGGCAAGTACACGGTAGGTGACGTGGCAACGACCCACACCGAAAATCTGCCTTCCGAGTACAGTAATATCGCCCGGATCGAAATCCAGGGCGGCAGCGCCACCGAAGCGAGTATACGCCAGGTGAGCTTCCGGGCGGTTCAGGTGGACACCACCATCGCCCAGGAGCCTGAAGTGGTCGGCTACACACTGACCGATTCCGACGGGCAGTCAGATACTGCAACCCTCACGCTGGGTACTATCCACAATATCTTTGCCGGCACGTCGGCGGACGACACCCTGTCAGGCACGGTCAGCAATGACCAGATCACCGGCGAAGGGGGCGACGACACGCTTTCCGGTGGCCTGGGTGGCGATATCCTGGAAGGCGGTGCAGGCGATGACAGCCTGTCCGGCGGAGAGGGCGGCGACAGGTTGCTCGGTGGCGAAGGTGTCGACAGCCTGTTCGGCGATGCAGGCGATGATGTCCTGTTCGGCGGCCTGGGCGACGATACCCTCGAAGGCGGTGCAGGCGACGATGAACTGAGTGGCGGTGAAGGTGCCGATACCCTGCGTGGTGGTGCCGATGACGATACCCTAAAGGGTGAAGACGGTGACGATACCCTCGAGGGTGGTACCGGCGCGGATCTGCTCTACGGTGGTGATGGCAACGATATCCTCACCGGTGGTGACGGCAATGATCTCATACTCGGTAATGTCGGTGACGACACCCTTACCGGCGGTGCCGGTAGCGATACCTTCATCTGGAAGATGAACGAGCAGGGCACCCCTGTGGATCCGGCAGTCGATGTGGTGACAGACTTCTCTACCGGTGTCGGCGGAGATGTGCTCGACCTGTCTGATCTTCTGATCGACGAGCAGAACCATCCATTAACCGACTACCTGCACTTTGAATATGATGCGGACAACAATCAGACCATCGTGCAGATAGACCAGGATGGCGGCATGTTCTTCCGTCCGAGCCAGGAGGTGGTGCTGGAGGGTGTTGATCTCACCGGTTCAGGCAGTCTCACGGACCAGCAGATCATCGATACCCTGCTTGCCGATGGCAACCTGATTATCGATGTATAAGGCATTATGGGTCGTGGCTGGCCGACATGATGGCTGGCTGCGACAATGTAATGGAGAGGTCTAGTACCAAAGTCCAATTATAATTTGGCCGTCAATGTTCCATTCTTTTACCTGAGAGAAAAGATTTCGGAACAGCAACTGTACGACGACCATGGCAGAGAGCAGGATCACAAGCACCGACACAATACCAGGCGACGGCGCAATCGGTAGCGCTATTATCGTCAAGGGGTACGTGACGGCCACTTCACAGAGTGGAGAGGTGCGTATCCTGAAGACTGGCGATCCCGTATTTGCCGGTGATCAGATCGAGACCGGTGCGGGTGGTGGCGTTGTCATCGGCATGAACGATGGCAATAACCTGGTGCTCGGCCCTGAATCCCGCGGTGTTCTGGATGCAGAGGTCTACGATGCAGCCGCGGCAGTGGCCATGGAAGAGCAGGTCAGCACCATCGAGGCCATGCAGGCAGCGATCCTGGCAGGTGCAGACCCCACCGAGATACTCGAAGCGCCAGCTGCGGGTCCTGAAGGCGGAGAACTTGGTGACAGCAATGCCGGTATTCCCCTTATTGAACGTACGGGTTCCAGTATCACCCCTGAAAGTGGATTCGAGACAGAGGCCGCCTCCATCGCTTCCAGGGCATTGGGCAGCGACGAGTCTCTTTTCATAGAACCTCCAAATACCTCTCCGGTAGCCGGTGACTTCACCATTACCGGGACTGAAGACCAGGCGATCGTGATCACCGAGGCGCAGCTGTTGGCGAATGCAAGCGATCCTGACGGTGACCCCCTGAGCGTTGTCAGTGTGGAAGGCTCAGGACTTCCCGGCACTCTCGTCGACAACGGAGACGGTACCTGGACCTTTACCCCGAATGCGCATTACAGCTCCGCGGCAGGTGAGAGTTTCAATCTTTCCTATACCGTCAGTGATGGAGAGGCCGAAGAGACTGCGACGATTGCGATTTCAATCTCTCCCGTGGTGGATGAACCCCTTCTGACGGCAGCGGATGTTACGGCAGACCGGGGTATGGGAAGCGAGCCTGTAACCGGTACCCCGGGTGATGACGTCCTGCACGGTACTGCCGGAAGGAACACCATTGGTGGTGGTGCGGGTGATGACATCATCGATGATCCGGGTGGTCATGACAGGCTCTATGGCGGCACCGGCGACGACACCCTGATGGGTGGTGCCGGCAACGACAGGTTGTACGGCGATCCACTGCTGGCATCCACAACCGTTTCTCTTGACATCACGGCCGGTCTTGTCGATCTCGATGGCTCGGAAACACTCTCAGACATCGTGGTCACCAACCTGCCTGCAGGTGCCCAGCTGTCAGCCGGTGTGGACAACGGTGGTGGTAGCTGGACGCTGAGCAGTGACCAACTGTCCGGTCTTCTCCTGACTGTACCCGCAACTGCCCCCGATAACTTCGATGTGACCGTAACCGTGACCGCCACCGAGTGGCAGGGCGCGGGCTCATCCACGGTGACAAACACCTTCAGTGTCAGTCTTGCAGATCATTCTGGAGATGATCTGCTGGATGGCGGTAGCGGCAATGATTACCTTTATGGTCGAGGTGGAGATGACGTCCTTGAGGATGGCACCGGCAGGGACAGGCTGTATGGTGACGCCGGCAATGACGTCCTTCGGGGTGGAATTGATAACGACGTCCTCTATGGCGGTGAAGGCGTGGACTCTCTCTACGGTGAAGAGGGCGCAGATACCCTTCGCGGCGGGGCCGGTGAGGATACCCTTGAGGGTGGTACCGGGCGTGACCGTCTCTACGGCGATGACGGCAACGATACCCTCCGGGGTGGAGCGGACAATGACAGGCTCTACGGTGGAGAGGGCGCCGACACCCTCCATGGCGGCACAGGCAATGATCTCCTGAGCGGCCAGGGTGGTGACGATCTTCTTTATGGTGAAGAGGGTGCGGATACCCTCAGGGGTGGTGCCGGTGCAGATACCCTCGAAGGCGCAGCCGGGCGTGACCGTCTCTATGGCGATGCCGGTAACGATACCCTCCGGGGCGGAGCGGACAACGACAGACTCTATGGCGGAGCGGGTACGGATACCCTCTACGGCGGCACCGGTAATGACGTCCTGAGCGGCCAGGG
>JBEVVY010000001.1:3845044-3859232 GCA_040506895.1 Sedimenticola sp.
ATTCGTATAGATAAATGCGTGTTTATCCAAATTATCATGATTACGTTTGTAACATTAAAGTTCCTGGTTTTCAATGATTTGACACTATAAAGATAATACTGTTATCTTTACCTCGCCCCGCCGGGCAAGGGGATAATGCGAATGGCTTTCGTCTGTCTGTCCGTCTGCCATCCATCCGTCCGTAACACTTTCTTGTCCGCAGCATATCTCCTGAACTCCTTGAATGATTTTCAACAAACTATAGTGAAATTTTTATCTAAGTGAGATGGTGTGTAGAACTTATAACTTAAGTATGCAACGTATTAACTGAAGGTCAAAGTGTTTAAACTTGATATTCGTGCCCACTCAATATTTCCTCTACCCTCTAGAGGATATTTCATATAAACGTTTGTCTGAGTGAGAACTTACAAAACAAGTAGGCCGGCTTACCGTCAAGTCATAAAAGTCAAAATACGTATAAGGACTTGATATTTGTGTCTGCTCTATATATCCTTTACCACTAGATGGATATCTGTTAATATGTGGTCAGATATTCATTTTAGTGATATGATGTGCAGAATTTATAACTCAGGTGTAGGTCATACTTCATGGTCATTATATTGAGCCTTTAATTCCGTGTCTGCTCCATATCTCCTGAACCAATGGAAGGATTTTTTTATTAAAGTTTGGTCCAACGTTTACGCAAGTAAGACAGTGTGCAGAATTTACAAGTCAACTATGCTCGCTTAAGGTCAAGGTCACCGCTGAAGGTCAAAGTACTCAGACTAGACAATTCTAACTATATATGTCACTTACACTTAAAGGGATTTCCATTTAACATTCACTTTTCATCTCAGTGAGACAACTGGCAGAGCCCATGACTCCATTATTGATTAAAATTGTGTTACCACGTAACGTCCCAGTCAGCAATTTTTCAGTCATGGTGGGGCGGAGCGGACAACGACAGACTCTATGGCGGAGCGGGTACGGATACCCTCTACGGCGGCACCGGTAATGACGTCCTGAGCGGCCAGGGCGGTGACGACCTGCTCTATGGCGAGGAGGGTGCTGATAACCTCCGGGGTGGTGCCGGCGCAGATACTCTTGAAGGTGCTGGCGGACGTGACCGTCTCTATGGCGATGCCGGAAACGATACCCTTCGGGGTGGATCGGACAACGACAGGCTTTACGGCGGCGATGGCACCGACACCCTTCATGGCGGTACGGGCAGTGATCTGCTGTACGGTCAGAGCGGCAATGACCTGCTCTACGGTGAAGAGGGCAACGACAGAATCTACGGCGGAACCGGCATTGACACCCTCCATGGCGGTACCGGTAATGATGTCCTGAGCGGCCAGGGCGGCGACGACCTTCTCTATGGTGAAGAGGGCGCTGACACCCTTAGGGGTGGTGGCGGTACAGACACCCTCGAAGGTGCAGCCGGGCGAGACCGTCTCTATGGCGATGCGGGCGACGACACCCTTCGGGGTGGGGCGGACAACGACCGGCTCTACGGTGGAGACGGCGCCGACACCCTCCATGGTGGTACGGGTAACGATCTGATGTACGGCCAGGGCGGTGACGATCGTCTCTATGGCGAAGAAGGCGCTGACTACCTCAGGGGTGGAGCCGGTGTGGATACCCTCGAAGGCGGTGCTGGCAACGATCGTCTGATCGGTGATGCCGGGAATGACCAGCTCTCAGGTGGCGCTGACAGTGACAGGCTCTATGGCGGTACCGGTTCAGACACGCTTGATGGCGGTACGGGCAGAGACAGGCTCTACGGTCAGGATGGCGATGATACCCTTGTTTATGATGCATCCGATGTACGGGTCGATGGCGGGTTGGACTTCGACACCCTGCTGACGTCCGCTGATGACGATCTCGACTTCGGCGGCATCAGCAATATCAGAAATATCGAGCGGATCGATCTCACCACTGGCAACCACGAAATTCAGAACCTGAGCGTATCGGATGTGCTGAGAATGACCGATAGCAACAATCTGCTCGAGATACTGGGTGATGCATCGGACAGCGTCGGGCTGATCCAGTCCGACTGGAACGCCACCGGCAACAGTGTCTCCAGGGGTGGTTATCAGTTCACCGAGTATGAAAATCTCGGTGGTTCCCAGGATGTAACTCTCCTTATCGAAGACCAGGTCGACGTAAACTGGGTCACCTGACTCCTAAATTCAACGATTTCCCTAAGGGTGACGGCGTTTCTGCCGATACAGGCTGTCAGTACAACGGGAAACGGCCATCACCGGCGTGTCCAAATCTTTTGGACGCACTCTAAAAAAAGCGCGAACAAGAGCATAAATTCTGACAATTGGTCAGGAAAAGCTGATAAATGGTTCCTGTTTTTCAGGTGAATTTAGAGCCCAAAACTGGTAATATCCCAGCCCGAAAATGTGATTTACTTCAAATTTTTGGAGATCTGCATGGTTGGCAGAAAATTATTGGTGGCAGGAGTGGCCGCTCTGGTCATAAGTGCGCCAGTATCAGCCACGACCCTGAGCGATGCCGTACGGCAGGCAATTGAAAGCAATCCGGATGTCCGGATCGAGACAAACGAGCTTCTCTCCAGGAGAGAGGAGATCGAACAGGCCAAGGCGGGATACTACCCCCAGATCGACCTGAGCGTCGGCTATGGGTACGAGAGCAGCGACAATGCCACCACCCGCGCCCTCGGCCTCTCCAGCAGAGAACTGACCCGCAAGGAAGCCTCGCTCACTCTCACCCAGATGCTGTTCGACGGCTACGCCACCAGCAGCGAGGTGGAGCGCCAGAGCGCCCGGGTCGACTCCACCCAGCACCGGGTTCTCGGGGTAAGCCAGAACCGGGCCCTCGACGCGGTCGAGGCCTACCTCAATATTCTCAGGTACCGTGGTCTCCTCGAACTCTCTGAAGAGAACCTCTCGGCCCACGACCGGGTCTACGAACAGGTCGCCCTGCGAAACGAAGCCGGCATCGGGCGCAGCTCCGATCTCGAACAGGTGCGCGGGCGTCGCGCCTCTGCCAATGCCAGCCGGCTTTCAGAACTGGCCAACCTGAAGGATGCCGAATCCAGTTACCTGAGCGTGGTGGGTGCACTGCCTGACGATATCCAGCCGGCCCCATCCGTTGAACAGGCGTTGCCCGCCAGCCTCGATGAGGCAATGCAGCTCGCAGAGAAGGATCACCCGACCCTGCTCTCTGCCAAGGCCGATGTGAAGGCGGCGATGGCTCAGCACCAGGCTGCCGGCCATGGCTTCTACCCCAAGCTGAACCTGGAAGTGGGCAGCACCTGGGGCGACAACCAGAACGGCTCCAAAGAGCGGGACGATGACGTCACCGCCATGCTGCGCATGAACCTCAACCTCTTCTCCGGCGGCAGGGACTCCGCCCGCAAGCGCCAGACCGCGCACCTGATCAACGAGGCCAAGGAGGTACGCAACCGCACCTACCGCCAGGTGGTTGAGAGCCTGCGCCTCTCCTGGACCGCCTACCAGGCGACCAAGGCCCAGCTCGCCTCGCTGAAGCAGCACCTGGTCTCCAGCCAGAATACCCGCGACGCCTACGTCCAGCAGTTCAACATAGGCAAGCGTACCCTCCTGGACCTGCTCAACACCGAGAACGAAGTCTTCCAGGCCAAGCGTGCCTACAGGGAAGCCGAGTACGACTCCCTGTTTGCCGAGTACCGCATACTTGCCGGTGTCGGCGGTCTGCTGGGACACTTCGGATACCAGGCGCCTGCGGGCGAGGGTGAAGGGGACCGGATGATGTCCGCTCACTCCGAGCTTGCCCACCAGGCGATCGACGTCGAAGACTTCGAATCCAAACCGGAGCACGGCTACACCGAGTAGGATTCGTCACATCGGAACGGACTCCAGCAGATGAACCTCACCATCCCCACGGGCCGGTATTCAAGGCAGGCTGGTATTTTTTGATTGTGCCCCCCATATTTAACCTATTGGGCACAATCGAATAACACAGGTCACAATGGTCAGTATCACCACCAAGCTACCCGCGGGCGACTCACTGGATGAGCGGGATATCCGTGTCTGGCTGGAGAGCCTCTCGGATGCCTGGAACAGCGAAGAGCTGAAATACCTGCAGCGGGCCTGTGACCTGGCGGTTGATATCCACGAACAGACTCCCGAGGCGTCCGGTGAGACCAGCCTGCGACACGCCCTGTCCGTTGCCGAAATCCTTGCCGACATGGACCTCGACTGGGAGACCCTGGTGGCGGCGATCCTGCATGATGTGCTGCCGGGTGACCATATCGATTCCGAAGAGCTCGAGCGGATGTTCAGCCCTTCGGTGGTACGCATGGTCGAGGATATGGCCCGCATCGGTGGTCTCACCGAAGCGCAGCTCAGTGGCCGGCACCAGACCGAGGCCGAGCACAAGGAGAACCTCCGGCGCATGCTGTTGAGCATTGCGGACGATATCCGGGTGGTTCTGATCGTGCTCGCGGAGCGTCTGCACGAGATGCGCATACTCAAGAACTTTCCCGAAGAGGTACGCATGCGCGAGGCGAAAGAGAGCCAGGAGATCTACGCCCCCCTGGCCAACCGCCTGGGTATCTGGCAGATCAAGTGGGAGCTCGAAGACCTCTGCCTGCGTTACCTGGAGCCTGACAGCTACAAGGAGCTGGCAGGCATGCTCGACGGGCGCAGGGTGCAGCGCGAAGAGTTCATCCAGTCGGTGATCGAACTGCTGGAGCAGAAGT
Source organism: Sedimenticola sp. (assembly GCA_040506895.1). Taxonomy (GTDB): domain Bacteria; phylum Pseudomonadota; class Gammaproteobacteria; order Chromatiales; family Chromatiaceae; genus Sedimenticola_A. Next base: position 3,849,738 of record JBEVVY010000001.1, read on the forward strand.
TCAGCGAGGCCGGCATCAAGTCCAAGGTCTACGGCCGGCCCAAGCACATCTACAGCATCTGGAAGAAGATGAACCGCAAGTCGGTTCCGTTCGAACAGATCTTCGACCTGCGCGCGGTGCGGGTGCTGGTGGACACGGTATCCGAATGCTATGCCGCCCTCGGTATCGTGCATGGCCTGTGGCGTCACATTCCGGGCGAGTTCGACGACTATATCGCCACCCCCAAGGCCAACATGTACCGCTCCATTCACACCGCCGTGATCGGGCCGGAAGACAAGCCGCTGGAGATACAGATCCGCACCCACGACATGCACGATCACGCCGAGCTCGGCGTGGCCGCTCACTGGCGCTACAAGGAGAGCGGCGGCAAGGAGGATCCCGCCTTCCAGCGTCGTATCGTGCTCATGCGCAACTGGCTCGAACTGAAGGAAGAGCCCAGCGAATCGGAAGACTTCGTCGAGAACTTCAAGACCGAGTTCGAAGCCCAGCAGGTCTATATCCTCACCCCCCAGGGCAAGGTGATGGAGCTGCCCAAGGGCTCGACGGCGGTGGATTTCGCCTACGCCATCCACTCCGCCGTGGGCCACCGTTGTCGCGGTGTGCGCATCAACGGGCGCATCGCGCCGCTGACCCAGCCCCTGGAGAGCGGCCAGACCGTGGAGGTGATCACCGTCAAGGAGGGCGGCCCGAGCCGCGACTGGCTCAGCCCCCACCTGGGCTATATCAAGACCAGCAAGGCGCGCAACCGTGTGCGTCACTGGTTCAAACAGCAGGATTACGAAGAGCACCTGCACCAGGGGCGCGCCAGCCTGGAACGCGAGGTGATCCGCCTGGGGGTCAGCAAACCCGACCTGAACAAGGCCGCCCAGCGCTTCAACATGAAGCGGGGTGACGACCTGCTGGCCGCCATCGGGCGCGGCGAGGTCTCCCCGGTACAGATCGCGGGCCTGGGAGAACGCCAGGCGCCGCCCCCCGAGCCAGAAGTCGAGGAAGAGATCACCCGTCGCAAGCGGGGTCCCAAGAAAAAATCGCGCAAGGGACAGGGCGAGGTGATCGTCGAGGGTGTCGACGACCTGATGACCCACGTGGCCCGCTGCTGCAAGCCGGTACCCTACGACGGCATCACCGGTTTTATCACCCGGGGCAGGGGCGTGACCGTGCACCGCCGTGACTGCAAGGTGATCAAAAATCTCAGCGAGGCGGACCGTGACCGTCTGGTACAGGTGGTCTGGGCCGATCAGCCATCGGACACCACCTACCCGGTGGATTTCCGCGTCTACGCCATCGACCGCAAAGGGCTGTTACGGGATATCTCCTCCATCCTCACCAACGAGGAGGTGGACGTACTCGGGGTGAACACCCAGTCCGACCGGAAGCAGGATCGTGCGACCATGCGTTTCTCCATTGAGATCGCCGATATGCGCCAACTGAGCCGCATTCTGGAGAAGGTTTCCCAGCTGCCGGATGTGCTGGATGTGCGCCGCCAGGTCTGATTTGGATTTCGTCCACATTTTGGGCGATTCCAAATTGCCTGTTTATACCCTCCCAAGTTAAAATAAGCCCCGGTTTTGTAAGTAGAAAATCCAGGATGCCCTGAAAAGGCCCCCGGATTTGGCATTCCGTGGAGGAAAACCGGCAGGTGATCGCTGATCGATCACGGTTTTCAATACCTGCTAGTAGTTGGTCCGTTGTGCAGCCGAAGGTTGCGCAGTGTTTTTTTATTGTTTGAATTTATTGGAGTTTTTTTGATGGCGATCGAACGCACCATTTCCATTATCAAGCCTGATGCAGTAGCGAAGAACGTAATTGGCGACATCTACAACCGCTTCGAGAAGGGCGGCCTGAAAATCGTCGCTGCCAAGATGCTGCACCTCTCCCGGGAGCAGGCGGGCGAGTTCTATGCCGTGCACAAGGAACGCCCCTTCTATGGTGAACTGATCGACTTCATGACCTCCGGCCCGGTCGTTGTGCAGGTTCTGGAAGGTGAAGACGCCATCGCAAAGAACCGCGAGCTGATGGGTGCCACCAACCCCCAGGAGGCCGCACCCGGAACTATCCGCGCCGATCACGCTCAGACTGTGGACGAGAACGCGGTACACGGCTCCGACGGCCCCGACACCGCCAAGGTTGAAATAGACTTCTTCTTCCCCGAAGGCGTCTGCGAACGTACCCGCTGAGGTTAAATTGGCCAGCGAACAGAAAATCAATCTGCTGAACTACGACCGCAAGGCCATGGAGGCCTTCTTCGTCGAACTCGGCTCAAAGGCCTTCCATGGCCGCAACGTGCTGAAGTGGATCCACAAGCACGGCGTCACCAATTTCGAGGCCATTACCGATGTGCCGAAGAAACTGCGCGCCCAGCTGGACGAGATCGCCGAGGTGCGTGTGCCCGAGATCGTCTTCGACCAGCCCTCCAGTGACGGCACCCACAAATGGGTGCTGCAGCTCGACTGCAACAACCGCATCGAGTCGGTCTACATCCCCGATGGCGACCGCAGCACCCTCTGCGTATCGTCCCAGGTCGGCTGTTCCCTCGATTGCAGCTTCTGTTCAACGGCCCAGCAGGGCTTCAACCGCAACCTGACCGTGGCCGAGATCATCGGCCAGGTCTGGGTCGCCTGGCACGGCGTGGGCAAACCGGTCACCAACGTGGTGATGATGGGCATGGGCGAACCGCTGGCCAACTTCGAGCCGGTCGTCCAGGCCATGAACATCATGCAGGACGACCTCACCTACATGCTCTCCAAGTACCGGGTGACCATCAGCACCTCCGGTATCGTGCCAGCCATCTACCGCCTCAACGAGGTGAGCGACGTGAGCCTGGCGGTCTCCCTGCACGCACCCAACAACGAGCTGCGTGACCAACTGGTGCCGATCAACAGGAAATACCCCCTCGAAGAGCTGATTCCCGCCTGCCGCGAGTTCGTGAAAAACGACAAACGGCGGAAAGTTACCTGGGAATACGTTATGCTCGACGGGATAAACGACAGTGATAAACATGCAAAACAGCTGATCAGGCTGCTGGAGGGTACCCCCTCCAAGATGAACCTGATCCCGTTCAATCCGTTTCCCGGCACTGAGTACCGCTGCTCGCCACCGGAACGGATCGAGGCATTCAGGCAAAAACTGATGAAAGCAGGCATTATCTCCATCACGCGCAAAACCCGTGGAGACGATATCGACGCCGCCTGTGGTCAGCTGGTAGGCAAGGTCAAGGACCGTAGCCGGCGTGAACTTAAGCTTGCCAACAGGCGCTCTGGAGGATCCTCGCTTTGAAATTGAGCATCAGAACAGGACTTATTGCATTCAGCCTTACGGCCCTGTTCCTGGCGGGTTGCCAGAGCACCGCACCGCGGCCCACCTCCATCGACATGGTGGACGACACCGGCGGTTATTCACAGACCAACCGTCCCAGCGGCGCAGGCGATGTCTACGTCCAGCTGGCGGTCGCCTACATGAACAAGGGGCAGCTCGACGTGGCCCTCACCAAGGCGCGGCAGGCACTGGCGGTGGAGCCCAACAACCCGTCCGCCCACAACGTCATCGCGCTGCTCTACGACCGTCTCGGCGAAAAGGGGCTGGCAGAACACCACTACCAGAAAGGCATCGGCCTGGCGCCGCGCAACTCCTACCTGCGCAACGCCTACGGCACTTTCCTCTGCGCACAGAAGCGTTTCGACGATGCCAACCAGCAGTTCATGGAGGCGCTGAGCAACCCCCTCTACAAGACCCCCGAGGTGGCGCTTACCAATGCGGGTATCTGCGCCAAGCGTATCCCCGATGCCGTCAAGGCCGAGTCCTACCTGCGCCAGGCGCTGGAGCGCAACCCGCGCTTCTCGGTCGCCCTTGGCCAGATGGCACAGATCAGCCTCGATAAGGGAGAGCACCTCTCCTCCAGGGCCTACCTGCAGCGTTACCTGGAGGTTTCCCAACATACCGCCGCCACCTTGTGGACCGGTATCCGGACTGAACGTGTACTGGGAGACCTGGACGCGGTGGCCAGTTACTCCCTGCTGCTTAAGAACAGATTCCCGGATTCCCGCGAAACCCAGCTCTTGATGGAGTCGGAACGAGAATGAACGCCGTGGTTACAGACGAGGAACAGATTGAACTTGCTCTGGAAGGACCCGGTGCGCGTCTGAGAACAGCCAGGGAGAACCTGGGACTGGATGTCTCCAGGGTTGCCGCTGAACTGCACCTTGGAATGGATGTCCTGGAATCGATAGAGGCAGACGACTACTCCGGCCTGCCGGGTGCGGTATTCGTGCAGGGCTACCTGCGCAACTACGCGCGACTGCTCAACGTGCCGGAAGGCCCGATACTGGAAGCCTTCCAGTCGATGAAGCCGGAACACGAGCGCACGCCCAACCTGAGGGCGACCCAGGTGCGGCACGAACTGCGCAGCAGCCATGCCGGGGTGCGACTGATCACCTGGCTGATCGTCATCGGCCTGGTGGTGTTGGTGCTCACCTGGTGGCGCGGTTACCTCCAGTGGCCCATGGCTGACACCGCCGAGGAGGCGACAACCGAAACGCCCGCGATCAGTGCCGAGCCCGAGTTCGACGCCTCCCAGGAGCCGGTGCTGGCACCATTTACACCCCCGCAGGAGATGCCACAGGAAGCCCCCGCGGGTGACACCGGCCTGGCACTGCCGCCAATTGAAGAGGCGCCTGCAACTGAAGAGCCCCCCCAGGTGGTCGAGTCTGAAGAGGTGGTAACCGAACAGCCCCTGGTGACCACAATGGCGGAGAGCGCGACTGCCGCGGTGGAAGAGGCAACCGCTGAAGTGACCGAAGCGACAGCGGCCGCAGCCCCTGTTGTCGAGGCCGTGGTGGAAGAGGCTCCCATCGCCACCCCACCACAGCTGGAAGCGGTGGTGAGTTTCGACGCCGACTGCTGGGTCGAGATCCGTGATGCCAGTGGACAGTTCAAGATCTTTGGCCTGTTGAACAAGGGCACCAGCCGGGTACTCGAGGGCGAGGCCCCCTACAAGATGGTGCTGGGCAACGCGGCCAGCGTGCGCATCAGCGTGAACGGCGAGGCTTACGACTTCTCGTCCTACATAAAGGGCAACGTGGCGCGGTTCAGTTTCGACCCGGCTTCCGCCCGGTAGAGCGGTTACAGACCGGAGAGCGTTTCCCCGGCAATATTATTTCGCGGCGTGTCTTAGGCACGCCGATTGTTTATAGAAGCAGACAGAAAAGAGTTAATGGCAAAAAAGATCCAGGCCATTCGTGGTATGCATGATGTCCTGCCGGAGCAGTCCCCGCTCTGGCACTTTTTGGAAGACGGCGTCCGCCAGGTGCTCGACGGCTACGGCTATCGCGAGATGCGAACACCCATCGTCGAGATGACCGATCTCTTCAAGCGCTCCATCGGCGAGGTCACCGACATCGTCGAGAAGGAGATGTACACCTTCGAGGACCGCAACGGCGACAGTCTCACCCTGCGTCCCGAGGGGACCGCCAGTTGCGTGCGTGCGGGTATCGAGCACGGCCTGTTCTACAACCAAGTGCAGCGCATCTGGTACCGCGGCCCCATGTTCAGGCACGAGCGGCCCCAGAAGGGACGCTATCGCCAGTTCCACCAGATCGGCGTCGAGGCCTACGGTCTTGAAGGGCCCGATATCGACCTGGAGATCCTGCTGCTCACCCGCCGGTTGTGGCAGATACTGGGCCTGGAAGGGGTGGAACTGCAGATCAACACCCTCGGCACCTCCGACGAGCGCAAGGCCTACCGCGACGTGCTGGTGGAGTACCTGACCGCCCACAAGGATCTGCTGGACGAGGATAGCCTGCGCCGTCTCGACAGCAACCCGCTGCGCGTCCTGGATTCCAAGAATCCCGACATGCAGCAGATGATCGCTGACGCGCCATCCTTGATGGAGTATCTTGGTGACGAGTCCAGGGCCCACTTCGACGCCCTCTGCAAGGGGCTCGACGAGGCGGGCGTGGCCTACGTCATCAACCCCCGCCTGGTGCGCGGGCTCGACTACTACGCACGCACCGTCTTCGAGTGGGTCACCGACCGCCTCGGCGCCCAGGGCACGGTCTGTGCCGGTGGCCGTTACGACGGCCTGGTGGAGCAGCTGGGCGGCAAGCCCACGCCCGCGGTCGGTTTCGCCATGGGTGTGGAGCGTCTCATCGCCCTGCTCGAAGAGGACCAGGATAAACTGGACCTCAAGCAGGCCGACGCCTACCTCGTGCTGGTGGGCGAAGAGGCACAGCGCCAGGGTATGCAGCTGGCGGAGAAACTGCGCGACCAGTTACCGGGGCTGCGGCTGATCACCAACTGTGGTGGCGGCAGCTTCAAGAGCCAGTTCAAGAAGGCGGACCGTAGCGGTGCGCGTGTTGCACTGGTGCTCGGTGAGGATGAACTCAACCGCGGTGTGATCGGTATCAAGCACCTGCGCGAGAAGGCCGAACAGCAACAGCTGCCCATCGAGCAGCTGGCAGACTTTTTTCAATAGAGAGATTTGAGCACCGGGTAGCGGTGCCGAGAGGATAACGTTGTGGATATACATCTGTCCGAAGAAGAACAGGTAGAAGCCCTTAAGAAGTGGTGGAAGCAGAACGGCTTTTCAGTCGCCGCGGGAATCGTCCTCGGTCTGGGCGGCGTGTTCGGCTGGCAGTACTGGAACAAGCACCAGGACCAGGTGTCCGCCGACGCCTCCTACCATTTCGAGCAGCTGAACGCCTCCGTTGCGGCGGGTCTCAAAGAGCCGGCACTGCAGCAGGCCAAGGCCCTTATGCAGCACTACCAGGACAGCAGCTACGCGGTCTTCGCCGCACTGGACGCGGCCAAGGTGAAAGTTGAGCAGGGCGACACTGCGGGTGCCCGTGTGCAGCTGCAGTGGGCCATGGACAACGCCAGCGACGCTTCTCTTAAACAGGTTGCACGGCTGCGTCTCGCAAGGGTGATGCTGAGCGAGGGTGCTGCGGACGAAGCCGCCAGCGTACTCGCCCAGGCGCCGGTGGACGGCTACCAGGGTGAAGTTGCCGAGCTGCGTGGCGATATCGCCCTGGCCAAGGGTGACGAGAACGCCGCCCGTGCCGCCTACCAGCAGGCCCTCGACAACAAGGTCGGCAGCTCCGCCCTCGTGCGCATGAAGCTCGACGACCTCTCCACTGCCACCAGCGGTTCCTGAGGGGCGCTTGAACATGATGCGATATCTCGCTGCTGTAACCGCCGCACTGCTGCTGAGCGGCTGTGGATCCCTGGATTCCGCCAACCCCATGAACTGGTTTGGCGATGACGACAATGTCGAGAAACCCGCGGAGCTGGTCGAACTGGAGAACCCGGTTGCGATGCGTACCCTCTGGTCCACCTCCGTTGGAGCAGGTACCGATGAGCTGCGGGTCAAGCTGGTGCCCTTCGTGGTGGACAACCGTGTCTACGCCGCCGACAGCAACGGCACCATCGAGGCGCTGGATGCAAGCAACGGTAAAAAACTCTGGAGCATCGAGAGCGAGCTGGAGATCTCCGGCGGCCCCGGCGCGGGCGAGGGTCTCGTGCTGGTGGGTACCAGCAATGCAGAACTGGTGGCCTTCGACAGCGCCAACGGCGCAGAGCGCTGGCGCGCCCGGGTGAGCAGCGAGGTGCTGTCGGTGCCCAAGGTATCCCGGGGCATCGTGGTGGTGCACACCATCGACGGCAAGCTGTTCGGTTTCGATGCGGCATCGGGCAAGCAGGCCTGGATCTACGACCGCACCGTACCGGTACTGACCCTGCACGGCAGCAGCTCCCCGGTGATCAGCGGCAATGCCGTGATCTGCGGATTCGCCAGCGGCAAACTGGCAGCCATCGAGCTCGAGACCGGCAGCCCGATCTGGGAGGTGAGTGTCACCGCGCCCAGCGGTCGTTCCGAACTGGAGCGCATGGTCGACATCGACGGCGATCCGCTGGTGGTGGACGGCGTGATCTATGTTGCCACCTACCAGGGCGAGATGGCCGCGGTATCCCTGGACACCGGCGTGGTGCTGTGGCGTCGCAAGCTCTCCTCCTACAACGGGTTGGGCGTTGACTGGCGCCAGCTCTACGTCTCCGACGACAACGATTTCGTCTGGGCAGTGGACCCGAGAAACGGTTCCCTGATCTGGAAAAATGAGAAACTGAAGGCACGCCGCCTCTCCACGCCCGCCGTCATGGGTGAGTACGTGGTGGTCGGCGACTACGACGGTTATCTTCACCTGCTCGCCACCGAAGACGGTCGCCTGCTGGGCCGCACCCGCGTGGGCGAAGACCCCATCACCACCGCCCCCGTGGTGGTGGATGGCGTGATCTACGTCTATGGCGACGGTGGTGACCTGGCCGCGGTATCCGGTGCCAGGTAGTTATTAAGTAGAGTCGAACCATGCTTCCCGTTATCGCCCTGGTTGGCCGTCCCAATGTCGGCAAGTCCACCCTTTTCAACCGGCTCACCCGCAGCCGGGATGCGCTGGTGGCCGATCAGCCGGGGCTGACCCGCGACCGTAAATACGGTGTCGGCAAGATGGGCAACAAGCCCTACGTGGTGGTCGATACCGGCGGTATCAGCGGCGAGGGCGAGGGTGTCGACGTCGTCATGGAGCAGCAGGTGCAGGCCGCCATCGGCGAGGCGGACCACATCCTCTTCCTGCTGGACGCCAAGTCCGGCTCCACCGGTGGCGACGAGATCATCGCCGAGCAGCTGCGCCGCACCGGCAAACCCATCACCGCGGTGGTGAACAAGAGCGAGAACCTCGACAACGCGATGGCCGGAGCCGACTTCTACAGTCTCGGCCTGGGCGATCCGATGCCCATCTCGGCAGCCCACGGCAAGGGGGTCAAACCCCTGATCAACGAGGTGCTGAAGACCTTTCCCGAGCCCCTTGAGGAGCACACCGAAGAGGAGACCGGCACCCAGATCGCCGTGGTGGGTCGACCAAACGTCGGCAAGTCCACCCTGGTCAACCGCATGCTGGGCGAAGAGCGCGTTATCGCCTACGACCAGCCCGGCACCACCCGCGACAGCATCTTCATCACGTTCACCCACGACGAAAAACCCTACACCCTGATCGACACCGCCGGTGTACGTCGCCGCGCGCGGGTGCACGAGGCGATCGAGAAGTTCAGCATCATCAAGACCCTGCAGGCCATCGAAGAGGCCAACGTGGTGATGCTGGTGCTGGATGCCCACCAGGGCGTCAGCGAACAGGACGCCAACCTCGCAGGCCATATCCTCGAAAGTGGCAGGGCACTGGTCATCTGCATCAACAAGTGGGACGGCCTCAGCCCCGACGAGCGCGATACCGTCAAAGAGGAGCTGGAACGCAAGCTGCCGTTTCTCGATTTCGCCACCAAGCGATTCATCTCGGCACTGCACGGCTCAGGGGTCGGCAACCTCTACGAGGCGGTGGATGCAGCCTACGAAAACGCCATGCGCAAGATGGCCACACCCGAACTGACCCGCATCCTCGAATGGGCGGTACAGGAACACCAGCCACCCCTGGTGCACGGCCGCCGCATCAAGCTGCG
>JBEVVY010000001.1:3859432-3935921 GCA_040506895.1 Sedimenticola sp.
AGATGGCCACACCCGAACTGACCCGCATCCTCGAATGGGCGGTACAGGAACACCAGCCACCCCTGGTGCACGGCCGCCGCATCAAGCTGCGCTACGCCCACCAGGGCGGACAGAACCCACCCATCATCGTCATCCACGGCAACCAGACCCAATCGGTACCCGCGCCCTACAAGCGCTACCTGGTCAACCGCTTCCGTGAAGCAATGAAGCTGGACGGTACCCCCATCCGCCTGGAGTTCCGCTCCGGCGAGAATCCCTACGAGGGCCGCAAGAATAAACTCACCAAGCGACAGGTGCAGAAGCGCCAGCGACTGAAAAAGTTCGTTAAGCGCAAGAAGTGATGCCCCTTTAACTCTTCTCCAGCAGGGGAGGGGAGTACCCAGTCAGTAGCACCCAGAGATCGGCCTACCACAGGCCTACGCCTTAAACGGCTTCTAAAAAAACCCTTAAAGGCGTTGCACAAACAAAAATGCGATGCATTACTGTGTAATGAACATCATGGGCATGTTTAACAATTCAAGCTGGCTCTGCTAGTCTATTGAAAACAGGGAATATTCTTCGCGGCAGGATGCTGAACCTCCCCGCACATCTCTGCCCGAATAATTCCGTAACAGATTATAACGCCAATAAGTAATGTGGCGTCATAGCACAATATTTGTGCCGTCCACATAATTACCTATTAGGCATTATAAAAATGCACAAGACATTCCGATGAACTGCAATACCAGTTACTAAATGGACACCACGAAAGATATGTGGTGTTCACTCTATTTCTTGTCACATTTTCTATCGCTCACTTGGACGCGCTGACGAGCGCCAGTTAATTTGGCGTTAGCTTTGTATAAGGGGAACACGGAATGATTAGATTACTATTAGGTTGCTTAATGATTCTGCTTGGTTTTACCCAGGTTGCGCATGCAGCAGATGCAACCTATACGGTCAATGATGTGCAGAGTATTGTTCCCAAGCAAACAAGTGAGGGTTGGTGGCATAAACAAATTGGTTCAATTAAAGGAAATAAATATTTATCAGACTTTAAAAGCAAGGATCATATAGGAAAAATAAATTGGAACAAGGGGGATCTTAAAGAAGGAAAAATACAGATCGTAAAAGCCATGAGAATAGCCAAACAATGGTGTGATGATAACAAGCCATTTGGTGGAAAGCAGTGGGATGTAGAAACAGTGACTCTTCGATTTAGGTCTGGAAATAATGAGGTTGAATATATTTATGCAATAGAGGTGAGAACTCCCGGCTTTAAAAAGAGCATTGAAGTTATTGTTTTGCCAAATTTTGAAATCATACCTCCAACTATAAATCCAAAGTCTTTATTTTAATTATTCGTGATTGAAAGCTAACATATAAATTGACGCTGCTCCTGCGGTCCCTCATCAGGAGTGTCAGTCTTCAATGTTAAAGTGCTGTCCATGGAAATAATAAGATACAAGCGTGAACATGAAGCTTCTGTGCTTTCGGCAATTAAAGAAGATCCCGACTGGGATATCTTCACCAATGATGGAGCGATAGACAAATACCGGATAAGCCTGCGCGATAGCATTACCTATGTTTGCTTCGAAGGCGATGCATTCTCAGGTTACTTGAGGGCGCTTATGGATGATGGATTCGCTCTCTACATCAGTGAGCTTTTCGTGGTGCCGGAAATGCGGAATAGAAAGATTGGCAGATCGCTCATATCCAAGGTGAAAAGTGACTATAGCGATCTGACTGTTTACGCGTTGTCAGATGAAGATGCCTATTATGAGAAGCTTGGTTATAAAAAGGTGGGCTCGGTGTTCGAGATTCATGAATAGGCTAACTAGATAAGTTGATAGGCATGCCTAGCGTCCACTTAATTTTACTAGTCTAAGGTTGTAAGGATCTAAAATGAAAAAACAGGGAATCTGATCGTATTACTCATTGTTGCAATGCTTCTCTCTGCATGTGCCGGAAGAGACTTCATTGCGCCTGAACGAGACAACCTACCAGGAAATTCTCGATCGTTTCGGTAAGCCCTTCAACGAAGGTACCCAGCTCAAGAACGAGAAAAACGTAAAGATCATCAGCTACGCTTACGCATCCATTGGTGGCAAGGCGAACAGCCCGGGTATTACCCCCGCCAGGGCGGCCAGTTTCTATTTCAGTGATGACCTGCTGGTCGGCTATGAATTCATCAGTTCCTACAAGATGGATAACTCCGACTTCGATGAAACCAGGATCGACCAGCTCAAGAAGGGGGAGACTACCCGGGAGCAGGTGATTGCATTGATTGGCAAACCGGCGGGTAAGTATGCGCATCCATTGATCAAGGGAGAGGACGGCTACGCGCTGATCTACGCCTATGGTGAGGCCTTCGGATTCGAGTTCTACATGAAGCAGTTGACGGTTTCCATCAACGATAACGTCGTGACGGATGTGGAATACACGACCAGTGGCAAAAAACATGTGCCGGACACAGGTGCTGCTACCGCTCCGTACTGAACGGGTAATCTCTCGATACTGAACAGTGCGTTCAGTAGACGCCGATATCGAGGTAGGAGCGGGAGATCTTCTCCAGGGCGATGACGTAGGCCGCGGTGCGGTAATCCTCGATCTTGTCGCTGCGGTTCTTGATAGCGATGATCTCCTGCAGTGCCAGGCGCATGCTGTCGTCGAGCCCCGAGTTGACCAGGTCAAGTTCGTCGGCGCCCCGGGCCAGCTCTTGCTGGATGGGGGCGGGTACGGTACCGCCGGTGACGCTCTCGAGGGCGCGCACGATACCGCTGCCACGGGTCTCGTCGAAGCGGCGCTCGATCCGGCCGAAGCGGATGTGGGAGATGTTCCTGATCCATTCGAAGTAGGAGACCACCACGCCGCCGGCGTTGACGTAACAGTCGGGCAGGATGGTGACGCCGCAGTTGCGCAGTATCTGGTCCGCCTCGAAGGTGACCGGGCCGTTGGCGGCTTCGGCGATCAGTTTGGCCTTGATGTTGGGGGCGTTGTCGATATGGATCACGCCCTCCAGGGCGGCGGGGATGAGGATGTCGCACTCCATCTCAAGAACGCTGGCGCCATCTTCGACATACTCGGCACCGGGGTAGTCCTTGATGCCTTCGTTTTCGACCATGTACTCGTGGACCTCTTCGGGGTCGAGGCCCTCTTCGTTGATCACGGCGCCGTCTCTTTCGATGATGGCGATGATCTTGCAGCCGTTCTCCTCGGAGAGCAGGCGGGCGGCGCTGTAGCCCACGTTGCCCAGTCCCTGGATGATGATCCGTTTGCCCTCGAGTTTGCCCTCCAGGCCGGCCGCTTTCACCTCGGCGGGGTGGCGGAAAAACTCCTGCAGTGCATACATCACGCCACGCCCTGTGGCGTCGGTGCGGCCCCGGATACCACCGTGGGCCACCGGCTTGCCGGTGACGCAGGCGATGTAGTCGATATCCTCGGGATGCATGTGCTTGTAGGTGTCGGCGATCCAGGCCATTTCACGCTGGCCGGTGCCCACGTCGGGTGCCGGGACGTTGGTGGCCGGGCCCAGGAAGCCCTTGTCGGCCAGTTCGCGGGCGAAGCGGCGGGTGACACGCTGCAACTGGTCGCGGCTGTACTTGGCGGGGTCGATATGCAGCCCGCCCTTGGAGCCGCCGAAGGGGACGTCGACGATGGCGCACTTGTAGGTCATCAGCGCGGCCAGGGCCTCCACCTCCATCTGGCTCACCTCGGAGTCGTAGCGGATGCCGCCCTTGGAGGGCAGGCGGTGCACGCTGTGTACCGCGCGCCAGCCGGTGAACATCTCGACCCTGCCGTCGATCTTCACCGGGAAGGTGACCTGCAGCACCGAGGTGCAGGCCTTGATGGCGTTGGCGATATGATCGTCCAGCTCCATGATGTGGATCGCCTGGTCGACCATGCGGTCGACACTCTTGCGGAAGGCAAGGCCACGGGCATGACGGTTGGGTGCGGTCATGATGGATCTCCCTCGGTTGGCAGGTTGTCTGCCGCTTCCTCTACGGCTCTACTACTTAAATTATTAGCACGTTTCAGGAAAAGGAAACTGACAAGGGTCAACAGACCCATTGTGGCGATGGAGAGGGCCATGGATAGCGGGCTGCCGTCGTGGTAGTGGCCGACCAGGATGCCGACCGTGGCGGCAAACGCCATCTGTATAAAACCGAGCAGTGCCGAGGAGGTGCCGGCGATCCGCGGAAAGGGGGCGAGAGCGCCCGCCATGGACTGGGGCATGACGATACCGACACCGATCATGTAGATCATGTGCGGCAGGATGATGGCCGCCACGTGGTGTACCTGGAGCAGGGCCAGCAGGGCCATCAGGCTGCCACCCGTGGCGGCCACGAGGGCGCCGGCGCCGATCAGCCGGTCGATGCCGACCCGGCGGGCGAGCTTGCCGGCGATGAGGGTGCCGATCATGAACCCGGCGACGATCAGGGCGAAGAAGAGACCGTACTGCTCTTCGGAGTAGCCGAGGAAATCGATGATCACGAAGGCCGATCCGGAGAGGAACGAGAACAGGCCGCCGAAGACGAAGCTGCAGGCCAGGGTGTACCAGCGCCAGCTGTGGTGACGCAGCAGCTCGCCGTAATTGCCGAGCAGGGTGCCGACTGAAAGACGGTGAAGCCTGTCGAGGGGTGCCGTCTCGGGCACCTGGAACACCAGGGCCAGGATACCCAGCAGGGCATAGATGGCCAGGAACAGGAAGATCGACTCCCAGCCCAGGCCGACGGTCATGTAGCCGCCGATGATCGGCGCCACCGCGGGGGCCAGCGCCATGGCGGTGCCGATATAGGAGAGCAGGCGTGCCGACTCGCGGGGGCCGTGGATATCGCGCACCATGGCGCGACCCAGCACCGGGCCGGCGCTGCCGCCGAAGGCCTGCAGGATGCGCAGCAGGGTGAGGGTCTCGATGGTGTCGGTATTGGCTATCGCCAGGCTGCTGAGCAGGAACAGCGCAAGCCCCCCGAGCAGCACCGGCTTGCGGCCGAAACGGTCGGATAGCGGTCCGTACACCAGCTGGCCCAGGGCGAAGCCCACCAGGAAGGCGCTGAGGGTGATCTGGATGCCGTCGATGTCGCTGGAGAACGCCCTCATCAGTTCCGGAAAGGCGGGCAGGTACATATCGGTCGAGAGGGGGCCAAGCGCCACCAGTGCGGTGATCAGAATGCTGGTGTAAATGGACCTGGGTGAGAGCATGGCTCATTGTCGAGCGGGGAGCTGTAAAAGGCAATTGCCTTCGACGGGTCATGCCTCGTCTGTGGTCTCAGGTTCCCCTTCAGGTGTCATGACCCGGTTGCGACCGGCCCGCTTGGCGGCGTACATGGCTGCGTCTGCCGCTTCAATCAATGCTTCCCAGTTGTCGGCATGCCGTGGGTAGGTGGCGATACCGATGCTGGCACTGAGATGGATCTCGTCTGAATCGTTCACCTGGAACGGGCTCTCGAACAGCTGCCTGCGCAACCGGTCTGCCATCTCCCTGGCCTCTCCGATAGAAGTCTCCGGAAGAATGGCGGTGAACTCCTCGCCGCCATAACGTGCAACGAAGTCGGTCTTCCGCATCGACCTGTCGAGTATGCTTGCGAAGCGACTCAGCACCTCGTCGCCGACCCCGTGACCGAAGCTGTCGTTCACGTTCTTGAAATGATCGATGTCGAGCAGCATCAGGGCCAGGGGGTTGTGATATCGCTCGGCCCGGTACACCTCTGCCTCGATGCGATGCAGGAAGGCCTGTCGATTGAACAGCTTGGTCAGGGTGTCGTGGGTCGCCATGTGACGCAGCTTGTCTTCCATGCGTTTACGCTCACTGATATCGCGATCTATACCGCGATAACCGATCACCTGCCCCTGTGCATCGAAGAAGGGTACGCCGCTGGTCTCCATGTATACCGTGGTGCCATCCTTGTGCAGGGTGGTGTTGACCAGCGCGGTTATCGGCATTGCGCTGTGCTTCCACTGCTCGAAAGCGGAGGCGAGTTTCTCACCCTCCTCTTTGGGCATCAGCTCGAACGGTGTGCGGCCGACCACTTCATCGGGTGTGTAACCCAGTATCTGTTCCACCTGCGGGCTGGCGTAGCGGTAGACGCCATCCATGTCGACCTCCCATATCCAGTCGCTGCAGGACTCGACCAGGTTGCGGAACTTCTGTTCGCTCTCGCGCAGTTCATCGATTGTGCTGTTGAGATTCTCCTGGGAGTTTTTCAGCTGTCGGACCATATCCTCGATGCCGATCTGGACAGTCTCCAGGCCTGGCAACTGAACATCGGAGACCGGGTAGTCGAAGTCCCCCAGTCCGATACGTCCGAGGGTTTCCCCCAGTCCGTCCGCATCGGCAAGCAACATGGCCAGGGTGTGTCTGTAGCGCTTCTGCATGGCGTGGTGCTCTTCTAGCAGTTTCAGCACCGACGCTGCCAGGTCGCGCTCGAGCCCCGTGAATTCATCGAGGGCAATGGAAGGGGGAGCCGAGCCTTGTTCCAACCGGCTGGCTTGCTCTATCAATTCGAGCAGTTTTTCCAGGCTGCGGATCTGTTCCATGGGGGTTGCATTCATAGTCCGATGCCTGCCTGGTCAGTCCAGCTTGCCGTAGCGTTCCTGTGCCTCGACGACATACTCGTGAATACGCGAGGTGTGACCCATAACGAATATGCACTTGTCGTCACCGTTGGCACGGCAGGTGATCTCTCTTGCGGCCAGTTCAACTCCGAAGGCGACCTGGCACCATCCCGAGGAGTAACCGGCATTCATCAGGCAGACCGGTCGATTGGTCTTTATATTTTCCCGGATGTAGGCATCTGCCTCGAAAGAGTAGGGGTGGTCGTAGATCAGGTAGTAGTCGGTATCGGTGGTCGGCTTGGATTCGGGGAAGATGTCCACGTAGGCCCAGCCGACGAAGGCGAAGTGTACAGGGCCAGCCGAGAGTGCCGCCGGACCCCGCTCGAGTTTCAGTTTATCCATGAAGAACTCGGCATCCTTGATTCCGGCCGCCCTTCCCAGGCTGTAGGCCAGCTTCTCGGCTGCAAGGCGACCGTACTCCTCTTCGAGGATCTTGCGCAGCTGTACGCTGAAGGTGGCCGCGCGGGCCAGGATATAGCGCTCGTCGCTGATCTTGAGGGTGCCGGTTTCGGGTTTCATCTCGAGGGTGGAGAAGAAGCCCTGCATCTGTTTCTCTGCCTCCAGAAACAGGGGTTCCAGGGGCTCGGGGCAGGAGACCGTCTTGGGCTTGCTGGACATGATCGTAACCCTCCATGGAAATGGACGTGGTCTACCTTAAGTAAACAACATACAGGCCAGATTTAAAGGAAAAAAAAGGGCGGAATGCGGCTGATCAAGCGGATGCGGCCACTGCCGTCAATTGGGGAGGGATGGGCCGGAAGCAGGTTCCCCAGCGGGTTAGTTGGAGGAGGCTTCGACCTTCTCGACGACGCTGATGACCCGTCCCTCTGCCAGCAGGGTCTCAATCCGGTCACCGCCGGAGAGGGTGCCGGCATCGAGTATCACCGATTGTTCCGGGTGGGTGCGGGTGATGGAATAACCCCGCTGGAGTGTCGCCAGCGGGCTGAGGGTGTCGAGCCGGGCCACCAGGGTCGAGAACTGCTGGGCATTGCGCTGCTGGCGGGCGTTGATTGCCAGCTGGAGCCGGCGCGAAAGCTGTTCCATGCGCTGGGCGGTGCGGCCGAGACGGTGGGCGGGGGTGTGGCCCTGCAGGCGTGCGGTAAGGGCCTCCAGGCGGTGCTGCTGCCGCCTGATGCGGTTGTCCAGGCCCCGTTTCATGCGCTGTTCCAGCTCGTCCATCCGCTGCTGGCGCTGTATCAGGCGCTGGCCGGGGTGCACCAGTTGCAGGCGTTTCTCCACGCTCTTCAGCTGGTGGCCGGTCTGGCTGATCCGCTGCTGGAAGCGGTAAAGCAGCCGGCGCGAGAGCAGGTTGACCTGGTTGGTCATTTCGAGCTGGTCCGGGCTGGCCAGTTCCGCCGCGGCAGAGGGGGTGGGGGCGCGGTGGTCCGCCACGAAGTCGGCGATGGTGAAGTCGATCTCGTGGCCAACGGCGGAGATGATCGGCGTTTCGGCGGCATGGATGGCGCGGGCCACCTGCTCGTCGTTGAAGGCCATCAGGTCTTCTAGGGAGCCGCCGCCGCGGGTCAGGATCAGGGTGTCGCACTCGCCCCGGCGGTCGGCGATGCGGATCATCTCGGCGATCCTGGCGGAAGCCTCGTCGCCCTGCACCGGTACCGGGTAGATGATCGGCTCAATGGCGGGCTGGCGCCGTTTCAGCACGGTGAGCACATCCCGTACCGCGGCCCCGGAGGGGGAGGTGATGATGCCGATCCTGCGGGGAAAGGCGGGGATCTCCCGCTTCTGTTCGGTGTCGAACAGGCCCTCGGCGGCCAGTTTCTGCTTCAGCTGTTCGAAGGCCTGGCGCAGGGCGCCCTCGCCGGAGGGCTCCATGTGTTCCACCACCAGCTGGAATTCGCCGCGTCCCTCGTAGAGACCCACCCGGGCGCGAATCAGCACCTGCAGGCCGTTTTCGGGCTCGAAGCGCAGCCGCTGGCGCTTCATGCGGAACATGGCACAGCGCACCTGGGCGTGGGGGTCTTTCAGGGAGAAGTAGATGTGGCCCGATGCGGGGCGGGCGAGGTTGGAGATCTCGCCCTCGACCCAGAGCAGGGGGAAACTCCCCTCCAGCACCGCCCGCACCTCGCTGTTGAGGCGGGAGACGGTGTAGATGTCCCTCTCGAATGCCGGGTTTTGCTCTGCGCCTGACATCAGTGTGTCATTCTCTCCAGATAGGCTAGGCTATGATTGTTTTTCGGTTTATTCGGTGAATAATCGAGTTTACCTGGAAACAATGTAATTTTATAATGCCCTGTTTTATCTAAGACCTACCAGATTTGGGATAAACCGACTATGCGCCTTGCCCAGGAAGCCCTGACTTTTGACGACGTACTACTCCTTCCCGCTCACTCCAGCGTGCTGCCCAAGGATGTCGATCTCAGCACCCGCCTGACCCGCGAGATCACCCTGAATATCCCCCTCATCTCGGCTGCGATGGATACGGTGACCGAGTCCCGTCTCGCCATTGCCATGGCGCTGGAGGGCGGTATCGGTATCGTTCACAAGAACATGACCGCCGAGGAGCAGGCGGCCGAGGTGCGCAAGGTCAAGCGTTACGAGAGCGGCATTGTCACCGATCCCATCACGGTCAGCCCCACCACCCCGATCGGCGAGCTGATCGCCCTGACCGAGGCCCACGGCTTCTCCGGCATGCCGGTGGTGGATGGTGAAGACCTGATCGGTATCGTCACCAACCGCGACATCCGCTTCGAAGAGCGTATGGATGAGCCGGTCTCCTCCGTGATGACTCCCAAGGATCGGCTGATCACCGTCAACGAGGGTGCCAGCCGGAGCGAGGTGCTGAGCAAGCTGCGCGAGAACCGCATCGAGAAGCTGCTGGTGGTCAACGGCGACTTCCAGCTGCGCGGCATGATCACCGTGAAGGATATCCAGAAGGCGAAGGATTACCCCAGCGCCTGCCGCGACAGCCACGAGCGTCTGCGGGTCGGTGCCGCTGTGGGTGTGGGCGAGGGTACCGATGAGCGGGTCGAGGCGCTGGCCAATGCCGGCGCCGATGTGATCGTGGTGGATACCGCGCACGGTCACTCCCAGGGTGTGCTGGATCGTGTCACCTGGGTCAAGCAGAACTTTCCCGATGTACAGATCATCGGCGGCAACATCGCCACCGGTGCGGCCGCGGTAGCCCTGGCAGAGGCCGGTGCCGACGCGGTGAAGGTGGGTATCGGTCCTGGTTCCATCTGCACCACCCGTATCGTGGCCGGTGTGGGTGTGCCCCAGGTTACCGCCGTGGCCAACGTGGCCGAGGCGCTGAAGGACACCAATATCCCGCTGATCGGTGATGGCGGCCTGCGCTACTCCGGCGATATCGCCAAGGTGCTGGTGGCTGGTGCCTACTCGGTGATGCTCGGTGGTCTGCTGGGTGGTACCGACGAGTCCCCCGGCGAGGTCGAGATCTACCAGGGCCGCTCCTACAAGTCCTACCGTGGTATGGGTTCCCTGGGTGCCATGTCCGGCAAGTCCGGTTCCAGCGACCGCTACTTCCAGGAGGACACCAAGGAGTCCGACAAGCTGGTGCCCGAGGGCATCGAGGGTCGCGTCCCCTACAAGGGCCCGCTGATCAACGTCATCACCCAGCTGGTGGGCGGTATCCGCGCCAGCATGGGTTACACCGGCTGCGCCACCATTGAAGAGATGCGCACCAAGCCCGAGTTCGTGAGGGTGACCAACGCCGGTATGCGCGAGTCCCATGTCCATGACGTGACGATCACCAAAGAGGCGCCCAACTATCGTCAGGGCTGATGTCTGCCGCTGAAACGACATTGAAAACCGCAGTACCGTCACGGTGCTGCGGTTGTTTTATTTTTAAGAGATTGGAATTCAAACCATGACACACCAGGATATCCATGCCCATCGCGTCCTGATTCTCGACTTCGGTTCACAGTACACCCAGCTGATCGCGCGCCGCGTGCGCGAGGCGGGGGTCTACTGCGAAATCTGGCCCTACGACAACTGCGAAGAGGTGATCGACGAGCACAAGCCGGCCGGTATCATCCTCTCCGGTGGCCCCGAGACCGTGACTTCGGATGATACGCCCCGTGCTCCACAGAAGGTGTTCGAACTCGGCGTACCGGTACTGGGTATCTGCTACGGCATGCAGACCATGGCAGCCCAGCTGGGTGGCAAGGTGGAGTCTTCAGACAAGCATGAGTACGGCTACGCCCAGGTGCGTGCCCGCAGTCACTCCAAGCTGCTGAAGGATATCGAGGACCACACCAGCCCCGAGGGTTACGGCCTGCTGGATGTCTGGATGAGCCACGGCGACCGGGTCATCGAGCTGCCCGAAGGCTTCCACATTATCGCCGAGACCGACAACGCACCCCTGGCCGGCATGGCGGACGAGGAGCGCGGTTTCTACGGTATCCAGTTCCACCCCGAGGTGACCCACACCCGCCAGGGCGGTCGCATCCTGGAGCACTTCCTGTTCAGTATCTGCGACTGTGAGCCCCTCTGGAACCCCTCCAGCATCATCGAGGACAGCATCGAGCACGTCAAAGAGCTGGTGGGCGAGGATGGCCAGGTGGTACTGGGCCTCTCCGGCGGTGTCGACTCCTCCGTGGTGGCGGCGATGCTGCACCGGGCCATCGGTGACCGCCTGACCTGTATCTTCGTGGACAACGGCCTGCTGCGCCTGCACGAGGGCGACCAGGTGATGGCCACCTTTGCAGAGCACATGGGCGTGAAGGTGATCCGCGTCGATGCCGAGGAGCGCTTCCTGGAGGCACTGAAGGGCGAGGCGGATCCCGAAAAGAAACGCAAGATCATCGGCAACCTCTTCATCGATATCTTCGAGGAGGAGGCCAACAAGCTGCAGGGTGTGGACTTTCTGGCCCAGGGAACCATCTACCCCGACGTGATCGAATCCGCCGGTGCCAAGTCCGGCAAGGCCCACGTGATCAAGTCCCACCACAACGTGGGTGGGCTGCCCGATTACATGAAGCTGAAGCTGGTGGAGCCCCTGCGTGAGCTGTTCAAGGACGAGGTGCGCAAGGTGGGTGTCGAGCTGGGCCTGCCCTACGAGATGATCTACCGTCACCCCTTCCCGGGACCCGGGCTGGGCGTGCGTATCCTGGGTGAGGTGAAGAAAGAGTACGCCGACCTGCTGCGCCAGGCAGATCACATCTATATCGAGGAGCTGCGCAACCACGATCTCTACGACCAGGTGAGCCAGGCCTTCACCGTCTTCCTGCCGGTGAAATCGGTGGGTGTGGTGGGTGATGCCCGCCGCTACGAATACGTGGTCTCACTGCGCGCAGTGGAGACGGTGGACTTTATGACCGCCCGCTTTGCACACCTGCCGTTCGAGTTCCTGGAGGTGGTCTCGCGCCGTATCATCAACGAGGTGAGTGGTATCTCCCGTGTCGCCTACGACATCTCGAGCAAGCCTCCCGCGACCATCGAGTGGGAGTGATCGACAGGGGCAGCTCAGCATGATTCCGGTATGGTCTCGATACCGTCATCCCGGCGAATGCCGGGATCCACTGCGCCCGCTGGATAGTGCTTCCCTGGATTCCGGTATTCACCGGAATGACAGGTACTCTGATCGGTTGCCCTTATGACCACGACTCCAGACGAAGATATCCAATTCATGCAGCGCGCCCTGGCGCTGGCCGTCAAGGCCGAGGCGGAGGGCGAAGTGCCCATCGGGGCGGTTGTGGTGCTGGATGGCGAGATCATCGGCGAGGGGTGGAATCGTCCTATCGGCAGCAATGATCCCACCGCTCATGCCGAGGTGATGGCCCTGCGCGATGCAGGGCAAAAGGTAGCTAACTACCGGCTTCCGGAAACCACGCTCTACGTCACCCTCGAGCCCTGCCCGATGTGCGCAGGCGCCATCGTGCATGCCAGGGTGAAGCGGGTTGTGTTCGGTGCCCATGATCCCAAGGGGGGCGCTGCGGGCAGTGTCTTCGACCTGCTCCCTTCAGATGGCCGCTTCAACCACAGGACAGAGGCCGAGGGCGGGGTGCTTGCAGAGGAGTGCGGGCAGAAGCTGCGCTCTTTCTTCCAGTCGCGTCGCAAGAGCAGAAGCGCAGACTGAAAAGATCAGCTCCTGATCTTTCTGGTTAAATATTTTTATCCTTTTCCTCTGGGATAAAGAACGTGTTGTAAGCACAACTATCCGTCAATTTATTACCAGCATTATCATAAGCTGCATAACCTGCGGACTGGAATACATTTAGAATTTGGCTGGACACATCGCTTCCAACTTCCACGTAGAATTTTGGGCGGATTTCATTTATCAGATTTTCTGCGCCTTGAAGCACCATGTACTCGGCTCCTTCTACGTCTATTTTTACGAAGTCAGGAGGAGGAAAAGAATTTAACAAGGTATCCAGGGTGAGGGTTGGTACATACTGCTTTTCTCTAATGCCACCCATTTGTGAGCGTCCGGCTACAGCTTCTAATGCATTAGTAGCGCGGCCCCTGTCGGCTACGACAAAAGAAGCAACCGAATTGGTATCTGAGATCGCAACTGGAAGAACACAAATGGTGTTATTGGAGTATTCCTTGAACCTTGCGGATCTCCTGAGAATATTGGCTAACCATATGTCAGCTTCTATAGATACTACCGTTCCCTTATGGGCTACGGATGAGGCTGCAAAGGTGAACACGCAGACATTGGCGCCAACATCCCATACATTGCTGTTTTCTGTTAAGTGCTTTTCCGCAATATTTATCAGGTCCTGGTCGAAGGCGCCGGATCCGAATTTTAAATACTTCAACTGAGCATCGGGTGAGACAAGAAGGGGTACAGACTTTCCGTCTATTGTGATCCTCCGCTTTATTATTTTTCCTCTGCTGAGTCGTTCAACAATTGTTCTTAGCATGTCCATATTATTTTTTGACCGGATTTAGAATCCTGGCGTTTGCTATATCAATACTTCCTGTCGATATAGTGTAACCCTCACACCTATTAAACCATACAATATCCCGCCCCATGACCTGAAACACTCTTGGGGTTGCGGCCCTTCATTTTGGATACACTAAGGCCCGCTAGTCGAATATGATCATTGCGATTACGAAAACAAGCCCTCCCAGCACAACGCCATTGATGATGCCGCTGCCTATGCGATTGCTGAATTCGCGCTGTTGAACAGTGCTCAGTCTGCAGTACCCTGCGGGCTTCCTGAAGCCCCAGATGATGCCTACAACAAAGGCAACCGCTGTCATTATCACTATTTCACTCATCAGTTCATCTCAAAATAAGCCTGAAAGTTCTCCTATTGTTGCCGCAGAAGCAGCAGAGGTCTAGCGAGAATTTTGGCCAGGAGCCGAAGAGGAGAAAGCGGATACTTGAAAATCTGAATGGCTCGATGGCCTTCGATTGAGCGGATCATGATATGCCACTAGAATAGGCAACTTTAGCTGGTTGGTCTTGCCGTATTGACGTCACATTTCGTCACCTGAACGAAATAGTGAGAGATTCAGAAGCCCTTCCCAGGAAAGAATTAATAATAAAAAGGGAGATCTGCAGTGCTGATTGATTCTGTAATGACATACATTGGAGTGTCTGTCTGGATACTCATCGGTATAACGCTCAAAGCACTTTTCAGTTGGGGAACGAACCCGGACCGCAGTCGACGTAGCATTGCGCTGGTCTTGGATCTTTTCTTGATAAGCTTCATTCTCGGCAACGTGTTGATCATGCTGGTAGAAGGGGGGTACGAAAGTGGCCTTGATAACAGCACGCTCACCCAGGTCGTTCTTGTAGCCGGCTTTATAGCCCCTCCACTCATATGGGCCTTATTTGAAAGTTCAGACTATCGTGCAACACCTGGCAAGTTGTTATTCAAGCTTGCAGTTTCCAACCGCAACAAATCAAAACCATCGTTTACCCAGGCATTCATACGTAACATCGTAAAATGGATGTCTATTGCCAATTGGCCTTTGTTTTTGCTCAATATTGCCTTCTTTCACTATAAAGGACATGCGTTACACGACCTTGTTGTCAAAGGTTTTACATCTCGCCTGCCAGAAGGCATAGGGCGAAAACTTGGTGATACAAAGATCTATGTGTCAAATCACCAGGATAATTTTGACTTCAATGATCATGAGGACGCTGGACAGTATGGTGAAATGTTGCTTCTCAAAGAGCTGGAGCGGCTGAAATCAGAAGGCAAGATTCTTGATTATGGAGCCACAAGGAATATGGTTTTCAGAAACAAGAATTTCGAGATGGATGCTTATGCGCTCGTACAGAATGTAGGCATCATAGTCATGGAGGCCAAGTTCTATTCCGGGAAAATTTATCCGACTGGTTTTGATATGTGGGATAACGTTAAGCCTGATGGCACAAATTCCCCAAAGAAAAATCCTTGCTTACAGATCGAACGCACGACAACCCTCTTTTGTGACTTGTTGGACTCCAGGGATATAAACAAGTGGCCTGTTTACCCCTGTGTGGTTATTGCTCATCCGAACGCACAATTAGTCTGGGGGAAAGCGCTCCACAATATTTCGTACTACGACTGGATATGCTGGAAGACCAGCTTAGCGACGGCGTGGACCCTGATGCACGTATTGTCTTCAGCGACAATGATCACGATGAGATACGAAAGCTGCTGGAAGAACACGAAAAAGAGTATGTTGATAGGTCACCAGAATTTGCATGAGTATTCTGATGAAAATGACCGGTATCTATTCCCGCTGTGAGTCTTAACGGCAGTCCAAAAGCAGGTCTGCTGGTGTAAGCTTTCCCACCAGGCAACAAGAGCCGGCCTCCTGATCTCAAGAGGCTGGCGTTTATGCTCCGGAGCGCACTGGCAGGAGGTGGCAAATCAGTCGCGACAGGCTGGCAACAATGAGTGCAACCGTACCGAGGGTTCCTGTAAGCAAACTAAGGTATGCGGCAATCCAGGAGTCGGTAAGCACTGTCAGTCCACTGGTAAAGATGCACAGTGTTACAAGTATGAATGTGGCCATGGCGGAGAGGGTGGAAAAACGTGGAAGTTGATTCATAAGTTCACTCATTGTTACGTCATATTTATATTCATTTTTTGTCCGCTCTCCTTGTTACGAATTCACCTGAAACTGCAACGCCGGTGTGATACAGCAATACATCGCGAAAAAGGGTGATAGACCGTTTTAAACAACCTCGTTAATTCCTCATCACTGTTGTTGGACAGCTTGAACGGAAAGGTCACGCCTCCTGCCGGACAACCTTGTGACTGCAAAGCAAACTGCGTTCCAGGTGATAAAAATATAATTCATTCAATATGTTACGAGTATGCTTCTGTTTTATTTGACTGGGCTGATGTGAACAAATTGTTCTGTGCACTCAGCTGGAATGGAACGGGCCATTCAATTTGGATGTGGAAATCAATGGGATAGGTGCCGCTCGATGGGATGCGTCGATTTCCCCAAGGCCCTCTTCCGATGGACAATGAGAAATCTGTGACCGGTTACTTGGGGCCGGGTCCGGCCCAGTGCTCATCAAGTAGGGATGTTCGCAGGGCCCACCAGGGATTCAGCGCCGCTTCACAGCATTGCGGGTGTGGTCACCTTGAGCGGTTCTTTGGGTTTCTCGACCGGAGGAGCCTGCTGCTGGTTGTGCCAAACGAGAAGCTCGTAATAGTTGCGGATGTTGTCCACGTAGGTTACGGGTTCGCGTCCCCTGGCATAACCGTGCTTGACGGTCTTGAAGTGCTTCTCCTGGGAGAGCAGGGGGAGATACTGCTTCACATCCGCCCACTTGTCGGGATTGCCGCCGCCCCGCTGGGTCAGGATGCGGGCATCTTCCAGGTGGCCATATCCCACGTTGTAGCCGGCCAGGGCGAGCCAAAGCCGGTCAGGGTTTTTGATACGTTTCGGCAGCTTCTTCTCCACCAGGCGTACATACCTGGCACCGCCCATGATGCTCTGGGCGGGGTCCGTGCGGTCCTCAATGTCGAGCTGCTTTGCCGTCGCATTGGTAAGCATCATGATGCCTTTCACCCCGGTGGGGGAGACCGCCTTGGGGTTCCAGTGGGACTCCTGGTAGCCGATGGCGGCCAGCAGCTGCCAGTCCAGGTCGGTCTTCTCACCTGCCCGCTGGAAGAGGGGCATCAGGTCCGGCAGACGTTTTGCGATATGGCGTGTGAAGGTCCGCTTGTCGACGAAGCCCAGGCGCTTCACGTGGCCGTAGTAGCGCTCGATCAGCTGTTTCAGTGCCCCGTTCTTTTTCTGCTTCTCGATAAAGGCTGCTGCAGCATCATAGAGACTGCTGTCTTCTGCGTGCTGAAAGGCCCAGGCAAGGGGCTGGGGCTCTGTCAGGTCGAACGCCACTTTCAGATCGGCGTAGAGCTGGAGACTGAGGGCGGCCTCGTTTGAGTCGGCGATGGTGTAATCGATCACCTGCTCGTTGACCAGGTAGAGAAGCTCCTCGCTTTCCAGGTCGGTCTGGGCGATCCACTTGAGTGCTGGGTGTTTCTCCCTGAGCTTTTCCAGTTGCTCTTCATGGCTGCTGCCGGCAATGATCTCGAGGGTGCCGCTGACGGTGTCCGTGATCTTCCTGGGTCGCTTGTTACCCGAGCGGTAAATCACCTGCTGGGTGATCTGCTGGTAACTGGGAGAGAATCGGACCATGGTCTCCCGTTTCGGGGTCATGGTCAGGCCGGCGGCGGCAAGATGGGCCTCGCCACGGG
This sequence comes from Sedimenticola sp., assembly GCA_040506895.1. Classification (GTDB taxonomy): domain Bacteria; phylum Pseudomonadota; class Gammaproteobacteria; order Chromatiales; family Chromatiaceae; genus Sedimenticola_A. Next base: position 3,876,664 of record JBEVVY010000001.1, read on the forward strand.
TGATCATCGGCAGGATATCCGCAAAGCTGTCGGGGATGATGTACTTCACCTTCACCCCGAGCTCTTTCGCAAACATCTCCACAAGCTCGTACTCGAAGCCCTTGTACCCCTGGGGGCCCTCGTAATAGGTGGTCGGGCTGTTGCGGGTGATGACCAACAGGGTGCCTTCATCCTTGATGCGTTCCACCAAGGGTTCAGGGATACTGCAACCGGCCAGCAGGGCAGCGATAATGAGAGCAAGGAACCAACGCATACAGTTTTGGAATGCAACCTATGTCTTTGCCAAAACGGGCTAGTCCCTGCGCCCGATTGATGTAGAATTACCGCTTATTGTAGATCAGCCCATTCCATTCTGCACTGCAGAAAATCCGGCGGTTTCACCCTGGAGGGTTGCCCGCGATGAGCATGGATCTTTAGTCAATTGGAGAGGTGCCGGAGCTGGGTGAGGTGAGACCGAATGTCCGGTGGACATTCGCAGCTCATCGAACGCGAGGCAGGGATAGCCGAGCCGGGTGCGTCACCATGGAGGGTTGCTCGCGATGAGCATAGATCTTTAGTCAATTGGAGAGGTGCCGGAGCTGGCCGAACGGGCCTGACTCGAAATCAGGTGATCCCTTCGGGGATCCGAGGGTTCGAATCCCTCCCTCTCCGCCATATAAAGCAAAAGGCCCCATCCGGGGCCTTTTGCTTTATGGGAGAGGGCGGCTTTGATGGGAACCCTTCGGTTCGATAAAAATGCAGGAGCATTTTTGACGCCGCGCAGTCTGCGGCGCCCCAAAGGGGTGGCGCACAGGGATGTGCGCCATCAATCCCTCCCTCGGCAATTGCTCCTGCATTGCTCTCGGCTTTGGCTCCTGGCGTCGCTCTACCTCCCCCATCCATGGGGTCGTACCTCCTGCATCCCTGCAGTCGTCTCCGCCATATAAAAACAGAAAAAGCCCGCCTTCCAGCGGGTTTTTCTGTTTTCAGAAGCAGGTAACATGGATCTCCATTACAAAGTAACCGGTCGGCAGCGGCGAAAATTCCCTTATCGTCCGATCAATGCTAACTTGCTGGCTACCCGGTGCTCATGGCAAGTAGTGATTGCATCAAAAGACGAGGCCGGATGACGAACTGCGCCTGATTCGAGACTTGAGAGCTAAAAAGTTATGGAACTGGATCTTGATGGTGGACGCCTGGTGATTTTCCTGGGCGGATTTTCGTTGTTTATATTGCTTGAATCGATCTTTCCCGCCCGCAGTTGGCAGGGGAGTCGGGTCAAGCGCCTCTTTTTTCACTCTGTCGTTGCCGCATTCAATACGTTTCTGGTGCGTATCCTGATCTACGTGCCCTTTCTGCTTTGGATTGTCTACGTCGAGCAGCAGGGCTGGGGTATCTCCCGCTGGTTGGGTCTCAACGGCTGGCTGGAGATTGTTCTGTCACTTATCATGCTGGATCTCTTTGACTACTTCTGGCACCGCGCTAATCACCGCATTCCGTTTCTCTGGCGTTTTCACAAGGCACACCACGCGGATAACGAGATGGACGTGACGACCGCCCTGCGTTTTCACCCGGGGGAACTGTTCCTTTCATCCTTAGCCAAGGCCTTGTGGGTGCTGATCTGGGGGCCTACGGCGATCGCCTGGTTCATCTTCGAGGGCCTGATCAGCCTGTGCGCCCAGTTTCACCATAGCAATATCGATTTCCCTGATCCGGTCGAACGCCTGTTGTCACGGGTCATCGTGACACCACGCTTTCATACCTCGCATCATATTGTCGATCGTCAGTACGGGGATGCGAATTTCTCAACCATCTTCAGCTTTTGGGACCCTCTTTTCAGAAGCTATAACCAGGTCCCGCGCGGCCCTGAGGGTCAGGATGCTGAAGATGCCATCGGACTGCCCGAAGCACGGGATCTGTCACTCTCGCTCCGTGCCTGGTTCTCAGAACCCTTCAGTCGCCGGAACATGGGTTTGTCTGATTGAATAAGTGGTGATAGTTTGCCGTAAAACCTGTTTATCCTGAGGAGGATTGTTATGAAAAAGATACTGAGCCTGTTGTTACTGATCCCTTTGGCCGCGATTGCTGCTGAGCACGGTGGCAAGCCGATGGTAAAGAAGAAGCCCGTTCAGAAGATCTCTGAACATGCGGGCAAGGGAATGGAGCAGAAGTCTGAAAAGGCAGCAGAGCACGGCGGGAAGCCCATGCCAGAGAAGGCCAGTGAGCATGCGGGCACTGCGGCAGAGCATGGTGGCAAGCCAATGAAAAAGAAGGCCAGTGAACATGCGGGTACGCCCGTTGAATAGGACCTGATCCAATGTCGAAGTCTATTCGATTACTTGTCGGTATCGCCTGGCTTTCGGGCACTATGGCCCTGTCTGCAGGTAGCGCCTACGCCGCCGATGAGCCTACAGAGAAGCGCAAGTATTACGTCGAGGACATCAAGTCGACGATGATGAAACATATCGACACAAAGGTGGATGATAAAGGTGTCTTCCGCCTGCGTGACGATAAGACCGGTGAAATACTGGAGCTGAAATTCGTTCAGATCCATGATCCGGTCAGGCAGATCGGCAGTGATATCTATTTCGCCTGTACGGATTTCCACGTGGTGGGCAAGCCGGACAAGCTTTACGATCTCGATTTCTGGATGAACGATCAAACAGGCGAGCTCAGGATCTACCAATCGAAAGTACACAAGGAGCCCCGCTGGTCCTTGTTGTATGGCTGGTACAAACAGCCGCGCTACACCTTCGTCAATGATGAGATCGAGTATCTCTATTGAGTGTAACCTGAAGTAAAACACGGTAGTGCACCCCCCCCTGGGCCGTTCTGTGGGCTGCCCAACAATGTAAGCCCGGGCCGGGGTGGGAATAATATTCTTATTTTGTTACCTTGACACCTTCGCGGTCTGGGACCGTTGTCGGGTGTTCGGGGTGCTGAAGTGAATATTGGGAAGCTGAAGGGTAATGCGGTTTTTGGCTTGTTGCTGCTGGTAATAACGGGGCTTATGGTCCTGGTCTCTTTTTTCTGGTTTTCCGAACCGCCTGAAGTGGAGCGGCAGGTTATCGAGAAACGACCGGTTGATGATGGCCCTTTACCCGAGCCGCCACCGGTGCCATCTGCCAACGATGAATACAGGCCGGCATGCTGGACGGAGCTGGGTCATCGCGACCACTTCGGCAGTGACCTGGCAGGATCGGGGTATCGGGAACTGTTCGGGGGGTATGAGCAGATTCTGGAGCTGAAGCAGCGTTGGGGACATGACCGGGAGTGCAGTCTCTGGGGATTGTCATGGACCTATTCAGTGGACCAAGCCGCTGCCATCGGGCTGTTGGTGGCGGATGAGGGCAACACCCGCCTGCACGGTATGCAGGTGATCGTTTCGCCGGATGGGGATTTCCTCGAATCACACGCCACCTGGCACGAAATTACCCAGGAGCGACTGGGCAGCATGGACCCGACCGGTGGAATCACCATAGGCCGATTTCTGGCAGATCAACCGCTACCGGAAAAAGTCAGGCAGTTTATCGGTGGCCATGTGAGCAATATTGAAAGAGAGGCAATGGAGCAACCTGTCTCTACAACTTCAGAGATCACCGCCTTCTGAGTGTTGCGGCCTACTTCTCTTCCTTATCGATCTCTCCCATCAGCCAGTCGTAAAACACCTGCATGGCGTAGGTGAGCTGACGATTCTGCTGGTAGACCAGGTAGAAGGCTCGCTTGGTCTCCAGCTCAAGGTCGAAGGGCTTCACGAGCTGACCGTATTCCATCTCGCGTTCCACCAGGCTCTGATCCGCCAGGGCAATGCCGACCCCCTCCATTGCTGCACTGATGGTGAGGGAGGTACTGGAGAGGGTGATGCTCTTGCTCTCGGGGGTCAGGCTGACGCCTGCCTTGCCGAGGATGCGTGACCACTCATCCTCCCTGCCGGCGACCTGAAGCAGGGTGTGGCCGGCAAGATCTTCCGGGGTATTGAGGGGGGCCTGCTCTTGCATGAGTTTGGGGCTGCAGAACGGCACCAGGGTGACACTGCGGAGAAAGTGGGCATCCACATGCTCCCACTCGCCATGACCGAAATAGATCGCCATGTCCGTATCGGAGTGGGCAAAGTCGATCAGGGCGGTGGATGCGCTGAGCCGGAGCTCCACGTCCGGGTGCTGTTTCTGGAAGTCACGGATACGGGGTACCAGCCAGCGGGTGAGAAAGGCCGGTACCACGCTGATATTGACGGCACTGGTGTTGGGGGAGGCGATGAGTCGTCGGGTGGCGATGTCGATCTCGTCGAGGGCATGGGCCACCGCATCGAGGTATTTCTCTCCGGCAGTGGTCAGGACGGTGCGGCGGTTTTCCCGGCGAAAGAGGGGGATTCCCAAGTAATCCTCAAGTGTCTTGATCTGGTGGCTGACAGCCGACGGCGTGACACACAGCTCCTCCGAGGCCTTGTTGAAACTGCCCAAACGTGCGGATGCCTCGAAACTCCGCAGTGCATTGAGGGGGGGTAGGCGCCTGATTTGAATTCTCCAATAGATGAGAAAAATTCAACTATATCGTGAAAAATGATCGTTTGTGAAGGTCGGGGTGAGAATCTAGTATTTGAACCATGTTCCGAGGTGCTGGATGGTGTTGCAAAGTCACCATTCCGCAGTCACGGTTCAGAGCGTTGACCTGATTTTCAGGAGTGGCGTTCATCCAATGGTCCGTTGATTTGCTTTAACGGCCATTTAATCCTCCTCCTTTGAACCTTATTGCGTTTTGGTTACGGCAGACTCCTCAGTCTGCCGTTTTTTTATGTACAGGATGTACGGTATACCGCGGGAGGCATGGATGCCGGGAGCGGATATGTACAGGATGTACGGTATACCGCGGGAGGCATGGATGCCGGGAGCGGATATGTACAGGATGTACGGTATGCCGCGGGTGCAGGGATGCACACGACTCCATGGATGGAGGAGTTAGAGCGAAGCAGGATGCCAGAGCCGAGGAGCAGCGCATGTACAGGATGTACGGGCAGGTAATTGCTCTCGGCAAAGCTACCGCATCCTGCTATCGCTCCTCACCTACGTCCTGTAGGTGATTGCTCCTGCATTGCTCTAACACCTACATCCCTGTAGGCGCAGCATTTTCTGCATTTCCTCGTGCCATACGCCTCGTATTCCCAATATTCCCATGCGTGATATAATCGCCCGCTTATAAATCGGGCAACAAAAATAAGAATACCGATAATTCCAAGGTATCTTTGTCCAACGGTTGGAAAACAATGGCAATGGAAAATAACGGGTCGGCCGAGGGCTCGTTGCGTGGTAATAATGAGTTCCAGTCCTCAATATTGCGACTGGTAGCCTGGGGGATCATGGTCGGTTTCATCGGCCTGGGCGGCGATAGTGGCTTTTTTCCCTTCAGCTGGGAGGAGTTCTCGCTCTATTTCGGGGCCCATTTCATCTGGTTTACAGCCCTGTTCCTTCACATCATCTGGAAGCCCCGGCCGATCAAGTACCGCCAGTACCTGGGGGCGCTCTCCGATGTCAGCGGCACCTCGTTCTGTATCTATCTGAGTGGCGATCCGGTCAGCCCCTTTTTCCTGATCTATCTCTGGTCGTTTATCTCCCAGGGTACCCGCTTCGGTATCAGTAACCTGCTGTTCGCCTGCCTCGCCAGTCTTGTCGGCTACATCACGGTGGTCTACCTGATGGATGGCTGGCAGGTGCATGCCTTTTACGTCAATTTCCTGGTTCTCGGGCTTATCGTGCTGCCGCTCTACCAGGTGATGCTGCTGCGCAAGCTCCACGAGTCGCGCAAGGCGGCCGAGGCGGCCAACCGTGCCCGTGGTGATTTCCTTGCCGCGATGACCCACGAGCTGCGAACGCCGCTGTCGGGCGTCCTCGGTCTCTCCCGCCTGCTGGGCACCACGCAACTCGACCGTGAACAGCGGGAGTACGTGGATTCGATCACTTCCGCGGGTAATGTACTCGAGGCATTGGTGGGGGATGTGCTTGATTTCAGCAAGATCGATGCGGAGAAGCTCGAGCTGAATCCAAAGCTGTTCGATCTGCGCCATTGCGTCGTGGGTACCTGCCGTGGCCTGAGCACAGCGGCCACGGATAAGGGGGTGGAGCTGGTCTGTACCTTTTCCCAGGATGTGCCCGACAAGGTGAAACAGGATGAGCTGCGGCTCAGGCAGGTGCTCTACAACCTTATCGGTAATGCCATCAAGTTCACCACCAGTGGCCACGTGATCGTCAAGGTCGAGGTCGCCAGGATGCCGGGTATCGAGTCGAGGGTGTTGCAGATCACTGTGCAGGACACGGGTATCGGCATCCCCGATGAGAAGCAGAGACAAGTGTTCGAGAGTTTCTGGCAGGTCGATACCACCCGTACACGACAGTTTGGAGGTACCGGCCTGGGTACCTCCATCGCCAGGGACCTGACCGAGTTGATGGGCGGGAAGATCGGCTTCAAGAGCGAGGAGGGCAAGGGCAGCAGCTTCTGGATCAGGTTGCCCCTGCCCGATGATGTCTACCTGCAGGCGCCGACCCCACCGTTACGCCTCGCAGGCAGAAGCGTCGCAATCTCTGAGCCCCATGAGCTGAGCCGTATAGCCATGATCGAGGCCTGCACCCAGGCGGGCATGGAGGTGACCGTTCTGGACGATGACGGGTTGGAAGCGGCAGGCCGGGGTGATCCTCTCAATGGCAACCCTGTCGATCTGCTGCTGGTGTCAGACTCCCTGGAGCGGGATGACCTTGCTGCGCGGGTTGAAAAAATGCGGGATCTCGCTGGAGACGGGGCTGAGCTGATCCACGTCGGTTATCCCAGCCGGGCGGTACAGGTCGGGGAGAGCACCGTCATCGTCAACAAGCCGTTCAATCCCCAGGACCTCTGGCAGTGCATGCGCATGGTGGTCGGCCTGGATGGGCAGAGCACGACGGAGCGGGTACCCCCCTCCGGCAGCCTGCTCAGCGAGGTCGATGGGCAGCTTCGCTGTCGCATACTGGTGGCGGAAGATGACAATATCAACGCGCTGCTGATCCGCACACTGCTCACCAAGGCGGGTCACGACGTGACCCACGTGATCAATGGCCAGGCTGCACTCGAGGCTGCCCAGGCCAGGGAGTTCGACCTGGCGCTGATAGATGTGCGTATGCCCAACATGGACGGCATAGAGTTCACCCGGAGACTGCGGGAGCAGGAACAGGGACACCGCCTGCCGATCATCGCCCTGACCGCCAATGCCACCCGTGACATGGAGGTGGAGTGTCTCGATGCGGGTATGGACGAATTCCTGGTCAAGCCTGTGGATGCGGACCGGCTCGACTCCCTGTTGCTGCACTACGCAGGGCAGAAGTGACGGTCTCTACTCAGGCGGTGAGCTGGGCGTAGAGCAGGGGCAGCTCCCGGGGCAGCTGCGAGGGATGGCGGATGACCACGTAACCGCCATTGCCGAAGATATGGGGCAGGTAGTCGTTGCCCTTCTCATCGATGGTGACGCAGAAGGGCTGCAGCCCCAGCCTGCGTGCCTCGATCACCGCCTGGCGCGTGTCCTCCATGCCGTAACGCCCTTCGTACTTGTCCAGGTCATTGGGCTTGCCATCCGTAAGAATCAACAGCAGGCGGCGTCCTGCGGGCTGCTCTGCCAACAGTTTGCTGCCGTATCGCAGGGCGGCGCCCATGCGGGTGTAGTAACCCGGCTTGATGGCCCCTATACGTCCCCGTACCTGGTTGTTGTAGCGCTCGTCGAAAGTCTTGAGGGTGTGGATGCGTACCGGGTCGCGCTTGCGCGATGAGAATCCATACATGCCGAAGCGGTCGCCGGTAGCGTTGAGGGACTCGGCAAACAGGAAGAGGCTGTCCCTGATCACGTCGATCACACGGTGGTGGTCGTTGATCCAGGTATCGGTCGAGAGCGAGAGGTCAGCCAGCAGCAGGCAGGCGAGGTCACGCGCACCGCTACGCATTTCGCAGTAGAGATTGTCGGCACCGTTGCCCCGGCCGGCCTCCTTGTCGGTGGCATAACGCAGGTAGGCGTCGATATCCACCTCCTGGCCATCGGGCTGGGCCCGGTACCAGGTGCGCGCAGGTGCCAGGGCCTGGAACTGGTTGCGCAGCCGCTTGGCCGTGCGGTGCAGGTGGGCTGGCAGTTCGCTGGGCCGGGCATCGGCGGCAAGCATGGGCAGGATCCGGCAGTGTTCCGCTTGCAGGCGGCGCTGTTTCCAGTCCCACTCGGGGAGCAGGATGCCTTCGCTGAGCACCAGGTCATCTTCCGCCTCGGCGGGCAGGTCCAGGTCGAATTTCAGGGTGGCGGCGGCCCGCTTGTTGCTGCGACTGACCGCCAGCTGGTCGAGATCCCGGGCAATGGACTCGGCCCGCTCCAGGTCCTCTTCATCCTCGGAGCCACGGTCGACATTCACGAACTCGCCCCAGGTGAAGATGTTCTCCATGCGTACGGTGACCAGGCCGCCTTCTCTCTCGGGCTCTTTCACACGCTTGGCCTGGCGGCGCAGGTGCTCCACCTCCTTGCGCTGCTCCTCTTCACCGCTGCTCTCCTCATCGTCGGGGTCTGGCGGCGTGGCGCCAGTGGCCTGGAGCGGGGGGCTCGGGTGCAACCAGAGCGGCACCGGCTGGGGTGCCCGTTTACCCCGTGCCGGTACCTCCTCGATGCTGCCCGGCTCCTGCAACGCCTGGCGTATCGCCTGCTCGAGCGCCGCCTCTTTGGTCGGCAGCTTCTGCGGGTCCGGTCGCAGGGCGATATGGGCATCCACGAGGTTGCGGTAGCGGCTGTTCAGTCCCGGGAACTGGGCAAGGGTAGCCAGGGTCAGGCGCTGGTTCTTCAGCAGCCAGTTCTCCTGGTGTCCGTCGTCACCCACCGCAAGCGCGGCCAACCAGAGATAGAGGTCGCGGTTCAACTCTTCCGTCGGCAGCCAGTCGATGCTGGCGGGCAGGCGCAGGTAGGCGTCGTCACGCCAGGCCAGAGTGGCCTTTTCGTTGGATCCGGCGATACGTTGCAGCCAGCTGCGCCGGGTGTACTGCTGGGTCGCCTCGGCGGTGGTGATCTGCAGGCCACTGTCGCCACCCAGGGCACGGAAGAAGATACTGACAGTGCGTTCCACGTCGCCCAGGTCGACGCACGCCTCGGGGTAGTGGGTGTCCGCCAGTCGCGTGATCAGCCTGTGCCAGAATTCGCCGACCTGTTCTTCCATAGGAGTGTCTCTCAGCAGGCCATGTGGATCAGTTGCCGCTATCGCCGAAGCGGCCGATCAGGGGGTATCGGAACGGTTGCCCGGCCATCGCCTTGATCAGCGCCATTAGGCCCGGAATGAGCATGATCGGCACCACGGCCACGAAGTAGATCTCGAACACGATCAATGCGGTAACCGAGCGGTAGCCTTCCTGGGTCACGATGATCAGGTTGGCGATCAGAAACAGGCAGCTGGAGATGATGGCCCCCGCCAGCGCCTGGCGCATGTGACTCCTGGCCAGTTCAGGTGCGCTCTTTCCCCTGGACAGGTTGATCCCCACCAGGCCGAGCATCGGCAGTATGGGAAACAGAAGGTTCAGCAGGTAGAGGCCCTGGGCGGTGACGGCCAGGGGCTTTCCTTCAGGCTCCTGTTGCTCTGGAGACAGGTCGGTGTCGCTATCTTCCGAGAGTGGCATTGACGACCTCCATAAGGGCTCGCAGTGTCTCTTCATCGTCCGTCAGTGGCTCCACCAGGGCCGCGCGGCAGGCATCGCGGATCTCCATGCCGCCCTTTATCAGGGTCGCCGCATAGACAAGCAGGCGGGTGGATGCCGCCTCTTCCAGGTCATGGTCCTTGAGTACCCGGAGTGAACCGGCCAGGCGTACCAGGCGGGTCGCCAGTTCAGGATCGATGCCGGTCTCGCCCTGCAGTACCTCGGTTTCGAGTTGCGGGTCGGGGAAATCGAAGGTCATGGCGACGAAGCGCTGCCGGGTAGAGGGTTTCATCCCCTTCAGCAGGTTCTGGTAGCCGGGGTTGTAGGAGACCACCAGCATGAAGTCTTTTGGTGCCTTCAGGGTCTCGCCGGTGCGCTCCACCGGCAGGATACGCCGGTCGTCGGTCAGGGGGTGGAGAACGACAGTCGTGTCCTTGCGCGCTTCAACCACCTCATCGAGGTAGCAGATCGCACCTTCCCTTACCGCACGGGTGAGTGGGCCGTCGCACCAGTAGGTGCCCTGCTCACCGATCAGGTGGCGTCCAACCAGGTCGGCCGCGGTGAGATCGTCATGACAGGCGACGGTGTAGAGGGGGCGACCGAGTTTTGCCGCCATATGCTGTACGAAGCGGGTCTTGCCGCAGCCTGTCGGGCCCTTGATCATCACCGGCAGCTGGTTGTTCCAGGCGTGATCGAAGAGTTCCACCTCCTTGCCCTGGGGTTTGTAGAAGGGCAGTTCGGTATCTATGGAGGCCATGGTCGCAGTACTCGTTTTCATTGTCGTTTATCCTCCATTGGAGAGGTAGAAGGCGGTTGAAATCAGTATGCCGGGTATGAACAGCCAGATAAAGATCACCCAGCGCCATATCCCCCTGATACCCCGCAGTCCCATGAACCAGTCCCCGACGAGATGGCCCTTCAGCAGGGCGAAAAAGAGGACCGTGAGGGCAATGGGCAGGCCGGTCGCACCGGTCTGGCCTATGGCCCAGGTGACCAGGGTGAGCAGCATCATCACGCTGTAAACGAGGGTGCAGGGACGTATCCAGCGTCTGTTGTCTGTTTTCGTATTCATCGCATTACATAGACCAGTGGAAACAGGACCAGCCAGACCAGGTCCACCATGTGCCAGTAGCTGCCACCGGTTTCCACCCCGGTGTGTTCCTCGGCGCTGTAGGCTCCCTGTCTCGCCTTCACCGCGACCGCGGCGAGGATCACCATGCCGAGTATCACGTGCATGTAGTGGAAGAAGGTGAGGGAGAGGTAGAACATGTAGAAGGTGTTGGTGCTGAGGTTGATGCCCATGCCGAAGTGGTGGGCGTATTCGATGCTCTTGATGACGATGAAGAGCAGACCCATTGCAAAGGCGGCCCAGAGCCATTTCTCACATAGCTTCGCGTTGCCTTCGCGAATCGCGGCGACCCCGCGCACAACGAAGTAGCTGGAGGTGATCAGGGTGATGGTGTTCCACAGCGCTGCCGTGGTGTCCAGGGTCTGCTGGTACTGGTTGAACAACTCCACGTTGCCCATGCGGGTAAAGGCATAGGCAGAGAAGAAGATCGCGAATACCGACAGTTCAGCCAAAATAAATATCCAGATCGCCAGGTCGCCCGGCGGGTAACGTCTATCGCTCTGTGTACTGCTCATATCGGGTCCTGCTTCGAGCGTTAGCCAAATTTCACCTGTATCTTCAAGGTTTCCCTGTGCTTCAAAAAAAACGGCAGCGCTGCTTTGGGGGGAGCAGTGCCGCCTAAATCAGGGGGTTACTTAAACGTTTCTTATTTCGGAGAGCGGCAGGCGGTTGAATCCGCCTGCCACTTCCGGTCTTGCAAGACTTACTCTGTCTCAGGCGCTACGGTCGCCTCGGGTTCGTCGCTACCGACGAAGAAGCTGGCGATGTAGACGATGAGACCGATCAGGAATATCACACCTGTGATTTCACGCAGCCAGTAGAAGAGTTCGATCTTGTCCTGGACCACCATGAACGGCAGCGGCGTGTCGCTGAAGCGCTGCAGGTAGACCTGAAGGATACCCGCCGCGGTCAGGAACAGGGTGATGAAGGTGATGGAAATGGTCATCAGCCAGAAAGACCACATCTCCATGACCTGGGACCGGTTGCTGTTGGCCGCCTGGCGGCCGCGCAGCATCGGCATGGCGTAGGAGATGATGGTCAGTACGATCATCACGTAAGCACCGTAGAAGGCCATGTGGCCGTGAGCGGCGGTGATCTGCGTACCGTGGGTGTAGTAGTTGACCGGAGCCAGGGTGTGCAGGAAGCCCCATACGCCAGCACCCAGGAAGGCCATGGTCGCGGTACCCAGTGCCCACAGGACAGCTGCCTTGTTGGGGTGGTTGCGGCGACGCTTGTTCACCATGTTGAAGGCGAATACGGTCATCATGAAGAATGGAATGGGCTCCATGGCGGAGAAGATGGAACCCCACCACTGCCAGTACTCGGGCGTACCGATCCAGTAGTAGTGATGGCCGGTACCGATGATGCCTGTGATCAGGGTCATGGCAATGATCACGTAGAGCCACTTCTCGATAACCTCGCGGTCAACACCGGTGGTCTTGATCAGCACGAAGGCCAGGATGGAGCCGAGGATCAGTTCCCATACACCCTCTACCCACAGGTGAACAACCCACCACCAGAAGAACTTGTCGAGGACAATGTTCTCGGGATTGTAGAAGGAGAAGAGGAACAGCACGGCGAGGCCGACCAGGCCGATCAGCAGGACCAGGTTTACAACGGTCTTGCGGCCCTTGAGGATGGTCATGCCGATGTTGTAGAGGAACGCCAGTGCGACCACCACGATACCGACTTTCGTTATCGTTGGCTGCTCAAGGAATTCTCGACCCATGGTTGGCAGGACGCTGTTCTGAGTCATCTCGGCAAGGCCACTGTAGGGTACCAGCAGGTAGCCCAGAACGGTGAGCGCGCCGGCGATCAGGAAGATCCAGAACATGAGGATCGCCAGCATCGGGCTCTCCAGTTCACGTTCAGCCTCTTCAGGCACCAGGTAGTAGGCGGCGCCCATGAAACCGAACAGCAACCATACGATCAGCAGGTTGGTGTGGGTCATGCGAGCCACGTTGAAGGGGATCTCCGGAAACAGGAAGTCGCCCATGACATACTGCAGGCCGAGAATCAGGCCAAACAGAATCTGCCCCACGAACAGCCCGATGGCCGCCATAAAGTAGAGCTTGGATACGGATTGTGATTGAAATTGCATGTCGAAAATCTCCCCTCAGATCAACCCTGAATATTCGGCGGCCAGCCGGCGTCATTGATTTCTGAAACGTATTTCAGGAATTCAGCGATGGCCTTGAGTTCTTCGTCGGAGAAGTTGAACTGCGGCATGCTGCGGCGACCAGGGATACCCTCCTTGGGGCGGCTCTTGATGAAACCGATGATGCCGGCTTCACCGCCAAGGCGGTCGTAGGCGTTGGCGAGTTCGGGTGCGAAGTAGGCACCTTCACCCATCAGGGTGTGACAACCGATGCAGTTGTTCTCCTCCCAGAGCAGCTTGCCGTGGGCAACTGTTTCAGTGAGGTTTTGACGGTTGTCACGCTCCGGCAGAGCCGAAACGCTGTCAAAAGATAGTGCTAGGAATAGCAGTAAAAAGAACACCGTACCACCGTAGAAGATGTTACGTGCCATGGCCTTTGTGAAAGCCTGCGACATGGTTCGTCCCTCCAGACTGATTATTGTGGTGTGGCCATTTGACAGTTCACGTCACTTTTTCACCTTGATTTTGATCAAGGCATAAAAACGGTCGATTAAGGTTATATGCACATACTGATATGGGATTCTGGTAACCCAGGTGTGAGGCTTTCCGATGATCAACTCCAAGGTTCAGAAAGACGAACTGAAAAAGGGGCATCTATTTGCCCGTTTAAGCGAGGATCAGCTTGACAGGGTGGTGCGTCACGCAGTCAGGGTCCGCCTCGAGGAGGGGGAGTCCCTGTTCGAGCAGGAAGAGAAGGCAGAGCGCTTCTATCTCATGGTCTCGGGCCAGATAAAGCTCTACAGGCTATCGCCTGCAGGAAACGAAAAGGTGGTGGAGGTGGTGACCCCGGGGGGTACCTTCGCCGAGGCACTGATGTTTCTCGAGCGTCCCTACTATCCGGTCGGGGCCCAGGCCCTGCAGCCTGCCGAAGCGATCGGTATCGACGCGGTGGATTTTGCCGACATGCTGAAAGGATCGGTGGATACCTGCTTCCTTCTGCTGGGGGATATGAGTCAGCGCCTGCGTGGACTGCTGAACGAGATCGATGACCTGAGCCTCTACAGCGCCACCTGCCGGGTTGCGGCCTACCTGGTACAGCAGGCCCCCAATGGAAATACTGCCTTCGATCTGGCCATTCCGAAACATGTGATGGCGTCGCGTCTCTCCGTAAAGCCAGAGACCCTCTCACGCATCATCAAGAACTTCACCAGTACCGGCGTGATATCGGTCACCGGAAGCCACGTGGAGATCCACGACAGGGAGGCACTGCACACCGCCGCCGACGCCTGTTCACTGGAGGAGGGCACCCTGTTGTCCACCTTCCTCTATCCCTGCCAGCCGGTGAGCGTGAAAAGCTGATATCCGGTGGGGCGCCGGATGCCACCCGGAACTGCCATGCGTCAATAAATTCCCCTCCTTCTGCTGTGCGCAGGAGCGGTTCCCCCTGTATGGACTAGACTTATTTATTGAGTGAGTGCTGCCTGGGGAGTGCCGGCATGAACATAATAAAAATCCCAATCGCTTTCTTCCTGATCCTGTTTGCCAGTTCAATCACCGCGGAAATCAATTTTCTCACCCACAGTCTGCAGCAGCAGGCCTACAGGGATGATCACGGAGAGTTGAAGGGTTTGCCCCACGCCGGGAAGCGTGCTTTCAATCTCGAACTGGTGAGGGAGATGATGCGCATGGTCGGGCATGGCGGCGGCATTGCTGAAGTACCCCTCGCCCGGGGATTGAAAATGGTCGAAACAATGCCGGACCAGGCCCTGTTCAACCTGAGCAGAACGCCCGCCAGGGAATCGCTGTTCAAATGGGTCGGCCCCCTTCAGGTCGAGACCGATTATCTCTATGAAATGAAAAAATTTCCCTCGGGCGTCGCTTCCCTTGACGAGGCAAAGCGGGTTGATCACATCTGCGTTCTCAATGGCGGTGTGCACCATGAGACGCTGAAGAAAAAAGGTTTCCGGAATCTGATTGCAAAGAACAGTTACGTGAACTGCTTTGTTTTGCTCAAGAAAGGGCGGATCAATCTCACGCCCTCGGCTAGCAGTACGGTCAACAGGAAGCTGAAGCAGGCGGGCATCGATTTGGGGGATATCAGTCAGACGCCGGTCGTGGTGATGGAGTCCGGGGGGTACATAGCCTTTTCCAGGAGCGTGGCGGACGAGGTGATTGCCAGGTGGCAGACCGCTTTCGACCAGATGAAGCAGTCAGGGAAGTACGAGGAGTTGCGTAAACTCTACTTCCTTCCCAAGTAGATAGCAGCTGCTCGAGACAACAGGCCTCGTGATGTGACCTGGCGTGCCTGGATTCCGGCGTACGCCGGAATGACAGGCAGGCATCAGTGGCTGGTGCCGGCCGAACGGGTGATCTTGTTGTGCACGTTGTATTTTCCCGAGGGTTTCTTCATCGGCAGGCGCTTGACCTCTTCGAGTGTCTCTGAATCGTAGACGATTACCGCGCCGTCCATGTCCCAGATGCTGAGCAGGGCGTGCCGGCCCTCCTTGTCGAACTCCACGTGGGCGGCGGTCTTTCCCGGTGCGGGCCGCAGGGTCCTGACGATCTCCAGGGTGTTCTTGTCGATGATATGAACCGCTTCCCTGTTGGGGCCGAAGAAGACGTCCACCCAGGCGTAGGGTGTGTTCTCGTGGCTGCGCATGAAGAAACCGGGGCCCAGGGTCTCGATCTCCTTGATCAGCTCCCAGCTCTTCATGTCGATGACGCTGATGGATCCCTTCTTGAGGTTCGGCGTTGCCATGATGGTGCGCCCCTTGTAGGGCCAGGTGATGCCTGAGCCCAGGTGCGGCATGCCGGGCAGTTCAAGCCTCTTGGTGGAGCGACCGAGGTCCAGATCCACCACCTCGCCGCGTCCCTGGCGGGAGGCGCCGATCACGGTGCTGTAGTCCTGGCTGAAGAAGAAGTCGTCCAGGTAGTCCTTGGTCTTGATACGGCGGATCGGAAAGTGGTTGTGAACCTGCTTTTCACCGGAGTCATCGCGGTAGTCGTGCATCCACTGGCCGAACCCTTTGGGCGGGTTCTCCAGGTAGTTGATCTCCCACACCTCGGGAATATCCTTCAGCGCGGCGATAAAGCTGTCACGTGGATCGGCGGTATAGACCGCGCTGACCCTGGAGCTGACCCCCTTGTCGTCCTTCACCTCGATCACCTTCAGGGGCTGCATGGTTTCGGTATCGATGATCGACAGGGTGTGGGGCAGGTAGTTGGCCACCATCAGCACCCTGCCGTCGGCGGAGACCGCGGTGTTGCGGGTGTTGATGCCTGCACGCACCTCGGCCACGAACTGCAGGCTGTGCATGTCGAACTTGCTGATCCAGCCATCACGGGAGGTGAAGTAGACGAAGCGGCCATCCGGCGAATACTTGGGTCCGCCGTGGAGGGCGAAGCGGGTCTTTACCCTGGCCAGGGGCTCCATCAGGTCACCGTCGAGAATGGTGGCATGGTGATCACCCAGTTCCACCACCACGAACATGTTCATGGGATCTGCACTGTGCAGGGGGCTCTCCGGAAGCTCTTCGGGCTTCTTCAGGATGATGCGGCTCTTGCTGATCTCGGCCATGCCCCAGGCGGGGATCTCTGCGAGGGGGGTGTAGATATAGGAGACCAGTGAATCGATCTGCCCGGGTGTCAGTTTCTCCTTGAATGGCGGCATCTGGGTGGCGATGCGGCCGTTGGCGATGACCCCGGCGGCGCGTTTCTTTTTCAGGCGCTTGAGGTTTTCCGGCAGCAGGGCGGGACCGATGGCGCCGAGACGGTCGACACTGTGGCATTCACCGCAGTGCTGCAGGTAGAGCTCATGGGTGGTGGTCCCGGTTGCAGCGGACAACTGGAAGGGGATTGCCGATAACATGCCCAGGACCAGGGCGCTTGTGAGTCTTCGTATCATCTTATTGCGGTATCTATGCGGTAGGTGGCGTGGCATGCAACACAATTCTGCATCAGCTCGCTCAGTTCCGTTAGGGTGGTGTGTTTATCGCCGAACTGGGCGGCGTTGAGCGCCAGTTGATCGAACTTTTCATGGGTGCCCAGGCCGAGGGTCTTGAAGGCGAGGGGCAACTTGGTGACCAGGCTGGCGGGTACTCCCTCGCTGGAGGCCATGCCGACAGCGCGGGCCGCCTTTTCGACGGCCACAAGGTCATCATTGACCAGGGCCGCGGTGATGACCTGTATGGTCTCAAGGAAACTGCGCATCTCGCCCAGCACCATGTCTCGTTCACCCTCGCTGAGAATGATGGCGGTGCGCTGGTCGCTGGCCGGCAGGGTGTCTCCTGCAATGATGAACCGATAGAGCAGTGCCGCGAGTGCCACGCCGATCACCAGTGCCAGGATACAGCAGGGGGATTTCATGCGATCCGGTCCATCGGTGGGTCACCGATGCCGATCTCCTCGTCGGTGAGATAACAGCCCGGGTCCTCGGACCAGAAGTCGCCGGTCAGCTGCCAGGCGCGGGTACGGCTGTTGCCTCCGCAGATGGCGAGGTGGGCGCACTCTGCGCAACGGCCCTTGAGGGGGCGTTGCTTTAGCTTGAGACCGGCCATCAGCGGGTCACTGGTGTCCTGCCAGGTTTCCGAGAACGGGCGCTCGCGCACGTTGCCGATGGTGTAGTCCCACCACATGGTGTCCGGGTGAACGCGGCCCAGGTTGTCGATATTGGCGATATTCACACCGGAGGAGTTGCCCCCCCAGCGGGTGAGCATGTTCTGCAGGCGCTCCTGCTGCTCGGGCATATGTTCACGCACCCACTGCAGCAGGTAGACGCCATCAGCGTCGTTGTTGCCGGTGACGAACTCTTTTGGCCGGCCGCTCTTGATGCCGTTCCAACAGGTTTCGATCAGCAGGTCCATGGCGGCACGGGTCATCTTGTGGTGGGCATCGTCCTTGCGGTTCTTGTTTCCCCGGCCGGCGTAGTTGAGGTGGGAGAGGTAGAACTTGTCGATACCTTCCTCGTCCATCAGGTTCAACAGCCCTGGCAGGTCCTGGGCGTTGTCCTGGGTGAGGGTGAACCGCAGGCCGACCTTGATGCCGGCATCGTGGCACAGGCGCAGCCCCTTCATCGACTGTTCGAAGGAGCCCTCCATGCGGCGGAAACGGTCATGGGTCTCTGCAATACCGTCGATACTGATGCCGACATAGTCATAGCCGGTCTCGGCGATGGCCTGGATGTTCTCTTCGTCTATCAGCGTGCCGTTGGTCGAGAGTCCGACATAGAAGCCCATGGACTTCGCATGGCGGGAGATGTCGAAGATGTCCGGTCGCATCAGGGGCTCGCCACCCGAGAGTATGAGTACCGGTACACCGAATCCCTTGAGGTCGTCCATGACGGTATAGACCTCGTCTGTGTTGAGCTCACCCTCGAAGTCCTTGTTGGCGGAAGTGGCGTAACAGTGCTTGCAGGTGAGGTTGCAGCGCCGGATCAGGTTCCAGATAACCACCGGCCCGGTGGGGGCGGCCACCTGGGGGCGGCGGGGTTTGCTGTCGGGGTTGGCAAGGGCTTGCAGGTAGCGGGTCAATCTAAACATTGTCGTCGTTCCTAGGCCACCATGCGCAGGCCGGTCTTCTTGAGTACTTCGGTGCTGAACAGTACGTCATGACCCCGGCATTCATCGCCCAGGAGCTGGGAGATCTGCTCGGTCTTCACTCTCACCTCGTCACGGTCACGCCCATGCACCATGGCAAAGAGGTTGTAGGGCCATACTCCCTCGTAGCGGGGGCGCTGGTAACAGTGGCTGACAAAGTCCAGTCCGGCCACCAGTTGTCCCAGGGTGTCGAGTTTCTCGTCAGGGATGTCCCATACGCTCATTCCGTTGCCCCTGAATCCCAGCTTGTAGTGGTTGGGGACAAGACCGATGCGGCGTATCACCCCGTTGTTGAGCAGGCGCTTCATGCGTTCGATGACTTCGTCTTCAGTGAGCAGGACCCGGCGGGCCACGTCAGCGTAGGGGCGGCTGTCCAGGGGCAGTCCCTCCTGGGTGGTGACCACAATGCGGCGGTCGTACTCGTCGAGACTGTAGAGTGCGCTTTGGGGCGCGGTCTCGATGGAGCGGGTGTTCATCTCATCCTGTTCACCGATTTCGAACCAGAGGCCGAGATAGAACTCCCTCAGCTTCGGGAAGTTGCACACCTTCAGGCCGGTGTTCTTCTCTATCTGGGCGATAGTGTCTGTCAGCTGTTCCGGGGTCTCAGTGGCGATAACGAACCACATGTTGAGCAGGTGATCGCGCCGGTAGTTATGGGCCACTTCGGGCTGCATGTTCACCAGGTTGGTCACCGAGCGATACTGCTCTTCGGGTACCGAAAGGGCAGCCAGGGTAAGCCCGCCACCGAGGCGCTCTGCGTTGTAGAGAGGACCGAAGCGGGTGAGCCAGCCACGGGCCAGCATATGGTCGACGCGGCCTATCAACTCCGTGGCGCTGATATCGAACTCGGCGGCAACCTTGTCGAACGGCTCTTTGACGAGTGGAAAGCCGCCTTGGTAGCGGTTGATGATGCGGCGGTCAAGCGGGGCGAGCTCAAGCATGGCGCTCAGTTACCTGTCGAGGGCTGTCTTGCATGCCTGGCCTGCGACTTCCGGTCTGGGGCGTCGTAACGGGCGCCACGCTGCTTGAAGCGGCGGCGGCTGAACAGCAGTTCATATTGGATGTGCTGTAATCCGCACTCTTCGACAACCCGGGCCACGTTGGCCTTCACCTCGTCAGGGTCACGACCATGGATCATGCTGAAGAGGTTGTAGCGCCAGTGGGGCAGGCGACGTGGGCGCTGGTAGCAGAGGGTGACGAAGTCGTACTGGCCGATGCAGCGGCCAATGGTGCGGATCTCGTCGTCGGGAATATCCCATACCACCATGGCGTTGAAACGGAAGCCCAGCTCGTGATGCCTGACCACCACGCCGAAGCGCTTGATGATGCCCATGCCCTGGAGCCGCGTGATGCGCTCCATCACCTGCTGTTCGCTCAGGCCGAGCTGTTGTCCGATCTCGGCATAGGGCGTGGAGCTCAGGGGGATGCCACCCTGGATCAGGCGCACCAGCGCCATATCCTGTTCGGTGGGTTCCGTTGATGTTTCGAGTCTGCGTACATTCAGTTCCATTTCAGATCGAACCCCAGGTCTATGAAGTAGTCTTCGATCATCGGCAGGTCCAGTACGGCCAAACCGCACTCCTGGCTGATGCTGTCGAGCACGCCTTGCAGGTGCTCATCGTCGGAGGCCGTGACCACGAACCAGAGGTTGTAGTGGTGCAGCCGCTCGTAGTTATGGTTGACTTCCGGCCTGGCGCTTACCAGGTCTGCAACCCGTTCCAGGTCATCGTCGGGCACTGCCATGGCAGCCAGGGTGCTGACACCCACGCGGTTGGGGCGCAGTACCGGGCCGACCCGGCTGATGGCGCCTCCCTGCTGCAGGCGCTGCAGGGCATCGATAACCTCCTGCTCGTCGCTGTCGAGTTGCCTGGCGATATCCCTGAACGGTTCCGGCGTGACGGGGAAGCCGTGCTGAAACTCGTTCAGTAGACGCTTCTCCAGTGGGGTGAATTCACTGGCGATACTCTCTTTGGCGGTTCTGCGTCTATGCATCTCTCACCTCACAAGCCGATTTTGTGCGCGCGTGACGTGAAGAAGATGCCACTGGGCTTTTTCGCCGGCAGCACCGCCAGCTCGGAAAAATGGCGGGTATCGTAGACGCGCAGCTTGTCTGCATCCCTGATGGAGAGCCAGACGTGTTCACCCCGGGGAGTGAACTCCATGTGCAGCACGGCCTTGCCGGGCTCCAGGGTCTTCAACAGCTTCAGCTCCTGGGTGTCGATCACCTGCACGCGGTCGTTGTTGGGAAAGGCGAAGTTGACCCACACCTGGCGGCCGTCGGGGCGTGCCATGACGAATACCGGCTGGCCATGTACCGGGATGCTCGCTACCTGCTGCCAGTTCTTGGTCTCCACCACCAGTACCTGGTTACGGCCCACCGCGGGAACGAAGGCCAGGTCTCCGGCCACGGCCCAGCCCTCCAGGTGAGGCATCTTGTAGACCGGCAGTTTCTGGTCGCCCTTGCCGTAGTCGCCAAGGATGCGCCTGACCCCTTTCTCGGGGTTCCAGAGATCCAGCAGGGCGAGGCCATCCTCACCGAAAAGACCGGCGATGTAGTGGCGGCCATCAGGGGTGATGAGGGCATCGTAGGGCTGGCGGCCCACGTTGCGGAACTTGGTGATGACAGGTTGAGCGCCGTTCGAGAAATCGGCGATCCAGATCTCTCCCGCATCGTAGAGGCTGAAGACGAAACGCTGGTCCGGGGCATCCACCAGGCCCACCACCTTCGACTGCTCACCTTTGCCGTAACTGGCGGGGATATCGGCCACCAGCTCCAGGGTGTCCGCATTGAACACCTTGACCCCGCCCGGCTCGTAGTTGGAGACCGCGATCAGCTTGCCGTCCTGGGAGATGGCACCACCGATGCTGTTGCCGGACTGCATGGTGCGGGCAACGATCTTCTGCTCCAGGATATCGATCTTGGTGAGTCCGCCATCGCGTCCGAAGATGTAGGCGTAGCGTTCATCGCGGGAGAAGACCGCCGAGGCGTGGGAGAGATCGCCCAGGCCGGTGATCTGGCCGAGGCTGCTCTTGTCGGTGGTGTTGAGGATCTGCACGCTGCCGTCTGCGCGCTCGATAACGATGCCGAGGTCACCGGTGCCACGCAGCTGTGCAGAGAGTGCCAGTGGCAGTGAGAGGCCCAGAAAGAGCAGGGGGCGGAGTGCACGGGATAACTTCATCAGGGCAGTTCCCCTTTTTTCAGACGTGTGGCCAGCCAGGCGGCTTCAGCATTGCTGAAGAAGGGGCGCCAGGGGGGCATGGGGGTGCCCGGCCTGCCGAAGAGTATGGTTGTGGCCAGCTGCTGGGTGGTAAAGCGGTTGATCCGATCCGGCTGAAGCGAGGGTCCAAGCCCTCCCTCGAGGCGCATGCCGTGGCAGGAGCCGCAGTCGTGCTTGACCAGGTGGCGCAGGGCCGCTTGTCGCTCCGGGGGGATGGTGGATTCCCCGGTTGCGGCTTCAGCCCCGAACAGCATCAGCAGTAACAGGGGATATGCCAGGGATCTGATCTTCATCGAATGCATTCAGAGGTTCCTTAGCCCACGGAACGATTAGATGAGACTATTGTTCAGATCCACTCTAAACTCTTTGATTTTCGTCAAGGAGCAGCCGGCAGAGAACAGCTCCGGGAGGAGCGGGAGGAAGCGGATTCGCTACTCCACGATCACCTTGCCCCGCATTTTCGGGTGGGGGCCGCAGCGGTAGGGGAATTCGCCCGCTTTTTCGAAGGTCCTTTCGTAGGTTTCGCCGGGAAAGAAGTAGGGGGCTTCCGGTTCGCCGAGTGCCTCGAACCAGACGCTGTGATACTGGCGTTTCTCGTTGTTGGTCCAGCGTACGGTATCGCCGGCCTTGATGGTGATGGTCTGGGGATCGAATTTGAACTTCAGGATACTGACTTCAGCGATATTGCCGGCATCGCCTCCTGCCTGGCTGCAGAGAGGAGCCAAACCGAGGGTCAGAATCAGGGTCAGCAATGTGCGTCGCTTCATAAGGCATCCTCCAGGCAGGAACACCCGGAGTACGGAATATGCTCCGGGTGTTATGCAGTCTAGTCCAATCACTGTGCCATGGCATTTACTTCGGCAGTGTCGTTGTCCAGTCCCAGCTTGTAGCCGAGAGACACGTGGTGGAAACGGGCGCTGCTGAAATCGTCATGGATGGCGAAGCCGAAATTATAGAGCTGGCCGGGCTCGATACTGATATCGCCGGGCTTGTCTGACTTGAGCTTGCGCTTCATGGTGACCACCCAGTTGCCAGCCTCCTGGCGGGCATCCACCTCGAAGCCCTGGCCACCGCTCATGTAGCGCTGGTCGAGGATGTAGCCATCCTCGGCCTCACCCTTGCCGGACTTGTAGCGCAGCAGGTCCATGAACTTGCCCTCGTCCAGTGCGGCCTTGATCTCGTCAGCGGACTTGAGCTTGTCCCAGCCGCCACGCTTCTTGCCGCGGCGCCCCTTTACCTCCACCTTGGTACGGCTCTCCTTGAGGTACTTGGTGACGCCTGCCTTGAGCTCGGCGACTTTTGCCGCGTCCTCTGCCGCGGGCATGTGGGGCATGCTGTTTGCATCGTGGTGACAGGTTTGCCAGCAGCCGGAGCGATCGGCGTACTCCACCTTGTCGGTGGCGAACATCACCGCCAGCTTCATTGGATTGTCGGGATCCATCTTGCCGCCATCCACGAAGGGTACCGGGGCGTGATCACCCTCGGGCCAGGTGAAACGCAGGTAGAGGTTCTCCGCATCATGGGTGGCATCGACGGTCACCGGTATGGCGGCGCGTTTGCCGGGGATGGGCGTACTCTCAGCCTTGCTGCCGGAGGCCATCTTCTGGCCCATGTCGGCAATCTCCTTGTCGTGACAGGTGGTGCAGCGGTCGCCGCCCTTCACCAGGGGCCGTGCGCCACCGTGGTCCTTGCCGGTCAGCACCCACTCCATGGAGGTCTCACCGGGGTAGAGCAGGGAGATCTCGCGGCTGCCCGCCTTGCTCCAGTCCACGTTGATGCTGCTGCCACCGGCTGCTCCACCGGCGGCGGGTGCTGCGGCTGCGGCTGGGGCGGCTGCGGCCTTGGCTTCACGTTTCACGGCATTGATTTCGGCCGCCTCGTTGTCCATGCCCAGCTTGTAGCCGAGAGAGACGTGGTGGAAGCGGGCGTTGGTGTAGTCGTCATGGATGGCGAAGCCGAAGTTGTAGAGCTGGCCTGCCTCGATGCTGATATCACCGGGCTTGTCGGACTTGAGGGGACGCTTGATCACGACCACCCAGTTGCCACCCTCCTGGCGGGCGTCGACATCGAAGCCCTGGCCACCGGTCATGTAGCGCTGATCCAGGATGTAGCCGTCCTCGGTCTCACCCTTGCCGGACTTGTAGCGCAGCAGGTCCATGAACTTGCCGGCGGCCAGTTCCGCCTTGATCTCGTCGGCGGTTTTGAGCTTGTCCCAGCCGCCACGCTTCTTGCCGCGGCGTCCCTTGACCTCGATCTTGGTACGGCTCTCCTTGAGGTACTTGGTGACGCCAGCTTTCAGCTCGGCGACCTTGGCGGCATCCTCGGAAGCCGGGGTGTGGGGCATGGTGTCGGCGTCATGGTGACAGGTCTGCCAGCAGCCTGAGCGATCCGCGAACTCCACCTGGTCGGTGGCGAACATCAGGGCCAGCTTCATCTGGTTATCCGGGTCCATCTTGCCGCCATCTACGAAAGGCACCGGTACGTGGGGAGTGTCCTCCCACTCGAAGCGGATGTAGAGGTTGGCGTCGTCGTGGGCCGCCTGTACGTTGACCGCGATACCAGGGCGCTTGTCGGGCATGGGCTTGGACTCGGCCTTCTGGCCGGTGACCATCTTCTTGCCCATGTCGGCGGCTTCCTTGTCGTGGCAGGTGGTGCAGCGGTCGCCACCCTTGACCAGGGGGCGGGCGCCACCATGGTCCTTGCCGGTCAGTACCCACTCCATGGAGGTCTCGCCGGGGTAGAGCAGGGTAATGGTCCTGGACGGGACATCGCCCCAGTCGATACCGAATCCGGCTGCACCGCCCGGGGCGGCCTGGGCGTCGGCGCCGCTCGCCTGGGCTGCCAGTGCGGCCGCCACGGCCTGCTTGATGCGCTCCTCTTCAGCCTTCTTGGCGGCGATCTTGGCCTGGCGGGCCTTCTCTTTCTCCGCTTTCTCCTTTGCCGCCTGTTCAGCCTCTTTGGCCGCTACGCGTTCCAGTCCCTTGGCATACATCTCGGGAATCGGGCGCTGGTAGGCGGGCCAGGGCTTTTCGAGCTCTTCGAGCTCCTCGTCGGTGAGCTGATCGCGCACGCTCTTGTGGGCGATACCCTTGTGGCAGTCGATACAGGTCTGGCCGGTCTCGAAAGCATTGAGGTGCTGCTTGCGGGCGCGCGGCTTTTGGAACTCCGGGTTCATGGACTCGAAGTTGTGACAGTTACGGCACTCGCGTGAATCGGTCTGTTTCATCGTCTTCCAGACCCGTTTGGCCATGGTCAGACGATGTGCGTCAAATTTCTCCGGGGTATTCACTGTACCCAGGATTTTATGCAGGATCTCGTTACTTGCCTGGATCTTGCGAACCATTTTGTGAACCCAGGGATCGGGTACATGGCAGTCGGAGCAGGTGGCGCGTACGCCGGTCCTGTTGGAGTAATGGATGGTCGGCTTGTACTCCTGGTAGACGTTCTCTTCCATTTCATGACAGCTGATACAGAACTCCAGCGTGTTGGTGGCCTCCATGGCCGTGTTGAAACCGCCCCAGAAAATGATGCCGACGATAAAGAACAGCAGGGCGCTGCCGACGGTGGCACCCAGGACGATTCGGCGGGAGAAGAAGTTGGGCTTTACTGGAAGCTCGGTCATTGTAGTCGCACCCCAGGAATGGCATCGGAGTCGTTATCGAATCCTCGGCCTTTTGACTAAATGGAATTGTAGCCGGAAAAAACCGGCGGGCAGCCAATCTGCCCGCCGGTGTGCATCAACACCTAATCAGGATCAGGTTACGTGGTTGATGCGGTTGTGGACGTTGAATTTACCGGTAGGTGCGTACAGACCCTTGACGCGTGCCTTCTCTTTGAGAGTCTTGGCGTCGAAGATGATGATCTCACCATTTGGCTCTTTACTGTCTTTACGGTTCCAGACAGAGGTCCAGACCTCAGAACCATCGTTGTTGAACTCGATATGCACGGCGGCGTAGCCGGCCTTTTCGGTCAGACGGATGGTCTTGACGATCTCACGGGTCTTCTTGGAGATGACCTGGATGGACTGCTGTACCTCGGGCTCCGGATGCTTGGTCTGGTCAGCCCATACGTAGTCGCTCTTCGGGTGTGTGCGGATGAATACGCCAGCACCGTCGGTTTCGGTCTCGTAGCAGACTTTCCATGCCTGGTCAGGATGACCCTTGGGATCGTTACCCCAAGCGGTGACCTTGCCAACACCCAGGTGAACGGTACCGCCTACAGGACCACACTTGGGATCAACCCAGTTGGCGCCAGGGCCAGGGTGGGGCAGCTTGTCGGTATCGATCAACTTGGTCAGCTTCTCGGTCTCGGTGTCAACCACAACCATCTGGTTGGAGGCGTTGGCAGCGATCTGGAAGTAACGGCCTGTGGGATCGTAGAAACCGTCATGCAGGAACTTGGCGGTATCCATCTTGGTGATCTTCAGGTTGTCGATATCGTCGTAGTGCACCTGCCACATCTGCCCCAGCTCTTTCATGGAGACCAGCCAGCTGGCCTTGTTGGGGGTGTCGTAGATAGCAGCTACACGGGATTCGTTGACATATTTACCATCAACGTTAACGCCACGGGCAGAAACCACTTTCAGCGGCTCCATGGTGTGAGCATCTGCGATTACGAAGTGGGGTGGCCAGTAACCGCCGCCAACTACGTACTTGCCATCGCCGGATACGGCCACGTCACGTGCGTCATAGGCGATCTGCACTTCTGCGACCTTCATCTTGTCCGGGGTCTGCCAGAGGTCGATCTTGGTCAGCTTGCCGTCACGGCCCTGGGTGTACCAGAAACGACCAGCGTCTTTGGCATGCAGTTTTTTGTGGTGCTCTGCAGCCTTCAGTACGTGTACCGCGTAACCGGTGGGTACGTGGGCTACAACTTCCTTCTTGTCACCGTCGATAACCGCAACCTTGCCCACGTCACGCTCGATGACCAGGAAGAAGTTCTTCCAGTTGCGACCGTGCAGAGGTTTGGTGGGGTAGTCTTTCGGATCAACGAAGGTTTTCCAGCGCTCTTTCATCAGGGCCAGGTCCATCTCAGGCGGAATCGGAGCTTCCATCTGGATGTAGGTGGCCATTTTCTTGATCTCGTCGGCAGTCATGATGTCGTCGAAGTTGTTCATGCCGCCTTCTGTACCGTAGGCGATGATCTTCTCCAGACGCTCCTGACCCAGCTTCATGGTGTTCTTCGGCTCGAGGCTCTTACCGGTAGCACCTTTACGCAGGGTGCCGTGGCAGCCCGCGCAACGCTGGAAATAGGTGGTTTTGGCCGCTTCGAAATCGGCTTCAGAAAGCGTCGGTCCGGCTGCACTGGCAGTTGCCGAGATTCCGGACAGTGCAGCGCCGATAAGTACGCTTACTGCTGATTTTGCAAAATGATGTTTATTCACTTGTAGTTTACTCCCATGGATGACTTGGTTCCCAAGCAACTTACGGACATGAGGACTTCTCAATGTCATGTTCCGGTCAACCACTCTAGACTCGCTGCTACAATCGTCTTTGATAAAAATCAAGGGGGGGAAGCCATAAGTGGAATACTTTGGTTACCGTCAGAATGGGAATAGGTGCGTCCCCGGGAAAAGATCATCGAAAAAATTTATTGCATCTCTTCCCGCGCATAATTTTTTTTGTATTCACAGGTGGCCATATGAAACAAAGCGTCAACATGCTTGTGCTCTCAATGATTATGGGAGTGATCTTCATTGCCGATATTCTGCTGTTTGTCGCACTTGGGATCGGGCATCCCATTCCGTGGTTGCTGCTGGCCGTTCTTATTGCAGTTCCCTATATAAACAACAAGCTGGAGAGTAAGACTTTTGTCACATGGAAGGATGAATACAGTGTCGGGATTCAGGCCATTGACGATGATCACAAGAAGCTTCTGTCACTGATCAACAATCTGCAGGCCGCAGTGCATTACCACACAGGTGACGAGTTCGAGAAGAAGGCACTGGACGAGCTTGTGGATTACACGCGATTCCATTTCAAGCGGGAAGAGGAGTTGATGGAGAAGCACCGGTTCCCCGAGTACGAGTCACACCGCCTTGAGCACGAAGCGATGATCGAAAAGGTGGGTGGTTTTATCGATGAGTATCAGCAGAAGGGCCACGAGGCGCTCGAGGGTGTTGCGGAATACCTGAAAGATTGGCTGATCAACCATATCAACGGTACCGATCAGAAGTACGCCGCCTACTTGAAGGAGAGGGGCGAGAGCTAGCCATTAGTGGGTAGGGGCAACCTTACTTATTAATAGGTAGATGGAGGGGTTGCGTCCGGGTTGCCAATCACCCCAGGGCAAGCTGCACGATATTTGTCTCTTCTCTTCTGCTGTCCGGGTTGAACCAGTCTCCAATTTCGGCAGAGAGGGAGACCACTTCTCCGATCACCAGCAGCACCGGTGCCTGCATTTCATTTTGCCTGACATCTTCGGCGAGTGTGGACAGGCTGCTGATGACGCAGCGATGCTGCGGTGTGGTTCCGTTCTCTATGGCAGCGGCCGGTGTGTTTGCGGGTAGACCTGCAGCGGTCAGTTTCTCGCTGATCTCTTCCAGCGTGGAGAGACCCATGTAGATCACCAGTGTGCTTTCGGGATCGGCTATCTTTTCCCAGTTCAGATCCAGGGCGCCGTCGTTTTTCAGGTGACCGGTCAGAAACCGCACACTGCGGCTCATGGCGCGGTGGGTAAGGGGAATTCCCGAATAGGCGGTACAGGCGGCTGCCGCTGTGATCCCCGGAACGATCTCGAAAGGAATACCGGCCCGGGCCAGGTGGATCGCCTCCTCGCTACCCCTGCCGAAGACGAATGGATCACCGCCCTTGAGACGCAGCACACGCTTGTTGCTGGAGGCCAGTTCTACAAGCAGGGTGTTGATCTGGTCCTGGGGTACGCAGTGATGTCCGCTCTCCTTGCCAACCGACAGGCGATCTGTGTGCTTCGGGATCAGGTCGAGAATCTCCTTGGATACCAGGCGGTCATAGACCACCACGTCGACAGCGCTCAAAAGCCGGTAGGCCTTGAGGGTCAACAGGTCCGGATCACCGGGGCCCGCCCCGACAATAAAAACCTTCGCATTCTCTTTTATCATGGAGTTCTACCGTCGGAGAGGACAGAAACTGTTTTCATGCCCATATTTTCAAGTCCAAACAAACACCTGTCTTACCCAGTCTTGGGTATCGACAGCAGGGTGCCCCTGACGTTCTATTAGAATGCAACCGGTAAGGATGGCCTTGATATTAATCAATGGGCTATGCAACTGCCGGCAAGGCAATTGATCTGCCAGGGAGTGGCAGAAATAAAATCCAGAATATACGAGGTGAATGGATTCACGGTGGGGTGATAGATAGGCAGCTATACTCATTTATCTATCGGAAGAAAGAGGTTGTTACTGTGAATACCAATGGCATCAAGGAAGCGCTGAAGGGATATTTTCTGTTCTCCAGCCTGAATGACGGGCAGCTCGACCGTATCACTTCCAAGGCACGGAAAATATCCATCGCGGGTAACAGCAGCCTGTTCGAGCAGGGTGACAGTGCAGACCGTTTTTTCCTGCTGCTGGAAGGTAAGATAAAACTCTACCGCCTCTCTCCCGATGGGAACGAGAAAATCATCGAGTTCGTCAGTCCCGGTCAGAGCTTTGCAGAAGCGCTTATGCTGATGGACCGCAATACCTATCCGGTCAGTGCCATGGCGCTGAGTGATGCCGAGCTGATAAGCATAGAGTCGAAGGCATTTTCGGGCCTGTTGCGCGAATCGGTGGATACCTGTTTCCTGCTGATGGCGGATATGAGCAAGCGTATCCGGGGGCTGATCAAGGAGATCGACGATCTCAGCCTGCACAGTGCGACCTGCCGGGTTTCCGCTTACCTGCTTCAACAGATGCACCAGCAGCAGGCCTCCGGCTCGTTCAAGTTCACCGTCCCAAAGAGCATGCTGGCGTCCAGGCTCTCGGTGAAACCGGAAACTTTTTCGCGGATTCTGAAGAGCCTGACCGAATCGGGGGTGATCACGGTCTCGGGTGACCAGGTGACGGTTCACGATATCGAGAGGTTGAGGGAGTCAGCCGAGGTCACGGTTCTTTCCGAGCCGATGTCCCTTATGCCCAGCGCCGGTGAATTCCGGGTGGTCAACTGATGTTGGTCGCCGATTTGCATAAGATCAAGTAAGTACCCGTTAGCTTGCTATAATCTCACCTGGATACCAATTCAGGGGGATGATAGTGCGCCTGTCGATAATAATTTCTGTTTGTTGCCTCTCGCTGCTCGGTGCCACGCCTGTCGCATCGGAGGAGAAGGCCCTCACGCTGCCGCCCCAGTCCATAGCTGAATGGTATAAACCGCTGAACGAGCGCCAGGTCTGGTTGCACACCATGTTCGGCCTGCGAAGAGAGATGCAGGCGGTGTCTGAATATACCCAGCTCAAGGATCGCAAGCTGCTTGCAAAGTGGAGTGGGAAGCTGGCAGCCCACTACAGGAAGATCAGGGAGATGGTGCCCGAGTGGGAGGATGAATTGAATCTTGCCGCACTTGATAGCCTGGAAGCCGCGGTTGCGGCGGGTGATTTTCCCGGGGTCATGAAAGCCCAGCGTAAACTGGGACAGAGCTGCAAGAGCTGCCACAGGGAGTATCGTGTCGTGACTGCCGCCCTCTACCGCACACCCGATTTCAGTCGCCAGGTGATCGCCAACAGGCGGAGCGGTGAGAAGCAGGCGTACGGCGACGCGATGAAGGGGATGTCGGTGCTGGTCAACCGTATCAAAATCGCCATGGATGACGGAAGAACGGGGACCGCCATCGAGACACTCTACGACTTCGGAGACCGGCTCGGTGACCTGGCCAACAGCTGTGTCTCATGTCACGAGGACGAGGGCGCCGTCGAGCGAGTGCTCGGGGATGCGGCCAAGAAGTCACTGGTCGAGCTGGCGGCGGCTGTCCATAAAGAGAATCCCAAGGGGGCGGGCAGGGCCCTGGGTGCAATCGCCGTGCAGGTGTGTGCCACCTGCCACAGCGTGCACAGAACCGGTTACGATCTGACACGCTTCATATCGCACTGAGCGCTTACCTTGGCAGGTGCTCCAGCAGGAGTTCCGCCATCAGTTCCGGTGCTATGCCGTGGGCGAACTTGGTGATGAACCTGCCGTCAGGCGCCATCAGGTAGACGCTGGCGGAATGGTCCATGGCGTAGAGATCCGGGTCGGTTCCCTCTTCGATCACCTTTTCGTAACGCGCCTTGAACTGCCGGGCCACCCGGTCGATCATGGCCCTAGAGCCTGTCAGGCCGACCAGGTCTTCGTTGAAGTATTTGACGTAACGTTTCATTACATCCGCGGTGTCCCGCTCGGGATCGATGGTGATGAAGTACCAGTTAAGAAGCTTGGCCTTCTCCCCGATGATATCCAGGGCCACTGAGGTGGTGGAGAGGGAGGTGGGACAGATGTCTGGGCAGAAGGTGTAGCCGAAATAGATCAACTGGTACTTTCCGAGCAGATCTTTTTCGGTCGTCAGGTTGCCGTTGTGGTCGATCAGCATGAACTTGCCGCCGATGGTGCTGGGGGTATCCTCTTGCGACTCCTCGAGCGCCTGGTGTCTCACGGTGTCATCCCTGGCGGCCTGCAGGCACTGCTTGATAGTCTCGGTGTTGTGCTGCATCAGCTGGAAGTAGAGTGCTTCTCCGGGTTCGAAACGGATGCCGAAACTGTCCAGTTCACCCCGGTTTATATCCACGCCCGCGGTCAGCAGGGAGAGGTTGCTCTCATCTGCACCTGCCTCGGTGAGCAGGCATGAGAAGTAGCCATCCCTGAGCTGTGAGCGGGTCTGCAGCAGCAGGCCGGCGTCCTGTGAAGCGCCTGGTGATTCGGCAAGGGTTGCCCGTATCTTCAGTGCATAAGCCTGTTCGAAGTACTGCAGGGTGTCGTAGTAATTGACGCCGATGCCTGTCTTCAGCCCGCGGTAGCCATACTCCAGCTTGCGATCCAGGTCCGACAGTTTCGCGAGCATACTCTTGTAGTTTCGCTCGTATAGATGGGCCCTGCCCGGGTCAGCATCCTTCAGGACTCCCCTGAGCAGGTTCAGGGTGATGATGGCATTACGGCTGTCGAGCCAGAAGAAGGGGTCCCGCCTGTTGTCGTTGTGGCGGGAGGGAAGAATCTTCAGTTCCGGCTCGTCGAGCAGGGTTATCACCCTTGTCCCGTTCGACAGTTTCCGGATGGGTGTGTCGAGGAAGCTCTCGAGTTCAGGTCCTGCCCAGACCAGCAGATCAGCCTGCTGCAGGCTGTTCAACTGCTGCGGGGTAAGCTGGTATCCGTAAGGGGATGCCCCTTTTCCGACGATCAGCCCCGGGCCCTCGGTTCCGGTCATCAGCCCGGAGAGGATGGAGTGCACCGGCTTGATGCTGGCCATCACCCTGAAACCGTCGGCTGCCAGCAGGCTGTTGTTTGTGAACAGAAAGATTAATAAAAGGATTCTGGCGACGCTTCCTGACCTCTTCATGCTGCAATCCTGTTACTTCTTGAATGCCTGTTCCAGTTGTTCGATCGCATCGTCTATGCGGCTGCCGAGGACGTCTGGTGCGGGGCACTCCGGCTGCTCTTTCATCAACGCGAGGAAAGAGTCGTGGGTGATCCGTTCAAACTCCTCTCCAAGCTGCCGGCGCTTGGGCAGGTTGTATACCAGGGCTCTCTTGATCCGCCTCACCTCTTCGACCTGTTGGCAGTTGAGGGCAGTGGCGTTCAGCTGGCCCAGTCTCTTGATGGTGTCGAACTGCTGGTCGGTAACCGCCAGGGCCTGGCTGGAACAGGTTATGCCAGAGAAGAAAAGGATTGCCAGGGCAGTACAACGATATTTCTGCATAGTGTTATCCGACAAAGATCACGGTTGGATGTGACAACCCCGAATGCTAGTTCCTGGGATTCTATTTATCGAATCCAAACCTGTACTTGTCTTAAGTCAAACAGTGTATCCCCGGGACCTGTTTCAATGGATTCCGGGAATCGGGCATGAATCTTGATATTGCTTAACTATCCCATTGATTAACATGTAGATAAACCCATGCGAATACCCATTGGTGGGTAGCGAATTGGGTATTTTCATTTCCCCCGGATGTCCTATTTTTCGGTCTACACGCACAAAAAAACAAAAAGTGTGTGATATGGCCCAATCAGCTTGACCTTTATCAAGGCCGCAACCGGGTCAGGGAGGCACGCTATTGGACGGCTACGTGTATACGTCATATCCGAGGGAGCTAAAATGAAACTAATAAGCAAACGCACGCTGGCGTTGATGATGGGGCTGGGCATGGGCCTCTCAGCAGCGTCAACGGCCTGGTCGGCAGAATCGCTCGACGATGTAATGAAGCGCAGGGGGCTGACCCAGAAAGATATTCTGGCTGCAGCGAAGACCTATACTCCGACCGGTGGTCGTGACGAGTACCTCGTATTCTCGTCCGGTGGTCAGTCGGGGCATGTGATCGTCTACGGCATCCCCTCGATGCGTATTCTGAAATACATCGCTGTTTTCACACCTGAGCCATGGCAGGGCTATGGATTCGATGATGAATCCAAGGCCGTACTCGCCCAGGGCAGGGTTCGTGGCAAGGACATCGTCTACGGTGATACACACCACCCTGCAATCTCCGAGACCAATGGTGAGACCGACGGTCGCTGGTTGGCGATCAACGATAAGGCCAACCCACGCATGGCGATCATCGATCTGCATGATTTCGAGACCAAGCAGATCGTTGTCAACCCGTTCTTCAAGTCTGAGCATGGTGGTGCATTCTTCACCCCCAACAGTGAATACATCATGGATCCCGCTCAGTACGCAGCGCCTTTCGAGGATGGTTTCGTTCCGCTGGAACAGTTCAACGAGAAGTATCGCGGTGGTCTGACCTACTGGAAATTCGACAAGAAGAAGGGTCGCATAGATTCCGCCAACTCCTTCACCTTCGAGATGCCTCCCTACAGCCAGGACCTGGCTGATGCGGGTAAGGGTCCTTCCTACGGTTGGGGTTTCAACAACTCCTTCTGTTCCGAGCGTTATGTCGGTGGTATCGAACGCGGACGTCCTCCCTTCGAGGCGGGCTGTTCCTCCAAGGATACCGACTTCCTGCACGTGACCAACTGGAAAAAGGCTGAAGAGCTGGTCAAGGCCGGTAAGATTAAGAAGTCCAAGGGCCAGTATCTGATCACCATGGACCAGGCCGTCAAGGAAGGTCTGCTCTACCTGATCCCCGAGCCCAAGTCACCTCACGGTGCTGACGTAACTCCGGATGGTAAATTTATCACCGTATCCGGTAAGCTCGATTCCCATACCTGGGTTTACTCCTTCGAAAAGATCATGAATGCGATCAAGAACAAGAAGTTCGAAGGAAAAGACCCCTACGGTATTCCTATCATTGCACTGAAAGATGCCCTTCAGCATCAGGTCAATGTAGGTTTGGGTCCTTTGCATACCCAGTATGACTCCAAGCCCTGCGTGGCCTACACCTCCATCTACGTGGACTCCATGGTCACCAAGTGGGACTACTGTAAGGGTAAGGTGCTCGACACCCTGCCGGTTCACTACAACATCGGCCATCTGATGGCGATGGAAGGTGATACCGTCTCTCCCGACGGCAAGTACCTGGTAGCTCTGAACAAGCTGGCTATCGATCGCTTCAACCCGGTCGGCCCGCTGCATCCCCAGAACCATCAGCTGATCGATATCAGTGGCGACAAGATGGAGCTGCTGTATGACATGCCGCTGCCCCTGGGTGAGCCCCACTACGCAGTTGCCATCAAGGCAGACAAGCTGAAGCCTGTTGTGCGCTACAAGTCCGGTTGGGATTCCCGTACCGACAAGAAGTCTCCCTTCAAGACCCGCGCGGGTCGTGAAAAGACTGAACGTACCTGCGATGCCAGCGGCAAGTGCACGGTTGATGTACGCGGTACTGTGATTCGTTCTCACATCACCCCGGAAATCATCGAGGTTGAAGAGGGCGATACCGTATCGATCCATCTGACCAACCTCGAGCGTGCTCAGGACGAGGTTCACGGCTTCGCCATGTACGGCCAGAACGTCCAGCTCTCCATCGAGCCCGGTAAGACTGCATCGACCACCTTCGTGGCTGATCAGGCTGGCGTCTTCCCTTACTACTGCACCGAGTTCTGCTCCGCACTCCATCTTGAAATGCAGGGTTACCTCCTGGTTCGTCCGAAGGGCTACAAGGCCACCAAGATGACCATGAAGGAAGGTACCACCTACACCAAGGCGGACTACGAGAAACAGGTCAAGACCAACCTGGATACCCAGGCGGTCATTGACTCGGTCGTAGGTTTCATCACCAGTCACAACTTCAAGGACTTCCCGACCGTTGTGGCCCTGGTTGAAGATGCTACCGACCAGCTCGGCTTCGCCAAGGGTGCCCGTGAAAAGGCAGAGGCAGCTGCAGCCAAGGGTGACTTCCAGAACGCAATGCTCTGGGCCAACCAGTGGTGGCAGTACCAGGTCAAGACCGCGGACCTCGGTCTGCGTGCCAAGACCTACCTCGAAGAGAACGGGGCCGTTAAGGTCAAGTAACAGCTGAATAAGCTATGACCTGAGAGGGGTCCCCTGGGGCCCCTCTCTCTGTTTTAAGCAAGCGAAAAGCTGATAAAAGTCATGGTATTGGTCTGTGCTCGATTGATTATTCGCAAGGTGTTTCACGTTGCCTGGTGTGATGCTCGGGAACGATTATCAACCGGGTAGTCTCTAAAACTATGCTTTTGATCCATTAACTGAAGGAAAACGATATGTTGAAACGCACAACACTCTCACTTGCTGCAGCGGCAGTGCTTTCCATGGGAATGGCGGGTAGTGCAATTGCTGCGGACGGGGCAGAGCTCTACAAGACAAAGACCTGCTGGTCCTGCCATGGTAAGGATGCCAACACTCCGATCATGCCGACCTATCCCAAGCTGGCGGGGCAGAATGCCGACTACGCCTTCAACCAGATGAAAGATATCAAGAGCGGTGCCCGTGCCAACGGTATGACAGCGGCCATGAAGGGTGTGATGGGCCTGGTCAACGATGCAGAGATGCGGGCCATTGCCGACTGGCTGGCTACCCTCAAGTAAGTACCACAAATGGGATACCCCGTTACCGGGGTTCCCACTACCTGAGCAGTTTTGACTCATATCAAAGAGGCTCAAAACGGCGTGTGACAGACTCCGTAAGGATTGAGCCTGACCGGCAGTGGGCGCTGTTTTGCCCTGGCAGGTTGTCACCATATAGAGATCCCCCAGCGGGAGACAGGAGAAGTAACTGATGAATGCTAAACCCCTTTTGAAGGCTGTTGCAGCGGTCGTGGGACTGGCCCTGTGCAGCAGTAGCTTTGCTGGCAAGGATGATGCCCAGGTTACCGATGTGAAGGACTGGAACGTGGCGGGTGGCGAGAAGACCGAGGCCATGATCCTGGAGCCCGATAGAGAGCGTGGCATCGCGGTTTACGAGGTCTGCTCCGCATGCCATCTTCTCGAGGGTTGGGGTCTGAAGGACGGCACCTTTCCGCAGCTGGCAGGACAGCATCGCAACGTGCTCATCAAGCAGTTGGCGGATATCCGTGCCCAGAACCGAGACAATCCCACCATGTACCCGTTTGCACTGGATGACCAGATCATGGCGGCGGCCGGCTACAGTCACGACGAGATCAAGGCAGCCCAGTTGATTGCGGATGTGACCGATTACATCTCCAAGCTGCCGATGAATCCCGATCCCGGCGTGGGTCCCTGGGACGAGGGTACACCCGAGTACGAACAGGGCAAGAAGCTCTACATGGACAACTGCACCCAGTGTCACGGTGATAATGGCGAGGGTAGCAATGACAAGTTCTACCCCAAGGTGGCTGGACAGCACTACAACTACATGCTGCGCCAGTTCGAGTGGATCCGCGACGGCAAGCGCCGCAATGCCAATCCTGACATGGTGAAACAGATCGAGGGTTTCAGCGACAAGGATATGCAGATGGTGATCAACTACACTTCCCGCACCAAGCCTCCGAAAGAGGAACTGGCACCTTCGAAGGATTGGCTGAATCCGGACTATGATTGATTCCGGTGCCCGGCCGTCCCAGACAGGCGGCCGGGCATTGCAGTTTCACGGAACAGATAACCGGTAGCGGGTAAGTAACAGATCATGAATGCAGTATCTCAAAACAAGCAGACCTTGCAGGTCGGCATCCTCTCCCTGGTGGCCCTGGCACTACTGGCTGCCGTTTTCTATACACCGATCTGGTGGGTCTCCCTGACCGCGCCGAACTATCCGGCAGAGGCATTTCCCGACGGTGTGCGCATCCACTTTCACATGAACGGTGTTTTCAACGGTTGCAAGAAGGTGGAGAAGGAGGAGATCCAGGAGGAGATTGCCCTGGACTGCGTGCATGAGATGGACACCATCAACCACTACGTGGGCATGTATCCCATTGCAGCGGGTGGCGTCATCGAGCGTGCATTTTCACCCTTTCTGATATCGATACTGGGCGTGATGCTGGTGGGTTTTGCCTGCAGTAGGCCGAAACTGCGCATGGCGATCATGTCGGTCGCCTTTACCGGTCTCTTCATCTGGATGTATCTCACCTTCTATGGCGAGGATGGTCTGAAGTAC
Source organism: Sedimenticola sp. (assembly GCA_040506895.1). GTDB lineage: Bacteria > Pseudomonadota > Gammaproteobacteria > Chromatiales > Chromatiaceae > Sedimenticola_A. The sequence continues at coordinate 3,913,956 of JBEVVY010000001.1, forward strand.
CACGATGGGGGCTATGTCGAGGCCCTGGTGACCGCGCTCGACCAGGAAGCGGGCAGTGAAGAGGAACCTGTTTTGGATGCCGGTGCTGCCTTGGTTGCCCGGCTCAGGGCGTCCCTGGAGGCGAGTGGAGAGAAAGTGGAAGCCACGTCGGCCCAGGCCGAGCCTGCTGAAGAGCTTTCCGAGAAAATGAAGATGATCCAAAGCCTCAGGATCACCTTCGAGAAGGACCAGGAGCGCCAGCCACAGGCCGAAAGGCTGACCTGGGATGGCAGTGGCTCACAGATGATGAGCTGGCATTACGAGAAGAGCCTGGGTCGCTACTTCAACAATCCGGAAGAGATCAAACCCATGGCGGCCAATATGACCATGGCTGCACATATCGTCTTCTGGGGGCTTGCAGGTGCCATGGCCCTGCTGATTTTCGGTGCCCGCAAGAACAGCGGCATTCTCTACTGGCTGATGGTGCTGGTGCCACTGGCACTGCCAGTCTTTTTCATTATCGACTACTCGGCCTGGCTCTGGTGGTATGGCCACAGCCTGAACCAGATGGGTGCGTTTACCGTAAAGCCCTTCATGCCCACGGTGTTCGGTGACGGCAAGGTGGCCCAGTTTGCCACCCACTCCTATCCTTACAAGGGTTTCGGCCTGATGATGCTGAGTAGTGTGCTGCTGGCGGTGGCTGCGCTGATCCGGCGGAAGCAGTTCCAGGCAAAGGATAACTGAAATGATCCTGCAAACGGTATCCGGAAAGACGTATACCGTTTTCAGTGATGGATTTCACTCTAAATCCATACTTTTGTTGTTGATTGTGATTCTGTTGGCCCCCCGCTGGGGGTTGGCTGATCAGCATGCAGGTTATCCTTCCCTGCAGCAGTTGATCGATGATGCCGAGCCCAACGAGGTGCTTACCCCTGAACCGGGCACTTATTCCGGCCCCCTGACAATAGACAAGCCCGTGACCCTGGATGGACAGGGACAGGTGACCATCGATGCAGGTGGCAAGGGGTCGGTTATCTACCTGGAGACCGATGGCGCGACGGTCAAGAATCTACACCTGGTCAATTCCGGCAGCTCACACAATGACATCGATTCAGGTGTCCAGGTGCGGGGCAACTTCAACGTGGTGAAGGACAACGTCATCGAGGACAGCCTGTTCGGTGTCGACCTGCAACAGTCGGAGCACAACGTGGTGCGCAGGAACCGGATCTCCTCAAAGGATGAGGAGCTGGGTATGCGGGGCGATGCCATCCGGCTTTGGTACAGCTTCAATAACAAGATCACTGAAAATGTGGTACGCGACTCCAGGGACATCGTGGTCTGGTATTCCGCGGACAACGAGATTACCCGTAACGATGCAAAACGTGGTCGCTACTCCCTTCACTTCATGTACTCCCAGTACAACAAGGTGGAGGAGAACCATTTCGAAGACAATGCTGTGGGTATCTTTCTGATGTACAGCGACGGCATCGAGGTGAGAAACAACCACATCGCCAAGGCTTCCGGCCCCACCGGGGTGGGTATTGGATTCAAGGAGACCTCCGACCTGATCGTTGAGAACAACGAGGTGCTCAACTGTGCTACCGGTCTCTATATCGACGTGTCGCCGTTTCAGCCGGACACTTTCAACTACTTCCACAATAACCTGATCGCCTATAACGGTGTGGGTGTCCGCTGGCTCAACGACTGGCACGGCAATATCTTTCAGGAGAACAAGTTCAAGGGCAATGTCACCCAGGTGATGGTGACCGGTGGCAAGACCGCCAACCGCAACGAGTGGATAGGTAACCACTGGGATGATTACGAGGGATTCGATCTTGACAAGGATGGCGTGGGGGATAAGCCCTACCAGCTCTACAGCTATGCCGACCGGATCTGGATGGATGTACCCTCGGCCCAATTCTTCAAGGGCTCGCCCATGCTCGAAGTGCTGGACTTTCTCGAGCGCCTGGCGCCCTTCAGCGATCCTGACCTGGTGGTCAGTGATGGTAAACCGTACATGGATTCGGATTTCAGAGTGGCTGCCCTTCAGTTGCGCAAGGCGAGGGGAATCCATGGGAATGACGATGATGATGAAGAGGAAGCGGTGGAACAAGCTGTACCCACACCATTGGAGCCCACCTCCCTGGACCTGTTGAGGCAGTCGCTGGGGCGTTAGTAAGATTGTAGCCATGTTGTATCGGTAAAGAGATGAGTGAGAAGAAACCTGGAAAAGTGAAATTGAGCGCCAGGCGCCGGGAACAGAACCGACGCGAATTTCTGCGCTCGGCAGGCCTTGCTGTTGGCGTGGTGGGTGTCTCCATGCTGGGTGTGTGGCCCGTTTTGCGTGGAGATGCAGCGCGACTGCGCCCACCCGGCGCCCTGAAGGATCTGCTCAATGAACAGGAGTTTCTGGCCTCGTGCATCAAGTGCGGCCAGTGTGTTCAGGTCTGCCCCGTGGAGGCGATCAAGCTCGCCGACCTGGAGGACGGTTTCGGTATCGGTACACCCTTTATCGACGCCAGGGAGCAGGCGTGCGACTTCTCCTGTGACGGATTGCAGTGTGTGCTGGCTTGTCCAACCGGTGCCCTGACACACGAAATCAACTATCCTGCAGAATCCCGTATGGGATTTGCACGTTTGAGCCGTCCCAGTGCCTGCCTGGCTGTACAGGGAAAAGGCTTTAAAGGCCAGGCTAGGGGAGCGGATTACAAAGGCCTGTTGCGCTTTGAGGAGGTCGACCGTTGGAATCCCATCCCGCTGGCTGATTATCCTTTCGATCTCGAACTGTGTGACCTCTGTGTCAGGCTCTGTCCCATCGAGATACGCATGGCCCAGTGTGCCGAGGGCAAGCCCCCTTCGGGCGACCCCAACCAGTGCCCACCGAGATCCGCCATCGCACTGGAACCGATGGGTGATGGCAACAAGATGATCCCGGTGATCAAGGATGGCTGCGTCGGATGTGGTGTTTGTGAAATGGTCTGTCCCGTTGAAGAGACGGCCATAGTCATCGATATCGATAAGACCCTCGATCAGGTGAAGCAGTCATGAGATACATTATCGAGTCAATGAGACAGCTGGCCGGCATGGCCCCTTCGAAACCGACTGCCGAGCAGATGACCCCCGAAGTCAAAGAGATCCACCTGTTCAAGAAGAAGCAGAAGGTGACCAAGGAGGAACTGGAGGCTATCCATGTCGCCCATATCGAGGCGGGCAAGAATCACAAATGGCGAAACCGGCGCTGGGCCACCCTGATAATCGTCAACCTGCTGTTCGTCTTCTCCTACTACTTTGACGTGCAGTTGGTGGAGGGGGCGCTGACCGGTGCCCGGGTGGTCGGTTTTCATTTTGCGGATCTCAACTCCGCCCTCCAGGTGACGCTTGCCTTCAAGCACATGGTGCTCAACCTGGTGATCGGTACGGTCACGGTGCTCTTCATGTGGTGGTTGCTGGGTGGCCGTACCTTCTGCTCCTGGGTCTGTCCCTATCACCTGGTAGCCGAGTGGGCGGAATGGATTCACCTCAAGCTGGTTGAAAAGAGAGTGATCAAGGGGCGTACCTTTCATCGCGGGGTGCGGGCGGTTTTCTACCTGGTGTTCGCTCTTCTGGCCCTGGTAACCGGCTACACGGTTTTTGAAACCATCTCGCCGACGGGGATCCTCAGTCGCGCACTGATCTATGGGCCGACGATTGCCCTGGCCTGGGTTGCGCTGCTCCTGCTGTTCGAGGTGTTCGTCTCACGCCGGGCCTGGTGCCGCTATGTCTGCCCCATTGGCATTACCTACGGTATCGTTGGTGCGGTTTCACCGTTCAGGGTGCATTACAATGTCAAGGACTGTCATCACGAGGGGGATTGCCGTAAGGTGTGCCTTGTGCCCCATGTGCTGGATGTCACCATCAAGGGCCGGGCAGGGGCGGTGAATATGGATCTCTCTTCTGACTGTACACGCTGCGGTCTCTGCGTCGATCTCTGTCCGACGTCATCACTCACCTTCAAGGTGAAGGGTGCGGACAAGGTGCTATAGGAAAAGCGGATGATTCGTTTCGAAAAGGTCGTTAAAAGCTTTCGCCGCCACCAGGTACTGAAGGGTGTCGATCTCGATATCGATCGGGGTGACCGCGTGGCGCTGGTGGGCTCCAACGGCGCTGGCAAAACGACCTTCATCCGTTGTCTGCTGGGTGAGTATACCTGCCAGGGAGAGGTGGCAATCGACGGTCTGAATCCCCGCGACAACCGGCGCGAGGTACTGTCACGCATCGGCTTCGTGCCCCAGTTGCCACCGCCACTGAAGATGCCGGTACACCAGTTGATACGTTTTTCCGCCAGCCTGAGTGATGCCGATCCCCACATGATGGAGGCTGTTTCACATCGCCTGGGGCTGGATGTCCAGCAGTTCAAGCATCAGCCCTTCGTCAAGCTTTCCGGTGGTCAGAAACAGAAACTGCTGATCAGCATTGCCCTCGGGCGGGATGTCGACCTGCTGGTGCTGGACGAGCCGGCCGCCAACCTGGATCCCGAAGCGAGGGGGATCTTTTTCGAACTGCTGGCGGAGAAGCAGGAGAACACAGCGATGCTTATCTCCAGCCACCGGCTGGACGAAGTGGCGTCACTGGTCAACCGCGTGATCGAGATGGACCAGGGCGTGGTGGTGCTGGACGACCGCGTCGAGGATGCGGTTGATCTCAACAGCCGGCTCCATTGCCGCATCGAGCTGATCCGGGCCGACGAGGCGTTCGCCAAGTCGATACAGAGCTGGGGATTCAGGGTACTGGCTGATGGTGCCGCATGGGAAGGCACCGTGGCGGGTCCTGACAGACTGCGCTTTCTCGGTATGCTCTCGCGTTATGCGGGGGTGCTGAAAGCGATACACATGGACGAGATGGCACAGGTGAGCAGCGAGCCGGAGGTGGGCTATGTCCGCTCCGTTTAAAGGGGCTCTTCTGCTGTTCCTTCTTGCGCCTTTATTCGTTGCCTGCAATAGCGACCCCGGTACCGGCGCGGTGGAGGCCAAGTGGGACCGCGATAGCTGCGAGCGTTGCCGCATGGTGCTCAGTGACCGAAAGCACTCTGCCCAGGTCCGGCAGCCCATGCCGAGCGGTAAGTCGAAGATTCTGATGTTCGACGATATCGGTTGCGCATCTCTCTGGCTGGAGGACAAGCCGTGGAGGGATGATCCCCGAACCGAGATCTGGGTGACCGACCACCGCACCGGTGAATGGATCGATGCCCGGTCTGCCACCTACATTGTCGGCAACGTCACCCCCATGGCCTATGGGCTGGGGGCACAGAAGGAGAGTGCACCCAATGGATTGGACTACGCGCAGGCGAAAAAGCATATCTTCGAAACCGAAGAGCGCTTCAACACCCACGCGGCGCACCTCATAGAAGATATTCGTGATCGCCAGCGTGAACGGGCAGCGAACAACTGACAGTAATCCGATATGAAACACCTCTGGCTCACCGCATATACCGATATCCTTGAATCCCTGCGTGCCCGCTGGTTCATGGTCTACACGGCTGTCTTCGGCGGCATCATCGTGCTGCTGTTCGCCTTCGGGCTCACCGAGTCGAGAATCATGGGTTTTACAGGGCTTTCACGCCTGATGGTGATCTATATCCAGCTCTCCATGGCTATTCTGCCGGTGTTCGTCCTGGTAACCACCGTGCGATCCGTGGCCGGAGACCGTGAAGCCGGTGTCTTTGAATACCTGTTATCCATGCCGGTCACCCTGGCAGCCTGGTTCTGGGGCCGTATCGTCGGTCGTTTCGCGGTTGTCTTCCTGCCGGTGTTCCTGGCCATGGTGGGTGCAGCATTGTGGGGTGTCTTTGTCTCCGGAGCCGAGATGCCATGGGATCTCTTCCTCTACTACACCGGTCTGTTGATGGGGCTGGCCTGGTGCTTTCTCGGGCTGGGCATGTTGATCTCAACGCTGGCCCGTTCAGCCGACGTTGCGCAGGGAGCGGCCTTTGTCATCTGGCTCACCCTGTTGCTGTTTCTCGACCTGATCCTGATGGGGGTGATGGTCAAGGAGCACTTTCCTCCCGACCTGGTGGTCGGTCTTGCGCTGGCCAATCCGCTGCAGGTGTTCCGCACGGCAACCATGATGCTGTTCGATCCCCAACTGGTGCTGCTGGGTCCCTCCGCCTACGTGATCCTGGATAACTTCGGCGAGGCGGGCTACATCGCCTATGCACTGCTCTACCCGGTGCTGCTGGGTACCCTGTTCGCCTCTTTCGGTTACTTCTGGTTCAGGCGCAGCGATCTGCCGTGACAGGTGGTTCAGTGTAACCCAGAGTCTGCAGTCTCTGTCTCATCATCAGATCCTCGGGGACTATCATGGCCCACTAGGGGTAAACCACAGTATTCCGTTCTCTCTTTTTCCAGCAGAATCTTGAAAACTTGAAGGTGTCACCTGGCGGCTTATCTCTTTTCAGATAAACCCCTCGGCACCACAATTGACCAATGGAGGAGAGATGATGGGCATGGGTAGACTTGTTCTGTCTTCAGTTTGTGCGATCTGTATTTCCAATGCCGCCCTGGCGGAAGATGTTGGGATGGTCGAAACCAAGCGCATGAACATGACCACTGCTGTGCAGATTGCACAGGGCGCCGTGGCGGCCTGCCAGGAGCAGGGTATCCAGATCGGGGTTACCGTGGTGGACCGTGACGGTACTCCCCAGGTCGTGCTGCGCGATACTATCGCTGCACCAATCACCGTGCCCATCAGCAAGGGCAAGGCCTATACCGCGGTGATGTTCAACGCGGCGACCTCCGCCCTGGGTGACCGGGCCAACTCCCCCATAGGTCGTGTGCCCGGCCTGGTGATGTCGGCCGGTGGACTGCCCGTGGAGGTGGGTGGTTCCCTGGTGGGTGGTGTCGGGGTTTCCGGTGCGCCGTCAGGCAAGACTGACGAGGAGTGTGCCCAGGCCGGGATCGATGCGGTGCTGGATGACCTGGAGATGGCCATGTAACCGTCACATTCACGGAACCCTGTGGCAACGAGCTTGCGGTATGGTCTGATACGGGCCCGTAGCGGCGTTAGGGTTGTTGCGCTAGAGTGAGTGGAGGAGGGTGACAGGATGGATGTTCAGACGCTCACTTCTTTTTTCATGTGGTGCACCATCATCAATGGCGGCCTGCTGCTGTTCTGGTCCCTGGCACTCATGACCGCACCGGATCTCGTCTACCGTACCCAGAGCCGCTGGTTCCCAATCCCCAGGGAGACCTTCAATGTGGTGATCTACGGGTTTCTCGGCCTGTTCAAGGTCTTCTTCCTGGTGTTCAACCTGGTTCCCTACCTTGCCCTGTTGATTGTTGGAGGCTGGTCAGCATGAGTTCAGAGAAGCTTGATCGAATCGTCGAGGAGGCCCGGCGCAACCGGGAGGAGCGTGAGAAGGGCTACCGGGAACGGGCCCTGAAGATGTATCCCTGGGTCTGCGGTCGCTGCGCGCGGGAGTTCACCCGCGAGAACCTGCGGGAGCTGACGGTGCACCATCGCGATCACAACCACGACAATAACCCCCTGGATGGCAGCAACTGGGAGCTGCTCTGCCTCTACTGCCACGACAACGAACACTCCAGGCTGCTCGATTCGGAGTATGGGGAAACTCCATCCGAGACGCAGAGCGATGCTGCCACCCACAATCCCTTCGCCGGCCTGGCGGATTTGCTGAAGGACAAAAAATAGCCCGGTTTCCGGCTCTCCGGATAGCGCCTGATAGCGCGTCCTGAAGATGTTGCAGGCGCGTCGAATCTCACTATAATTCCGCCCATCGGATGCAGCGCCCGACCGGCCTGGTAACCGCCCCGGTTAGCCCGGTGCTGCATCACCTCCCCCTGAACAGGATATGTATCGAGATGAGCAGTGTATTGATTATCGGTGCCGGCGGCGTCGGCCGTGTCGTGACCCATAAGTGTGCGCAGATTCCCGAGGTGTTCTCTGAAATCTGCCTCGCCAGCCGTACCCGGTCCAAGTGCGACCAGATCGCCGGCGAGATAGAGGAGAAGAGCGGCCGCAAGATTGCGACTGCCCAGGTGGATGCCGACAATGTCCCGGAACTGGTGGAACTGATCAACCGGGTGAAGCCGAAGATGGTGATCAACGTGGCGCTGCCCTACCAGGATCTAACCATCATGGACGCCTGCCTTGAGACCGGTGTGCACTATCTCGATACCGCCAACTACGAGCCCCTGGACGAGGCCAAGTTCGAGTACAAGTGGCAGTGGGCCTACCGGGAGCGTTTCGAAGAGGCGGGGCTGATGGCGCTGCTGGGTTCAGGTTTCGATCCCGGTGTCACCAACGTCTTCACCGCCCATATGCAGAAGCACCACTTCGATCAGATCGACACCGTGGATATCCTCGACTGCAACGGCGGCGACCATGGCTACGCCTTCGCCACCAACTTCAACCCGGAGATCAATATCCGCGAGGTGACCGCCAACGGCCGTTACTACGAGAACGGGGAGTGGGTGGAGACCAGGCCGATGGAGTTCCACCACACCTTCGACTTCGACCAGGTGGGTGAGAAGAAGATGTATCTCCTCTACCACGAGGAGATGGAGTCTCTCTCCAGGAATATCCCCGGTGTGCAGCGGATGCGCTTCTGGATGACCTTCGGCGACGCCTACCTGAAGCACCTCGAAGTGTTCCGTAATATCGGTCTCGATTCCATCGAACCGATCATGTTCGAGGGCAGGGAGATCGTGCCGATCCAGTTCCTCAAGGCGCTGCTGCCGGACCCTGCAACACTGGGTCCGCGTACCGTCGGCAAGACCAATATCGGTGTCATCGCCAAGGGCAGCAAGGATGGCAAACCGGTGACCCGCTATGTCTACAACGTCTGCGATCACCAGGCGTGCTACAGGGAGACCAATGCCCAGGCGGTCTCCTACACTACCGGTGTGCCGGCCATGATCGGCGCCATGATGATGCTCACCGGCGAGTGGATGCGTCCCGGTGTATGGAACATGGAGGAGTTCGATCCCGATCCCTTCATGGCCGCGCTCAACAAGTACGGCCTGCCATGGACCGATATCGAGACCGATATCGACATCGACTCCCTCCCCGAGTAGACGATGGCACTGGATATCACCCGGGTGCCGACCCCCTGTTACGTGCTCGAGGAGGAGAAACTTCGAGCCAACCTGGCGCTGATGGAGAGAGTGCAGCGGGAGTCCGGTGGTCGCATCATCCTGGCCCTCAAGGGCTATGCCATGTGGAGCAGCTTTCCGATGATCCGCCAAGTGCTGCAGGGCTGCACCGCCAGTTCCCTCAACGAGGCGCTGCTGGCCAGCGAGGAGTTCGGCCGGGAACTGCATCTCTACGCCCCCGCCTACAGCGACGCGGAGATGCCCCGCATCCTTGAACTGGCGGACCACCTCAGCTTCAACTCCTTCTCCCAGTGGAAGCGCTTCCGCGAGCAGGCGCTGGCGGCGGGGGTATCCTGTGGCATGCGGGTCAATCCACAGGTGAACGAGGTGGAGACCGAGATGTACAACCCCTGTGGCAGCACTTCCCGTTTGGGCGTGACGCTGGAGGAGTTCGAGCCGGAGAGCCTGGAGGGTATCGAGGGGCTGCATTTTCACGCCCTCTGCGAGTGCGGGGCCGACAGCCTTGAGCGTACCCTGGAGGCGTTCGAGGCGCGCTTCGGTGAGTGGATACCCCGCATGAAGTGGATCAACTTCGGCGGTGGCCACCTGATGACCCGCGAGGATTACGACGTGGACCTGCTGATCCGCCTGGTGCGTGACTTCCGTCAGCGTTACGGCACCCAGGTCTACCTTGAGCCGGGTGGGGCGGTGGGCTGGCGCACCGGTCCCCTGGTGGCCAGTGTCCTGGATATCGTCCGCAACAACATGGATATCGCCATTCTCGACACCTCCGCCGCCGCCCACATGCCCGACGTGCTGGAGATGCCCTACCGGCCCGAGGTGCGCGGTGCAGGCGAGCCAGGCGAAAAGCCTCATACCTACAGGCTTGGGGGCAACACCTGCCTGGCGGGCGACGTGATAGGCGACTACTCCTTCGACAGGCCGTTACAGGTGGGTGATCGCATCGTCTTCGAGGACATGATCCACTACACCTTCGTCAAGAACACCACCTTCAACGGGGTCAACCTGCCTTCACTGGCGATCTGGACCGAAGAGGATGAACTGAAACTGGTACGCCGTTTCGGCTACGGGGATTTCAAGAACCGGCTCTCCTGACAGGACGGCTGTCACATGGTCGTCGCGACCACGCCTACTGCATCCCCGGGTCACCCTGTTTCCAACTGGTCGACGATATCTTCTACCGACCCTGTGTCAGGGACGAGGTGAAGGTTTTGATAGCCGAATTTTTTCCGCAGTTGGGAGTGGATGTTGCTGGCAAGCACCTTCACGTCGGTGTCCGGTACGATCGTTATCAGGAGGAAATCAGGTCGTGTTTCGAAGATGTACACCATGGCATTGATGATATCCTGGGCATCCTTTTCCGTGACCGTCACCTTCCTGATGCTCGAAAAATCGCATACGCCTGTCTTGTAATCCGTCAGCCGCGCCATATCCGTCAGCTGGGAATAGCCAAGTTCGAGTTCCGCCCTGTTGAGGATCTCTGATGTGTGTTTGATGGTGAAATATTTTTCTGATCTGACAATCTGACAGAGCATGTAGGTACAACCGAAAGTAAGTCCGTTTGTTCAATGATAGAGATAATTCACCATAGTAACCATTAATACATGTAATGAACATTCATGATGAATCGCATAGACCCGACAACCGGGTTGTTGCAGTAAAGGACTGGGTTTTCTAATCGTCAACGATGGAGAGGTAGGCGAACATATCCCTGATCTCTTCCTTGCTGAACTCCTTGAGCAGTTTGTCGTCGGGGGACTCCGGGTCGTGGATGCGGATGCCTTTCAGGTACTTCTCCACCTGGCGCCAGAGGTAGTTGGTGTATTGGCCGGCGATCATGGGTACCGCCTTTTTATGGTCACCCTCACCCAGTTTGCCGTGGCAGCTGGCACACTCCTTCCTGTAGAGCTTCTTGCCCGCTTCAGGGTCACCCTCGGCCCTGGGGATCTGGATCACCCGTTCGGCCTCCAGAAGCCGTGCGTAGGCGTCGAAGTCCGGGGCGGTTTCATCGATGGGGGGGAGTTTGGTGGGAAGCTCTATCGCCTCCAGGTAGGCCGAGATGTCGGCGATATCCTGTGCTGGCATCTGCCTGTCGTCCACGTACTCGACCATCGCAATGTTGGGTCGCTTGCGATCCCGGAACAGGTATAGCTGTGCAGCCGTAAAGGCCGCTGGCTGGCCCGCCAGGCGGGGATATTCACCCTCTTTGCCGCCCTCACCATATACGCCGTGGCAACCGGCGCAGAGCTCATTGATCTCTTCACCGTTCTCCATGTCGATCTCCAGCTCGGCGGAAGCGCCCAGGGGTGCCAGGGCGAGCAGGGCGGTGAGTGTCAGATACTTTGTAGGGTGTTGAAATATCATTGGATACGGTTGATCTGGATAGCTGTCCGGGTGGGATTAAAGCATCAGTTCGCTCAATTGGATTTGACGAGTATCAAGACACAGGGTTCCCAGGCATGCCCGGCTAGCGTTGCCGGAGAGGATATTCTGTTGACCCCCAGGGGCCATACCGGGATAATTCACCCCGGTTTTCGCCCCGGTTATCCCGGGGCATCCTGTTTATGGTGGCCTGCATCGGTCCCCTCGCAACGATAAACCGTGAACCCGGTCAGGCCCGGAAGGGAGCAGCCGCAGCGGTCGACTCGTGTGCCGGGGTGTGGCTGGTGCGGGCCGCCACCCGTTTGGGCTCCCGGAAACCCCTGTTTCCGGGGGCACCGGCCCCGTGAAACGGCCGCCCCGTTGGGTTACACTCTCACCCTTGTCCCTATTAGGTTTCGAACAGCACATGTCATACCAGGTACTGGCACGCAAATGGCGCCCACGGATCTTCAGCGAACTGGTCGGGCAGGAGCATGTCGTGCGGGCGTTGAGCAACGCCCTGGACAATGACCGGCTGCACCACGCCTACCTCTTCACCGGTACCCGGGGCGTAGGCAAGACCACCCTGGCCCGTATCTTCGCCAAGTCTCTCAACTGTGAGCACGGTGTCGGTTCGACCCCTTGCGGCCAGTGTTCCACCTGCAGGGAGATCGACGAGGGGCGTTTCGTCGATCTTCTGGAAGTGGATGCCGCTTCCCGTACCAAGGTGGACCAGACCCGGGAACTGCTGGAGAACGTACCCTATGCCCCGGTTCGCGGCCGCTACAAGGTGTACCTGATCGACGAGGTGCACATGTTCTCCGACAGCAGCTTCAATGCCCTGCTGAAGACCCTCGAGGAGCCACCGCCCCACGTCAAGTTCCTGCTCGCCACGACCGATCCGCAGAAGGTGCCGGTAACGGTCCTGTCACGCTGCCTGCAGTTCAACCTGAAACGGCTTCCCCTGGAACAGATCCAGGGTCATCTGCAGGAGATTCTCGATAAAGAGGGTATAGAGCACGAGGTCCCGGCTCTCGTGCTGCTGGCCCGCAGTGCCGATGGCAGTATGCGCGACGCACTGAGTCTCATGGACCAGGCCATTGCGTTTGGCGGCGGCCAGGTGATGGAGCCGGAAGTGCGTGCCATGCTTGGCGCCATTGCCCAGGATCGGGTCCATGACCTGCTCTACGCCCTGGCCAATTTCGATGCCGAAAAGGTGATGGGACTGGTGCACGAACTGGCCGAAATGGTGCCTGATTTCAGTGGTGCCCTGCAGGACCTGCTGGCACTGCTGCATCGTGTTGCCCTGGCTCAAGTGGTGCCCGATGCCCTGGATAACAGTGCCGGTGACGAGGAGCAGGTGCGCGACCTGGCAAACAGGCTCTCGGCAGAGGATGTCCAGCTTTTTTACCAGATCGGACTCATGGGGCAGCGTGATTTGCCGTTGGCTCCCGATCCCCGGGTCGGTTTCGAGATGGTGTTGCTGCGCATGCTCGCCTTCCGGCCGGCAGATGGAGGAGGGGCGGTCGCTGAAACACCGCGCCCAAAGCCCAGGGCCACAGCTGAGCCCACAAGGCCGGCTCCCAGCAGACCGCAGTCGGTTCAGGCTGCACCGGCCAAGGCTTCTGCACCGGCCGCCACGAGCCCGTCCAGGGCAGAACCGGCCGCAGTGGAGCCCGCACAGGCTGCCGGCACCAATGTCGATCTGAGTGACTGGATCAACGTGGTTGAGGCGATGTCCCTGGGCGGGGTCGCCAAGCAGCTGGCCAATAACTGCAGCTTTGACAGCTGGGACGGCAGTAACCTGAAGCTCAATCTCGATCCCACCCACCAGCACCTGCAGGTGGGGACAACGGAGCAACGCCTGATCAAGGCGCTGAGCGCGTATCTCGGTACACCGGTCAAGCTCACCATCGAGGTGAACAAGCCCGATTCGGCCACCCCGGCACAGCTTCAGGCCAAGGCCAAGGCGGATCGTCAGCGCGAGGCAGAGGCAGCCATGGCCGGTGATCCCCTGGTTCAGGCCATGGAGGAGCAGCTCGGGGCCAAGCTCATCACCGAGTCCGTGCGACCGGTTGAAAATTAATATATATCAGTAACTTGTAAAGATTTGTAAGACGAGGTACCCCATGAAAGGTGGATTAGGCAACTTGATGAAGCAGGCCCAGAAGATGCAGGCCGATATGCAGAAGGCACAGGAGCAACTGGCCCAGGAAGAGGTGACCGGTGAGTCTGGCGGTGGCCTGGTCAAGGTGACCCTCAACGGCAAGCACGAGGTGCGCCGTGTGGAGATCGATGACAGCCTGATGGGCGACGACAAGGAGATGCTCGAAGACCTGATCGCCGCGGCCATGAACTCTGCGGTTCAGCGGGTGGCCGAGAAGACCCAGGAGAGCATGGCCGGATTGACGTCCGGTATGGGACTGCCTCCCGGCTTCAAGATGCCCTTCTAGGGACTCAACCCGTTATGTCCGGACAACCCCTGCTCGACCAGCTGATGGAGGCACTGCGCTGCCTGCCGGGCGTGGGGCCCAAGTCGGCCCAGCGCATGGCGTTCTACCTGCTGGAACGTGACCGCGATGGCGGTCGTCACCTGGCAGGGGTGCTGGCAGAGGCGATGGAGAGGATCGGTCACTGCAAGCGATGCCGAACCTTCAGCGAAAGTGAACTCTGCGACCTCTGTGCCAACCCGCGCCGCGACGACAGCCAGCTCTGCGTGGTGGAGACACCTGCCGAGGTGGTGGCCATCGAGCAGGCCACGGATTACCGCGGGCGCTACTTTGTGCTCGGGGGGCATCTGTCGCCCCTGGACGGTATCGGCCCCCGCGAGATCGGTCTCGACAACCTGGCCGAGGTGATGGCCGGCGAGCAGGTCAGGGAGTTGATTCTGGCCACCAATCCCACCGTGGAGGGGGAGGCCACCGCCCACTATATCGGTGAAATGGCCAGGGCCCGGGAGATCCGGGTAACCCGCATCGCACACGGGGTGCCCCTGGGGGGCGACCTGGAGTATGTGGATGGCGGCACACTTTCCCACGCTTTTTCCGGACGGCAGGATTTTTGAGCTATCCTTGCTGGATAGGAGAACAACCAACAGCGGTTTCAGGTGAAGATTATGGAAGAGTGTCTGTTCTGCAAAATGGCCTCGGGTGAGATCGTACCGGACGTGGTGTACGAGGACGACGAGGTGCTGGCATTCAGGGATATCAACCCACAGGCGCCGGTGCATGTCCTGATCATCCCCAAGCGCCATATTGCCACCCTGAACGATGTCGGCCCGGTGGATGCCGGCCTGATCGGCAAGCTCTACCTGGCAGCGACCCAGGTGGCGAAGCAGGAGGGGATATCCGGTAGCGGTTACCGCACCGTGTTCAACTGCAACCGCGATGGTGGGCAGGAGGTCTATCACCTGCATCTGCACCTGTTGGGCGGTCGCCAGATGAAGTGGCCTCCGGGATGATCTGAGCGGATCTCCAGGCTGAACCCTACCCATCATGGCTTCCATCGACCACATTGCCGGCTCCTATCTCTCCGCCCCGCTTTCCCAGGCGTTGGTGCCGGTCAACCAGAGTCCGAGAGCCGATGATGGTAGCCGTCAGCCCTCCCGCCAGCAGCAGGTGCCGGCTACTGTCGATGCCAATGCACGGGCAGGTATTGAAACCCGGGCCGAGCTGCTACAGAATCGCATCCACGCCTCGGATGGTGATACGGCACGCAGCAGGAATGCACTGCGCGCCTACCGCGCCCTTGAAGAGTCAGAGGAGCGGGAGCAGCTGAGCAGGATCCTCGGTTTCGACGGTTACGCCTGACAGCCATCCTTATCCGCCCGCACCCAATACTGTAAGGAAACACACTGTCCTGTTGTTTACGGGTCCTGAACCGATCCTGATGATGAGCTTATGAAAAAGGTAACCTATACCATTTCCGAACTGGCCAAAGAGTACGATATCACTCCCCGCGCCATCCGCTTTTACGAAGACCAGGAGCTGATCACCCCGAAGCGAAAGGGACGCAGCAGGATTTATTCCGAGCGGGACCGTGTACGTCTCAAGCTCATCCTGCGCGGAAAGCGCCTCGGTTTCTCCCTGTCGGAGATCCGCGAGCTGTTCGAACTCTACGATACCGACCCGGGGAAAAAGGGTCAGCTGCAGTACTTGTTGGAAAAGATCAAGGAACACCGCGCCATGCTGGAGCAGCAGATGCAGGACATCGAAGTGGTGCTCGACGAGATGAAGGGGTTGGAGAAAGAGGCGAAAAGGGCGCTCAAAGAGTTGAAGGAGTGATCTTCAACCGGTCTCCCAGGTGAAGGCCTTCGTGCTGAACAGGCGAAGGCAGGTATCGACCACTTCAGGATCATACAGCGTGCCGCTGTTACAGCGGATCTCCTCCAGGGCGACTTCGATCTCCCTGGCCGGTCGATAGGGACGATGGGATGCAATCGCCTCTACCACGTCGGCCACCGCCAGAATGCGCGCCTCCAGGATAATCTCATCCCCCTTCAGGCCCCTGGGATATCCGGAGCCGTCCAGTCGCTCATGGTGCTGATGGATCATATCCGCTACCGGCCAGGGCAGATCCACCGCATTGATGATCTCGTATCCCACCTCCGGGTGGGACTTCACCATCTGGAACTCGTGTTCAGAGAGCTTTCCAGGTCGATTCAGAAGCTCGGCGGGTATGTGGATCTTGCCGATATCGTGAATCGATCCGCCCATGCGGATTCCCTCCTGGATCTCCTCGTCGAGTCCCATTTCCCTGGCAATGGCAACGGCGAGTTCACTGACCCGTTGCTGATGACCCGCTGTATAGGGGTCGCGCTTGTCCAGCAGGTTACCCAGTGCCTGGATGGTCTGGAGAAGGTTGTCATGCAGCTGCTCCCGGGCATCGGACAGCGCCTTGTCCGCCGTCTTCTGCTGGCTGATGTCGAATATGACACCATCGAGCCAGAGCGGGGTGCCGTCATCGAAAACCGCCCGGCCCTGTTCATAGACCCAGAGAGGCTGTCCGTCTGAGTCCAGAATGCGGTATTCCATGTTGTAGGGGCGTCTTTCTGCAACCGCCTCCTTTACCACGCTATCCACCACCTCGGCATCGTCCGGATGGATGATGCTTGCGAAGCTGCGTACACGGTTATTGATGAAATTCTCTGCAGGGTAACCGCTAATTGCCTCTATTTCGTCGCTGATGAACTCCATGGTCCAGTTCTCGTCCAGGGCGCATCGATAGACGGCACCCGGTATGTTGCTGACCAGGGTGTGAAACTTCGTCTCCTGGTGGCGCAGGTGTTCGTAGGCCGTTGCCGTCTGCTCAGTCTGCCGTTCGACCTCTGAAGCCAGTTTCAGGTTGTGGCGTCTCAGGGTGTTCTGGGCATCGTGGAGCTTGAGATGGGTCTCGATCCTGGCCTTGATGACCGCGGAAGAGAAGGGCTTGGTGACATAATCCACGGCACCCAGGCTGAAACCGCGAGCCTCCTGGTGCTCGTCCTCCACTGAAGTTGAGAAGATCACCGGGATATCACAGGTCTGTGGGTCCTGCTGAAGTTTTTGACAGACCTGGTAACCGTCCATCTCCGGCATGACGATATCCAGCAGTACCAGGTCAGGAACCGGCTCGGCTGCCGCGCGCTTCACGGCGCTCGCCCCGTCCTTGACCGCGATAACGCGGTAATCCTCTTCGAGATACGAGGTCAGCAGGTCCAGAAAGGACGTCTCGTCGTCGACGATGAGGATGGTTTTTTTCGTTTGCGGGGAGTTGCCGGTCATACCGTCAGGATCACCAGTGGATTATTTTTCCCTAACCATGAGACTAGCTGAAGGATAGGGGCGACGCTATGGATAAATGGGGGTATATCAGGCAGCAGGGGGAGCGTGTTTCTAGCGACTGTGCCGTGTCTGTCTTGCCGGACGGTTGGCGACAGGGTCGGCACCCTGCTCACCCCTGTTCTCCACGGCCGTTGTTCGTAAGAATGCCGGAAGCCCCTTTAACGAAGCCCGGTGATAGTCCGAGGCAAGGGCCTCCACTGCCGTTTTCTGTTCGATCCCCAGCACCTGGAGCATGCCCTCGTGGAGCAGGTCGAACAGTCGCTTCAGGGCAATGCGGTGTACCTGGCCGGTCCTTTCGAAGAGCCAGTCGCTGAGCAGAAGGAAACGGTCGAATGGCTTCTGGCCGAGGATCAGCTGCAGCGATGCACTGAAACGTCCCGAGTTGGCGATCATGTCCCAGTAACGGGCAAAGCGTGTCAGGCGTTGCATGGTGGGGAAGTCGATGCGGTCGCTGCTCAGAATGTCGTAGGGGGGGTTGGGGTTGAAACGGAGGCGATACGCCTCGGTATGACGATTCACCGGGGCACCCCGCAGGCGTTTCAGTATGCCCACCTGGATTTCGTGGGGCTTCAGTGCACAGAGCCTGTCGAAACCCCTGCCGAAGCTCTGCATATCCTCACCGGGCAGGCCGATGATCAGGTCTGTATGGAGATGGGCGTTGCTCTCCTCCCGCAACCAGCGCAGGTTCTCGCAGCTCTTCTCATTATCCTGCTTGCGGCTGATAAGGGTCTGTACCTCGGGGTTGAAGCTCTGTACCCCCACCTCCAGCTGCAGTGTTCCCTTGGGGAATCGCTGCAGCACCGACTTGAGCTTCTCCGGCAGACGGTCGGGGATCACCTCGAAGTGCAGGAACAGCTCTTCGTCCAGTCGGTCGAGAAAGAACTCCAGGGTCGCGATACTGCTCTTCAGGTCCAGGTTGAAAGTGCGGTCGACGAACTTGAAGTGGCGTACGCCACGCCCATGCAGGAGTGCCATCTCCCGCAGAAAATCAGGCAGATGGAACGGCCAACTGGTCTTGTCCAGGGCCGAGAGACAGAACTCGCACTTGAAGGGGCAGCCCCTGGACGCCTCCACGTAGATCACGCGGTTGGCGATGTCCTCGTCGGTGTAGGTGCGGTAGGGCAGGTCGAGACTCTTCAGGTCGGGCAGGGGTGGCCGGATGATCCTGTCGGCTGGCCTATCACCTGCCAGTAATTCCCTGCAGAGTGCTGCAAAGGCGAGATCGGCCTGTCCGGTGATGACATGGTCGGCCATGGCGACAATGGGCTGCTGCCCGCACTCGTGGCTCACCTCCGGACCGCCGAGAACAATGGTCACTTCCGGGGCCAGGGCCTTGAGCAGAGCGACCAGCCGGGTGGTCTCCTCGATATTCCAGATGTAGACACCGAAGCCTATGATTTCGGGAGACTCGGCAAGCAGTCTCTCTGCAAGATCCGCGGGGCGTGTCTCCAGGGTGAACTCCCGGATTGCAGTGCTATTTTCCAACTCCCCCATATTGGCCAGCAGGTAACGCAGTCCCAGGGCGCTGTGGATGTAGCGGGCATTGAGGGTGGAGAGGATGATGTTCGGCACGTTTGGGACTCTGCGGGCAGTTCAGGATAGTTTTAACAATTTCCCGGTGGCGGTCCATGCCTGATTTAAGGTAGGCGCATTTCTTCGCAGGCCGCGACCTGTGAGAGGGTCAGGTCACGGAACACCGGTCAGCGGTCGGGCACCAGGGGCTGTTTGCACGATTTACAGATATAGTGCGCTCCGCGTAGGATGCGGTTGTGCCGGATGCTGGTCAGTTGGTGGCTTTGACAGTTGCAGCGGTAACCGAAGCGTTGCAGGCGGCGCTGGCGTGTCAGGCTGATGTCGTAGCTGTGGCAGCGGGACGGGTCGGCGCCGAACAGGGACATGATCCCTTTCCACTCGTCACCATGGGGCCTGATATCACGGTAAAGTGAATAGGCGACCACGTGGGCCACCTCGTGAGGGATGGTCCGCTCGAAAAAACCATTCACATTGGTATTCATCAGGTCCCGGTTGAAACGAATCACCGGAGCAGCACCGCTTTCCATCCTCGCCTGTCCCGCGGCGGTACCCTTGAGATCGAACCGGATCTCGACCCGCGGCATCTTCCGGCGGTAATGACCAGATGCCTTCGCAAGCAGGTCCTCCACCCGGTTGTGCACGCTCTCTTCCAGGGATCTGCTCACAGGGCGACCACGCAAGTACCGGACAGCCGGTCATGAATGCCACGCCGGTCTTCCCTGAAGATCGAGATCACCAGGGCGACGAGGATGAGCGGTCCAGCGTAGGGTATCAACAGCAGGACCAGGAAGGGGAGGTAGCGCAGGAACAGCAGCCTGGAAAAAGGTGCTTTCGCCCCACTGTCGGCGACGATCTTCAGCTTCATGACCCGCTTGCCGAGAGTCTGGCCACTGCTGTCGAGAATGAACAGGTTGCCGCCGACGACCAGCAGCCAGGCCGGGAAACTGTTCATTACATAGGGCCAGAGACTCTCGCTATCTCCCCGGGTCAGGGTGAGTACCAGGGGGACCAGTATGATTGACAGGATACCAAGATCGATGGCCATCGCCGCCAGCCGCTTTTTCAAGGGGGCCGGTTCCAGGGTGAATTCAGTTGGTGAATCGGTGGCCTGCGGTGTATTGCCTGGCGTGGCTTCAGTCACTTCTATTGTACCGGGGGCAGCTGTTTGAACGCTTCACACTGGTCAAGGAAGTGCTGGGTGCTCTTGGGCATCGGGACACGGGCCTCGGAGAGGTAGGTGATCAGTGCGGCGCCGGAAGCGATCAGCTTGGTGCCCTGCTCGATGCGGTCCCTCATCATGGAGGATGCCGGGTCGCTCGCCTCCGGGATGAAGCTTTCAAGTGCCTCACGTGCTGCGATGAACTCGGGCCAGACCCTGAAGAATGTTTTATCGCTCTTCATGGTCTCTATCTGGCGTTTGGCTGATAGGGCGTAGTCGTGTATCAGCGCGCGTGCGCCTGTAAACAGCCCGTCATTGCAGAGTGTCTCCTCGAGGGTGTTTGCGACCTGTTCAATGTCCCGCATGCTGGCTGCGATCTTGCGATAGCGCGACTCGAACAGGGTGCCGAGGGGCTGGCTGAAGGCCTTGAAAGGTTCCCCCCACAGCTCATCGATACCCTCCTGGCCACTGTAGTGTTTGACCTGCTTGCCCAGTTCGAGAGCCTGCTTGAAGCAGTCGGCGCATTGGCGCATCAACTCGTTCTGACGGCTGATCTTCACACCCTTCTCTTCCAGGTCCACGATGGCTGTGAAGATATCCGTTGCCCGGTTGAACAGGGCGCCGGCAAGCATCGCCCCGTTTACCCTTTTCTTCGCCGGGTCGGTCTCTTCGTCGTAGGCGGCCTGTGCCACTTCGAGTTTCTCACCGGGGGTATTGATGCCCGCCTCGGTGTGGTGAAAGGTGCGGCGGGTAAGGCTGTCGATCAGGCGCTTCCGGCTGGCGAGGGAGTCTTCCGGAAGCGGGTAGTGGCGGATCCAGTAGCCGTCGAAATAGATGCAGTCCTTGCCATCGAAGTTCTGGATCGTGCCGTTTTCTGGCGTATCGTTCATTACATTTTGCAACTGTTGTTGTTGAGACTGCAGTCGTCCGGATGCGGTTGGTCCGGATCGGTGAAAATTGTAATCTCACTATGGAAATAAATCAGCATAAAAATCGGATTATTCCCGGTTCCAACAGCGGCAAGTTTTGGCCGTCTACGGCTTGGTTTTTCCCTCGAGACAGTCATTTCGCCAGAGGCATGCGATCTGTTCGCAGTTGTCCGCCACCGAGGTGCGATAGCAATCGGTATTGCCCTCGGCACGCTGAATGGCCCTGATCAGCTCCCATTTGCGCTGCTTCCCCGGCTCCAGACCCCGGTTCACGGCGATATTGATAACCTCTTTTTTACGCATTTTGGTTTCCCTCCGGACAGTCCCTGGTGTTTTGGGGTTTCAACTCTATAGGAATATAGCCCCAATTGCGTGTGGAGGGAGGCATTTTTCAAATTGCGCCTGATACAGTCTGGTATGAATAATGCTGCTTTTCAGGTAACGCTGATTATTTGTCACCTGGTATGTGGAAGATGACGATGACGAGATGCAACTGGCCCGACTCCGGCAACGAACCCGCGCCGCCACCCGATCCCATGGGGTGAGGCTGTTGCCTGGTGTTCGAAGGAGGTTGAACACTGGTAATGTTCATCCCTCAGCAATCCCTGCATATTTCCCGGATAGCGGGGTTGAAACGCGATAACAATAAAAAAGGGAGCCGAAGCCACTGCTGTCCCGCAAATATTCCAGGCATTGTCCTGAAAGCGTTATCGCAATCTGGTTATTTATAGGTTGCACTGGATCGAGACATGAAAAATCAGATAAGTGCTTCCCCTCTCCCTATGAGGGAAGCACCCTCCGGGTATAAAAGGGTCAGGGTGAGGGTGAATAAAATCAATGGGTTGTTATCTGATTCCCCTCACCCCAACCCTCTCCCCAGATGGGGAGAGGGAGTTATGGGACAGCAATGGAGCCGAAGCTCCCTTTTCGCCACCGCCTGGATGTTTATTGGAATAGTCCTTTCAGCTTGTCTCCGGCGCCGTCCAGACTCTCCTTGACCTTGTCGGTGGAACCGCTGGTTTTCTCCTTGAGGGATGCGCCGACATCCTTGAGCTTGCTGAGGTCGAGTTTGC
>JBEVVY010000001.1:3936121-3957077 GCA_040506895.1 Sedimenticola sp.
ACGGGTCAAGGCTGTTGTCATCCGTGTCGGGGGCACTGAATGCCTGGTATATGCTCACCGGCATTGTCCAGGTTTTTACAATCTCGGATGAGAGCTTGCGGCAGGCTGCAGTGAAGGTTTCATGGAACAGGGTCGAATTGGGCGCCTCGCTTCCATCGAACACGTTGTCCATGATCTTCAGGCCGACGGTGAGGCCGATGTTCTGCAGTATACCGGCCAAGTAGGCATGGAACGCACTCTCTTCATCCTGGCTGCAGAATCGTGACGCCGCTATGGCGGTTTTTTCAGAATGCTCCCACAGGGTTCGGGAGGAGAGCTTCATGAAATGACCCTGTCTCACGTTCAGTAGCGGTTTCACGATTGCACTGGCCACCAGCTTTCTCATGCCTTCGCGGCCCAACAAAACCGTGGCCTGTCGCAGGCTGAGGATTTTCTGGTGAGTGCGGTAGTAGGGGCTGTTGACCAGGCGTATAAGCTCCGCCACCAGCACAGGGTCCTCTTCAATAAGCGCTGCAATATCTCTGGCGGTACTCTCCTCGTCCCGTAACACCTGCATCAGGCTTGGCAAAACACCGGGCAGCCTGGGCAACAGTTCCGAGGATTGAAGATCCTGTTGTAGTAGCGTCTCCAACTGCTTGATCACCTCCTGTTCCAGATGATTCATGTCAGTGTCGATCAGTGAATTGACCCCCAAAAGGTACCCGGAGAAGCTCTGGTCGATATCCCTGGCTGTTACTTTATGACTGCCTGATTCCAGGATCAGTTCGGGAGGGAAGGCGCACCCTTGAGAGCGGGTGCTGCGGGATGGTTTTTTAGGTGGAAATATCTTCTTCAGGTTGAACATTTGTGGAAAGTTCCTTTTCCTTCGTCTCTTCCATGTGTCAGTAGGTTACAGAATCAGCACTCGCCAGTTATTGCATTATAGCCTGTCGGAACAGTTGCACCTCCGCTTTGGCATTCCCAGGCGCAGATTTTCCACGTGACAACAATAACAAAGGGAGCCGAAGCTCCCTTTGTATTGCAACTGAACGTTATTTGAAGAGTCCTTTCAGTTTGTCTCCAGCGCCATCCAGACTCTCCTTGACCTTGTCGGTGGAACCGCTGGTTTTCTCCTTGAGGGATGCGCCGACATCCTTGAGCTTGCTGAGGTCGAGTTTGCCTACCGCAGAGCCCACACCCTTGGTCAGGCTGGAGAGTATCTGCTGGGCCACCTCGTCCGCCGAGGCGCCGCCACTCTTTTTACCGATATCCTTGAGATGGATTTTCGGCAGGGAAGCGCTCAGCGGCTTATCCTTGGTCAACTCGGAGGTGACGGCAATGGTGCCGTCATTTATATAGAGATGTTCGATGATCAGTTTCGGCCCGGCGCTGTCGGCGGACTCAGACGCGCCCGATCCTCCAGCCGAAGCGACATTTTTCTTGATAACATCGAAATTGCTGCCGCTGTCACCCTTGCCGAACTCGTAGTTCACGGCGGGCTTGTCTATGACGATCTCCTTCACCACGATGGTGTCGGAGGTCAGGCTCTTGGCGTCCAGTTTGAGCTTGATCTGTCCGAGCGCGATCGCCTTGTTGCCGGAGAATCCAGGAGGGTTCGCGACAGTAAGCCCCTTGAGCGCTCCCTGGGCATCCCCAAGATTGATACTTACCCCGTCAACCTGTACCTCTGTCTTGGTGGTGTTGGTTCCGACCTCTTCGATCGCTGCCTCGACGATGCTGTCCAGTGAACCGACCAGAAAAAACAGGGCGGCTGCCACCACGACAATAACGGCTACAACTCCGATAATTATTTTTTTCACAGCAAGTTTCTCCCCGGTTAGGTTGTTATCGGTTTGAGTGTGCAACGATATCGGGGGCAGGGCAAGGCATTCCTGAATGCTTCGGATTCAGGTGGGTGGTCAGCGCCGTGAAAACAAAAAAGCCCGGTCATGGTGACCGGGCTTTTTCCAGGCTTTTCAGCCATTTATTTGGCTCCCCCGACTGGGCTCGAACCAGTGACCCACGGATTAACAGTCCGTTGCTCTACCAACTGAGCTACAGGGGATTGGTAGAAGGCGCGTATACTAATCACCTCTCCCGTTCGGGTCAATAGTCTGGAGGCAGTTTTTTATGCTTCCGGGCAGATAATGGGTGTACCATCGGAACGGGTTTTCGAGAGGCGGGGCCGGCCGGTCGGAGAGATGATGACCGCCATGGGGGCGGCATGTTTTTGCAGGTCGCAGAAGGTGAAGGTGGCGGTCTGTCCCCGGCTTATGCCTGCAGGGAAGTAGGTGATCTTTTTTCGGCCTCGCTCACTGCGTGAGCTGCGGACCAGAATGGGCATCTCCCGGTTTTGCTGCCGTTTCTGGCTCTTCGCAAGCCGCAGCAGCGGTTCCCCGTCGTCCCGTTTACCGTCCTGGTCGCTGTCCACGAATACCATGTAGCCCTCCTGCCACTCGATGGTCGGTTCGCAGCCCGATCCATTCCGGCTGGGGCAGAGGATTACCCGCTGTCCACGCTTCACCGCCTCGCTTCTCGCAAGATGGAGATGGCTTACGACCTCGTTGACGGCGCTGCTCATGCGGGACCTGCCGGTCAGCTCCCGTGAAGCGGAGGCGGCGATGGAGATCAGCACCGTGCCCACCATCAGGGTGACGACCAGTTCCACCAGGGTCAGACCCCGGTTTCGGCATTTGGGAGATGGGGTGGGGTACATGCTCCGTCACCCTCTGGCTAGGAAATAAAGTATTAATTCATGTTAAAAGAAAGGGGCGATGCCTGGCAACTGCTCATCGCCCCTGTGAGAGTGGTTTGCCCCTCAGCTTGCCAGAACTGACTCCAGGCGGTCGAGGGCGTTGGTCAGGTTCTCCATGCTGGTGGCGATGGAGATACGCACATGACCACCCAGTCCGAAGGCGGAACCGGGGACCAGCGCGACACCGGCCTGTTCGATCAGGTGTTCTGACAGCTCGACGTCACTGTTCACGCCGTTGATCTTCTCTATCGCCTCCTGCACCTTGGGGAACAGGTAGAAGGTACCGTCGGAGGGCAGGCACTCCACGCCGGGTATGGCGTTGAGGCGGTCCAGCACGTAGTCGTGGCGCTCCTTGAACGCCTTGAGCATCTCGCCGATACACTCCTGGGGACCTTCCAGGGCCGCCTGGGCCGCAACCTGGGAGATGGAGGTGGGGTTGGAGGTGCTCTGGGACTGGATCTTCTTCATCGCCTTGATGATCTCGGCGGGCCCTGCGGCATAACCGATGCGCCATCCGGTCATGGAGTAGGCCTTGGAGACACCGTTGAGTACCAGGCAGCGGTCACGCAGTCCGGGGGTGGCGTTGAGGATATTGACGAAGGGCTCCTCCGTGTTCCAGCGGATGTGCTCGTACATATCGTCGGTGGCCACCACAACCCTGGGGTACTCCATCAGCACCTCGCCGAGGGCCGCCAGTTCATCCGTTGTATAGGCCATGCCCGTCGGGTTGGATGGGCTGTTGATCACCAGCAGGCGGGTCTGCTCGGTGATGGCTCCCTTCAACTGGGCAGGGGTGATCTTGAAGTGCTGGTCGGCATCGGCGTTGACCAGTACCGGCACGCCACCGGCGAGCAGTGTCATGTCCGGGTAGGAGACCCAGTAGGGTACCGGGATGATCACCTCGTCGCCCGGATCCAGGATCGCCTGGGCCAGGTTGTAGAAGCTCTGCTTTCCGCCGCAGGAGACGAGGATCTCCTCCGGGGCGTAGTCGAAGCCGTTATCTCGCTTGAACTTGTCGATGATCGCTTTCTTCAGGCCGGCGGTGCCGTCCACGGCAGTGTACTTGGTGAAACCATCGTCGATCGCCTTCTTGGCGGCGTTCTTGATGTGATCCGGGGTGTCGAAATCCGGCTCACCGGCACCGAGGCCGATGACATCTTTACCGGCTGCACGCATCTCGGCAGCACGGGCCGTAACGGCCAGGGTGGGGGAGGGTTTGACGGCCTGTACGCGGGCGGAAAGCTTGGTACTCATCTGTATGGACTCGGGTCTTGTTGTATTGGCGGTAAAAAATCCGTTATCAGCGGAAACCGAAACAGGTGTGTTAATCACACGCAGCTGCAATAATATCCAATCTCTCGAACCAGCAGAATCCCCAATGTCAAAAGAATTTCAATTGGTCTCCGAATTCGAGCCGTCCGGTGACCAGCCCGAGGCGATCCGCCGCCTGCTCGAAGGGATAAATGACGGTGAGGCGGGCATGACCCTGCTGGGTGTGACCGGCTCCGGCAAGACCTTCACCATCGCCAACGTGATCCAGCAGGTGCAGCGCCCGACGGTGATCCTGGCCCACAACAAGACCCTGGCGGCCCAGCTCTACGGCGAGATGAAGGAGTTTTTCCCCCACAACGCGGTGGAGTACTTCGTCTCCTACTACGACTACTACCAGCCCGAGGCCTATGTGCCCGCCTCGGATACCTTCATCGACAAGGACGCCTCGGTCAATGAGCATATCGAGCAGATGCGCCTGTCGGCCACCAAGGCGCTGCTGGAGCGCCCGGACACCATCATCGTGGCCACCGTCTCCTGCATCTACGGCCTGGGCGATCCGCGCTCCTACCTGAGCATGGTGCTGCACCTCTCCCGGGGCGACATCATCGATCAGCGCACGATCCTTCGTCGGCTGGCCGAGCTGCAGTACACCCGCAACGACGTGGAGCTGCACCGCGCCACCTACCGCGTGCGCGGCGAGGTGATCGACATCTTTCCGGCGGAGTCCGACAGCGAGGCGTTGCGCGTGGAGATGTTCGACGACGAGATCGAGCAGCTCTCCCTGTTCGATCCGCTCACCGGGGAGGTGCTGCACAAGGTGCCGCGCTACACCATCTATCCCAAGTCCCACTACGTCACCCCGCGGGAGACCCTGCTGGAGGCGGTGGAGCATATCAAGGATGAACTGAAGGAGCGCCTGGAGCAGCTCAGGAACAATTCAAAGCTGGTGGAGGCCCAGCGGCTGGAGCAGCGTACCCGCTACGATGTGGAGATGATCCTGGAGCTGGGATACTGCTCGGGTATCGAGAACTACTCCCGCTACCTGTCGGGCCGCCAGGCCGGCGAGGCCCCCCCGACGCTGCTCGACTACCTGCCGGACAACGCGCTTTTCGTGGCCGACGAGAGCCATGTCTCGATCCCCCAGGTGGGGGGGATGTACCGGGGTGACCGCTCCCGCAAGGAGACCCTGGTGGAGTACGGTTTCCGGCTCCCCTCCGCCCTGGACAACAGGCCCCTGCGTTTCGAGGAGTTCGAGCAGCGTACCCCCCAGACCATCTACGTCTCCGCCACGCCCCGCGATTACGAGCTGGAGCACTCCGGCGCGGTGGTCGAGCAGGTGGTGCGCCCCACCGGCCTGGTGGATCCCGAGGTGGAGGTTCGCCCTGCCACCAGCCAGGTGGACGATCTGCTCTCCGAGATCCACCTTCGCCTGGAGCAAGAGGAGCGGGTGCTGGTCACCACACTGACCAAGCGCATGGCGGAGGATCTCACCGACTACCTTACCGAGCACGGGATCCGGGTGCGGTATCTCCACTCGGATATCGATACCGTGGAGCGGGTGGAGATCATCCGCGACCTGCGGCTGGGGGAGTTCGATGTACTGGTGGGGATCAACCTGCTTCGCGAGGGGCTGGACATGCCCGAAGTCTCCCTGGTGGCGATCCTGGATGCGGACAAGGAGGGGTTCCTGCGCTCAGAGGGCTCCCTGATCCAGACCATCGGCCGGGCCGCGCGAAATGCCAACGGCAAGGCGATTCTCTACGCCGACAAGATAAGCGGCTCCATGCGGCGTGCCATCGACGAGACCGAGCGCCGGCGGGCCAAGCAGGTCGCCTATAACGAGGAGCACGGTATCACCCCCCAGACCATCCGCAAGGCGATCGCCGATATCATGGAGGGTGCCCATGCCGGCGCCCCGATGCAGGCGAAACAGTACGCCAAGGTGGCCGAGGAGGAGGCGGAGTACGCCGCCCTCACGCCCCAGCAGATGGCGAAGCGCATTAACGACCTGGAGAAGAAGATGTACCAGCACGCCCGGGACCTGGAGTTCGAGGAGGCGGCCAGGGTGCGCGACCAGATCAAGGCCCTTCAGGGCAAGGGGATGGTCGCCTAATGCACCACTAGAACTTGGGTACCCGCTGCCAGCGCTTTGGCAGGATGAAGCCAAGGATCTTCTCACCCAGCCAGCGTATGGCGAAACCTGCCGGTGAGAAGACCAGCCAGCCCATCATCAGCAGTACCAGGGTGCCAGAGCCCACCAGGTTGTCGGTGATCCAGTGGCCGCCGGAAACAAGCCGTGGCAGCAGGATCAGAATGGTCATCACCAGGGCAGCGATGCGGTGCTTCCAGCCGGCGAACACCCAGACGAAGGCGAGCCAGATAAAGACCACCGTGCCGTGGTCGCCCGGAAAGCAGCTGCCGGAGGCGTCCTTGGCCTTGATGTCGGGCACCAGCAGGCTCAGCCGGTAGACCGGCTCGAGTACCAGGGAAGGGCTTTCACGGGTGACACCGATCACCGCCATGTAGAGGTCGATCAGCCCCTCCTGGGTGGCCAGGATCATGGCCGACATGAAAAAGAACAGCACCACCCGCTCGAGAATCAGCCTGTGTCCTCCGGTCAAAGCGAAATGCATGAAGAAGAGGATCATGGCGATGCCGATCACGATGTCGGTGTTCCTGTGGTTGGCGGACGCCCAGAATCGCTGCCAGGTCTCTCCCCACTCCAGTGACCCGTTGAGTGCGTAGAAGACCTGGTTGTCCAGCAGGTCCCAGAGTTCGCGGGTCGGTTCGTACAACCAGGAGCCATAGAGTGCCACCGCCGCGATATTGCAGAGGAAAAAGGCGAGGGGAGACCAGATTTTCAGATGACTGGACACTAATTGCTCCGGGTGTAGGGTGGGCGCATTGCCAAAGCCTGTGGTTTGTAGCGTCAAGACTATGGGAAGTCAACTGCTGCAAAGTAATTGCAGCTGCCTGGCATGTGAAAAGAGAGGACGGTGATTGTGTTTATTCCGAACGCAGCGCCTCGATAGGATCGAGCTGTGC
The DNA here is from genome assembly GCA_040506895.1 of Sedimenticola sp. GTDB lineage: Bacteria > Pseudomonadota > Gammaproteobacteria > Chromatiales > Chromatiaceae > Sedimenticola_A. The sequence goes on from JBEVVY010000001.1 coordinate 3,943,173, forward strand.
GGCACGCCAGGCCGGTGCCACGCCGGCGGCCAGTCCGATAACGATCGATACCCCCTCTGCCAGCAGCACATAGTTCCAGGGGGTGTGGGTTGGCAGTGCCGGCACCGCGATACCCAGCAGCCAGGCGCCGCCGGCGCCGATGGTGAGCCCCGCCAGTCCGCCCAGGGCCGCAAGCACCACCGCCTCGCCGATGAACAGCCAGAGGATCTGCCGTCTGCCCGCGCCCAGTGCCCGCAGCAATCCTATCTCGGCGGTGCGTTCGGTCACCGCGATGGTCATGATGGTGAGAATGCCGACACCACCCACCAGCAGTGAGATGCCCCCCAGGGCGCCCACCGCCAGGGTCAGGATGTTGAGCACGTCACCCAGGGTCTCGAGCATCTGGTCCTGGGTGATGATGGTGAAGTCCTCGCTGCCGTGGCGCTGCTTGAGGAGCCTTTTGATGTTCTCCGCCAGCACTTCGCTGTCGCTGCCGGGGGTGTAGAGCAGGTCCACCTCCATCAGGCTCTCCTGGTCGAACATCGCCATCGCCTTCTGGGTGGGGATGTAGACGGCATCGTCCAGGTCGAAACCGAGCAGGGTGCCCTTGGACTCCATGACACCGATCACCCGGTAGCTCTCGCCGCCGATGCGTACCCGCTGGCCCAGGGGATTGACCTCTCCCAGCAGTTCCTTGCGCACCTTGCTGCCGAGCACCGCGAAGGGGCGGGCATGGCTGCTGTCGTCCCTGGGCAGAAAGCGGCCCAGGGTGGGCTTCATGCTCCAGACGCTGGGCACTTCGGAACCGGTGCCGAAGATCATGGTGCGACGGGTGCGCTTGCCGAACTCGACAGAGGCGTTGCCCTGGACCATGGGCACGACGGCCCTGATGCGGGGCAGCCGTCCCAGGGCCTCGGCATCCTCCAGGCTCAGGGGGCGCACGTTGTTGATCACCGCACCGGAGATACCGAAGGTGCTCGCCTTGCCGGGCGTGATGGCGATCAGGTGGGTGCCGAACTGGGTGAACTCGCCGAGCACGAACTTGTGCACCCCCTCGCCGATGGAGGTGAGCAGTACCACCGCAGCGATGCCCACGGCGATACCCAGTGCGGTAAGGAAGCTGCGCATGCGGTGGGCGATCACCGATCCGAGAGCCAGTTTGATGAAGTCGTCTGCAAACATATCAGCGTCCCGATAGCGCCTGGACCGGGTCGAGCCGTGCAGCACGCCTGGCAGGCATCACCCCAAACAGAAGCCCGGTGCCCAGCGCCACCAGCAGGGCTGCCACAAGCGACCAGAGGGGTACTCCGAGGGGGAAGTCAGGGAACACCTGGGTAAGCGCCCAGACCCCGCCATAGGCGATGGCCATGCCGATCAGGGCACCGAGGGTGGAGAGCAGGGCAGCCTCCACCAGGAACAGCTGCAGTATCTGCCGCTGCGAGCTGCCGAGGGCCTTCAGCAGGCCGATCTCTGCCGTGCGTTGGGATACGGCCACCAGCATCACGTTCATGATCAGAATGCCGGCGACGCCGAGACTGATGGCGGCAATGCCGGCCACTGTCGCCGTGAGTGCCTGGAAGATCTCGTCGAAGGTGGAGAGCAGGGCGTCCTGGGTGATGACGGTGACATCCTCCTCGCCGTTGTGACGTTCGCGCAGGATATCCCTGATCGCCTGCTGCGCCTTGGGGATCGCGTCGCGTCCGCTGGCCTGCACCAGGATGCGGAACAGGGATTCGGTGTTGAACAGGCTCATGGCCCGGGAAACGGGGATGATGGCCAGGTCGCCCACATCCATGCCGAGGGACTCCCCCATGGGCTGCAGTACGCCAATGACGCGAAAGCGGCTGTCATGGATACGGATCCACTTGCCGAGGGCCTTCCTGTTGCTGAACAGCTCCTGCTTGAGCTTGAGACCGATCACCGTAACCGCTCCACCGCGGGTGGGGTCGCCCGGGGGCAGGAACTCACCCATGGCCATCTCCATGTTGCGCACCTCCAGCAGCTCATGGGTGGAGCCCGCCACCATCACCTCCCGCTCCAGCTGTTGGTGAGAGGCGGGGGCAGAGCCGATGACCACGGGGGCGATCTTTCTGATGCTGCTGCTTCGAAGCAGTGCCAGGGCATCGCTCAGGGTCAGCTCCTCCGGGGTGCCGCCGATGATGGGGGGCGCACCGCCGGTGGTCTCGGTACGACCCGGCAGCACCACGATCAGGTTGGTGCCGAGGTTGGAGAATTCGTTGCTGACGTAGCGTCTCGCCCCTTCACCCAGGGCGGTCAGCACCACCACCGAACCGATGCCGATGGCCATGGCCAGCAGCATCAGCCAGGTGCGTGTCCGTGCACCCCTGAGGGCGTGACTGCCGAATCTGAGGATATCTTCCGCCAGCATCGTTCATCGTCCTGTGTATATCAGTCGGTCCTCTCCTCCACGATGGCGCCGTCGTCCATGCGGATGCGCCGCGCTGCCCGCCCGCCGATCTCCGGGTCGTGGGTCACCACCAGCAGGGTGATGCCGGTCTGGTTGAGGGACTCCAGTGTCGTGATCACATCTTCGCTGGAGGCCTTGTCCAGGTTGCCGGTGGGTTCGTCCGCCAGCAGGATCGCCGGGCGCATGATGGTTGCGCGGGCGATGGCCACCCGTTGGCGCTGGCCACCGGAGAGCTGGTCGGGGCGATGGTCGGCACGGTCGCCCAGGCCCAGCCGCCCAAGCGCTTCGTCGACACGCTCCCTGCGCTGCTCCGGTTCGATGCCCGCCAGGGTCATGGGCAACTCCACGTTCTGCGCGGCGGTGAGCCGCGGCACGAGGTGAAAGGCCTGGAACACGAAACCGATGCGCTCCCGCCGGGCGATGGCGCGTTCGGCCTCGCTCAGGCTGGTGGTATCGGTCTCTTCCAACAGGTAGCTGCCGCTGTCGGGCCGGTCGAGCAGCCCGAGGATATGCAGCAGTGTCGACTTGCCCGAGCCCGACGGTCCCATGATCGAGATATAGGCGCCGGGGCCGGCCTCCATGTCGACCTGCCGCAGGGCGTGGACCGTCTCACTCCCCACCTGGAACTGCCGGTTTATGCCTTCGAGCCGGATCATTGTTTGCCTTCTTTCTCCCGGACCGCCAGGGCGCCATCCTCGACTCCGTCCCGGTCTACCGAGGTGACCACCAGGTCTCCCGTCTCGAGCCCCTCCAGCACCTCGGTGTGGTCCCAGTTGGACATGCCGGTCTTGATCTTGCGTTTCTCAAGCACGCCTTCGTCTTCCAGAAGGAGATAGACCTGTTCATCATCCAGTACTGCCTCGGTGGGGATGCGCAGGGCCTCTTTACGCAGGTCGAGGATGATCTCCACGTCGGCGGAGTAACCGGCCAGCAGCTCCTTGATGTCCTCCGGGTGGGTGAACTCCACCTCGATATCGACGGTGCGCGCCTGTTTCTCCAGGTCGAGCACATAGGGGGCGATGCGTCGCACGGTGCCGGGAAAGCGCCGCTCGCCGAAGGCATCAAGACTCACCCGGGCGGTCTGCTCCACCGCGATCTTCGGCGCATCCACCTCGTCGATGGGGGCGGCCACGTAGAAGCAGGTGTTGTCGATCAGGTCCACTGCAGGCGGTGTGGCGATTCCGGGAGGGGAGGGAGTGACATACTCGTTGAGCTCGCCGTTTATCTCGGCCACGATGCCGTCGAACGGTGCAATCAGCTGGGTGCGCTCCAGCTGTGAACGGATCACCTCCACCCGCGCAGTGGCGACCCGGGCGGTGGCGTTGGCCGATTCGCAGCTCGCCTGCATCGCCTGGGCCTCGGTCTCGGCCTTGTCCACCCGGTCCTCGGAGACGGCGCCGCTCTTGCGCAACCGGCCGACCCGGTCCGCTTCACGTCGTGCCACCTGGGCCTGCAGGCAGGCGCTGCGGGCGCTCGCCTTGGCGGCTGCGGCCTCGGCCTGGTTGAGGGCGATCTCCGCCATCAGGTCCTTGTTCCAGAGCGATAGCAGCAGGGTGCCCGACCTGACCCTGTCGCCCTCCCTGATCTCCAGCACCGCGATCTGCCCCCCGATGCCGGGGGAGAGCTTGGCCCGGCGGCAGGCCTTTACCGTGCCGGCCCGGGTGTTGGAGACTGTCTCCTCCACCAGGCCCGGTTCAGCGGCCTCGACGGTCAGCTCGATGGGTTTCGGGCGATTGACGTACCAGATGCCGGCTGCGGCAGCGGCCAGCACCAGCAGCATGATGATTGTGCGGCTGTGGCGGCGGATCATTGGCGCCTTCCTTATCTATCCGGATCCTCACCTTCAATTGTATATGCTGGTAACGAAAATCGCGGGATTTTGCTCCTTTTATTCGTTGCTGGACTTGAAATATCCCCTGGCAGGCACAATAACCAAGTAAAATGGTCAGAAATTAGTAATATTCAAACTTGGTGAATACCAGGAGGTAGTCATGTCCAGTCTGATTCCCGGCTTTTCCTACGACGGTGTCGTTACCGTCAATCGTGTCATTATCAAGGATGGCTACAGCGTCGATGATCTGCAGGAGCGGGTTGCCGTGCTGTGCGAGAACGTGAAGACCTACCACTCCGAGACCGGCTTTGTGGGTGGTTTCGTGGCGCTCAACAGTGGAGATATCTCCAACGAGGGCAGTACCGTCGGCCAGGCAGTGGAGAGTCCCTTGAAGGGAAAGGAGGCGCTGATCGTCACCTTCTGGCGCTCGTTCGAGGACCACGAACGCTCCCACCGCAGTGAGACCTTTCAGCCCCTCTTCAGGGAGGTGCTGGAGCTGTGCGAAAACGGCAACGAAGAGCTGGCCTACGAAATGCTCTGGTCCGGCCAGGCCTATAATTCCGAGGAGGCGAGGGCAGCGCGCGAGGCGAAGGAGAGATATGCGGTTTGAGCCCCTTGCGCCCCGGCGGGGTTGTGGGTATTATTGCGCCTCCTTTACAGGCGCGTAGCTCAGTTGGTTAGAGCACCACCTTGACATGGTGGGGGTCGTTGGTTCAACTCCAATCGCGCCTACCAAATGCAAAACCCAGCCTCCCGGCTGGGTTTTCTTTTTTCAGCCCTGTTACCTCTCTCTAAACTTCAGGCAACGGCAGTTCGATAGTGCACTTTATGTGAGGGATGCAGCGGGTCAAGACACCTGCTTCAGGGCGTTGGAATACCTGCCTGGCCCGGTTTAATAACCTGCTACTGATGCAGGGCGTTGAGTCGCCAGTCGTAGTCGAGATAATCGATATCGACCTTCTTGTTACGGATCCTCTCCATGGCCGTGGGGTCATCGGTCAGCAGGTCAGCATTGGATGCGAAAAGATCCTTCAAAGAGCTGATGCCCCTGTGGCCCTTCTCGAAATCCTCCCGGTACCAGTCGAAGATCCTCGAAACCTCCAGTTCTCCGGTGGACGGGTTGTATCGGTTGCGGCTCCTGTCCGAAAGGAAGCGATTGAGGTTGTTGTCCAACTGGTGATCCAGTCTCTCAGAGGTGAATGCCTCGTTGCGCAGGGCGGGGCAGCCGATGGAGGCGCAGACCACGGCGACATGTATGCGGGGGTCGTCGAATACCCCAGGCTTTCGAATCATGTCGTGTTCGATGTTATCCAGGTGGCGCTTCTGGCCCAGCAGGGAGAAGAAGCGCTTCTTCCAGGGGCTGCTGAAAAGGGAGCCGAGATCCTTGATGGAGGCGATATCCGGGTAGCGGGTGAGTATCAGTTCGACGGTGAAGGCGTTGTAGGCGTTGATCAGGAATGCCAGCTGCTGTTGCTTGCTCCACTGGTCGTATTCGTCCCGGGTTACCGTGGAGAGACTCTCCAGGTAGCCATTCAGCTGTTTCCGCTCTCTCTGCATACCCTGGTAATCCACCATCGAGGCGGTACCTTCCGCATTCCAGTGCACATGGGATTTCAGCAGCCTGTCCCAGGCCTCATGGCCCTGGTCGAATGCGAAACCGGTGGTGGTGACCGAGGTCAGTGTCAGCCAGAGGATGATACGGTGGAATCTGTTCATGATGATCTCTTTGCGGGGCTGGCCCCTCGTTCTCCCGGGATTCAATATATCAGGGTGTCGTTCTGCTCTTGAAGACCGTATAGGCGGGGCAGATATTTCAATTGTGAATAATTGACCGGGGCCGGGAGGGAAAGTTAAAATTGCAACTTCAAACGAGATTATGGCCGGGCTCAATGAGCCCGGTTTTTTATTCATGTGGTCTCTCGTATGGACCACCACTGAGAGCACGAGGCCCAAATGCCTGTAATTACCCTTCCTGACGGCTCCGAGCGGAGCTTCGACAACCCTGTAAGCGTACACGATGTCGCCGCATCCATCGGTCCCGGTCTGGCCAAGGCCTCACTGGCGGGTCGCGTGGACGGCAAGCTGGTGGATACCTCTCATGTCATCGAAGACGATGCGCAACTGGCCATTGTCACCGATCGTGACGAGGAGGGCCTGGAGATCATCCGCCACTCCACCGCACATCTTCTGGCCCAGGCCGTGAAACAGCTGTTTCCCGACGCCCAGGTGACCATCGGTCCCACCGTTGATGACGGTTTCTATTACGACTTCTCCTACGAACGCCCCTTCACACCGGAGGATCTCAAGGCGATGGAGCAGAAGATGGCTGAACTGGCCAAGTCGGACCTCCAGGTCTCCCGCGAGGTGTGGGAGCGCGACCAGGCGGTGGATTACTTCAAGGGTATAGGTGAAGACTACAAGGCCGAGATCATCAACGACCTGCCGGCTGACGAGACCATCTCCGTCTACCGCCAGGGTGATTTCCTCGACCTCTGCCGCGGCCCCCATGTGCCCGGTACCGGCAAACTCAAGGCTTTCAAGCTGATGAAGGTGGCCGGTGCCTACTGGCGCGGCAACTCGGACAACGAGATGCTGCAGCGGGTCTACGGTACCGCCTGGAAGGACAAGAAAGAGCTCAAGGCCTATCTCAAGCGCCTGGAAGAGGCGGAGAAGCGCGATCACCGCAAGATCGCCAAGGTACAGGACCTGTTCCACACCCAGGAAGAGGCACCCGGCATGGTCTTCTGGCACCCCAAGGGCTGGACCATCTACCGCACCCTGGAGCAGTACGTGCGTGACAAGATCACCGCCGCCGGTTACCAGGAGATCCGCACCCCCCAGATCGTTGACCGCAGCCTGTGGGAGAAGTCCGGCCACTGGGACAAGTACCGGGCCGATATGTTCACCACCCAGTCGGAAGATCGGGATTTCGCCATCAAGCCGATGAACTGCCCCTGTCACGTGCAGGTGTTCAACCAGGGCCTGAAGAGTTACCGTGACCTGCCGCTGCGGCTCTCCGAGTTCGGCTCGTGCCACCGCAACGAGGCCTCCGGCACCCTGCATGGCCTGATGCGCGTGCGCAACTTCGTTCAGGACGATGCCCACATCTTCTGTACCGAGGACCAGATCCAGGAAGAGGTTGCCGGCTTCGTGGATCTGCTGTTCGAGATGTACAGGGACTTCGGCTTTACCGATGTCCGTGTTGCGCTCTCCACCCGTCCCGAGAAGCGGGTCGGCTCCGACGAGGTGTGGGACAAGGCCGAGAAGGCGTTGGAGGATGCCCTCAACGCCAAGGACCTGGACTGGACCATCCAGCCGGGGGAGGGTGCCTTCTACGGCCCCAAGATCGATTTCTCCCTCTGCGACTGCCTGGGACGCATCTGGCAATGCGGTACCATCCAGGTCGATTTCTCCATGCCGGGGCGCCTGGATGCCAGCTATATCGCCGATGATAATAGTAAGCAGGTTCCTGTTATGCTGCACCGGGCGATCCTCGGATCCCTCGAGCGATTCATCGGAATTCTGATCGAGGAGTACGCCGGTGCGCTGCCGCTCTGGCTGGCCCCGGTACAGGTTGTGGCCATGAATATCACCGATCGGCAGGCCGATTATGTGAAAAAAGTGGTCGAAACCTTAAATAAACAGGGATTTAGGGCCGAAATGGACTTGAGAAACGAGAAAATCGGCTTTAAAATTCGCGAGCACACTCTGGCGAGAGTGCCTTACCAGCTTGTGGTAGGCGATCGCGAGATGGAAAACGGGACGGTGGCCGTCAGAACCCGAACCGGCGAAGATCTGGGCAGTATCAGCCTGGAAGAGTTCGCTCAGCGGATGGGGGAAGAGGTCGCGCGTCGCTCGAATTAGGAGCTTGCCTCTGAGAAAGCACCGGTGTGGCCGGTGCTTTCGCGTTTGGCAGGCTCTGCTTCTTTAAGGAGAAACTGTTATCGCTGCGCCAAAAAAGAATCGTCTGAACGGTGAAATCACCGCCCCCGAGGTGCGTTTGATCGGGGCTGACGGAGAACAGGTGGGAATCGTATCCATCAATGAAGCGATGGATAATGCAGAAGAGGCCGGGCTGGATCTGGTAGAGATCGTACCCAACGCTGAACCTCCCGTCTGCCGTGTGATGGATTTTGGCAAATTCGTTTTCGAGCAGAAGAAGCAGAAGTCTGCGGCGAAAAAGAAGCAGAAACAGGTTCATATTAAAGAAGTGAAATTCCGTCCAGGGACGGGAGAAGGGGATTACCAGGTAAAACTGCGCAACCTGGTACGTTTCCTTAAAGATGGGGACAAGACCAAGGTGACCATGCGTTTCCGCGGTCGTGAGCACGCCCACAGGGAGTTGGGTCTGGAGATGCTTGAGCGGGTGGAGCGGGATCTTGCCGAACTGGGTGAGGTCGAGCAGAAGCCGGCGATGGAAGGTCGCCAGATGGTCATGGTGCTACGTCCCAAAAAGTAATCAACCTTTAGAATGCGAGTTAATTGACATGCCAAAGATCAAAACTAATCGAGGCGCTGCCAAGCGGTTCAAAAAGACCGCTTCCGGCTTCAAGCGCGGACAGTCTCACCGTCGTCACATCCTGACGAAAAAGAGCACCAAGCGTAAGCGTCAGCTGCGTTGCCCTTCACAGCTGAGCGGTTCCGACGTGGCTTCAGCCCGTCGTATGATCCCCTACGCCTAACCGGAGACTGAGAGATGCCTCGAGTAAAACGTGGTGTAACAGCACACGCCCGTCATAAAAAAGTGCTGAAGCAGGCGAAGGGTTACTACGGTGCCCGTCGCAAGATCTATCGTGTAGCCAAGCAGGCTGTGATCAAGGCAGGCCAGTACGCCTACCGTGACCGTCGCCAGAAGAAGCGCCAGTTTCGTGCACTGTGGATTGCCCGTATCAACGCCGGTGCGCGTGCCAACGGTCTCTCCTACAGCCGTATGATCAACGGTCTGAAGAAGGCGAACATCGAGATCGATCGCAAGATGCTGGCCGACCTGGCCATCTTTGACAAGCCGGCGTTTACCGCCCTGGCAGAACAGGCCAAGGCCAGTCTCTCCAGCTAAGAGCTTGTCATACCGTCGCCCGCGCAGGGTGCGGCGGACACAATATGACATCGATAAGGGGGAAGGCCTTACGGTCTTTCCCCTTTTTTGTTCAACAGGGTCGGTTGACCCATAGAGGATCGAACTGATGGATGGTGAATCCAACCTCGAAATCGAAAAACTGGTTCAGGAAGCGGCAGGACTGATCGACAGTGCCGACGGGCTGCCGGCCCTTGACGAGGTGCGCGTGCGCTTTCTCGGCAAGAGCGGTGAACTGACCGCCCAGCTGAAACAGCTGGGCAAGCTGCCGAAAGAGGAGCGTCCCGCGGCCGGCCAGGCGATCAACAAGGCCAAGCAGGCGTTGCAGGAGCAGATCGAGCGACGCAAGGTCGAACTGGAGCAGGAGGCACTCAGAGCGCGTCTCGCCTCCGAACGCATCGATGTGACCCTGCCGGGTCGCGGTCGTGGTCATGGCGGTCTGCACCCGGTGACCCGCACCATGGAGCGTATCGAGCGGCTGTTCGCCAACTCCGGCTTCAAGGTGGAGGAGGGTCCCGAGATCGAGGACGACTTCCACAACTTCGAGGCGTTGAATATTCCGGCCCACCATCCGGCCCGTGCCATGCACGACACCTTCTACTTCGACGAGCACCTGCTGCTTCGCACCCACACCTCGCCGGTGCAGGTGCGGGTGATGAAGGACGCCGAGCCGCCCCTGAAGATCATCGCCCCCGGGCGGGTCTACCGCTGCGACTCGGACCTGACCCACACCCCGATGTTCCACCAGGTGGAGGGTTTCCTGGTGGACGAGGATGTCTCCTTCGCCGACCTGAAAGGGGTGCTCTACGACTTCCTGCAGAACTTCTTCGAGCGGGATCTCAAGGTACGTTTCCGTCCCTCCTACTTCCCCTTCACCGAGCCTTCGGCCGAGGCCGATATCGAGTGCGTGATGTGTGGTGGCGAAGGTTGCCGCGTCTGCAGTCACACCGGCTGGCTGGAGGTGCTGGGCTGCGGAATGATCCACCCCGAGGTGTTCCGTCACGTCGGTATCGACAGTGAGAAGTACACCGGTTATGCCTTCGGTATGGGGGTCGAGCGACTGACCATGTTGCGCTATGGAGTCAATGACTTACGACTCTTTTTTGAGAACGACCTGAGATTCCTGAAGCAGTTCGCGTAATCTCGGAGCGGTTCGGATATATACTTTAGCTTTCGCTTGTAACTAATTGAAAATAAACGTTAAGCGGAAGAAAACATAAGCTTGAGCGGAAACAAACAATGAAATTCAGTGAAGCCTGGTTGCGTGAATGGGTAAACCCGGAAATCACCACCGAGGAGCTGGCGGACCAGCTCAGCATGGCCGGCCTCGAGGTCGACTCGGTCGGCTCCGCCGCCGCCGAATTCGAGGGTGTCTTCGTGGGCGAGGTGCTGACCCGCGAACAGCATCCCGATGCCGACAAGCTGAGCCTCTGCAGTGTCAACGCCGGCCAGGAGGAGACCCTGCAGATCGTCTGTGGCGCACCCAACGTGGCGGCCGGCCAGAAGGTACCGGTCGCCATCGTTGGTGCCAAGCTGCCCGGAGGGTTCAAGATCAAGAAGGCCAAGCTGCGGGGCGTGGAGTCACGGGGCATGATCTGTTCCGAGGCGGAGCTCGGCATGGCCGAATCTTCAGAAGGTATCCTGGAGTTGCCAGCCGATGCGCCGGTGGGCACCGACATCCGTGATTACCTCTCACTCAACGATCAGACCATCGAGGTGGACCTGACCCCCGATCGTGGCGACTGCCTCGGCATGTCCGGCATCGCCCGCGAGGTGGGCGTGATCAACCGCAGCCCGGTGACCCCGCCGACGATCGACACGATTGCAGCTGTTCATGACCAGACCTTCCCGGTCAAACTGGAGGCTCCCGAGGCCTGTCCGCGCTACACCTGTCGTATCGTGCGCAATGTTGATCCCAAGGCCCAGACTCCCCTCTGGATGCAGGAGCGCCTGCGTCGCAGTGACCTGCGCCCCATCCACCCGGTGGTGGATATCACCAACTACGTGATGCTGGAGCTGGGTCAGCCGATGCACGGCTTCGACCTGCGTGAACTGGATGGAGAGATCCGGGTACGCATGGCCGGCCAGGGCGAGAAACTGACCCTGCTCGATGGATCCGAGATCGAACTGCGTGACGACACCCTGGTGATCGCGGATGCCAGCAAGCCGGTGGCCATGGCAGGCATCATGGGTGGCGAGCACTCCGGGGTGGCTGACGATACCGTCGATATCCTGTTCGAGAGTGCCTTCTTCACTCCCACGGCCATTATCGGAAAATCCCGCAGCTACGGCCTGCACACCGACTCCTCACACCGCTTCGAGCGTGGTGTGGATCCCCAACTGCAGATCAGTGCCCTGGAGCGTGCGACGCAGTTACTGCTGGATATCGCCGGTGGCGAGGCGGGACCCATCGTTGAAGAGGCGTCGGAGAGCCACATCGAGCAGCGTCCGGAGATTCTGCTGCGTCGCGAGCGGGTGGCGAAAGTCCTTGGCGTGAAGATCGATGACGAGACCATCGTCGACATCCTCACACGCCTGGAGATGAGCGTGGAATCCGCCGAGAGCGGCTGGAAGGTGACTGCCCCGAGCTGCCGTTTCGATATCAGTATCGAAGAGGACCTGATCGAAGAGGTTGGTCGCATCTATGGCTACACCGAGATCCCCCTGAAACGCACCGCGGCGGCCACCGTGATGGAAGGGGAGCCTGAAGTCGCCTTCAATCTCCATCGCGCCAAGGAGGTGCTGGTGGACCGGGACTACCAGGAGGCGATCACCTACAGTTTCATCAGCCCAGAGATGCACGACCTGCTGGATCCCGGTCACGGCACCGTCGAGCTGTCCAACCCCATCTCCGCAGATATGTCGATCATGCGCACCAGCCTCTGGCCCGGACTGCTGCAGACCGCGGTCTACAACCAGTCACGCCAGCAGGGCAGGGTGCGGGTGTTCGAGTCGGGTCTGCGTTTCGTCCAGGAGGGGGAGCAGATCACCCAGGATCCCATGCTCGCCGCCCTGGTCACCGGCCCGGCAGTGGATGAGCAGTGGAGTGGACATGGACGCCAGGTGGACTTCTACGACCTCAAGGCGGACCTGGAGGGGATTCTCGACCTGACAGGATCTCCCGAGGCGTTCAGTTTTGCCGCCGCGGAGCACCCGTCACTACATCCCGGCCAGAGCGCCACGGTGCTGCGCGAGGGTGAGATTGTCGGCTGGATCGGCATGCTGCACCCCGAAATCGAGCGCAAGCTGGGACTTGCCGGCAACACCTACCTGTTCGAGATCCGTCTGGATGACAAGCTCGAGGGCTCCCTGCCTGCATACGAGCCCCTCTCCAAGTTCCCTTCCATCCGCAGGGATATTGCAGTGGTGGTGGATCAGGATGTAGAATTTAATTCTGTTGAAGCGTGCGTAAGGCGCGCTGCACCGAAAACCCTTAAAGACATATTGATTTTTGACGTCTATACTGGGGAAAAGGTAGATTCAGGGCGAAAAAGTCTCGCTTTGGGCTTGATTTTACAGGAAAGTTCGTACACTCTTACGGATGATGAAGTGGACGGCGTCATGGAGCTCGTGCTCAAGGCGCTCTCCGATGAACTAAATGCGCAACTGAGAGATTAACGATGGCTTTGACCAAGGCAGAAATGGCCGAAAGGCTTTTCGACGAACTCGGCCTCAACAAGCGTGAGGCCAAAGAGATGGTCGAGATGTTTTTTGAAAAGATCCGTGCCGGCCTGGAGGATGGGGCCCAGGTCAAGTTGTCTGGATTCGGTAATTTCGATCTGCGCGAGAAAAAAGAGCGCCCCGGTCGTAACCCGAAAACGGGTGAAGAGATCCCGATTACCGCACGACGCGTAGTCACTTTTCGTCCTGGGCAGAAACTGAAGGCAAGGGTGGAAGCTTATGCTGGAAGCGAGCAGTAGTACCATAGATCTACCGCCGATTCCCGGCAAAAGATACTTCACCATCGGCGAAGTGAGCGAGCTGTGTGGCGTGAAGCCCCACGTGCTGCGCTACTGGGAGCAGGAGTTCCCCCAGCTCAAGCCGGTCAAACGTCGCGGCAATCGCCGCTACTACCAGCGTCACGACGTGGAGATGATCCGCGCGATCCGCAGCCTGCTCTATGAGCAGGGCTTCACCATCGGTGGCGCACGTCAACAGCTCTCAGGTGAAGGTGGCAAGGAAGAGTCCCCGGTTAACCAGCAGGTTATCAACGAGCTGGTGAACGAACTTGAAGAAGTACTTCAGATTCTCAAGCACTGAGCAAATCACAGATTGACATCGGTAGGCAGAGTGCCTAATATGCGCGCTCTCCTGGGGCACTGCACGACCCTCGCAATGCCTCCAGGTACCGGTTCAAGCATCGGTAATTTTCGTGTCGGGGCGTAGCGCAGCCTGGTAGCGCACCACAATGGGGTTGTGGGGGTCGGAGGTTCGAATCCTCTCGCCCCGACCAATATTCCAATAAAAGGCCCTCTGGAAACAGAGGGCTTTTTTTTGTGCCCTGTCCCGTCCTGAAATAAGTTTACAACCAGAGGACTTATTGATGGACAAGCAATCCCCCTCAAGAAGAAAGCGCACCCAGCGTGATTATCC